>NZ_JBIWFX010000001.1:1140027-1267787 GCF_044763225.1 Kitasatospora sp. NPDC096147 | reverse complement strand
CGCCCGGTTACATTCCGAACCCGGAAGCTAAGCCTCACAGCGCCGATGGTACTGCAGGGGGGACCCTGTGGGAGAGTAGGACGCCGCCGAACAATCATTCAAGAGAAGCCCCTCATCCTCAGGATGGGGGGCTTCTCTGTTGTATGGTCAGTCCGCACCGTTTTCGTACCGTACAGGGAGGCTTCCTCGTGGAGGTCCAGGAGACGCGCGTTCAGACCGACCGCGTCCTCACCATTCCCAACCTGCTGAGCATGGGCCGGCTGGTGGGTGTTCCGATCTTCCTGTGGCTGATCCTGTGGCCGGTGTTCGGGGGGCCGAACAACGACGGCTGGGCGATCGCCATCCTGATGCTCAGCGGGGTCAGCGACTACCTGGACGGGAAGCTGGCCCGGCGGTGGGGGCAGATCAGCCGGCTCGGGCAGCTCCTCGATCCGGCCGCGGACCGGCTGTACGTGCTGTCGACCCTGGTGGGTCTGACCTGGCGGGAGATCCTGCCCTGGTGGGTCACGGCGATCCTGCTGGCGCGGGAGGTGTTCGTGGGGCTCTGGTTGCTGGTGTTGGGGCGGCACGGGTACGGGCCCCTGCAGGTGGCTTTCCTCGGGAAGGCGGCGACCTTCAATCTGATGTACGCCTTTCCGCTTCTGCTCCTGGGCGTCGGCACCAGTTGGGTGGCCGATCCGGCCGCGGTGGTGAGTTGGGCCTTCATCTGGTGGGGCACGGTCCTCTACTGGTGGTCCGGCATCCTGTACGCCATTCAGGCGTGGCAGCTGATCAAGGCGGATCGGATCGCCGCGGCCTGATCGCGGAGAAGTGCGGTGTACCTGAGGGGCGTGGGACGAGACGAGTCCCACGCCCCTCAGGTGCGTCGGGTGGGACTCAACGGGTAGAGATGCCTTCGGAACGGTTTGATGGAAGCCCGTGCAGGGGTTTTCCAGCGCCGCGAAGGAGGACGCACCCGAATGAAAGCCGTTGTGATGGCAGGGGGCGAGGGAACTCGCCTTCGCCCGATGACTTCGAGCATGCCCAAACCACTGCTGCCGGTGGCGAACCGCCCGATCATGGAGCACGTGCTGAGGCTGCTGAAGCGTCACGGCCTCTCCGACACCGTCGTCACCGTGCAGTTCCTCGCCTCCCTGGTGAAGAACTACTTCGGGGACGGTGAAGAACTGGGGATGCACCTCACCTATGCCAATGAGGAGGTGCCGCTCGGTACGGCGGGAAGCGTCAAGAACGCGGAGGACGCACTCAGGGACGATTCGTTCCTGGTGATCTCCGGCGATGCTCTGACCGACTTCAACCTCACCGATCTGATCGAGTTCCACCGGAGCAAGGGTGCTCTGGTGACGGTCTGTCTCACCCGGGTCCCGAATCCGTTGGAGTTCGGGATCACGATCACCGACGACGAGGGCCGGGTCGAGCGGTTCCTGGAGAAGCCGACCTGGGGTCAGGTCTTCTCGGACACCGTGAACACCGGGATCTACGTCATGGAGCCGGAGGTCTTCGACTACGTCGCGGCCGGCGAGGTGGTCGACTGGTCCGGTGACGTCTTCCCGCAGTTGCTCAAGGAGGGCAAGCCGGTCTACGGCTACGTCGCCGAGGGCTACTGGGAGGACGTGGGCACGCACGAGAGCTACGGCAAGGCCCAGGCCGACGTCCTGGAGGGGAAGGTGGACGTCGAGCTCGACGGCTTCGAGATCTCCCCGGGCGTCTGGATCGCCGAGGGGGCCGAGGTGGACCCGGAGGCAGTGCTGCGCGGGCCGCTGTACATCGGGGACTACGCCAAGGTCGAGGCCGGCGTGGAGCTGCGCGAGCACACCGTGCTGGGCTCCAACGTCGTCGTGAAGCGCGGCGCGTTCCTGCACAAGGCGGTGATCCACGACAACGTCTACATCGGGCCGCAGTCGAACCTGCGCGGGTGCGTGGTCGGCAAGAACACCGACGTGATGCGGGCGGCCCGGATCGAGGACGGGGCGGTGATCGGGGACGAGTGCCTGATCGGCGAGGAGTCGATCATCTCGGGCAACGTCCGGGTCTACCCGTTCAAGACCGTCGAGGCCGGCGCCTTCGTCAACACCTCGGTGATCTGGGAGTCCCGGGGACAGGAGCACCTCTTCGGGGTGCGCGGGGTCTCCGGCATCCTCAACGTCGAGATCACCCCGGAGCTGGCCGTCCGACTGGCGGGGGCGTACGCGACCACGCTGAAGAAGGGCGCGACCGTCACCATTGCGCGTGACCACTCGCGGGGTGCGCGGGCACTCAAACGGGCGATGATCTCCGCCCTGCAGACCAGCGCGATCGACGTCCGCGACCTGGAGAACGTGCCGCTGCCGGTGGCCCGGCAGCACACCGCGCGCGGCAGTGCCGGCGGGATCTTCCTGCGGACCTCGCCGGGGGTGCCGGACTCGCTGGACATCCTGTTCTTCGACGAGCGCGGGGCCGACCTGTCGCAGGCCGGGCAGCGGAAGCTGGACCGGGTGTACCAGCGGCAGGAGTACCGCCGGGCGTTCCCCGGTGAGATCGGTGACCTGCTGCACCCGGCGAGCGTCTTCGACTCGTACGCGGGGAACCTGCTGCGGGCGGTGGACACCCGAGGGGTCCGGGAGGCCGGGCTCAAGGTGGTGGTGGACGCCGCGCACGGCAGTGCCGGGCTGGTGCTGCCGTCGATCCTGGGCCGGCTCGGGGTCGAGACGCTGACCGTCAGCGGCGGCCTGGACGAGGCGCGGCCGACGGAGGACGCGGAGTCGCGGCGGGCCGGGCTGGCCAGGCTGGGGGAGCTGGTCTCCTCCTCCCGGGCGGCCTTCGGGGTGCGGTTCGACCCGGTCGGCGAGCGGGTCTCCTTCGTGGACGAGCTGGGCCGGGTGATCCAGGACGACCGGGCGCTGCTGGTGCTGCTGGACCTGGTCGCGGCCGAGCGGCGGAGCGGGCAGGTGGCGCTGCCGGTGACCACCACCCGGATCGCCGAGCAGGTGGCGGCGTACCACGGCACCCAGGTGATCTGGACGACCACCTCGCCGGACGACCTGGCCAAGGCCGCGGCGGCCGACACCACCGTCTTCGGCGGTGACGGGCGCGGCGGGTTCGTGGTGCCGGAGTTCAGCGGGGTGCTGGACGGGGCCGCGGCCTTCGTCCGGCTGGTCGGCCTGGTGGCACGGACCCAGCTGACGCTGAGTCAGATCGACGCCCGCATCCCGCAGGCGCACATCCAGCGCCGGGACATCGCCACGCCGTGGGCGGCCAAGGGCATGGTGATGCGCTCGGTGGTCGAGGCGGCCGGGAACCGGCGGCTGGACACCACCGACGGCGTCCGGGTGGTCGAGGCGGACGGGCGCTGGACGCTGGTGCTGCCGGACCCGGCGGAGGCGGTCACCCACCTCTGGGCGGAGGGCCCGGACGACGCGGCCACCCAGCAGTTGCTGGACGAGTGGGCGGCCGTGGTGGACGGCGCCGGCCGCTAGCGCGGCGGGTACGACCGGGGCGGGCGGTGCGAACCGCCCGCCCCGGGACGTCCAGGTCACGATCGGGTGACCGATCGGGCATGTCACGGCGGGGGGTGTGCGTTCACCCGGTCGGCGACATGGGACGATGTCTCGCATGCCAGCATCGCCGACGCCGAGTGACCGGGACGGACGCTACGCGCGCCCGGACGCCTCGATGTCCCTGCTGACCAGCGTGATGGACCACGGACTGGACGAGGGGTACGCCGAGGCTGCCAAGGCCCGCGGGGGCGAGGGCCCGCGCCGGATGCCGACGGCCGTGAAGGGCAAGCTGGTGCTGGCCCTCGGGCTGGCGCTGGCCACCACCGTGGTGACCGTCGGCGCGGTGAACACCCAGCAGGCGGCGCCCACCCTGGCCCGGGAGCGGGACGCCCTGGTGCAGCGGGTGCAGGACGCCACCGGCTCGGCCGACAAGATGCAGCAGCAGATCCAGGACCTGCGGGGCAAGGTCGAGAAGGCCCAGGGCGAGGCGTTGCAGAGCGACGGCACCTCCGCGCTGGACGACCTGGCCGCCCGGGCGGGCACCGCCGAGGTGGTCGGCCCCGGCTTCAAGCTGGTGCTGGAGGACGCCTCGGGCACCGGGGCCGGGGGCAGCGTCTCCGACCCGCGCCAGGCGGAGGGCTTCTCCAACACCGGCAGGCTGCGGGACCGGGACATCCAACTGGTCGTCAACGGTGTCTGGCGGGCCGGGGCGGAGGCCGTCTCGATCAACGGCCAGCGGCTCACCGAGCTCTCCGCGATCCGGGCGGCCGGTGACGCGGTGCTGGTCGACAACCGCCCGCTGGTGCCGCCGTACACCGTGCTGGCGATCGGGGACGGGGCCGCGTTCGGCCAGTCCTTCCAGGACGGCGAGGCCGGGCGCTACCTGAAGATCATTCAGGACAGCTACGGCATCAAGTCCACCCTCACCGTGCAGAAGAAGCTGACGGTGCCGGGCGCGCTCGGCATCACGCTGCGGTACGCGCAGCCCGACATCTCAGGAGCAGCTACCCCGTGATTGCCGTGCTGGGTCTCGTGATCGGCGTGATCGCCGGTCTGATCGTGCAGCCCGAGGTGCCCGACGCCGTGGTGCCGTACCTGCCGATCGCGGTGGTGGCGGCGCTGGACGCGGTGTTCGGCGGCGTCCGGGCGATGCTGGACGGGATCTTCGACGACAAGGTCTTCGTGGTCTCCTTCCTCTCCAACGTGGTGGTCGCCGCGCTGATCGTCTACCTGGGCGACCAGCTGGGCGTCGGCTCGCAGCTCTCCACCGGCGTGGTGGTCGTGCTCGGCATCCGGATCTTCTCCAACGCCGCCGCGATCCGCCGGCACGTGTTCCGGGCCTGAGGGGGAGCGGTGGCAGCGGAGGAACAGAAGCCGGAGCAGCGGCAGCCGGAGCCCCCCGAGGAGCAGCGGGAGGAACATCGGCCCGAGCCTGCCGAGGAGCGGCGCGATCCCGTCGGCGAGCGGCCGGTGCGGCCGGAGCGGGAGGCCGGGGAACAGCGGTCGGGAGAGCAGCGGCCGGAGGCCGACACGCCCGGGACGGCGGAGGTACCGGCGGAGTCGGCTGAGCCGCAGCCGCAGCCGCAGCCGGTGCCGGTGCCGGTGCCGGTGCCCGGGCCGGAGTCGGAGCGGGCGGCGCCGGCGGCCGGAGCGCCGGAGGAGGAGAACACGCCGCGTCGGCGGTTGCGGACCGCGCTCTGGCCGCCGCGCCTGTCGCGGGGTCAGCTGGTGGTGGCCGCCCTGCTGTTGGTGCTGGGTTTCGCGCTGGCGGTGCAGGTGCGGTCGACCAACGACCACAGCCAGCTGCGCGGCGCCCGCCAGGAGGACCTGGTGCGCATCCTCGACGAACTGGACAGCCGTCAGCAGCGTCTCCAGCAGGAGAAGACGCAGCTGGAGCAGTCCCTGGCGCAGTTGGAGAACAGCTCCAACCAGGCCAAGGAGGCCCAGGAGCAGACCAGGAAGAAGGCCACGGAGCTCGGGGTGCTGGCGGGTACGGTGCGTGCGACCGGTCCGGGGATCGTGCTGACGATCGATGATCCCCAACGGCAGGTGAAGGCCGATATGCTGCTGGACACCCTGCAGGAACTCCGAGCCGCAGGGGCGGAGGCGATTCAGATCAACGACGTGCGAGTGGTGGCCGGCAGCTACTTCACCGACAGCGGTGAGGACCGTGTGCAGGTGGACGGCAAGGACCTGTCCGCGCCGTACCGGTTCACCGTGGTGGGGAACCCGCAGGACCTCACCCCCGCGCTGAACATCCCGGGGGGTGTGGTGCGCACCCTGGAGAAGCAGAAGGCGCGCGCCACCATCACCCAGGAGCAGAAGGTCGTGGTCGACGCGCTGGCCGCCCCGACGGCACCTCAGTACGCCAAGCCGGCGGCGAGGTGACGGCCCGACCGACGGACGGTCCGTCAGTTCCGCACCGCCCCCGGTGCGGGCGTGGGCAACCCGGTCGGGGAGACTGGGGCCGATCGCCCGTTCCGAACCGGCCGCCACACCGGCCGGCTGCCTGTCCGAACCGCACACCCTGCCCCGCGGGCGGGTCTGTCACACGCAAGGGGATTCGCCCGTGAGTCTGTTCTCGAAGCTGTTCGGCCGCAAGAAGAACCGCGCTGCGGCGGTCGAGCAGCCGACCGCCCGCCACCGGGCGGACGAGTCCTCCGTGCCGGGGATGCGTCCCTCGCCGGAGTCGGTGGAGTACGCCGAGCGCCCGCTGTTCCGGGACGGTGGCAATCCGGCGGGTCACGGCGCGTCGGTCGACCAGTCCGGTGCTCCGCGCATAGGTTTCCAGTCGGGACCCTCAACCTCTGGTGGAGGGTTCGCCCAGAATGACCCCTATGCCGGTCAGACCCTGCCGGGTGTGGACCTCCAGGAGGCTGTGAAGATGGCTGGTGGTCCGTCCCCGTGTCCGCGCTGCGGGAACCAGAACGCGGCCACGGCCCGGTTCTGCTCCAACTGCGGCACGCAGCTGCGCGGCGGCGCGCCGGAGCACTCGGCCGAGGTCACCTCGACCATCTCGATCCACGGCCTGGAGTCCTACGACCCCAACACCACGACCGGCACCGGCGCCACCCCGGCGCTCAACGCCGACGTGCTGGCCGCGATCGACGCGCTGCCGCCGCACTCCGCGCTGCTTATCGTGCAGCGCGGCCCGAACTCGGGCAGCCGCTTCCTGCTGGACAAGGACGTCACCACGGCGGGCCGTCACCCCGAGGGTGACATCTTCCTGGACGACGTCACGGTCTCCCGGCGGCACGTGGAGTTCCGCCGCCGGCCGGGCGGCTTCACCGTCGCCGACGTGGGCAGCCTGAACGGCACCTACGTCAACCGGGAGCGGATCGACGAGGTCCAGCTCGGCAACGGCGACGAGGTGCAGATCGGCAAGTACCGGCTGGTGTTCTTCGCCAGCCAGCACCGGGGGTACTGAGACCGCAGGCGCGTTGTCCGGGGGGACTGGATCCGACGTCGGCAGGAGCCCGTGTGACCACCCCTTCCAGCACCGAGACCTCGCCCGTTCCGGCCTCCCGCCGAGCGGGCGAGGGGCGGCGGCGCGGTGACGAACTGCTCAGCATCGGCGCGGTGTTGGCGTACCTCCGGGACGACTTCCCGGAGGTCACCATCTCGAAGATCCGCTTCCTGGAGGCGGAGGGGCTGGTCGAGCCCCAGCGGACGCCCTCGGGCTACCGCAAGTTCAGCTCCGCCGACCTGGAGCGGCTGGCGTACGTGCTGCGGATGCAGCGCGACCACTACCTGCCGCTGCGGGTGATCCGGGAGCACCTGGACGCGATCGAGCGCGGGGAGGCCCCACCGGCCCTCCCCGCGCCCGACAACCGGCCGGGCCCGGTGGAGGAGGCCGACCGCGAGCTGGTCGCCGCCACGCCCGGCGGCGGGGTGCGGCTGGGCCGGGCCGAGCTGCTGGCCGCCGCCGAGGCGGCCGAGACGGAGCTGGCGGAGTGGGAGTCGTACGGACTGATCGCTCCGGGACCGGACGGCGGCTACGACGGCGAGGCGCTCCAGGTCGCCCGGTTGGTGGGCGAGTTGGGGCGGTTCGGGCTGGAGCCCCGGCACCTGCGGGCGATGAAGGCGGCGGCCGACCGGGAGGTCGCGCTGGTGGAGCAGGTGGTGGCGCCGCTGCGCCGGCACCGGAATCCGCAGACCCGGGCGCACGCCGAGGCGACCGCCCGGGAGCTGGCCACGCTCTCGGTGCGGCTGCACGCGGCGATGGTCCAGGCGGGCCTGCGGCTGCGCTCGTAGGGGTGGGCGCAGTCGACGTTGTCCGGGTCGTCCGGGCACGGCTGACCGGCTGCGCTTTCATATCCGGTGGCTGGGCCATAGGGTTGCCAGTGTGAATGAGCTCGACGTCGTGGGTGTCCGGGTGGAGATGCCTTCCAACCAGCCGATCGTGCTGCTTCGGGAGGTCGGGGGCGATCGGTACCTGCCGATCTGGATCGGTCCTGGCGAGGCCACCGCGATCGCGTTCGCCCAGCAGGGGATGACGCCGGTCCGGCCGCTGACCCACGACCTGTTCAAGGACGTGCTGGAGGCGCTGGGGCAGGACCTCACCGAGGTGCGGATCAGTGATCTGCGGGACGGCGTCTTCTACGCCGACCTGGTGTTCTCCGGCGGGGTCGAGGTGAGTGCCCGGCCGTCCGACGCGATAGCGCTGGCGCTGCGGACCGGGACGCCGATCTTCGGTGCCGAGGAGGTGCTCGCCGAGGCGGGCATCGCGATCCCGGACGAGCAGGAGGACGAGGTCGAGAAGTTCCGCGAGTTCCTCGACCAGGTCTCGCCGGAGGACTTCGGTGGCCAGCAGTGACCGGCGTCTGACCGGGGGTCAGTAGCCTCCCGCCGGTCCGTTCCGCAAGTCGGCTTTTGCCAAAGGGCGTTCGTCTACCCACACTAGGGGCACGAAAAACCACTCGGCCGGGTGATGTCCACCCCGTGCCCCGGCGTGGCGATCGTTGACGGGTCCTGGGCGACTGCCTACCGTCAGTGGTGGCTCCGGAGGGTTGCGCCTTCCGGGGCACGGCCCATCAGGACGGAGCGGACGGAGGTAGGCATGAGCGGCTCGGGCGACCAATCGAACGGCGGGGGCCAGTGCTCCGTGCACGTCCCGCGTTCCGCGCGCACGGTGCTGGAGCGCCCCCGGGAGGGCTCGGCGGCCGAGGCGGAGCTGCACAGGTTCGCGCGCTTCCCGGCGGTGCAGCCGGGACAGCCCGCCATCGAGCGGCTGGCGCCGACCTCGGCGCTGATCGGCTACCGGGGGCCGACCGCCTGCGCGGCGGCCGGCATCACGTACCGCCAACTGGACTACTGGGCCCGGACGGGCCTGCTGGAGCCGAGCGTGCGGACGGCCTACCCGGCCAACTCGCAGCGCCTGTACAGCTTCCGGGACATCCTGCTGCTGAAGATCGTCAAGCGGCTGCTGGACGCCGGGGTCTCGCTGCAGAACATCCGGATCGCGGTCGGCCACCTCCAGCGGATGGAGGAGCAGGACCTGCCGGAGCTGACCCTGATGTCCGACGGTGCCACGGTGTACGAGTGCACCTCGCCCCAGCAGGTGGTCGATCTGCTGAAGGGTGGTCAGGGCGTGTTCGGCATCGCCGTCGGCGCGGTCCGGCAGGAGCTGGAGGGCGCGCTCGGGCGGCTGCACGCCGAGCGGACCGACACCGGCGAGACGGTGACCGGCTACGACCCCGGTGACGAACTGGCGCAGCGGCGCAACCGGGCGGGCTGACCCGGCGTCACTCCCCGCGGACGACAAGGGGAGAACGCTGGTGCGAACGGTGCGACGGGTGGTGCGGGGCGGAGTCCTGCGGGGACGGTCGGCGGTGGTCCGCCTGCTGCGCAGCAGGACCAGCCAGCGGCGCTGGTTCCAGGCCCTGGTAGTGGCCGCGCTGGCCGGTCTGGCGCCGATGAGCTGGCTCTGGCTGGCGGCGGGGGACCGGGTCGGCACGGTGGCCGGGGCTCCCGCCGCACCGGTGGGCGTGGTCTTCGGCGCCGGGATCTTCGACGGAAAGCCCTCGCCGTACCTGGCCCACCGGCTGGACGCGGCGGTGCAGCTGTACCGGGCGGAGAAGATCCAGGCGGTGCTGGTCACCGGGGACAACAGCCGCACCGACTACGACGAGTCCACCGTGATGAAGACCTACCTGGTGGAGCAGGGCGTGCCGGCCGGCAAGGTGGTCGAGGACTACGCGGGCTTCGACACCTGGGACTCCTGCGTCCGGGCCAAGCGGATCTTCTTGGTGGACCGGGCGGTGCTGATCAGTCAGTCCTTCCACGCCCGGCGGGCGCTGGCGCTCTGCCAGGCGGCCGGGATCGACTCCTACGCCGTCGGGGTGGACGAGGACCCGAACGCCACCTGGTACTACGGCGGCCTGCGGGAGATCCCCGGGGCGGCCAAGGCGGCCTTCGACGCCGCCTTCGAGCCGGACCCGACGTTCTGGGGGGAGCAGGAGCACGGCATCGGGGCGGCGCTGGCCCGGCCGCGCTGAGCCGGAGCCCCGGCGGCCGGCCGGCCCGCTTCGCGTTGCCCGCTTCGCGTTGCCCGCTTCGCGTTGCCCGCTTCGCGTTGCCCGCTTCGCGTTGCCCGCTTCGCGTTGCCCGCTTCGCGCTCCGTCTCCTGACGCGGTGCGCTGCCGCACGGTTCTGTCGGTGGGGTGCGGGATGATCGACGGGTGCGTTCGGTGCCGAGCATCCTCCACCTCGACATGGACGCCTTCTTCGCGGCGGTGGAGCAGGCGGCCAAGCCCAGCCTGCGCGGGAAGCCGGTGATCGTCGGCGGCCTCGGGCTGCGCGGCGTGGTCTCCACCGCCTCCTACGAGGCCCGGAAGTTCGGCGTGCACTCGGCGATGCCGATGGCCCAGGCCCGCCGGCTCTGCCCCAACGCGGCCTTCCTGAGCGGGCGCTACGACGCCTACCGGCAGGTCAGCGAGGTGGTGATGGGCCTGCTGCGGGAGCTCTCACCGCTGGTCGAGCCGCTCAGTGTGGACGAGGCGTTCGTCGACCTGGAGACCGGCCCGTACGCCTCGGCGCTGCGCGAGGCGGGGCCGGAGGCCGGGGCCGAGATGGCGGTGGCGATCGGCACCGACCTGCGGGCCGACATCGAGGAGCGGACGGGGCTGACCGGCTCGGTCGGGCTGGCCGGGTCCAAGCTGATGGCGAAGATCGCCTCCGAGCAGGCCAAGCCGGACGGCCTGGTGGTGATCGGCGTCGGCCGGGAGCGGGCGGTGCTCTCCACCATGTCGGTGCGGGCGCTGCCGGGTGTCGGCCCGGCCACCGAGCAGGTGCTGCGCCGGGTCGGGATGACCACGGTGGCGGACCTGGCGGCGGCCGGTGAGGGTGAGCTGGTGCAGCTGCTGGGCCGTGCCCACGGGGTCGGCGTGCACCGGATGTCGCTGGGCCTGGACGAGCGCGCCGTGGTGCCGGACCGGGACGCCAAGTCCGTCTCGGTGGAGGACACCTTCGAGGTGGACCTGGCCGACCGGGGGCGGGTGCTGCGGGAGATCGACGAGCTGACGGCCCGTTGTGTCGGCCGGCTGCACGCCTCCGGGCGCTCGGGGCGGACGGTGGTGCTCAAGGTGCGGCGCTTCGACTTCTCGACCATCACCCGCTCGGAGACGCTGCGCTCGCCGACCGACGACGCGGTGGTGATCGCCGAGACGGCCCGGCGGCTGGCCCAGCAGGTGGACATCACCGGCGGGGTGCGGCTGCTGGGGGTGGGCGTGGCGCAGCTGGCGGACTTCACCCAGGAGGACCTGTTCGCCCAGGCCGAGCGGGAGGAGCTGGCGGCTGGGGCGGGGGAGGTAGCGGCGCCGCAGGACAGCGAGCCGGTGGTGGAGGTGGCCGTGGTGCGGCAGTGGCGGCCGGGGCAGGACGTGACGCACGGTCAGCTCGGGCCGGGGTGGGTGCAGGGCAGCGGAGTGGGCCGGGTGACGGTGCGCTTCGAGACGCCGCAGGGGGGGATCGGGCGGGTGCGGACCTTCGCGGTGGACGACCCGGAGCTGACGCCGTCGGGGCCGCTGCCACTGCGCCCCGGGATGCTGCCGCCGGCGGGCGACGAGGACGAGGAGTGACGAGGACGAGGAGTAGGGCGGGGACGACGACGGCCCCCGCACCGTGTCCAGCGGTGCGGGGGCCGTTCATCCTGCGGCCGTCCGTCCGGGCGTGATGCCCTCACGTACCGGCGGCGGCCGGGGTGCCGTCGGCGCGACCCGTCCCTGAGCGCGTCGGCGGGGTGGGGCGTACCGTCCGGCCCGAGCCGGACGGTACGCCCCTGACGCCTCGTCAGGCGCCGGTCTTCACCAGCTCGGGCGAGGCGGGGGCCTCGACCGGAGCGGGGGTCTCCTTGATCCGGCGGATCGCGAACGGGACCACGGCGGCCACCAGGCAGACCGCGGCGGCGACCCAGAACGCGTGCTTGTAGGCGTCCAGGGTGGGCAGCTGGACCGGGATCGGCAGCTTCATGGTGTCGCCGGTCAGGATCGCGGCCATCACGGCGGTGCCGATGGCGCCGCCGACGGTGCGCAGCACCGCGTTCATGCCGTTGGCGATGCCGGACTGCTCGGCCGGGACGGCGCCGTTGATGTAGGCGGGCATCGCCGCGTAGGCGAGGCCGACGCCGAGGCCGAAGACGGCGGAGGCGAAGTAGATGTCGCCCTCGGCGGAGTGACGCAGCGCCAGGTAGACCATGCCGGCCGCGCCGAGCAGGCCGCCGAGCACCAGCGGCAGGCGCGGGCCGCGCCGGGCGATCAGCAGGGCGCCGACCGGGGCGGCGACCATCGAGCCGAGCGCGGAGGGCAGCAGCATGACGCCGGCGTGCAGCACGGTGGCGGTGAAGCCGTAGTGGGCCAGCTTCTCGGGGGTCTGGGCGAAGTTGCTGATCACCATGAACGAGCCGTACATGCCGAAGCCGATCAGCAGGCCGGAGATGTTGGTGAAGGCGACGGCCGGACGGGCCATCATCTTCATGTCCACCAGCGGGTGCTTGACCTTGACCTCGATGATCCCCCAGACCAGGGCGATCACGGCGGCGGCGGCGAACAGGCCGAGGGTGCGGTTGGAGGTCCAGCCCCAGGTGTTGCCCTGGCTGACCGCGATCAGCAGGGCGGAGAGCCAGCCGGCCAGGGTGAGCGCGCCGAGCGGGTCGGCGCCGCCGTTCTTGTCGACCACCGGGTCGGTCGGGACGCGCAGGGCGACCAGCGCGACGGCGAGCAGGCCGAAGCCGAGGCCCATCCAGAAGATGGACTTGTAGTCCCAGTGCTCCAGCAGCAGGCCGGTGGCGACCAGGCCGAGGCCGGAGCCGACGCCCATCGAGGCGGAGATCAGCGCGACGCCGCCGGTGACCTTCTCCTTGGGGAGCTCGTCACGGACGATGCTGATCGCCAGCGGCAGCACGCCACCGCCGGCGCCCTGCAGGACGCGGGCGACGACCAGCCAGGTGAACGAGTGGGTGCCCACCGCCAGCGCGGAGCCGGCCACCAGGCCGCCGAGCGAGACCAGCAGCATGGGCTTGCGGCCCCGGAGGTCGCCGAAGCGGCCGAGCAGCGGGGTCAGGACGGCGGCGGACAGCAGGTTCGCCGTCATGAGCCAGGTGATGCTGGAACCGGAGACGTCCAGTTCCTTGGCCAGCGAGGGCAGGATCGGGACGACGGCGGTCTGCACCACGCTGAATGCCAGCATCGCCAGCACCAGGGCGGGGAGCACGCGCGTGCTGCTCGGCCTCACGGAAGCTTCCTTCAGTTGAAAGTCAAGGGACTGAAGTAACCATGACGGGAGATACTTCAGTGTGTCAAATATTCTCTGGTGAAGCTTTGGCAAAGTGGCGTTTGACGTGCGGGAACGCCGAAGCCGCCCGGCACACGGGGTGCGGGGCGGCTTCGGCGGGGCGGGTCAGCGCAGCGGTTCGGGGCGGCCGGCGGCCGGCGGCGGGGAGGCGGCGGGCGTGACGCCGGAGGTGTTGTCGTGGATCTCCACCTGCTCGCGGCGCAGCTCGTCCCGGATCACCGCCTCCTCGGTGTAGCGCTCGACCACCAGGCGGACCCGCTCGATGGGGGCCAGGTACTTGCGGACCACCGGGCGCTCCTCCCGGAGGGTCACCTCCTCGACCGCCTCGGCGATCTCCTGCTCGCTGAGCGCGGCCCGCTCCGCCTCGGTGACCGGCACCCGCTCCACCCGCACCCGTTCCTTCACCACCGGGACCTTGCGCTCCACCGCCTCGGAGGTGACGTACTTGCGCAGCTTGGCGGTGCCGAGCACGTGCCACTCGGTGGTGACGTCGAGGCGCTCCTCGCGGCAGGTGATCTCGACCGGGCCGCCGGGGGCGTTGCCGGGGACGGTGGGGGCGGTGGACTCGGCCGGCTTGGCGGCGGCGGGCGCCGGAGCGGGCATCTCGGAGGTGGCGGTGAAGGCCATCGGGGCGGCCGTCATGGTCGGGGCGGTGGTGGTCGCGTTCACGCTGCTGCTTTCCTTGCTGGTGGTGCCGACGGAGCCGAAGTCGAGGTCCTTGGCGGTGCCCGTGCCGTTGGTGCCGACGGCAGCCGCCGCCAGCGGGGCGGCGGCGGGTGCGCCGGTGTCCAGGCCGTAGTAGCGGTAGAGCTGGAGCTCCTGCGCGGGGGAGAGGTGCTGGCCCACGCCGAAGTCGGGGGAGTCCTTGATCAGGGACTTGTCGTAGGGGACCCGGAGCTCCTCGCCGGAGAACTCACTGGTGGTCAGCGGGACGAACGCGTCCCGGCCGAAGATCCCGGTGCGGACGGCCGCCCACTCGGGTTCGCCGGTCGCGTCGTCGAGGTAGACCTCGTCGACGGTGCCGATCTTGTCACCGTTCCGGTCGACCGCCTTGTGTCCGATCAGGTCTCGCGGGTCGATGTCGGTCTGCACGCTGTCCTCCAGTAGGAGAGGTACGAAAGCACCCCTGACACTCCGTCAGGGGGCGGTCGGCGGAAGCTCCCGGCCGCACTTCACACGAAAAGCCATCAATCGGACGTCGGCCATTCGAACGCCGCCGTTGGGGAGGGAGATGGGCCGTTCGAGGGCGGGTCGCGGAGGCCCGGAGTGCGCTGGGGGCGCCCGTGATCTGCGGCGCTCCCGCTGGTACCCTGGGCGCGACTGCCGAGCCCGCTCGGGAGAGTCCCCTCCGCCCCGGCGGAGAAGGGCGCCGAAGGAGCAAACCCTCCCCGGAATCTCTCAGGCATCCGTACCGTGCGGGGTAGGTCACTCTGGAAAGCAGGGCAGGGCCGACGGCGAGGGAGCCGGCGGGCCCCACCCTCACCGACGGTGCAAGCCGCCGGGCCGGCCACCGCCGTCCCGGGCGGGCGAAGCTCTCAGGTACCGATGACAGAGGGGGAGGCCCGACGGGTTCGTGTGTTCGAGGCCCCTGCTGTCCCACGGCGGCGAAGGTCCGAGGCGTGCGTACCCCAGCCGGTCCGTGACCAGGAGGCCCGACCCCCATGAACGCCAAGCCGACCCTCACCGAGCTCGAACTCTCGAGCCCGTTCGAGAACCGTCACATCGGTCCCGACGCCGCCGCCCAGGAGAAGATGCTGGCGAGCATCGGCTACGGCTCGCTGGACGAGCTGTCCGACGCCGCCGTGCCGGACGCGATCAAGAGCCTGACCGCCCTCGGCCTGCCGGCCGGCCGGAGCGAGGCCCAGGTGCTCGCCGAGCTGCGCGAGCTGGCCGGACGCAACACGGTGCTGCAGTCGATGATCGGCCTCGGGTACTACGGCACCTTCACCCCGCCGGTGATCCTGCGCAACGTGCTGGAGAACCCGTCCTGGTACACCGCCTACACCCCCTACCAGCCGGAGATCTCGCAGGGCCGGCTGGAGGCCCTGATCAACTTCCAGACCGTGGTCGCCGACCTGACCGGTCTGGACACCTCCGGCTCCTCGCTGCTGGACGAGGGCACCGCCGCCGCCGAGGCGATGTCGCTGGCCCGCCGGGTCACCAAGGTCAAGGGCGGCGTCTTCCTGGTCGACGCCGACACCCTGCCGCAGACCATCGCGGTGATCGAGACCCGCGCCGAGCCGACCGGTGTCGAGGTGGTCGTCGCCGACCTCTCCGCCGGCATCCCGGCCGAGATCGCCGAGCGCGGCGTCTTCGGCGTGCTGCTCCAGTACCCGGGCGCCTCCGGCGAGGTCCGTGACCTCGCCCCGGTGATCGAGCAGGCCCACGGCCTCGGCGCGGTCGTCGCGGTCGCCGCCGACCTGCTGGCCCTCACCCTGCTGAAGTCGCCGGGCTCGCTCGGCGCCGACATCGCCTGCGGCACCTCGCAGCGCCTCGGCGTCCCGATGGGCTTCGGCGGCCCGCACGCCGGCTACCTGGCCGTCAAGGCCGCCTACGCCCGCAACCTGCCCGGCCGGCTGGTCGGCGTCTCGGTGGACGCCGACGGCAACCGCGCCTACCGCCTGGCGCTGCAGACCCGCGAGCAGCACATCCGCCGCGAGAAGGCCACCTCCAACATCTGCACCGCCCAGGTGCTGCTGGCCGTGATGGCCTCGATGTACGCGGTCTACCACGGCCCGGACGGCCTGGCCGAGATCGCCCGCCGCACCCACCGCTACGCCGCCGCGCTGGCCGAGGGCCTGCGGGCCGGCGGCGTGGAGCTGACCAGCGGTCAGTTCTTCGACACCGTCACGGCCAAGGTGCCGGGCCGGGCCGCCGAGATCGCCGCCGCCGCGCGCGCCAACGGCATCAACCTCTACCAGGCGGACGAGGACACCCTCTCGATCTCCTGCGACGAGACCACCACCCGCGAGCACCTGGCCGGCGTCTGGGCCGCCTTCGGCGTCACCGCCGAGGTCACCGAGACCGCCGACGCGCTGCCCGAGGCGCTGCTGCGCGAGGACGAGTACCTGACCCACCCGGTCTTCCACAGCCACCGCTCGGAGACCGCGATGCTGCGCTACCTGCGCCGCCTCTCGGACCGGGACTACGCGCTGGACCGGGGCATGATCCCGCTCGGCTCCTGCACCATGAAGCTCAACGCCACCACCGAGATGGAGCCGGTCACCTGGCCCGAGTTCGGCCAGCTGCACCCGTTCGCCCCGGTCGACCAGGCCGAGGGCTTCCTGACCCTGATCCGCGGTCTGGAGCAGCAGCTGGTGGAGGTCACCGGCTACGACGCGGTGTCGATCCAGCCGAACGCCGGCTCGCAGGGCGAGCTGGCCGGTCTGCTCGCGGTCCGCGCGTACCACCGGGCGAACGGCGACGTCGAGCGCGACGTCTGCCTGATCCCGTCCTCCGCGCACGGCACCAACGCGGCCTCGGCCGTGATGGCCGGCATGCGGGTGGTCGTGGTGAAGACCCTGCCGGACGGTGACGTGGACGTCGCCGACCTGAAGGCCAAGATCGAGCAGCACCGCGACCAGCTCTCGGTGCTGATGGTCACCTACCCGTCCACCCACGGCGTGTACGAGACCGAGATCACCGCGATCTGCGCGGCCGTGCACGAGGCCGGCGGCCAGGTCTACGTCGACGGCGCCAACCTCAACGCGCTGGTCGGCCTGGCCAAGCCGGGCAAGTTCGGCGCGGACGTCTCGCACCTGAACCTGCACAAGACCTTCTGCATCCCGCACGGCGGTGGCGGCCCGGGCGTCGGCCCGGTCGCGGTCCGCTCGCACCTGGCCCCGTACCTGCCGAACCACCCGCTCCAGGCGGAGGCCGGCCCGGCCACCGGCGTCGGTCCGATCTCGGCGGCCCCGTGGGGCTCGGCCGCGATCCTGCCGATCTCCTGGTCGTACGTCCGGCTGATGGGCGGCGAGGGCCTCAAGCGCGCCACCCAGGTCGCGGTGCTGAACGCCAACTACATCGCCAAGCGGCTCGCCCCGCACTTCCCGGTGCTCTACACCGGCCCGGGCGGGCTGGTCGCGCACGAGTGCATCATCGACCTGCGCCCGCTGAGCAAGGAGACGGGGGTGACCGTGGACGACATCGCCAAGCGCCTGATCGACTACGGCTTCCACGCCCCGACCATGTCCTTCCCGGTGGCCGGCACGCTGATGATCGAGCCGACCGAGTCCGAGGACCTGCACGAGATCGACCGCTTCTGCGACGCGATGATCGAGATCCGCGGCGAGATCGAGAAGGTCGGCTCGGGCGAGTGGGCGGCGGACGACAACCCGCTGCGCAACGCCCCGCACACCGCCGCCACGCTGGCGGGGGAGTGGGCGCACTCCTACACCCGCCAGGAGGCGGTCTTCCCGGCGGGCGTGAACCCGGCGGACAAGTACTGGCCGCCGGTGAGCCGGATCGACGGTGCGTACGGTGACCGGAACCTGGTCTGCTCCTGCCCGCCGCTGGACGAGTACGGCAGCTGACCCGGTAGCGCGCCGAGGGGCGCGGGGTACTGCGCGAGGGTGGAACGGCAGCACCTGCAACTGGCTGATGGTGGGTCAGTTGCAGGTGGGCCGCCTCCCGAAGCGCGCAGTTCCCCGCGCCCCTTTTCGCTTGCCCTGCCGTAGGTCTGTGCCGAGTGCGTGCGCGCCCGGGCGGCGGAGCCGCAGATCAGGCAGAGTCTCGCGCCCCTTTTCGCCTGCCCTGCCGTAGGTCTGTGCCGAGTGCGTGCGCGCCCGGGCGGCGGAGCCGCAGATCAGGCAGAGTCTCGCGCCCCTCTGCGCCTGCCCGGCCGGCCGTCAGGCGACGGCGAGCGGGCGGCGCGGGGCGATGATGCGGCCGTCGGGGAGGAGTTCGCCGGTGTCCTCGAAGAGCAGGACGCCGTTGCACAGGAGGCTCCACCCCTGGTCGGGGTGGAAGGCCATCGGGACGGCGGCCTCACGGTCGGTGGACAGTGCGGACGGACACTCAGGCTGGTGCTGGCACATCGTCGTACCCTCGCTTCAGATTCCCCTGACCGGTCACAGGTGTGAACCGGCGCTCCGACGGGTAGGACTGACGGCCCCCCGCGTCGGTTCCCAGTGTCGTCATCCTGAGCCCTTCCCGCAGCGATTTCGTGACATGCGCCACAAGCGGACCCCAGGGATCACCCGTTCAGATGGAAAAAGGGCCACCGCCGCCGACCGGAAGGTCGTGCGGCAGTGGCCCTTTCGGGTGAACGCGCGTCAGGAGTGCCCGGCGGGCGCGAGCGGGCGGTCGAGCAGGGCGAGCAACTCCCCGGCGGGGTAGACCCGGTGGGCGGTGATGCCGAGCGGTGCGGGGGCGAGCGGGATGAGCAGGTCGACCGCGGGGCCGGGGTCGGGGTGGTGGAGCCAGAGGGCGGTGGCGTAGTGGCCCGGGATGGAGAGCAGCCGGGGATGGTGGCGGGTGCGGGCCGAGATGGCGATCTGGTGCGCCTGGCGTAGCGCGCGCAGCGTGGAGTCCAGGTAGGGGCCGGCGGTGAAGTGCGAGAAGACGTGGTGCCGTTCGGCCGTCTCGGTGACTTCGGCGGCGGCCACCGGGCCGCCGACACCGGCTTCGATCAGGAACCGCCAGCCCGTCCGCCGGGCGCCGGCCAGCGGGGCGGCGGGCTCGTCGAGGACGTGCACCGCGAGCGGGTGCGCGGGGTGCAGCCGCGCGCCGTCCTCGTCGAGGGTGAGGGCGGCGAGCGGGCCGAGGGTGGCTTCGCAGTCGAGCGCGCCTTGGACGGCGCGCAGGGCGCTCGGCGGTGGCTGGGGGGTCTGCAGGGTCATGGTGGGTCGCCTCTCCGTGCTGGAATCGGCGTGCGAGTGCGGCATACCGGCTGGTGGGTCGGGGACCCGGGCCGTGTCCGGTTGGGCATGGTCGCTTGCGGGCGCGGGCCTGCCGCTCGAGGGTCCTGCGGGAGCGGCGGGTGCCGGGCGGGAGCTGTGCGAATCCTGATCGAACGGATGCACAGGGTGACTTTCTTATCACATTCAGTGCTTGCTGGCAAGTCGGGTAAAGGCTGACGTGTCGTCAGGAACCTTGTTCGCCAACCGCGTTCGAGGTGGCGGCTAGGGATCTTCGGGACGGGCATGATGCAGGGACCGTTCGGCTAGGTGGAGGGGCACCCATGGGCGAGAAGGTCGTCGCGACGCGCGCGGAGCTGTCGGACCGGCAGTTGTACCGGCGCAAGCTCCAGTCCTGTCTGGACGCCCTGGAGCGGATGCTGCGCGAGGGCCGGTTCGACCGTCCGAGGGCCATGGTGGGCCTGGAGATCGAGCTCAACCTGGCCGACGACCTGGGCCGGCCGGTGCTGCGGAACGAGCAGGTGCTCTCCTCGATCGGCTCGGGCGACTTCCAGACCGAGCTGGGCCAGTTCAACATCGAGCTGAACATCGCACCGCGCCGGCTCACCGGCCACGTGCTGGACGAGCTGCGCGAGGAGATCGACACCGGGCTGCGCTACGCGGACCGCAAGGCCGAGGAGGTGGGGGCCCGGATCGTGATGGTCGGCATCCTGCCGACCCTGGACCTGGACCACACCGGCCTGGACGCGATGTCGCACAACGACCGCTACACCCTGCTCAGCGACCAGATACTCGCGGCCCGGGGCGAGGAGATCGCGCTGGACATCGAGGGGGTGGAGCGGCTGGCCGTGGAGTCGGTCTCGATGGTGGCCGAGGCCGCCGCCACCTCGCTCCAGCTCCACCTCCAGGTCACCCCGGAGCGCTTCGCCCCGGTCTGGAACGCGGCCCAGGCGATCGCCTCGGTCCAGCTGGCACTCGGTGCCAACTCGCCGTTCCTGTTCGGCCGGGAGCTCTGGCGGGAGACCAGGCCGGTGCTCTTCCAGCAGGCCTGCGACACCCGTTCGGCGGAGCTCAAGGCGCAGGGCGTGCGCCCCATCACCTGGTTCGGCGAGCGCTGGGTGAACTCCGCGCTGGACCTCTTCGAGGAGAACCAGAAGTACTTCCCGGCCCTGCTGCCGATCTGCGACGACGAGGACCCGGCCAAGGTGCTGGCCTCCGGCGGCATCCCGAAGCTGGCCGAGATGCGGCTGCACAACGGCACCGTCTACCGGTGGAACCGGCCGGTCTACGACGTCGCCGACGGCGTGCCGCACCTGCGGGTGGAGAACCGCTGCCTGCCGGCCGGGCCGACGGTGGTGGACACCCTGGCGAACGCCGCCTTCTACTACGGCCTGGTCCGGGTGCTGGCCGAGCAGCCCAGGCCGGTCTGGACCCGGCTGGCCTTCGAGCAGGCCGACGAGAACTTCCACCACGCCGCCCGGTACGGCATCGACGCGGTGCTGCACTGGCCCAAGGCCGGCCGGGGCGCCCGGGGCACGGTGTCGCTGCCCGCCACCGAGCTGGTGCTGAACGAACTGCTCCCGATGGCCCGTCAGGGCCTGGACGCCTGGGGCGTGGAGCCGGGGGACCGGGACCGCTACCTCGGCATCATCGAGCAGCGCTGCCTGCGCCGCACCAACGGCGCGGCCTGGCAGGCGGCCACCGTGCACCGGCTGCGGGACCACTACGGGATGGACCGGGGCTCCGCCATCGCCGCCATGACGCGCCGTTACATGGAGCACTCCCGGACCGGCGAGCCGGTGCACACCTGGCCGGTCGGTTAGCAGCCGGCGGCCCGTCAGGTTGTCTAGACAATTCGGGCTCACCGACCTGACACGTGATCATTGTTGTACGTACACCTCGGCCCCGTAGACATGGGCGGGTCCGGGCCGGAACGCGGCCCGGGGCCGAACGAGGAGCACCCCCATGAGTCCCGAGGTATCGCGCCGTACCCTGCTCGGCGGCGCGGCAGCCGCCGCCGTGCTGTCCGCCCTGCCGCTCAGCGTCCGGGAGGCGCTGGCCGCCCCGGCCAAGCCGGGGAAGCTGGCGGACATCCAGCACGTGGTGGTGCTGATGCAGGAGAACCGGGCCTTCGACCACTACTTCGGCACCCTGCCCGGGGTGCGCGGCTTCGGGGACCGGGCGGCCGTGCGCGGGATCAACGGCCGCTCGGTGCTGCACCAGCCGGACGCCTCGCGGAAGGAGGGGTACCTGCTGCCGTTCCCGATGAACGCCGCGCACACCAGCGCCTACCAGCAGGGCGCCCCGGCCTTCGGCTTCGTCGACTCGATGAAGGCGTGGAACGACGGGCTGGCCGACGGCGCCGTCTCCCGCCGCTCCTCCGGCTGGCTCGGCCAGGGCTACTACGAGCCGGCCGACATGCCGTTCTACTCGGCCATCGCCTCGGTCTTCACCACCTGCGACCACTACTTCGCCTCGGTGCAGTGCAACACCAACACCAACCGCGACCACTTCATGACCGGCACCAGCGGCGGCACCGTCCGGGACGTCCCGGTGACGGACAACACCGAGATCCCCGGCGGCTACGAGTGGACCACCTACGCCGAGCGGCTGGAGGCGGCCGGGGTCAGCTGGCGGACCTACCAGGCGCTGGACAACTACGACGACAACGCGCTGGCCTGGTTCGCCCCGTTCGTGAAGGCCAAGCCGGGCGAGCCGCTGTACGAGCGCGGCATGAAGATGGTCGGCGACCCGGCCAAGAAGGGTGACCCGTTCGCGATGGGCGACGCCCTGGTCGAGGCGTTCGCCGCCGACGTGCGGGCCGACAGGCTGCCGCAGGTCTCCTGGCTGGTGGCGCCCGCCGCGCTCTCCGAGCACGCCAACTACGCGCCGCCGAACGGCGAGCACCTGACCGCCCGGCTGCTCTCCGCACTGGCGGCCGAGCCGAAGGTCTGGGCCAAGACCGTCTTCATCCTCAACTACGACGAGCACGGCGGCTTCTTCGACCACCTGCTGCCCCCGGTGCCGCCGCTGGCCGCCGGGCGCGGCTCCTCCACCGTGCCGGTGGACGGCGAGGTGGTGGTCCGGGTCTCCAAGGGCGGCTCGACCTACCACCGGGTGGTCGGCCAGGACGGCCGGTACCGGGTGAAGGCCGCCGACGGCTCGCTGACCTGGTCGGACGCGCTGCCGGCCGGGGAGAAGCTGGAGTCCGGCCCGTACCCGATGGGCCTGGGCGTGCGGGTGCCGATGGTGGTGGTCTCGCCGTGGACCCGGGGCGGGGTGGTGGACTCCACCGTCTACGACCACACCTCGGTGCTGCGCTTCCTGGAGAAGCGCTTCGGGGTGGCCGAGCCGAACATCAGCCCCTGGCGGCGGGCCGTCACCGGTGACCTGACCTCGGTCTTCGACTTCTCCGGTGAGGACCCGGTCTGGCCGCAGCTGCCCGACACGGCCGGCAACCGGCAGAAGGTCACCGACACCGGCAAGCTGCCCGCCCCGACCGTCCCGGCCCCGCAGCGGACGCCCCGTCAGCAGGCCGGCACCCGCACCGCCCGGCCGACCCCGTACGACCTCAAGCTCAAGCCGAGGGTGAGGGACGGCCGGCTGACCCTGGACCTGGCCAACCGCGGGAAGCAGGGCGCGGTGTTCGCCGCCTACCCCGCGCCGGGCCTGCTGCCCCGGCACTACACGGTGGGCGCCAAGGGGACCCTCACCGACAGCTGGCCGGTCGGCCCCGAGGGCTACGACCTGCGGGTGCACGGGCCGAACGGCGCGCTCTGGCACCTGCGCGGCGACGCGGCGGCCGAGTACGAGGTCGAGCTGTTCCCGGAGTCCGGCGCCGAGCGGGTGCTGGAGTTCCACCTGATCAACCGCTCGCGCAGCGCGCAGACCTTCCTGATCGGCGACCTGGCGTACGGCGGCGGGGTCCAGGAGGTCCGGATCACCGGGCAGGACACCCGGCCGGTCCGGGTCAAGGTCGGCCGCGAGGGCTGGTACGACGTGGCGGTCGGCGTGCAGGGCGACCTGACGTTCCGTCGGCGCTACGCCGGGCGGATGCCCGGCCAGGAGCAGGGCGTGACCGACCCGGCGATGGGCCTGGCCGAGGCGCTCACCGTGGACGTGGCGCTGGGCGCGGCCTCGGCCACCATCGACGAGGCGATCGTGCTGCCCGGCCGTCCGGCCCGGGTGAAGGCCACCTTCACCGCGGCTGCGGCGCTGGCCGGCCTGGAGGCGAAGCCGGTCGTCCCGCCGGGCTGGACGGTCCGCGAGGTCACCGCCGCCCCGGCCGCGCTGGCCGAGGGCGCCACCGCCACCGCCGAGTGGGAGGTGCAGCCGCCCGCCGTGCTGCCGGACGGCGCCGCGCACCGCGTCCTGGTGACCGCCCGGGCCCGCTCCGGCCAGCGCTTCGTGCTGGCCGACGGCGAACTCGCCGCCCGCACCGCCCCGGTGATGACCGGTCACCTGCTGGACCAGGACTTCGAGGAGCTGGCCCCGCTGCTCGCCCCGGTCGGCGCCGTGTCCGGCTGGACGGCCCAGGCACCGAAGGGCTGGTCGGTGGTGAACGCCCCCGGCATGCCGCAGGGCACCGCCCGGCTCCAGGGCTGGACCTTCCACACCAAGCGGGCCTGGTCGAACCCGGCCGGCCAGGACCGGGGCAACTTCACCCGGGGCCTCGGCGTGCTCGCGGTGGCCGACCCGGACGACTGGGACGACACCGGAGCGCCGTCCGCCAAGGGCAAGTTCGACTCCACCCTGGTCTCCCCGGCGGTGCCGGTCCCGGCCGGGGTGGGCACCCTGTACCTGGGCTTCGACTCGCACTACCGGCAGGAGGCCCCGCAGAAGGCCGCCGTGACGGCGGTCTTCGACACCGGCCAGGAGGTCCGGCTGGTGTCCTACAGCTCGGACGCGAGCGGGAACGACAACGCCGGCAAGGACGTCCAGAACGCCTTCGTGACCAAGCAGTTCGCCGTCCCGGCGGGCGCGACCTCGGTGACCCTGAGGTTCCGGATGTACGACGCGGGCAACAACTGGTTCTGGGCGGTCGACCACGTCCGCCTGGACAAGGCGCCGATCAAGGGCTGACCCGCTCTCAGAACGGTGTGCGAGGATGATCGACCCGGCCGCCCGGCCGGGTCGGTCGTCCTCCCGGGAGCCAAGGTGACTGCAGTGTCCGCCCCGCCCGAGACCCCCGGGGTGTCCCGGCGGCTGCTGGGGATCGAGCTGCTGGTGGTGCTCGGGCTCTCCTTCGGGATGAGCGGACTCGGCGCCCTGATCAGCTTCGTCGGCTCGCTCACCGAGCCCGCCGAACTGGGGCAGCAGGTCGCCACCCTGAACGGCTCGCGGGCCCCCGGCCGCCCCTGGCTGGACCTGGCCTGGCAGCTCTACTACATCGGGCGCGGCCTGATGCCGGTGGTGCTGGTCGGCTACCTGCTGGTGCGCGAGGGCACCTCGCTGCGGGTGCTCGGCTTCGACCTCCGGGAGAAGGCGCGGGACTTCGGGCGCGGCACGGCGGTGGCCGCCGCGATCGGCGGCTCCGGGCTGCTGCTCTACCTGGGCGCCCAGGCGGCCGACTTCAACCTCACCGTC
Organism: Kitasatospora sp. NPDC096147; assembly: GCF_044763225.1. NCBI lineage: Bacteria > Bacillati > Actinomycetota > Actinomycetes > Kitasatosporales > Streptomycetaceae > Kitasatospora > Kitasatospora sp. NPDC096147. The sequence goes on along the minus strand of NZ_JBIWFX010000001.1, from coordinate 1,243,078 downwards.
GCCCCGTCCGGCCTGCCCGAGGTGTGGTGGCGGGTGCCGGTGCTGCTGGCCTCCGCCTGGGAGAACTCGATCGCCGAGGAGGTGATCGTGCTGGCCTACCTGCTGCGCCGCACCGGGCAGTTGGGCTGGAGCTGGCCGGCCATGCTGATCACCAGCTCGCTGCTGCGCGGCTCGTACCACCTCTACCAGGGCGTCGGCGGGCTGGTCGGCAACATCGTGATGGGCGTCGTCTTCTGCCTGCTCTACCGGCGCTGGGGCCGGGTGATGCCGTTGGTGGTGGCGCACGCGCTGATCGACACGGTGGCGTTCGTCGGGTACGCCCTGCTGGCCGGGCACGTCAGCTGGCTGCCGACCGGCTGAGCGGGCGGCCCCGCCTGACGGCGGGTCAGGCGCAGCTGCCCAGCAGCCCCGCCACGGGCGGGCGGCGCAGCAGCCGGTCCACGTGGTGGCGCTCCAGCCCCTGGCCCGGGTCGATCCGCAGCAGCAGCCTGTCCCGGCGGAGTGCCGAACGCCGGGTCAGCGAGCCCGGGATGACGTCGTCCACCCAGGCGAACGGGCGGCCGGCCGCGTAGCGGACCAGCGGGGCCCACTTGTGGGCGGCTATCAGGTCGAGCACCGGCACCTTCGGGTCGTCGGGCTGCGCCACGTACCCGGAGAAGTGCACCACCGGCAGCCGGGGGAGACCGAGGACGGGGGCGATGTGCTCGTTCGCGTGGTCTTCCCAGGTCGTTGCCCAGCAGATGTCGTACGCCTCGGCCAGCTCGCGCAGCCAGTCGCCGTGGCGGGCGGAGAGCAGCACCGAGTAGCCGAACAGGGTGTGGGTGTCGAAGTCCGCGTCCGGGTGCGGGCAGACGGGGTTGAGGACGCCGTCGACGTCCAGGAACAGTAGTGGCTTCGGCAAGAGGGCTCCCCCGGGTGACTCGCTGTCACATGGTCGGACGAACGAGTCACGGCGACGGTTGCGCGCCCGTCAAGCGGAACTGACGGTCACTTCTTCCGCTACGGCGGGCGCGGTGGCCGTCCGGCGCAGGGTGCGGATCTGCCGCTCGGCGAGCACCGCGAGGGCCAGCAGGGTGGTCGCGACGGCGCACAGCCAGAGCGCCTCGCGCATGCCGAGCAGTTCGGCGACCGGGCCGGCCAGCGCGGTGCCGACCGGGGCGAGGGCGATCGAGCCGAAGTAGTCGTAGGCGGAGACCCGGGAGAACAGCTCGGACGGCACCTCCTGCTGGAGCGCCACCATCCAGTTGACGCCGAAGACGGTGATGCCGAGGCCGCTGGTGAACATCGCGGCGCAGAGCACCGGCAGTGGTGCCTGGAGCGCGAGGGCGTAGGCGGGGGCGGCGAACAGGAAGACCCCGTGGTTGCCTGCCAGCAGGACCCGGGCGGGCTGCCAGCGGACCATCAGGAAGCCGGACAGGAACAGCCCGGCGGAGAACGCGGCCAGCGCCAGCCCCCAGGCGTCGGCCCCGCCGAGCCGCTCCTTGGCGATCACCGGGCCGTAGACCGACTCGACGGCGCCCAGGCACGCGTTGACCAGCGAGAACTGGAGCACGATCACCCAGAGCCAGCGGCGGGCGGTGAACTCCCGCCAGCCCTCGCGGAGCGCCTGCACCACACTGCTCCGCTCGGCCGGGGTGATCGGCGCCTCCAGGTCGAGCAGCAGGCGGAGGGCGGCGGCGACGGTGAAGCCGGCCGCGTCCACCGCCAGTACCCAGCCGGGGCCGATCGCGGTGACCAGCACGCCGCCGAGGGCCGCGCCGCCGATCTGACTGCCGTTCAGGGCCATCCGGAAGACGGCGAAGGCGCGGGCGGCGTGCTCCTTGGCGATCGACTCCATGATCATGCCCTCGGAGGCGGGGGCGTAGAACGCCTGGCCCGCGCCGCCGGCGGCGGAGAGGGCGATCAGCTGCCAGAGCTCGGCGGTGCCGGTGAGCACCAGGACGGCGAGCAGCGCCTGCGAGGCGGCGTTGAAGAGGTTGGCCCCGACCATCACGTGGTGCCGGGGGAGGCGGTCGGCCAGGGCGCCGCCGAACAGCAGGAAGACCACCATCGAGGCCAGGTGGGCCCCCGTCACCAGGCCGACCTCGGTCGCCCCGCCGCCCAGCTCCAGCACGGCGAAGGCGGTGGCGATCGGCGCCCCGGCGTTGCCGAGGCCGGCGATCACGGTGGCGGCGGTCTGGACGCGGTAGTTGCGGCTCGCCCAGGCGAAACGGTGGTTCTTCACCGGGCGACTATGACGGCTCCGGCCGGGGGTGTCACCCGGTTATCCGGGGTGCGCCCCGCCTGAGTAGTGCCCCTGCGGGGGCGCGGGGAACTGTGCGACTTGGCGGCTCATGTGCAACTGGCCCGCCGTCAGCCGGTTGTACGTGCTGCCGTTCCCCTGCGCGCAGTTCCTCGCGCCCCTGCCGGGGCGCATTCGTGCGGGGAACTGTGCGACTTGGCGGCTCATGTGCAGCTGGCCCGCCGTCAGCCGGTTGTACGTGCTGCCGTTCCCCTGCGCGCAGTTCCTCGCGCCCCTGCCGGGGCGCATTCGTGCGGGGAACTGTGCGAGTCGGCGGCTCGCGTGCAGCTGGCCCGCCGTGAGCCGGTTGCGCGTGCTGCCGTTCCCCTTCGCGCAGTTCCTCGCGCCCCTGCGGGGGCGCTACTCGGGCGGGGCGTACCAGGGCGGAGCCGGTCAGCCGAGGTGGGCCCAGAGGAAGGTGAGGGTGCGCTGCCAGGCGACGGTGGACTGGAGCTGGTCCTGACCGTCCGTCATGAAGCCGTGGGTGGTCGGGTAGAAGTGCAGCTCCGGCCGGACGTCGGTGGCCTCGCCGAGGCGGATGGCGGCCTCGTCGACGGCGGCCGGCGGGACGGCCGGGTCGGCCTCGGCGAAGTGGCCGAGGACGTGGGCGGTCAGGCCGAGGTAGGAGAACTCGGGGTCGGCGGGCAGCCCGTAGCAGGCGACCACGGCGGCGATCCGGTCGCCGAGGGCGGTGGCCAGCTCCAGGGCGTGGCCGCCGCCCGGGCCGAGGCCGATCACGCCGAGGGCGTCGCCGACCAGGCGCTGGTCGGCGAACGCCCCGACCGTCGCCGGGTCGGCCGGGCCGCCGAGGACCGCGAAGCCCTCGGCGAGCAGGTGCTCGGTGACGGTCGAGGTGTCGGTGCCGGGCTCGGGGAGCAGCAGGACTCCGGGGCCGAGCCCGGCGGCGGGCAGGGTGACGTCCACTCAGCCCATCTCTTCCAGCGACTTGCCCTTGGTCTCCTTGATGCAGAAGGCCACGAAGGGGATCGAGAGCAGGGCGAAGACCGCGTAGATGACGTAGGTGGCGGAGAGGTTCCAGTCCGAGAGGTTCGGGAAGGTGACGGTGATCGCCCAGTTGGCGATCCACTGGGCCGAGGCGGCCACCGAGAGGGCCAGTGCCCGGATCTTGTTGGGGAACATCTCGCCGAGCAGCACCCAGACCACCACGCCCCAGGAGAAGGCGAAGCAGAACACGAAGACGTGCGCGGCGACCAGTGCCACGGTGGCGTAGCTGTCGTCCAGGGTGGCGCTGTCACCGGTGCCGACCCGGTGCGAGAAGGCCCAGGCGGCGGTGGCCAGGGCGAGGGCCATGCCGGCCGAGCCGGCCAGCGCGAGCGGCTTGCGGCCGATCCGGTCCACCAGGGCGATCGCGATCACGGTGCCGACCACGTTGACGATCGAGGTGGAGAGCGAGATCAGCAGCGAGTTGGACTCGTCGATGCCCACCGACTGCCAGAGGAAGGACGAGTAGTAGAAGATCACGTTGATGCCGACGAACTGCTGGAAGACCGAGGCGCCGATGCCGATCCAGACGATCGGCAGCAGGCCGAAGCGTCCGCCCAGCAGGTCGGTCAGCCGGGGCTTGCGGTCGGCGACCAGCACCCTGCGGATCTCGGCGATCCGGGCGTCCAGGTCGACGTCCGGGCCCTCCACCTCCAGCAGCACCTTGCGGGCCTGCTCCTCCCGCCGGTCGGCGATCAGGTAGCGCGGGGACTCGGGGATGGCCAGCGCCATCAGCCCGTAGACGACGGCTGGGATGGCCTCGACGCCGAGCATCCACTGCCAGGCCTGCACTCCGCCGAGGTGGCCGGTGGACTCGCCGCCTGCCGCCTCGTTCAGCGCCCAGTTGGCCAGCTGGGAGACGGTGATGCCGAGCACGATGGCCAGCTGCTGGAAGGAGGCCAGCCGGCCCCGGTAGGCGGTCGGGGCGACCTCGGCGATGTAGGTCGGGGCGATCACCGAGGCGATGCCGATGGCGACGCCGCCGACCACCCGCCAGAGGCCGAGCATCTCGATGTTGGGCGGGAACATCGAGCCGACGCCGCTGATCGCGAACAGCACCGAGGCCAGCAGCATGGTGCGGATCCGGCCCAGGCGGTCGGCCAGCCGGCCGGCGATCACGGCGCCGGCCGCCGAGCCGAGCAGGGCGATGGCGACCACGAAGGCGGTGGTGCCGTTGCCGACCTCGAAGTGCTTCTGGATGCCCGTCACCGCGCCGTTGATGACGGCGCTGTCGTAGCCGAACAGGAAGCCGCCCATCGCGGCGGCGGCCGAGATGAAGACCACGTGGCCGAGGTGGGCGTCACCGGAGGGTTTGGTCTCATGGGTGGTGGACAGGGCGGGCTCCCGGGGCCGGACGGACAGTGATCGTCTGCCATTCCATCAGCCGGTGCGTCATATCGCATGTTATGAGGGGGATCTGATGGAATGTCGCTTTTCCCCACCACCCGTCCGGCCCCCGCCGCCTACCCGGGTCCGCGCGCCCCAGTCAGCCCGCCTCAGCCCGTCCGCCCCGGTCCGCCCCGGTCCGCCCGGCTCAGACGGGGCAGCCGCCGGTCCGCCGGGCGTTGCGCCGCAGCAGCTGCGCCCGGGCCCCGGCGTCCCGCCCAGTGAGGTGCTCCGCCACGGCGGCCTGCTCGGCCGGGGGCTTCTTGTCGTCGTACTTGAACTTGGCGTCCACCCGCCGCACCGTCAGCCGCAGCCCGCGCAGGCCGGAGAACTGGTCGGCGTACGGGGCCTGACCGGGCGTCACCGAGCCGCCGGGCCAGTCCGGTTCGAAGTGCGCGAGCTGCCGGTTGAGGATCGCCGCCTTGCCGGCCGGGTCGTCCACCGGTTCGGCGGTGCAGGAGAACTGCACCGAGGCGTAGTAGCTGGTCGGGATGTGCGGCGCGGCCCGCCACTGCCCGGCGGCGTAGGCGAAGTCGTCGGTGACGGCCAGCGTGACGTGCGGGTCGGCGGCGATCGCCGACCAGAATGGGTTCGGCTTGGCCAGGTGGAGCAGGATCACGTCGCCGTCCAGGAGGAAGTGCGTCGGCACCAGCACCGGCCCGCGCCCGTCCGGCCCGTTGGCGGCCAGCAGGCCGAAGTCCCGGCCCTCGGCCAGCCAGGCCCGCCACTCCTGCTCGTCGCCCCGGTCCCAGGATCTGATCAGCATGACGGCCCCTCAGGAGGTGAGCGCCCGGAGGTTCTCCGGGAGCGGGACGGTGGTGGACTCGTGCGGCACGGGCGTGCCGTAGGCGGGTGCGACGGGCACCACGCCGGCCCAGTACGGCAGGCCGAGGTCGGCCTCGTCGTCGTCCGCGCCGTCGGCCCGGGTCTTGGCCGAGACCTCGTCGAGGACCAGCCGGAGCACGGCGGTCTTCGCCAGCTCCTTGGGGTTGGCCCGGCGGGTCCCGGCGGAGCGGCCGGGGACGACGTGGTCGACCAGCGCGTCCAGCGCGACGGCCAGCTCCGCCGGGTCGGTGACCTGCTCGGCGGTGCCGTGGGCCACCACCGAGCGGAAGTTGACGGAGTGGTTGAAGGCGGACTTGGTCAGCACCAGGCCGTCCACGTGCGTGACGGTGACGCAGACCGGCATGCCCTGCCCGCCGGAGGCGCCGCGCATCGGGCGGCTGCCGGTGGAGCCGTGGACGTACAGGCGGTCGCCGACCCGGGCGAAGATGGTGGGCAGCACCACCGGGGCGCCGTCCGCCACGAAGCCGAGGTGGCAGACCCAGGCGGCGTCCAGGATGGCGTGGATCTCCTCCCGCTCCCAGGTGGCGCGCTCGCGGTAGCGGGTCGGGGTGGTGCGGGCGTTCCGGGTGTACGCGGGCGTGTCCGACATGACAACCTCTATGTACTAGTGCATACTCTACTTTGTGCTAGGAGACTATACGATCAAGGGGCGACGGGCCAGCGAGATTGCCGCCGACGTCGAACGGGCAGTCAACGACGGGCAGCTGCCGCCCGGCGCGGCCCTCCCGCCACTGCGCGACCTGGCCGTCGAGCTCGGCGTCAACCCCAACACGGTGGCCGCCGCCTACCGCCTGCTGCGCGACCGGGGCGTGATCGAGACCGCCGGACGCAAGGGCAGCCGGGTGCTGCCCCGCCCGGTCACCACCCCGCGCGACCAGATCACCGTCCCGGTGCCGCCCGGCGCCCGCGACCTGGCCTCCGGCAATCCGGACCCGGCCCTGCTGCCCCCGCTGGCCCCCGCTCTGGCCGTGGCGGCGGCCGCGGCGGACGCCGCCCCCACCCTCTACGGGCACCCGGTGGCCGATCCGGCGCTGGCCGCGCTGGCCCGGGCCGGCTTCCTGGCCGACGGGGTGCCGGACGGCGCCCTGGCGGTCTGCTCCGGCGCGCTGGACGCGATCGGACGCATCCTCAACTCCCGGCTGCGGCCCGGGGATCCGGTGGCCATCGAGGACCCGGGCTGGGGCAGCCTGATCGACCAGCTGCCCGCGCTCGGGCTGCGCCCGGCCCCCGTCCGCCTCGACGACGAGGGCCCGCTGCCCGAGGCGCTGGAGGCCGCGCTGGCGGCCGGCGCCCGGGCCGTGGTGGTCACCGTCCGGGCGCAGAACCCGACCGGCGCCGCGCTCACCCCGGCCCGGGCCGCCGCGCTGCGCGCGGTGCTGGCCCGGCATCCCGGCACGCTGCTGATCGCCGACGACCACGGGCACGGCATCGTCTCGCAGGCCCACCAGTCGCTGGCCGGGGTCACCGAGGCCTGGGCGGTGGTCCGCTCGGCGGCCAAGGCGTACGGCCCCGATCTTCGGCTGGCCCTGGTGATGGGGGACGAGGACACCGTCGGCCGGGTGCTGGGCCGTCAGCGGCTGGACTCCGGCTGGGTCTCGCTGCTGCTCCAGCGCACCGTGGCCGAGCTCTGGCGCTCCGGCGCTGCCGCCGAGGTGGCCGCGGTCTACGACGCCCGCCGGGAGGCGCTGCTGACGGCGCTCGCCGGGCACGGCATCACCGGCCACGGCGCGAGCGGGCTGAACGTCTGGGTGCCGGTGGCCGAGGAGGCCGGGGCGATCGCCGCGATGGCCCAGCGCGGCTGGGTGGCCGCCCCCGGATCCCGGTACCGGATCCAGGCCCCGCCGGCCGTCCGCTTCACGGTGGCGGCCCTGCCGGAGTCGGAGGCTCCGGCGCTGGCGGCGGACCTGGCGGCGGTGCTGCTGCCGGGGCGGGCGGGATCCCGGCTGGGCTGAGCGGCGGGTGAGGTGACGGACCGCGGGCACCCGGTCCGTCACCTGCGGTGAGGGCAGGCGGCGAAGTAGTAGGTCGTCCAAGAAACTCGCGTCGGATACCTAGCGGTAACAACGGCGGACATGTCACATTCATCGCGCCACCGGCCGGCGGTACACCCTCACCAGCGCCTCCCGACCCCACTCCAGGGAGGCCGTTCGCAGGAGTTTCGCCGTGCTCGAAAACTGTCGAAGCATCAGAACCGCCGTGCGTCTGCTGGCCGCAGCCTCCCTCACCCTCCCGCTGCTGGCCCTCACCACCCCCGCGCAGGCGGCCACCGGCCCCACCGCCTCCGTCTCGATGGGGGACAGCTACATCTCCGGGGAGGCCGGCCGCTGGAAGGGCAACAGCGTCACCACCTCCGGCAGCCGGGCCGGCACCGACCGGGCCTGGACCGGCAGCGCCTACGACCCCACTCGGGTCTACGGCAGCAGCTACCCGGGCGGCTGCGACCGCTCCGACTCGGCCGAGGTGCGCAGCGCCACCGGCATCGCGCAGACCCAGATCAACCTGGCCTGCTCGGGAGCGGTCAGCAAGAACGTCTTCCGGGCGAGCAACGGCGGCCAGGCGTACAAGGGCGAGGCTCCGCAGGCCGACCAGCTCGCGGCGGTGGCGGCCGCCAACGACGTCAAGCTGATCACGCTCTCCATCGGGGGCAACGACCTCGGCTTCGCCGACGTGATCGAGACCTGCGTCAAGGACTACCTGATCTGGTACTCGTACTGCTACGACGACCAGCAGGCGGCGGTCGACTCCCGGATGCCGGCCGCGATGGCCGGGGTCGGCAAGTCGATCGACGAGATCCGCGCGGTGATGAGCGCGGCGGGCTACTCCGCCTCCTCGTACCGACTGGTGCTCCAGTCCTACCCCTCGCCGATCCCGCGCGGCGCCGACATGCGCTACCCGGAGAGCGGCTGGAGCCGGGCCGACACCGGCGGCTGCCCGTTCTGGAACGGGGACGCCGACTGGGCGCGGTCCTCGCTGGTGCCGCAGATCTCCAACGAGCTGGCCAAGGTCGCCAAGGCCAAGGGCGTGCAGTTCCTCGACCTGCGGGACATGCTGGCCGGCCGCGAGGTCTGCTCCAAGGCCACCCGGCAGGCGACGTCGAGCTCCGCGCCGAGCGCCACCACCAGCGAGTGGGCCCGCTTCGTGGACGCCGGCCTCTCCGCCTCGCAGGGGGACACCCGGGAGTCCATGCACCCGAACTACTACGGCCAGCTGGCGCTGGGCCGCTGCCTGACCCTTCTCTGGGCCAGGAGCGGCGACCAGTACTGCCGCAACACCGCCGGACAGGACGCCAACGGGATGTACCTGACGGCCCGTTGAGCCCACGACAGGAGCCCCCGCGCGGTGCGCGGGGGCTCCTGTCGTACGCCGGGGGTCAGCCCTTGGCCAGCAGGGCCTGGGCGTGCTCCCGGACCTGATCCCTGGTCAGATAGGCGTCGGTGTACTCGAAGTCGCGCAGCCGGGCGGGCTGGCGGGCCAGGAAGCCGGTGCGGACGAAGTCGTCGCCGGCGGTCGCGTTCAGCAGCCAGTTGGCGCCGACCCGGAACTTCGCGGCGTTGGTCCGCATCGCCATCATGTGGTAGCCACGGGCCACCAACTGGGCCGGGACGCCCCGGAGTTCGACGCCGACCGGCTTGGAGACCGCGTCCTTGCCGCCGAGGTCCACCACCAGGCCGAGGTCCTTGTGGTAGTACGGCTCCAGCGGCTGGTTGCGCAGCGCGGCGGCCAGGTTGTCGGCCAGCTTCTTGCCCTGGCGGGCCGAGTGCTGGGCGGTCGGCGGGCAGACCGCGCCGTCGCCCTTGGCCAGGTCCGGCACGGCCGCCGCGTCGCCGAGCGCGAAGACGTTCTCGAACTGCGGCACCCGCATCTCGGCCGTCACCGCCACCCGGCCGCGCACCGTCTCGGCGTCCAGGGTGCCGATCAGCGGGCTGGCCGCCACGCCGGCCGTCCAAATCAGCGTCCGGCAGGGCAGCACCCGGCCGTCGGTGAACTTGACGGTCTCGGCGCCGACTTCGGCCACCGAGACGCCGAGCGAGACGTCCACGCCCCGGCCGCGCAGCACCTCCATGGCGCTGGTGCCGAGCTTGTCGCCGAGCTCGGGCATCAGCTTCGGGGCGATGTCGATCAGGTGCCACTTGATCAGCCGGGGGTCCAGCCGGGGGTAGCGCTTGCTGGCCGCCGTGGTCAGCCGCTGGAGGCAGGCCGCCGTCTCGGTGCCCGCGTAGCCGCCGCCGACCACCACGAACTGCAGCCGGGACTCCCGCTCGCGCTGGTCCAGGGTGGCCGAGGCCAGGTCGAGTTGGGCGATCACGTGGTCGCGCACGTAGGTCGCCTCGGCCAGCGTCTTCATGCCGCGCGCGTAGTCGGTCAGGCCCGGGATGTCGAAGGTCCGGGTGACGCTGCCGGGGGCCAGCACCAGGTAGTCGTACTTCTCCGCGACCACCTCGTCGGTGATCTTGCGGACCACGCAGACCCGGGAGCGCGGGTCCACCCCGATCGCCCCGCCGGGCAGGATGTGGGTGCGGCGCAGGGTGCGGCGCAGCGAGATCGCCACCGACTGCGGGGTGAGCACACCGGCCGCCACGTGCGGCAGCAGCGGCAGGTAGAGCTGGTAGTTGAACGGCGTGACCAGCGTGATCTCCGCCTCGGAGGGGGCGAGCTTGCGCTCCAGCCGGCGCGCGCACTCCAGACCGGCGAAGCCGCCGCCGACGATCAGGATTCGAGGTCGTGCCATCGTCCATCCTTAAGTCTTGTGGTCCGAGGTCGGGCCGGATGGTCCGAGGTGGGCCGAGCCGTGCCGGGACAACTGCACGCCACCCTTCCACGGGCGCTGACGGGTTGCCACCGGGAGAGGCACTAGGGTGATCGGGTGCTTCAAGAAGTGACGGCGGTCCGGTACGTGACGCCCCTTCGGGAGGGCGGGTCGATGCCCGGCCTGGTCGAGGGCGACGACCGACGGCTCTACGTGCTCAAGTGGTCCGGTGCCGCGCAGGGCCGCAAGGCGCTGGTGGCCGAGGTGCTGGCGGGGGAGCTGGGGCGCGGCCTCGGGCTCCCGGTGCCGGAGCTGGTGCGGATCGACCTCGATCCGGTGCTGGCCCGCAGCGAGCCGGAGGTGCAGATCCAGGACCAGATCCGGGCCAGCGGCGGGGTCAACCTCGGGATGGCCTTCGTCAGCGGTGCGCTCAACTTCGACCCGCTCTGCTTCGAGGTGGACCCCGGGCTGGCCGGGCGGGTGCTCTGGTTCGACGCGCTGATCGGGAACGTGGACCGCTCCTGGCGCAACCCCAACCTGCTGGTGGCGGCCGGCGGCCTGCGGCTGATCGACCACGGGGCCAGCCTGATCTTCCACCACCACTGGGCGGGGGCGGCCTCCTGGACGGCCCGCCCGTACGACGCCTCGGACCACGCGCTGCGCGCCTTCGCCGCCGGACTGGCCGCTGCCGACGAGGAGTTGGCGCCGCCGGCGAAGGAGGCCGTCGAGCGTGCGGTGGCCCTCGTCCCGGAGGAGTGGCTGACCGACGAGCCCGGATTCGACTCGCCGGCCGAGGTACGGGCCGCGTACCTGGCCCAGCTCTCCGCCCGCCTCGCCGGGCCGCGCGACTGGCTCCCGGAGGTGCCCGCCCGATGACCGGTCAGCTGCACGACTACGAGTACGCGGTGATCCGGGCGGTGCCCAGGGTCGAGCGCGGAGAGTTCGTCAACGTCGGGGTGCTGCTCTACTGCCGGCACTCCTCGCACCTGGCCGCCCGCACCCACCTGGACCAGGGCCGGCTGTTGGCGCTGGACCCGGTGGCCGACGTCGCCGGGGTGCGGAAGGCGCTCTTCGGCATCGAGGCGGTCTGCGCGGGCGGCACCGAGGCCGGGCCGGCCGCCGGGGACAGCGCCGGGCAGCGGTTCCGCTGGCTGACCGCGCCGCGCAGTGCGGTGGTGCAGCCGAGCCCCGTGCACACCGGGCTGACGGCCGACCCGGAGGCCGAGCTGCGCAGGCTGTTCGAGCAGCTGGTGCTCTGACGCGGTCCGACCCGGACAGTTCCTTCACCGGCTCGAAACTGGAGGAACTCAAGCGACTGTGCGTACCCTTGCGGCATGGGCACCACCACCCCTCCCTCCACCGCGGACCTGATGGAGGCGGTCGCCGCCGTCGGCACCGCCTACTTCCAGGACTTCGCGGCCGCCGCCGCCCGGCACGGGCTCAGCTCGTCCCAGGCCAAGGCCCTCAAGTCCCTGCGCGAGCCCGTCCCGATGCGGGCACTGGCCGGACGCCTCGGCTGTGACGCCTCCAACGTCACCGGCATCGTCGACCGCCTGGAGGGCCTCGGGCTGGCCCACCGGGAGGCGTCGGCGGGCGACCGCCGGGTGAAGATCGTCACCGTCACGGAGAAGGGGCTGGAGGTGCTGGAGCAGGTCCACCGCGACATGGCCCGGGCACACCGCGCCTTCGCCTCGCTCAGCCCCGAGCAGCGCACCGCGCTGGACGGGCTCTGCCGCCAGGTGCTCCCGCTGCTCACCGGCTGACGCGGACCCGGCGCACCCGGCCGGCCTCCGCACGCCCCTCGCGGGACCGTGCACGAGCCCTCCGCAGCGGGGACCCCGGGTGCCATCATGGCGCGGGGCCGGACGGGGGACGGGGCCGGCCCGAGCCGACCTTGGGGGGTCCACACCGATGCAGCTCTTCAACCCTGCCGGTCCGGGTGCCGTGGCACCGACCTACACCACCAGCCACCCGCTGGAGGCGCAGGAGTTCGTCAACGACCCGGCGGCGCACGTCGGCTACACCTTCCGGAACGCGGCCGGTGCGCCCAACCTGGTCGCGGCCCCGGCCGGCACCGGGTTGGCGGTCTCGCAGAACGGCCGGTTCGCGGTCGAGTCGGCCGACCTGACCCGGCGTCAGCCGAAGTACTTCTTCGCCGACCCGGCCGCGCTGCCGGGGTGGAACAAGGTGCTGGCCAGGGCCGGGTCGGAGTTCCAGCTCTTCGCCGAGCCGACCCGGACGGTGACCTTCACCCTGCCCGGCGCCCCGGCCCCCACCACCCTGGTGCGGGTCCGGCAGGCCAACCTGAGCCTGCACACCGGCGGGAGCAACGCCACCATGAGCGAGAACTGCGACGTGGTGGTGCAGAACGTCACCGGCTCGGTGCACCCGCCCAAGCCGGTGCTGGCCCGCCCGGTCTTCCTCGGCAGCACCACCACCGAGCGGACCGTCTTCGGCGAGTACCACCTGGCCAACCACCTGGTGCAGGCTGCGCCGATCGCCGACCTGCCGGCCGCCGCCCCGGCCCGGATCGCCCGGCAGGACCTGATCGCCCGGCACTACGGCGAGGACCTGCACACCCTGGCCAACGGCGGGGTGCTGCACGCGCCGAACATCGCGGCCGACCTGCTGGCCCTCGGCCTGAACCGGCACGCCCGGCCGACCGCCGTCGGCCAGGGGCTCTACACCACCTCGCTGGGCACCGCCCACCCGCACGCACCGGCCGGGCAGCAGGTGCAGGACTACGCCCACAACCGGCTGCTCTCCCACCCGGTGACGCTCAACGGCCGGGTCTGGGGCTTCCACTGGGGCGGGGTGGTCGCGGTGGACGGCACCGACCACCTGACCCTGGAGAACTACGCCCGCACCGCCGAGAACTCGGCCGGCGCCGCCGACCACCTCGGCTACTTCCAGGCCTATGGCGCGGCCCCGGGCCAGGACTGGCACACCCGGTGGACCACGCCGAGCGCGCACGGCAAGCAGTTCGCCAACCCGCTCACCATGGTGGTGGAGCCGGACGGGCTGCGCGGCCTGGCCGCCTGGTCGGCGGCCGACAAGTCCAACTTCGCGGCGGTCGGCCACGCGGCGGACAACGGGGCCCTGACCAGGGCGCTGCTGAACGGCCTCGACTACGCCAACGTGCACCTCCACGCCGCCTCGCTGACCGAGGAGTACGCCGACAAGAACCGGCGGATCGGCTGGCTGCAGGAGCTGAACGGCCTGCTGGCCGCCCCGCCGGCCTGGATCGACGACTCGACCAGGGCGCTGCTCCAGCACGTGCGGACGGAGATGGTGAAGGTCAAGTCCGGACTCTGACGGCCGTCCGGGCCGGCTCGGCCGACGGTCCGGGTCAGTCGACGGTCAGGACGATCTTGCCCCGGAGGTGGCCCCGCGCGGCGTGCTCGTGCGCGGCGGCCGCCTCCCGGAGCGGGAAGACGGCGTCCACGGCGGGGACCACCTCCCCGGCGTCGATCCGGGCGCCGAGCTCGGCCAGGTCCGCGCCGCTGGAGCGGACCTGGAGGAACGGGGCGAGGGTGACGCCCAGCCCGGCGGCGCGCTCCGGGCGCTGGTCGGCCAGGTAGACCGAGCTGAGCGCGCCGCCCGGGCGCAGGGTGTCCAGCAGCAGGTGGGCGTCCGGCCCGCCGACGGTGTCGAGGACGAAGTCGGCGTCCCGGACGGCGGCCGAGGCCGGGCCGGCCTCGCGGTCCACGAAGAGGTCGACCCCGAGCCCCTCCAGGTACTCGCGGTGCCGCCCGGACGCCACCGCGACCACCCGCTCGGCCCCGGCCGCCCGGGCCAGCTGGACGGCGAAGTGGCCGACCCCGCCGGCCGCGCCGTTCACCAGCACGGTGCCCCGGACGTGCTCCGCCAGGTGGTGGAAGAGGAACTGGTGCGCCGTCAGGCCGGCCATCGGCACCCCGGCGGCCGTGACGTGGTCCAGGGTGGCGGGCTTGCGGGCCAGGTGGGCGGCCGGGGCGGTGGCGTACTCGGCGTAGGCGGCGCCCCGGCCGGGGAAGTTCACCAGCCCGTACACCTCGTCGCCGACCTGCCACTCCGTCACCCCCGGGCCGACCTCGGCCACCGTGCCGGACAGGTCGGAGCCGAGCACCACCGGCAGCGGCCAGACCGGCCGCAGCGCCTCGGGGACCTTCCGGAAGCCCTCGCGGACGTGCATGTCCGCCGGGTTGTAGCCCGCCGCGCGGACCCGGACCAGGACCTCGCCCGGGCCCGGCACCGGCCGGGGCAGCTCGGTCCGGGTCAGCCGCTCGGGGCCGCCGAACTCGGTGATGCGGATCGCGTGCATGGTCGGCACGGTCATGTCCCCTCCCTGGGAACGACGGAGTGGCAGGGCTCGGTAGAATGCGGAGCACTGCTCCGGAAATTGAAACGGAGCAGTGCTCCGAATGTCAAAGGGTGGATCCGCCATGTCTGCTGAGCCCTCGTCAGGGCCGGTCCGCGCGCCGCGCGCGGACGCCGTCCGCAACCGCGAGCGGCTGCTGGAGGTGGCCGCCGAGGTGGTCGCCGAGCAGGGCACCCAGGCGTCGCTGCGCGACGTCGCCCGCCGGGCCGGGGTCGGGCTCGGCACCCTCTACCGACACTTCCCGAACCGGGAGGCGCTGCTGGAGGCGCTGCTGCACCGGCGCTTCCGCGCGCTGGCCGAGCGGGCGGCGGAGCTGGGCGCGGCCGACGCGGCGCCGGAGCGGGCGCTGCGGGAGTGGCTGTACGAGTTCACCCGGGAGGCGGGGGCGTACCAGGGGCTGCCGGCCACGCTGGTGGCCACCCTCGGCGACGTCGACTCGCCGCTGCACGCGGACTGCCTGGCGATGCGGGCGGCCGGCGGGCGGCTGCTGACGGCGGCTCAGCGGGCCGGGGCGGTGCGGGCCGACGTGACGCCGCTGGACCTGTACGCGCTGAGCAACGCGCTGGGGTGGGTGGGCGGGCAGTCCGAGCAGCTGGCCGGGCGGCGGGACCACCTGTTCGAGCTGCTCTTCGCCGGACTGTCAGCCGGGCTGTCGGCCGGGCGTGAGTAGGGTGCTACGCGCGTAGTCAAGTCCTTGGGCCGATCCGCTGCGAACCGTCCCGACCTGGACTGTTAGGCTTGCGAAGCGTGAGCGCGAAGCCCCAGATCCCCAATGTCCTGGCCTCCCGGTACGCCTCGGCGACCCTGGCCCAGCTGTGGTCCCCCGAGCACAAGGTGGTCCTCGAGCGCCACCTGTGGCTGGCCGTCCTGAAGGCCCAGCAGGACCTCGGCATCGAGGTGCCCGAGACCGCCGTGGCCGACTACGAGCGGGTGATCGACCAGGTCGACCTCGGCTCCATCGCCGCCCGTGAGCGGATCACCCGGCACGACGTGAAGGCCCGGATCGAGGAGTTCAGCGAGCTCGCCGGGCACGAGCAGATCCACAAGGGCATGACCTCCCGGGACCTGACCGAGAACGTCGAGCAGCTCCAGATCCGCCAGTCCCTGGAGCACGTCCGGGACCGCACGGTGGCCGTCCTGGTCCGCCTCGGCGCGCTCTCCGCCCAGTACGGCGAGCTGGTCATGGCCGGCCGCTCGCACAACGTGGCCGCCCAGGCCACCACGCTCGGCAAGCGGTTCGCCTCGATCGCCGACGAGCTGCTGGTCGCCTTCGCGCGGCTGGAGGAGCTGATCGCCCGTTACCCGCTGCGCGGGATCAAGGGCCCGGTCGGCACCGCCCAGGACATGCTGGACCTGCTCGGCGGCGACGCGGAGAAGCTGGCCGAGCTGGAGCAGCGGGTCGCGGCCCACCTCGGCTTCGAGAACGTCTTCACCAGCGTCGGCCAGGTCTACCCGCGCTCGCTGGACTTCGAGGTGGTCACCGCCCTGGTGCAGCTGGCCGCCGGCCCGTCCAGCCTGGCCAAGACCATCCGCCTGATGGCCGGCCACGAGCTGGTCACCGAGGGCTTCAAGGCCGGCCAGGTCGGCTCGTCCGCGATGCCGCACAAGATGAACACCCGGTCCTGCGAGCGGGTCAACGGCCTCGCGGTGATCCTGCGCGGCTACGCCTCGATGACGGCGGAGCTGGGCGGCGACCAGTGGAACGAGGGCGACGTCTCCTGCTCGGTGGTCCGCCGGGTCGCGCTGCCGGACGCGTTCTTCGCCTTCGACGGCCTGCTGGAGACCTTCCTGACGGTGCTCGACGAGTTCGGTGCCTTCCCGGCCGTGATCGAGGCCGAGCTGGACCGGTACCTGCCGTTCCTCGCCACCACCAAGGTCCTGATGGGCGCGGTGCGGGCGGGCGTCGGCCGGGAGACCGCGCACGAGGTCATCAAGGAGCACGCGGTCGCCTCGGCGCTGGCGATGCGGGAGGGCGCGCGGGAGAACGCGCTGCTCGACCTGCTGGGCGCCGACGACCGCATCCCGCTGGACCGGGCCGCGCTGGACGCGCTGCTGGCCGACCGGCTCTCCTTCACCGGTGCGGCCGGTGCCCAGGTCGCCGAGCTGGTCCGCCGGATCGAGGCCGTCGCCACGGCGTACCCGGCCGCGGCCAAGTACGCGCCGGGGGACATCCTCTGAGCTAGGCACGGTGCCCGGCAGGGCGAGCACCAGGGGCGCGGGGACCCGCGTGCCGGGGTACGGCGGCAGCCGCTGACGGTGGGTCAGCGGTGGTGCGCCGCCCTCCGGTCCGCGCGGGTCCCCGCGCCCCCGTGCGTCCGCCCTGCCGGGCACCGTGCCTGCCCGGGGAGCCTTGCGGATCAACCGTGGGGTTGACGACGGTGTGGTGGCGGATCGTTAGCCTTCGGTCGGTGGGGTGGAGGACGGCGATCGGGCGACGGGGCCTGGAGGTGCTGGCCGCCGGGGCGTTCGCGGTCGGCAGCTGTGTCGTGGGTGCCGGGTACGGGTTCGACCCGGCGGGGTACCTGCTGACGCTCGGCATCGCCGCACCCCTGGCGTTCTGCGGGCGTTACCCGTTCACGGCGGCGGTGGTGGCCTGCGCCGGGTACGCCGGGTACCTCGCCCTCGGGCACCCCCCGTCGGTGAACTGGTGGAGCCCCCTGCTGACCCTGCTGGTGGTCTGGGAGTCCAGGCCCGGCCGGCCGGCCGTGGTGGCGCTGCTGCTCACCGCCGCCGTGGTGGTGCAGAGCGGGATCGCCGGCGGCCTGGCCCCCGGGGCGGTGGCCGCCCAGGCGGCGCTGGCGCCACCGGGCGCCGCGCTGATCGGATGGTGGCTGCGGCGGATGACGGACCGGCAGACCGCGCTGCGGCTGCTGTCCCAGGTGCTGGCCCGTGAGCAGGACGCGCTGGCACGCCGGGTGCTGGTGGACGAGCGGATCCGGATCGCCCGCGAGCTGCACGACCTGATCGCCCATCGGATGGCGGTGATCTCGGTGCAGGCGGGGCTGGCCGGGTACGTGTTCACCTCGGACCCGGCGGCGGCCCGGCAGGCGGTGGAGACCATCCGCGGCGTCAGCCACGAGGTGCTGGCGGAGCTGCGGGGGCTGACGGACGCGCTGCGGGACGATCCGGAGGGCGGCGGCCGGACGGCCGCGCCGTTGGACGCGCTGCCGGGGCTGGAGGAGGTGCCGGTGCTGGTGGACCGGGCGGTCCGGACGGGGAGCCGGGTGCAGTACCGCCGGAAGGGTGGGGGCGAGCCGCTGCCGCCGGGGGTCGAGCTGTGCGTCTACCGCACGGTGCAGGAGGCGCTGGCCAACGTGGCCCGGCACGCTCCGGGGGCCAGCACCGAGGTGCTGGTGGAGCGGACGCCCCGGCGGCTGGTGGTGACGGTGCGCAACGCCGGGGACGGCGAGCGGGAGTGCCTGCCGCCGGGGGGCCCGGCCGGGCACGGGTTGATCGGCCTGCGGGAACGGGCGAGGATCAGTGGCGGCGAGCTGACCGCGGGGATGACCGGGGACGGGGGGTTCGAGGTCCGTCTCGTGCTCCCCCTACGGCCGGATCAGCCTGCGGCACGAGGGAGTTGACGGGAAGTGGGTTCGTGACGAACGTCCTGGTGGTGGACGACCAGTACCTGGTCCGCGCGGGGGTGGCGGCGCTGCTGCGGGCGGCGCCCGGCTTCGGCGAGGTCTGGGAGGCCGGCAGTGGCGAGGAGGCGTTGGCCGCCGCCGCCCGGCACCGGCCCGAGCTGGTGCTGATGGACATCCGGATGCCGGGCATGAACGGCATCGTGGCCACCGAGCGGCTCCTGGCCCCGGGGCCAGGACCGGGACCGGGGTCGGGGCCGGCGGGGGACCGGCCGTGCGTGATCATGCTGACCACCTTCGACCTGGACGAGTACGTCTACGCCGCGCTGCGCGCCGGGGCCAGCGGCTTCCTGCTGAAGGACACCCCGCCGGAGCGGCTGCTGGCGGCCATCGCCACCATCGCGGCCGGGGACGTGCTGTTCGCCTCGGCGGTGACCAGGCGGCTCGTGGAGGCGTTCTCGCCGCCGGCCGGGCCCTCGTCGGCCGATCCGGTCCTGGAGCAGCTGACGGGGCGTGAGCGGGAGGTGCTGACCTGGGTCGCGCGCGGACTGTCCAACGAGGAGATCGCCGCCCGGCTGGTGGTCAGCGAGGCGACCGTGAAGACCCACCTGCACCGGGTGATGACCAAGCTCGGCCTGCGCAGCCGGGCCCAGGCGGTGATCACCGCGTACGAGGCCCGCCTGGTGGTGCCGGGCACACCGGTGGACTGAGGCACGCCGCCGGGCCGGGCAGCTCGACGGGCCGGGCCGGGGCAGGTCGGTCGTGCACGGAAGTCAACCCGTTGGTGTACACCACTGACGAAGTCTCAACTCCGGGGTGGATGCACCGCCCCGGACGGCCCGGCAGGATCGGCGTTGGCTCACGGGGAGCTCGGACCGCCCCCGGCCGGGTGCACGGGGGTCACTCGGACGGGGGCCGGTCCAAGGGCGGCGCGGAGCCGTCGCAGTACCACGCGCAGGACGGCTCGGCGGCCTCGTGCTCCGGTTCCAGGGCCGAGCGTGGGACGGTGAGGGCGGAGAGCGCCGCGCCCAGCACCAGCAGCCCGGCACAGGCGTACATCGCGGTGCCGAAGGCGTGGTCCACCCGGGCCGGGTCGAGGTAGGCGTCACCGGTCAGCCCGGCCAGCGGTGGCAGGGCGGCCACCGCCAGCAGGCCGGCCGCCCGGGCCGCCGCGTTGTTCACCCCGCTGGCGATGCCCGCCCGGCGCACCTCGACGGCGGCCAGCACGGTCGCGGTCAGCGGGGCCACCAGCAGCGTCATCCCCGAGCCGAGCACCGTGACGGCGGGCAGCACGTCCCGCCAGTACGAGGCGCCCGGTCCGATCCTGAGCAGCAGCAGGACCCCGCCCGCGCAGAGCAGCGGCCCGAGCACCAGGGGCAGCCGGGGCCCGACCCGGTGGCCGAAGCGCCCGGCCCGGCCGGAGTACGCCAGCATCAGCAGGGTGATCGGCAGCAGCGCCAGGCCGGCGGTCAGCGGGGTGAAGCCGGAGACGGTCTGCAACTGCACCATCAGCAGCAGGAAGATCCCGCTGAACGCCGCGTAGACGCAGAGCGTGACCAGGTTGACGGCGGAGAACAGCCGGGAGGAGAACAGCGTCAGCGGCATCATCGGCTCAGGGCTGCGCCGCTCCACCAGGACGAAGGCCACCCCGAGCGCGGCGCCCGCCACGCCGAACAGCCAGGACAGGCCCCGTCCGGCCTCGGTGAGCGCGTAGGTGAGGCCGGCCAGCGAGAGTGCGGCCAGCACGGCGCCGGGGACGTCGAACCGGCCGGAGGCGGATTCGTCCCTGGTCTCCGGGACGTGACGGGCCGTCACCGCGATCACGGCGGCGGCCAGCGGCAGGTTGAGCAGGAAGACCCAGCGCCAGCCCGGCCCGTCCACCAGCCAGCCGCCGAGGAACGGGCCCGCCGCCGCGCCCACCCCGCCGAGGCCGGACCAGACGCCGACCGCGCCGGAGCGGTCGTCGGGGTGGAAAGACGCCTGCAGCATGGCCAGCGAACCGGGCGTCAGGAGGGCGCCACCCACGCCCTGGAGGGCGCGGGCCGCGATCAGCAGCCCGGCGGTCGGGGCGAACGCGCAGAGCGCGGAGGCGGCGGTGAACCAGACCACGCCGACCAGGAAGACCCGACGGCGGCCGTAGCGGTCGCCGAGCGAGCCGCCGAGCAGGATCAGGCCGGCCAGGGTGAGCAGGTAGGCGTTCACGGTCCACTGGAGCGCGGCCATCGAGGCGTCCAGGTCGGCGCCGATCCGGGGCAGCGCGACGTTCACCACCGTGCCGTCGAGCATCGCCATGCCGGAGCCGAGCGCGGTGGCGGCGAGCACCCAGCGGCCCCGGGCGGTGCCGAGGCGCAGGCCCTCGGCGGGGTCGGTGGTGTCGGCGGGGGGTGTGGTCTCCACGGGGTGATCCTCCTCCGGGGCGGAGGCTTCTGCCAGCTCCGGCGCGGACTGCGGCGGGTCGGCGCCGGTGCTCCTGCCAGTCGGCGGTGGCAGGCTCCCACCCCTGACGGTGACGGTGTCCGGACAACGAAGCTGGGGCCCTCCCGACCCCCACTTCGGAGGCTGATGATGAAGCGTCAACTGGTCCGTTGGTCCTCGCTCGCGGCCGGCGCCCTGCTGGCGACCGGTGCCATGGCGTTCCCCGCCCAGGCCGGGGAGGTGACGCCGGGCGTGGTCGGCGGCACCCGGGCCGCCCAGGGCGAGTTCCCGTTCATGGTGCGGCTGTCGATGGGTTGCGGCGGCGCGATGATCACCCGTCAGGTGGTGCTGACCGCCGCGCACTGCGTCGGCGCCACCGGCAACAACACCAGCATCACGGCCACCGTCGGCCAGGTGGACCTGCAGAGTGCGAGCGCGACGAAGATCAAGTCCACCAAGGTGTACCGGGCCCCGGGCTACTCCAGCGCCTCCAGCGGCAAGGACTGGGCGCTGATCAAGCTCGCCTCGGCGGTGCCGGCCGCCGTCACCACGCTGCCGATCGCCTCCACCACCGCCTACGACAGCGGCACCTTCACGGTCGCGGGCTGGGGTGCGGCCAGCGAGGGCGGGGCGCAGCAGCGCTACCTGCTGAAGGCCAACGTGCCGTTCGTCAGCGACGCCAGCTGCGCCTCGGCCTACCCGGGCCTGGTCCAGGCCGCCTCGCTCTGTGCGGGCAACCTGGCCAGCGGCGGGGTGGACACCTGCCAGGGCGACTCGGGCGGCCCGATGTTCCGCCGGGACTCGGCCAACAACTGGATCCAGGTCGGCATCACCAGCTGGGGCGAGGGCTGCGCGCGGCCCGGCAAGCCGGGTGTCTACACCCAGGTGAGCACCTACGCCTCGGCCATCTCGGCCGCCGCCGCCACGCTCTGACGGTTCCTCGGGACGGCCCCTCCACCACGCGGTGGAGGGGCCGTCCGCCGTCTGCGGCGGCCCTCCGGGCGGGGCGTGTGGGCGGCCGCCCCGGAGGGGGAGGATGCGGGGGATCGAGCGGGGCTGTGGGTGAAGCGGTCTGTAGTGGTCGGTTCCGCCGCTTGTTCCCTGCCGGGGCCGGTACCTGAGGCATCGGCAGGACGGGTGGCCGGTGGTCGGGCGAATGCCTGACGCCCTGCCCGGGCCGGTGGCCGACGCGCGGTGCCGTGCTCGGGCCCGGGGCCGGCTTCCCCGTACGGGCCCGATCCGGCCCGTAGCCCGTACGGCCCTCCCCGGGTGCGTTGCCGGGGGCTGTACGGGCTGTCCCGCGCGAGCCGGGTGGTGCGGCCCGTCTGCCGGACGTCCTCGCTCCGACGCACCGTCAGGTGGGCCCCGGCGTCCGTCCGGGGCACCCGTCGTCCCGGTCCGCTGGCGTTCGGTCCCGGAGCGTCCGACCGCAGGTCCGCCGCCCGTTCCCGCAGGGCTCCTGTCCCCCTCGGCCGGAAGCGCGCCGCAGGTAGGTGCGGTCAGAGGTGCCGGTGCCGGGCGAGCCAGCGTTCGGACTGGCGGCGCTCCTCGGCGACGCGGCCGGGGGCGGCCGGGACGCGGGCCAAGGCGGTGGCGGCGGCTTCGGGTTGGCCAGCCCAGGCGAGGGCGCCGGCCAGCCGGGCGGTGATCAGGCTGCGGTAGTGCTGCTGCTCCGGGGGGAGGTGGGTCAGCCCCTGCTCCAGGGCGTCGACGGCGATCCGGGCGTGGGCGCGGCGGCCGGTGCGGACGGCGAGGTCGCGGTGGCAGGTGCCGTGGGTGAGCAGCAGCAGGGTGCCGGCCTCGGCGGACGGGGCGGCGGCGGTGCGGTCGGCGGCGCGCTCCAGGGCGGCCTCGGTGGCGGCGCGGTCCCCGGCGAGGGCGTGCCCCCGGGCCTGGGCGAGGGCGGCCCGGGCCTCGGCCACCGCCCGGCCCGAGCGGGCGGCGTGCGCGGCGGCGCCACGGGCGGCGCCGAGTGCGGCGGCCGAGTGCCCGCCGGCCCAGTGCACCGCGCTCTGCCGGGCCAGCAGCAGCGCCGCGACGGCGAGGTCGTCGGCGGCCAGGGCCCACTCCTGGCCGCAGTCGTACCAGGCGAGCGCCCGGCCGTACTCCAGCCGGTCGAAGCGGGCCCAGCCGGCCAGTTCGGCGTAGCGGGCGGCCAGCGCGCCGAGCCGGGCGCGCTCGGCGGCGGGGGCGGTGCGCTGCTGACGGGCCGCCAGCCGGGTGTGGTGCTCCAGGACGTCGACCAGGGGGTGGCCGCCGACCGCGCGGGCGGCGGTGCGGTAGGTCGTGAGCAGCTGGGCCAGGGTGTCCGCTCCGGGGCCTGCGGCCAGGCTGCGGCTGTGCTGTGAGAGCCGCCGCCGCTCGCGCTCCACCTGCGGCCAGAGCTCGGCCAACTCGCCTTCGGTCTCCAGGAGTTCGTCTATCCGCTCGGCCATCCCGGCGGGTGGCCAGCGGCGGGTGTTCTCGACCCGGCTGATGTGCGAGTCGTCGTAGCCGAGGCGGCGGCCGAGCTCGGCCTGGCTGAGGCCGCGGAGCAGGCGCCAGTGGCGCAGCCGGGCGCCGAAGTCGGAGCGGGCCGAGGCGGGTTGGTGCAGCTCGACGGACACGGGACCTCCAGTGGGGGCTGTCCAGGGGTGTCCAGTGGGGTGGACGTCTGGGGGTGGACAACGGGTGGGCGAGGCGCTGTTCCGGGTCAAGGGCCGGGCAAGACCGGGTGAACGGACGGTGTGAGCCTGACAGATAATTGTCATGGACAGGTATCCCCGGAATGCCGAGAACGTCAAACCGACACGGGCCGCCTGACCGTCCGTCAGCCGGGCGCCGCCGTACGCTGCGGAGCGGAGAGGCGGTGATCGCACCGATGGAGCCATCCGGTCCGGACTGGGACGCGCTGGCGCCGCACTGGCGGCCCGGGCACCGATCGGCGGAGGACGATGCCGCCGCCGAGCGGGAGTTGGCCGCCATGCGGGCCACCGCCGAGCGGGTGGCCGGCGGCGGGATCCGGGCGGCGGTGCTCGGGGTCAACGACGGACTGGTCACCAACCTGTGCCTGATCCTCGGCGTGGCGGGCGCCGCCGCCGAGCCGGGGACGGTCCGGCTGTCGGGGCTGGCCAGTCTGGTGGCGGGGGCCCTCTCGATGGCGGCCGGCGAGTGGGTCTCGGTGCGTGGCCAGGCCGAGGTGGCGCGGGGGATGGAGCAGTCGCTGCACGAGGCGTGGCGGCTCTCACCGCCGGTGGTGCTCGGGCACCTGACGGCCAGTCTGCGCGAGCGCGGCCTCGACCGGGAGACGGCGGTGCGGGCCAGCCGGGGGGTGATGACCGGGCGGGCGGCCTCCCGGGCCGGCACCCGGATCCTCGCCGGCGTGAGCGCCGAGGACGCCGGATCGCCCGTGGTGGCGGCGGTCTCCTCGCTGCTGCTGTTCGCGGTCGGGGCGCTGCTGCCGCTGCTGCCGTGGTTCTTCGCGGCGGGCGACGGCGCGGTGCTGGCCTCGGTGGTGATCACCGCGCTGGCCTCGCTGGTGGTCGGCGGCGCACTCGGCCGCAGCGCGGGACGGGGCGCGGTGCGGACGGCGGGCCGTCAGCTGCTCATCGTCGCGCTCGCCTCGCTGGTCACCTACGGTCTGGGCCGGCTGGCCGGGACCTCCGTGATGTGAGGGCGGTCCGCTCCGGAGGGGGCGCACAAGGGGAGCGCACAGGGGGCGCGCGGGAGCATGGCGCGGGTGTGATCACCGAGGTGCGTTGCCTGCGGAGGAGCGGGACGGAAGGGTTGGGGACGGACCGCCCACGCGGGTGGGCGGCCGGTCTGCGAGGGGCGTGGAATGACGGCGAAGGTCCTGATCGTCACGGGTGACGCGGCGGAGTCGCTGGAGGTGCTCTACCCGTACCAGCGGCTGCGCGAGGAGGGCTACGAGGTGGTGGTCGCCGCGCCCTCGAAGAAGACGCTCCAGTTCGTGGTGCACGACTTCGTGCCGGGCTTCGACACCTACACCGAGAAGGCCGGCTACACCTGGCCGGCCGACCTCGCCTTCGCGGACGTCGACCCGGCCGAGTACGTGGCGCTGGTCATCCCCGGCGGCCGGGCGCCCGAGTACCTGCGCAACGACGCGGACGTGCAGCGGATCGTCGCCCACTTCCTGGGCGCCGACAAGCCGCTCGCGCAGATCTGCCACGGCCCGCTGATCACCCTCCCGGGCGGTGCCCTGACGGGCCGTCGTACCGCCGCCTACCCGGCGCTGGAGCTGGACGTGACCGGCGCGGGCGCGGTGTACGAGGACGCGGAGGCCGTGGTGGACGGGCAGTTGGTCTCGGCCCGGGCCTGGCCGGACCACCCGGGCTGGATGCGGGCCTTCGTGCAGATCCTGCGGGAGAAGGCCCCGGTGGAGTGAGCCGACCGGATGCCGGCCGGACGCCCCGCAGCCCTCGATGGGCTGCGGGGCGTCCGGCGTGGGGGCGGGCGCCGGGCGGCGGCGCGGGTTAGCGTCGGGGCATGCACGTGGTGATCGCGGGTGGACACGGGAAGATCGCGCTCAAGCTGGAGCGCCTGCTGTCGGCGCGCGGGGACACCGTGACCGGCCTGATCCGGTCGGCCGGGCAGTCCGCCGACCTGACGGCGGTCGGTGCCCGGCCGGTGGTCTGTGACCTGGAGGCCGTCTCGCCGGACGACCTGGCGGGCGGGCTGAGCGGGGCGGACGCGGTGGTGTTCGCCGCCGGGGCCGGGCCGAACAGTGGCAGCGCGCGGAAGGACAGCGTGGACCGGGCGGCGGCCGTGTTGTTCGCCGACGCGGCCGAACTCGCCGGGGTGCCGAGGTACCTGATGATCTCCACGATGGGGATCGAGCGGGCCGGGGCACCGGGCATGGAGCAGGAGTTCACCGACTACCTGCGGGCCAAGGGTGCGGCCGAGGACGACCTGCGGGCCCGCCGGATCGGCTGGACGGTGCTGCGCCCCGGCCCGCTGCTGGACGAGCCGGGCAGCGGGTACGTCCGGCTGGCCGTGCCCTCCCTGCCGATGGCTCCCGTCCCCCGGGAGGACGTGGCCCGGGTGCTGCTCGAACTGCTCGACGCGCACGCCGCCGTCGGCCGCACCCTGGAGCTCACGGCCGGCGCCGAGCCCGTCGCCGAGGCCGTCCGGGTGGCGCTGGCCAGCGCCTGACGGGCCGTCAGACTGCTTCCCTCGAAGCCCGATTCGCGGCACGGTGCCATGGTGACGGGCGGAGGGGGTGCGCAGAGGCCGAGGGCGACGGTGAGGGCCGGGCAGGCCGGCGGAGGAGCGGACCGACGGATGGGCGGGGGCCGGGCCGCGCTGCTCGTGCCGGGCCCGACGCTGTACGGCCTGACGCATCCTCAGGACGGGCCGTCGAGCTCGGGCGGGACCTCCGGCCTGCACCGAGCGCGCCGGCCGGCGGTCAGTCCGTCCGGGCGGCGCCTTCGCGCACCCCGGGGCGGGCCGGCGCCCCGGACTCCGGCTCGGTCTCCGTCTCGCTCTGGGCCCGGGTGCGGCGGTTGGCCAGCACCGCCAGCAGGAGGGCGAGGGCGAAGACCGCGGTGCAGGCCAGGGCGGCCTGGAAGTACGCGGTGCCCGAGTCGGCGGCGGAGCTGTTGAGGTAGATGCCGGAGATGGCCGAGATGCCGACCGCGGCGGCGATCCGCTGGGACATCTGGAGGATCCCGCCCGCCACCCCGGCCGCCTCGGCCGGGGCGTAGCGGAGCACCTGGGCCTGGTTGGGGGAGACCACCAGGCCGGCGGCGGCGCCGGTGCAGAGCTGGCCGAGGCCGAGCAGCACGGGCAGCCAGGGCGTCGTGGTCCAGAGCGCGGCGAGGCCGCTGAGCAGCACGGCGGCCAGCGCCAGGGTGAGGCCGAGCGGCACCACGTGCGCGCCGAAGCGCTGCACCGCCCGCCAGGCGAAGGAGGAGACCACGGCCATCGCCAGCGCGGAGGGCAGGGTGACGGCCGCGGCGGCCAGCGGGGAGAGGCCGAGGCCGTCCTGGAGGAACATCACCAGCACCAGGCTGCCCGCCAGTGAGGCGCCGAACTGGGCCATCGCGGTGAGCGTGCCCAGGGTGTACGGCGCGGAGCGCGGCAGCGCGGGGTGGATCAGCGGCTGACGGCCCGTCGCCACGCAGCGCCGCTGCCACCACACCAGCAGCCCGGTCAGGGCGAGCGCACCGGCGCCGAGGCCGAGCTTGACCGGGAGGCCGGCTGGGGTCACGAAGGGGAGCATCACCGTGACGGTGATCGCGGCGGTGAGCAGCAGGCCGAACGGGTCGAGGGAGACCGGGGTGGCTGCGGCGCCGACGGCGCGCGGGGCGGGGCGGGGCAGGTGACGGATCGCCAGCAGCAGGGTGGCCAGACCGGACGGGGCGCTGATCAGGAAGGCCAGCCGCCAGCCCCACTCGGGGCCGGCCAGCGCGATCAGCGCGCCGCCGAGCGGCGGCCCGAGGGCGATGGCCACCGCACAGGTCACCTGGTAGAGGCCGAGCGCCTTGGTGCGGGCCGGGCCGGTGAAGACGTCCTGGAGGGTGCCGATCATCTGGGAGTTGACCAGACCGGCCCCCGCCCCCTGGAGCAGCCGGACGGCGACCAGCAGCCAGGCGTCGGTGGCGGTGGCCGCGACCAGGCCGGCCAGCACGAAGAGGGCGATCCCGGCGACGAAGAACTGCTTGCGGCCCCGCAGGTCGCCGAGCCGCCCGCCGGGTATCAGGGCCAGGCCGAAGGCCAGCGAGTAGCCGGCCACGATCCACTGGATCTGGGTGGGCGACGCGTCGAGGGTGCTGCGCAGCGCGGGGACGGCGATGTTGAGGACGGAGTTGTCCAGCATGGTGGTGAAGCCGCCCGCCAGACAGACCGCGAGGATTCGGTTCTGCTTCGCTGTTCTGTGCACTGACGGAGGTTAGCCGGTGGACGGACCGCAGGGGAGGTGTGGGTCAGGTCCGTCCCGTACTCGTGCACCTTTCGCGCTGTGCTCCTGCCGGTCTCACCCCGCAGGCGCAGGTGTGGGCCCGGGCGCGGGCGCAGGTGCGGGGGGCATCGGATCCGGGACGGGGTCCGGGAGCGGGGTGGGGGCCGGGGGCCGTGGTTCGGGGCTCGGCCCGGGGGCGGGCGGCTCGGGGAGCGGCGGGCGGGTGTCCGGGCGGGGCGGGCGGACGTCGGGGTCCGGGGGAACGGGCACGGTCATGGCGGCCTCCTCGGGTTCGGTGGTTCGCGCCTACCCGGCTGCGGGCGGGTGACACCTCGGCTTGCTCCCCGGTGTGCGGACCTGTCCGGTCAGGCTGTCCGGTCATGAGCGTTCAGGTGGGAATCGCCCGGGAGGCGGACGGCGAGCTGGTGGCCGCGTTCGCCCGTCTGCTGCCGCAACTGTCCTCCTCCGCCGTGCCGTTGGACCGGGAGGCGGTGGCCCGGCTGCTGGCCTGCTCGGCGAACACGGTCCTGCTGGCCCGGTTGGAGGGGCGGATCGTCGGCACGCTGACCCTGGTGCTGCTGCCACTGCCGAGCGGGCAGCGGGCCCGGATCGAGGACGTGGTGGTGGACGGCGCGGCGCGCGGCCACGGGGTGGGGGCGGCGCTGACCGCCGAGGCGGTGCGGCTGGCGGAGGCGGCCGGGGCACGGACGGTGGACCTCACCTCGCGGCCGTCCCGGGAAGCGGCCAACCGGCTGTACGAGCGGGCCGGCTTCGAGGTGCGCGGGTCGGTGGTCTACCGGCGGACGGCGGGGGTGTCCCGAGGTCCCGGAACGGGCGGGGTGGCCTGACGGTCCGACGGGTGGCCGCCGGTGCCCTGGGCTGCGAGAGTGAGCGCCGGCCCCGCCGTACGGCGGCGGCAGCGGCGGAAGGAGCCACGGGGGATGGACGCGGTGCGGGCGGTGAACGCGCTGACGGCGCGGTGGGCCGAGGTGGAGCGGGGTGCGCCGGGCACGGTGCTGTCGGGGCTGGGGGTGTGGCCGCTGCTGGCCTTCCTGGCGACCGGTGCGGAGGGACGGGTACGGGCCGGGCTGGAGCGGGCGGTCGGCGCTCCGGCGGGCCGAGGTGCCCAGCAGGCACGGGAGTTGATCGCACTCCTGAAGGGCACCGAGGGTGTCGGTGCGGCCGTCGGGCTGTGGACGGCGGAGGACCTGGTGCTCGGCGCCGAGTGGCTCGCGGGGCTGCCCGCCGACAGTCACGGGCGGTTGAAGGACGGCCGGGTGACCGAGGGTCCGGACTTCGATGCCTGGGCGAGCCGGCACACCGACGGTCTGGTGCCGCGCTTCCCGCTGCGGCCGACGCCGTGGACCAGGCTGGTGCTGGCGAGTGCACTGGCGGTGCGGACCACGTGGCACCACCCGTTCACCGAGGGCCCGTTGAGCCCCTCTGCGGGCCCGTGGGCGGGGCTGCGGCTGGCGGGGCTGCGGCTCGCGGTGCCGGCGGTGGACCTGCGGCCGGGGGGACTGCTGCTCCGGGAGACCTCCGCCGGGCCGGTCACCGAGCTGCGGCTGCCCGGCACCGGCGGGGTGGAGGTCCGCCTGCTGCTCGGGGTCGAGGGGGCGGAGCCCGGCGCGGTGCTGGCCGCCGCGCTGACGGCACCCGAGGGCGGGGTGCCGATGGCGGAGCTGCCGGACGGCGAGCCCGGCCCGGGTCTGGTCGTCGGCATCGCCGACGGCACCGGGCCCGGTGACCAACTGCTGGTCACCACCGTGCCGTTCCGGGTCTCCGCCGACCACGACCTGCTGGCGCGGGCGGAGCTGTTCGGCCTCGGGGCGCCCGGTCCGTTCCCCGGGATCTCCCCGGCCGATCCGCTGGTCGTCGGTGCGGCGGCCCAGGCGGCCACCGCGGAGTTCTCGGCGGAGGGGTTCCGGGCCGGGGTGGTCACGGCGGTGGCCATGCGGCGCGGGATGCCGCTGCTGCGCCGGGTGCGGACGGTGCGGGTGGCCTTCGACCGGCCGTTCGCCTGGGTGGCGGTGCACCGGGCGACCGGTATGGCGATGGTCGCCGGCTGGCACACCGAGCCGGTGCCGGCCGCCCGCTGACGGAGCGTCGGGCGGGCGTCGGCGGCGGGGGTCACTGCTTCCGGGTGCGGTCCAGGAAGTCGGCGATCAGCGGGGCGATCTCCGGGAGGTGGTCCTCCAGGGCGAAGTGCCCGGTGTCGAACAGGTGCAGCTCGGCATCGGGCAGGTCGCGCAGGTACGCCTCGGCGCCGGCCGGCGGGAAGAAGGCGTCGTGGCGGCCCCAGAGCACCAGGGCGGGTGGGGTCTGCTCGCGCAGCCACTGCTGCCAGGCCGGGTACTGCTCGACGTTGCTGTGGTAGTCGAAGGCGAGGTCGACCTGGGGCCGGGTGCGGCCGGGCTGGTCGAGGAAGTGCTGGTCCAGGGTCCAGCCCTCGGGGGCGATCAGCTCCGGGTCGACGGTGCCGCCCTCGTACTGGCCCCGGGTCATCGGGAGGGTCAGCAGCTCGCGGACGGTCTGCTCGGCGCCCGGCTGCTCCGGGCGGAGCGCGATGAAGTCCCGGGCCATCGGGGAGAGCCCCTCGGTGTAGGCGTTGGCGTTCTGGATCACCAGGCCGGCGATCCGGTGCGGCTGACGCAGCGCCAGCCGGAAGCCGACCGGGGCGCCGAAGTCGAAGGCGTAGAGCACGAAGCGCTCCAGGCCGAGGAGTTCGACGAACCGCTCGGTGACCTCGGCGAGGCGGTCGAAGGTGTAGGCGAACGGGCCGCCGGTGGAGGCCGGCTCGGGGACCTCGCTGTGGCCGAAGCCGGGGTAGTCCGGGGCGATCAGGCGGTAGCGGGTGCCGAGCGCGTCGAACAGGCGGCGGTACTGGTGCGAGGCGGTTGGGAAGCCGTGCAGCAGCAGCATCACCGGAGCGTCCGGGTCGGTGGGCAGGCTCTCCCGGTAGAAGACCCGCAGGCCGTCGACGGAGAGGTGGCGGTGGCGGATTCGGGCGACCATGTCTAATGCCTCCTGTGGGGTTCGTGGCATTAGCTTGGCGGAGGGTCTTCTAATGTGTCAAGGGTTTGATTTACCGTTAGGTCGTGACCGATCCGCTGACGGGTGAGCCGCTCGCCCTGGACCTGCTCAACACCCGCCCCCGGGACGGTGACCGGCTCGCCGATCCGGCGGCGCTCCGGCGCTGGCTCGAACTGGAGCACGGCAGGGGCCTGCTGGAGGTCCCCGCGGTGATCGGGGCGGCGGAGCTGGCGGCCGTCCGGGAGGTGCGGGAGCTGGCGGTGGCCGCGGTCGGCCGGGCCCGGCGGGGTGAGCCGGTACCGGGGGCGGTGCTTGACGCACTGAACGCCCGGCTGCTGGCCGCGCCACTGGTCGGTGAGCTGCTGCCGGGGCCGGGCGGGGCGGTGCTGCGACGTCGGCGGACCGGGCCGGCCGCCGCCCGGTTGGCCGGCGAACTCGCCGAGGCGGTCGCCGAGTTGCTGTCCGGGCCGGTGCTGCTGGCGTCGGTGCGGGACTGTGCCGCCGAGGACTGCGAGTTGCTCTTCGTGCCCGCGAACCCCCGCCGCCGCTGGTGCTCCCCGGCCACCTGCGGCAACCGGGCCCGGGTGGCCCGGCACTACCGGCGGCAGCGCGACGGCGGCTGAGCGGGCGGTCGGCGGGGCGTGGCTGGGCTGCCGAGCCCGGTGGCGGGGGAGGGGCCGTGGGCCGCACGGGTCGTTCGGGTGTCCGGCGGGCCGGGCGGTACGCTCGTCCGGGTCGAGTGAGGGAGGCGTGCGGTGGAACCGCTGGTGGTGGTTGCGGGGAGCGCGGAGGTGCTGGCGCGGCCCGGTGCGGGGGAGGGCCTGCTCACCGAGGTGGAGCGGGGCAGGGCGGCGCGGTTCCGCAAGGACTCCACCCGGGACGACTTCGTCGCGGCCCACGTGCTGGTGCGGGAGTGTGCCGCTCGGCTGCTGGGGACGGAGGCCGCCGCCCTGACGCTGCTTCAGCTCTGCCCGGACTGCGAGCAGGAGGGGCACGGGCGGCCGTTCATCGCGGACCACCCCGAGGTGCAGGTGAGCCTCTCGCACGGACGGGGCGTGGTGGCGGCGGCGGCCGGTTTCGGTCCGGTCGGGGTGGACGTCGAGCAGCCGGCCCGGGGTCTGGTCGCCGAGGTGGCCGAACGGGTGCTGGCCCCGGCCGAGTTGGCCGTGCTGAAGGAGCACCCGGAGCCGGAGCGGGCGTTCCTGCGGTTCTGGGTGCGCAAGGAGGCGCTGATCAAGATCGGCCGCGCCACCCTGGACACCCTGGCCGAGCTGGACCTCTCCGCCGTCCCGCTGGACGGCTCGCCGGTCCGGGGGACCTGGGAGGGCCTGCACCTGCTGGACTGGGTGGACGAGGCGCGCGGTGCGGTGGTCGGCGTGGTGGCGGCGGAGGAGCCGCGCCTGCTGGAGCTCTGAGTCCCCGGCAGGCGCGGCGGTGCCGCGTGGCGGTGCCGACCGGTGTGGTGCCGACCGGTGTGGAGCCGCGCGGCGTGGGGCGTGGTGCCGCGCGGCCCGGGCGGGTCAGCCGGTGAAGCCGGCCGTGATCTTGGTGTACTGCCAGTCGGTCTGCGTGGTGCCGGAGCAGGTCTCCTGCACACCGCCGCCGGGGCACGGCCGGTCCCGGTTGACCGACCAGAAGGCCAGCCGGGCGATGTGCTTGGTGTTGGACCAGTCGCGGATCTTGGTCCAGGTGTCGGTGCTGGTCAGCTCCTGCTGGTCGCTCAGGCCGTTCATGCCGCTGATGCCGAGGTGGGCGTAGGCGGTCGCGTCGTCCCAGCCGAAGACCGACTTGAGCTTGGTCTTCAGACCCTCGGCGGCGCTGATGGTGTTGCCGTACATGTCGGCGCCGCCGCCGAAGTCGAACGGCATGATGGTGAAGACGTCGATGTTGGCGTTCAGTGCCTTGGACTGCTCGATCAGCCGGTTGCCCCAGGAGGTCGGGCCGCTGGTGGCGGTGCCGAAGGTGAGGATGGTCCGCAGGCCCGGGTTGTTGTTCTTGACGATCTTCAGGGCGGTGATCACCCGGTCCTGGACGGTGGCGTTCTCGAACTCGTCGGTGTTCTCGATGTCCACGTCGATGGCCTTCAGGCCGTAGGCGTCGATCACCTTCTGGTAGGCGCCGGCCAGAGCCTCGGCGGTGGAGCAGTTGGGGCCGAGCTTGTTGCCGCTCCAGCCGCCGATGGACGGGACGACGTCGCCGCCGGCCGCCCGGATCTGGTTGATCACGGTCTGGTCGACGCCGCCGAGCAGCGGACGCTGGCTGTCCCAGGTCGGGTTGCAGCCGTTCTGGGCCAGGATGAAGGCCATGGTGAACCACTTGATGCCGGTGGCGTTCATCACCGTGGTCGGGGACGGCGGGTTGCCCCAGCCGTTGTAGAGGTAGGGGGCGGCCTGCTTGAAGCCGGGGGGCGGGGGCGGGCCGTTGTCGGTGATGACGGTGACCGGGTTCGAGGCGGGCGAGACGTTCCCGGCCGCGTCCCGGGCCCGCACGGTGAAGGTGTAGGAGGTGTTGGCGCTCAGGCCGGAGACGGTGGCGCTGGTGCCGGTGACCGTGGTGGCCAGGGTGGCGCCCTGGTAGACGTCGTAGGCGGTGACGCCGACGTTGTCGGTGGCCGCGCCCCAGGTCAGCGAGACGGTGGAGGCGGTCTTGCCCGTGTTGAGCGGGGTGCCCGGGGCGGTCGGCGCCTGGGTGTCGGTGCTGCCGCCGGGGCCGTCCAGGCTGATGTCGTCGGCGTAGTAGGTGCCCTGCCCGTACCAGCCGTTGAGGTAGATCTGGGCGCTGGTCTGGGTCGCTCCGGTGGTGAAGGAGACCGAGAGCTTGGTGTAGTCGGCAGCTGACGGAGTCCAGGTGGAGGTGCCGCCGGTGACGCCGAGGTAGACGTAGCTGCCGCGGACCCAGCCGCTCAGCGTGTAGGCGGTGTTGGGCTGCACCGCGACGGTCTGGGTGCACTTCGCGGTGTCACTCGAACTGACGGCCGCGGCAAGGGCCTTGGAGCCTCCGTGGACCGGTGAGGAGACCACCGAGCCGAGGCCGCCGGTGCAGGACCAGCCGGAGAGCGAGCCGGTCTCGAAGCCGGGGTTGGTCAGCAGGTTGGCCGCCTGGGCGGTGGTCGGCACGGTGAGTGCCGCGGTCGCTGCCAGGACGCCGGCGCCGGCCAGGGAGAGCAGGCGGGTGCGGGTACGCAAGGGGAGTACCTCCAGTGGGGGATGGGTGGTACCGAGCGCAAGAAGATGACGATCCGTCAGGTTCGGGGGGCCGGGGCATGGTTGGGGCACACCCCGGCGGCTTGACGGTGTCGCGCAAATGGTATGGACCTGTTGACGCTGTGGTCCAGTCCTCTTACATTCATCCTCACATCGCCCGGCGCGATCCGGCCGTCCCCCGACCGGACGGCACAGCACGGTTCTGGTTCTGCAACCCCCCTGTACGGAACCCCCACACCCACAGGAGAACCATGCCCACGCACCTCAGGAGCAGGCTGCTCGCCCTGCTCAGCAGCCTGCTGCTGCTCCCGGTCGCCCTCCTCACGCTCGCGGCCCCACCCGCGCACGCGGCCGGACGGCTCACCGCGACCTTCACCACCGCCGACAACGGCTCCTGGTGGAAGGGCACCTTCGTCGTCAGGAACGCCAACACCACCGCCGTCACCGGCTGGACGCTGGAGTTCGACCTCCCGGCCGGAGTCTCGATCAGTGGCAGCTACAACGGCGACGCCACCGTCACCGGCCGCCACGTGGTGGCCAAGAACGCCTACTACAACGCCACCGTCCAGCCGAACGGCACCACCGAGCCGTACAGCTTCTGGTTCGTGGCCAGCGGCCCGATCGGCACGCCGACCGGCTGCACCGTCAACGGGGACAAGTGCGACGGCACCCCCGACGTGCCGCCCGGCACCCCCGGCAAGCCGGTGGTGACCGCGCTGACCACCAAGTCGGCCGCGCTGAGCTGGCCGGCCGCCACCCCCGGCGACTACCCCGTCGCCTCCTACGACATCCTCAACGGCACGGCCGTGGTGGGGACTTCGACCGGCACCTCGGGCACCGCGACCGGGCTCACCCCGGCCACCGGGTACAGCCTGACCGTGCGGGCCAAGGACACCCGGGGCAACCTCGGGCCGGTCAGCCAGCCGGTGCAGCTCACCACCACGGACCCGGCGAGCGACCCGGTGCCGCCCACCGCGCCGACCAACCTCCGGGCGACCACGGTGACTTCGGGCTCCATCGCGCTGGCCTGGAACGCCTCCACCGACAACGTCGGGGTGGTCTCCTACGACGTCTACAAGGACGGTGCGCTGACCCAGAGCGTCACCGGCACCACGGCGACGGTGGCCTCGCTGGCCCCGGCCACCGCCTACACCTTCACCGTCCGGGCCCGGGACGCGGTGGACAACCTCTCGCCGCACTCCGCCCCGCTCACCGCCACCACCGCCGACCTGGCCGGCCCCGGCAAGTACACCCGGGTCGGCTACTTCACCCAGTGGGGCATCTACGGCCGCCAGTACTTCGTCAAGAACCTGGACACCTCCGGCTCGGCCGCCAAGCTCGACGTCATCAACTACGCCTTCGAGAACATCGACCCGGTCAACCTGACCTGCCTGGCGGGCGTCACCAAGGGCACCACCGCCAACCCGCAGGACCCGGACCAGGGCACCGGCGCGGGCGACGCGGACGCCGACTACGGCCGGCCGTTCAGCGCCGCGCAGTCGGTGGACGGGGTGGCCGACGACGGCTGGGGCAAGCTGCGCGGCAACCTCAACCAGCTGAAGAAGCTCAAGGCCAAGTACCCCCACCTCAAGGTGGTGGTCTCGCTGGGCGGTTGGACCTACTCCAAGTACTTCTCCGACGTGGCGGCCACCGACGCCTCCCGGCAGAAGTTCGTCAAGTCCTGCCTGGACGTCTGGATCAAGGGCGACCTGCCCGCCTACAACGGGGCCGGCGGCCCGGGCGTGGCGGCCGGGATCTTCGACGGCATCGACCTGGACTGGGAGTGGCCCGGCTCGCCGGACGGCCACGCCGGGAACCACTGGAGCGTCAACGACAAGGCCAACAACACCGCGCTGCTGGCCGAGTTCCGCAAGCAGCTGGACGCGCTGGGCGGCTCGCACAAGCTGCTCACCGCCTTCACCCCCGCCGACCCGGCCAAGATCGCCCAGGGCTGGGACCTGTCGCAGATCTTCAAGTACCTGGACATCGCCAACGTCCAGGGCTACGACTTCCACGGCGCGGGCAGCGACAACTCCTGGGAGCCCAACCGGGCCGGCCACCAGGCCAACCTCTACGCCGACGCCCAGGACCCGTACCCGGTGAAGTTCTCCACCGACGCCGCCGTCAAGGCGTACCTGGACGCCGGGGTGAACCCGCGCAAGCTGACCATCGGCTTCCCGTTCTACGGCCGGGGCTGGCAGGGCGTCACGGACGGCGGGGTGAAGGGCGAGTGGCAGTCCGCCACCGGCGCGGCACCCGGCCAGTTCGCCGAGGAGGCGGGGACCAGGGGGTACAACAACCTGATCACCACCTTCCCGAACCTGACGGTCGTCCACGACGAGCAGTCCGTCTCCACCTACGGCTACACCGGGGCGGGCGGTCAGTGGTGGACCTTCGACGACGCCTGGTCGATCGGGAAGAAGGCGGCCTACATCAAGAGCAGGAACCTGCTCGGCGCGATGATCTGGGAGATGACGGGTGACACCCCGTCGGGCACCCTGATCAACGCGCTCGACGCCGGGCTGAAGTAGCCGGCGCCCCGTCCGGCAGTCCCCACCGCACCCCGTGGCCGCTACGGCCACGGGGTGCGGTGCTGTGCGCGGATGAGAATTCCGGCCCGCGGCGGTGGCCGGGGCCCTCACGGGCCGGATCTGACCGGGCGTCAGGGGCTCGCGCCGGGTACGGGGATGACGGCCCTGGTCAGGGATGGCCCGGGGTCGAGACGGATCGGCATCCGGTAAGGACTGCCAGACCAGGACAGGGCTGACCGGGAGCGTACGGGGGTGTCCGGTGGGCGGCGGTCCTGAGGAGGTCCTGGGTATGTCATATGAACTGTGACATTGTTCTCTGGCTCCAGGGGTGGCAGTATGCATGCCAATTCCCCCATAGCCCGCCTGACGTCCCGTGAACTTCACCCCCACAACGAAGAGGACTTGGCCGTGCGTCTGCGCATACCCCTGCCCACCCTCGCGGCCGGCCTGGTGGCCGGCTGTATCACGGCGGGCTCCCTGATGCCCGCCGTCGCGACCGCCGCGCCCGCCCGGGCCGGTGGCAAGCCCGTCCCGGTCGCTGCCCCCGCGTTCCCCAAGCCCGCGGGTGCCTCGACGGACGTCACCGCCGACACCGACGACGAGGCGGAGCACCACCACGGCGCGGTCGCCCCGCTGTCGCCCGAGGTTCTCAGCCAGCCGAGCGAGCTGAAGTCCGCCGGCGCGACCACCGAGGCCCCGGCGCCCGCCGCCAAGCCGGCCGGCAAGACCGCCGGCCTGGCGGCCGCGGCAGCCGCTGCGGCCAGCTGCACCCCCGCCGACTTCTCCTCCCGGACCGGCACCGCGCTGGTCGACTTCGTGCTGAACTCGACCACCGACTGCGTCTCCACGCTGTTCGACGGCGTCAACGCGACCACCGCGGGCGGCGTGTTCAAGCAGTCCCAGATGGTGCCGGTGGCGGCGGCCTACAAGGAGAAGGCGAACGCCTACAACGGGACCAATGCCAACGGCATCCAGCAGCTGGTGCTGTTCCTCCGGGCCGGCTACTACGCGCAGTACAACTTCCCGGCCCAGGTGGGCAATTACGACAGCGGCCTGACCAACGCGGTCAAGCTCGGCGCGGACGCCTACTTCGCCAACCCGCGCTCCAACGACGTCACCGACGCCAACGCGGACATCCTCAAGGAAGCGCTGATCCTGACGGACAGCATCAACCTGCAGGGCAGCTTCCTCGACGTCTACAAGCGCTACCTGAACGCGTACGACAAGTCGTACGACGCCAGCGTGAAGATGTCGAACGCGGTCAACACCATCTTCCGCACCCCCACCTGGCGCGGCGCCTCCAACCCGCAGTTCATCAACGCGCTGACCGCCGACCCCAGCCTGCTCGTCACGCTGGCCGACTTCGCGGTCAACCAGCGCGGCCTGTTCGCCGGGGCGAACGGTGCGCTGGCCGCCAACGCGGGCAACAACCTGACCAAGCTCTCCGGCGCCAACGCCACCATCGCGGCGGTCGCCAAGCCGCAGGTGAAGCGGGTGCTGGAGTCGGCCCCGATCCCCGGCCCGTACGGCGCGCTCTGGGTGAAGGTCGCCTTCCAGGTCAGCGTCAGCTGGCCCGGCGACTGCGGCTACTACGGCACCTGTGACCTGCCGGCCGTGATGACCGCCAAGGTGCTGCCGAACCAGCTGACCTGCGACAACAAGATCATCAAGGCCCAGGCGCTGTCCCGGACCGAGCTGGACCAGGTCTGCGCGAGCCTGCGCAACCAGGACGCGGTCGTCCACGGCATCGTCAAGGACAACGGCGCGATCCCCAACCAGTACGCCAAGACCGTGGTGGTCGGGATCTTCGCCAACAAGGCCGACTACGTCACCTACTCGTGGCCGATCTTCAACAACGGCACCGACAACGGCGGCCAGACCGTGATGGACGCCACCGACCCGAACAACCAGGCCCGCATCGTGATGCACCAGAAGGCCTGGAACGTCAACGACCCGGCGCGGGTGTGGAACCTCAACCACGAGTACACCCACTACCTCGACGCGATCTACGACATGAAGGGCAGCTTCTCCACCCAGATGTCGGTGCCCACCATCTGGTGGGTCGAGGGCCTGGCCGAGTACGTCTCCTACACCTACCGCGGCGCCACCGACGTGGACGCGATGGCCCAGGCCGCCAAGCACACCTACAAGCTGAGCGACCTGTTCCAGACCACCTACGGCAACTCGGACTCCAACCGGGTCTACCCGTGGGGCTACCTGGCGGTCCGTTACATGCTGGAGAAGCACCCGGCCGACGTGAAGACCATCCTCGACCGCTTCCGGGCGGCCGACTACCAGGGTGCCTACGCGTTCTACAACGACCTCGGCCCCCGCTACGACGCCGACTTCAACAGCTGGCTGGACGCCTGCGCGGCCGGCGCCTGCTACGCCCCCGGCCCGACGTCGCTGTTCGACCAGACCGTGAACGGCGCCACCGTGCAGCTCACCGACCGCTCGGTGCAGACCGGCTCCGGACGGGTCGTCAAGTGGAGCTGGTACTTCGGTGACGGCACCCCCGCCTCGCAGGAGCAGAACCCCAGTCACACCTACGCCAAGGCCGGCTCCTACACCGTCGCGCTGACCACCACCGACGACACCGGCCGCTCGGCCACCACCCCGACCACCGTCACCACCCTGGTGGACGGCGGCCCGGTCACCCTGCCGGCCTGCACCCAGACCCGGCTGGACGAGCTCGGCAAGAACTGCTCCCGCTCGGACCGCGCCCGCACCAAGGGCAACTCCGACTACATGTACGTCTACCTGCCGGCCGGCACCAGCACGCTGAAGGTCGACACCTCCGGCGGCACCGGCACCGCGCAGCTGTACTACAACGCCGACAACTGGGCCTCGCCGTCCGCCTTCACGGCCTCGTCGACCCTGAACGGCACCACCCAGTCCATCACCGTGAACAACCCGACGGCCGGCTACCGCTACATCAGCCTCTACGCCGTCACCGACTTCAGCGGAGTCACCGTCAGCGTCCAGTTCTGACCCGACCCCCGATCGACGGGCCGCGCCCGCCGTCCGGTGCCCCGTGCACCGGACGGCGGGCGCGGCTGTGTCGTGTCGGGGCGGTGCGCGGGTGGCGGCCTATGGTCGGGGGGAAGCGGCGGCGCCGGCCGCCCCGTCGAGCACGTGGAGTGGAATGTCTACCGCGATCCCCCCGAGCGCCCCCGACGGCCGGGCCTCGGCCGCCCGGGTGCTGCGCCGATGGAAGCTCTGGATCGCACCCGGGGTGCTCAGCGCCCTGGTGACCCTGGTGCTCTCGCTGCTCTACATGGGCGGCATCCTGACCCCCTCGGAGAGCCTGGACCGGCTGCCGATCGCCGTGGTGAACTCCGACGCCGGAGCCCCGCTGCCGGGACAGCAGACCAACCTCGGCACCCAGGTGGCCGCCGCCGTCAGCGGCGGTACCCCCGAGGGCCAGGTGGAGTGGCGGCAGCTCGACCGGGCCGCCGCCCAGGACCAGCTGGACTCCGGCAAGGTCTACGGCGCGCTGCTGGTGCCGGAGGACTTCACCGCCACGGTGGCCGGCCTGACCACCACCCAGGCCACCGTGCGGCCCGCGCTCACCGTGCTGACCAACCCCGGGATGGGCAGCCTCGGCTCCTCGCTGGCCTCCCAGATCACCCAGAAGGCGGCCCGGCAGGTCTCGGTGACGGTCGGTCAGCAGCTCACCGCGAGCCAGGCGCTGGCCGGCGCCGCGCCGACCACCAAGCTGCTGCTGGCCGATCCGGTCGAGGTGCGGACCCAGGTCGGCCACCCGATCGGGGCCCGGACCGGGCTGGGCCTGAGCGCCTTCTACTACACCCTGCTGCTGGTGCTGGCCGGCTTCCTCTGCGCCAACATCGTGCACAGCGGGGTGGACACCGCGCTCGGCTACGCCGACACCGAGATCGGCCCATGGCACACCCGCCGTCCCACCCTCCCGATCAGCCGGACCAAGACCCTGGTGATCAAGATGGTGATGACCGCCGGGCTCTCGGTGCTCACCACCTCGCTGATCATGTTCGCCACCATCACGATCCTCGGCATGGACGCCCCGCACGGGGTGCTGCTCTGGCTGTTCTCCTACTGCGCCTGCCTGTCGGTCGGGCTCGGCGTGCAGGCGATCAACGCGGCCTTCGGCAGCATCGGGCAGCTGGTCGCGATGTTCGTCTTCATCGCGCTGGCCCTGCCGTCCTCCGGCGCCACCGTGCCGCTGGAGGCCGTCCCCGGCTTCTACCGCTTCCTGGCGGTCTTCGAGCCGATGCGCCAACTGGCCTCCGGCGTCCGGTCGATCCTCTACTTCGACGCCCGGGCCGACGCCGGGCTGACCCGGGGCTGGATCATGATCGGGATCGGGCTGGTGGTGGGGGTGGTCTTCGGCTTCGCGATGACCAGGTACTACGACCGCAAGGGCCTGGACCGGATGGTCCCGGCGCCCGGCCCGCACCCGGCCTGACGGCGGGCGGGGGCCGGGAAGTCGCGGGCCGGGCGGGCCGGGGAGCGCCGGGTCGGGTGCGGGCCGGGCACGGTGCGGTCCGACGGGGCGTCAGGCGCCGCAGTCGCAGCAGCAGCCGTCACAGCCGCAGCAGTCGCAGCCGTCCCCGCAGCCCCCGCCACCGTCCCCCTCGGAGTCGCTCCCGCAGCACTTGAAGCACTCGCCGCACCCGCTCGGGTCGCAGCTGCCGCAGTCGGCGTTGGCACAGGCCCCTTCCTTGCGCCGGCCGGTGAACGGGTCCTCGTGCTCGCAGCAGAGCAGCTGCCCGGTGCAGGCCATGAAGGTCCACATCGCGCAGGCGGCCGGCAGCCACCGGTTACGGCGCGGCGGTTCGGGGGCCTGCGGCGGCTGCCCCGGCGCCTGCGGCGGCGAGTGCGGGTACGACTGGCCCCGGGCGTGGGAGTGGGCGGCGGGCCGGAAGACCCGGTCCGCGGCCCGCCGGGTCTCGTGCACCAGCAGGCGGTGCGGCAGCGCCGGAGTGGTGAACTCCACGTCTTTCAGGGCCAGTTCGATGCCGTGCACGGCATCGCGGCAGAGCCGCTCGGCCTCCGCACGGTCGGTGCCGGTGGCGGTCAGCGGATTCCACGCGCCGACCCGGGCGTCCTCCTCCTGGTCCTCGGCGGCGTCCAGCAGGTGGGCCAGCCGGCCGAACAGCCGGCCGACCTCGTACAGGGCCGCCGCGTTGCCGGGGCGCCCGGCCAGGACGGCGGTGTGCGCCACCGCCTCGGCGGTGGCCGTCTCGGTCGGCTCGGTGACCAGCAGCACCGGGCTGCCCAGCCCGGCGGACCGCTCCAGCTCGCCCTGCCGCTCGGCCGCCCGGGTCAGCACGGCGGTGTCGAAGCCGACCGACTCGCCGGTTTGACCGCTCTGCCGCCCCCAGCGCCGGGCCACCACACCGGCCGCCCCCGCGACCGGGCGCCGGGCGAACGCACCGTCACGGTCCAGTACGTGGTCCTTGACCTTCACCGAGGCCAGCGCCAGCGAGACGGCCGCCGCCAGCCGGGCCCCCTCGCCCTTGGCCACCGAGGCACCGCGCATCCCGCGCAGCGGGCACGGCCCGGCCTGCCGGCGGTCCGGGCCGGCCGTGGACTGGGCCTCGACCAGGACGGATATCACCAGCCCGTCGTAGTTGGTCGCGGTCCTGGCCAGTTGGCCGTGGTCGTCGCGC
Source organism: Kitasatospora sp. NPDC096147 (assembly GCF_044763225.1). Classification (NCBI taxonomy): domain Bacteria; kingdom Bacillati; phylum Actinomycetota; class Actinomycetes; order Kitasatosporales; family Streptomycetaceae; genus Kitasatospora; species Kitasatospora sp. NPDC096147. Next base: position 1,201,144 of record NZ_JBIWFX010000001.1, on the reverse strand, counting down.
AGCGCCAGGCAGAGCCCGCAGAGGTGGGCCAGCCACTCGGTGCGCAGTGACTCGGACAGGCTGTGGCGACACGGTCGGATGATGCCGAACACGCTGGTGGTTCCCCCCGTTGGATGACGCTCCGTCACCCCGTAAGGTATCCCCCCGGCTCCGCCGTGAACAACGGCCCTTCCGGGCCCAGGACCTGCCAGGGGCCGGGGGTGGTGTCCGCCGGGACGGAGAGCCGGCGCCCGCAGTCGAAGGCCAGCTCCAGGCCGCCGGGCGGGGTCACCGAGACCCCGGTGACCAGCGAACCGGCCAGGTCGGCCAGACCGCCGGACACGTCGCTGCCCAGGTGCGGGAAGAAGTGCTCCACCCCGCCGGGGGTGCGCAGCCGGAAGTCGCTGTCCAGCAGGACGGTCAGCCCCTCGTCCAGGTCCAGCCGGACCCGGCCCGCGCCCCGCACCTTCTCCACCCGACGGCCCGTCAGGACCTCGGTGATGGACCGGCCCATCCGCCCTCCCGGCGCTCGGCACGCTCGTCCGTGCACGTTCCCAGCGCCGCCATTGTGACCCGTGGGACGGCGCCGCGTCACGCACCCGGGGGGTGTCGGGGACGGGAGCGGGGACGGTGACCGGAACGGGGACGGTGACCGGAGCGGGTGCCGGGACGGGCCCGCGCCCGTCAGCGGCCCGCGATGCGGTCGGCGGCCCGGGCGATCGGGGAGGTGGTGGCCCGGCCGTCCGCCTCCTGGCGGTCGGCGGCGTGGTAGGCGGCGTACATCCCGTGCACCCCCAGCCAGCGCAGCGGCTCCGGCTCCCAGCGGCGGACGGTGTGGCCGACCCACGGCAGCGCGGTCAGCTCGGTGTGCTGCCCGAGCACCAGGTCGCGCAGGGTGCGCCCGGCCAGGTTGGTGGTGGTCACGCCCGAGCCGACGTAGCCGCCCGCCCAGCCGAGGCCGCTGCGGCGGTCCAGCTCGACGGTGGAGCACCAGTCCCGGGGCACTCCCAGCACGCCCGCCCAGGCGTGGTCGATCCGGGCCCCGGCGGCGGCCGGGAAGAACCGGCCGAGCACCTCCCGGAGCTGACGCACCGTCTCCTGCTGGGTGGAGCCGTCGCTGTCGGTCCGCGAGCCGAAGCGGTACGGCACGCCGCGCCCGCCGAGCGCGATCCGGTCGTCGGCGGTGCGCTGCGCGTACATGTACGCGTGCGCGAAGTCGCCCAGCACCTCGCGGCCCTCCCAGCCGGTCCGGGCCCAGAACTCCGGCGGCAGCGGCTCGGTGGCGATCATCGCGGAGTTCATCGGCAGCCAGGTGCGGCGCTCGCCCCGCAGCCCGGCGGTGAACCCCTCGGTGGCGCGCAGCACATGACCGGCCCGGACCGTGCCGTAGGGCGTTTCGGCGCTCGCCGGAGCGGTGCCGCGGGCCGGGTGGATCGCGGTGACCGGGGTGCCCTCGTGGATCTCCACCCCGAGCCCGGCCACCACGGCGGCCAGACCGCGGGCCAGCCTGGCCGGCTGGATCCGCGCGCCGTGCGGCGTCCAGGTACCGCCGAGCACACCGTCCACCCCGATCCGGGCCGCCGCCTCGTCCGCCGTCAGCACCTGGAGCTCGGTCTCGCCGTACCCGCGCTCCTCGTCGGCGAAGGCCGCCAGCCGTGCCAACTGGGCCGGTGTGCGGGCGACTTCGAGCACCCCGCCGAGGGCGATGTCCGCCTCGATGCCCTCGGCGGCGGCGACCGCCACCACCTCGTGGACCGCCGCGTCCATCGCCCGCTGCATCGCCTGCGCGCGCGGTCTGCCGTACCGGCGGGCGAAGGCACCGCGCCCGGCGAAGCCGTTGTACAGCCAGCCGCCGTTGCGCCCGGAGGCGCCGTAGCCGCAGAACCGCCGCTCCAGCAGCACGATCCGCAGGCTGGGCTCGGCCTTCTTGAGGTAGTACGCCGTCCAGAGCCCGGTGTACCCGCCGCCGACGATGCAGACGTCCGCCCGGAGGTCGCCGGCCAGCGGCGGGCGCTGCTCCGGCAGCCCGGTGGCGGCGTACCAGAACGACACGTCCCCGTTGACCACGGGACCGCTGGGGGCGGAACTCACGCTGCTCACCGCTGTGACCTGCCTCGTCTCGACAACGTCCCGGGAGGTTACCGCCTGCCGACCGGTGCCGGGCCCCGACACCCTGTCAGCTCCGCACCGTCCGGGCTGGCACGGTGTCGGGTCCGGGGTTCCGGGCTCGCCCGGCCGGTGGTCCGCTCAGTCGCCCATGAACCACAGGTGGCTGCCGGGGGTCGCGGCGCAGAGGCGCAGCATGGCCGCCAGGTCGCGGACCGCGGCCTCCTGCCCGGGGCCGGCACAGCGGTCGAGCAGCCCCGGGATCTCGGCCAGCGCCGACTCCGCCTCCTGCCCGTCGAACACCGTGTCGCCGTACGGGTCGACCCGGGGGAGCCTGCCCGGCTCCCGCGACTGCAGCAGGGCGAGCGCTTCCGCGAGCCGGTCGCCGTGCTCGTAGGAGCTGTGCAGCAGGGTCCCCCGGGAAGCGTCCCAGGTCGTCGGCGGACGGTCGCAGTGCAGTTCGAGCTCGATGCCCACGGGTCCCCCTCGCGATCGGCGCGTGCGGCGATCCTACGGCCGGCCGAGGGCGCGGTACCGCCAGCCCGCCGCGCGCCAGCGGACCGGGTCGAGGGTGTGCCGCCCGTCGATCACCCGAGGGACCGTCAGGTGCGGGGCCAGGGCGGCCGGGTCGAGGCGGGCGTACTCGGGCCACTCGGTGAGGTGGAGCAGCAGCTCGGCGCCGGCCGCCGCCTCGACCGGGTCGTCGAGGTGGCGGAGGTGGGGGAGGACCTTGCGGGCGCCGTTCAGGGCGCGGGGGTCGGTGACGGTCACCACGGCGCCGGCCCGGTGCAGCGCCTCGGCGACGGCCAGGGCGGGCGAGTCCCGGACGTCGTCGGTGCCGGGCTTGAAGGCGGCTCCCCAGACGGTGATCCGGCGGCCCGTCAGGCTGCCGCCCGCCTCCTCGCGGGCCAGCTGCACCATCCGCTCGCGGCGGCGCGCGTTGACCGCGCCGACCTCCCCGAGCAGCCCGGCGGCGGAGTCCGCGCCCAGCTCGGCCGCTGGAACGCCCGCGCGGCCGCCATGCCCACCGGTACCTTCACCCGCTCCGTCGGCATCCGCCTCACCGTCGTCGGCACCGCCCACCTCCAAGCCCGCGACCTCGACCACGGCCTGGCCCTCGGCCACCAGGCGCTCGACGTCCTGGCCCGGGTCCGCTCCAGCCGCTCCGCCGACTACGTCCGCGACTTCGCCGCCGCCCTCGGCCCGTGGCGGCGGGAGCCGGCGGTGGGCCGGTTCCTGGAGCGGACCCGGTCCTCGTTCGGCGGTGCGGTGGCCTGACGGGCCGTCGGCGTCGGCGTCGGCCGGCCCGGGCTGCGGCTGCGGCTAGGCTGGCGGTCATGCCGCTCGTCGAAGTGACCTACGCGACCACCGTGCCCGCCGATCTGCTGCGTGAACTGTCGCTGGTCCTGCCGCACTTGGTCTCGCTGGCGGTGGAGTGCCCGGAGGAGCCCTACGACGGCGACCTCCAGCCCGGTGACGTGGACCTCCGCTTCCGGCCGTACGGCCCGTTCGACCGGGGCGGCCTGCCGGTGGTCATCGAGATCCGGTCCAAGTGGTTCGCCACCAGGGCCGCCGACCGCCAGGCCCGGGTGGACGGGCTCCACGCGGCCGTCGCCGCCGCCACCGGACTCGACGACTTCGGCGTCTACCTGTCCCTCCCGGTCGCCGCCTGGTCCGACGGCGACTGATCACCCGTCGGTCTTCCCCTCCGCCGTCCCGTCCGCCGTCCGTTCCGTCCCCCGGCCGGGCTCAGGGGCGGGCCAGGGTGTCCGGGTCCTGGACGGTGGTGTTCTGGGCGGCGGCGATCCGCCAGGTGCCGGCGTCCTTGGCGAGCACGTAGGTCGGGGTGCCGGGACGGGCCTCGGGGTGCTCCTGGGCCACGGAGGCCGGGTCGGGGTGGCCGTGGAAGATCTCGTCCAGGTGGTGCCCGCCCTCCCGGGAGAGCGGGCGCTGACGGACCTTCACGGCGGCCAGGTCGGGCCGGATGAAGAGGATGTGCTCGGCGGTGTAGGAGGCGGTGACCGGGGCGTCGGCGGTCGGCGGCAGCACCCTCCGGGTGAAGGCGGCGATCTCGTCCAGACCGGTGAGCAGCTTGCCGTGCCCGGTGGTCCAGATCGCGTCCGGCCGGAAGTGCACCAGGAAGTCCTCCGGGGCGGCGGCCTGCTGGGCCTTCTCCACGGCGGCGACCAGGTCGAGGACGGCCTCGACCTCCTGCTGCGGTACGGCGACTCCGGTGATCTGCGGCTGTCCCATGGTGCCCCTCCTTCGCTGCCCCGGTGTCTCCGGGGAGCTGGGCACCATCCTTCGACTTGAAGCGCACTTCAGGTCAAGGGCGATCGGGGGAGGGTTTCGGTCGTCGGGCGGGGTAGGTCGCTCGGGAGATCGGGGCGGTGGTCAACCATGCTACTGAGAAGGCGAGTTGACGGAAGTCTTGGCAAGACCGGCCGGATTGACGTGTGCATGGACCGGCCGGATGGTGGGCGGGAGGAACAGAGTCCCCCGCCTCCGAGTCCCCGTGGAGATCCCCATGAACCGTCGTCGCCTCACCGCCGTCACCCTGGCCGTCCTGCTCGCCGCCGCCACCGTCACGGCCACCGCCGATGCCGCCGCCCGTCCCGCCCCCGCCGGGGAGCAGGCCGCCGTGCTCGCCGAAGGGTTGCAACAGGCCCTCGGGGAGGGCCGTACCGCCGGGTCGTACCTGGATGACGGCGGGCGGCTGGTGGTCAACGTCACCGACCAGGCGGCCGCGCAGCAGGTACGGGCGACGGGTGCGGTCCCCCGGCTGGTCGGCCGCAGTGGCGCACAACTCGCCTCGGCCACCGCAGAGTTGGATCGTGGAGCGACCGTGCCGGGGACGGCCTGGGCGGTGGACCCGGTGGGGAACCAGGTGGTGCTGACGGTGGACGGGAGTGTGGGCGGGGCCCGGCTGGCGCAGGTGGAGGGGGTCGCGGAGCGGCTCGGCGGGGCGGTCCGGGTCGAGCGGGTGCCGGGCACGCTGAGCATCAAGCTGGCCGGTGGCGACGCCATCTACGGCGGGGGTTTCCGCTGCTCGCTCGGCTTCAACGTGCGCAAGGGCACGGCGTACTACTTCCTGACGGCCGGTCACTGCGGCAACGACGCACCGTCCTGGTACACCACCTCGGGTCACACCACCAAGCTCGGCGACACCCAGAACTCCCGCTTCCCGGGCGACGACTTCGCCATCGTCCGGTACACCGACGGCTCGGTGCCACCGTCGAGCGTCGACCTCTACAACGGCACCACGCGCAGGATCACCGCCGCCTCCACCCCGGCCGTCGGCACCACCGTGACCCGCAGCGGCAGCACCACCCGGGTGCACAGCGGCCGGGTCACCGCGCTGAACGCCACCGTCAACTACGCCGAGGGCAGCGTGCGCGGCCTGATCAAGACCACGGTCTGCGCCGAGCCGGGCGACAGCGGCGGCGCGCTGTTCTCGGGCAACACCGCCCACGGGCTGACCTCCGGCGGCTCCGGCAACTGCTCGGGCGGTGGCACCACGTACTTCCAGCCCGTCACGGAGGCGCTGGCCGCGTACGGCGTCAGCGTCTACTGACCGCCGGCCGACGCGGGCACCGGGCACGCCGGAGGCCGGCCCACCTCGCCGTGGGCCGGCCTCCGGTCCGCCGCACCGCCCTACGCGGGAGCGCCCGCGCGGACCTCCGCGACCTGCGCGTAGGGCGCGGCCTTGCGGATCGTCTCGATGCTCTTCAGGCACTGTTCCCTGGTCTCGTGCGGGTCACTGGTGATGATCACCGCACCCGTGCTGGCCTTGAGGCGGAACCGGTGCACGCCCGACTCGTCGGTGTAGAGCTCGAACTTCGCTGCCATGGAACTGCTCACCTCTCGTAGGTCCGCCCCCACCTCCGCACCGTAGGGCGGCACCCGGGCGCGCCGCACCCGCAGCGCGCCGATCGGGTGGCGCTCCCCGGCGAACTGCGGGGCGGCGGCCTGCCGGGTTGTGTACATGGCGTGAACTCCCTTGGTGGGGAGGGTGTTTGGGATGGGGCGATTCCGGAAATCCGCACAGTCGTGTCCCTCCGGCGGGAGGGTGGACTCGTGGGGGGGGGTCGGTATGCGAAGTGGTGTGGCGGCCGTGGCGCTGGGGCTCGCGCTGGTGACCACCGGATGCACGATGGAGGCGAACCCGGTGGTGCGGCAGGTGGCGCAGAACCCGGTGACGCCGATCGTGCTGGAGATCGTGAAGGGGGGACTGGTGAAGCTCGCCACCTCCGCCGGAGCGCAGAACCCGCCGGTGGCGGCGATCGCGCTGGCCGGGGTGTGGGGGGTGAGCGAGCTGGAGAAGAAGGTGGCCGAGATCCGCAAGGAGGCCGGCGCGGCGGAGCCGGACACCACCCTGTTGCTGATCAACCAGACCATCGACGGGACGGTCCGGACCAGCGTTTTCAAGATCAGTACGGGGCGCAAGCTCTCCGTCGCGTTGAACGGCAGGTTCGTCCAGGAGATCGAGCCGCGCAGGATCAGCATCACCGCCGAACCGGGGACGGACTCGACGATCGTGGTCTCCGACGCCAAGGCGGGCGAAGCGGTCTTCATCAGCCGGACCCTGGCCATGGGCTCCGGCGACCGCTCGTACGCCGACCTGGAGACCGGCCGGGACAACAAGGTCAAGCGCGACGACAGGTCGGCCGATCTCCGGGTCGACGGCGGGGGAGGGCTCACCACCGTCAACGGTGCGTGGGCCGCGAAGTGGACCTCGACGGACACGCCCTCGCTGGCCGGGTGCGGATCGCTCCCGGAGGCTTCCTGGACCACGGTGCTCTACCCCGAGGAGCCGCCGGTCGAGGTGTACAAGGACGTGTGGTGCCTGCGGAGCGGGGACGGCCGGTACGGCACCTTCGCCTGGGGCGGGGGCATTGCGGGGTGGCCGGACCAGTGGAAGCTCGCGTACGTGCTCTGGAAGAAGGCCGACGACAAGTAGGGGCGAGCGGGAGGGCGGGCCGTCCGGCCCGGATACTGGTCGCGGACGATCACGGCGGCGAGCTTCGGGGGAGACAGTGCACTTCGACCAGGACGAACCACAGGAGGTGCGGGACCGGCGCCTCGCCGGGGAGCTGGAGGCGCGCCGTGCGGCCCGGGCCGAGGCGCCGTTGGACCTGACGGGGGCACACGTCGGTGCTGCCCTGGTGGCCGTGGGCGTGGCGCTGCTCGGGTGGTTCGGCCAGGGCGTCGCGGTGGGCGTGGTGGTCGGGGTCTTCGTGCTCTGGTTCGGTGCGGCCCTGACATGGGTGCGCTGGGACGGCGGGCGGGGGTGGCACGGGCTGGGGCGCGCGTACGGCCTGACCTTCGGCTGGGGCGACGGGGTCTGAGCGCGTCCCGGCCGGTCCGGGAGGTGAGGCGCACGGATGCTGACACCGGGCCCTGACGCCTGCTCAGGATCGGGCGGGGGTGAGCCCGGCGGTGTCGAGAAGCCCATGCAGACGGGCGGCCGGGAGGGCCGGGTTCGCGGCGGCGGAGCGGGCCAGGCCGGGGTCCTGGAGGAGGCTCTCCAGCAGTTCGGGCGGGAGCAGCGGACTGGTGGCAGCGGCCTCGCGGACCTCCGGGGCGGGGTCGGTGAGGAGGGCGGTGGGCGGCTCGGGGAGGGTGGGATCGGCGGCGGCCAGGGCGCGGACGCCCGGGTCGTGGTGGGTGAGCAGCGCGGCCAGGCCGGTCCGGGGGACCCGGCCGGTCAGCAGCAGGTACGCACGCAGGTCGGGCCGCTCGACGAAGGCCGCCAGCACGGTCTCGGCCGGGGCGCTCTCCTGGTGCTCGGCGATGCGGTGACGGACCGTCGGGTCGGGGTCGGCGGCCAGCAGCGGCACCAGGTCCGGCGGGAGCCGGGCGGCGCCGGCGGCGGCCTGACGGGCCAGCGGATGGGGCGAGGCGGCACAGGCGCGGTACCAGGCGGTGAGCTCGGGGCTGGTCCGGTCCTCCTCCAGCCACCGCGGACCGTCGGTGGGCCGGGCCTGGAACAGCGGCTGGACTGCTGCCCGGGCGCGGACCTCCTCGTCCGGGTCGGTGGCCAGCAGGGTGAGCAACTCGGCGCCGACGTCCGCGCGTTCGGCGATCCGGAGGCGGACCGCGCGGTCCGGGTCACGGGCCAGCAGGGCCACCACCTCGGCGGGGGTGTGCCGGTTGGACGCCAGCAGCGTGAGGTCGCGCCGCTCGGCGAGGCAGCGGTCGGTCACGGACTTCGGCAGGGCGTTGTGAAGCAGGAGGTGGACCCGGTGGTGGCAGTCGTGCTCGGGAAGGTCGGCCTCCGTCGCGGCCGGGTCGTACTGCCGGTCGGCATCGCGAGCGGACGCGCGGATCGCGGGGTCGGGGTCGGTGCGCAGGGCCTCGCGCTGCCGATCGGTGAGGCTCTGCCAGTGCCCGGTGGCCCGGATGCGGAGGGCCGGATCCGGGTGGGTGGGCAGCTTCTGGTAGTAGGAGAGGGGGATCTGGGACGAGAGCTGGCCGGCGATCTCGTCCGCCGTCAGCAGGTCGTCCGGTCCGGTCCGGGCGGTCATCAGCCGCACCACGACCTCCTCCGGCAACGGTTCGAGCCGCCGGCCGAGCCGGTCGGGGCCGGTGGCCATCCAGGCTCGCACCAGGGAGGAGGGATCGTCGGCCAGCAGCGCGCGCTGGGCTGCCGGCAGGTGGCGGTTGCGGCCGAGGTGCCGACGGACCCTGAAGTCCGGGTGGCGTCGTGCCGCCTCCCAGACCTCCGGGGAGAGCTGCCGCCGGCCGCACAGCGTCATCCGTGCGTCGCCCGCCTCCGGGGCGGCGAGCAGGCGCAGCAGCACGTCGGCGGGGGCGCCGGGGTTGACGGCGATGCCGTGCAGCCAGGCATCGTGGAGGGTGGAGGGCATCGGGTGATCATTCCAGCTGCGGTCGTCAGCCGACCAGTTCGCGCTCCAACGGGGTCCGGAAGCGCGGGGTGACGCGGACGTCGCCGAGCCAGGCGGCGAGGCGTTCGGTCTCGGCCTCGACGGCCGCGCGGGCCTCGGCGCCGGGGTCGGTGAAGAGGCGGTGGACGAGCTCGCCGCCGGGGCGCTGGGCCCAGCCGCCGATGATCCGGCCGTTCCACCAGACGGTGGGCCCGGCGTTCCCGGCCCGGTCGTAGAGGGCCGGGACGTCCTCGGGGCGGAGGTACCAGTCGCGCCCGCGCCAGCCCATGGTGGTGGGGTCGAGGGCGGGGAGCAGGGCGGCCCAGGGCTCGGCGGGGTCGGTGGTCTCCTCGTCGCCGGGGAGCACGTGGCCCACCGCCCCGTCGGCGAGCCGGACCTGAACGGCCGTCAGGTCGGCGAGCGCCTTGCGGGTGTCACCGAGGGTCCAGCCGGTCCACCACTTGAGGTCGGCCTCGGTGGCCGGGCCGAAGGCGGCCAGCCAGCGCCGGGCCACCTCGGCCTTGGACTCCCGGACCGGCAGCTCGGGCAGCTGCGGCACCGGTGCCCACGGGTAGCTGCTGCTCAGCCAGGAGCCGCGCGGGCGGCAGCGCCGGACGTGCCCGTCCGAGGCGAGCAGGCGCAGCAGCCGGCTGCCCACGCTCTGCCGGCCCCCGTACGGCTTGTCCGGCGACATCAGGATGGTCTCGCGCAGGGCCGGCACGTCTTCGGCGAGCTGGGAGGTGGTGGCCTGGCCGCGCAGGGTCAGGGCCGCCAGCGTCGCCCGCTCGGCCTCGGCGAGCCGGGCCTCGTCCCAGCCCTCGGCGCCGTCCCGCAGGTGCTTGAGCAGGGTGGCCCGCTCCTTGGCCGCGATGGCCCTCGCCGTCGAGGAGCCGACGTACGGGGCGAACTCCTCGGAGACCGCGAAGATGGTGCGCCGCATGGAGAGCAGCTTGACCAGCGAGAGGTCCTCGTACAGGGCCCTGTCCACGGCCTCCGCCGAGGGGTGCGCCAGGCGGGCGCAGACGGAGAGGTAGACCGTGGCGGCGTCGGTGGCGTGCAGGCCGGCCAGGGCGTCCGCGACCTGCGGCACGGTGCCGGCCCGGGCGGCCGGCCGCAGCAGGTGGCGGTGGCCGAGCCGGGCCCGGCGCTGGTCGTCGGTGATCAGGAGGGGCATGGGCCGAGACTAGCCCGAGGCTGTGTCAGGTCCCGGGCCTTCTCCGTCAGGTCGGGTGTCGCGATGGGGCGCTTGTCGCGGTGGGGTGCTGTCGAGGTCGGGTGGCGGCGTGGCGTGGCGTGGCGTGGCGGGGCGGAGACGGTCAGGCGGGCTGCTCGTCCTCGGCGGGCGGGAAGGGGTGGCTGAGGCCCAGCGCGTCCATCAGCTCCTGGCCGATCGGAGTCGGCTGGGTGAGGGTGCCGGACGCCTTGGGCTGGCGGCCCTTGAGGCCGAGGCCGCGGGCCAGACCGGCCGGGTTGGTGACCGGGGGGAGCTGGTAGTGGCGCCAGCCGGGCCGCCGGCCGCTCTGGGTGACCTCGAAGAGGTCGGGCTTGCGCCAGGCGACGAAGGTCCAGTCGCCGCTGTCCTCGTCCACCGCCCAGGCGCCGACCGGGCCGGTCAGCTCGGTGCGGCCGATGGCGTCGAGGGCCGCCCGGGTGAGGTCGGAGAAGTCGCCGTGCACCGAGAGCAGCAGGCGGGAGTGCTTGCGGGCGGTGGTGTCGCCGTCCTCGGCGAGTGCCTCGACGGCGCGGGTCACCGGGTCCAGCAGGGTGTGGTTGGCGAGGTCCATCACGTGGTCGACGTCCACCATGACGCCGAAGGCCTTGGCCAGCTCGGGGGAGACGTAGGCGGTGATCCGCTCGGGGGAGGCGGCCAGCATGAGGGTGGCGAAGGACTCCACCAGATGCTCGTAGCGGGCCTGCTCGGAGCGGTCGGCGGCCTGGAAGTCGAGCACCGAGAGCACCAGCACGGCCAGGCTGGCGGTGGACTCCAGCTCCTCGCCCGGGAGGGTGTCCGGGTCGAGGGCGCCGAGCGGCTCGACGGCCGCCGCGAGCAGGGTGAACGGGGAGCGGTCGCCGGGCGGCCAGGTGCCCCGGGCGACCAGCTCCAGCAGCAGACGGACCGTCAGCAGCCGGGGGAGCGGCGGGAGGGCGGACGAGGCCTTGGCGATCCGGACGGCGAGGCGCCGGCGGTCGGCGACGGTCTTCTCCTCCTCCGGGCCGCCGCCCTCTCCGGCCGGGGCGAACTCCCAGACGCCGGTGGACTCGGAGCGGGGCGGGCGGCCGAGGGCGAAGCCGGTCAGCGGGGTGCCGATCCGCCGCTCCAGCGCCGCGCCGTCGGCCTCCCGCCCGGCGGCGGCCTCGGCGTCGAGCGTCAGCAGCAGGCGGCCGAGCTCCTCCAGCAGCGGATGGTGGGCGAACAGGGCGGCCGGTTCGGGGCCCGGGCTCCCCTCGGTCGGAACGGCGTTCGGAACTCCGCTGACATCCACGCGATTTCCCCCTCTGCGACGTGCTCTCCGTACCAGGCGTGTCGCCGTCCGTACGCGCCGTACCGTCCACCGCCACGTGCACCGATGGCCGTCCGCACTGCGACGGGTGGATCGTAACCCGACCGGCGCCGGAGCCGACGGCCGACGTGGGCTCGGACCACCCGATCCGGCCCCGGGCCACCGCTGCGGCGGGGGCGGGCGGGTTGGTCAGCGGGGAGGGCGGAGCCCTTCCCGGTCACGCCGGTCGGAGGGTCGGGCGGGACGGTGGGCCGGGGCCGGATCCGCTGGTCGAGCCGGTGCCGGGCGGGATGCAGGGCGGCGAGCAGGATCGCGGGCGCGGGGAGGGCGGCGAGCAGCGCCGGGCTCGGCGCCTACGGTGGTGGCGGCGAGGCCGTCCAGCAGGCCGCCCAGCGGGATGCCGGCCCGGACGATCGAGTCGCGGACGGCGCGCACCCGGCCGAGCAGGTGACGGGGCGTCCGCTCCGGCAGGACGGCGCCGACCACCGGGTCCCGCAGCGCCGCCGCCGAGCGCGAAGACGACGAGCACCGGCCGGCAGGTGGCGCATCGGCGGCACCGTCGGCCGGCAGCCGGGGCCGGACAGGCGAAGCAGCGGCTGTCGGCGGTGCGTCAGTTCGTGTGCGGGGCAGAGGAGTTGGATCGGATCGTGATGTTCCGGTGGAGGCGGGATCCGGTCACTCGCTCCTATGATCGAGATCGCCCGGAGGTGCCGGGTCGGACGGAATCCGGGAGGGCGTCACGTGTGGTTCGCCGGAGTGGGCCTGGCGCGGGACGGCTACCGGATCGCCCTGACGGACGGTGCGGGTCGGCCGGTCGGCGCCGAGGAGCTGTACGGGCGGTGCGACCCGGAGCGGCCGGCCGCCCGGCTGGCGGAGCTCGCGGGGCGGGCGCCGGACGGTCTGGCGGTGGTGGTGGACAGTGCGAACGGGCTGCTGGACGGGCTGCTCACCGCCGCCGGGGTGACGCTCTACCGGGCCGATCCGCCGCTGCTCGCGGACGGCCGCGATGACGCCAGGAGCCTTGCCCTGCTCGGGAGTTCGAAGCTGGCGGAGCTGGTGCCGCTGCCTCCGGGCAGCTGGATCATGAGCGGCCGGGAGCAGGAGATGACCGAGGCGGAGGCGGCGGCCGGTCCGGTCGAGCGCCGCCTCGCCGAGGCCGGGCGTTGCCTGCTCGGCGGGGAGGCTCCGGCCGGGGAGGCGGGGGCGGAGCCGACCGTGGCGCTCACCTTCGACGACGGTCCGCACCCCGAGCACACCCCGCAGGTGCTGGAGGTGCTCGCCCGGCACGGCATCCGGGCCGCCTTCTTCTGCATCGGCCTGCACGCCACCGCCCACCCCGGCCTGGTCCGCCGGATCGTGGCCGAGGGCCACCTGCTCGGCAATCACACCTGGTCGCACGCCTACCTGCCGGACCTCGGCCCGCTCGGGCTCCGGCACCAACTCGGCTCCACCGGCGAGGCGTTGGCCGAGGCCTCGGGGGCCGGCCTGCCCACCCTGATGCGGCCCCCGTACGGCGGCCGGAGCGCCGCGCTGATGGAGCTGGTCGCCGAGGCCGGGCTCACCACGGTGCTCTGGGACGTGGAGACCAACGACTGGGCCCGGCCCGGGGCGGAGGTGATCGCCGGGCGGGTGCTGCGGCGGGTGCGCCCCGGTTCGGTGGTGCTGATGCACGACGGCGGGGGCGACCGCTCGCAGACCGTCGCGGCGCTACCGCTGATGATCGCGGGCCTGCGCCGCCGGGGCTACCGCTTCGTCACGCCGGACGAACTGCTCCGCCCCCGGCGCGGCCGGGAGGCGGCGGTGCCGGGGGCGGGAGCGTCAGCCCGGGTGGTGGCCGACTCGGGCTGAGGGGCCGGCTGTTCAGCCGCCGATCACGGGGTAGTGGTCGGAGAGGTCGTTGTAGGTGTAGCTCTTGCCCCAGCTGGAGACGGTCCACGGCGTGCTGTGGAAGCGGAGCACGTTGTTGGTGTAGCTCTGCGGGCGGGCGTGGTCGGCCCGGTAGAGCACGTAGTCGAGGTCCTCCTTCGGCTCGCCCGGGTAGCGGTAGGCGGCGATGGAGTTGTCGGCGGTGTCGAAGGAGTTGACCCAGCCGGTGCGGGAGGTGGCCGGGGCGAGGTTGCCGTTGGCGAGCATCGCCGGGTACTCGGAGTCGTGCGAGTTGACGTTCAGGTCGCCGGTGACGATGACCGGCTCGCTCGCCGGGATGCCCTTGCCGTCGACGAAGTTCTTCATCGCGGTGAGCTGGGCGGCCCGGACGGTGGCGGGCTGGCCGTTGGAGCAGCCCGAGTCGGTGGACTGCAGGTGGGTGCCGAGCACGTGGGTGCGCTGGCCGTTGACGTTCAGCACCGCGTAGACGAAGCCCTTGTTCGACCACCAGTCCGCGCCACAGGCGTCCTTGAAGACGTACTGCTCCTTGCGCAGGATCGGCCACTTGCTGAGCAGCGTGACGCCGCCGTCCTCCGGGGTGGTGGAGGAGTAGCTGCCGGAGGTGGCGTCCCAGCCGGAGGTGGAGCGGCCGACCACCGGGGTCTGGTACGGGTAGGCCGCCTTGGCGAGCGACTGGAGCTTGTCGGAGGACGCGTTGTCGAAGGCCTCCTGGAGCACCACCACGTCGTTGCCCTGGAAGAACGAGGCCGCAGCGATCTCCTTGGCCCGGATGTCCTGGCCCCAGTTGGGGTAGAGGCTGGTGCTCATCAGGAAGACGTTGTAGGTCAGCACCTTGAGCGGGGCCACGGTGACGGGCGCCGATTCGGCGTGCGCCACGGGGGCGGCCAGGGTGCCGAGGACGGCGGTCGCGGCGGCAGCGGTGACGGCGCGGCGGAGGGACGGGTGGGGCATCGGGGCTCCGGGAGTCGAGTTCCGAGGTGACGGGGGCTCGTCAACGGACGAGGTGTTGTGCAGTCAACTTGCGGTCGGTCACCGGGGGCAAGACGCCGGGAGAGCATCAGATGAACTCGGCTGGAACTAGACCTACTGTCCGGTACGTACGATCGGCCGACCGCGCGGAAGACCTCTGCAACCTTCCGCCGGGCCGGTGCGTAGGGAGGGTGGACGATCGGGTGGGACGAGTGACGAGCGGGGCGGAACGGAAGAGATGACGGACGAGGAGTACGGCGCGTTCTACCGCGCTTCCTTCGCCCTGCTGGTGCGTCAGCTGTACGCGATGACCGGGGACTTCGGGGAGGCCCAGGACGCCGTGCAGGAGGCCTTCGTGAAGGGGTGGGACCGGCGGGCGAAGCTGACCCGGGACGAGGGCGGGCCGGAGGCGTGGATCCGCACGGTGGCCTGGCGGCTCGCGGTCAGCCGCTGGCGCCGGGCCCGGCGCGGGCGGGAGCTGGAGCAGGAGCGGATGCGGTTCGCCCCGCAGGTGGCCGCCGCGCCCGGACTGGAGCACACCGAACTGGTCGCCGCCCTGCGGCGGCTCCCCGCGCCGCAGCGGCAGGCCGTGGTGCTGCACCACCTCTGCGACCTGTCGCTCCAGCAGATAGCCGCCGAGACCGGAGCGGCCCTCGGCACCGTCAAGGCCCGGCTCTCCCGGGGCCGGGCGGCCCTGGCCGGGTACCTGCGCGAACAACCCGAGGAGCTGACCGTGGTCGAGGGCGGACGCCGGACGGAGGGCAACCACTGTGCATGACATCGACGGAGTGCCCGAGCAGGAACAA
Organism: Kitasatospora sp. NPDC096147; assembly: GCF_044763225.1. Classification (NCBI taxonomy): domain Bacteria; kingdom Bacillati; phylum Actinomycetota; class Actinomycetes; order Kitasatosporales; family Streptomycetaceae; genus Kitasatospora; species Kitasatospora sp. NPDC096147. Next base: position 1,186,009 of record NZ_JBIWFX010000001.1, on the reverse strand, counting down.
CTGGGTCATCTGCTACGGGAGTTGGTGGCCGATGCGCCGACCGCACTGCCGCTCCCGTACGAGACGCTGCGGCGCAAGGGGCAGGCCCGGCGGCGGCGCCGGCACGGTGTGCTGGCCGCGCTGTGCGGCGCTCTGGTGGTCAGCGGTGGCGTGCTGCTGCTGCCCGGTGGGCCCGGGCCGGAGCAGCTGAGCAGCGGTCCGGTGCCGGTGGTCACCGCGTTCCCGTCGGCGACCCTCGGGTCGTCGGATCCGACCGGATCCGCGACGCCCACGACGCCCGTGTCTCCGCTCCCGGCCACGACCCTGCCGCCGCTGCCCGCGCCGGAGACCGAGGAGCCCGGCCCCACCCCGTTGCCACCGGGGCAGGTGCGGGCGGTGGTCGACCTCTCCTCGCGCACGCTGGTGATGGCCGGAGAGACCGCCGTCCGGCCGTGCCGGGTGGGCGCCCCGGGCCGGCCCACGCCGAAGGGGCGGATGACTGTCGTCTCCCGGCAGCGGATCGTGGTGCGGGACTCCACCGACGGGCCGTTCCTGACCCTGCCGGGAGAGACCTGGTACCACCTCGAACTCCGCTGGGCGGTCAGGCTGGCCGCCCCCGACGGCCGGATCGCCTGGGTGGCGGAGACGCCCGGGAGCGTGGCGCTCGGCGGATCCGGCGCGGGCACCGGCACCGAGCGGGACATCGGCCTGGTCGAGCAGGACGCCCGCCGGTTCTTCGAGTCGGTGGCGGTCGGGGACACGGTGGACATCCGGGCCTGACACCCCGTCCGTGGCGGCCCGCGCCGTCGGAGCGGCTGCTCCGGGCGGGTGGTGCGGGAGCGGCCCGGGCGGCGGGGCGGCGGTCGGCGGTGTCTGATGGTCCGTGGGCTGACGGCCGGTCGGCCCGCCGACCGGAGGAGGGGCGGACTGATGCGCTGTCTGGTGACCGGAGCCACGGGCTACCTGGGCGGACGGCTGGTGCCGGAGCTGCTCGCGGCCGGCCACACCGTGCGCTGCCTGGTCCGCGACCCGGGACGGCTGCGGGACCACCCCTGGCGGGCCGAGGTGGAGACCGCCACCGGTGACGTGACCAAGCCGGAGACCCTGCCCGGCGCCTTCGACGGCGTCGAGGCGGCCTACTACCTGGTCCACTCGCTGGGTAGCGGCCGGGACTTCGAGGCCACCGACCGGGAGGCCGCCCGCGCCTTCGGCCGGGCCGCCTCGGCGGCCGGCGTGCGCCGGATCGTCTACCTGGGCGGCCTGCTCCCGCAGGGCGTCCCGGAGGACCGGCTCTCCGCCCACCTGCGCTCCCGGGCCGAGGTCGGCCGGGTGCTGCGGGAGAGCGGGGTGCCGACCGCCGAACTGCGGGCGGCGGTGGTGATCGGCTCGGGCTCGGCCTCGTTCGAGATGCTCCGGTACCTGACCGAACGGCTGCCCGTGATGGTGACCCCGAGCTGGGTGGACACCCGGATCCAGCCGATCGCGGTCCGGGACGTGCTGCGTTACCTGGTCGGGGCCGCCACGCTGCCCGCCGAGGTCGACCGGGTCTTCGACGTGGGCGGGCCAGAGGTGCTGACGTACCGTCGGATGATGCACCGCTACGCCCGGGTGGCCGGGCTGCGCCGACGGGTGATCCTGCCGGTGCCGGTGCTCACGCCGGGCCTGTCCAGCCACTGGGTCGGCCTGGTCACGCCCGTCCCGAGCGGACTGGCCCGGCCGCTGGTGGAGTCGCTGCGGCACGAGGTGGTCTGCACCGAGCACGACATCGCGCGGTACGTCCCCGACCCGCCGGAGGGTCTGATCGGCTTCGACCGGGCGGTCGGGCTGGCGCTGCAACGGATCGGCGAGGGGCAGGTGGTGACCCGCTGGTCCTCGGCCTCCCTGCCCGGCGCGCCGAGCGACCCGCTGCCGACCGACCCCGACTGGGCGGGCGGCAGCCTGTACGAGGACGTGAAGGAACGGACCGTGGACGCGCCGGTCGAGGCGGTCTGGCGCGTGGTGGAGGGCATCGGGGGCGAGAACGGCTGGTACTCCTTCCCGTTGGGCTGGGCGGTCCGGGGCTGGCTGGACCGGGTGGTCGGCGGGGTCGGGCTGCGCCGGGGCCGCCGGGACCCGGGGCGGCTGCGGGCGGGTGACTCGCTGGACTTCTGGCGGGTGGAGGAGATCGAGCCCGGGAAGCTGCTGCGGCTGCGGGCCGAGATGCGGCTGCCGGGCCTGGCCTGGCTGGAGATGACGGTCCGTCCGGCGGAGGGCGGGGGCACGGTCTACCGGCAGCGGGCGACGTTCCACCCGCACGGACTGGCCGGGCACGCGTACTGGTGGGCGGTGGCGCCGTTCCACGCGGCGGTCTTCGGCGGCATGGCCCGGAACATCACCGAGCACGCCCGCCGGGGCGGTTGACGGCACCGGTCGGGCCCGCCCCGGATCACCGGCGCCCCAACGGCGTAACCGTCACATGATCGCCTCGTTGGACCACGGGTACCGACGAGGAACGACGTGGGACGTGGGGAGCTGAGGGTGTTGAGCGGAGAATCGGTCCGCCTCACCGATGCCGAGGCGGCGTTGGTGGCCAACTACCCACGGCTGGTCGGGATCGCCCGCCTGGTGCTGCCGGACGGCCGGACCAGACACCGCCGGGTGCTCGCCGCGCACGCGGCCGTCCAGCGCGCGCTGCCACTGCGCGGCCCGGAGGCCGACGGCCCCAGCGCGACGTACGCGGCGCTCCGGCTCCGGCTGCTCCGCGGGGTGCTGCGCCCGCGCCGGCGGGACCGGCTGCGGCCGGGGCCGGTGGTGCTCGGGGTGCGCCTGTTCAGCCTGGGCGGCGATCCGGACGAGCTGATGCTGGACCGGGAGTTGGGAGCGCTGGACCGGCCGGCCCGGGCGGCGTTCGCGCTCGGGCTGGTGGACGGGCTGGCGCCGGAGGCGGTGGCGGCGCTGCTGGCCGAGGCCGGGGTCGAGGAGCGGGCGGCGGTGGCGGCGGTGCGCGCGGCCGGGCCGTCGCTGGCGGCGGCCCGGGCCCGGGGTGACGGGCCCGAGCGCTGGGCCGAGCACTGGCCCGCCTTCGACGCCTGCCGGGTGCGGGTGCAGCCGAGTGACCTGCTGCGGCGGCGCCGGGTGGCGGGCGGGGTGGCCGGGGTGCTGGTGCTGGCCGCGGCCGGCTTCGGGATGGCGGCGCCCTCGGCGACCACCGCCCCCGTCCGCCCGCCGTCCGCTCCGCCGCCGGTACCCGCCGCGGCGGCCCGGGCGGAGGTGGTCCGGGTCGCCGACGACCTGTGGCGGCGGACCGCCCGGGTCGACTACACGGCCTGGCCGAGCCGGGGGGACCGGCGGGACGACGGGGCTCTGGTGGACCGTGCGGTGGCCGCCTGGCGGGCCGTCGGGACGGGCTCGGGGTCCGGTGCGGGTTCCGGCTCGGGGGCAGGGACCTTGGCCGGGGTCGTGGTGGAGGCCGGAACGGTCGCCCGGCCTCCGGTGGAGGTGCCGCACCTGCTGTACGCGGGCACGGTGGAGGGGGCCACCGTGGTGCTGCTGTACGACGGCGCCCGCCTGGCCCGGTACACCGAAGGGCCTGGCGGTGGGCTGCTGTTGGGGCGGGCGGACGACTCCGACGTGACCAGCGCCGCCGCCGTGGTGCTGACCCGGGGAGCGGGTGGGGTGCGGTACCTGCTGGCGCCGTGGATCGACACCACCGAGACCCGGCGGATCGACCAACCGTCCGCGCCCGTCCAGCAGTTGGCTCGGACCGACGGCGTTTCCGGGCCGGTGCCCGCCCCGACGACGGCACCGGGGTGCCCCGGTCCGGTGCTGCTCCAGCTGCGCTCCACACCGGTGGTGGCCGAGCAGCACGCCTTCGTGCTGGCCGACGTGGGCGGGCTGCGGCCGGCCCGGCTGAGCTACACCCCGCCACCGGAGCAGGGCCCGGCCCGCTCGCCCCGGGAGGCGGTGAGCGCGGAGGCCCTGCGTCTGTGGGCGGCGGCGGCCTGTTCGGTACCCGATGTGACCTCCGGCGTACGGCAGTTGAACCTCTGGGCGTTCGCCGGGCAGCCGCTTCCGGAGAACGCCGGCCGGGCCGAGTGGCTCTGCCTGCGGGCCGACCGCTGGGGCGGCGAGGGCAGTGCCGCCACCGCCGTCCTGCTGCCCGGCGCCCGGGCGGCGGCGCGGACCGGCCGGGCCGACGGCAGGGCCTGCAGTCGCTACGAGCAGGACACCCTGGGGTGGACCTGGTGGCGCTCGCCGCAGGGAGCCGAGTACCTGCTTGCGGCGGCCAGCCGCCGGGTCGACCGCATCCAACTCCGGGGCAACGGCTGGGCCGTGGACCAGACCCCGGCCGACCGCACCGTGGCGGTGGCCCGGCCGAACCGCGAGCGGTTGACGGTGGAGGCGCTCCAGCGCAACGGCACCCGGCTGGTCCCGCTGCCCTGACGGGCCGTCGGCCGGACCAGTCGGGGAGCCGGGCGGCCGGTTGCCGCGCAGCCTGGCTGACCGCCCGCCACGGGTCGTCAGATGGCCGAGTTGCGGTGCCGAGCCGAGGGCTCGGCCGGTCGGCGGGCGGTGCGGTCCGGGGGTTCTCCGTGGCCTGGTGGTCGGCCTGGCGGCGGAGCACCTGCTCGACCGACGCCGACCAGGGTCGGTGCTGGACGGGCCCTGCGTTCCGGTGCACCGGTCGGCCGGATGCCCGGCCGCGGAAGCCTGAATGGCCTGGCGGCTCTGCCGGTTCAGGCGATCGTGGGGTGCCCGGAGGTCGGCTGCCGCCGACGTCCTCGGCGACCAGGCGGTCGGCCCAGCGGCGGAGCACCTCCTCGACCGGCGGCCGGGTGAGCCCGGCGGCCCGGGCCGGTCGATCGGCGGGGGTGGTGTCGTAGCGCTTCTCGGAGCGGAACGACAGCGTCTCCGGATCGGTGCCGGTGCGGGCCTGCGAGAGGCGGCGGACCAGGCCGGCCGGGAGCCGCAGCCGGTGTGACGGTCATCCGCTCCGCGCTGAATGCCCGCCTCGCGGAGGCGGCCGTCCGGCAGCACGTGACCGATGCCGTGGACCGCTCCTGAGGGCGGTGGGGCCGGGAGTGGCGGGGCCGGTAGTTGCGGTGCCGGGAACGGCGGAGCCGTCCGACGGGCCGTCAGGGTGACGGTCCGTCGGACGGCTCCGGGGCGGGACGGCTCAGGAGACGCCCTTGGCCGCCCAGAAGTCGGCGCGGGCCAGGCGGCTGCTGTCGGTGTTGTCGGTGAAGAAGCCGTCCACGCCCTGGTCCATCAGGAAGCGGGCCCAGGCGATCGAGTCCCCGTAGGCGTTGGGGTCGGTGCCCCGGCGGAAGTCGGCGGGGAGGAAGGCGTTCTCGTTGCGCAGGGTGTAGGGGTGCAGCAGCAGGTTGGCCGCGTGCGCGTCGGCGACCAGGGTGGTGACCGGGCGGAGCTTGCCGGTGGCCGGGTCGACCGGGGCGATCAGGTTGGTGGTGGGGCCGAGGCCGTGGGCGAAGGAGGCGATCCAGCGCAGCCCGGCCGGGGTGACCAGGTCGGCCACCGTGCGGGGGTCCTTGGCCAGCACGAAGTCGTAGGGCTGGGTGGTGGCGTCGCCGAGCAGCTGGATGCGCGGGTTGTCGACCAGCTTGGCCAGGCGCTGGAGGCTGCTCGGCTCGAAGGACTGCAGGATCGCCCGGCCGCGCTTGCCGGCCAGGCCGGCCCGGCGCAGCTCGGTGGCCAGGCGCTCCTCCAGCGGCAGGCCGATCGAGCGGAAGTAGGAGGGGTGCTTGGTCTCGACGTAGAGCCAGACCTCGCGGCCGGTGGTGCGGGCCCGGCGGGCGGCGAACTCGGCCACCTCGCGGAAGGTGGGCACCGCCCAGCGGCCGTCGTAGAGGGTGTTGTGCTGGCGCTGGAGCGGGAGGCGCTCCTTGGCGCGCAGGGTGCGCAGCTCGGCCAGCGTGAAGTCCTCGGTGAACCAGCCGGTGACGGGCTTGCCGTCGATGGTCTTGGTGGTCTTGCGGCCGGTGAACTCCTTGCGGTCGGCGACATCGGTGGTGCCGCCGATCTCGTTCTCGTGCCGGACCACCAGGTGGCCGTCCTTGGTGGGCACCAGGTCCTGCTCGATCACGTCGGCGCCGAGGTCGAGCGCGTGCTCGTAGGAGCCGATGGTGTGCTCGGGGCGGTAGCCGCTGGCACCCCGGTGGGCGACCACCAGCGGGTGCGGCAGCCGGTCGAGGCCCGTGCCGGTGCGCACGGCCGGCCGGGTGCCGGCGGCCCGCAGCGCCTCCGGGGCGTCCTCCGCGCCCTGGCGGGCCGGGGCGTCGTCGGCGGCGGCCGGGACGACCCCCGCGCCGAGCGCGGCGGCCCCGACGCCGACGGCGCCGCCGGCCCGGAGGAACCAGCGGCGCGAGGTCGCTGAGCTGTGAAGGTCCGTCATGTCGTCTCCCCGGTGAGTGCCGTTACCGGTCCGTACGGTAGGAGCCGGACCCGCCGCTGCCGGTGCACTCCGGGCGAATCCTGTGGAAAGCTCCGATGACGACCCGGCGGGCGGGCCGGTCCTTCGGAGGATCCGGGCTTCGGGTAAAAGCTCCGTCACGGCTTCGGGAATGCCGCTGAGAGGGCTTGGAAATCGGATGGAAATCCGATCGTAAATTCCCCTAAAAGAACGTCAGATGCCCAGCTGGGAGCGGGTGGTGCGTGCCCCGCCGGTCCGCTACGGTGTGCCGGAAAATCTCTCCCTAGGAGTGCGGATGCGGCTCACTCCCCATGAGCAGGAACGCCTGCTCATCCACGTCGCGGCCGAGGTGGCCCGGGCCCGGCGGGCGCGCGGCCTGCGGCTCAACCACCCCGAGGCGGTCGCCCTGATCACCTCGCACGTACTGGAGGGCGCCCGGGACGGGCGGACCGTCGCCGAGCTGATGGAGTCCGGCCGGGAGGTGCTGGGCCGCGCGGACGTGATGGACGGGATCCCCGAGATGATCCCGGACGTCCAGGTCGAGGCCACCTTCCCGGACGGCACCAAGCTGGTCACCGTGCACGGGCCGATCCGGTGAGCGCGGAGCAGGGGATCGTCCCCGGTGAAGTGCTGCACGGGGAGGGGGAGATCGGGCTGAACGCCGGCGCCCCCGTCACCCGGCTCACGGTGCTGAACGCGGCCGACCGCCCGGTGCAGGTCGGCTCGCACTACCACTTCGCCGAGGTCAACCCGGGCCTGGCGTTCGACCGTGCGGCGGCGTACGGCCTGCGGCTGAACGTGCCCGCCGGGACGGCCGTCCGCTTCGAGCCCGGCATCCCGGTCGCGGTGGAGCTGGTGCCGATCGGCGGGCTGCGCGAGGTGCACGGGCTGCGGAGAGAGGTCGGAGGTGCGCTGAAGTGAGCGGGTACGCACTGCGGTTGAGCCGGGAGCGGTACGCCGCGCTCTACGGGCCGACGGTCGGCGACCGGATCCGGCTGGGGGACACCAACCTGCTGGTGGAGGTGGAGGAGGACCGCTGTGCCGGAGGGGACGAGGCGGTCTTCGGCGGCGGCAAGGTGATCCGGGAGTCGATGGGGCAGGGCCGGGCCTCCCGGGCCGACGGCGCCCCCGACACGGTGATCACCGGTGCGGTGGTGCTGGACCACTGGGGCGTGGTCAAGGCCGACGTGGGCATCCGGGACGGCCGGATCACCGCGCTCGGCAAGGCCGGGAACCCGGAGACCATGGACGGCGTGCACCCCGCGCTGGTGATCGGGCCGGAGACGGAGGTGATCGCCGGCAACGGGAAGATCCTCACCGCCGGGGCGATCGACGCCCATGTGCACTTCATCTGCCCGCAGTTGGCGGACGAGGCGCTGGCCTCCGGCATCACCACCCTGGTCGGCGGCGGCACCGGCCCGGCCGAGGGCAGCAAGGCCACCACCGTCACCCCGGGCTCCTGGCACCTGGCCCGGATGTTCGAGGCGATGGACGGCCTGCCGGTCAACGTCGGCCTGCTCGGCAAGGGCAACACCGTCAACGCCGAGGCGATGCGCGCCCAGCTGCGGGGCGGTGCGGTCGGCTTCAAGATCCACGAGGACTGGGGCGCCACCCCCGCCGTGATCGACGCCTGCCTGCGGGTGTGCGAGGAGTCCGGGGCCCAACTGGCCATCCACACCGACACCCTGAACGAGGCCGGGTTCGTCGCGGACACCCTGGCGGCGATCGCCGGACGGGGCATCCACGCCTACCACACCGAGGGCGCGGGCGGCGGCCACGCCCCGGACATCATCAGCGTGGTCTCCGAGCCCAACGTGCTGCCCAGCTCCACCAACCCGACCCGCCCGCTCACCGGCAACACGGTGGCCGAGCACCTCGACATGCTGATGGTCTGCCACCACCTCAGCCCGCACGTGCCGGAGGACCTGGCCTTCGCGGAATCCCGGATCCGGACCTCGACCATCGCGGCCGAGGACCTGCTGCACGACCTCGGGGCCATCTCCATCATCAGCTCGGACTCGCAGGCGATGGGGCGGATCGGGGAGGTGGTGCTGCGCACCTGGCAGACCGCGCACGTGGGCAAGGCCCGCTGGGGCGCCCTGCCCGGGGACGGCCGGGCGGACAACCACCGGGCCCGCCGGTACGTGGCCAAGTACACCATCAACCCGGCGGTGGCCCAGGGGATGGACCACCTGGTGGGCTCGGTGGAGCCCGGCAAGCTGGCCGACCTGGTGCTCTGGTCGCCCGCCTTCTTCGGGGTCAAGCCCGATGTGGTGGTCAAGGGCGGGCAGATCGCCTGGGCCCAGATGGGGGACGCCAACGCCTCCATCCCCACGCCCCAACCCGTGCTGCCCCGCCCGATGTTCGGCGCGACCGGGCGGGCCCCGTCCGCCAACTCGGTCAACTTCACCGCCCCGGCGGCGATCGAGGCGGGCCTCGCCGAACGCCTCGGCCTGGGCAAGCCGTTCGCCGCCATCGGCAACACCCGGGGCGTCACCAAGGACCACCTGCACAACAACACCGCCCGGCCCGACGTCCGGGTCGACCCGGACACCTTCACCGTGACGGTGGACGGCGAGCCGGTCACCGCCGAGCCCGTCACCGAACTACCGCTCGCGCAGCGGTACTTCCTGTTCTAGGGGCGGGGTCGGGATGGCGGAGCTGCACACCGTGCCGGGGCCGCGGCCCGGGGCGGAGGACGGGGAAGTGGGGGGCCGGGAGGCGGAGCCGGACGCGGGCTCCGCCCGCCCGGTACGGCATCCGGTGCACCCGGCGGGCGGGCTGCCGCCGGCCGAGGGACCCGGCGGGCCAGTACCGCCTGCGGCGGCGGGGACGGCGCCGGCCCGATCGCGGGGGCCGCGCGGCGGGCCCTCGGCGGCGCCACCGCAGGCGGTGGCCACCGTCGGGGTGGCCGATCCCGCGCCCGCGGTGGTCCGCACCGCGGTCGAGCCGGCGCCCGCCGTGGGCGGTGCCGGCTGGGGTCCCGGTGCGGGCCCGGCCGCCGGCGTCGCCGCGCTGCTGCTGCTCGCCGACGGGCGGTTCCCCGCCGGGGGGCACGCGCACTCGGGCGGGGCGGAGGCCGCCGTGCAGGCCGGTCGGGTGCGGGACGCGGCGGGGATGGCGGCGTTCCTCACCGGTCGGCTGCACGCCGTCGGGCTGACCTCGGCCGCGCTGGCGGCGGCGGCCGCGCTCGATCCCGGCCGGGCGGACGCGTGGGACGAGGCCGCCGAGGCCCGGACGCCCTCTGCGGCGCAGCGGGGGGTGAGCCGCAAGCTCGGGCGGCAGCTGCTGCGGGCGGCCCGGGCGGCCTGGCCGCACCCCCTGCTGGACGGCCTGAGGGAGCGTCACCCCGGCGGTGCGCACCAGCCGGTGGTGCTCGGGGTCACCGCGTACGCGGCCGGGCTGACCGCCCGGGACGCGGCGGCGGTGGCCGTGTACGAGAGCGTCAACGGGCCGGCCACCGCGTGCGTGCGCCTGCTCGGCCTGGACCCGTACCAGGTGACCGCCCACCTGGCCCGGCTGGCCCCGGCGATGGACGCCGTCGCCGCCGAGGCCGTCGCGGCGGCCGGCCGGGGCGAACTCCCGTCCGCTTCAGCCCCGTTGCTCGACATCTATGCCGAGCGGCACAACTCCTGGAAGGTGCGTCTCTTTGCATCGTGACCACGTGGACCCCCACGAGCACGTCATCAGCCACGCCCACACCGACACCGCCACCCGGCCGGAGCCCCGCGCACTGCGGATCGGCCTCGGCGGGCCGGTCGGCTCCGGCAAGACCGCGACGGTGGCGGCGCTCTGCCGCGAGCTGCGCGAGGAGCTCTCGCTGGCGGTGGTGACCAACGACATCTACACCACCGAGGACGCCGAGTTCCTGCTGCGGCACGCGGTGCTGCCGCCCGAGCGGATCACCGCGGTGGAGACCGGCTGCTGCCCGCACACCGCGATCCGGGACGACATCTCGGCCAATCTGGAGGCGGTGGAGGAGCTGGAGGCGGCCCTCGGGCCGCTCGACCTGATCCTGGTCGAATCCGGCGGGGACAACCTGACCGCCACCTTCAGCCGGGGCCTGGTGGACCACCAGGTCTTCGTCATCGACGTCTCCGGCGGCGACAAGATCCCCCGCAAGGGCGGCCCCGGCGTCTCCACCTCGGACCTGCTGGTGGTCAACAAGACCGACCTGGCCCCGCTGGTCGGCGCCGATCTCGACGTGATGGCCCGGGACGCCAAGGCCCAGCGCGGCGAACTCCCCACCCTGTTCACGGCGTTGACCGCCCCCGACGGGATCGCCCCGGTGGCGGCCTGGGTCCGGGCCCGGCTGGCGGACTGGCAGCGGCGGTGACGGACGGGCCGGCGGGCCAGGGAGCGGCGGTCGGTCCGGCTGGCGGTGGAGCGGCGGGCGCCGAGGCGGCGGTGGCCAGGATCACCGCCGAGCCGGACGGCCGGGGCGGCACCGTGCTGCCGGTGCTGGCCGGCGGTGGCCCGATCGCGGTGCGCCGCACCCTCGGCGCCGCGCCCGCCGCGCACGTGGTGCTGGTCGGCGCGATGGCCGCCCCGCTGGGCGGTGACCGGCTGGGCGTGCGGGTCACCGTCCGGCCGGGCGCCGCCCTGCACGTCACCAGTGCCGCCGCGACCATCAGCCTGCCCGGCCGCGAGGGCGGCAAGGCGTACTACACCGTCGAGTTGACGGTCGGGGAGGGGGCGCTGCTGGACTGGCGGCCGGAGCCGGTGGTGGCGGCGAGCGGCAGCCACCTGGTGCTGACCACGGTGGTCGAGCTGGCCGCCGGGGCCCGGCTGCGCCACCGGGAGGAGCAGGTGCTCGGCCGCGCGCACGACTGGAACCGGGGAGCCCCGCCCGGCCGTCTCACCTCCCGGCTGACCGTCCGTCAGGCGGGCCGGACCGTGCTGGACCAGCAGACCGACCTCGGCCCCGGTGCGCCGGGGTGGGACGGTCCGGCCTGCCTGGGTGAGCACCGTGCGGCCGGGCAGCTGCTGACCGTCGGCCTGCCCGGTCCGAGCGTGCCGGAGGGGGCGGACGCGGTGCTGCTCTCCCTGCCGGGGACGGCATCGTCCCTGGTCACGGCGGTGGCACCGGATGCCCTCAAGCTCCGTGGCCTCCTGGGGGGTTGAGCCCGTGGAGGCGTCTGGCAGACTGTGCGCGAATTGACGGCCGGTCAGTAGTCGGTACCGGCCATGACAAGGGGGCAGCGCATGTGGGGTCGGGGGACCGTGCTCGGGGAGCGTTACACGCTCACCGAACGCGTCGGCGGCGGCGGGATGGGCGACGTCTGGCGGGCCACCGACGGCGTGCTGGAGCGCGAGGTCGCGGTCAAGATCATGCATCCCGGCCTGCTGGAGGACCGCAACTTCACCGAGCGCTTCCGTCGGGAGGCCCGCATCCTCGCCACCCTCAAGCACCCCGGCATCGTGCACGTGCACGACTACGGGGAGCCGGGTGAGGGCGAGGACGAGCGGATCGCCTACATCGTCATGGAGTTCATCGACGGCAAGCCGCTGAACGACGTGCTCACCGCCGAGGGCCCGATGGTGCCCGCCAGGGCGCTCGGCATCATGGCCGACGCCCTGGACGCCCTGCACGCGGCCCACCAGCGGGAGATCGTGCACCGCGACATCAAGCCCTCCAACCTGATGCTGCGCACCGACAGCGGCGTCACGGTCACCGACTTCGGTATCGCCCACGCGATGGCCGGCACGAAGATCACCACCACCAACTCGGTGCTCGGCACCGCCCTCTACATCGCTCCCGAGCAGGCCGACGGCGGCTCCACCAGCCCCGCGTCCGACCTCTACTCGCTCGGTGTGGTGGCCTTCGAACTCCTCACCGGGCAGCTGCCGTTCACCGGGGAGACGGTGCTGGAGATCGTGCTCAAGCACCTCCAGCAGCCCGCCCCGCAGCTCGGTGAATCGTTTCCCGAGCCGGTCCGCGAGTTCGTCGCCAAGGCGCTGCGCAAGGACCCGGCCGAGCGCTTCCCGGACGCCGCCGCGATGGCCGCCGCCGCCCGGGCGGCGGCCGGGCGGCCGGAGGCGGCGGAGCCGGTCCGCGAGCCCACCGTGATCGCCAGCGCGTTCGTCCCGGTGCGGCCCGGACAGGCCGAGACGCCGGTGACGGTCTCGGACCGGTCGCCGCAGGAGCGGCGGCGGCGCCGGACCAAGGTGCTGGTGCCGATCGTGGTGCCGGTACTGATCACCGCCGGGGCGGGCGGCGTCTACCTGCTGGAGCAGACCCCGTGGCGGGCGGAGGCAGGTGGGGCCAAGCCCTCCACCGCGGCCACCGCCCCGCAGGTCCCGGCAGCGGCCACCGGCACCGACACCGGCTCGCCCAGCCCCTCGGGGACGGGCGACCCGAACGCGTCGGCCACGCCGGCCGCGAGCCCGGTGCCGAGCGGCACCGAGACCACCCCGGGCCAGCCGACGCCCGATCAGCCCCCGGCCCAGGGCGGGTCGGTGGCCGGCGGGGCGTCCGGCGGCGGTGCCGCGAGCGGCAGCGGTGGTGCGGCATCCGGTGGCGCGGCGTCCGGTGGTGCGGCCGGCGGCAAGGTGTCTGCCGGCGCGAGTGGCGGTGGCGGCGTGGCCTCCGGCGGTTCGGGCGGCGGTGCTGCGGCCTCCGGCGGTTCGGGCAGCGGTGGTGCGGCGTCCGGTGGCGCGGCGTCCGGCGGCAGCAACAGCGGCGGCACCACCACCCAGCCTCCCGCGCAGACCGCTCAGCCCCCGGCGCCCAAGCCGACTCCCCCCGCGCCCGTCGGCGACACCCCGCCGTCCGGCTGCGGCGGCACCGGCTGGGGCAGCATCGTCAACGGCGCCAGCGGCCGGAAGCTCGGCCTCTCCACCAGCGGCCCCGACGGCGGGGCGCAGGTGCTCTCGGGCGGCAGCACGGGGAACGGCTGGGTCCGTTCGAGCGCCGACTCCGGCGGTTGGTACGAGATCCACCCGTGCAGCCTGAGCAAGCCGGCCATGGTGCAGGACTTCAACCCGGGCGGCACCTACACCGTCTCGCTCAGCACCGGCTTCAGCTTCACCTACCGGTGGGCGATCGTGTCGGCGGGCTCGGGACGGTACACCCTGCGCGACCACGGCAGTTCGACCTGCCTGACCGACAACGGCGCCGGGGTGCAGACCAGCATGCAGAGCTGCACCCCCGGCAACCGCTCCCAGGAGTGGTCCCTGCCCTGGTAGCGCGTTCGGCGGCGTGCCGCCGCCCCGGCAGCGCGTTGCACCGGGGCACCGGCCACCGGCCGGGCTAGCGTGAGGGGATGACCGACCGTCAGCCGAGCGAGCCGAGCGGGCCGACCGAGCCGAGCGGGCCATCCGGGCGGCCCGCGCCGCCTCCGCCGCCCGGCCGCCTGCGGCACCGGCCGCTCTCGCCGCTGCGCGAGCACCTGCGCGAGTCCTTCTGGGTGGCCCCGCTGGTGACCTGCGTGCTGGCGGTGCTGCTGGCGCTGGGCACCAGCTGGATCGACTCCGAGGTGGTGCACGAGGAGATCTCCGAGACCGGCTCCGCCGAGGGCCTGCTGAGCTTCGCCAGCGGGGCCAAGGCGGTGGTCTCCACGGTCAGTTCGGCGATGCTGACCTTCATCGGCGTGGTCTTCTCGATCTCGCTGGTGGCGCTCCAGATGGCGGCCAGTCAGATGAGCCCCCGGGTGCTGCGGCTCTACGTCCGCTCCCGGATCACCAAGGCGACCTTCTCCACCTGCCTGGCCACCTTCCTGTTCACCCTGCTGGTGCAGCTCGGCTACGACGACACCACCGATCCGACCAAGGTCACCACCGTGCCGGTGGTCTCCACCCTGGTGGCGGTGGTGCTGGTGCTGCTGAGCCTCGGGCTGTTCGTGCTCTACGTGCAGTCGACCATGCGGCTGCTACGGGTGCCGCACGTGATCGACCGGGTCACCCGGGAGTCCGTCGCGGTGCTGACCACCTACCGCTGGATGGCGCCGGAGGCCGGGCCCCGGCTGGAGCCGCCGACCGACGCGGTCACCCTGCTGCACCAGGGGAACTCGGGGGTGCTGCGGGACGTCAGCCTGGGCCGGCTGGTGCGGATCGCCCGCAAGCACGGCGCGGTGCTCCACCTGGTGCCCCGGATCGGTGACTTCATCGCGCCCGGCACCCCGACCGTGGTGGTCTCCGGCGGCACTCCGCCCCGGCCGGGCCGGATCGCCGGGGCGCTGAACATCGGGGTGGACCGCACCATGCACCAGGACCTGAGCTTCGGCTTCCGGCAGCTGGTGGACATCGCGATCCGGGCGCTCTCCCCGGCGGTGAACGACCCGACCACGGCCGTCCAGGCGGTGGACCGGATCCACCAGCTGCTCGCCCTGCTGGCCGGGTACCCGTTCGGCGAGCTGCGCTACCGGGACCGGGCGGGCGCCGTCCGGCTGGTGCAGCCGATCCCGGACTGGCAGTGCACGGTGGACCTGGCCTTCACCGAGATCCGGATCTGCGGGGCCGGCCAGCCGCAGGTGAGCCGTCGGCTGACCGCCGCGATGGACGACCTGCTGCGGATCACCCCGGACGAGCGCCGCCCGCCCCTGCTGGCCCAACGGGACCTGCTGGAGCGGGCGGTGGCCGCCGAGGTGGCGGAGGCCGACAACCGCGCGTTCGCGCTCACCCCGGACCGGCAGGGCATCGGCTGACGGCCCGTCACCCGTGGTGCCCGCCGCCCTCGGGCCGGGCCTGCCGGGGGAGCAGGAAGGCCAGGGCTGCGGCAGCCAGCAGGGCCAGCGCGGTCAGCCCGAGGGTGCGGCCGGCGCCGGGCGCGGAGCCGTCGGCGGCGGCCCAGCCGAAGAAGGCGGTGCCGAGCACGGCGACCCCGATCGAGCCGCCGAGCTGCTGAACCGCGTTCAGCACGCCGGAGGCGGAGCCGACTTCGTGCTCCTCGACCCCGGCCAGCGCGATGTCGAAGAACGGCGCCATGATCAGCCCGAGGCCGAAGCCCTCCAGCACCAGGGCGGGCAGCAGCTGCCAGGTGGTCAGGCCGGAGCCGCCGGCCAGCACGGTGAGCCAGAGCGCCAGGGCGCCCAGCGCGGCGGTCAGCAGGCCGCCGTGCAGTACCCGGCGGCCGTACTTCGGCGCCAGCACCCCGCCGGAGAGCACCGCCCCGGCGACCAGGCCGAGCGAGAGCGGGATCATCGTCAGACCGGCGTGCACCGGAGTCCAGCCCAGGCCCAGCTGGAGGTGCAGGGTGAGCACCAGCATCAGGCCGGCGAAGGCGCCGAAGAACACCACACCGGTGGCCAGCGCGCCGGTGAAGGCCCGGCGGCGGAACAGCGAGGGCTCCACCAGTGGAGAGCCGCCCCGCTGCCTGACGGAGCGTTGGGTGCGGGCGAACAGCAGCAGCACCGGGACGGCGGCGGCCATGCTCAGGTAGGTCCAGAGCGGCCAGTCGGCCTCCCGGCCCTGCACCAGCGGGTAGACCAGCAGGACGGAGGCCAGGCCGGTCAGGGCGGCGCCGGGCAGGTCGAGGCGGACGGTCTCCTCGGCCCTGGTGAGCCGGTTGGCCGGCAGCAGCCGGGAGCCCGCCAGCACGGCGACCACGCCCAGCGGCAGGTTGACCAGGAAGACCAGCCGCCAGCCGGTGCCCCACCAGTCGGCGTCCACCAGCAGGCCGCCGAGGGTCGGGCCGAGCACCGAGGAGAGGCCGAGCACGGGGGCGAACAGCCCGAAGGCGGCGCCCTGCTCCTTCGGCGGGAACATCGCCCGGATCAGGCCGAGGCCCTGCGGGATCAGCAGCGCGGCGAAGCCGCCCTGGACGGCGCGGCCGGCGATCAGCAGGCCCGGGTCGGTGGCGGCGGCGCAGGCGGCCGAGGCCAGCGTGAAGCCGGCCGCGCCGACCAGGAAGAGCCGCTTGCGGCCGAAGATGTCGCCGAGCCGGGCGCCGGTGACCAGCAGGGTGGCGAAGGCCAGCGTGTAGGCGGCGGCGATCCACTGGATCTGCGACTCGCCGCCGCCGAGCTCGCGCAGGATCGCCGGGGAGGCGACGCCGGTGATGGTGGCGTCCAGCAGGTCCATCGCCTCGACCAGCAGCACCAGGGCCAGACCGGCCCAGCGGTAGGGGTGGCCGGCCGGTTCGGCGGCTTCGGTGGAACGGTGTTCGTCTTCTCGAACGGTGTTTGTCGTCACGAACACTGTTCTAGATGTGGAACGCCGTTCGTGTCAACTAGAGTGGGACCGTCCAGCAGCGAACCCGGAGGTTGCCCGCATGACCCGTCTGCCCGAGTCCTGGCCCGGCCCGGGGAAGGCCGCCGCCAAGCGCCGTCCGCTCAGCCGGGACCGGATCGTCGAGGCCGCACTGGGCATCGTCGAGACCGAGGGTCTGGACGCGCTCTCCATGCGCCGGGTCGCCCAGGAGCTGGAGACCGGGGCCGCCAGCCTGTACGCGCACGTCAGCAACAAGGACGAGCTGCTGGAGCAGCTGCTCGACCGGGTCTATGCCGAGATCGCCATCGAGCCGCCGGATCCGGCCCGCTGGCAGGAGCAGGTGAAGGACCACCTGCGCCGGGCCCGGAAGGTGCTCACCTCACACGGCGACCTGGCCCGGGCCGCGATGGCGGCGAACGTGCCGGTCAGCCCGCACGCGCTCGACAACGCCGAGGCGATGCTCGCGCTGCTGAAGGCCGGCGGCCTGGACGACCTGACCGCCTCCTACGGGGTGGACGTGCTCTCGATGTTCGTCACCGCGACGGCGGTGGAGGAGTCCACCCGGGGCGATCTGAGCACCGATCAGGTGCAGCAGTACTCGGACCGGGTGCGGAGCTACTTCGAGTCGATCCCGGCCGAGCGCTACCCGCTGGTGACCGCGCTGGCGGCCGAGCTGACCCGGAACGTCGGTGACGAGCGCTTCGAGTTCGGCCTGGACATCCTGGTGGCCGGGCTGGCCCGCCGGGCCTGAGGGTGCCGGGTCTGAGGGCGCCGGGTCTTAGGGCGCCGGGCACGCAGGAAGCCCCCGCCGTCGGGACGGCGGGGGCTTCGGGGCGGGGCGGTGACGCGGTGTCAGCCGGCTTCGGCGGCGCGCTGGCCGCGCTTGTCCAGCGAGGCCAGGTAGGCGTTGTAGGCGGCCAGCTCGGCGTCGCCGTCCCGGTCGGCCTTGCGGTCGCGGCGGCGGGCCTGCCGCTCCTCGGACTTGGCCCACTGGAGGGTGAGCGCGATCAGCACGATGGCGGTCGGGATCTCGCCGAAGGCCCAGGTGATGCCGCCGGCGATCTTCTGGTCGGCCAGCAGATCGGTGCCGGGCGGGGCCATCGCGGTGTCGAAGGTCTTCACCAGCGGGTGGGTGGCCATCATCACCGCCACGCCGAAGAAGGCGTGGAACGGCATGCCCATGAACAGCTCGATGATCCGCATCACGTAGCCCGGCCGGTTCGGGCCCGGGTCCACGCCCATGATCGGCCAGAAGAACAGCATGCCGACCGCCAGGAAGTGCACCATCATCCCGATGTGCCCGATCCGGTACCCCATCAGGAAGTCGAACAGCGGGGTGAAGTAGAGCGCGTACAGGCTCGCCACGAACAGCGGGATGGTGGCCGCCGGGTGCGAGACGATCCGCACGTACCGGCTGTGCAGCACCGCGACCAGCAGCTCGCGCGGGCCCCGGCCGCTGCCCTTGGGGGCGGGGCGGAGCGAGCGCAGGGCGAGGGTGATCGGGGCGCCGAGCAGCAGCAGGATCGGGGAGAGCATGGAGAGCACCATGTGCTGGATCATGTGTGCGCTGAACAGGGCCATGCCGTAGTCGTTCAGCCCGGTGTTGGTCACCAGCAGCACGGTGCCGACGCCGAGCACCCAGGCCAGCGTCCGGCCGACCGGCCAGCGGTCGCCGCGCCGCATCAGGCGGACCACGCCCGCGCCGTAGACGGCGAGCGCCAGCAGGCTGCCGACCAGGAACGGCCAGTCGGTGGACCAGGTCAGCGCCGACCCGGCGGTGAACGGGCCGAGCGGCTCCATCCCGCCGTGGTGCATCCCGGAGTGGTCCATCCCGGTCATACCGTCGCCCATGGGCGGGTCCTGCTTTCCCTCGTCACTGCCGGACGGTCCGTCAGGTCCGGTTCGTCCGTTTTTCTTCGACGGCCAGCCTAGGCGCCGCTTATCCTCCGCCCGTACCCGACCCCCCGGCGCGGCCGGCGCTCCGGCCGGACGGCGGGGTGTGGTGGCGGTGGGTCAGTAGTACTCGCGCATGATCTCGGTGGCCCAGTCGGGCTGCCGCAGCTCGCCGCGCGGGCCGAACTCCGTCATGTACGGCTTGATGTCCAGCACCGGGGTGCCGGCCACCGCGTCGAGCCCGCTGACCCGGAGGTCGAGGCCGTCCACCCGGTGCAGGCGGCAGCGGGAGACCCCGAGCCGGTTGGGCCGGTTCCTGCCGCGCTGGGCGAAGATGCCGACCAGCGGCCAGTCCTCGTTGCCGCGCGGGTGCCGGGCACCGGTCTCGACCTCGTCCACCGGCACCCGGTCGAAGTGGAAGACCACCTTCAGGTGGGAGAAGGCGTCGAGGCCGTGGAGCGCCTCCTCGGAGAACTGCGCGGCGTCCAGCCGGATCACCGCCTCGACACCGTCCCAGGCGTCGTCGAAGGCCTCGCCGCGACCGCCCACCACGTGGGCCACCGGGTGCGAGGTCACCCACTGCGCGCCGTCCTCGCCGTCCCGCATCCCGTCCTGCACCGGTGCTTCCCTCCGTCGGCCCGACATGCCGTCAGGCGGTTCCCGTGGGCAGCAGCCTCGCACGCCGCGCCCCCCGGCCGAGGGCGATCGGCCGGGATGCTTCCGCCACGACCGACGGCCGGTGCGGAGGCGGCACGACCGCGCGGAGGGGTGGGCGCCCCGGTCCCGTGCAGGCCCGTGACCCGGAGCCGGCGGGCGCCCGGTAGCCTGCTCGCGGGCTGACGACGGCCCTTCCCGACGAGAGGCGGCACCACGGGTGGTCACGGTCGAGCTCCGGGTCAGGCCCGCGGTCGATGACGCGGAGCTGTCCACCCTGCACCGGCAGGCCTTCGACCCCGGGGGCAGCGGGGGGCCGGTCGCCGTCACCCCCTGGCGCAGCCGCCTGGAACGGCACAGCATCAGCTGGACCGGGGCCTACCACGAGGGCGCCCTGATCGGCTTCGTGCACGCGGTCTGGGACGGTGGTGTGCACGCCTTCCTGCTCGACACCGTCGTCCACCCCGACCACCAACGCGGCGGCATCGGACGGGAGTTGGTGGAGTCGGTGGTGGAGGAGGCGTTCCGGGCCGGCTGCGAGTGGGTGCATGCCGACTACACGCCGGAGCACGCGGCCTTCTACCAGGACGCCTGCGGCTTCCGCCCGACGGCGGCCGGCCTGCGGGCCGCCCGCCGGGCTCCCTGCTGACGGAGCGGCAGATCGCCGGAGCGGACCCGGGGCGGCCGGCACCGGAACGGCGGCGGGCGGTCCGGCTCCCGCATCCGGGCGTCCGAGGACGCTCCCCGAAGTGATCGCAGCCTCCGCGTCGGGCGCTGCCCCCGCACCGGGCGCCGCCCACGGAGGCCGGCCGAGCGCCGTGTCCCGACGCAGCGTGGTCCCGGTGGTGGTCCGGGCGGCCGGGGTGGCCCCGAATCCGCTGGTGAGCGGTCTCGGCAGGCCCGTAGAATCCCGTGCTCGTGACCGAGACCAGCACCGACTCCCGCCCCCTCCCCGCCGAGCCCGGCCGGGTGCCGACCGCTGCCGACGCCGAGCTGATCGCCGCCGCCGTGGCCACCGCCGGGCGGGGCCTGGTCGACCGGGAGGCGGTCGCCGAGGTCGTCGTGCTCTGCGCCGTTGCCGGGGAGCACCTGCTGGTGGTCGGTGCGCCGGGCACCGCCAAGTCCGAGGCCGTGCGCCGGATGGCCGGGCAGCTCGGGGGCCGCTACTTCGAGTACCTGCTCGGCCGGTTCACCGAGCCGAACGAGCTGTTCGGTCCGGTGGACCTGCGCGGGCTGCGGGAGGGCCGGGTCGAGTTCGAGACTGCCGGGATGCTCCCGGAGGCCGAGGTCGCCTTCCTGGACGAGGTCTTCCTCGGCTCCACGGCGGTGCTGAACACCCTGCTCGGCCTGCTCAACGAGCGGGTCTTCCGCCGGGGCCGGACCGTGCTGCCCAGTCCGCTGCGGATCTGTGTCGGCGCCGCCAACCACCTGCCCGAGGACCCGGCACTGGCAGCCTTCGCGGACCGCTTCCTGGCCCGGGTGTTCGTCGAGCCGGTGGCGGACGCCCGGCTGGAGGAGCTGCTGGAGGCCGGTCGCCGGCCCGCCCCGGCCGCCGATCCCGGCACGGGTGCGGGTGCGGGTGCGGGTGCGGGCGGCACGCTGGCCGCCGTGGACCGGCTGGCCGCCGCCGCCCGGGCCTGTGACCTCGACGAGGTCACCCCGTTGGTCGGCACGGCACTGCGACGGCTGCGGGCCGCCGGGGTGCCGATCAGCGACCGCCGCGCGGTGCGCTCGCAGAAGCTGATCGCCGCCGCCGCGGTCCTGGACGGCCGGACCACCGCCACCGCGCGCGATCTCTGGGTGCTGCCGCTGGTCGCCCCGACCGCCGACGCCCAGGCGCTGGCCCGGGACACCCTGGCCGACCTGGTGGAGAAGTCGGCCAACCGCGGCCTGGTGCACGCCGCCGAGCAGCTCGCGCGCAGCACCGCCGCCCGCGCGGAGCGCCTGGCCCGGACCAGCACCGCGCTGCTCGCCGAACACCGGGGCCTGCCCGAGGGGCCGGACTCGCGGCTGAGGCTGGAGGCCGCGCTGCGCGAGATCGACGCGGGCTTCGACCCGGCCGACCTGCCGGCCGCGCTGGCCGGGATACGCGCCGACCTGGTCGCGGCGGTCTCGCCCTCGTGAGCACCCCTCCGAAGCCCTCGGACCCGTCCGTGCCCGAAATGCCGGTGCAGGCCGGGCGTGCGGCCGACACCGGGGTGGCCGTCGTAGCCGTGGTGACTCCGCACTCGCCCGCGTCGGGAGGGCCGGCGCCAGCCGGGCTCGCGGCGGATACCGAGGCGGCGGATGCCGAGGCGGCCGTGCCGTGCACACCCGGGGAGTCCGCGTCCGCCACGGCCGCGTCCGCCGTGCCGTCGGGTGCCCTGCGGCCGGGTGCCGTGCCGCCCGTCGCGCTGCGCTGGGAGCGGCGGGAGCCGCCGCTGCCGCCCGTCGCCGTGCTCGCGGTCGGTGACGCCGTCCCGCGCCTGGCCCGGGCGGCCCGCGAGCGGGTCCGGGCCGGGGCCCGGCTCGCCGTGCTGGCCGACGACGGCCCGGGGCTGCCCGCCGCCGACCGGGCCCTGCTGCTGCTCGGTGCGGAGCCGGACCTGCCGTGGGCGGACGGCGCCCGTTACCTGGGGCAGGACGCCGGTCTGCTCACGCCGACCGCCGCCCGCCCCGCCCCGGCCGCCGCGCTCTGGCGCCGCGCGCTCGGTGCGGCCGAGGGCGGGATCTGCGTGCTGGTGCCCGGCCGGGTGCTGGTCGCGGACCGCCCCCCGGTGCCGCTCGACTCGCCCGAGGCGTTGGACCCGGTGGCCGGGCCGACGGCCGGTGTGCCGGGTGGTGGAGCGGACGGCGGCCCAGTGGACGGCGACCCAGTGGACGGCGGCCTCGCGGACGGTGCCCGGTGACCCGGCGTTCGGACGGGATGTCCCAACCCCGCTGCACAGCCGAAGGATTCACGTTCGAGCGGAGGGCTGCCCGGTGACCCGGCTGCCCGCCGCCCTCGCGCCCTGGGCCGGCGTCCTGGCCGCACTGTCACCCGAACTCGCCCTCGCCATGGGGCCGTTGCTGCGTCACCTGGATACCCTGATCGGCGGCCACGAGCCGGTGGCCGAGCTGCGCGGCGCGCCCGAGGGCCTCGGCGGGCTGGGACGCTCCGGGCCGCCGGAGCGCCTGACGGCCTCGGAGTGGCTGCTCGCCGAGGAGTACCCCGAGGAGTTCCTGCGCCGTCTGGTCGAGGGTGAACTGCTGTATCTGGAGCCGGAGTTCAGCGCTCCGGCAGTGCGCGGCCGGATGGTCGCGGTGGTGGACGCCGGGCCCACTCAGGCCGGAGCCGGCCGACTGGTGCAGCTCGCCGCGCTGCTGGTGCTGCACCGCCGGGCCGCCGCGCGCGGCACCGAACTGGTTGTCACCGTGCTCGGTGACCAGCGCCCGCTCGCCGGAGACCTCGCCGAGCTGCTGCCTGCCTGGCTCGCTGCGCGCCGACCCGCCGACCCGACCCCGGCCGAGGTGGCGGACGCGCTGGCCGCTCTGGACGCCGACGACCGGGCCTGGGTGCTGACCTCGCCCCGACTGGCCGAACGGATACCGGCCCGCCCCGGCGTGCTGACCAGCGAGCCGGCCCACTGGACCGCCGAGGGCGCGGGCCGAGTGATGGTCCGGATCGACGGCACGAGTGCCGAACTCCCGCTGCCCGCAGGCCCGATCGCGGTCCGGGCGCTGCGCGGTGCGGAGTTCCGCCGGGCCGCCCCGGCCCGGCCGGCCCGTCCGCAGGGCGCCGCCGACCTCCCGACCGCGCCCGCCTTCACCTCCGACGCCCGCACCCTGCTGGCCCGGGGCGCGGACCCGGCCGTCCTGTTCGCCGTCAACCTGCCCAGCCAGCAGGGGAGTCCGGGCGGCATCCCGCTGCGGATGCGCCGTCACCAGCTGCCCGGCCCGGTGCTCGCCGCCGGGCGGACCGGCCGCCGGCTGATCGCCCTCTGCGTGGAGGGCGAGCGGCTCACCGCCCACTCCGTCGGCCGATCGCTCGGCGAGCCGGGCCGGTACTTCGCCGAGCTCGCCACCTTCTGCCTCGAAGCCGCCGAGCTGGAGCGGATGCTGGCCGGCCCGGTGCTCCCGGTGATCCGGCAGGGCGAGGAGTTGGAGGTCCCGCTCGGCATCCGCTGGTGGCGGCTCGGCCCGGACGGCCGGGTCGCCGACTTCGGATCGACCGGCCCGGGCACCCGTGGGCGCTCGCCGTTCGTCCGGGCCCGCGATCCGCGGCTGTTCGCCGGCCAGGTGCACGAGGAGGCGCGCGGGCTCCACCACTACCTGCACAGCGGCGGCAGCGAGGCGTGGTCGCACGACAGCCGGACCTGGGAGCTGCGCACCGCCCAGGGCGAGCGCCACCGCATCGCCTTCCGCGAGCAGGCCGAGGTGATCGGCCTGGTGCACGGGGAGCGGCCCGCGCTGATCACCCTCAGCGCGGCCGGCCACGTGGTGCGCTGCCTGCCTGCCGGGGGAGGCAGCCGGACGCTCACCCGGTTCTCCGGTGGCACCGGCACACCCGTCGTCCACCCCACCCGGCCGCTGATCGCGGCCGAGACCCGGCCGGGCCGGATCGTGATCGGCGACGCCAGCACCGGCCGGGTCCAGTTCGTGATCGGAGGCGTCGCATGACCACCACCCCGGAGACGGCCTTCCGCGCGGTCGTCCGTGCCGTCGGCTTCGTCCTCGACGTACCGGTGATCGGCCCGGCCGAGGCCGCCGAGCGGGTGCTCGCACGCTGGCAGGACGGCGCCGAGCTGCACCGACTGCCGGACGGGCGTTGGCTGTTCACGCTCGCGGACGCCGTCGAGATCCGCGCCGACCGTGCGCCCGGGCTGCCGGTGGTGCGCACCGCGACGGGCGGGGCCGCCACGGTCGGGGCCGACGCCGACGCCGACGCCGCCACTGCCGGGCCGGCCGCCGGACGGCTCGCCCTCGCGGCCGGTGGTCTGACGACCGTTCACCCGGTCGCGGAGCTGGAGCGGTTGGACCCGGCGGCCTGGCTCGACCTCACCGGGCTCACCGTGCACCGCCCCCGGCCACTCGGCCCGCCCGCGCCCGAGGCCGCGCCGGTGGTCGACGCGCTGCCCACCCGGCCCCGGCCCGACCTGCGCGCGGCGGCCCGGATCGCGCCGCCCTCGGACCGGGCCCGGCGGCTGACCGCCGGACCTGAGCAGAGCGGCCGGGCCCGGCGGAGCGGGCGGGCCCCGCGCCGGGCCCGCCCGGAGCCGCGCTCGCGGTGGGGCAGGCTGCTGCGGAGCCGGGCGGTGGCCCTCGGCTCCCTGGTGCTGCTGCTCCTCCCGGTCCTGTGGCTGGTCCTCACCACCTTCGGCTCGACCTCCCGGCCGGGCTTCCCGCCCTGGGGCATCGGGGTGCTGCTGGCCTACCTGCTCGCGGGCGCCCGCACCTGGTGGACCGGCCGGCCGACGACGGACGCAGCCGGACCGGACGGCACCGGCACCGGTACCGGATCGGACGGCACCGGGGCGGACGGCACCGCTGACGGTGCGTCGGCCGCCGCCGGGACGGGCCGCCCGTCGGCGGTCACCACCGCCCTTGCGCGCCTGCGCGCCCGGTGGGCCACCGGGCGGACCACCGGCACCGGCACCGCCCGTCGCCGGGCGACCGGCCGATCGCCGAGGACTCCGCTCCTGGCGTCCGTCCGGGCCCGCCGGGCCGCCCGGCAGGCCGGCACCGAGGCCGCTGCCGGCACCGAGGCCACCGCCTGGCGCCGGCCGCTGCTCGCCCCGCTGCTGACCCGGCTGACGATGCGGGCGGCGGGCGGCCTGGTCCGCGACCGGCACGAGCGCTACCTGCGCGAGCTGACCAGGGCCTTCCGGCAACGGCAGTGGGAGGACGCGCTGCGCGACGCGATCCGGCTGACGGACGAGACGGCCGCCGAGGGGAAGACCTGGCAGACCCTCACCCTGCCCCGCCGCCGGGTCGGCGAGCTGCGCGCCACCCCCGGCAGGGGCGCACCGGGCGGTGCCTCCGTGCCGCTCTCCGGCCACGACGTGCACGAGCACCTCGGCGCGCTCTACCGCGCCGCCGCCGAGGAGTTGCAGCGGGCCGGCCGGATCGACGAGGCCGCCTTCGTGCTGGCCGACCTGCTGGACGCCCCCGCCGAGGCGGTCGCCCTGCTGGCCCGGCACGACCGGCTGGTCACGGCGGCCGAGCTGGCCGAGGGGCGCGAGCTCGCCGCCGACCTGGTGGTCCGGCTCTGGTGGCGGGCCGGCGAGCGCGAACGGGCCGTCAGGACTGCCCACCGCCGGGGCGCCTTCGCCGCTGCCGTCGAACGGCTCTCCATCGAACAGCCGCAGGACGCCAGGGAGTTGCGCACCGCCTGGGCGGAGCACTGCCGGGTCGCGGGCGACCGGCTGGCGGCCGTCGAGGCGCTCTGGCCGGACCGGGCGCTGCGCCCTGCCGCCGCCGCCGACCTGCGCGAGGCCGTCGCGCTGGGCGGAGCGACCCGCAGCCACGCCCTGCCGTACCTGCTGGCGCTCGGGGCGGGCGACGCGACCCGGGCCCTGGCCCTCGCCGTGCTGGAGAGCGAGGGCGATCCGGCCGTCACCGGCCGCGCGGTGCTGGTGGGCGGGCTGGCCCGGCTGCCCGCCGCCGATCCGGCGGCCGACCGCGAGCTGGCCACGGCGGCGGCCCGCGCCGTGGTCCGCGACGGAGCTCCCACCGAGCGTCAACTGCGTGACGTGCACGAGAAGTTGCTCAAGCGCGCCGATCCACTGGTGGCCGCCGACCTGGCCCGGCCGCGCCGCCCGGAGCCGGCACCCCGGCAGCGTGGGACGGACGTCCCCGCTCCCGGCCCCGTCCGGCACACCGCCACCGACCGTCCCGGCACGCTGCCGGTGCTGGACGCGGCGGTGCTCGGCTCCGGCGCCGTGCTGGTCGCCTGCGGCCACGCCGGAGTCCGCCTGCTCACCCCCGACGGCCGGACCAAGGCCCGCTGGGACGTGCCCGCCGATCAGCTGGTGCTCGCCGACCACGGCGGCTCGGCCGTGCTGGTCGCCGACCACGGAGGCACCAAGGAGCTCACCCGGCTGGACCTGGCCACCCGCACCGTCCGCTCCTGGACCACGCTGCGGGCCCAGTGGATCGCCCGCTCGTACGACGGCCGCCACCTGATCACGGGTGACGGCCGGGGCATCGTGGTCCTGGACGCCCTGGCCCCCGGGCCGACCGTGGTCTGGCGCGAACTGGGCGGCGGCGAACGGCTGGTGGGCACCGTCTCGCGCACCGCCGACGGCTGCGCCGGAGTCGTGGTCTCCCACCTGCCCGGTGGCGAACCGCTGGTCGAGCTCTGGCACTGGGAGCTGCCCGGCTGGGAGCTGCGCTCCCGGCAGCGGCTGGAGGAGCGGTTCGACCCGGGCCGGATGCTGCCGCTGCCCGGCACCGGCCTGCTGCTGGCCGCTCCCGGGCCGGCTGACGAACTGTCCGGTGAGCGCCCGACGGTGCTCTGGCTGGTGGGTGGTGCGGCCTCCGGCCACCCGGTCACGGGCACTGCGCTGGCGGGCCCGCTCGGCGACGGCGGCCACTGGGCGCTCCCGGTGCGGGACGAGGCGGGCACCGGCATCCTGCTGCACGCCGGCCGAGGCCCGGTCACCGTCCCGGCCGCCACCGTCCACTTCCCGGGGGCCGACCCCACGCACCTCCCGGGCCTGCGCCGCCACGGTGACACCGTCACCTACTGGCACCGCTCGGGCCGGGTGCTGGCCACCTCGGAGTACGGCACCGAACTCCGGACCGACCTGCGGGTCGGCGCGACCGGCTGACCGGGCCCGGCCGGCCGCGCCCGGTCAGCCGGCCTTGGGCACCAGGGTGTTCTCGCTGCGGCGGCCGGCCGCGAAGTCCTCGACGTTCTTCACCGTGGCGTCGATGATCTGGCCGACCGCGGTGCGGGTGAAGTACGCCTGGTGCGAGGTGACCAGCACCTGCGGGAAGCTGATCAGCCGGGCCAGCACGTCGTCGTCGATGCCCTCCAGCGAGCGGTCGTAGAAGAAGACCCCGGTCTCCTCCTCGTAGACGTCCAGCCCGACCCCGGCGAGCCGGCCGGTGCGCAGCGTCTCGACCAGGGCGGCGGTGTCCACCAGACCGCCCCGGCTGGAGTTGACCAGGATCGCGTCGTCCTTCATCCGGGCCAGCGCGGCGGCGTCGATCAGGTGGTGGGTGTCGGGCAGCAGCGGGACGTGCAGGCTGATCAGGTCGCTGCGCTCCAGCAGCTCCTCCCGGCTGACGTAGCGCATGCCCAGCTCCCGGCAGGCCGGGTTCTCGGCGATGTCCCAGCCGAGCAGCTCGGTGCCGAAGCCGGCCGCGATCCGGGCGAAGCACTCGCCGATCTTGCCGGTGCCGATCACCCCGACCGTCATCCCGTGGATGTCACGGCCCATCAGGCCGTCGAGCCGGAAGTCGAACTCGCGGGAGCGGTTGGCGGCCCGGGAGAGCCGGCGGTTGACGGCCAGGGCGAGCGTCCAGGCGTGCTCGGCCACCGCGTAGGGGGAGTAGTAGGAGACCCGGGCGATGGTCAGGCCGAGCTCGGCGGCGGCCTTCAGGTCGATGTTGTTGAAGCCGGTGGAGCGCTGGGCGATCAGCTTGGTGCCGCCCTCGGCGAGCAGGCCGAGCACCTCGGCGTCCAGGTCGCAGTTGACGCTGGTGCTGAGCACCGGGTAGCCGCTGGCCAGCGGGGCGGTGTCGGCGTTCAGGAAGACCGCGAGGGTGCGCAGCTTGTGGCCGTCCTCGAAGGCGGCGCGCAGCATCGGCTGTTCGTCGGCCTGGACTCCGTAGGCGAGGATCTCCATCGGGCCTGCTGTCCTTCCGTCGCGGGGTGCTCTCCTCCCGTACGCTAACCGCCCGCTGCCCGACGGACCGTCAGGGCGCGCTTGCCGTCGCAATCCTGGATATGTAGGGTCCAGGATGTGAAGATGAGCGAGGGCGTCGAATGGGCCCTGCACTGCTGCCTCAACCTGGCCTGGGTCGGGGGTGAACGCGCCCTGCCCGCCGTGAAGTTGGCGGGCTACTACGAGCTGCCTCCGGCCTACCTGAACAAGCAGCTGCAGGCGCTGGCCCGGGCCGGGATCGTCAGCTCGGTCTCCGGGCCGAAGGGGGGCTTCCGGCTGGCCCGGGAGCCGGAGCGGATCACCCTGATGGACGTGGTGGCGGCGATCGAGGGGCCGGAGCCGGCCTTCCGGTGTGCCGACATCATCGCCCGGGGGCCCGGCGCGCAGGTGCCGGGGCGTGATCCGGAGCGGTGCCTGATCGACCGGGCGATGGGCCGGGCCGAGCTGGCCTGGCGTCGGGAGCTGGCCGGGCAGACCCTGGCCGAGCTGATGGGCCAGGTCGAGCAGAGCATGCCGGGCGTGCCCGGACGGATCCGCCGCTGGTTCGCCAACGCCTGAACTCCTGCCGTTGGGGCGGGAGTTCTGCATCACCTAATTCTGGACACGAAACATCCAGATCATCGAGGGGAAGCACACCATGCCGCACACCGTCGTCAACCCCACCGCCTTCGGCTACAGCCAGGCCGTCCTCACCTCGGACGGCACCGCCTACATCGCCGGTCAGTACGCGGCCGATGCCGAGGGGAACGTGGTCGAGGCCGACTTCGCCGAGCAGGTCAGGATCGCGCTGGCCAACCTCGGCACCGCCCTGGCCGCCGTCGGCCTCGGGTACGAGCACGTCGTCCGGCTCGGCAGCTACGTGGTCGACCACGACCTCGCCAAGCTCGGCGTGCTGCTGGAGCAGCTCACCGCGATCTGGGGGGACCGGCCGCCGGCCCAGACCCTCTCGGGGGTGGCCGCCCTCGCCCTGCCGGGCATGCTGTTCGAGATCGACGCCGTCGCCGTGGCCTGAGCCGTCGTCAGCGCCGTGGTCCGCGCCGTGGCCCGCGCCGTGGTCCGGACCCGGACGCGACGAAGGGCGGGCCTCCTCGGGGGAGGCCCGCCCTTCGCGGCGTGCGGACGGAGCGTCAGATGACGGTCTCGGCCTCGACGTAGCGCTCGGACGGCACGGTCTTCAGGTCGGCCACCGCGTCGGCCAGCGGCACCAGCTTGATCTCGGTGCCCTGGAGCGCGGTGATGTGGCCGAAGGCGCCCTTGTGGGCGGCCTCGACGGCGTGCCAGCCGAAGCGGGTGGCGAGGACGCGGTCGTAGGCGGTCGGGGTGCCGCCGCGCTGGGTGTGGCCGAGGATGACCGGCTTGGCCTCCTTGCCCAGGCGGTGCTCCAGCTCGCGGGAGAGCTGGTTGGCGATCCCGGTGAACCGCTCGTGGCCGTAGATGTCCTTGACGCCCTCCTCCCAGTGCATGGAGCCGGGCTCGGGCTTGGCGCCCTCGGCGCAGACCACGATGGCGAACTTCTTGCCCCGGTCGAAGCGCTCGCCGACGACTGCGGTCAGCTTGTCGATGTGGAAGGGGCGCTCCGGCACCACGATGGCGTGGGCGCCGGCCGCCATGCCGGCGTTCAGCGCGATCCAGCCGGTGTGACGGCCCATCACCTCGACCACCATGACCCGCTGGTGCGACTCGGCGGTGGTCTTCAGCCGGTCCAGCGCCTCGGTGGCGACCGAGACGGCGGTGTCGAAGCCGAAGGTGACGTCGGTGCAGGCGATGTCGTTGTCGATGGTCTTCGGGACGCCGACCACCGGGAGGCCCGCGTCGCTCATCAGCTTGGCGGCCTTCAGGGTGCCCTCGCCGCCGATCGGGATGACCGCGTCGATGCCGAGGTCCGCGCAGAGCTGCTTGGCGCGCTCCACGCCGTCCCGGAGGTGGCTCGGCTGCACCCGCGAGGACCCGAGGATGGTGCCGCCCTGGGCCAGGATGCCGCTCACCGAGTCGAGGGTCAGCGGGCGGTGGACACCCTCCAGCAGTCCGCGCCAACCGTCCTGGAAACCGATGATCTCGTCGCCGTGGTCGACCACCCCCCGGTGGACCACGGAACGGATCACGGCGTTCAGGCCGGGACAGTCACCGCCGCTGGTCAGCACTCCGATACGCATTGTTTTGCAACTCCCGAGCAGATGGGACAGCCGGACTTCCACCATAAGGCGCCCGTGTCCGGCCGGGCAGGCGCCGACGTGGGCCGCGTCACCTTTGATGCGGCCCCCGCGGTACTGCACCGAACGCCGAGGAGGGTGTGCGTTCGACGGTCTCTATTCTGGCCCGGATCGGGCGGGGGCAGCAGCCCCCGCCCAACCAGCGGACAGGTCAGGCGGGCTGACGCGCCGCCGCGATCCGCTCCGCGCGCAGCGCGTCGTACCAGGTGGTGTCGGCCGGCGGGAGCGCGTTCACGTCCAGGGCCAACTTGATGAGCATGTCGGCCACCTGGGGGTTGCGGGCCATCACGGGCCCGTGCAGGTAGGTGCCGAAGACGGTGTCCCGCCAGGCGCCCTCGGTGCCGTCACCGGTGCCGTTGCCCCGGCCGACCTGCACCGTGGCGAAGGGCCGCACGCCCTGGCCCAGGTGAGTGACGCCCTGGTGGTTCTCGAAGCCGGTGAGCTGAGGGAGGTTCAGCTGCGGGTCGGTCTCGGCGAGCACGTCGCCGACGCAGCGGGCGCCCTCGCCCCGGCCGGTCCAGACGTCGAGCAGGCCCAGGCCCGGCTGGCGCTCGCCCCGGTCGTTCAGGAACTCGTGGCCGAGGATCTGGTAGCCGGCGCAGACCGAGAAGATGATCGCGCCGTTCTCGGCCGCCCGGACCAGGCCCTGGTCCGTCGCCAGCCGCTCGGCGGCCAGCCGCTGCGGGCGGTCCTCGCCGCCGCCGATCAGGTAGATGTCACCGCTGGTCGGCACCGCCTGGTCCGAACGGACGTCGATCCGCTGGACGTTGAGGCCGCGCTGGCGGGCCCGGCGCTCCACCACGAGCGCGTTGCCGCGGTCGCCGTAGGTGGAGAGCAGGTCGGGGTAGACCCAGACCAGCCGCAGGGTGCTCTCGGTCATCCGCTGGGACCTTCCTCCGTACGGCTGCTGCTGCGGAGGCGGTGCCTGCGGGGGCTGCTGCGGCTGCACGGGCTGCTGGGGGTGGACCTGGGGGGTGTAGTTCGGGTCCTGGTACGGGTTCGACATCAGTTCGCCACCGCCTTCCGGAGCTGCTGGAACGCGGTGTAGTTGGCGATCGCCTCGATCCGCCCGGGCGGCGCCATCTGGACGGCCTGCTCCAGGGTGTCCACCACGTGGAACTGGAGGCCCGCGACCTCCAGCCGGACCGCGAGGTCCAGCTTGCGCTGGCCCATCACGAAGATCGGGTGGCCGGACAGCCGCTCGTAGTCGACGTCCCAGAGCCAGGAGGTGTCGGTGCCGTCGGCGTCCATCGCGTTCACCGCCAGTACCACCGGGGCCGGCGGCTGGTCGATCAGCGAGAAGGTCTCCAGCCAGCCGGCCGGGTTCTTCGCCAGCAGCAGCCGGACGTCCCGGCCCTGGTACTGCACCACGTCGTAGCGGCCCGCGACGGCGGCGACCGACTGCATCCGCTCCAGCGCGACCTGCGGGGCGACCCCGAAGACCGCCGCCACGGCGGCCGAGCTGGTCGCGTTGGCCAGGTTGGCCCGGCCCGGCAGCTGGAGCTGGATCGGCCAGGCACCGCGCTGAGGGTCGATCACATGGGTGCCCTGGAGCGCCCAGTGGGGCTGCGGACGGCGGAAGCCGCAGTCCTGGCAGAACCAGTCGTCGCCCGGACGCTGCATCACACCGCCGCAGGACGGGCAGGACCAGGCGTCCTCCTTCCACGCCTGACCGGCGGCCACCCAGACCACCTTGCGGCAGGAGGAGGCGGCCCAGGTCACCAGCGGGTCGTCGGCGTTGGCCACGATCACCGCGTCGGTGTCCTTGAGGCCCTCGCGCCACTTCTCCGCCATCATGCGGGTCTCGGCGGCGCGGTCCAGCTGGTCGCGGGAGAGGTTCAGCAGCGCTATGGCCTTCGGGCGGGTGTCGCGGGCGACCCCGGCCAGGTACTTCTCGTCCACCTCGATCACGCCGAAGCGGGCCTCGCTGCCACCGGCCAGGGCGGCGGTGATGCCGGCCGGCATGTTGGCGCCGAGGGCGTTGGAGACCACCGGGCCGGCCGCGCGGAGGGCCTCCGCGATCAGGCGGGTGGTGGTGGTCTTGCCGTTGGTGGCGGAGACCAGCACCACGTCGAGGTGGTCGGAGAGGGTGGCCAGCAGGTCCGGGTCCAGCTTGAGGGCGATCTTGCCGCCGATCACCGAACCACTGCCCCGGCCGGCCTTCTGCGACAGGGCGGCGGCCACCCGGCCGGCCGTCACGGCGATCTTGGCGCGGGCGGGCAGCGAGGCGTCGCGCACGGCTGCGGCTTCCGAGTCGGGGCCTGGCATGCTCAGTCGTTCCTCCTTGGCGCGGCACCGCTATCGCGGCTGGGACGAGCATCAGCCTACCGACTCTCCGTCAGCCAACCGCGCAGGGTGTCGCCGAGCGGGCTCGCGGAGGCGCGCCGGGGCGTGCGGAGGGCCTCCGGCCCGGTGCCGATCCGGGGCGGAGGCCCTTGGTCCTGCGGCTTTCCGGGGCTTGCGGCCCGTCACCCGGCGAGCGCGGCGTCCGGGATCCAGGAGCCGTGGATCATGGCCGGGACCCGGCGGGGCAGGTGCACGGTGGCGACGGTGGCCAGGTCGGTGGCGTCGACCACCAGCAGCCGGGAGGCGTCCGCGTTCAGGTCGCCGACCACGGTGAGCAGGTAGCCGGCGTCCTCGTCGGTGCCCGCCCCGGCGGCGGGCACGAAGACCGCCTCGCTGGGGAGCTGCCCGTTGCCGAACGGGCGCAGCCGGCGGGCGCCGGTGGTGCGGTCGTACTTGACCAGCGCGTGGTTGCCGATGCCCAGGTCGTCCGGGAAGGCCAGCGCGTACTGGTAGCGGTGCTCCCGGCCGGTGAAGGCGTCGTTGATGGTCGGGAACTCCACCACCAGGTCGTCCGTGCGCTCCTCGGCCACCCGGCCGGTGGCCGGGTCCACCGTCCACCGGGTGGCGTGGGCGCCGGAGTTGGGCTCGGCGCCCCGGTCAGGTGCGCCGACCCACCAGTTCCAGGACCGCTGCCAGCCCTGCCGCCCCACCGAGGGACCCTCGATGACGATCCGTCCGGCGGCGTCCTCGTAGGCGTTGCCCAGGTGCATCGCGTAGCCCGGCGCCACGTCGTACCAGCGCACCCGCCGGGCCCCGCCCTCGCCGCGCGGCAGCACCCCGATCCGGGACGGCTGGGCGTCGCTCCAGCCGTACGGGATGCCGGAGTGCTCGGCCGGGTCGAAGGTGACCGAGCCCTCCAGGAAGACCACGTACCGCTCGGTCAGCGCGAAGTCGTGCTTGAGCGCGGCGGTCGCGCCCGGCACCTCCTGGCTGCGCAGCTCCGTGCCGTCGGGGGAGGAGACGTGGTGGATCAGGTACGGCGGAAAGGGCGAGGAGGCGAAGAAGTGCAGCTCGCCGGTGGCCGGGTCCTCCTTGGGGTGCGCGGTCATCGCGGAGGTCAGCTTCCCGGCCCAGTCGAAGGCGCCGACGGTCTCCAGCTCCGGGGTGAGCTCGAACGGCAGGGCCGCCTCGGAGAGGGCGAGCAGCCGGCCGCCGTGCTCGATCACGTGGGTGCCGGCCGTACTGGCGGTCAGGTCCGGGCCGTGCTCGGTCAGGTACGGGGCGCCGTCCAGGGCGGGGGTGTGCACCCAGCGGTTGCGGTACCACTCGGCGCGGCCGTCCCGGAGCCGGATGCCGTGCACCATGCCGCTGCCCTTGAACCAGTGGGTGGGGGTGATGCCGGGCTTGGGGTTGTGGCTGTTGCGGATCAGACGGCCCGTCAGCTCGGGCGGCAGGGTGCCCTCGACGGCCAGGCCGGAGGCGGTGATCTCGTCGGCGACGGGGGTGTAGTGGCCGGTCAGGTACGGGGGCTTGGCGGTGGTGGTCATGGCGGGCGGTCCTTCCGGGTGGGTGTCGGCGGTCGAGGGGCCGGGGGAGGGGGCTCAGGCGGCTTCGGCGGTGGTGCGGAGGGTGTCGAGCCAGCTCTCCAGCGACTGCCGGAGGGCCCGGCCGAGTGCCTCGGGCTCGGCGTCGACGGGGGCGCCGCTCCAGGACTCCTCGGTGCGGACGGTCACCTCGCCGTCGGCGGTCTCCTCGAAGGTCCAGACGTGGACGCCCTCGATGCCGTGGGCCGGGCCGCCCCAGACGATCCGGTGACGGGGGATCAGCTCCAGCACGGTGGAGGTGATGTCCAGGCCGTGGGTGTGCCAGCGGAAGACCGAGCCGACCGCCAGCGGGCCGGTGGTCTCGGTGGAGTCGACGTCCGGGAGCCAGGACGGCCAGGCGGCGACGTCGGTGTGCAGCTCCCAGAGCCGGGCGAGCGGGGCCCTGACGGTGGTGCTGAGCTCGACGACGGCGGGGGCGGTGCGGTCGATGTGGACGTTCACGGGGTGGCTCCTTCGCGGGTGCGGGTGGTGGTGCGGCGGGCGAGCAGGGGGGTGAGTGCGGCGGCGGTGGCGGCCAGGGCGGCAGCCAGCAGGAAGGCGGTGCGGTGGGTGCCGGCCGGTGTGCCGGCGCCGGAGGCGAAGCTGACCAGCAGCGCCAGGCCCACGGCGCCGCCGAGTTGGCGGGTGGTGTTCACCAGCCCGCCGGCCACTCCGGTGTGCTCGGGCCGGACTCCGTCCACCGCCGCGCCGGTGAGCCGGACGAAGGCGGCGCCGAGGCCGAGGCCGATCAGCACGGTCGGGGCGGTGAGGGCGGCCAGGGTGGTGCCGGGGGCGGCGAGCAGGGCCAGCCAGAGCAGCCCGGCGGCCTGGAGCAGCAGCGCGGCGGCCGGCGCGCCGTGCGGGCCGAGTGCCCGGGTGACGCGCGGGGCGAGCGCGGCACCCGCCATGTTGGCGGCGGCGAGCGGGAGTTGGGCCAGACCGGCGGCCAGCGGGCCGGCCCCCAGCACCTGCTGCTGGAGCAGCGGGAGGAAGTAGAAGAGCCCGACCCAGACGGCGCCGAGCAGGGCCATCAGCAGGTTGGCCGGCCCGACCGGGCCCCGGCGGATCAGCGTGGGTGGCAACAGCGGTGCGGGGTGGCGGAGTTGGCTGTGGCGGAAGAGCACGGCGAGGAGCGCGGCGGTGGCCAGCGGGCCGAGGACGGCGGGGGAGGTCCAGCCGGATCCCCGGGCCGCGCCCAGGCCGTACACCAGGGCGAGGACGGCGGTGGCGCTGGTGAGTGCTCCGAACAGGTCGGCAGGCGGCCGGTCCGTGCCGCGCGGGGGGTCGGCGGGGACGGAGCGCAGGGTCGCGCCCAGGACGAGGGCGGCACCGAGGGCGCAGGCGTGGAAGATCCAGCGCCAGCCGAACGCCTCGGTGAGCACCCCGCCGAGCAGCACCCCGGCCGCGCCGCCCGCTCCCGAGACCGCGCCCCAGAGCCCGAGGGCCCGGGCCCGCCTGGCGCCGGGCGGGAAGAGGCGGACCAGCAGGGCGAGCGCGGCGGGCGCCGCCGCCGCTGCCCCGGCTCCCTGGACGGCCCGGGAGCCGATCAGCAGCCAGGGCCCGTCCGCCAGCCCGGCCGCCACCGAGGCGGCGGCGAAGACGGCCAGCCCGGCGGCGAGCACCCGGCGCGGCCCCAGCAGGTCGGCGGCCCGGCCGCCGAGCAGGAGCAGCGCGCCGAAGACCAGCCCGTACGCGTTCACCACCCAGGCCGTCCCGCCCTCGGTGAGACCGGCGCCCGCGCTGATCTGCGGCAGGGCGACGTTCACGACCGAGGTGCTGAGGACGACGGTGAACTGGGCCCCGGCGAGTGCGGCGAGCGGTCGGCCCGTTCCTTGCCGCTCCATGGTGTCCCCCTTGGTCGAGTTGATGAGTGGTTGACCACTCACTCTTTGGGTCCGAGAGAGGGCGGCCCCGGTCGGGCCGCCCTGCTCGGTGCTCGCGGGTCAGTAGTGCGTGATGCCGGCGCTGAGCGTGCGGGTCCACGGCGCGTCCACCGACTCCACGTCGAGCGAGACGATCAGGTGGCAGAGCATGCCGACCGCGAAGAACTCCTGCACCTGCCGGTCGTCGCCGCCGGAGGCCCCCCGGACGTACTCCACCACCCGGGCGTACCCGGCCCGGACGGCGTCCCGGACGGCCGGGACGGAGACCGCCGCCGCCTGGGCGTGCAGCTGCACCAGGAGGAGGTCGTTGTCGCTGATCAGCCTGGCGTAGGCGTCGCCCATCGAGGCGAGGGCCGCCTCCGGCGCGCTGCCCCCGGCCTCGGCGGCGCCCCGTTCGAGCGCGCTCCGGACCTGGCCGAAGCAGTGCTCGACCACGGCGGCGAACAGCGCCTCCTTGCTGGGGAAGAGCCGGTAGACGTACGCCTGGGAGATCCCGGCGGCCTTGGCCACCTCGGTGGTCGTGGTGCCGAAGTACCCACGGGCGGCGAACGCGCCGATGGCGGTGCGGAGCACCGTCTCGCGGCGTTCGTCGGCGGTGGAGAGTTGGCGTTGGCGTCCCGTCTGCATATGAGTAATAAACCACTCACACTTTTGTGGCGTCAACCCCTCCCGCTACTTTCGTTGACGCACCATCAGACTCCCGGTGGATGTCCGGGCGGGTGGGCGCCGACTAGCGTCGGGGCCATGAGCTCCTCTTCGGGCGACGCCAAGTCGCCGGTCACCTCCGTCACCAACCTGCTGGCCGGCCTGCTGCTGGTCGGCGGCGCGTCCGGCCTGCTGCGCGAGCTGTTCGGCTGGATCCAGTTCCTCGGCTTCCTCCGGTACCTGATCCCGGACGGCTGGGAGGTGTTCGGCTACGTGCTGATGATGGTGGCCGGCCTGGCCGTCGGGGTCGCCGGCGACCACTTCGCGAAGCAGCAGAAGGAGAGGGCGGGAGAGAAGGAGGAGGGCTGAGAGACCGGGCGGGCCGGAGTGCGGTCCGGTGGCGGCGGTGCTGCGGGACGCACGGTGGCGGACAGCAGCGAGCCGATCAGCAGCCCCGCGCAGGCCAGGCCGGCGGCGGTCGGCAGCGGGCGCGGTGCGGCGGGCGGTGTCATCGGTGACGGCTCCTAGGTGGGGTGGCCCGAGCGTTCTGCGATGGCCGTGTGCTGGTGGTCGCGCCGCGCGGCGGAGGGGTCAGAAGGCGAAGCTCTCGTGGTGGATCCGCTCGCGCGGCACTCCGGCGGTCTCCAGGGCCCGTACGGCGGCCCCGGTCATGCCCGGTGGCCCGCACAGGAACACGTCGCGCTCGGCCAGGTCCGGGAGCAGCCTGAGCAGCAGCGCGGGCGCGAGCGGGTTGTACTCGCCCTGCGAGGGACCGAGCAGGTAGTGGAGGGCGGCCTGTCGCCGGGCCGCGATCGCCTCGATCTCCTGACGCAGCACCAACTGCTCGGCGGCGCCGGCCCGGTAGAGCAGGGCGATGTCACCCGGACCGCCCGGCAGCGTCTCGAGGAGCGCTCGCATCGGGGTGATGCCGACCCCGCCGGCCAGCAGCAGCACCTTGCGGCGGGTGCGGCGGTGCGCGGTCATCGCGCCGAACGGTCCGGTGGCGGCCACCCGGACCCCGGGCCGGAGCCGTCGCACCCGGCGGGTGTGGTCACCGGCCGCCCTGACCGTGATGCGCAGCAGCCCCGCCTGCGGGGCGGCGGAGAGCGAGAACGGCAGCGCGGTGCACCAGAGCCGTCGGGTGAGGAATCGCCAGCGGAGGAACTGGCCGGACTCCAGGCGGAGTTCGTCCAGCCGCTCGCCCGCGATCAGTACCGAGACGACGCCCGGCCCCTCGGCCCGCACGCGCAGCACGCGCAGCCGGTGTCGGCGGAACTGACGGACCGGCACCACACAGCGGTACCAGAGCAGCAGCACCGCGACCTGCGCGTGCAGCACCGACCAGAGCCAGCCGACGGCCGACCGGCCGGCGAGGTCCGGCCCGGCGAGCTCGTGGGCGAACACCAGGGCCGCCGCCGGGTGGGTCAGCAGGTGCACACCCCGCCAGGTCTCGTGCCGCACCCGGCGGCGCACCGGCCGCGCGGAGACCGCGCCGACCAGTGCGAACAGCAGGGTGCCTGCGGCGGCCCCGGCCAGCGCGGGGAAGGCGAGGACCGCTCGGGCCGAGGTGATCAGATCCCGGCCCGAGTGGGCCGCGAAGCCCGCCGTCGCGAGCAGGACGTGCGCCCCGAGCAGGGCGAGGACGTACCGACCGCCCCGGGCGTGCCAGCGCGCCAACACGTCGGCGCCGACGCCGTGTTCGATCGCCGGCACGCGTGCCATCAGCAGCAGCATGACCAGCACGCCGTAGCCGGCCAGCAGCCCGGCGAGGTGGGCTCCGGTGGCCAGCACCGCATCGAGCCGGGCCGACGGCACGACCTGGACGGCCCAGGTGGCGGCGGTGGCCCCGGCCCCGACCCGGATGCCGGTGAGCAGTGCCTGCGGACGGAGGCGGGGCGTCGGGCCGTTTCCGGAGCCGGGCGCAGCTGACGGGCGGGCCGTGCGGGGGTGGGTTGTGTGGGGGCGGGCCGTGCGGGGCTGGGTGGGTGCGGGTGACGAGGCGTCACCGAGAACGGTCATCCGGACGGCTCCCGGGGCTGGAGGCGAGGGCGGGCGGCCGAGGGTGCCGACCGCTCGCCGGGAGCCTAGGCGGCCTGTGGGGCGGGGGTCATTGTCGGGAGCTCAAGGCAGTTTCAAGGAACGGTAATCGGGCGACGGCGGGCGAACGGGCCCGGCGGTCGTCCCGGTGGCCGGGCCTGCGCCGGCCTGTGTCGTGCCCGGCCCACCCCGTCGTTCGGGCGGCGGCGTCCCGGCAGCCTATGCGACGGGTGCCTCCTCCGGGACCTCGACGATCAGCAGAGTGCCGTGACTGCCCGGGCGGACGGCGTGCTCGGTGCGGGCCGGGATGCGGTACAACTCGCCGGGAAGGAGGGTGATTTCGGTGCCCGCGGTGGTGAGTTCGAGGCGGCCGTCGAGCACCAGCAGGGCCTCGGCGGTGGGGTGCACCTCGGTCGGGAGCGGGCGGCCGTCCATCCGGAGCAGCTTGACGGCGGCGGTGCCGACCTCCGCGAGGATCCGGGAGGCCCAGGCGGAGGGGAGCACGGCGGCGGTGGCGGTGAGATCGACCGGGTTCATGGCACGTCCTTCCGGCAGACGGCCCGGCCGGGAACGGCGGGTGCCTGCGGTGTCGTTCGGTGGATGCCTCGGAACCTACCCGGTGGGCGCGGGCGGTTGGTCGACCGTTTGGTAAAAACCTGCGGGGGTCAGCGGTAGAGGGCGGCGAGCCGGGGCAGGTGACGTGCCAGCTCCGCGTCGTCCTCGAAGTCGAACTGCTTGCCCAGGCCGGCCTCGGCGGCGGCCCGTTCGGCCGGGGTGCGGGAGGTGGCCGCGTAGAAGTCGTCGCGGTCGCCGGTGAGGCGTTCGTAGGCGCGCGCGGCGGCGTAGCCGACGGCCTCCCGGGAGAACTCGAAGCAGTCCCCGTCCGGGGCGTCGGCCAGCACGGCCGGGTGGTCGGCCAGGCTGTCGGGGGAGCGGGCGGCCTTCTCGTACCAGTCGCGGCCCTGGACGATCAGGCCGGCCCGGAAGTCCGTGAAGCCGTCGTCCGAGCAGCCGCCTTCCAGCAGGTGGGCGGCGGCCCACAGGTCCCAGCGGTACACCGCCCGGTGCAGCAGGTCGAACTGCCGCTGGTAGCCGATCACTTCCTGCGGCGAGCGCGCGGCCAGCAGGTCCACCAGCGCCTCGTCCACCGGGCCGGGCTGCTGCCGGGCCGTCTCCACGATCCGCCAGAACTCGTCGATCTCCATCACGGTCTCCATGGCGGGCCAGCCTGGCACCCGCCGCTGACAGCGCCGTGCCACCGGCGACCGTCGGCGCTACTCGGGGTCGGGGAGGCGGATGCGGCGGCCCGGGAAGGGGACGATCGTGACGAGGCCGGGGCACAGGGCCGCCACGACGAGCCCCGCGCAGGCGAGGACGGCGGAGAAGGCCACGCCACGCCCGGCACGAGGAACACCGGGGCGCCGCTCGGGCCGCGTCCGTGGCGTCGGTCTGCTGGGGTCGGTCGGTCAGGTGGCGGACCGTCACCCGGTCGCCGACCGCCGGGGCACCTTCGCGAGATCCTCGGACCGGATGTCCCGGCCGTCCGGGGTGCGGAAGCCGAGGACCGCCCGCCGGGTGGTGCGGTGCGGCGTCCCGCCGCCGCCGTGGTCGAGGCGGATCTCCAGCCGGACCGGGTCGGCACCCGTGACCGCCCTCGGGCCCGGCTGACCACGGTGTATCCCAGGAGCACCGCGATGCCCGCGAACAGCAGGCCGACCAACCCGAGGACCACGCCGACCAGTTGAAACACGACCGTCCCCTTCCCGCCGCGGCTTGTGGAGCCCGGCGTGCCCCGCGCGGGAAGGCGCCGAGCGGGGGCGGGTCGGTTCCGGCGATCGGGGGGAGCTTTCCGGCCGAGTCCGCCCGACGCACCGTCAGGCCGGTGACCGGACGGGGCCGGGGGCCTACCCTCGCGGTGGCGTCGGGTCCGGCTCCCCGAGGAGCCGGCGGGCCGGAGAAGGGAGTCCGGGCATGGAGGCACCGGTCGCGGTGGCGGGCCACTCGGTGTGGCGGGGGACGGAACTGGCCGAGAGCGACTGGCTGGTGGCGGCCGACCGGCCGGTGGCCGAGGTGGCCCGGCGGCTGTGGGAGGGGCCGGGGATGGCGGTGGTCCGGGGGCTCGAACTGGCGGGCCTGGACGACGGTGCCTGCCTGGCGGCGGGTCGGCGCTACCTGGGTGGGCTCGGCGCGGTGCGCCCCGAGGACGCCGGGCGGCCGGGTGACGGTCTGGTGGTGGCGGTCGCCGGGCAGGACCCGGGCGGTCTCGACCTGCACACGGACCGGGCGATGCACCCCGGGCCGCCGAGACTGCTGGGCCTGCTGTGCGTCCGGCCGGCCGCATCCGGCGGTGAGTCGGTGCTGGTCAGCGGGCACGCCGTGCACGACGCCTTGCTCGGCACGCGGCCCGAGGTGCTGCCGGACCTCTACCGGGACTTCCACTTCGGCGACGAACCGGACCTCGAGCGCCGCTATCCGGTCTTCCGGCGCCGGGGCGGCCGGCTGGACGTGCAGTACAACCGCTACTGGATCGGCCGGGGCCAGCGCGAGCGGGGGCAGCCGCTGACGGCCGGTCAACTGGCCGGGCTGGACGCCTTCGAGGAGGTGCTGGCCGATCCCGGCCTGGCGTTGCGGGTGCGGCTGCGGCGGGGGGATCTGCTGGTACTGGACAACGCGGCGGTGCTGCACGGCCGGACGGCGTTCGGCGACCCGCCGGGGGCGGAGGCGGTCGGGCGCTGCATGGCCCGGATCTGGGCGGACTGACGCGGGCGGGGCTGCGGAGCTGGCGGGTGTGGTCCGGCTCCCGGGTGTGGTCCGGCGCCCGGGCGGGTGCGGGCCGATGTGCGGGGATGAGTCTGCGGGGATGGGTCCGCGGGGTGGGCCGGCGGTGGGTCAGGAGGCTTCAGGGAGTGGCGACCAGCTTGCTGAGACTGGTGGCCAGCCAGGGCCTGCGGCCACCGGCCCGCATCCTGCCGGTGGCGATCGCCTTCCACATCGGGGCCCGCTTGAAGGAGACCAGCAGGAAGGTGACCGGGTCGGCGGCGATCCGGCAGTCGTGAGCCCGGGGCGGGGCGTCGCGG
Source organism: Kitasatospora sp. NPDC096147 (assembly GCF_044763225.1). Taxonomy (NCBI): domain Bacteria; kingdom Bacillati; phylum Actinomycetota; class Actinomycetes; order Kitasatosporales; family Streptomycetaceae; genus Kitasatospora; species Kitasatospora sp. NPDC096147. Next base: position 1,144,352 of record NZ_JBIWFX010000001.1, on the reverse strand, counting down.
GTGACGGTCATCGCGCCGTCGGCCACCACCACGGAGAGCCGTGGGCCGCCCGCGAAGGCGAGGTCGAAGGAGCGCCGGACGCCCCTGGCCCGGGCGTGGTCGAGGGCGAGCGGCATCATGGCCGGGATCGCCTGGCCGAGGACGAGGGCGGCCTCGTCCCGGCCGATCGGCCAGGCGGTGCCGGTGCCCCGGGCGATGTCCAGCCCGTGGAGCAGCGTCTCGCTGAGCAGGAGGCCGGTGGCGGCGGCCAGGGTGAGCGACCGGTCGGGCCCGTACCAGGGGGTGGCGATCGGTGTCTCCGGCGACTGGTCTGCGGTGCCGTCCAGGAAGACGGCGGTCCGTTCGGCGATGAACTCGCCGCTCCGGGCCCGCTGTTCGGCGTCGAAGAGGGTGATGGCGCCGGCGTTGACGGCGGCGATCCGCTCGGCCAGCAGGCCGTCCTCACCGGCCGGGAGGAGACCGGACCAGTCGACCGGCTCGGCGCTGGCGGCGGCGGAGTAGGCGAGGTGGACGGCGGCCAGGTGGGCGGCGGTGTCGCCGACGCTCCAGCCCGGTAGGCCGGACGGGACGTCCAAGTCCGTTGCCGCGTCGAGGAGTCGGCCGAGGCGTGCGGTGGCCGAGGCGAGTGCGGCGCGGGTCCGCTCGTGCTCGCGGGCCGGATCGAAACCTGTGTCGGCGCCCATGTCAGCTCCCCGGGATCTCGGACGAGACCCGAACCTTACCCATGGGTAGCATCCGGGCGGTAGACCCGTGCGGCGGCCGGCCACCCGGGTCCCGTCGGTGCGGTCGGCCGTCGGTGGCCGACCCGCCGCCCGGCGTCCGGCCCGTACCGGGCTTGTGCGGGAGCTGACGACGGGTCAGGGTCGGGCTCGGGGCGCGGAGGGGCGGTCGAACGAGGAGATCGCCCGGGAGTTCGTGGTCAGCCCCGCGACCGTCTGCACGCACGTCAGCCGCGCGATGGCCAAGCTCGGGGCCACGGACCGGGCCCAGCTGGTGGTGCACGCCTACCGCAGCGGCCTGGTGGAGCCCGGTACACACCGGACGTAGCCGGATCCCCACGCCCGGCCGACGACGCGACCGCGTCCGACCGGAGAGGCTGACGGCAGGTCAGAGACCACGCGGGCCCGGCTCGCGCTCCCCGTCCTGCTCCTGCTCACCGCGCTCGGTGCCGCCGGCGCCGGTCTGAGCCTGATGACCCACATGCACCACCCTGGTGTACGTCGCCCCGGCCGCGATGGCCGCGTACGACCACGGCTACGAACTGCTCTCCGACCTGACGGTGATCCCGATCGGCGTCGCCGGGGTGGTCTGCTCGGTGGCACTGGTGGTGCTCCGCCCGCGCGGCGTGCCGCTCGGGCGGGTCCTGACCGGGCTGCTGCTCCAGCTCTCGGTGTTCGTCGGCCGGGCGTTCCTGTGGGGGAGCTGGGCGGAGCAGGTCCGGGAGGCCGGGGCCGTCCGGCCGGCCTCCGGAGCTCTGCACCCGGCGTACCTGCGGTACGTGGACACCCACTGGATCCGGATCGCGCTGATCACCGGCTACGCCCTGCCGGCCTTCGTGATGGCGGTGCCGGTGGCCGGGGCGTCGAGCCGCGCGGCAGCGGCGACGGACGGATGAGCCGACGGCGGGTCGCCGCTCAGCGGGTCCGGTCGGCCGTCGGCGCACGGCCGTCGGCGCGTTCGGCTGCGGCTCGGGCCAGGATGCCGGAGGCGACGGCAGCGAGCCCGAGCACGGCGAAGGCCGGGTTGACGTATCCGGGCAGGGCCACGGTGTAGTCGTCCCCGGTGCTGCGGACGCAGGTGAAGCCGAGCGGCAGGTAGCCGACGTCGTAGTCCACCACCTGGAGCGCCCGCTCGATCCCGCCCTCGCGGCAGGGGATGAGCGGGGACGAGTCGGTGCCGCCGTCCTCCGCCGTCAGGACGGCGCCGAGTAGGTGGAGCGCTCCCCAGGCGTAGACGGCCAGGGCGCCCAGCCCGGAGAGCAGGGCCACGGTGCGCAGCCGGTCGGCCCGGCCGCCCCTCCGGCGGCCCCGGGCGAGCGCCACCAACTCGCGCACGGCGAGGACCGGCAGGGCGGCGAGCGCGGCCAGCAGGATGGCGGCGAGGACGAGGAAGTCGGTCATGGGTGATACCTCCGGGTCTTACGGACGGGGCGTGGTGCGGGGCGGTTCCGCCGGTCCGGGGGCAGTCCGGGGGCGGTCCGGGGCCGGGCACTGCGGGGGTGCGCGGACGGCCCGGCGCGGATGCGGTAAGTGACGTAGGCGGGACGGGACTTGGTCAGCAGGGGTGCGGACCTGGCACAACGGGCCTGGTGGTGAGTGGTGGTGGGATCGGGCCGCACTCGGACGGGCACGAATCTGTCATGATCTGCACACTGGATCGTCATCGAACGAGATGGTGGTCCGGTGGTGTCGTGCTGACCCCGGGGAGGCGGAGCGCATGGAGTTCGGCGTGCTCGGACCGCTGGAGGTCCGGACCGGGGCGGGCGTGCGGGTCCGGCTCGGGGGAGACCGGCAGGAGCGCCTGCTGGCCGCGCTGCTGCTGAACCCGGACGGGGTGGTCCCGGTGGCCCGGCTGGTGGACGCGGTCTGGGACGACCGGCCGCCGGCCACGGCGGACCGTCAGGTGCGCAATCTGGTGGCGCAGTTGCGCCGCCGGTTCGCCGAGGCGGAGCCGGGCGGGGCGTCGGCGGTGCTGACCGACGGGCGGGGCTACCGGATCGCCCTGGCGGGGCACGGCCTGGACAGCCTGGCCTTCGCCGGGCAGGTGGCGCGGGCCCGGAGCACCGCAGCGGGCGGGGCAACGGAGGAGGCCGTGACGGGCTACCGGGAGGCCTTGGCGCTCTGGCGCGGCACGGTGCTGTCCGGGCTGCCGGGGAGCCTGCTGGCGGCCGGGGCGATGTCCTGGGAGGAGGCCCGGCTGACCGCCTGGGAGGACTGCCTGGACCTGGAGGAGGCGCTCGGCCGGCATCGGGTGCTGGTGCCCGAGCTGACCGCACTGGTGGCCGAACACCCGTTCCGGGAAAGGTTCCTGGGCCAGCTGCTGCGGGCCCTGCACCGGTCCGGGCGGACGGCCGACGCGCTCGCGGCCCACCGGGCCTTCACCCGGCGCCTCGCCGAGGAGCTCGGGCTGGATCCGGGGCCGGCGCTGCGGGGGTTGTACCTGGAACTGCTGGGCGCCGGGAGGGGCCGGCCGGGGGACGGCAGCGAGGCCGGACCGAGTGGTGAGGCCGAGGGCGCGGCCGCCGGGGCGGGCGCGGTAGCGTCCGGTGCCGCTGCGGCCGGGGGTGGCACCGAGGGGGGAGGGGGCGTGCCGGTGCCGGCCCAACTGCCGCCGCCGCTGGCCACCTTCACCGGCCGGGACGCCGAGCTGGCGGCGCTTGACGACGCGCTCGGGGAGGGCGGCCGGGCCCGCCTGTGCGTGGTGTCCGGCGCGGCCGGGACGGGCAAGAGCGCGCTGGTGGTGCAGTGGGCACACGGGGTGCGGGGGGACTACCCCGACGGTCAGCTCCACGCCGACCTGCGCGGCTTCGCGGACGGGCCGCCCCTGGCGCCGCACGCCGTGCTGGCCCGCTTCCTGCGCGCCCTCGGTGTCCCGGCCGGGCGGGTGCCGGGTGGTGAGGAGGAGGCGGCTGCGCTCTACCGCTCGTTGCTTGCCGAGCGGCGGGTGCTGGTGGTGCTCGACAACGCCTTCAGTGCCGAGCAGGTACGGCCGCTGCTGCCGGGGGCGGCACACTGCCGCACGGTGGCCACCAGCCGGTGCCATCTGACCGGGCTGACCGCGCGGGACGGTGCCGTGCCGGTGCCGCTCGGTCTGCTGCCGCCCGGGGACGCGGTGGCCCTGCTGCGCCGGGTGACCGGCGGCCCCGGGGCCGCCGCCCCGCGGGCCGACCGCGCCGACCGGGCTGATCCGACCGACCTGACCGACCTGGCGGAGCAGGCGGAGCTGGCCGAACTGGCCGTGCTCTGCGGCCGGTTACCGCTCGCGCTGGCCATCGCGGCCGGTCGGCTGGCCGAGCGGCCGGGCCACCCGGTGGCCGAGTACGTGGCCGAACTCCGGGCAGCGGAGGACCGCTTGGGCGTGCTGGCGATCGACGGGGACGCCGCCTCGGCCGTCCGGTCCGCCCTCGACCACACCTACCGGGTACTGGATCCGCAGGCCCGGGACCTGCTGCACCGCCTCGCCCTCGCGCCGGGCGCCGAGCTGAGCTCGGCCACCGCAGGCGCCCTGGTCGGCGAACACCCCTGTGTGGTGCGGCCGTTGATCGGACAGTTGACCGCCACCCACCTACTCAGCCACGACTCCCCGGACGGCTACCGGATGCACGA
>NZ_JBIWFX010000001.1:1021854-1139931 GCF_044763225.1 Kitasatospora sp. NPDC096147 | reverse complement strand
ACGATCTGGTCCGGCTCTACGCGGCCGCGCGGTGGGCGGACGAGCTGGCCGCCTGTGGTGGCGGGTGGTCGCGGGCGGGCGGCTCGCGGTAGTGCCTGTGTGACGGCTCCCGCCGGGTCAGCCCTGCCCGCTCGGCCGCAACCACCGACTGTTCCGCTGCCAGGGCACCCCGGCGGGACGCCGATGGGCAGGTGTCGTGATGGGCGAAAACCCTTGTGCGGTGCCGGTGTTGGTCGGACAGTCGACCGCCGTCCACCTGCAAGGCCACGACTCCCCGGACGGCTACCGGATGCACGATCTGGTCCGGCTCTACGCGGCCGCGCGGTGGGCGGACGAGCTGGCCGCCTGTGGTGGCGGGTGGTCGCGGGCGGGCGGCTCGCGGTAGTGCCTGCGTGACGGTCCCCGCCGGGTCAGCCCTGCCCGCTCGGCCGCAACCGCCGACTGGTTCCGCTGCCAGGGCAGCCCGGTGGTACGCCGATGGGCAGGTGTCGTGATGGGTGAAAACCCTTGTGCGGTGCCGGTGTTGGTCGGACAGCTGACCGCTGTCCACCTGCTCGGTCATGACTCCCCAGATGGCTACCGGTTGCACGATCTGGTTCGGCTCTACGCGGCCGCGCGGTGGGCGGACGAGCCGGCCGCCTGCGGTGGCAGGCGGGGGACGGTAGTGCCTGCGTGACGATCCCCGCCGGGTCCGGCCGGCCCCGGCCGCCGCCGCACGCGCGCAACCCCCGACCGGTCCCCGCCGCCCGCGTCCTCCCTGCTCGCCATCCGGGAGGAGGAGCCTTGGATCGGCCGCCTCGAGAGGACCGGAACGGTCGAGGAGCCGCGCGCCGGCCCCGGCCGCCGCCGGCGAGGGCGGTGGACGGGGCCGGTCGGAGAGGCGAGAGGCGGTGCGGTCAGCGGCTGGGCCAGGGAGCCGGCAGGGTCTCGGTGGCCTCGGTGAGGTGGGCGGTGATCACCAGGGTGGCGTCCTCGACCTGGTAGTCGAGCGGGGCCGAGAGCCGGCGCATGGTGGAGATCAGCCCGGTGTTGGCGGCGTGGGTGACGGCGTAGACGGTCGGCACCCCGGCCTCCAGGGCGAGGGCGGCCATCCGGCGCAGCAGGTCCACACCCAGGCCGTGCCGCTGCCAGGCGTCCTCGACCAGCAGGGCCACCTCCGCCCCCTCGTCGTCCCACATCAGGTGGGCCAGTGCGACGATCCGGCCCTCGGCGGCCTCGACCACCAGGGTCTGCCCGTGCCGGGGGTCGAGCAGGTGGTCCAGGTAGCGGTCGGCGTCCCGGACCGGGCCGTGGTAGCGCTTGCGCAGGGTGTCGGGGGAGCAGCGCTCGTGCATGGCGAGCGCGGCGGCCTTGTCGGAGGCGTCGGCTCGGCGGACCGTCAGGTCGGTGCCGGCCGGCAGCCGCAGCCGGGCCCGGACCTGCGGGACCCGGGGGCCGAGCAGCGAATCCAGCTCGACCAGGGCCTGCGCCCGGGCGAACTCGGTGGGGGTGAACGGCAGGTGCGGGCGGCTGAGCTCGATCAGGTCGCCGGAGGGCACCGGGAGCCGCATCAGGTGGCCGTCCACCCCGGCGGCCGCGCCGTCCCCGCCGCCGGGGAACTGCCGGATGGTGCACCGTCCGAACAACCGCCGCAGTGCGACCGGGAGTTCGGCCGCGTCCAGGGCGGTCCGGGTGGCCAGGGCGAGCACGTGGGTGGGCTCGTCCACCAGGTCGTGGGCGTCCGCCCGGTCGGTCCAGATGTCGCTGCCGCCACCGGCTGCGACGGCCCGGGTCAGCTCGGCGCGGTCGAGCGGCTGCGGGGCCCGGACCAGGAACTCGTCCACCGCCCCGGTCGGCAGCGGGTGGGTCTGGAGCGAGACGATCGAGACCTCCAGGCCGGCCAGCGCGGTGCAGATCCGGGCCAGGCTGCCGGGGGAGTCGGAGACGGTGGCGCGCAGCCGCCAGAGCGTGGTGGGCACGTGGGCGTGCATCGGGCCGGTCACCTCGGCCGCCCGGTCGTCCGGTGTGCCCGGGGGTGCGGCCGGCTCGGGGCCGGGCGGCCCGTGCGGATGCCGGTGCGCCCACCAGGCGTGGAAGACCGCCGTGGCGAGCAGGGCGAGGGCCGAGAGGACCAGCAGCACCGGCCCGTCGTGGCCGTGCACCACCGTGTTGGCGACCAGGTCGGCGGCTGCCACCGCGACGAAGACGGCGGCGAGTTCGGTGGTGGAGTGGCGCCAGCGGTGGTTTCTGGCGCTGCGGCGCTCGGCCCGCGAGGGCTCCGGGCGCTGCTGCTCGGTGCGAGAGGTGGTGTCCATGGAAACATGGTGCTCTGCCGGTGTTTCACGATCACGAATCCCCCGTGACCTGTTGGTTAATCTCTGCGGGTGGCATCCGAACCGTCCTTCCGCCGCTTCAGGAAGCGGACGGACGCTCCGTCAGTTCCCGGGCCGCCGCGCGGACTTCGGCGAGTAGCAGCTCCAGGTCGGCCTCGGTGGTGGCCGGGTTCAGCAGGCAGGCCCGCAGCACCTCGCGGCCCCGGTGCAGCGCGCCGGTGACGAAGGCCCGCCCGCGCGCCTGGACGGCGGCGGGGAGGTCGTGGTTGACGGCGTCGCCGCCGGTGTGGCGGAAGGCGACGATCGAGGTGTGCACCGGGGCGGTCAGCTCCAGCTCCGGATCGGCCTCCACCAGGGCGCCCAGGTGGCGGGCGAGTTCGGTGGTGCGGGCGATGTCGGCGGTCAGCCCGGCCCGGCCCTTGTGCGCGATGGTGGCCCAGACCTTGAGCGAGCGGAACGGGCGGGTCTGCTCCATGCCGTACTCGGAGAACCAGCCGAAGTCCCCGGCGGTGGCGTCCCGCAGGTAGGAGGGGACCAGCGAGAAGGTGTCCCGCAGGGTGTCGGCGTCCCGGACCAGCGCGCAGCCGCAGTCCACCGGCACGCCCAGCCACTTGTGCGGGTCCAGGGCGAGCGAGTCGGCCCGGTGCATGCCCGCGTACCGGTCGGCGATCACCGGGTCCAGCACGCCCCAGGCGCCGTACGCGCCGTCCACGTGCAGCCAGAGGCCCTCGGCCTCGGCCACGTCGGCGATCGGGTCGAAGGCGTCCACCGCGCCGGTGCCCACCGTGCCGGCCGAGGCCACCACCAGGAAGGGCAGCATCCCGGCGGCCCGGTCGGTGGCGACCGCTTCGGCCAGCGCGGCCGGGTCGAGCCGGCCGTCGGCGTCCTCCGCCACGGTGCGGATCTGCCGGCTGCCCAGCCCCAGCAGCTCGACCGCCTTGCGGACGCAGGAGTGGGTCTCGGCGGTGGCGTAGGCGACCAGCGGCGGCAGCCCGGCCAGGCCGTCGGCCCGCAGGTCGTGGCCGGCCCGCTCGGCGGCCCGCTGCCGGGCGGCGGCCAGGCAGAGGATGGTGGCCATCGAGGTGCCGGAGGTCAGGATGCCGCCCGGAGTGCCCTTGGCGGCGGACGGCTCGGCGGCGGGGAAGCCGACCAGTTCGGCGATCCAGCGCACCACCGCGCGCTCCAGGTGGACGTCGGCGTGGTCGCCGCCGGCCGAGCTCGGGTTGGTGGCGGCGGCGGCCAGCGTGGCCAGCACCCCGGCGGGGGCCGGGGCGGAGTTCACCCAGCCGAAGAAGGCGGGGTGCCCGTTGCCCATCGGCGCACTCAGCACCTGACGCTCGATCACCTTGAGCAGCCCGTCCAGCGGGGTGCCGTGCTCGGGCAGCGGCAGCTCCAGCAGGGCCCGTCGGTCCGCCTCCGCCATCGGCTGCCAGACCGGCCCGTCGGCCACCCCTTCCAGGTGGTCGGCGGCGAGGTCGGCGACGGCCCGGGCGGCGCTGCGGAAGTCCTGGTGGGGGGCGGTGCCCCGGTGCTCCTGCTGCGGGGTGGTGCTCATGCTGGCGCTCCATCAGACGGCTGTGGAGGGACGGCTTCCTCGACGTACCCGGTGCGGTCGATCGTACGCGGCACCCGGCTGGCCGGTCCCCGCCGTCCGGCGGGTGGACACCGCGCGGGGCGCGTGGTGCCACCCGGGCGCCGGTACGGGTGGGGCGGAGCTCAGTCCAGGGTGCTGGAGAGGCCGCCGGCCGAGCGGCAGTAGCCCTGGATCTCCTTGTTGGTGATCTTCGAGCAGAGCCGGGAACCGGCTCCGGCCTCGGTGTAGTTGACGGTGTAGTAGCTCATCAGGCCCTGGGTGCAGGCCTTGCGCTGCCAGGAGTCGGCGGCGGTGGCGCACTGGTCGGCCGCCCAGTCCTCGCGGTCCAGGTTGTACTTCATGGTGCGCGAGCCGACGCCGCGCGAGCAGTCCTGGGCGCCACCGCTGGCCTGGCCGTTGAGGCACCACTTGAGGGCGTCGGCGAAGACCCCGGGGTTGTTGGCGTAGTCGTGCGAGGAGAGGTAGAAGGTCGGCGCGTAGAAGAAGCAGGCCGACTGGAAGAGCGGGGGCTGGTCCTTGCAGGGGTAGAGCGGGTCCTTGGCGAGGGCGGCCGGGTCGAGGTTGGCCTTGGCCTTCTCGTCCTCCTCGTCCGGGCCGAACAGCTGCATGAACAGGCCCTCGGAGCAGGTGATCTTCCGGCTGTCGGTGGGGAACTTGTTGCAGAGCGCCCGGGCCTTGGCCACGTCCTGCTTGGCGACGAACATCGTGCCGTGGCCGACGCCGTGGATGCACGGGCCCTTGTTGGCCGGGGCGCAGAGCTTCAGCAGGTCCTCCTCCGGATTGGCGGAGGCGTTCAGCATCTCCTCCACCGCGCCGTGCAGGTAGCCCGCCGCACAGGTCTCGTGCGGGAAGGAGATGACCTTCTGGAAGTCGGCGTTGTACCGCTTCACGGCGGAGTGGCCGAGCTCGTGGGCGATCGGGTGGCAGAAGCGCACGGTGTAGGGGAGCTTCTTGGAGATCGCGTCCAGCTCGGCCAGCGCCTGGCCGGGGTCGGTGGCGTCCATCTTGGCCATCAGCTTGTTGCGCAGGGTGGAGCGGGTCCACACCGCCGGGTCCCCGGTGGGGGAGGGCGAGGCGGCGGCCGGCGCCAGCGCGGCCTGCTGGGTGGCGGGGGCGGCCTGCGCGGTCTGCGCGCTGCCCGGCGGGGCCGGCGTCCAGTCGGTCACGGCGACCGAGCCGAGACCGAGCGCGCCCAGCAGGAAGGCGGTGATGATCGCGAAGAGTCGCGGCTGCATGTGCTCTGGTCCCCCGGCGGTCGCTACGGACGGTGGCGGTTCCCATCCTGGCTGTTCCGGATCGAAACGGAGCGTTTCTGACGGCCATTCGGGAGTGTCGGCTCGGCCGACTGGTCAACGAGGGGCCGACCCCCCGGTCACCCCCGGCACAGGCTCTCACAGCGGAGCCTCCCCCGGACGGCCGACCCGGCGATGCGGCCCGCTGGTGCGCAAGGGCGGGATCCCTGCCCGATTTCGGGCAGGATTATTGGATTGGAAGACCTCGAACGCATAGGCTCCCCTCTCGTGTCCGCTTCACCGCACCCTCATGAAGACCTGCTCGTCCACCTCACCCGGACCACCTCGCTGGGACCGGGAGAGGCCGTACGGGTGGTCGCGGAGGTGCTCGCGTACTTCTCGGAGACCACCGAGGAGTACGTCCGCCGCCGCCACGGTGAGCTGCAGGCACGGGGACTGACCAACGAGAAGATCTTCGACCGGCTGACCGGGGAGCTGGCCGCGCGCCGGGTCGCGGCACCCGAGCTGTCCACCCGTCAGCTGCGCCGGATCGTCTACGGCTGACGCCGCCTCAGGGGGCGGCGGAATCAGAGGAGTTGTACACACATGTGCGGAATCGTCGCCTACATCGGGGCCAAGGACGCCACCGCCTTCCTGCTGGAGGGCCTGCAGCGCCTGGAGTACCGGGGTTACGACTCGGCGGGCGTCGCCGTGACCGGCAAGGCCGGCGGCCTGAAGGTCTGCAAGACCAAGGGGCGGGTGGCCGACCTGGCCGCCGCCGTCCCGGCCCGCTTCAAGGGCACCACCGGCATCGGCCACACCCGCTGGGCCACCCACGGCGTGCCGAGCGACGCCAACGCCCACCCGCACCTGGACAACGCCGAGCGGATCGCCGTGGTCCACAACGGCATCATCGAGAACGCCGAGGAGCTGCGCGCCAAGCTCACCGCCGACGGCGCGGTGTTCCGCTCGGAGACCGACACCGAGACCCTCTCGCACCTGATCGCCGCCCACCTGGGCGAGGGCGTCGACCTGGAGGACGCCGTCCGCTCGGCGCTGAAGAAGGTGATCGGCACCTACGGCATCGCGGTGCTGGACGCCACCCAGCCCGACCGGATCGTGGTGGCCCGCAACGGCAGCCCGATCGTGCTGGGCCTGGGCGAGAAGGAGATGTTCGTCGCCTCCGACGTGGCCGCCCTGGTCCGCTACACCCGCCAGGTGGTGCACCTGGAGGACGGCGAGCTGGCCGTGGTCAAGGCCGACGGCTTCCGCACCTTCACCGAGGACGCCCGCACGGTGACCCGTCAGCCCTCCACCGTGGACTGGGAGATCGACTCCTACGACACCGCCGGGCACGAGCACTACCTGCACAAGGAGATCCACGAGCAGCCCGCCTCGGTCGAGCGCACCCTCGGCGGCCGCCTCGACGAGCGCTTCTCCACCGCCCACCTGGGCGGCCTCAACCTGGACGCCCGCGAGCTGCGCGAGATCCGCCGGGTGAAGATCCTGGGCTGCGGCTCGGCGTACTACGCCGGTGAGATGGGCGCCCAGCTGATCGAGGAGCTGGCCCGGATCCCCGCGCACAGCGAGCCGGCCTCCGAGTTCCGCTACCGCAATCCGGTGATCGAGGCCGACACCCTCTACATCGCGGTCAGCCAGTCCGGCGAGACCTACGACACGCTGGCCGCCGTCCAGGAGATCAAGCGCAAGGGCGGCCGGGTGCTCGGCGTCGTCAACACCGTGGGCAGCGCCATCGCCCGCGAGTGCGACGGCGGCATCTACCTGCACGCCGGCCCGGAGATCTCGGTCGCCTCCACCAAGGCGTTCACCTCCACCGTGATCGCCTTCGCGCTGCTGGCCCTGCACTTCGGCCGGGTCCACGACCTGTCGCCGGCCGACGGCCGCCGGATCGTGGCGGGCCTCAAGGCGCTGCCCGGCCAGATCCGGGAGATCCTCGCCGAGGAGGAGAAGATCGCCGAGCTGGCGGCCGAGTACGCCAAGCACGAGGGCATGATGTTCATCGGCCGGGTCCGGGGCTTCCCGGTGGCCCGAGAGGGCGCGCAGAAGCTGAAGGAGATCAGCTACGTGCACGCCGAGGCGTACCCCGCCAGCGAGTTGAAGCACGGCCCGCTGGCGCTGATCAACCCGGAGCTGCCGACCGTCGCGCTGGTGCCGGACGACGAGCTGCTGGACAAGAACCTCACCACCCTCGGTGAGATCAAGGCCCGCTCGGGCCGGGTGCTCGCGGTGGCACACCGTCAGGTGGACGCCAAGCTGGCCGACCACACCGTGATCGTGCCGCGCTCCGAGCCCGAGCTGGACCCGCTGCTGCTGAACATCCCGCTCCAGCTGCTGGCGTACTACGCCGCCGTGGCCCTCGGCCGGGACGTGGACAAGCCGCGCAACCTGGCCAAGAGCGTCACCGTCGAGTAGTCCGGCGCGCCGGACTTAACGGAACACGCGTCGTTCCGGCCCGGCCCGGCCGGCCCGGCGGGGGAGCAACTTCCCTTCTCCGCCGGGCCGGTGGGCACCCGTTCCGTCACACTCCGCTCGCCTGCCGGCCACGCTCCGCCGATCCCCGCTCGGCTAGGGTTCGAAGCCACAGCCGGTTCAGTGACGGGAGTGCGTGATGCGGGTCGGGATCATCGGTACGGGCATGGTCGGGCGGACGCTGGGCGGGAAGCTGGTGGAGCTCGGGCACGAGGTGATGCTCGGCTCGCGCACCGAGCAGAACCCGACCGCCGTGGCCTGGGCCGAGCAGGCGGGGCCGAGCGCACAGCACGGGACCTTCGCCGAGGCCGCCGCCTTCGGCGAGCTGCTGATCAACGCCGTCTCCGGCGTCGTCGCCGCCAAGGCCCTGGGCAACGCCGGGGACGAGAACCTGGCCGGCAAGGTGCTGATCGACGTCTCCAACCCGCTGGTCTTCTCGCCGCTCGGCGAGGTCAGCCTGGAGCCGGTGAACGTGGACAGCATCGGCGAGCAGCTCCAGCGCGACTTCCCGGAGGCCCGGGTGGTCAAGGCGCTCAACACCCTCAACTGCGAGCTGATGGTGGACCCGTCCCGGGTGCCGGGCGAGCACCAGCTCTTCATCGCGGGCAACGACCCGGCCGCCAAGGCCGAGGTGACCGAGCTGCTGCACTCCTTCGGCTGGCCGAAGGCCGCCGTGCTGGACCTCGGCGACATCACCGGCTCGCGCGGACTGGAGATGCTGATGCCGTTCTGGCTGCGGCTGATGAACCACTACGGCCACGCGGACTTCAACTACTCGATCCGCACCGCCCGTTGACCCGTCGGCGGCCCTACTGCCGCTGCTGCGGCCCGTCCTGACGGCGGGCCAGCTGCCGCCGCCGGAGCCGGTACCCCACCAGCCCGGCGGCGGCCACGGCGGCGGCGATCAGCAGCACCAGCTGGTAGCGGGCCAGCTCGCGGTAGAGCGGCCCGATGTTGTCCCCGGCCAGGTAGCCGGCCGAGGCCCAGACGCCGACCCAGAGCAGCGCGCCGAGCACGTTGGCCGGCAGGAAGCGCCGCCAGGGCATCCCGGTGGTGCCGGCCACGATGCCGTTGGTCTGCCGCAGCACGTCCACGAACCGGGCCACCGTCACCACCTTGGCGCCGTGCCGGGTGAAGAAGTGCTCCCCGCGCGCCATCCGCTCCGGGGTGATCAGCACGTACCGGCCCCAGCGTTCGACCAGCCGGTGGCCTCCGGTGCGGCCGATCAGGTAGCCGAGGCAGTTCCCCGCCACCGCCGCCAGCACCGCGACGGTGACCACCCCGGCGATGCTCATCCGGCCGGCGCCCGCGTACACCGCCGCCAGCACCAGGACGGTCTGACCGGGCACCGGGATGCCGCAGTTGTCCAGGAACACCAGCAGGCCCACCAGCGGGTAGCCGTAGCCGTCCAGCAGGGGCGTCAGCGCTTCGAGCGGGGCGGGCAGGTCGGGCGGCGGGGTGTCCGTCATGGTGCTCCGGTGGGCGGTGCGTCGCGGGTGGAGGGTGCGCCCTGACGGTCGGTCAGGAGCGTTCGGTCAGGGGGCGTTCGGTCAGGGGCGGCCGGTCTGGGGGCGGCCGGGTGGTCGCTCGGACGGCTGCTCAGGCGGTGGCGGTCCGGTGGTCGCTCAGGTAGCAGCGGAGCAGCCGCTCGCACTCGGCGATCAATGCCGGGTCGCCGTGCGGATCGGTGCGGAAGGCGAGCTTGAGCACGGCGTCCGCGCACTCCAGTGCCACCCGCAGGGCGAGCGGATGGCCCGGGCCGCTGAACAGGCCGCCGCCGAGGGACTGGAGGCGCTGGGCGACGGCGGCGTTGTTGTCCAGCTCGGTGTCCAGCAGGTGCCGGTCGTCCACCGAGCCTTCGTCCACCCCGCCCGGGTCGGCCCCGGGGGCGCCGTCGGTACCGCCGGTCGGGGGTTCGGCGCCGAGCACCTCGACCAGGCCGAAGTCCAGCTGCCCGAAGCCCGGCACCGAGCGCTTCATCGCGACGAACTCGCCCACCGCGAGGTGGACGAACTCCGGCACGCCGAGCGGGGCCGCGTGGGCCTGGGCGCCGAGCCGGCCGCCGAGGCGGTCCAGGTAGAGGTCGAGGTTCCGCGAGGCCAGTGCGGAGAGCAGGCTCTCCTTGCCGGAGAAGAACTGGTAGAGGGTGCCGATCGGCACCCCGGCCCGCAGTGCGGTCTCCTTGGTGGTCAGCGCCCCTGCGCCGACCTCGTCCAGCAGTGCGGCGCACGCGTCCAGCAGGCGCTCGTACCGCTCCTGGCTGCGCTGCTGCACCGGCCGCCGCCGGGGCGGGACGGGGGCACCCGGCGGGCCGCTCGCACTCTGGCCCGGGCCGTCCGTCTCCGACTTCATGGGCCCACTCTGCCGCATCCGGAATGCCGGGCGCCACTATTCAACCCGAGTCAGCCTCATGTTGCCCCTCCCGCCCCGGTTCATCACCGGTTCGCCCCGGGTTCGCCTGCCGGTCCACCGGCGCGGATCGTCCCGCCGGGCCGCTGACCAGCCGTCACCTCGCGTCGCGCCGGGTGCACCCCGGGTCATCCCAGAGCGCTGGGATGGACCGGGGGACGCGGGCGCTGCGAGGCTGCGAGGGCGCGGAGGTACACGGCACACCGGTACCCGGGCGCATCAGGAGGCTCCCTTGACCAGCGCTGCGCACCGACCGGTCACCCTGCTCCCGGCCACCGCACCGCCCCTCGCCCTGCCCGTCCGCCCGGCCCCTCGTCGGCCCGCCGACCTGCGGCTCTCCCAGGCGGTGCACGCCGAACTGGCCCCGGCGGTGCCCGGCCTGCGCCGGTCCTTCGTGGAACTCTGGCGTCCGGATGCCGAGTTGGCCGACCGCTACCGGCGGTACCTCCGGGCTCAGCACCTGCTGGCCGCCGCTTCGGCCCCGTTGCAGGAGCGGGCGGCCGAGCGCTGCGCGGAGGCAGGGGTAGGGGCGGGCGCACGGGAGGCCTGGGCCCCGGGCCTGGCCGCGTACTACCTCCGGCGGGCGGAGCGGGAGCGGGACCGGGCCGGGCACCTGCTGGCGGACCTGGCGGCGGCGGGCGGCCCGGCCCTGCTTCCGGTCGTGCCGCCCTTGGTGCCGCCTGCGGTGCCGGAGCTGATCATGACGCAGTACCGGCTGATCGAGCAGGGGCATCCGGTCGCGCTGCTGGGCGCGCTGCTGGTGCTGGCGGACAGTGCGCCCGCCCTCGGACTGGCCGGCTACCTGGCCCGCCTGACCGGCCTGCCCACCGCCGGGTTCCACACCCTCCGGGAGCACGCCGACCTGGCCGGCGACCACCTCGCCGAGCTCGAACGGGAGTTGGACGCGCCGCCGCTGACGGACCGGCAGCGGGCGGAGGTGACGGACGGTGCTCTCCGGGCGGCCGGCCTGCTCGCCCGGCTGTTCCGCGACCTGGCCGGCGGCGGGCGCGCGCAGCGCTGAGCCGCTGCTCGTGGCCCACCGGTGGCACTCGTCGGCGCGGATCGCCGGTGTTAGCGTGCCCGCATGGCGGCACGCAGGGGGCGGGAAGCGGTGGCCCGGGCGGCGATGGCGGAGTTACGGGAGCTGGCCGGGCTGCGGTTGAGCAGCAGTCAGGTCTTCCGGCGGGCGGACGAACTCCTGCGCCCGGTCCTGGAGTTCGACGCGGTCTGCTGGCACACCGCGGACCCGGCGACCGGGCTGGTCAATTCGGTGCAGAGCGAGGACCTCAGCCTGGGCAGCTACCAGGACGCGGTGTACCTGGAGGTGTGGGCCGACGACCTGGCCACCTTCCCCAAGATCCGCGGCAGTGGCCTGCACGCCGAGACGCTCAGCCGGGCGACCCGGGGCGCACCGCAGCGGAGCATCCGGTACCGCGAGCAGATCTCCCGGCACGGCTTCGGCGACGAGCTGCGGGCGGTCTTCGACGCAGCCGGCGGCATGTGGGGGTGCGCGGCCTTCATGCGGGCCCCGGACCGTGGCCCCTACCCGGACCGGACCCGCGAACTCGCGGACACCGCAGCCCGGTTGCTCGGCCAGGCACTGCGGGCCGGCCACCTCCCACCACCCGATCCGCACCCGGTCGATCCCACCCCGGCGGTGCTGCTGCTCGACCGGCACAACCGGCCCCGCGCGCTGTCCGGCCCGGCCGAGGACCTGCTCGCCCGGCTGGCCGACCCCACGCCCACCTCGCTGGACGTCCCCACCGCCGTCGCGATGGCCGCCGAGCACGCCCGCCGGGCGGCCTGCGGACTGCCCACCCCGCACATCCCGGTGCGGATCCGCGCCCGGGACGGCCGGTGGTACCTGCTGCACGCGGCCGCGCTCCGGGAGGCGGGCGGCGCCGACGCCTCGGCGGGTGAGGTGACGGTGGTCGCCACGCCCGCCACCCCCGCCGAGACGGTGCCGCTGCACCTCGCCGCGTACGGGCTGACCGCCCGCGAACAGGAGGTCGCGCTGCTGCTGCTCCGGGGAGCGGGCACCCGGGAGGTGGCCCAGCGGCTGCTGATGACCCCCTACACCGTGCAGGACCACCTGAAGGCGGTCTTCACCAAGACCGGGGTGGGCAGCCGCCCGGAGCTGGTGGTCCGGATGATGTCCGCGCCCACCCCGGGCCCGCCGGGCGGCTGACGGTGGATCACCTCCCGTCCGCGCCGCGCAGGTGGGCCAGCACGGCGAGCACCCGGCGGTTGCCCTCGGCCGGGTCGAGGTCGAGCTTCATGAAGATGTTGCCGGAGTGCTTGACCACCGAGGCCTCGGTGACGGACAGCCGGGCCGCGATCGACTGGTTGTTCCAGCCCTCCGCCATCAGCCCCAGCACCTCGCGCTCGCGCGGGGTGAGCCGGCCGAGGGGCTGCGCCGCCGTCCGATCGGCCAGCAGCACCCGGACCACCTCGGGGTCGATCACGGTCTGCCCGTCGGCGACCCGGCGCAGCGCGTCCAGGAACTCGGACACCTCGCCGACCCGGTCCTTCAGCAGGTAACCGAGACCACCGCCGGGTCCCTTCCGGTCACCACCGAGCAGTTGGGCGGCATAGGCGGTCGCCACGTACTGGGAGAGCACCAGGACCGGCAGCCCGGGCTGCCGGGCCCGCAGCCCGAGGGCGGCCTGGAGCCCCTCGTCGCGGAAGTCCGGTGGCATCCGGACGTCGGTGATGACGACGTCCGGCCGGTGCTCCGCCACCGCGCCGGCCAGCGCCGGGCCGTCACCGACGGCGGCGACCACCCGGTGCCCGGTGCGCTCCAGGATCTCGGTCAGCCCGGCCCGGAGCAGCACGGCGTCCTCGGCCAGCACTACGCGGAGCACGGCACCTCCACCCGGACCTCGGTCGGACCGCCGGGCGGGCTGGAGACCAGCAGCCGGCCGTGCAGCACCGACAGGCGGTCGGCCAGGCCGGACAGCCCGGTACCGGCGGCCGGGTCGGCCCCGCCCCGGCCGTCGTCGGTGATCAGCAGCACCAACCGGTCGTCGGCCAGCGTGCCGGCCACCTCGATCCGAGCCGCGCCGCTGTGCTTGGCCGCGTTGGCCAGGGCCTCGGTGACGGTGAAGTACGCCGTCGCCTCGACCAGCGGCGGCAGCCGGTGCGGCAGGTCGATCGCCGCCCGCACCGGTACGGGAGAGCGCTGCGCCACCTCCGCGACGGCGGCGGCCAGCCCGTGGTCGGTCAGCACCTGGGGGTGGATCCCCCGCACCAGGTCCCGGAGTTGGTCCAGCGCCCGGCGGGCCTCGGCCCGGCCCCGGGCCAGCAGCGCGGCGGTCTCCGGGGCGGCGGCCCGCTGCTCCCTCCGCAGCTCCGACTCGGCGAGGCCCAGTGTCATGGTGAGCGCGACCAACTGCTGCTGCGCCCCGTCGTGCAGGTCCCGCTCGATCCGTCGCCGCTCGGCCTCGAAGGCGTCCGCCAGCCGGGCCCGGGAGCGGGTCAGCTCGACCACCCGGTGGCTGTCCGGCTCGGGACGCGGGGCGAGCAGGGCGTGCGCCACCCAGAGCTGAGCGGCCGTCAGCCGGGTGGCCGCGTACGAGGCGAGCGCCGCTCCGGCGAGGCCGAGCAGGCTGAACGGCAGCGCGTGCAGCGGGCCGGGCACGGGGTGCCCCGGGATGATCATCACGGTCTCGGGCGCCAGCGCCCACACCACGACGGGGGAGGCCAGCAGGGTGGTGGAGAAGGCGAGCAGGGCGATCGTCCCCAGCCCGGCCGCGCCGAAGACCACCGCGAGCAGCACCGCGTAGCCGAGCTCCCGCCAGGTGGCGCGCTCCGACAGCCGGTGCCGCAGCCACCCGCGTCCGGTGACGGGCGCGTGCGGGTCCGGGATCGGCTCCGCCCGGACCAGGCGCAGCCGGCGGCGCTCCACCCGGGCGACCGCCGTGCCGAACAGCGGGACACCGGCCAGCAGCAGCAGTCCGACGCCCAGCACCGACAGCAGGACCCCGGCCACCAGCAGGACGGTCAGCGCCACCAGCACGCCGAGGCCGAGCACGGAGCCGCTCAGCAGTTGCAGCCAGCACCGCAACACCCGGGCGGGGCGTGCGGGGCGTGCGGGGCGTGCGGGGCCTACGGGGTGGACGGGCGGGGCCGGTGCCACCGTTCGGACGGCCGGTACGTGAACGGTCTCGCTCGGGGGAGTGGGGGACATCCGGCGCCTCTCGATTTCTTGATCATCAAGAGCCTAACCGGACGGTCGTCCGCTGTCGGTAGGGAAAACCCGACCATCGGAACTCGACCTGGACCCCATGACCCCGGGTCCGAACCCGCCTGGAATGGAGCGGTGTCGAAACAACTGCCGGGGACATCGAAAGGGCTTCTGGTGAAGGGAGTCGGAGCAGGTTGGTGGCTGGCCGCAGCGGGCTTCGCGGCGGCGCTCGCCGCCGTCTCCACACTGGCGCCGCACCGCATCTGGGGCGGCTGCGCGGCCGTCGGCTACCTGCTGGCGGCCGGGCTCGTACGGGCGGAGCGGCGGGCGCGCGGAGCGGTGGCTGCGGTCGCGGTGGCCGCGGTCGGGGCGGTGCTGGTGCCGCTGGTGCTGCTGCTGACGACCGGTCAGGCGCAGAGCGAGGTCGGGGTGGTGGAACGCTCCGCCGCGACCCTGCTGCGCACCGGGACGCCGTACCTGGCGGAGCCGCAGAGCGTGACGGACTACAACCCGTACCTGCCCGGGATGGCGGTCTTCGGCCTGCCGGGGCGTCTGGCGGGGGCCGGTGACGTCCGGTTCTGGTGTGCTGCCGCACTGGTGCTGTGCCTGGCGGCCGCGCACCTGGTGCTGCGGAGTGGCGGTGCGGCCCGCCCGGTCGGGGCGGGGCGCGGGCACGGGCGCGTGATCGGGGTCGGGGCGTTGGTCGCCTCGCCGCTGGTGGCGCTCCCGCTCTGTGTCAGCGGCGTCGACCTGCCGCTCACCGGGCTGCTCGCGCTCGCCCTCGCCCTCGCGGTCCGGCACCGGCCGGTGGCGGCCGGGGTGGCGCTGGCCGCCGCCTGCTCCCTCAAGTGGACGGCCCTGCCCGCGCTCCCCGTGGTGCTCGCTCTGCTGACGGCCGGTCAGGTGGGGTGGAACGAGTCGGC
The DNA here is from genome assembly GCF_044763225.1 of Kitasatospora sp. NPDC096147. Taxonomy (NCBI): domain Bacteria; kingdom Bacillati; phylum Actinomycetota; class Actinomycetes; order Kitasatosporales; family Streptomycetaceae; genus Kitasatospora; species Kitasatospora sp. NPDC096147. The sequence goes on along the minus strand of NZ_JBIWFX010000001.1, from coordinate 1,124,785 downwards.
GCGAGGCGGGTCGGCGCGTGGCGGGTCGGCGCGTGGCGGGGCGGCCGTTCGGTCGGCCGTGCGGTGCCTGGCTGCCTGGGCGGTCGGCACCACCGCCGTGCTGGCACCCGTGCTGGTGGCCGGGCCGGGGCCGCTGGTCGAGCAGGTGTTCCGGTTCCCGACCGGTCGCGGCGCCTTCCCGACCCCCGCCGCCAGTCCGCTGCCGGGACGGCTGCTCGCCGACCTGGGGCCGGCCGGCCGGTGGACGGGGCTGGTGCTGCTGCTCTGCGGCGGCGTGGCGGTGGCCGTCTCGCTGGTGCGCCGCCCGCCCCGGGGCCTGGTCGCGGCTGCCGACCGGCTCGCGGCCGGGCTCTGCCTCGCCTTCCTGTTCGCCCCGGCCGGGCGGTACGGCTACTTCGCCTTGCCGCTGCTGCTCGTCCTCTGGGCCCGGCTGGTCGCGCGCGCCGCCGTGCCCACCGCCGTACGGGCCTCGGCGGACGGGAGCGGTCGCCTGGCGGTGGCCCTCCCGGGCACCCGCATCCGGCCGTCCCTGACCTGACCACCCGTCAACCACGCCCTCCGCACCATCCGCACCCTCCATCACCGAACCGGAGCGAGACCTTGGGCACCACCCTGATCGTCACCAACGACTTCCCACCCCGCCAGGGCGGCATCGAGACCTTCGTGCACGCCATGGCCATGCGGGTGCCCGGCCACGACGTGGTCGTCCACACCTCCGCCGAGCCGGGTGCCGCCGCCTTCGACGCGACCCTGCCGTTCCCGGTGGTCCGTGATCGGGCCCGCACCCTGCTGCCCACCCGCCGAGTCACCGAGCAGACCGCCGAGTTGGTCCGGGCGTACGGCTGCGACCGGGTCTGGTTCGGCGCGGCGGCGCCCCTCGCGCTGATGGCCCCGGCCCTGCGCCGGGCCGGGGCCGAACGCCTGGTCGCCACCACCCACGGCCACGAGATCTGGTGGGCCCGGGTGCCCGGTGCGCGCCGCCTGCTGCGGCGGGTGGGCGAGGGGGTGGACGTGGTCACCTATCTCGGGGAGTACACCCGGAGCCGGATCGCCCCGGCGCTCGGCCCGCAGCCACGGGCCCGGCTCAGCCGTCTGGTGCCGGGCGTCGACGCGGCGGCCTTCCGGCCGGATCCGGTGCCCGGCCCGGCGTCCGCCGATCCGGCCGATGCGGGCCTGGCTTGTGCCGGTCCGGTTCACGTCGATCCGGTTCACCCCGATCCGTTCCGGGCTGCTCCGATCTCCCTCGATCCGGCCCGCGACGCCCCGTCCCGGGCGGATCGGGCCCGTGCCGTTCGCGACCGGCACCGGCTGCACGGCCGCACGGTGGTGCTGTGCGTGGCCCGGCTGGTGCCGCGCAAGGGGCAGGACGCGCTGATCCGCGCGCTGCCGCTGATCCGCAGTGCCGTACCGGAGGCGATCCTGCTGATCGTCGGTCAGGGGCCGGACGAGCGGCGGCTGCGTCGTCTCGCTGCCCAACTGCCCGAAGGTTCGGTGGAGTTCGCCGGCGGGCGGAGCCACGCCGAGCTTCCCGGCTACTACGCGGCGGCCGACCTGTTCGCCATGCCGTGCCGCACCCGCCGGGCCGGTCTGGAGGCGGAGGGGCTGGGCATTGTCTACCTGGAGGCCGCCGCGAGCGGTCTGCCGGTGGTGGCCGGGGACTCCGGCGGGGCGCCGGACGCGGTGCTGGACGGCCGGACCGGGGTGGTGGTGGACGGCCGGGACGTCCGAGCCGTCGCCGAAGCGGTGATCCGGCTGCTGGGCACCCCGGAGGGGGCCGCGATGGGGCGGGCGGGGCGGCGGTGGGCGGCGGCCGAGTGGAGTTGGGACGGCTCCGCCGCGCGGCTCGAACGGCTGCTCACCCCGGGTGGTCCGCTCCCGGCCGACGCCCCGTCACCCGGTCGGTCGTCATCGCGCGGGCCCCTGGCCCCGGACGGCTTCCGCTCCTAACATGAGCAGTCCTCGCATTTGCCTGATCACCTTGCGGAAGGACCCCCATGACGGACCGCCACGACCTGCCCGCCGGATTCCGCTGGGGCGCGGCCACCGCCGCGTACCAGATCGAGGGCGCCGTCCGGGAGGACGGCCGGGGGCCGTCGATCTGGGACACCTTCACCGCGCGCGAGGGCACGATCCGGGACGGCCACACCGGCGACACCGCCTGCGACCACTACCACCGCTGGCCCGAGGACGTCGCCCTGCTGCGCGGGCTCGGGGTGGACGCCTACCGCTTCTCCATCGCCTGGCCGCGGGTCGTGCCGGCCGGCCGGGGCCCGGTGAACGAGGCCGGGCTGGCCTTCTACGACCGGCTGGTGGACGGCCTGTTGGAGGCCGGGGTGGAGCCCGTGCCCACGCTCTTCCACTGGGACCTCCCGCAGGCCCTGGAGGACGGCGGCGGCTGGCTCGCCCGGGACACCGCGTACCGCTTCGCCGAGTACGCCGCCGTGGTCGCCGACCGGCTCGGCGACCGGGTGCGCAGCTGGATCACCCTCAACGAGCCCTTCGTGCACATGGTCTACGGCTACGCCCTCGGCAACCACGCCCCCGGCCGGACCCTGCTGCTGGACGCCCTCCCGGTGGCCCACCACCAACTCCTCGGCCACGGCCTGGCCGCCGCCGAACTCCGGGCCCGGGGCGGCTCCGTCCTGCTGACCAACAACCTCACCCCGGTCCGGCCGGCCTCCTCCTCGGCCGAGGACCTGGCGGCTGCCGACGCCTACGACACCCTGCACAACCGGCTCTTCAACGACCCCGTGCTGCTCGGCAGTTACCCCGACCTCTCGGCCTTCGGCGTCCCGGCCGACCTCGGCGGGGCGGTCCGGGACGGCGACCTCGCCCTGATCGCCGCCCCGCTCGACGGACTGGGCGTCAACTACTACAACCCCACCCTCATCACCGCCCCCGCCGCCCCCGGCCTCCCGTTCGCCGACGCCCCGATCGAGGGCGTCCCCCGGACCGCCTTCGGCTGGCCGGTGGTCCCGGACGGCCTGCGCGAACTCCTCACCGGCCTGCGCGAGCGCTACGGCGCGGCCCTCCCGCCCGTCACCATCACCGAGAACGGCTGCTCCTACCCCGAGGACCTCGACGACCAAGACCGCATCTCCTACCTGGCCGGCCACCTGGACGCCCTCGCCGCCGCCCACGCCGAAGGCGTCGACGTCCGGGGCTACTTCACCTGGTCCCTGCTCGACAACTTCGAGTGGGCCGAGGGCTACCACCAGCGCTTCGGCCTGGTGCACGTCGACTTCGAGTCCCAGCGGCGCACCCCCCGGGCCTCCTACACCTGGTACCGCGACCTGATCGCCGCCCACCGGGCCCGCCGGACGGCCTAGTTCGACTCCGCCCGCCCCGGGCCGCAGGGCGCGGCCTCGGGTCTCATGCGGGGGCCTCCGTGCCGTGGCGGGCGGTGTCGTGGGCGGCCAGGGCGGCGCGCAGGGTCAGTTGGTCGTCGCCCCGGGCAGCGTCCAGGCCGGTGAGTTCGGCGGCCCGGCGCAGGCGGTAGTCGACGGTGTTGGGGTGGACCAGCAGCCGGGCGGCGGCCCTGCGCCGGTCCAGGCCGCCGGCGAGGTAGGCGCGCAGGGTGTCGAGCAGGTCGGGGCGCCCGGCCAGCGGGGCGAGCAGGGCGGCGAGCCGGTCCCGGGCCGGGCCCGGGCGGCTCAGCTGGTACTCCAGCAGCACGTCCTCCAGCAGGTACAGCCCCGGCCCGCGCCCGGAGGCGCGTGCCACGTCGCGGACCTCGGCCACCAGGCGGGCGGCGTCCGCCACGCCGCCGGGCGCCGCGGTGGCCGCCGCCACCAGCAGTTCGGCGCCGCACCGGTGGCCGAGCTGGTCGACCAGCCGGGCGAGCCGCTCCCGGTCCGCCCCGCCGGGGCCGAGGGGTGACGCGCCGTCAGGGATCAGCACCAGGCCGGTGTCTCCCGAGAGCCGGGAGAGCAGCTCACCGTCGGTCCGGCGCTGGAGCTCGTGGCGCAGGCGCCGGAGTTTGCGGCGGTCGGCCACGGCGTGGTTGACCCCGGCGAGCAGCTCGTCGGGGTGCGGCCCCACGGTCAGGGCGAGCACCAGGTAGCCGGCCGGCAGCGGCAGACCGGCCCGGTCGGCGGCGGCCCGGAGGTCGCCGCCCTCCAGCAGTGCGGACAGCAGCTCCTGCCGGGCGACCTGCTCGTCGCCCAGCGCGGCCTGCCGCTCCTGGACGTAGCCCGCCGCGACCGCGCAGCTCACCAGCCGCAGGTAGTCGAGCAGCCGGTGCTGGACCAGCAGCACGTCCGGCAGGTCGGCCGGCTCGGCGGCGGCCAGCACCCGGGCCGCGCACTCCTGCGCGCCGAAGTGGTAGGCGCCGACGACGGCCTCCAGCGGCACTCCCTCGTCGGCGCGGCGGGCCGAGGACTCGCTGATCCGGGCGAGCTCGGCCTCGCCGGGCAGTTCACCGGTCTGCAGGGTCTCGGTGAACGCCCGGATGCCACGGTCGACTTCGCGGGCGATCTCGCCCCGGAGCTGCTCGGAGGGGAGGGCCTCGTAGGCGGGCAGCTGCTCGACCAGCCGGGCCATCACGGCGGGCGCCAGGACCGAGGCGGTGGCCCGGAGCCGTTCGTGGACCGGGGTCCCGCCCAGTCGTGGTGCCGCGTCGGCTCGCTCCGCCGGGCTGGACGCCGTCACAATCCACCTCGCGAATCTCTGGTGCACGGCCCGGGGACACCCCGCCGTACCGCAGTCATCATGTTCTCCGGGACGTTTCCTACCAGTTGGTAACACGCCCACCGGTGTACCACCCCACGTGCGCGGACCCCACCCGTGCCGTGCACCGGACCCTCACACCCACCCACCCCACGGGGGAGCCGCATGCGCACGAACACCTCCCGCCTGCTCGCCGCCGCCGTCACCGCCGCGCTGGCCGCCACCACCCTGGCCGCCACCGCCGTCCCGGCCGCTGCGCAGGTGACCGCCGCCGCGGGCGACGCGTTCTACCGCTACGACGGCAGCACGCCGCTGGCCTCGCTCGCGCCGGGCACCGTCCTGAAGACCCGGACCCTGGCCTACCACGTGGTGGGGCTCCCGACCCCCGTCCGGGCGGTCCAGCTCCTCTACCGCACCACCGACGCCCAGGGCCGCCCGGCGGCCAACGTCACCACCGTGGTCCGCAGCCTGACGGGTGATTCCAGCCGGGCGGTCTCGTACCAGTCCTTCTACGACTCGCTCGACCCGGCGGACGGCCCGTCCCGCGCGGTGGCCGGCGACCTGAGCCTCGGCGGGCTGATCCCGAACGCCGAAGCGCTCTTCCTGGTGCCGCTCCTGACGCAGGGTTACAACGTCGTCATCCCGGACACCGAGGGGCAGACCGCCGACTTCGCGGCCGGCCCGGAGTACGGCACCAACACCCTGGACTCGATCCGCGCCGCCACCCGGTCCGAGGCCACCGGCATGAACGCCGACACGCGCTTCGGCCTGATGGGCTACTCCGGCGGTGCCATCGCCACCAACTGGGCCGCCGCCCTCGCCCCGGGCTACGCGCCGGACGTCAACGCCAGGCTGGTCGGCTTCACCGAGGGCGGCCTGCTGGTGGCGCCGGCGCACAACCTCAAGTACGTGGACGGCTCGCTGGCCTGGAGCGGTGTGATCCCGATGGCGGTGATCGGGGTCTCCCGCTCCTTCGGGATCGACCTCAAGCCCTACCTGAACGACTACGGCCTGTCGGTCTACCGGCAGTTGGAGGACGGGTCGATCATCGACGCGGTCGGCCACTACCCGGGGCTGACCTGGAAGAAGATGGCCAAGTCCCAGTACTCCGACCCGAATTCGGTGCCGGCCTTCGTCGACGCGGTGAACCGGATCAACCTCGGTTCGGCCCCCACCCCGACCGTCCCCGGCCACATCGCCCAGGGCAACGGCGGCGTCCTGGAGGGCACCTTCGCCAGCCCGGCCGGCATCGGCACCGGCGACGGCGTGATGGTCGCCGGTGACGTCCGGGCGCTCGCCCGACAGTACTGCGCCATCGGCAACGGCCGCATCGCCTACGACCAGTACGACCTGCTCAGCCACCTCGGCGCGGCCGTCGCCTGGGCCCCCGGCGCCCTCGGCTGGCTGAACGACCGCTTCGCGGGGCGCCCCGCCCCCACCGACTGCGGCCGGATCCCGGCGGGCAACTCGCTGGCCCCGGAGGTGCCGCAGCCAGCCCGTTGACGGTGCGTCACTCCTCCTGCCGGGCCGGGCTGCCGGTGGTGGCCAGTCGGTGCAGCAGCCCGACGGTCTCGTCCCGGTGGGACGCGAACGCCCCGTGGTCACTGCGCCAGGTGAGGACGTGGGTGGCGCGGGCGGCGAACCGCCCCTGCAACTCGGGGTGCACGGCGCGGTCCTCGGAGCAGACCACGTAGGTGCTCGGCCGTTCGCGCCAGGCGGGGGAGGCCGTCGGGTGCAGCCCGGCGGCCATCGCCTGCGGGACCAGGCCGGCGGTGTGGCGGGCCCGTTCGGCGGTGCCGAGTTGTCCGTGGAACAGCTCGCCCGCCGCCCCGGGGGCGATGGTGGTGACACCCGCCCGGTCGCCGACCATGGCGGTCGCCAGGGCGGTGGGCGGCGCACCGGCGAGCAGACCGAGCGCGGTCTCGCCGTGGTCGGGCATCATCGCCGCCAGGTACACCAGGTGGTCGACCCGTTCGGGGGCGAGGCCGGTGATCACGGCGCCGCCGTAGGAGTGGCCGCAGGCCACGGCCGGGCCGTTCCCGGACAGCCGGTCCAGGGCGTCCTCGGCCGCGGCGATGTCGGCGGCCAGCGAGCCCCGGTGCAGCTCGGCGACGGCCACCGGGACCCCGAGGGTCCGCAGGCCGGCCGCGACACCGTCCCAGGCGTGCCCGGTGTGCCAGGCGCCGTGCACCAGCAGTACGCCACGGACGGGGGCGGTGGGGGAGGGGAGGTTCATGACGGGCCTCTCGGTGCTCGCGGTGTCGGGACCGCAGGGCCGCACCGCGCGCGGTGCGGCCCTGCGGTCATGAGAGTCACCGGGGCGGCGAAAGGATTCGGACGGTCGGCCACCAAGTGCACGGCGGGGACCTCCGGGGAGCGGTCGCCGCCGGCTACGGCGTGCGCAGCAGGCCGTCCAGGAACGGGTTGCCGAAGACGTGGTGGGGGTCGAGGCGGTCGAGGGTGGTGACGGCCTCGGTCCACTCGGGGAAGGAGGCGGGGATGGTGGTGGCGAGGACGCCGGGGTCGGACCAGGCGGCGGTGTCGGTGTAGGCCCAGCCCTTGGACCACTCGACGCGGAGGGCGGCGCGGGTGCCGTCGAAGGCGGCGAGCAGGGCCTGTTCGAGCTCGCGGCAGAAGCGGTGCAGGCCGGGGGTGCCGGGGAGGGTGAGGACGTCCAGCCAGAGGGCGGTGTCGCGGTCCGGGTGGGCGGGGTCGGGGCGGAGGGCCGAGAGCAGGGCGGGCCGGGCGCCGGGGATGCCGGTGGCGGCGGGGTCGTCGAGGCCGGTGACGCGGATCTCGACGGCGCCGTTGACGGGGTACTCGCCGCGCTGCTGGTACTCCGTCAGCAGGCGCTGGTAGGTGGTGGTGAAGGAGTGCACCGCCCACTGGAGGTCGGCCCGCCGCAGGTGCACCGCGTAGCCGTTGGCGGTGACCCGCAGGGTGGTCGGCCGGATGTACTGGAGCAGGTGGCGGGAGGGGCCCCAGAGGTCGGAGCGCAGGCCGCCGGCCAGCAGGTGGGTGAGCAGCTCGCCGGTCAGCAGGGTGCGCAGCAGGCCGCTGGACAGGAGGACGTCGGTGAGGTCCCCGGTCAGCCCGATCTTGGTGATCAGGTACTGGAGCTGGCCGAAGACCGGGGCCAACTCCGGCGCACCGGAGACCAGTTGTCCGGCCAGCTCGGCGACCGGCTGGGGGATGTTGTCGGAGAAGGGGTAGTTGTACGGCTCGTCGACGCTCCGGGCGGTGAGCGGTCGGGTCGGGGTGACCCGCCAGGTCTTGAGCCAGGGGTGGGTGGTGAAGGCGTACCAGATCGCCTCGGCCCGGCCGTCCCGGTCGACGAAGGAGGCGAAGGTGCGGGCACCGGCGCTGCCGGCGGCGCCGGGGCCGCCCGGGGCGGCGAACAGTTCGGTGGCCGGGACGTCGACCCGGCTGAGGCAGCGCAGCGGCCGGTCCGGGCCGACCCGGAGCACCGCCTCGGTGAGGAAGGCCCGGCCGAGCTGGACCAGCAGCGCCCCGGCCTCGGCCTCGGTGCGGTCGAACGTGCGCGGCAGGTACCGCCCGGCGGCCGGGTCCCAGACCACGGCGGTGAGCGAGACCACCTGGTTGGAGAGCGAGCCGTGGCCGTGGCCGGCGGGCGTGGTCTCGCCGGCCGCCGGGACGCCGGTGCCGTGGCCGCCGATGGCGAGCACACCGCCGACGGTGAGGTCGCCCGGGGCCGGGCAGCCGGCGACGCCGAGGCCCTGCTCGCCGAGGCGGGCCAGCAGTTCCTCCATCGAGGCGCCGGCCTGCACCCGGACGGTCGGGGCGCCGGCCACCTGCCCGGTGGGCAGGGTGATCGCGGTGAGGTGGCGGGTGGTGTCGAGCAGCAGGACGCGGGCCGAGGAAGGGGTGTCCGGGGCGACGGTGAGCGGGGCCCAGCCGTGCCGGTGCCCCTGCGGGCGCAGCCGCCAGCCGGCCGTGCGGGCCCAGTCGGCCAGCTCGGCCACGTGCTCCGGGGTGGTGGGCTCGCAGACCCAGAGCGGATCGGTGCGCACCTCGCCGGCCCAGTTCCGGTACTCCCGCTGGTACGGGACCAGCCCGCCGGGGAGGTCGGCGGGGGCGGTGCCGACCGCCCGGGCGCTGTCCGGTCCGACCGTGCCCCGCAGCAGCCAGGCCGCTCCGCCGGCGCCGAGTGCGGCGAGGGTCTGACGCCGTGTCAGTCCGCTTGGTTCGTACCGGTGTTCTGCCGATCGCTGGTCCGTCATGCCGCGACGCTACCAACGTGGATCACCCGAGGGGGCGATTCCGGCCGACGGGGGCCGGTGGGGGAGCGGTTCCGGACGAGGTGGGGGGAGGCCCGGCACGGCGGCCCGGGGTCTTGATATGGTTCCTCGCGAATCATCCAGAGGGGTGGAGGGACCGGCCCTACGAAGCCCCGGCAACTCCCCGGTCGAACCGGCGTCCGAAGTACGCGCCGTGCCGTCCGGGAGCAGTGCCAACTCCGGCCTGCCGCCACTGTGGCGCGGGAAAGATGAGGAGACACGGTGCTCTCTGTGCTGTCCTTCGTCCGGGCGCTTCCCACCCCGGCGCTTTCGCGTACCCGTTCTGTGTCTGGCGCAGGACCCCGGCCCACTTCTGCGGCCTTCCCTCGCTGACCACCCCCTGGGCTCCCCGTACGGAGCCCTCCGCGAGCGCCGCCACCCGCCGCTCGCGGGACCTGAGACGGAGTACATCCATGGAAACCACCAGCGGCGTCGGCGTCCTCGACAAGGTCACCTCCATCCTCGGCACCCTGGAGGCCGGGCCGACCACGCTGGCCGGGCTGGTCGCCGCCACCGGCCTGGCCCGGCCCACCGCCCACCGGCTGGCGGTCGCCCTGGAGCAGCACCGGCTGGTCGCGCGCGACGTCGAGGGCCGCTTCACGCTCGGCGCCCGGATCGGCGAACTCTCGGCGGCCGCCGGTGAGGACCGCCTGCTGGCGGCGGCCGGCTCGGTGCTCGCGCACCTGCGCGACGTCACCGGGGAGAGTGCCCAGCTCTACCGGCGGCAGGGCGAGATGAGGATCTGCGTGGCCGCCGCCGAACGGCTCTCCGGCCTGCGCGACACCGTCCCGGTGGGGGTGACGCTCCCGATGCGGGTGGGTGCGGCGGCGCAGATCCTGCTGGCCTGGGAGGAGCCGGAGCGGCTGCACCGGGGGCTGCAGGGGGCCAGCTTCACGGCCACCGCGCTGAGCGGGGTGCGGCGGCGGGGCTGGGCGCAGGCGGTCGGCGAGCGGGAGCTCGGGGTGGCCTCGGTCTCGGCACCGGTGCGCGGTCCGTCCAACCGGGTGGTGGCCGCCGTTACCGTCTCCGGCCCGATCGAGCGGCTGAGCCGGCACCCCGGGGCGCGGCTCGCCCACGCGGTGGTGGAGGCGGCCGACCGTCTGACGGAGGCCGTCCGGCAGTCCTGAGCGTGGCCGCCGCCCGGCGGTCGGCCGGTGCGGTGCGGCGACCGTCTCCCGGGTGGACCGGCCGGTGCCGGCCGGCAACGGCGGGTGGAGGACGGTGACGGTGCACTCGCCCCGGCCGTGCACCGGGCGGTCGGGTGGCGACGTCCAGTGGTCGGTGCCGGGCTCAGTGTCGGTCATGGCCGCCGAACCAGCCCGACGGACCGTCAGCCGGGCGTCGGCCGAGGGGGCGTCGGCCGGGAGACGGTCAGCCGGCGGACCGGCGGGAGCGGAGGTACTCGCGGGCGAGCAGCCGCAGCGCCGCGCCCTTCGGCGGGCCGACCGGGCGGCGCAGCAGGGCGGCCGGATCGGCCCGGGCGGCGGTGGCGGTGAGGGCGTCCAGGCCGACCATGCAGCGGACCATCGGCCGGTGCGCGGGCGGGGCCAGGTCGATCACGCTCCGGCCCTCGGCGAGCGTGCGGCCGGCCAGGTCGAGCTGATCGGTGATCAGGGCCCGGACGGCGGGCAGACCGGTGCCCGCCACCAGGTCGGCGCGGGTGACGCCGTGCCGGTCGAGTGCCTCCTGCGAGAGGGTCAGGCGGCCGTCGGCCAGGTCCTCGGCGAGGTCGGCGACGAAGTCGATGCGCTGGCTCGCGTCCAGGTAGGTGCGGCAGGCGGCTCGGTAGGCGCTCTGGTCGCCGGGCGGGCCGAGCACGGTGGCGACCACCATGAAGGCCGGCAGCGCGTAGACGTCCAGGTAGGTCTGGTACTCCGCCTCGGTGGCGAAGCCGGTGAAGTCGAGGTCGGCGAGGGAGCCGGCCAGGTGCTGCGGCACCAGGGTGCGCAGGGCGGGGTGGGCCGCGACGGTGTGCAGGAACGGGCGGAGCTCGGGGTGGTCCGTGCCGCCGTCCGCCAGCGCCCCGGTCACCTCCAGCTCCCACTGCGCGTATGCGGCGCGGCGCCCGTCCAGCGGGCCGCTGTCGAGCAGGGTGTCGGTGCGGTGCATGTAGGCGGTGGCGGCGATCACGTGCGGCACCAGCCGTGCGGGCAGCAGGAGCCGGGCCGCGAGCGCGGCCTCGCGGCGGTACCGCGTCACCTGCTCCCGCTGCCGGGTGTAGTCCTCCCGCAGCCCGGGGTCGGTGATGCCGGCCGCGTCCAGCGCCTTCGTCCAGCCGGTCAACTCGCGCCCGCCCTCTTCCGGTTGGTCCGTCCGGCCCGTTCACCCGGCCCGTTCACCCGGCCCGTTCACCCGGCCCGTTCACCCGGCCCGTTCACCCGGTGCGTCCGCTCGGTGGACGACCCGCGTCGTGATCGTCCGGGGCGAGCCTAGCCGGACTCTGGGAGGTCACAGGCGGTCGGGTGGCCCCCGCGTCGGCAGGAGGGCGGCGGGGCCGCGCGGGCGGGGCTGTGGCGGCTGCCGGAGGAGGGGTGTGCGGTGCGCGGACACGGGGGACGGGCGGTGCTGTCGGCCTGGCTGCGGTCTGCCGGTCCGATGCCGACCGGCCGGTGAGCGACTGCGGCTTCCGCCGCTCGTACTTCGACAACGGCTCGGTGCAGCCCGGTGACGACCACGTCCAGGTCAGCTTCGGCGGTGGCGGGGGCCAGTGCCTGCACCAGGGCCCGGGCGAGGGCCGGGGCAGCTTCCCGGGCGGTGGCCGGATCGTCGCGGGCTTCGTGTGGCAGGGGGGGAGTGCTGATCCGCCGTGCACGGAGGGCCCGGACGGCAGTTGCCCGGCCGGAAATCCTCAGGTGAACGGGCCACGCCCCTCGCTACCCTTCCTTCACCACAACGGGGGAAGGGTGGCGGCGCGTGCACAGCATCATCATGGTGCCCGGACGGAGGACGGAGCCGGCCGGGGGGTCGCGGCCCGCACCGGGGCCGGGCCCGTGCCCCGGATCCGGGGGAGGGCCGGGAGCGGCCGCCGCCGGGGGTGCGGGCTGGTGACGGCGCCCCCTGACGGACCGTCGGACCGGCTGTCCGTGCCGGCCGGCTACCGGATCGGCCCGTGGACGGTCGGCAAGCCGCTCGGCAGCGGTGCGTTCGGCACCGTCTACGCCGCCCACCGCGGCGCCCCGGTGGCCGGCGTGCCGACCCGGGCTGCGCTGAAGGTCCTGCCGACCGGCACCCGCACCCCGCGCCAGCTCGGCCACCTGCGCGAACTCGTCGCCCGGGAGGTGGAGTTGCTCCGCAGGGTGCGGGCACCCCGGCTGATCCGGCTGTACGAGGTGCGCACCCTCGACGACCCCGCGCTGCCCGGCCTGGACGGTGCCAGCGTGCTCGTCCTGGAGCTGGCCGAGCGCTCGCTGGAGGAACTGCTCGACGCCGACCGGACCCCGCGCGGCGGCCCGGCCCTGCTGGTCGACGTCTGTGCGGGCCTGGACCAGCTCCACCGGGCCGGTTGGGTGCACGGTGACCTCAAGCCCGGCAACGTGCTGCTGATGGCCGACGGCACCGCCCGGCTGGCCGACTTCAACGTGGCCGCCGAGCTGGAGGGCACGCACGCCTACGCCCCGGTCTTCGGCACCGCCGACTACACCGCGCCGGACCTGGTCTGGTCCGAGGTGGACGAGCGCGGGCGCAAGGTGCGCCCCAGTGCGGACATCTGGGCCTTCGGGGTGCTCGCCCACCTGGTGCTCACCGGTACCCACCCGCTGCCCGGCGGCACTCCCGGCGCCCGCCGGGACGCCGCCCTGCGGTACGCGCGGGGCCAGGACGAGCTCCGGCTCTCACCGGAACTCCCGGAGCAGTGGCGGCCGTTGCTCACCGACTGCCTGGCCCGTCGGCACGAGGACCGGGCCCCGCACACCGCCGCCTCGCTGCTGCGCCGGGTCCAGGCCGCCGCCGCCGGCCGCCGTGCTCCGTGGAACCCGGGCCCGTTCCTCCGTCGCCACAGCGGCCGGCTGTTGACGGCCGCGACCGCCGCCCTCGCCACCGCCCTCGGGGTCGGCCTGGTGCCGCTGCTGCCGGAGACCGGCTACGACCGCTGCGACCGGGGCGCGGTCTGTTTCTTCACCGAGCCGGACGGACAGGGCGAGCTCTGCGCCTGGGTGGACTCGGACGAGGACTGGTACCGGGGCGAGCTCACCTGCGGCTGGTCGGCCTCCAGCCCGCCGCGCTCGGTCTTCAACAACGGCCAGAGCCTCGCCGAGGGCGCCACCAGGATCGACGTCGGGTACTTCGCGGACGTCGAGTACCAGGACCGGATCGGCTGCCTGCCGAACGGCGAACGCCGCAACCTCCCGGAGCGTGGCCCGGCGCCGTACTCGCACGAGTGGGTCCGCTCGTGTGACGACTGAGCCGGGCGCGGGGGCGCGCCCGGCCGCCGTGTCACCACCCGCCGGTACGGTCGTGCTGACGGTGCGTCAGTGAGCCGGTCGGTGAGGGACGGTGGCGCTGGCGCTGGCGCTGGCGGTGGCAGTGGTGGCAGCGGTGCGGAGGGACGGCACGATGACGGCGGTTCGGCGGACGGTCGAGGTCAACGGGGTGCGGCTGTGCACCGAGGCGTTCGGCACGCCCGGGGCACCGGCCGTGCTGCTGCTCCACGGCGCCGGGCACTCGATGCTCAACTGGCCCGACGCGTTCGTGCGGCGGCTCGCCGACGGCGGCCGGTACGTGGTCCGGTACGACAGCCGTGATGCGGGCCGCTCCACCGCCTTCCCGGTCGGTGCCCCGCCCTACGGCCTGCGCGAACTCGCCTCCGACGCAGCACACTTGATCGCTGCTCTCGACCTCGGCCGGGCCCACGTGGTCGGCATGTCGCAGGGCTCGGCCGTCGCCCAGCTGCTCGCCCTGGACCACCCGGAGGTGGTGGCCACCCTGACGCTGACCGCCTCGACGCCGGGCGGCCCCGGCCACGCCACCCCCGACCTGCCGCCGATGGCGGCCCGGATCGCGGCGCTGTTCGAGCAGGAGGAGCCGGCGGTCGACCGGGCGGACCGGGAGGCGGTCGTCCGCCACCTGGTGGAGGGCGAGCGGCCGTTCGCCGCCGCCTCCCGGCCGTTCGACGCCGACGGCATGCGCCGGGTGGCCGCCCGGACGGTGGACCACGCCGCCGACATCGCCGCCCAGCTGACCAACCCGTTCCTGATCGACGCGGGTGCGCCCTGGCGCCACCGCCTCGGCGGGCTGGCGGTGCCGACGCTGGTCTGCCACGGCGACGAGGACCCGCTCTTCCCGCCGGACCACGGTCGCGCGCTGGCCGCCGAGATCCCCGGCGCCGCCTTCCATCTGCTGGAGCGGACCGGCCACGAGGTCTTCCCGCCCGCCACCTGGGCGTCCGTCCTCCCGCTGCTGCTCGACCACACCGCCTGACGGCCGGTGACGCGGCGTCAGGCCCCTCCGGCCCCGCCGGCTCCGATGCGTAGGCCAAGCAGGGCGAGGGCCGCGTCGGCCCGGGCCGGGTCGTCGGACTCGACCGTGACCGGGCCGACCACCCGGAGGGTGAGGTGGGCGAAGGCCGGGGCGAGCGCGGCGAGGACGACGGCCGGTTCCGGGTCGGCGGCCTCCGCGCAGTGCCAGCGCTCCAGCTCCAGGCTCCGGAGGGTGAGGCTCTCCAGCTGCGGCAGCAGCGGGGAGCCGGCGAACGCGGCGAGCGTGTCGAACGCGTGGGAGTCGAACTCGACCAGCCCCAGGTCGAGTCGGCGCAGCGCCGGGAACCGCCCCGCGCCCAGCTCGGCGACCTGGTCGATCGAGCAGGCGACGCCGAACACGTCACTCTCCAGGCTCACTGCGAAGTCGGTCAGGGCAGGGAGTCGGCCCGGGGAGAAGACCGAGCCGTCGGAGATCACCGCGCCCCGGGTCCGGAGACGGGTCAGGCCCGGGTGGTCGATCGCGTCGACGAGGAAGGCACCCTCCAGCTCCAGGCTGCGCAGGGCCGGCAGCGCGGCCCACGGCTCGGTCCGCACCAGGGCCGCGCCGTGGCGCTCCAGCGGGTCGAGGGGACGGCCGGTCGAGGTCAGGCCGTCCTCGAAGAGGTACTCGAACGCGTTGCCCAGGTGGAGGTGGTGGAGCCGGGGACGTTCGCGGCGGGCCAGGGCGGCCGCCGCGTGCTCGGCGGAGTGGTGGTAGTCGGTGAGGTGGAGCTCCAGCCCGGTCAGCCCGTCGGCGGCCGGGTGGGAGAGCAGCGCCTCGATCAGCGCCCCCTCCCACTGCTCCGGATCGCCCGGATCGACGGTCGCCGCACCCCCGGCGACCAGCCGTTCCACCAAGGCGCCGCGTTCCGCTCCCGGGGTGTGCCGGTAGACGGCGCTCTCCAACACGCCGTCCACCTCCGTGAGTTGCCACGAGCCGTCGGCCCTGAGCAGGTCGAGCACGGGCAGGGCCGTCGGGTCGTGGAAGGGCACGGTGCGCTCCGGGCGTCGGTGGAGGAGGTCGGCGGGGATCAGCAGCCGTGCCGATCATTCCATCCGTCAGCAGCCGGGGCGCAGCAGGGTGTTCAGTCCGGCAGGAGCGTACCGGCGAGGTGGTCGTAGGCCACGTGGGCGTGCAGGCGGACGCCGGTGGGGAGGGTGGCGTCGTCGGCGTAGAAGTGCGGGTTGTGGTTGGGGACCAGGCCCCGGCCGCCGGGGGTGGGGACGGGGCGGCCGGCCGGGTCGAGGGCCGCGTCCTGGACGCCGAGCATGACGTAGAGGCCGCCGAAGCGGTCGATCAGCTCGGAGACGTCGTCGTAGCCGAGGGTGGGGTCGGTCTCGGTGAGGTGGTCCGGGCCGGCCACCCGGCGGAGGGTGGGGAGGGCGGCCTCGACCCAGGCGGGGCGGTTGTGGACGGGCGGGACGTCCTGGAGGTACTCGGTGGTGGCGGTGCAGCCGAAGGCGAGGGCGGAGTGCTCGACCAGGGTGGCCAGGCGCTGCCGCACCTCCGTCATGTCGGTCTCGACGATGCAGCGGATGGTGCCCCAGAGGGTGACCGTCTGGCCGATGATGTTGAACCGGCCGACGTCCTCGACGTGCCCGATGGTCACGGTGACCGGGTCGAAGGCGCTCAGCTGGCGGTAGAGCTGCCCGATGCCGGTGAGCACGGCCCCGGCGGCCGGCATCGGGTCGATGCCCTGCCAGGGGGTGGAGCCGTGCACCTGACGGCCCGTGATCACGATCCGGACCAGGCAGGAGGCGCCGTACTGGTTGCCCGCCCGGTAGCCCACCTGGCCCTTGGGGAGCGGGACGACGTGCATGCCGAACGCCATGGTCGGGACCGGATCGGCGAAGGCGCCCTGCTCGACCATCGCGAGGGCGCCGCCGGTCTCGGTGACCGGCGGGCCCTCCTCGGCCGGCTGGAAGGCGAACAGCACCGTGCCGGGCAGCTCCGCGCGGACCCCGGCCAGGACGGTGGCCGCGCCCATCAGCATCGCGGTGTGGCAGTCGTGTCCGCAGGCGTGCGAGACGGGGAACGGGCCGCCCGGGTAGTCCGGGTCGGTCACCGTGGAGGCGAACGGCACCCCGCTGAGGTCGGGGACCGGCAGCGCGTCGATGTCGGCGCGCAGTGCCGCCGTCCGGGAGCCCGGCCGGCCGCCGCGCAGCACGCCGACCACACCGTGGCCGGCGATGCCGGTGCGCACCTCGTCCAGGCCGAGCGAGCGGAGGTGGTCGGCGACGTAGGCGGCGGTGCCGGCCTCCCGGTTGGACAACTCCGGATGGCGGTGCAGGTGCTGACGCCAGGCCACCACCTCGGAGGCGATGGCCGCCGTGCGGCGGTCCAGCTCTGCGTGGATCGGGTCGCTGCCGGTCATCGCGGCTCCGTTCGAGGAGGGGACGAGGGGGGCCTGGCGGGAGGCGGGCGGTGCGGTACCGACGCTAGGCGTGACGGGGGCGGTGCGCCACGGCGCCGCTCCGGCCGGGCGGTGATCGGGAGCCGGACGGGTGGTCAGCTGCCGCGAGGACCTTGGCAGCTGACCACCCGTCCGGGGTCACGGCGCTACGGTGTGCCGGTGCGGGCGGTCTGGATCGGGACCGGGGCGGTCCGGCGGGCGTGCAGCACCGTGGCGCCCAGCGGGAGCGGTGAGCGGCCGACCAGGGTCAGGCCGGTGTCGGTGAGCAGGCGGGAGAAGTGGTCCGCCCGCCGTTCGTGGCCGCCGACGTTGCACCGCATGTGCAGGTCCCAGGCGGTGGCCAGCGAGGGCGAGCCGTCGTCCGGGAGCACCCGTTCGACGATCAGCAGGTCCGCGTGGGCCGGCATGGCCCGGGCGCAGTGCCGCAGGATCTCCCGGCAGCGTTCGTCGTCCCAGTCGTGCAGGATGCGCGACAGCAGGTAGACGTCCCCGCCCGGCGGCACGTCGGCGAAGTCGCCCGCCAGGTAGTCGCAGCGCTCGCCGCAGTCGGCCGCGTCCAGGGCCCGACGGGCGGCCTCCACCGCGTGCGGGCGCTCCAGCAGGACGCCGCGGAGCCCGGGGTGGGCGGTCAGCAGCCGGGCGAGGAGCGCACCGTTGCCACCCGCGACGTCCACCACCGTACCGGTCCCGGCGGACGCGGCGGCCGTCACCACCGGGTGTGTGGTGAGCGGTTCGAACATCCGCGAGCTCGCCGCCATCGCGTGGTCGAACAGCTCGGCCAGCTCCGGATCGCGGGCGAAGTGGTCGAAGTGGTTCTCGCCGTAGAGGTGGTCGAAGGCGACCCGGCCGGTCCGGACGGTGTGCCCGAGCTCCGCGAAGGAGTGGTAGAACGGCCCGCCGTACATCAGCGCCAGCGGTCGCATGGAGGCCGGGGTGTCGGTGCGCAGCAGGGCGCCGAGCGGGGTGAGGCGGTAGGCGTCCCGGCTCGGGGCCCGGTCGTGCCCTTGGTCGTGGCCATGCCCTTGGCCGTGGTCGTGCCCCTGGTCCTGGTCGGCGGCCTCGACCACGTCCAGCATGGCGAGGTAGCGGAGCAGGGAGGCGAGGGCGTCCGGGTCGGCGCCGACCGTCCGGGCCAGGGCCGGCAGGCCGGTGGCGGTGGTGGTGTCCAGGGCGTCGGGCAGGCGGAGTTCGGCGGAGACCGCCAGGGCCTGGGTGGTCCAGGCACCGGTGAGCAGGCGGAGGAGCGTTTCCGCAGAGGTGTCCTGTGTGGTGCCACCGGACCCGGTGCCCCCGGGCCCGGTGCTGCCGGACGGGGAGGGACCGGGCCGGGGGACCTGAGGGGGGCTCAGGTGGGCGGCCAGGACGTCCGGGTGCTCGCCGGGGACGTACAGCTCCAGCCGCCGGTAGCCCGCCTTGGTGTCGGCGGGGGTGGTGAAGTAGAGCACGGTGCCGTCCTCGTGCGGGTTGTAGCCGCCACCGTCCGGCCCGGCTCCGTGCCGGGCGAGCAGCGCGCAGAGGCCGCGCAGCACCAGCGGGTCCGGGTGGTCGACCTCCAGGGCGAGGTGGGCCTCGTGGTCATGGGCCCGTTCGTGCTCGGCCGGTCCGGCGAGGTCCGAGCCGGTTGGCACGGTGAGCACGAAGACCTCCACCGTGCGCCCGGTGCCCTCGACGGGCGGGCGGAGGATCCGGACGTCCAGCGAGGCCGGGGCCCGACCGTGCCGGGCGGCCAGCCGGTCCCTGACCACCACGCTGGGCCGGGCCGTCACGTCCGGGGCGAGGCCGCAGCCGGCCAGCAGGGCGCGGCGCTCCTCGACGTCGGCCGGGAAGACCAGTAGGGCGGCGTGCGAGAAGCGGCAGCGGTCCGCCAGCGCGCGCAGCTCGGGGCCGTCCAGGCCGGGGAGGAGCAGCGGGAGCAGGGCGGAGGTGTCCTGCTGCCGGACGAACTCGACGGCTTCCGTTAAGCGGGCGGCGTCCGTGCGGTGGGTGGTGGTGCTGGTGGTCATGGTGGTGACTCCTCGTCTGTTCTCGGTCCCCGGAAGCGGGATGCGGGCATGGCAGAGCGGGGCCCGGCCGGGGGCTGAGCCTGGTCCGGCCGGGCCATGGGGGAGGGGGTCGTCGGACGCCGGGGTGGTCGGCGTGCCAGAGTGGGGGCGTGGGGCGCGGGGAGTCGGCCGCGCGGCTCAGACGCCGACGTAGTGGTCGGCGAACCAGTCCTGGAAGGTGCGCGAGTCGCGCAGTGAGGCGAGCCGGGAGCGTCGCCGGGCGTCGTCGAACGGGCTGCCCGACTGCGGTGTGCGGTGCAGGAGTTGCACCATCCAGTGGGAGAACTCCTGGGCCCGCCAGATGTGTTCGAGGCTGCGCCGGGAGTAGTCGTCCAGCCCGCCGGAGTCGCCGTGGTGGAGCCGGGCGAGCAGGGCCGCCGCCAGCAGTTCGGCCTCCAGCACGGCGAGGTTGGCCCCCTTGGCGGCGGACGGGCTGAACAGGCTCGCGGCGTCACCGGCCAGCAGCAGCGAGCCGTGCCGCAGCGGCTCGATGACGTCGGACTCCAGGTCGATCACGGTGCGGTGGACGATCGGGCCGTGGTGCAGCGGGCCGTGCTCGTCGGTGCGGAGCCGCTGCTCCAGCTCCGCCCAGATCCGGTCGTCGGACAGCCGGTCGGCCGGGGTGCCGGGCTCGCACTGGAGGTAGTAGCGGGTGAGGGCCGGGGTGCGGGCCATGTGCCCGGCGAAGCCGCGGCGGTGGACGGCGTAGCCGACCGCGTCCAGGCTCGGCGGGGCCTCGGCGAGCAGCCCCAGCCAGCTGAGGCCGTGGTCGTGCCGGTGGTGCCGGTAGCCGCCGGGCGGCAGCGAGCGGCGGGCCGCGCCGTGCCGGCCGTCGCAGCCTGCCACGTACCGTCCGGACCAGGTGGCCGAGCCGCCGGCCGGCCCGGTGGTGACGGTGACCCGGGGCCGGTCCGAGTCGATGTCCAGGACGGCCACCGCCTCGGTGCCGAACTCCACCCGCCCACCCGCCTGTCGGTACTGCCGGAGCAGGTCGGCCACCAGGTGGTGCTGCGGGTAGACGGTGTGGCGCTCGCCCCGGCCGAGGGTGGCGTAGTCGAGGCGGAAGCTGCCGTCCTCGGTGCGGAACTCGCAGAGTGCGTGCTCGCGTCCGTGCCGGTGCAGGCCCTCGGCGAGGCCGTGCCGGTCCAGGATCCGCACGGTGTTGGCGGCCAGGAATCCGGCCCGGGACCGGGATGCGAGCTGCTCCGGGGTGGCGCGCTCCAGGATGACGCAGTCCACTCCGGCGGTGTGCAGCAGATTGCCCAGCACCAGTCCGGCGGGGCCCGCTCCGAGGATGAGCACGTCAGCTGAATTACGCACAGCTGGGATGATCTGACTCTCCGTCATGGAAGTGGATCATAGGCAGTCGTCGGCCGGAGGGGCGGAGAGATTCACCCGTATGCACGCATCCGGAGTGGGGTGGATGGAGAACTGGCTGGTCAGGGAAGCCAGTTCGCAGGGAGAGTGAAGTGCCAGCCGGGCTGCCAGACCGGATCGGCGGCGAGCAGCTCCGGCAACGCCCGTCCGTTGAGCAGGTGTTCGAGGGCGAGGCGGTTGGCGGAGTGGGCGATGATCAGCACCCGTCGGGGGTCGGCGTCAGTGCCGGGGTCGGTGTCGTCGCCGGGGGCGGCGGCCAGATCGGTGAGGAACGCGGCGGTGGCCGCCACCACCTCGCGGTAGCTCTGGCCGCCGCCGGGGTACGGCTCGTCCAGCCGGAGCGGGCGGAGCCCGGCGATCACGGCGGCGGAAGTGCCGTTCAAGGAGCCGTAGTTGCACTCGCGCAGGCGGGGGTCCTGGTGGGGCTCGCGGTCCGGGAAGGCCAGCCGCGCGGTCTCCACGGCGCGGGCCAGGTCGGAGCAGTGGATCGCCGAGAAGTGCTCCGCGCGGCGCCGCTTGCCGAGTTCGACGGCCTGCCGGCGGCCCAGCTCGGAGAGCCGGCCGGGAAGCCAGCCGGTGGCGATGCCCGCCTCGTTGTCGGTGGTGGTCGAGTGGGTCTCGTAGACGATCTCGATGGCCATGCCGGGGGCTCCTGGCGGTGGTGGGGTGCCCGGCGCCGGGCGGGTCCGGGGAGACGGGACTCAGCGGGCGTCGCGGGCGAGCCGCTCGCGCCACCAGGCGACGGTGGCGTCCCACTGCTCCGGGAGCGGGGTCGCGCGGACCGTGAGTGCGGACTCGTAGGCGGAGCTGTCGACCACGAACGGTCGGTCGAACTGGTAGCGGGTCTCCCGGAGTTCGCGCAGCAGCGGTGAGAGCAGCCCGGCCACGGCCAGCACGGCGGACGGCAGCCGGCCGACCTTCGGCGCCGCGACCCCGGCCGCCGTCGCCAGGCCCGCCACCATCTCCCGGGCCGAACGGGCCGGCTCGGTCGGGACGTGCCAGGCCCGGCCCCAGGTGCGTTCGTCGCCGGCCGCCTCGGCGAGCGCCCGGGCCACGTCGGGGAGGTAGGTCCAACTGTGCGGTACGTCCGGGTCACCGAGCACCGAAACGCCCTTCCCGGCCAGCACGCGGGGCACGGCGCGGGCGGCCAGGTGGCCGCCGTCGGTGACGCCCGGACCGAAGAAGTCCGAGGCCCGGAGCTCCACCGCCCGGATCCGTCCGGCCTGGTGCAGTGCCAGTGCCTGCTCCCAGATCGCCGCCCGGGTCCGGCCCTTGGGGCCGGTGGCGGCGAGCGGGAGGTCCTCGGTCAGCGGGCCGGTGGCGGCGGGTCCGTAGCCGTAGAGGTTGCCGAGCAGGACGAGGACGGCGCCCGAGGCCTCGGCGGCGGCGAAGAGCGAGGCGGCGAGCGGCGGCCAGTCGACCGTCCAGCGGTGCAGCGGCGGAGCGGCGCAACTGTGGATCGCCGCCGCCCCCTCCGCCGCCTCGGCCAGCCGGGTCGGGTCGGTGGCGTCCAGGGCGAGGTGCTCGACCCCGGTCTCGGCGGGCCGACCGCTCCGGGTCACCACCCTGACCCGATGGCCCTGCCCGGCCAGCTCCCGAGCGGTGGCGGCCCCGGCGGGCCCGTGTCCGACGATCAGATGAAAGCTCACCCCGGCACCCTAGCCCGGCCACGGCCGCTCCTGGCGTCCTGGCCTGACGGCCGGTCAGCCGGACCGGCCTGCGCGGCTGCGCGGCGGAGCGGCAGGTCCGGGCGTCGGCCCCCTAGAGTGGCCGTCATGGCATGTCGTATCAGTGAACTGGTCATCGACTGCGCCGACCCCGAGCGGCTGGCCGTCTTCTGGAGCGCGGTGCTCGGCTACGTCGAGCTGGGGCGCGAGCCCGACGGCGGCATCGAGATCGGTCCGTCCGACGTCGGCTTCGGCGGTCCGCAGCCCACGCTGATCCTCAGCCCGAGCACCGACGCCCGCCCCGCCAAGCTCCGGCTCCACCTCGACGTCAACCCCACCGACCGCGACCAACCGGCTGAACTGGAGCGCCTGTTGGCCCTCGGTGCCCGTCCGGTCGACATCGGCCAGGGCTCGGAGGTCACTTGGCACGTGCTGGCGGACCCCGAGGGGAACGAGTTCTGCCTGCTCCGCCGACGGCTCGACCCGCTCTGACGCCGGAGCGACGGCGCGGTCGGTCTGCCGGGTCCTGGGCCGACCGGCTCGCGCCCGAGCCGGTCTCGCCGTGATCGGACCGCCCCGGCAGGGCTGGTGACACCCCGGGAGACGGCGAGGGCTTCGGAGCGACCTGTGGGGCTAGGGCCTCGGACTGCCGGCGTGCTCGACTGCCCGGGGCGGCCGAGCGGGCGAGGGGTCTCAGCTGAGGTGGTGGAGTTCCAGGGCGAGGTGGAGGTGGAGGGCGGCGTCGGTCCAGGCGGTCGGGGTGGTGTCGGTGGCGAGGGCGTCGAGCAGGGCGGCGGCGGTGTGCAGGCCGGCTCGGCGGAGGTGGGCGCTGGCGGGGGAGAGGTCGGGGTGGCGGGTGTGCCGCAGGCCGGTGTGGGCGAGGTCGGCGAGTGCAGCGAGGGCGGATTCGAGGGCCTGGGCGAGCGGGTCGGCCGGGCGGTCGGGGAGCGGGGGGAGTACGACGGCGGTGGTGGGGACGAGGTCGGGGACGGTCGGGCCGTCGGGGGTCAGGAGGGCCAGCGGGTCCAGGACGGGGTGGCCGCTGTCGTACCGGAGCAGGCCGCTGACGTGGGTGACCCGGCCGGTGGCCAGGACGCCGGCCAGGGCGTCGAGGCGGCCGGGGCAGGCCGGTTCGTGGTCGGCGCGGAGCAGGACGGCCGCGCCGGACGGGTCGCGCAGGACGGCTTCGAACTGCTGCCGGGCCGGGTCGTAGCCGACGGATTCGACGGCGCCGACGGCGAGGACGAGGGCGTCCTCCGCCTCCACCCGGGGCCGGATCAGCCGAGGTGGCCGGTGGGCCGTGCCGTGGAGGTGGGCGGTCAGGTCGTGGACCAGCAGCGGTGCGGGCAGGGTCGTCCAGGCGGCGCCGAGCGGGGTGACGGTGGTGGCGGAGATCCGGCCACGCCCGATGGTGACGGCGCGGCCGGGGCTGCGGGAGAGCTGCTCGCTGACCAGATTGCCGGAGGCGAGGGCGCGCAGGGTGGTGCCGAGCAGGCGGCGGCCGGCCAGCTCGGGGCCGGTGACCGGCTGCCCGTCGGCGAGTGGCCAGTGCTTGCGCAGGACGAGGGCCAGGCCGGCGTCCGGGTGGGCGAAGTAGAGCGTGGCGGTACGGGTCTCGGGCGTGGGGCCGGTGACGCGACAGCCGAGGGAGACCAGCCGGGCCAGCCGGAGCGGGGTGTCGGCGGCCTCCCGGGAGCCGAGGGCGCCGGCCGGGTCGAGGGCGGCAGCGCGGCCACGGGCCGACAACTCGGCCAGCAGCGAAGCGAGTTCGGCCGGTGAGTAGCGTGCGTCGCGGGCCGCGTGTGCCTCGGTCTGGCGGTGCAGGTCGGTCAGTACGGCGGCCGGCCAGTGCAGCGCTTCGGCGGTCAACCGGCTGCTCACCCGCTGGAGTTGGGCGGCGAACACCGGGGTGGTGCGGGCCGGGCCGTCGAGCAGGAGCTCGGTGGCCAGGTCGAGTGCGGTGGCGAGCGCGTCGGCGGGGGTCGTAGCGGCGGAGGGTGGGGAGGGAGCGGGCGGGCCGAGCACGACCCGGGTGCTGGTCGGAGCGGCCTCGGCCGCGCGGAAGGCCCAGACCGCCAGCACGACGGTCTCGCCGTGCAGCCGGGCGGCGGCGTCGCTGAGCGCGTAGCCGAGGCCGTGCGGGACGGGGAACCGGACGGTGCAGGACGGGAGTTCGACCCAGGGGGCGGGCCGGTCCGGACCGGCCGGGTGGACGGTGGCCCGCTGGGGGCCGCGCGCGAGGGTGCGGCGCGCGGCGGCCAGTGCGGGGGAGCCGAGCGCGGACTCCAGCTGGGCATCGTCGAACTCGGCCGGAGACCAGAGGAGTTCGGGTGCGGCGGGCGCCGGAAGGCGTTGTTGGTAGGCGAGGACCAGGGCGAGCAGATGGCGGCAGACGCCCGGGGCGGCGCAGCTGCAGGTGGCGGCGTCCAGGCCGTGTCCGGCGGGCAGGGTGCTGGTGCTGCCGTCCGGGTGGTGGCCGGTGACGCCGCCGTCCCCGGCCACCGAGACGGCCGGGCCGGCGCCGGACTCCAGCTCGCGGGCGGCACGCTTGACCAGGCCACGGTTGGTGAGGGCGGCCAGGGTGTCCGGGGTGAGGGCGAGCAGGTCGGGGCGGGGCTCGGGAGTGGTCATCGGCCGACCTTCTCGGCGACGAAGGCAGCCAGGTGGCCGGGGGTCATGGCGCCGATGTGCGCCCCGGCCTCGGCCAACTGCCCTGCCAGCACTCGGTCGTAGGCCGGATCGGCCTCCTCGTCCAGCGCCGCCAGCCCGAGCACGGTGGCGCCTTGGCCGGTCAGCGTGCGGACGGTGCGCAGCAGGCGGATCCGGTCGCCGCCCTCGTAGAGGTCGGAGACCAGGGCGATCACGGTGCGGCGCGGGTTCTCCACCAGCGCGGCGGCGTAGTCCACCGCACGGGCGATGTCGGTGCCGCCGCCGAGTTGGACGCGCATCAGCAGCTCCACCGGGTCGGCCACGTCCGAGGTGAGGTCGACCACCGCGGTGTCGAAGGCGATCAGGTGGGTGCGCAGGCCGGGCAGGCCCCAGAGGCAGGCGGCGGTGACCGCGGAGTGGATCACCGAGCCGACCATCGAGCCGGACTGGTCGACCAGCAGGATCAGCTGCCACGGCTCCAGGTGCCGGCGCGAGCGGGTGTGGAAGTGCGGGCGTTCGATCAACACCCTTCGCTGCTCGGGTTGGTAGTGCCGGAGATTGGCCCGCAGGGTGCCGTGGAAGTCGAAGTTCCGGGCTGCCGGGAGGCGGCTGGGGCGGCGGCTGCGGGCGCCGGTGAAGGCACGGCGCAGCTCGGGG
The DNA here is from genome assembly GCF_044763225.1 of Kitasatospora sp. NPDC096147. Classification (NCBI taxonomy): domain Bacteria; kingdom Bacillati; phylum Actinomycetota; class Actinomycetes; order Kitasatosporales; family Streptomycetaceae; genus Kitasatospora; species Kitasatospora sp. NPDC096147. Next base: position 1,099,560 of record NZ_JBIWFX010000001.1, on the reverse strand, counting down.
CGGAGCCGGGCCATCAGGTCGCGGACCACGGCCTCGACGATCCGGCGGGCCAGTACCAGCAGGTCGGGGTTCATCAGGTGCTTGGTGCGCAGCACCGCCCGCAGCAGGGTGGCGCTGGGCTCGACCCTGGTCAGCACCTCCGGATCGGTGACGATCTCCTCGATGCCGTAGCGCTCCACCGCGTCGCGCTCCAGCCGCTCGACGGTCTCCTTGGGGAAGAGCCGGTGCACGGTGTCCAGCCAGTCCACGGCGGTGACCCGGGACGCCCCGTCGCCACCTTCCCGAGGCGCGTGCTGCGGCCCGTGCCGGACCCCGCGTTCGGCCAGGTCCTGATCGCGGCCGTACAGCCACTCCAGTGCGGCGTCCTGGCGGGCGGCCTCCGGGCCGAGCGGGCCGGTGGCGCGCTCGGCGGGAGCGCCGAGCAGGAGGCGCCAGCGTTCCAGGCCGGGGTCGGGACGGGAGGCGTCGGCGGAGGCGGTCATCGGGCGGTCCGGTCCTGGTCGTCGGAGCTGGAGGGCGTGGCGGTGGGCAGGGGCTGAGGGGAGGTCAGGCCGTAGCGCTGGAGCAGGTGGTGCACGCCCTCCTCCAGGGCCCTGGCCCGGGCCAGGTCGAGCGGGTCGGCGGTGGTGCGCAGGAGGGTACGGGCGGAGCCGCGCCGGCCGCGCCGCTCCAGCAGGCGTTCGGCGATCCGCTCGCGTTCGCGCGGAGGGAAGTGGGCGAAGGCCTGGCGGAGGGCGGGCAGGCCGGTCAGGAAGTCGTGGTCGGACATCGCGACCACCAGTTCGTCCAAGGCGTCCAGCAGGGCGGGGGCGGGTGTGTCGGTGAGCTCCTGGCGGGCCAAGGCGAAGAGCCCGGCCAGCCAGTCGCCCAGCACCTCCGGGCCTTCGGTGGCGAACTCGCTCGCCAGGGAGGTCAGTTCGGGGGAAGGGGCGTCGAGGGAGCGGAGCAGGCCGAGCGCCGCGCCGCGCAGGTCGGAGGGTGCCGAGCGGTCGGTGGCGATCCGCCGGGCGGAGTCCAGGACAGCGCTGCGGGGGAGCGGCAGCAGCTCCTCGGCATCCCGGGTGGCGTCCCGGACGGCGGCCAGGGCGTGCAGGCGCGGGCGGTCGGCGCCGGAGGGGCGGGTGGCGCCTCCGCCGCCCCGGATGTCCTCGGCGAGCCGGAGCGCGCGGTCGGCCGCCCGGCCGATGGTCCGGGCGAGCAGCGGGGAGCCGGCCGCGCCGTACACGCGGTCGTGCCGCCACAGGTGCAGGGCGGTGCTCAACACCGCTCCTGCCTGGCCGAGTTCGGGGAGGGTGGCGGCCCGGTCGGCGAGGGTGCCGAGCAGCTCGGCGGAGAGCGCGTCCGCTCCGCAGAGCACCGCGTCGAAGAGCAGCGCGGCGAGCCCGGCGGCGTCCGGGCCCGCCGCGCGCAGCCGCTCGGTGAGCGCCACGGCCGCTGCGTCGCCCACCCGGGCGCCGTACGCGCCGGCCTCGATCAGGGCGGCCTCCCGGCCGGTCGGTGCGGTCGGCTCCCAGCGCTCGCTGAAGACCGGATCGGTGCCGGAGGCCGGACCGGCGGCGCGGGTGTGGCCGGGGATGCCGAGCACCCGCAGCCGGTGCAGCAGCCGGCTGCGCTCCAGCCCGGCCGGATCGGTCAGTTCGGCCGTCGTCGACGAGCCCAGGACGACTCCGTGCAGGGCGAGTTGGGCGGCACAGTCGTGCACCAGCGGCGGGGCCGGGGTGTCCGGGTGCAGCCGGCCGGTACGCTGGCCGGTGGCCGCCGCCACCATTTCCACCACGACCGGATCGGAGCCGGCGGAGAGCGGACCCCGGGTGCTCCACGGGAGCGGCTGCTCCAGTGCCTCCTTGACCAGGGCCCCGGCCAGTCCGTCCAGGACGTCGGTCCGGCCGCGCACCGGGTGGCCGCGCAGCGCGGCCAGGCCGTCGGCCAGGGTGCGGGCGGTCACCAGATCGGCGGTCGAGGCGGGCACCCGACGGGCTCGGAGCCGGCCGACCACCTGCTCCAGCAGGGCGTCGGCGGCGCCGGACGGGCCGCGCTCCCAGAGGAGTTGGTAGTAGCCGGGGGAGGGCAGGCCGGACTGGTAGCCCGCGAAGGCGTCCAACTGCCGGAAGGAGTAAGGCACCAGGAAGCTGCCGCCCACCGAGCCCGGGGCGGGGGAGGGGATGGCGGGCCAGTCGGTGGCCGGGCCGGTCCGAGGACCGAGCAGTGCGTGAGAGCGCGCGCTGGGAGGTCCGGCGAGCAGGGTGCGCAGCGCGGGGGTGTGGAAGCCGCCGGTCACCACCAGCACCGGGCCCTCGGCCCGGGCCGCCGCCGCGTGCACCCAGGAGGCCATGTACGCCTCGCGGGCCTGGTCGCCCGGGTCGGCGGCGGTGTCGCCGCGTACCAACGCGAAGTAGGCGTCCAGCCGTTCGGCCAGCCCGGCCGGGTCGGGCAGTTCGAACAGGCTGTCCCAGAGCTCGTCCACCGAGTCGGTGCCGAAGTGCGCGCAGAGCCGTCCGACCGCCTCGGTGTAGCGGGCCTCGGCGTCGGCGAAGCGGTTGGCCGCCGGGGTGGCCCGCCCGGTGAGGGCCGGGTGCCAGGCGGGCAGGTCGATGAAGCGGACCCGGGCTCCGGCGGCCCGGCCGTGACGGAGGGCCACCCACTCCGGCGAGTGCTCGCAGAACGGTGCCCAGGAGGTGGCGGTGCCGTCGGTGTCCCGGTGGTGGCTGAAGACCGCGACCGGTGGCTGGTGGTCGAGCAGCAGCTCGTTCAGCCGGTCCCCGAAGTCGGCCGGACCCTCGATCAGGACGTGGGCGGGCCGCAGCGCGGCGATGGTCCGGGCCACCAGCCCGGCGCAGGCGGGCGAGTGGTGGCGCACTCCGATCAGCACCACCTCGGAGGGCGGTGCGGGATCGGAGGGCAGCGCGGCCTCGGAGGGCAGCGCGGCCTCGGAGGGCGGCAGGGTGGCCGGTGCCCGGTTGGAGGGCGGTGCGGGCGGCATCATTCCGCCAGCAGGTGGCGAGCCCGGTGCAGGGCCTTCCACTGCGCGCCGCGCCGGCGGGAGCCCTCCTGCTCCAGGAAGCGCCGCAGCCGGGCCAGGTCCTCCGGGCTGTCCTTGGCGGCGGTGCCGGCCAGGCAGGTCACCAGGTCGGCGGCGTCGCCGGCCTCGCCCCGCAGGTACCAGCCCCGGACCCCGACCGCGTGGGCGACCGAGACCGCCTCGGCGGTGCTCATCACGGCGGAGATCCGGTCACCGGCCACGGCCTGGCCGGACGGACCGCCCGCACCCCGCCGCAGCTCGCGGAAGGTGGTCACCAGGACCTCCAACACGTCCCGGTCCGGCGCGACGGTGACCCCGGAACGCCGCAGCAGCGCGCTCGACTCGGCCTCCACCAGGGCGAGTTCGGTGTCGAAGTCCGGGATCGGGAAGACCGTCTCGAAGGTGAAGCGGCGCTTCAGCGCGGCGCTCATCTCGTTGACGCCCCGGTCCCGGGTGTTGGCGGTGGCGATCACGTTGAACCCGGCGCGGGCGAAGACCATGCCGCCCTCGCCCTCCAACTCCGGTACCGCCAGCACCCGTTCGGAGAGCAGCGAGAGCAGGCAGTCCTGCACCTCCAGCGGGCAGCGGGTGATCTCCTCGAACCGGACGATCCGGCCCTCGGCCATCCCGCGCAGCATCGGGGCGGGCACCAGGGAGCGCGGGGAGGGGCCTTCGGAGACCAGCAGCGCGTAGTTCCAGGAGTACTTGATCTGGTCCTCGGTGGTGGCCGCGCCGCCCTGCACGGTCAGGGTGGAGGTCCCGCTGACGGCCGCTGCGATCAGCTCGGAGAGCAGCGACTTGGCGGTGCCCGGCTCGCCGACCAGCAGCAGCCCCCGGTCGGTGGCCAGGGTCACCAGGGCGCGCTCGACCAGGGCGGTGTTGCCGACGAACTTGCGGGTGATCCCGGCCCGTTCGTCGCCGATCACGAAGCGGCGGGCGGCCCGCAGGCTGAGCTGCCAGCCGGGCGGGCGCGGGTCGCGGTCCTCGGCCCGCAGGGCGGCCAGCTCCTCGGCGTGGCGCACCTCGGCGGGTGGCCGTTGCAGGCGGGCGGCGTCGGGGGTGCTCATGCGGTGGTCACCTCGGTCAGGTCGGCGAGCAGCTCGGAGGCGGCCACTGGGGCGACGTCCCGGAAGCGCAGCGCGAGGCCGTTGCGCTCCCAGTGGTCACGCGGCACCGTGTCCAGCCAGACCGTGGTGAAGGTCTGGTCGGGGAAGTAGTCCGGGGTGCCGACCACGATGCCGTCGCTGAGCTGGATCACCAGGTGGCAGCGGTCGCCGAGCCGCTTGGAGAACCAGCGCTCCACACCCGCGTCCTCCGGTGTCCCGCGCTCCCAGCCGCGCTTGGTCAGACCCAGCAGCCGGCCGACCGGCACCTTGCACCCCTCGAACCGGTGCAGCCGGTTGGCGCGCAGCTCCTCCTCGGTCAGCCGGTGCACCGGACGGCCGAGTTGGGCGAAGGGCTGGAGCAGCTCGTAGTCGGCGAACAGCTCCGACCAGGCCGCCAGGGCCGGCCCGTCCAGCAGCAGCGGGTGCGCCAGCCGGACGGTGGCGGTGTCGGGCAGTGCGTACCGCTCGTCCGCGACGTCGGCGAAGGTGCGGTCCTCGGCCACCCGGAACGCGGTGGTGGTGACCCGGCCGAGGGTGCCCGGGACGTCGGCCAGCCAGACCAGCCGGCGGGCCAGGTGCCAGACCAGGGGGTGCCGGACGAACAGGTCCTCGAACTCGGCGGCGGTCCACGTGCGTTGCGCCACCATCGCGCCCTCCAAGCGCCGCAGCTGGTCGCTCGCGATGGTGCGGACGTCCTTCTTCAGGGCGGCGAAGCGCTTGCGCTCGGCCGGGGCCAGCTCCGGATCGTCCTTGACCCCCGGGGCGGGCAGGTCCTTGCGCCGCCGTCCGTCCGCGTCCAGCACGTACGGCCGGAGCTGCTCGTCGAAGCCGACCGTGAAGCGACGCGGGCCGTAGTCGACGACCGTGGTGCCGTCGGCCTCCAGTCCGAGATCGGGCACCAGGCGGTCGGAGAGCTGATCGGCCGTCAGCCCCAGGCTCTCGGCCACCTCCGCGATCCGCTCCTGGGCCCGGGACTTGAGCGCCTTGAACTTCACCCGCTGGGCGATGCCGTGCAGGTGCAGCAGGGCCACGTCGGTGCCGATCGCGGCGAGCACGCCGAGGCCCTCGACGGCCCGGTGGTGCACACCCTCGCCGGGCCACTCGCGCAGCACCGGGGTCAGCCGGCGGACGGTGCCGTCGTCGCCCAGGAAGCCCAGCGCGGTCAGCGCCCAGCTCTCCTTCGAGGGCATCCCGGCCTGCCGCCACTCCTCGAACAGCGCCCAGCCGAAGTCGGCCAGCGAGTCCGCCCGGCACGCCTCGGTCACCACGGCCAGCCCGGGGTAGGGCTCCTGCGGCCGGGAGAGCGCGAGCATGGTCAGCACGTGCCGCACGGCCGACTCGGGCAGGGCGGGGCCGGAGGTCAGCAGCAGCTGCGGCAGCACGGCGGGCTGCACCCAGACGGGCAGCACGGGGAGCTTGGCGGGCAGCGCGTTCTCCAGCGGATCGGTGGCCAGTGCCTCCGCGACGATCCCGGCCGCCTCGGCGCCGTGGCGGTCGGCGACCGCAGCGGTCAGCGACTCGGTGCCGGTGTCACTGGCGACCAGCCGCAGCGCCTGCTCGGCAGCCCGGCGGGCGGCGCCGGCCGGGCCGACCGCCTCCGGCACCAGCAGCAGCGCGCCCCGCACACCGTGCCGGAGGAACCACGAACGGGCGGTCGGCTGGGCCGACTTGAGCCGCACCAGGCAGTCCGCCATCACCCGGGCCACCCCGGCGTCCAGGTAGGGCAGCAGGGTCGGTGCGACGGTGGCGGGCTGCTGCTCGGCGGCGGCCAGCAGCGCCGGGAGCGCGGTCAGGCCGTAGCGGGCGACCACCGGCCGGAGGTTCTCGCCGAAGCCGTAGAGGTCCGTCGGGCGCCACTCCAGCAGGCGGGGCGCGAGCAGCTCGGCCGGCCCCTGGATCAGCAGCCGGGCGGAGTACCAGAGGCCGCTGGCCCGGCCGAAGACCTTCCGGATCTCGTCCTTCCAGTCCGTGCCGTCGGGGTAGGGCCAGTTCTCCTCCAGCCGGGACCAGCGCTCCTGCTCGCCCGCCCGCCACGCCAACTCCGGTGCGGCGTCGGCCCGCAGGCCGGTGAGCACCCGGGCGGTGCGGCGGGTCCGGGGGCGGCTCCACGGCGGCGAGACCAGCAGCTCGGGCAGCTCGGCCGGTGTGGCGTCGGCGATCCGCGGCCGGACGCCCTCCAGGGAGCCGATCAACTCGGCTGCGGCGTCCGGAAGTCGGGCGATCAGCTCGGGCAGCACGGCGTGCTGGAGCTGGACGTGGGTGGTGAGCAACCGGCGGGCCTCGGCGGCGGTGGGGCCGTCGGCCAGCACCGTCTCGGCGAGCAGGCGGGCGGCCCGGACGGGGTAGCGCACCATCGCGTCCTGGAGGGCGGGCCGGGCCGGCTTCTCCGCCAGCCGGCCGAGCAGGAAGCGGAAGGCCTCGTCGGTCGGGAGCTGGGCCGCGATCGAGGAGACCGAGCGCAGCTCGTCGGTGGAGTGGTACTGCCCGAGTGCCGCGTCCAGGTAGCGCGCGGCGGCGGTGCCGACGCCGTCGGCGAGCGTCGCGAACAGGCTCACCGTCCAGTCGTGGTAGCCGAGTTGGGGACTCTCTCCGAGGACGGAGAGCTGCTCGGGCCGGTCGAGGGCGGCGACCAGCAGGGCCCGCGGGTCGGTCCCGTGGTGGCGTCCGGTGCGGGACAGCTCGGCGGCGGACTCCTCGGTCCAGCCCGGTGTGCCCGGAGCGAGGTAGGCGGCGAGTGCGCGCCGGAGGAGGGTGGTGCGCAGCTCTCCCAGGGTGGTGACGGCCTGTCGGTACGTCTCCTCGTCGGCGACCGCCAGGAGCGCGCGGACCCGGGGGGCCAGCTGTGCGGCGCTGTTCAGCGAGGCGTGCTGGGTGCTGCGGTAGCGCAGTGCGGGGTTCCGCCGGACGGATCCCTGCTGGTTGTACTGGACGTGCAGCCCGGCCAGCTCCAGCACGGCCGAGGCGGCGAACGGCAGGCCGAACCGCACCACCCAGGCGTCGACGAACGGGGACTTCTCCAGGCTGTTGTGGTTCCAGGCGGGCGGCAGCAGCTCGGCCAGCACGGCCGCACCGAGCGGATCGGCCTCGCCGGCCAGGTACGCCCGGCCCGCCTCCGCCAGTGCCGGATCGACCTGCTTGGCCGCGAACACCTGCTCCACCCAGCTCAGTTGACCGGCGATCCGGTCCTCGGCCGCACGCACCGCCTTGGGGTCGGGACGGGGCACCGAACGCACCACGCCACCGCGCCGGGGCTGGACCAGGCGCTGCCAGGCGGCCGGGAAGACGAAGGTCTCCTCGTCCGGCAGGGCGGGCGGGCCGGGAGTCTCCGTGGGTGCGGGTGCGGGTGCGGGTGCGGGTGCGGGTGCGGGTGCGGGCGCGGGTGCGGGCGCGGCGGCGAGCGGTGCGGCGGCCTGTGGTGGCGTGACCGTGCCGGGGTGCGGGGTGGCCTCGGTGTAGCCCTTGCGGGTCTTCTCCGCGATCAGCTTCGCGAGGTGGGCCTCGGCCGCCTCGGCCGAGCCCAGCTCCTTCAGCTGCTCGCGCCCCGCCGTGTCGATCCGGCCGTACCGGACCCGGACGGAGCTGCCCTCGACGGCGGCCTCCCAGAACTTCGCAGATCCGTCTCCGACGAACTCCCAGCGCCGCACCGCGTCTCCTCCTGGCATGGTCGGCCACCCGGAGCGGGATCGTCCGGTGCACCTGTCCGGCACCCTAGCCACCGCCCCCGACAGGCCACCGGCCCGGGGTGATCCCCGTCGACAGATGACACAAGGTGTCCTATGGTGAACACAGTTTCCCAACCCGAGAACGGGAGGACCGCACCATGGCTGCGGAGACCTTCGCGACGGCCAAGTCCGATCTGGTGGAGCTCGCCCACCGGCGGATGACGGCCGCCATCCCCGACAACGACTGGACCGTCCGGCAGAAGCTCGCGCTCACCTGCCGCATCCTCTTCGACGCGGGCCACGACTCCGGTCTGGCCGGTCAGATCACCGCCCGGGCCGAGCGGCCCGGCACCTACTGGACCCAGCGGCTCGGCCTCGGCTTCGACGAGATCACCGAGGACAACCTGCTGCTCGTCGACGAGGACCTGAACGTCCTCGAGGGCGACGGCATGGCCAACCCGGCCAACCGCTTCCACAGCTGGATCTACCGGGCCCGCCCGGACGTCGCCTGCGTCATCCACACCCACCCGCTGCACATCTCGGCGCTCTCCATGCTGGAGACCCCACTGGTGGTCTCGCACATGGACCTGTGCCCGCTCTACGACGACTGCGCCTTCCTGGAGAAGTGGCCGGGCATCCCGGTCGGGAACGAGGAGGGCGAGATCATCACGGCGGCACTCGGCGACAAGCGCGCCGTCCTGCTGGCCCACCACGGCCAGTTGGTCGCCACCGGCAGCATCGAGGAGAGCTGCACCCTGGCGGTGCTGTTCGAACGGGCCGCCCGGCTCCAGCTGCTGGCGAGCGCGGCCGGGAAGATCCAGGAGATCCCGGAGCTGCTGGCCAGGGAGGCGCACGACTGGATCTCCGCCCCCAAGCGCGGCCAGGCCTCCTTCGCCTACTACGCGCGCCGCGCCCTCCGGGCCGGCCACACCGACGCCCTGTCGGTCCCGCCCGCCTCCGCCCACCCCACCCAGAACGGCGCCTGACCATGACCCGGACAGCCCTGGACGGCATCATCGCCTACCCCGTCACGCCGTTCACCCCCGGAGGGGGCACGGTGGACACCGGCCGGCTCGCCGAGCTGACGGACCGTCTGGTCCGGTCCGGCTGCCACGCGGTCGCCCCCCTGGGATCGACCGGGGAGAGCGCCTACCTCTCCGACCACGAGTGGTACGCGGCGGCCGAGGCGGCGGTGTCCGCCGTCGCCGGCCGGGTCCCCACCGTGGTCGGCATCGCCGAGCTCACCACCCGGGGCGCGGTCGAGCGGGCCCGGTTCGCCGAGCGGGCGGGGGCGGACGTGGTGATGGTGCTGCCGCTCTCGTACTGGCGGCTGGACGAGCGCGAGATCGTCCGGCACTTCACCGAGGTCGCCGACGCGGTGACCGTCCCGGTGATGATCTACAACAACCCGGCCACCGCCGGGGTCGACCTGCCGCCGGAGCTGATGGTCCGGCTGGTCCGGGAGGTGGAGAACATCACCATGGTCAAGGAGAGCAGCGGGGACATCCAGCGCATGCACCGCCTGCACCGGCTCACCGACGGGGCGCTGCCGTTCTACAACGGGAGCAATCCGCTCGCCCTGGAGGCGTTCGCCGCCGGAGCGGCGGGCTGGTGCACGGCCGCCGCCTGCCTGGTGCCCGAGCTGACGCTGGAGCTGCACCGTACGGTGCGGGCCGGCGACCTGGAGGCGGCCCGCCGGGTGTTCTACCGTCAACTGCCGCTGCTGAGCTTCCTGCTGCGCGGCGGCCTGCCGACCACGGTGAAGGCCGGGCTCGCACTGGCGGGCTTCGAGGCCGGTGACCCGCGGCTCCCGCTGCTGCCGCTGGACGCGGCCGGCCGGGCCGAACTGGCGGGCCTGCTCGCCGAGACGGCGGGCGTCCCGGCCTGACCCACCGTCGCCACCGGGCCCCGTGGCAGGTGTCAGGACGGGCCCCGTGGCGGGCGTCAGGGCAGTGGCGGGACCCGTCCGTCGGAGTCGGCCGGATCGTCGTGGATCACCACCAGGATCTGGGCCGGCTCCGCCCCGGTGCTGTGACAGCGGTGCGGCAGCGCGGAGTTGAAGTAGACGCTGTCCCCGGGGCCGAGCGCCACCGTCCGGTCGGCGAGCTCCAGCTCGGCCGTCCCGGCGTGCACGAAGAGGAACTCCTCGCCGCCGTGCGACTTGAACGGGGTGTCCACCCCGGCCGGCGGCGGGTACATCACGAACGGCACCATCTGCTTGCCGCTCAGACCGGTGGCGATGCCCTCGTAGTGCGGGGCGCCCGGGCCGGCCCCGGCCGCGATCGGGGTGCGCTCGTCGGCCCGGACCACGGTGACCAGTTCGGGGTCCTCCTCGTCGGAGAACAGCCGGCCGACCTCGACCCCGAGGGCGTTGGCCAGCTTGAGCGCGGTGGAGATGGAGGGGTCGCTGAGCCCGCGCTCGACCTTCGACAGGTAGCTCTTGGTCACCCCGGCCCGCTCCGCCAGGGCCTCCAGGCTGAGCCGCTGCTGCTTGCGCAGGACCCGGACCCGGTTGCTGCTCATTCGGACACCCTCTCGACCCGGACGGACCGTACGAGTATCCCACCGTGCCGGCCGACCGTCAGCCCATGCTCTTCGCGCCGTCGATGGCCTCGCGGACGATGTCCGCGTGGCCGGCGTGCTGGGAGGTCTCGGCGATCACGTGCAGGAACACCCGGCGGGCGGACCACTTGGCGTCCTGGTCGAACCACGGCGCCTTCGGCAGCGGGTGCGCCGCGTCCAGGTCGACGGTGGCGACCAGCGCGTCGGTCCGGGCGGCCACCTCGGCGTAGGCGGCCAGCACGCCCTCCAGCGTCTCGTCCTCCAGCAGCCGGAACTCGTTCTCCCGCGCCGCGAAGTCCTCCTCGGTCATCGCGGAGAAGTCCGGCATCGCGGACGGGCCCCCCAGGATGAAGTCCACCCAGACCTTCTCCACGCTGGCGACGTGCTTGATCAGCCCGCCCACGGTCAGCCCGCTGACCGTCGAGCGGTGGCCGGCCTGACCGTCGGTCAGCTCGTTGGCGGTGAAGCGGAGGAAGAAGCGCGACTTGCCGAGCTGCTCCAGCAGGTCGGCCCGCTCGCCGGTGAGGGCGGGGGCGGTGGTCTCGGCCTGGAGGTCGGTGGTCCCGGTCATGGTGGCTCTCCGTCTTCGTCGTTCTGGTCGGTCGTTCCGTCGACAAGAGAAAAGATAGGCGGCAACTAGGTCAGAGGGTGTCCGCTATGGCCGTCGGCGCGGCACGGGTTTCCGTCCCGGCCTTCAGTGGGTGGCGGGCGTGGCGTGACGCGGGGTCAGGGGGAGCTCCAGGCCGCCGTCCTGCCCCGGGGCCAGTGTGAGGGCGGCGGCCACCTCGGCGGGGAAGGGCCGCAGGCCGAGCAGTGCGGCGGTGAGCGTGGCGGTGATCCGGTGCCAGTCCCCGGGGCGCTGCATCAGGGCGTGGCCCGCGCCGGGCACCGTGTAGCCCGCCACCCGGGCACCGGCCTCGCGGGCTCGGGCGGCCAGCAGCCGGGTGGCGGCGGGGGCGGTGACGGTGTCCCGGTCGCCGTGCAGGGTGATCAGGGTGCGGTCCTTGAGCTGGACCACCGGCTCCTCCGGCGGGCACCAGGGGGCGAGCGCCACCACGCCCAACACACAGGGGTGACCGGCCGCCCGGATCGCGGCCCGGCCCCCCATCGAGTGGCCGATCAGCACGGTGGGCACCGGGCCGAGCGCCTCGGCGAGGTCGCTGAGTGCGGCGGAGGCGTCGCGGGCGGCGTCGGCGTGCGCGCCGTTCCACCCCCGGTAGCGGTAGCGCACGGCCCCGACCGCGACCCGCTGACCCGCCGTCAGCCGGGCCACCGCGCGGGCGAAGCCGGCCATCCGCAGGCCGGGCAGGTTGACCGGCCCGGGACGCTCCTCGCTGTGCTCCTTGCCCCCGTGCAGCACCAGCACGGCGGCCTCCGCCCCCTCTGGTCGCCGCCCCCGCCACTGCAGGCTCCGGTGGCCCACCGCTCTGCTCACGACTCCTCGTCCTCCCGCTCGCCGCGCCCCGTACCGTCCCCGGCCGAGGTGGGCCGGGGACGGCCACTGTACGCCGGGCCCGGGCGGCCGGGTGACGGCTTGACGGTCGGTTGGGCCGGACTTGGGCAGCCCGAGGGCGAGGGGTGCGCGGCGGGTGTCCGGTGGCCTACGGAAGGGTGGCGACGCCCGCGCGGATGAAGGCGATGGCGGCCTCGACGTTCTCCGGCTCCGGGCTGTGGCAGAGCTCGGAGACGATGCCGGCCGCGGCAGCCGCCGCCAGCCGGGGCGCGAAGTCGTCCGGCGAACTTCCGGTCTCCTCGGCGAACAGCCGGGTGCCCTCCTGGATCACCTCGGCCAGCCGGGAGTTGGCGAGGCCCTTCAACCGGGGGTCGGCCTCCAGGATCCGGTCGCTGAGCTCGTCCAGCTCGGTGGTCTCGGTGAACCGGGTGCGCAGCCAGTGCTCCAGCGCGTCCAGGATCGTCCACCCCTCCGGGCGCTCGCGCAGCCCGGCGGCCAGCTCCGAGGTGAAGCCGTCGAAGTGGGCGAGGGCGAGGTCGAGCTTGGAGGGGAAGTAGAGCGTGACCGTGCGCGGCGAGACCTCGGCCTCGGCCGCGATGTCGGCGATGGTCGTCGCGTCGAAGCCCCGGTCGGCGAACTCCTTCAAGGCGGCCCGGACGATCGCGTCCCGGCGCTTGGCCTTGCCGCGCTCCCTGAGGCCGTCCTGGCGGGCGTCACTGGTCATGGTGCGGAGATTACCACCAAGGGTTAAATTACAGTCCAGTGTAAAAATGCCGTACGGTGCAACGAGCGCCCGGACGGGGCACGGAGCGAGGCGAGAGGGAGGACGGCATGGCGGCACGCCTGTACGGCTTGGGGCGGTGGGCGATACGCCGCCGGGGTGCGGTGGTCGGGGTCTGGCTGCTGGTGCTCGCGGTGGTCGGCGGTCTCGGCGCCACCCTGCACGGCAAGCCGAGCACCGAGTTCACGGTGCCCGGCATCGAGTCGCAGCAGGCCCAGGACCTGCTGGAGCACCGCTTCCCGGCCGCCTCCGGCGGGAGCGCCCGGGTGGTGTTCGCCGCCCCCGAGGGGCGGACGCTGACCGATCCGGCCGCCCGGCAGGCGGTGGCCGACGGGTTGCAGCAGGCCGCCGCCGTCCCCGGGGTGGTGCACGTGGCCTCGCCGGCCGAGGCCGGCACCGTCTCGGCCGACCACCGGATCGGCTTCGCCGACGTGCTGTTCGACCGCCCGGCCGACCAGGTGCCGCAGAGCTCCAAGGACGCCCTCACCGAGGCCGTCACCCAGGCGCGGGGCGCCGGGCTCCAGGTGGAGTTGGGCGGCTCGGTGATGGCCCCGGTCACCGAGGTCGGCGGTCCGGCCGAGGTGGTCGGCGTGGTGATCGCGTTCGCCGTGCTGTTCCTGGCACTGGGCTCGCTGGTGGCGGCCGGACTGCCCCTGCTGACCGCCGCCGTCGGCGTGGTCATCGGGGTGATGGGGGTTCAGTTCGTCTCCCGCTTCGTGGATCTCACCAGCACCGCCACCGTGCTCGCCCTGATGATCGGGCTGGCCGTCGGGATCGACTACGCGCTCTTCATCATCTCCCGCCACCGCGAGCAACTCGCGGATCCCGAGGCGGACTTGGACGACTCCATCGCCCGGGCCACGGCCACTGCCGGCAGCGCGGTGGTGTTCGCCGGGGCGACCGTGATCATCGCCCTGGCCGCGCTGGCGGTCACCGGCATCCCGTTCCTCACCGCGATGGGCCTGGCGGCTGCCGTCACCGTCCTGCTGGCCGTGCTGATCGCCGTCACCCTGGTGCCGGCCTCGCTCAGCTTCGCGGGCGAGCGCCTGCGGCCCCGGGACAAGGGCAAGGCCCAGCGCAAGGCCCAGCGCGAGGCCCAGCGCGAGGTCAAGGCCCGGAGTGAGGCCGGAGCCGAGGGCACGGCCGGGGTCGCCGCCGGGCCGGCCGGTGCCGAGGCCGGGAAGCCCGCGAACGCGCCCTCCTGGAGCGCCCGTTGGGCCGCCCTGGTGACCCGTCGCCCGCTGGCGGTGCTGCTGGTCGGCGTGGTCGGCCTGGTCGCCCTCGCACTCCCCGCCAAGGACCTGCGCCTCGGCCTGCCGAGCAACGCCTCGCAGCCCGCCGCCAGCACCCAGCACAAGAGCCACCAACTGCTCACCGACGGCTTCGGCCCCGGCTTCAACGCCACCCTGGTCGCCGTCGTCGACACCGCCGCCGTGCCGGCCGAGCAGCGCGCGGCCACCGTCACCGGCCTGGCCCGCTCGCTCGCCGCCGACCCCGGCGTGGCCGCGGTCGCCCCGCCCACCGCCAACCCCGACGGCAGCCTCAGCGTGATCGCCGTGGTGCCGAAGACCGGCCCGGACGACGAGGCCACCACCGACATGGTGCACCGCCTGCGGGCCCTCGCCCCGGAGGCCGCCCAGGCCGGCGGCACCCTCTACATCGCCGGTGGCACCGCCGCCACCATCGACATCTCCAACAAGCTCTCGGACGCGCTGCCGCTCTTCGTGACCATCATCGTGCTGCTCGCCCTGGTGCTGCTCACCATCGCGTTCCGCTCCGTCCTGGTGCCGCTCAAGGCCGCGCTCGGCTTCCTGCTCTCGATCGCCGCCTCGCTCGGCGCCACCGTCTGGGTGTTCCAGCAGGGCCACCTGAACGGCGTGCTGGACGTGCCCTCGGCCGGGCCGGTCACCAGCTTCCTGCCGGTCCTGCTGATCGGCGTGCTGTTCGGCCTGGCGATGGACTACGAGGTCTTCCTGGTCAGCCGGATGCGCGAGCACTACGAGCACACCAAGGACGCGGCCGGGGCGGTCACCCAGGGCCTGGCGCAGAGCGGACGGGTCGTCACCGCCGCCGCCCTGATCATGGTCGCGGTCTTCGGCGGCTTCGTCTTCAACCACGACCCGATCATCAAGTCGATCGGCTTCGCGCTCGCCTTCGGCGTCCTGATCGACGCCTTCGTGGTCCGGATGACCCTGGTGCCGGCCGCCATGGCGCTGCTCGGTCGCCGGGCCTGGGGCCTGCCGAAGTGGCTGGACCGGATCACCCCGGACGTGGACATCGAGGGGGCCAAGCTCCCGCCCCGCAGCACCGCTCCGGCCGCCGTAGTTGCCGGGACGACGGAGGGCCACCGGGAGGAGCCGGTCAGCGCGACCAGGTGACCCGCCGTCCGGCGGTGTCGCGCAGCGCGTCCGACGGGACGGGACGGACCGGGTACGGCGGGCCCGCCACCCGGGTGGGCCTCCGTCCCGAGGAGAGCTGATGCACCGTCGGACCTTCACCGCCGCCGCGGCGGGCAGTGCGCTCGGCCCGGTGCCGGCCCTGCCCGCCGCGGCGGCCGATCCGTCCACCAGACCGGCCGCGCTCCGGCAGGCGATCGACCGCGCCGTCCCGGGTGACCGGCTGATCCCGACGGACGGCACCCACACCGTCCGCGCCGTCCCGGCGGACGGCGGTCCCGGCGTCGTCTGAACCGGCTCCCCGGCCCCGCTGCGGCGAGCAGCGCGGCGGAGCCGGGGAGCCGACGGGCCGTCAGGTGCCCCGGACGGCGACGCAGCTTCCGGCCCCGCCGATGTCGCCGGTGCCGCGGTCGTACGGGTCGCCCATCCGGCCGGAGGTGTCGATCTCCTGGTCGGTGCCGCCGAAGTCGGTCTCCAGGAAGCCGTTCCCCATCTCGCAGACGTTGTTGGCGAAGCTGGCGGCGATCCGGCCGAGCTCGGTCTGCCCGGGCCCGGCCCCGGACGTCGCCGGGTCCTCGAAGTGGAACTCCAGCTGGCGGCGGACCACTTCGCGCTCGACCCGGGCCTGGAAGACCGGATTGCCGAAGGCGGCGGGCACCACACCGGCCGGGCTCGCCGAGCTGCGCGCCTTGCCCGCCTCCGGGCCGGGGAAGAGCGCGTAGGCGAAGCTGTGGTCGGTCGTCACCGTCAGCCCGCCGTCCCGGCCCTCGGCGAAGCTCAGCTCGCCCTTGACCTTCACGGTGTCGGTGACCGGCACCGCCCGCTGCGGGTCGAAGCGGCTGAACAGCAGCGCCGGGTCGGAGTCGCGGGTCGGCCGGGCCAGCCAGTCGTCCACGTAGCTGCGGCTCGGCTCGGTCAGCAGGGCCAGCGCCCGGTCGGGCCTGCCGCCCTTCACGGTCGCCGGGTCGACGTTGGCCGCGAGCAGGAAGGAACGCACCGTCCGCAGGTGCTCGGCCACCTGCTCGGCGCTGAACACCCCGACCGGCCGGGCCTCCGGCAGCACGATGCCGGCCTCGCCGTTCGCCCAGGTGGCGGCGGGGGAGCCGAGCCAGGGCTGCTCGCGGGAGGCCTCGCCGGGGACGACCTTGGTGGCTCCGTCGGCGGACTGGCCCGCGATGCTCTGCTCGTACCTGTCCCGGCCGTCGTCGATGCCCAGGTTCACCGCCAGCACGGCGGCCACGGCGGCGCCGCCGCCGAGGGTGATCCGGGCCCGCCGGCTCAGCCGGCGGCGCTCGGTGGGCGGTGCGGGGGCGAAGTGCGGGTCTTCCAGTTCGGCCATGGCGGACATTGTGGGGGTCCGTTCCGACAGTGTGCGCACCGGGGGGGATGCCGGGGCCGATCAGGGTTCCTTTGCTGACGGACATACGGTGCTTTACCCGGATTGGGGCTCCACTTGACCGTGCGTCAGCCGGTCGCCAGGTCCACCAGCCGGGCCAGCGCGGTGGCCAGCGCACCGAGCCCCGGGCCGGCCGGTCCGCCGGGCTCGGCCATGTAGCCGTCGCGGCGGAGCTCCACCATCAGGGCGGAGACCCGGGCGTCCCGGCCGTAGTGGCGCAGCGGGACGTAGGTGCCGGCGAACGGGCTGTCCAGCCCGGTGCCGCCGAAGCCGTCGAAGCACCTGCGGGCCGCCGCCAGCAGCGCGGCGGGGGTGTGGAACGGATCGGTGCCCAGGCAGACCGGCGGTCGCGGGCCGGTGCCGTGCAGTTCGTACGGCAGCGCTTCGGTCGGGTAGGAGTGCACGTCGATCACCACGGCCCGGCCGACGGCCGTCAGCCGCTCCTCCACCGCCTCGGTGAGCGCCGCCGCGTACGGGTGGAAGTACCGATCCAGCAGTGGTTCCGGGTCGAAGCCGGGTGCCCGCAGCGGCTCGCCGTGGGTGGTGCGGGTGTAGACCGCGCCCATGCCGACGGCCGTCATCTCCTCCCGCTCGTCCGGGAAGCGCTCGGGGTCGACCACCAGGCGGGAGGTCCGGTTGACGAACCGCCAGGGCGTGCGGGCGGCGGCCCCGGCGGCGGTGGCGGCCAGCTCGGCGGTGTGGGCGTCCGTGATGTGGTCCAACTCCCGTTCCAGGGAAAGATCGTCGAGCAGGATGCCGGACCGGGCCCCGAGTGGCACCACCCGGGAGGAGTGCGGCACGTGCAGGATCACCGGGGAGCGGGCGTCGCCCGGGTGGAGGCGGTACGGGTCGGCGTCGGTCATCTGGTCCCCCTGGACGGTGGGGCGCGGGGCCGGGGTGGCCCGGCTCCGTAGAGTGGATCTTCGAACAGTGCCCGTGTGACCCTAGCGACCGTAGCGACTGAGAGGCCGTCACCATGGATCAGAGCACCGACCGTTCCGCCCGCGCCGAGCTGGGAGTGATCGGGGGCTCCGGGCTCTACGCCCTGCTGGACGAGGTCACCGAGGTGGTGGTGGACACCCCGTACGGGACGCCCAGCGACTCGGTCTTCCTCGGCGAGGTGGCCGGGCGGCGGGTGGCCTTCCTGCCGCGCCACGGCCGGGACCACGTCCTGCCGCCGCACCGGATCAACTACCGGGCCAACCTCTGGGCGCTGCACTCGCTGGGCGTCCGCCAGGTGCTCGGCCCCTGCGCCACCGGCGGGCTGCGGGTCGAGTACGGGCCCGGCACGCTGGTGGTGCCGGACCAGTTCGTCGACCGGACCGCCGGCCGGGCGCAGACCTACTACGACGGCCTGCCGCTGCCGGCCGGTGGCCGCCCCGAGGTGGTGCACGTCTCGATGGCCGACCCGTACTGCCCGGACGGGCGAGCCGCCGCGCTGGACGCCGCCAAGGCGCTCGACTGGGAGCCGGTGGACGGCGGCACGCTGGTGGTGATCGAGGGCCCGCGCTTCTCCACCCGGGCCGAGTCCCGCTGGTTCTCCGCCAACGGCTGGTCGGTGGTCGGCATGACGGGCCATCCGGAAGCCGTACTGGCCCGCGAATTGGGCCTCTGCTACACCTCGCTGGCGCTGGTCACCGACCTGGACGCGGGCGTGGAGACCGGCGAGGGCGTCACCCACGGGGAGGTGCTGGAGGTCTTCGGACGCAACGTCGACCGGCTGCGCACCGTGCTCTTCGAGACCCTGGCCGCGCTGCCCGCCGACGGTGACCGGGACTGCGTCTGCTCGCACGCGCTGGACGGTCTGGAGACCGGCCTCCCGGGCGTCGGCGCCTGACCGGGGGTCGGCCCGGCCCGGGGCCGGGCGGCCGGTCGGGCCGCCCGGCCCCGGGCCGGTGCCCCATGATGGACGGGTGCCAGAAGGAGACTCCGTCCACCGCGTCGCCGCCGAGCTGGACCGCGCGCTCACCGGCCGGGAGCTGACCCGCTCCGACTTCCGGGTGCCCGCCCACGCCACCGCCGATCTGACGGGCCGCCAAGTGCTCGGCACGGTGCCGCGCGGCAAGCACCTGCTGACCCGGTTCGAGGGCGGTCTGACGCTCCACACCCACCTGCGGATGGACGGCCGGTGGGCGGTCTTCGGGCCGGGGGAGCGGTGGTCCGGCGGCGCGGCCCACCAGATCCGGGTGGTGCTGGGCACCGAGGGGCCGACCGCCGTCGGGTACCGGCTGCCGGTGGTCCGGCTGCTGCGCACCGCCGAGGAGTCGAGCGTGGTCGGCCACCTGGGCCCGGATCTGCTCGGCCCGGACTGGAGCGTGGCCGAGGCCGCCCGTCGCCTGCTCGCCGCACCCGAACGCCCGCTCGGCGAAGCCCTGTTGGACCAGCGGAACCTGGCCGGCATCGGCAACATCTACGCCAACGAGCTCAGCTTCCTGGCCTCCCTCACCCCCTGGTCGCCGGTCGCCGACGCCGCACCGGTGCTGGACCGGCTGCTGGCCCGTGCGCAGCAGCTCCTCGACGCCAACAAGACCCGCACCGGCCACCCCACCGTGCCCGACCCGCGCCCGGGCCGGCTGCACTGGGTCTACGGCCGCGAGCGCCGCCCCTGCCTGCGGTGCGGCACCCCGGTCCGGGCCGCCACCCACGACCGGGACCGGCCGGCCTACTGGTGCCCGCACTGCCAGCGCGGGCCTACGCCCGGGACTCCCGGGGCTGGTGGGGCGTCACCAGGGCCGGGTGGCGCGGGTCGTCGCAGCGGACGGTGAGGTCGGCCAGCCCGGCCGGGCCGGTCTCTGCCTCGTAGCGGGCGAAGGCCGGCAGCGTCCAGCGCAGCTCGGGCGCGGTGCGCCGGGCGAGTGCGGCGGGGGTCAGCGCCAGGTGCACCGTCAGGTCGAAGGGCAGCCAGCGGCCGAGCAGCAGCGGGCCGTCCAGCAGCAGCACCGCGTCCGGCGCGAGCGCGACGTACCCGGCCCGGGTGGCGCGGTCGGTGACCGGATCGCGCAGGGTCGGCAGGACCCGGCCGGTGCCGCCGGGCTCCAGCGGGTCGAGCACCTCGCGCAGCAGCGATCCCTCGTCCAGCCAGAGATCGTGGTAGGCGTCGGTGTCCTGGTGGCCGTACTCCAACCGGATCGAGGCGGCCCGCAGGAAGTCGGCCGCCGACACCCGCTGCACCGGCCGGCCGCGCAGCCGCAGCGGCTCCACCAGGGCGTCGGCCAACTCGCCGGGCCGGGCGGCGGGGGCGCCGTCCACTGCGACCCGGATCCGGCGGCCGTCGGTCACGGGCAGCGCGGCGATCCGGTCGGCGAGCAGCTCGGCCAGGCGCTCGGGCGAGATGGGCTGCACCGGCACGGGGTGCTCTCCTCTCCGTCGGTGGCATCGTCCTCCGCTCTCAAGGCACGGCGGGACCGGTCTATGCCCAGGGCTGTGCAGTCGCCTCGGCGCCGAGTGGCGCCATTCGGTGCCACTTGGTGCCAAGGTGGCGCCATCGGCGCGTCGGCAAGGTCTCGGCCGGGCTGTTCCGGCGAGGGTCAGCCGGGCATTTTCGCAGGTGAGAGCGGTTTGGTGCCAGTTTGAGCCAGGGTGGCGCCAAGGGGGCTTGCATGTGGTGCCACCGTGGTGCCATGATGGCGTCATGGACCTCACCCCGTATGTCGACAACCTCCGCCGCGAGCTCGCGGTGGCAGCCGAGGCCGGCGGCGACGACGCCCGCGAGCTGGCGGAGCGGCTCACCGCCCCGCTGGAGTCGGCGACCAGGCTGACCATGCTCAACGTGCTCTCGGCCGCGATGGACGAGATCACCCGCGAGCTGGCGCCGGGCTCGGTCGACGTGCGGCTGCGCGGGCTCGACCCGGACTTCGTGGTGACCCTGCCGCCCGTCGAGCCCGCCGTCCCGGCGGAGCCCTTCGCCCCCGCCGAGCCCGCCTGGGCCGCCGCCGATCTCGACGAGGGCGGCGCCACGGCCCGGGTGAACCTGCGCCTGCCGGCCCCGCTGAAGGCCCGGGCCGAGGAGGCCGCGAGCCGCGAGGGCCTGTCGGTCAACGCCTGGCTGGTGCGCGCCGTCTCGGCCGCAGTGGACGGCGGCGCACCGCGCCCGGCCCCGCCGGGACGGGTCCAGAGCTTCGGCCAGAGCATCACGGGCTGGGTCCGCTGACCGGCCCGCCCGCCCGCACCTCCTGACGGCGCGTCGACCGCGCGCCGGATCCCACCGCACCTCTCCCGCCTGCGGAGATGTCACCGAGAGCCAAGAGGACGCCACAGCCATGCCTTCTTTCGAGACCCCCACCCCCATCACCGTCTCCGCCCACGTCGAGGCCGGTTCGATCCGCCTCTCCGCCGGGGACCGCACCGACACCGTGGTCGAGGTGCTGCCCCGCAACCCCAAGAAGGACAACGACCGCCGGGCGGTCGAGCAGACCGAGGTGACCTTCGTCAACGGCACCCTCACCGTGAAGACCGCCAAGCACCGCAACTCGCTGCGCAAGCCCGGCACGGTGGACGTCACCGTCGAGCTGCCCACCGGCTCGGTGGTCGACGTGACCGGCGCCTGGGCCCAGGTGCTCGGCGAGGGCCGGCTCGGCGAGGTCCGGGTGAAGACCTCGACCGGTGACACCCGGCTGGACACCACCGGCCCGCTCCGGCTGACCGCCTCGCACGGCTCGATCACCGTCGGGCGGGTCGAGGGCACCGCCGAGGTCTCCACCAGCACCGGCAGCGTCCGGATCGGCAGCGTCACCGGCTCCGCCGTCCTGAAGAACTCGCACGGCACCACCACCGTGGAGCTGGCCGGCGGCGATCTGCGGGTGAGCGGCGCCAACGGCGACATCGACGTCCGGCGGGCCGAGGCCTCGGTGGCCGCCACCACCGCGCACGGCACCATCCGGGTCGGTGAAGTGGCGCGTGGCACCGCCCAGTTGGAGACCAACTACGGCGCCATCGAGGTCGGCATCCGGTCGGGCACCGCCGCCTGGCTGGACGTCAACTCCGGGGCCGGCCAGGTGCGGAACATGCTCACCGGCACCGAGGCCCCGGACGAGGCCGAGGAGACCGTCAAGGTCCGCGCCCGTACCCGCTACGGCAACATCGACGTCCTGCGCGCCCGGGGCTGACCGCCCCCGTCGTCCGCGAACCCACCTGCCAGGCAAGTCCGTTCACCGAAAGGGGAGGGCTCCGTGCCTTCGTCTGTCATGCCCACGCCCAGGAAGCACGGCGGGTCCGCGCAGGCCCCCGCCGCCGTCACCGCCGTCGGTCTGCGCAAGTCGTACGGGGAGAAGGTGGTGCTCGACGGGATCGACCTGCGGATCCCGGCCGGCTCCGTCTTCGCGCTGCTCGGGCCGAACGGCGCCGGCAAGACCACCGTCGTGAAGATCCTCTCCACCCTGGTCGGTGCCGACGGCGGCCAGGTCCGGGTGGCCGGTCACGACCTGGCCGCCGCCCCGCAGCAGGTCCGCGCCGCGATCGGCGTCACCGGCCAGTTCTCCGCCGTCGACGGCCTGATCACGGGGGAGGAGAACATGCTGCTGATGGCCGACCTGCACCACCTGCCGAAGGCCGAGGGACGCCGGGTGGCGGCCGGACTCCTGCGCCGCTTCGACCTGGTGGAGGCCGCGAAGAAGCCCGCCGCCACCTACTCGGGCGGCATGAAGCGCCGCCTGGACATCGCCATGACCCTGGTCGGCGGCCCGAGCGTCATCTTCCTGGACGAGCCCACCACCGGCCTGGACCCGCGCTCCCGGCACGCCATGTGGCAGATCGTCCGCGAGCTGGTGGCCGACGGCACCACCGTCCTCCTGACCACCCAGTACCTGGAGGAGGCCGACGAACTCGCCGACCGCATCGCGGTGTTGAACGGCGGCCGGATCGTCGCCGAGGGCACCGCCGAGGAGCTCAAGCGGCTGGTCCCCGGCGGGCACGTCCGCCTGCGGTTCACCCACCCGCACGCCTACCGGGGCGCCGCCGACGCGCTCCCGGACGCCGCCCGCGACGACGAGGCCCTCGCGCTGCAACTCCCCAGCGACGGCAGCCAGCGCCAACTGCGGCGCATCCTCGACCACTTGGACGACCACGGCATCGAGGCCGACGAGCTCACCGTGCACACCCCCGACCTGGACGACGTCTTCTTCGCCCTCACCACCCACCCCGCGGAGGCCTCCCGATGAGCTCCCTGTCCCTGGCCGTGCGCGACTCCTCCACCATGCTGCGGCGCAACCTCCTGCACGCCCGCCGCTACCCCTCCCTGACCCTCAACCTGCTGCTCACCCCGGTGGTCCTGCTGCTGCTCTTCGTCTACGTCTTCGGCGACGTGATGAGCGCCGGCATCGGCGGCGGGGGAGCGGACCGCTCCGACTACATCGCCTACCTGGTGCCCGGCATCCTGCTGATGACCATCGGCGGCACCACCGTCGGCACCGCCGTCTCGGTCTCCAACGACATGACCGAGGGCATCATCGCCCGCTTCCGCACCATGGCCATCCACCGGGGCTCGGTGCTGATCGGCCACGTCGTCGGCAGCGTCGTGCAGTCGGTGGCGGCCGTGGTGCTGGTCGGTGCGGTCGGGGTCGCGATCGGCTTCCGCTCCACCGGGGCGACCGCACTGGAGTGGCTGGCCGCCTTCGGCCTGCTCGCCCTCTTCGCGCTCGCCCTGACCTGGATCGCGGTCGGGATGGGCATGGTCAGCCCCAGCGCCGAGGCGGCCAGCAACAACGCCCTGCCGCTGATCTTCCTCCCGCTGATCTCCAGCGCCTTCGTCCCGGTCGACGCGATGCCGGGCTGGTTCCAGCCGATCGCCGAGTACCAGCCCTTCACGCCCGCCATCGAGACCCTGCGCGGGCTGCTGCTCGGCACCGGGATCGGCCACAACGGCTGGCTCGCCGTCGGCTGGTGCCTCGTGCTCACCGTCCTCGGCTACCGCTGGTCCAGGTCCGTCTACGACCGCGACCCGCGCTGATCCCGGACGGCCCGGAACCACCCCGATCCACCCCGATCCAACCCGAACAACCGCCGGGGCGGCCCCCGCTGACACCGTGTCAGTGGAGACCGCCCCGGCGGTGCGCCGTCGGCGCGCCCGTCGGCGCGTCGGAGGTGGGCCGGAGGTCAGGCCGCCCCGGCCGAGCGCGGGAGTTCGCGGGGCATCAGGAGGGCGGAGAGGACGGCCGGAGCGGCGCCGATGACCAGCATGACGACGGGCCAGCCGGAGACGTCCAGCAGCAGCGGGATGAGCAGGGGTGTGGCGAAGGCGCCCGCGAAGACCATGGTGTTCTCCAGGCCGAGCGCGGTGCCGGAGCGCTCGGCGCCGGCCATGGTGGCGATCTCGGCGTAGTGCACGCCGTGCCAGCCGCAGGAGAGGAAGCCGGCCAGGATCAGCAGGCCGGCCACCACCCAGGTCGGGGAGGACTCGAAGAGCGCGATGCCGGTGTAGGCGACCGCGATCACCCAGGAGTAGGCGGTGACCAGGGTGCGGCGGTACCGGCCGCCCTGACGGTCGGTCCACCGGCCGCCCCAGACCCGGGAGACGGCGCCGAGGATCTGCACCGCGACCAGCAGCACCGCGATCGAGCCGATCGACATGCCCTTGACGGTGTGCAGGAAGACCGAGCCGAAGGTGAGCACCAGGAACTGCGGAAGGTCGAGCAGGAAGGCGGTGATGGCCACCCGCCAGATGTCCCAGCGCTTCAGCGGGGACGGGGCGGTGGAGCCGGCGTCCTTGGTGCGGGCCAGCGGGGGCTCGTCCAGCCAGATCACCACCGCGAGGGTGGCCAGCAGGCAGAAGACGGTGAGGAAGGCGAAGACCCAGCGGAAGCCCGCGCCGAGGGCCAGCGGCGGCAGCACGGCGGCGCCGATCGCCCCGCCGGCCGGGACGGCCGCGACCCGCAGCGAGATCGCGAACCCGCGCTTGGCGGGCGGGAACCAGCCCATCACCGCCCGGCCGGAGGCGCCGTTGACGCAGCCGCCGAGGGCGCCGGCGAAGAACAGCACCACCGCCAGCGCGACGTAGGAGGGCACCGCCCCGCCGGAGGGCACCAGGAAGACGGTGACCAGGGCGAGGGCGATGGTGGTGCCGGAGAGACCGGTGATCAGCACCACCCGCTCGCCGATCCGGTCGGAGAGGATGCCCCAGAAGACGTCGGTGACGAAGATGCCGGCCGTCACCGCCGCGAGCACGAAGCCGAGCTGACCGGTGGTCAGCTCGTAGGCGGTCTGCAGGATGGAGCCGGAGGTGGGGATGCCCTGGAAGGTGGCGCTGAAGGCGGCCTGGGCGAAGATGCCGATCCAGAGGATGCCCCACTTGTAGCGGGTGCCGTGGACCTTGCCGGACCGGCCGACGGTCGGTTCCGCCGGGGCCGCCGGCGTGGGCGGGGTCGTTAACTGGACCATGGGAGGTCTCCTGGTCGTGGTGGTGCGGAGCGGGCTGGACACGGGGGTCGTCTAGGCAACGGTGACAGCCGCGCACCGGAGCGGGAAGGGAACTCCGGTGCACGGCAAGTGGGTATGTCAGCTCTGGGTGCCGTTGGGGTCGATCGGGGCGCCGTCGAGGGCGAGGCCGAGGTCGGGCAGCTCGCCGGGCTTGATCGCCAGGGTGCGCTTCTCCCGGATGACCAACATCTTGCAGCCCTTGCTGCTGGAGACCCGGTGGATGCTGTCGGGCACCTCGACCACCAGGGTGCCGGGGAGGTAGCGGTCGCCGTTGTCGTTCTCCAGCTCGCCCTCCAGGATGAAGAGCAGCTCGAAGCCGAGGTGGCGGTGCAGGTCGCCGTGCGCGCCGGGGCCGAAGTGCGCGATGTACGCCTCGGCGCCGTCCGGGCCGGTCTCCTCGCCGGTGTAGAGCCAGTGCACGTCCACGGCCTGCCGGCCGGGCTGGACGTAGGCCTGCCAGTCCAGCGCGCCGCTGGTCAGACCGGCGCCGAGCAGGTCAGGGAAGACCTCGACCTTGCGCTGCTGGGCGATGTACTCGGGCATGGCGGTACTCCTTGGAGAGTGTGAGGGAGGGTCAGAGGCCGGGGGCGGAGTGCACGGTCTGCTCGTCGAGCAGGTCCTCGGCGCGGTGCTCCACCCCGGCGGCGCCGGCCCGCAGTTCGGCGCGGCGGATCTTGCCCGAGGTGGTCTTCGGCAGCTCGGCGAACTCCACCGAGGCGATCTGCTGGTGCGGGGCGAGCTGCTCGGCGGAGAACGCGAGGATGGCGCGGGCGGTGGCGGCGTCCGCCGGGTGGCCCTCGGCCAGCGCGATGTACGCCTTGGGGACGCGGTAGCCGACCGGGTGCGGCACCGGGACGACGGCGGCTTCGGCCACCGCCTCGTGGCGCAGCAGCACGCTCTCCAGCTCGAACGGGGAGATGCGGTGGTCGTAGGACTTGAAGACGTCGTCGTTGCGGCCGATGTAGACCAGGTAGCCGTCGGCGTCCCGGCGGGCGATGTCGCCGGTGTGGTAGAGCCCGTCGGCCAGGGTCTTGGCGGTCTTCTCGGGGTCGCCGAGGTACTCCGTCATCACGCCGACCGGACGGTCCGTCAGGTCGACGCAGATCTCGCCCTCGTCGCCGGCCCGGCCGGTGCGCGGGTCGATCAGCAGGATCGGGTAGCCGGGCAGCGGCTTGCCCATCGAGCCGGGGCGGACCGGCAGGCCGGCCGTGTTGCCGATCTGGGCGGTGGTCTCGGTCTGGCCGAAGCCGTCCCGCACGGTGAGGCCCCAGGCCACCCGGACCTGCTCGATCACCTCGGGGTTGAGCGGCTCGCCGACCGACGAGGCCTCGCGCAGCGCGGCCGGCCGGCTGCCCAGGTGGCTCTGCAGCAGGGTGCGCCAGGCGGTGGGCGGGGCGCACAGGCTGGTGGCCCGCTCCCGGTCGGCGATCTCCACCAGCAGCCGGGGCGAGGCGCCGGGCGGCAGGTTGACCGAGAGCACGGTGGCCTCGGCGTTCAGCGGGCCGAAGAACGAGGACCAGGCGTGCTTGGCCCAGCCCGGGGCGGAGACGTTGCAGTGCACGTCGCCGGGGCGCAGGCCGTTCCAGTACATCCCGGTCAGGTGGCCCACGGGGTAGCTGACGTGGGTGTGGGCGACCATCTTGGGGCGCGAGGTGGTGCCGGAGGTGAAGTAGAGGAAGAGCAGCTCGTCGGCCCGGGTCTCGCGCTGCGGGCAGTACGCGGCACTCTCCCCGTACGCCTCGGCGTACGGGCGCCAGCCGGCCACCGGCTCGCCGACCGCGATCCTGGTGACGCCCTCGAAGGGGTCGAACAGGCCGGTCAGGTGACTGGCGGTCAGCACGTGGGCGACCTCGCCGCGGGTCATCCGGTCGGCCAGGTCGTCGCCGGAGATGGTGGTGTAGGTGGGGAGCACCACCACGCCGAGCTTGATGGCGGCGAGCATGGACTCCCAGACCGCGAGCTGGTTGTCCAGCATCAGCAGGACCCGGTCCCCGCGCCGGACGCCCTGGGCGCGCAGCCAGTTGGCCACCTGGTTGGAGCGGGCGGAGAGCTCGGCGTAGCTGAGCTGGACGGCCTCGGTGCCGTCGGTGATCCGGATCGCCACGCGCGGGTTGCCCACGGCGATCCGGTCGAACCAGTCGATCGCCCAGTTGAAGGTCTCCAGCCGGGGCCAGCTGAACTTGGCGACGGCCGCGTCGTGGTCCTCGCGCAGCTCCAGCAGCAGGTCCCGGGCGGCCCTGAACTCCTCGTACGGATCGGGGTGTTGTGCGTTCACGGTGCGTCAACTCCTGGTCGGGGCACGGGGGTGGGGCGCTGGGCTCAGGCGTCCGCGCCGGCGGTGGCGGTGGCAGCGGCAGCGGGGGCGCCGGTGATCGCGCTGGTGAGGATGTCCTCGGCGATCGCGTCGGCGTCGGCGTGGAAGCCGACCATCGGGCCCGGGCGGCCGTTGCCGATCTGGGTGAACCAGCGCAGCTCCTCGGTCGGGATGCCGAGCGCGTACAGGCCCTTGGTCGGCTCGCCGGCCCGGTCGATCACCCGGTAGGGGCGCTCGGTGACGGCCAGCGCGCCGGTGGTGAAGCTCGCGCCGTCCTGCTCGTTGCGGTTGGTGTGGGCGGCGGCGCAGCCGTCGCCGAGCAGCTGGCGCATCAGCGGGGAGGCGTCCACCCGGATGTCGGAGCGCGGGATGCGGGCGTCGATCAGCGTGGTGGCGTTGACGAACGAGCCCTCCACGGACGGGGATTCGAGCGAGAACTGCCCGGTGTCCTCGCACCGGCCGATCTCCAGGTCGGGCCCGACCACGGTCAGGATGCCCGCCTCGATCAGCGCCACGGCCTGCCGGATGCGCAGCACCGGGGGGCCGGCCGAGACCATGGTGTTGATCGGGTTGAACCAGGCGAGGAACTCGTCGCGCTGCGAGTCGGGGTGCAGGCTGGAGAACTCCACGGCCTCCCGGACCACGCCCCGGATGTCCCGCAGGGTGTCCAGTGCGGCCTTCAACGGGCCGTCGATGTTGCCGAGTTCGGCTTCGGCGGCGTCGGAGCAGAGCACCGCGGCGAGCCGGGTGTGGAAGTCCTCGGGCGAGGCGAAGCGCTCCCCGGCGAACGGGCGGGCCATCCGCTCCAGGTCGATCGGCGGCAGCGAGGCCAGGCCGGAGTCGGCCAGCAGCTTGGCCACCTGCCGGTCGTCGCAGGCCACCGCGAGCTTGAAGGCGGTGGAGAACTCGGCGGCGGCCTGCTCGCCGTCCCGCTGGAGCACGGTGGTGCGGTAGTAGGTGTGGTCCACCTCGCGCAGGATCAGCGGCAGCACGTGCTCGCGGAACCGCAGCTTGACCGAGCCGCTCTCGTCCAGCGCCCGGCGGCGGACCTCGGCGAGTGCCTGGGCGGTGAAGATGGCCGGGGTGTAGCGGTAGTCGGAGCCCTTCTGGTTGCGGCCCCGGGCCAGCAGCGGCAGGCCGCTGCGGGAGCCGGCGTAGATGTGCGGCTCGTGGCCGGAGGGCTCGTACTTCAGCCGGCCGTCGACCCGCTCGACGAAGCGACCGCCGCGCCCGGAGGTGAGCACGGTGGTGACGTCGTAGAAGGTCAGGCCGAGGCCGATCACCGCCACCGGGCGGCCGGGGCGCAGGTCCTCCAGGTCCATGTCGGCGGCGGAGTCGCCGCGCAGGTAGCTGGTGCCCCGGTGCCGGGAGGCGAAGTCCAGCAGGTCGCGGTCCGAGCCGCCGGCGAAATTGTGCGGGTGACCGGTGGTCAGCACCACCTTGTCGACGTCGAGTTGCTGTCCGTCGCTGGTGGTCAGGCGGTAGTCCCTGGTCTCGCCGCGCTTGGCCCAGCGGGCCCGGGCGGTGACGGGGGTGACCGTGACGCCCGCCGGGAGGTGGGCGGTGACCCGCCGGTAGACGTCGTGCAGGTAGCGGCCGTAGACCCGGCGCGGGGCGTAGGTGTTGGGCGAGCCGAGCTCCGGGTAGGACGCCGGGTCGGCGGAGAGCCACTCGTGCAGCGACGGTCCGGCCCCGGCCCGCCAGGGGCCGTCGTCCGGCTCGCCGGAGTAGAGGCTGACCTCGCCGGCGGCGGTGTTCATCAGCAGCCACTCGGACTGGTCGGTCCGCCAGACCCGGCCCGCGCCCATTTCGGCCGGGTCCACGGTGTAGATCCGCACCTCCCGGGCGACCGGGCGGGCGGAGAGCCGGGAGACCATTCTCTCGAGGACCGAAAGGCCCCGTGGTCCCATTCCGATGATCGCGATGTTCAGGGTGGAGTCCTGCATCTCCGTACCTTCCCTGTCTGTGGATCGATGGCAGAAGTAAATGGGCGTCCAAAGGTGGACGCAAGTACAGTTTTGAGGGTGACGCAGGTCACAGGTGGATTCGGTGTGAGCGCGGATCTGACGAACTGGCCTCGATGGACCGAGGTTTCGTCCCGGTATGTCAAGACTTTTCGGCCGGGCCTCCGTCAGGCTCCTCCGGGGCCCGGTGCACCGAAATGACGACGTCCCGGCGGATTTCCGGCGAGGTGTGTCAGGTGCCGTGTTTCACGTCCGGCTATTCATGCGCCGGGCCGGTCCGGGGAATGGCGAATATCCCCGCCGGACTGTCGTCGCGGTGCGCGACGCGAAATGACGGAGAAAGCGACGGAAAGGGCCGCGTTACCCACCTGACGGACTGTCAAAACGTTACCGACAGTCAACTTTGTACCATGGTATAAAGCAGGCCGAGGGCCCGGACAGCAGGCCGGGCGGGGGGATCTCCAGCGGGGAGCAGCGGGCATGTCCAGGGCAGCGGGATCGTCGGTCGGCCGCCGGGAGCGGAACAAGCTGCGGATCAAGGAGAGCCTCTACCGCTCGGCCCTGCGGCTGTTCGCCGAGCAGGGCTACGACGGCACCTCGGTCGACGACATCGCCGAGGCGGCCGACGTCGCGCGGGCGACCTTCTTCAACCACTTCCAGCGCAAGGAGGACCTGATCAGCGAGTGGGGCAGCCATCGCCGGGCCGCCCTGGCCGCCTCGCTGGAGCAGCTGCCGGACCCCGAACAGCAGGGCGCGGTAGCCCGGTTGGAGCACTGCATGGCGGTGCTCGGGCAGCTCAACGAGGCGGAGCGGGAGCAGACCGCCGCGATGCTCACCGCCTGGGTCCGGGCCGGCCGCCCGCTCACCGAACGCCCCTACGCGGCAGAGCTGTTCACCCGGATCGTGGAGACCGGCGCGGAGCGCGGCGAGCTGACCGTCCTGCTGCCCGCCCACCAGGTCGGCGACCTGCTGCACGACCTCTACCTCGGCACCCTGATCCGCTGGGTGCAGGAGCCGGCCCCGGCCGAACCGGGCCTGCTCGGGGAGCAACTCCGGGGCGTACTGCGCACCTTGCTGGAGGGTCTGGCCCCGCGCTGAGCCGAATGGCGCAGACCGGCGGACGACCGTTCGCCCACGATGCGGTGCTCGCCGACGATGAGGGGACCGACCCGATCCACCCCCTCAGGAGAGTCCCCGTGGTAGATCCCGCACGCCCGCCGACCAGGCGGCGCGGAGCCCGGAGCGCCGTCCTCGCCCCGCTGGCGGCACTCGCCGTGCTGGTCCCGTTCGCCCCGCCGAGCAGCGCCGAGGACGACGGCGGGCCGCCCCCGCCGCTGGTGGCGGAGGCGTACGACGGGGAGCAACGGCTGTCCACCGTCCGGGAGGTGACCGAGCTCTGCGCCCAGGGGGCGGCCTGCCACTTCCGCATGTACGACCGCATCCCGCGCGAGTACCTGAGTGCGGTGATGTCGCTCGGCAACGCCGCCATCAACTGCACCGACGAGGACATGGAGATCGACCGCACCGTCACCTTCGTGACCAGCAGCACCGACAACATCAACGGCGAGATCTCCGGCAGCGCCACCGTCGAGGGCGCGATCGACGGCACGGTGAGCGCCTCGGCGGCGGCCAGCGTCGCGCCGGGCATGGTGAACAGCGTCAACCAGTGGGGCCCGAACAAGGACAAGGGGCCGACCACCGAGGACCAGGCCAAGAACACCGTCGAACTGCCCGTCACCGTCTCCGGGTCCAACGCCCTGCACCTGGGCGTCAAGGCCACCTTCCAACTGGCCTTCAAGGCCGCGTACTCCCGCACCTGGCAGTCCGTCAGCACCGAGTCCACCCGGGTGGTGTTCAACGTCAGCCCCGGGGACGAGATCCAGTTCGGGGTGCTCAACGCGATGGTGCGCACGGCCGGTGAGCTGACCGTGGACGGCACCGGCAAGCTGGTCAAGAACATCACCGTGGACGGCCCGTCCACCGCCAACGTCAGCGCGGTGGTCGCGCAGACCTTCACCAGCCCCGACAAGTGCCTGGCGCTGCGCCCGAAGGGCCGGGCCGCCACCGAGCCGGCCGGACTGATCGAGCTGACGCCCCAGCAGGCCGGGCAGCGGCCGGGCGCCCTGTACGTCCGCACCGGGCAGGGCGACTGGAGGAAGCGATGAAGCGCACCCGGCACACGCGGCCCGTCCGGCACACTCGGCAGGCTCGGCGTGCCGCCGCACTGCTGACCGCCCTGGCCCTGCCGCTCGCCGCGGCCCGGCCCGCCCTCGCGGTCGAGACCACCGGGGGGACGGAGCCGATGGCGGCGGCCGAGGCGTTCGACGGGAGCACCGCACTGCCCGACGCTCCCACCGTGGCGCACGGCTGCGGCGGGGAGTACGGCTGCTCGTTCCGAGTCCACCCGGGGGCCTCCCGCGAGTACACCACGGCGGTCATGTCGCTGGGGAACGCCGCCATCAACTGCACCGGCAAGGACCTCGACGTCTACCGCACCGTCACCCTGGAGTCGAGCACCACCGACAACCTCTCCGGCGAGATCTCCGGCAGCGCCGCCATCGAGGGCAGCATCGACAACACCACCGACGTGGCGGGCAGCGTGGGGGTGGCCAACAAGACCGAGATCACCCACACCGATCACACCGCCCCCACCGACAAGGGCCCCAACGCCGACATCGCCAACGGTGCCACGCTGGCCGCCGGCGGTACGGTCGGCGCGGCCGGCCAGCTCAAGCTGAGTGCCAAGGCCACCTTCGCACTCGCCTTCAAGCTCGCCTTCTCCAAGGAGTGGAAGCGCACCAGCACCGAGACCACCCAGGTGAAGTTCAAGCTCAAGGCCGGTGACGAGCTGCAGTTCGGGGTACTGAACGCGATGACCCGGACGGTCGGCGAGCTGTCGGTGGACGGCACCGGCAAGCTGATCAAGAACGTCACGGTGGACAGCCCCTCCAGCGTCAACGTCTCCACCCTGGTCGCCCAGACCTTCACCAGCCCCGGCCGCTGCCTGACCCTGCGACCGCCCGGCCGGGCGCTCGCCGAGGGCCTGCTGGAGTCGGGGCCGCGCACCGACGGCGCGGTGCCCGACGTCCGCTACCGGCTTACGGCGGAAGGAAGTTGGGCCGAGGTCGACTGAGCAGCCCGCGCACCGAGGCCGCCCGCCGGTGATCCGGCGGGCGGCCCGTGCCGTGCTACGGCTGGAGCGGGACGGAGCGGGTCCGGAGTCCTGCGGGCGGGGCGTCCAGGGTGAGCAGCCGCTGGTCCGCCCCCGGGGTGTTGTCCGGGGTGCCGCCGCTCGGGCGGGCGGTGCCGCAGCGCTGGAGCTCCACCTCGTTCAGCGGGCCGGTGCGCTGGAAGTACCGGTCCGGGAGGGAGGCGGCCGGTACGTCGAAGACGGCGTCCAGCCGGTAGGCGTTGCGGGAGTTGGTGAAGGTGCCCACCACCCGCTCCCGGGCCGGTTGCACCTCGATCCAACTCACTTCGCCCGGCTGGATGGTGGGGTTGAGGGACTTGGTGGTGGTCCGGCTCCAGGTCAGCGGATTGCTGGTGGAGACAGCCGCCGGATTGCCGCCGCCGGCCGCGAAACCGGCCGCCACCTGGGCGGCCAGGTGGGGGCGGCTCACCGAGATGTCGGCCCGGTCCGGGGTGAGCGGGGTGCCCTTGAGCGCGTAGTACTGGGTCAGGTTGTCGTACGGGGGCTCGGTGTTGGTCATCGGGTGGTCGTCCACCACCGTGTTGCGGGTGCAGTTGACGTACACCTCGCCGATGATCCGGGTCCGCCCGTAGTACGGGTAGGAGTAGCGCCGGTCGACGGTGAACCGGCAGGCGGCGGCGGACCCTTCGCAGTCGTCCACCGCCACGCCCGGCTCCAGGGTGGCCACGCCGTTGTACGCGGCCGGGCCGGGCAGCCGCTCCTTGGCGACCTTCTGGTCGACCGGGGCGGGCACCTGCTCGGCCGTCACGTTGGTGATCAGCGGACCGCAGGAGAGCGAGCGGGTCTCCTCGGAGTCGAAGGAGACCATCGGGTTGTCCTCGGTGGCGGTGAAGTCGAAGGTCCGACCGGTGGTCCAACTCGGCGTTCCCACCTGGTCGGTGCCGTTGGTGGTGACCCGGGGGTCCGGCGGAATGCCGGTCGGGACGACCAGCGAGACGTTGTAGGTCTGACCGTCCTTCACCTGCTCCGGCTTGCAGGAGGGGTGGGTGCTCGGGCTGTCGTCCCAGCGCAGGGTGACCTGGGAGCCGTTCTTCACCCCCCAGAGCCGGGTGCGCATCGAGCGCGGTGCGCCGTTCCAGTTCAGCGAGGTGGCCTGGTACCCCTGCGGGTGCCCGGCCAGTGCCTTGCCGAAGACCACCGCGTTGGTGTCCGGGTACCAGTCGGCGTGGCCGGCCTGGGTGCCGTTGTCGGGGGCGGTGGGGCGGGCGAAGGTGCCGTTGGGCACCTGGACGGCCACGGGTGCAGCAGCGTGCGCCGGTGGTACGAGGGCGCAGGAGAGCGCGAGCACGGTCAGCGGGGAGGCCGTGCGGAGCAGCTGGTGACGGCGCATCAGCAGAACCACCACTCGCTCGGCGGCACCACGGCGTCGCCCGGCCCGACCGAGGCGGTCAGCGCGTTCGGCAGCGCACAGAGCTCGTTCGCGGCGGCGTTCGGCGGCTCGTCCCGGGCGACCTTGCCGAAGTCGGCGACGGCCTGGGTCTCCTTGGCGATGCCGTCCTTCTCGGCCTTGCCGTCGCCGGCCACGCTGCCCAGGCACTCCCTGCTGGTGGGCGGGCAGGCGTCGATCCTCTCCTTGCCGCCCGCCACGTCCTTGCAGGCGGGGCTGCCGGCGGCCTCCCCCGCGCAGGGGTCGTTGTCACCGGGCTTGGCGGGGGTGCTGAGCGGAGGCGCAGTCTGCTTGGCCATCACGTTGGCGATCATCGGCCCGCAGTTGGGCACCTTGGCGACGGTGGAGTCGAAGGTGACCTGCGGCGCGTCCTCGGCGGCGGTGAAGGAGTAGGTCCGACCGGTGAACCAGCTCGCCGCGCCGGTCGCCTCCGTGGTGCTGAAGCTGCCCGCCGGGTTGCTCGTACCAGCCACGGTCACGGTGTAGCCGAGGCGTCCGCTGCCCTTCGCCGCGCAGTCCCCCGGGCCGTCGTCCCAGCTGAGGGTGACGGTGGCACCGGCCCGGACCCCGCGAAGGCGGCTGCTGAGCGCCACGTTCGTGCCGTCCCAGCCGAGCGACGCGGCCTGGTAGCCCCGCGGATGCTTGACCCTGGCGGCCGAGCCGACCCCGGCGCCGCTCCATCCGTCGATCCAAGCCGCCCAGGACTTGCCGTCCGGCACCGTCGGCGACGAGAAGGTGCCGTTCACCACCACGGCCGGCTCGGTGTCCTCCGCCGCCGCCGGACCCGCCAGGGCCAGTGAGCTACTGAGGGTGAGGACGAGGAATCTGGCACGTTTCTTCCGCAGCACGGTCGACTCCACTGAACTTGGCTTCTCTGCCGAATGGTTGAGTGACGGTCAGCTGACCGTCACTCACGATCAGCCGCCATCCTTCAATCGGCGATCACGCTCCGCAATCAGAACGGGCCGATAGGGCGAAGACGAACCATCGGTGTGGGCCATTGGCGTGGAAGCCGCCCGGAGGCGGTGAGCCGCGCCGGACCGGCCGGGTAGGTGTTCGAACGATCCCGATCCCCTGTCCCCCAGTGGCCGTGCGCCCACCGCGCCGAGCGGCCCGGATCGTCGAGGAATCCCCATGACCCGCCTGCTCCGCCCTGCCCGCTGCCTGCGGGCCGGGGGTGTCCTGCTCGCCCTCACCGTCCTGTCCCTGACGACCGCTCAGGCCGCCGAGTCCGCCTCGGCCGCCTCGGCCGCCAAGGCCGGCCCCTCGGCCCAGAGCCGCTACTCACCGCTGCACGGGCACACCCCGCTGCACGGCGCCCCCGTCCACCGCTGAACCCCATGACTCCGAAGGAAGAGATGCACCCGCACCGTAAGCTCCGCCGCCTGCCCGTCACCGCCGTCCCCGCCGTGATCGCCGGTCTCACCCTGCTGGGCAGCACCGCCCTGCCCACCTCCGCCGCCTCCGCCTACGACCTGCGGCTGCGCGCCTGGGGCCAGAACACCAACGGCCAACTCGGCGACGGCAGCACCAAGGCCGTCCGGCTCTCGCCCATCTCGGTGGTCGGCCTGTCCGGCGCCGAGGTGAACGGCATCGCGGCCGGCGGCACCGCGAGCGGCTCGGGCGCCTCCGCCGTCCAGACCGGCTTCGCCCTCGCCCTGATGGGCAACGGCACGGTCGAGGCGTGGGGCCGCAACGACAAGGGCCAGCTCGGCAACGGCGCCTCCAGCACCAGTGACGAGTGGTCGGTGCCCAGCCTGGTGCCCGGGCTGACCGGGGTGGAGGCGGTGGCGGCGGGCGGCTCGCACGCCCTCGCTCTGCTCAAGGACGGCACCGTGCGGGCCTGGGGCCTCAACGACAAGGGGCAGTTGGGCGACGGCACCACCACGGACGCCAAGCTCCCGGTCACCGTCGCCGGCCTGGACGAGGTGCAGGCCATCGCGGCCGGCGACGCGTTCAGCATGGCGCTGCTCAAGGACGGGACGGTGAAGACTTGGGGCAGCAACGACAAGAGCCAGCTCGGCATCACCCCCAAGGGAGCCCCGGCCACGCCCGCCGCCCCGGCCAGCCGCACCACCGCCGTCGCGGTACCGGAGCTGAACACGGTGAAGAGCATCACGGCCGGCGCCACCCACGCCCTGGCCCTGCTCGCCGACGGCACGGCGGTGGCCTGGGGCAACAACGACAAGGGCCAGCTCGGCGACGACACGGTCGTCAATAAGTCCTACCCCGTCCCGGTGTTGGGACTCAAGAAGGTCTCGGCCCTGTCCGCCGGGGCCTCCCACAGTCTCGCCCTGCTGGAGGACCGGACGGTACGGGGCTGGGGCCTGAACACCAACGGCCAGGTGGGCGACGACACCGTGACCCAGCGGAACACCATCGTCCCGGTGGCGGGCCTGACCGGGGCGATCGCCATCGCCTCCGGTGCCTCGCACAACCTGGCGGTCCTCGCCGACGGCACCGTGAAGGCCTGGGGCCTGAACGACAAGGGCCAGCTCGGCGACGGCACCGTCCTCCAGCGCAACACCCCGATCCAGGTGCTGGCCAAGTCCGGCAGCGTCTCGCTGATCGCAGCACCCTCCAACGGCCAGTTCAGCCTGGCGCGTTGACACCTCCGAAAGGCCCGTGATGACCCACTCCCGCCGCACCCGCCGTACCCTTGCCGCCACCCTCGCGGCCCTGGCGATAGCCGCCCCGCTCGCGCTGCCGGCCGCCACCGCGCAGGCCCAGGAGAAGCGCCTCAAGTCCTGGGGCAACAACCGCTCCGGCCAGCTCGGCGACGGCACCTGGACCGACTTCCGCACCACCGCCACCACCGTGCTCGGCCTGACCAGTGCCGAGGTGGTGAAGATCGCTGCCGGTGGCGCGGGCGCTCACAACGGGCACGGCCTCGCCCTGCTCACCGACCGCACGGTGCAGAGCTGGGGGTCCAACAACTCCGGCCAGCTGGGCGACGGTTCGGTCTTCAGCCACAACGCGCCGGGCCAGGTGGTCAACCTCTCCAACGCCACCGACATCGCGGCGGGTGGCACCCACAGTCTGGCCCTGCTGGCCGACCGCACGGTGGTCTCCTGGGGCCACAACAATTACGGGCAGCTGGGCAACGGCAGCAACGCCGACAGCTCCGTCCCCGTCCGGGTCGAAGGCCTCAACAAGGTGGTGGCCATCGCGGCGGGCCTCAACCACAGCATCGCGCTGCGCGAGGACGGCACCGTCTGGGCCTGGGGCTACAACATCAACGGCCAGCTGGGTGACGGTACTTCGGCCAGCCGCAACGTCCCCTCGCCGGTCTCCGGCCTGACCGGCGTCACCAAGATCGCGGCGGGCTGCGACCACAACCTCGCCCTGACCGGCCCGGCGAGCAGCACCACCAAGCCGACCAGTGGCAACGCCATCAAGGCCTGGGGCTACAACGCCACCGGTCAGCTCGGCGACAACTCCACCATCAACCGCTACACCCCGGTCGACACCCAGGGCATCTGGCTGGGCGGCGTCTCGCAGATCGCGGCGGGCTGCAAGCACAGCCTCGCCGTGACCGACAGCGACAACCGGCTGAAGGCCTGGGGCCATAACACCTCCGGCCAGATCGGCGACGGCACCACCGACTACCGGATCACCCCGGTGCCCGTCCCCTCGCTCACCGGCATCCAACTGGTGGCCGGCGGCCGGGAGCACACCATCGTCCTGCTCGGTGACAACACTGTCCGCTCCTGGGGCAACAACGGCTCCGGCCAGCTCGGCAACGGCACCACCACGGACAGCTCCACCCCGGTCACCTCGCTCACCGCGCTGACCGGCGTCGACAAGCTGGCCGCGCCGGTCGGAGGTGACTTCAGCCTGGCCAACTGACGCCACGCCACCGCCCGCCCGGACCTTGACAGCCCGGGCGGGCGGTGGATTACTGGGCACGGTCTTCGCGCACCAACCGAATGACCGGTCGGAGCGCCCGGTGGCGAAGGAGCTGTGGGACATGGGTGTGCGCCTGGGCGAGCCGTTGCCGGACGAGCTGCTGGACCCGGGCGAGCGGTTGACCCCCGAGCAGTTGAGGGAGCGCCAACTCGCGCTCCTCCAGGCCACCTTGCGCCACGCGTACGACAACGTCGAGCTCTACCGGCGGAAGTTCGACGCCGCCGGGGTCCGCCCCGAGGACTGCCGCACGCTCGCCGACCTGGCCCGCTTCCCGTTCACCACCAAGGCCGACCTGCGGGAGACCTACCCCTACGGGATGTTCGCCGTCCCGATGGACCGGGTCCGCCGGATCCACGCCTCCAGCGGCACCACCGGCCGCCCGACGGTGGTCGGCTACACCGAGGCCGACCTCTCGGTCTGGGCCGACCTGGTGGCCCGCTCCATCCGGGCGGCCGGCGGCCGGGCCGGGCACAAGGTGCACGTCGCCTACGGCTACGGCCTGTTCACCGGCGGCCTCGGCGCCCACGACGGCGCCACCCGGGCGGGCTGCACCGTCATCCCGGCCTCCGGCGGGATGACCGCCCGCCAGGTGCAGCTGATCCGGGACTTGGCGCCGGAGGTCATCATGGTGACCCCGTCCTACCTGCTCACCCTGCTGGACGAGTTCGAGAGGCAGGGCGTCGACCCGCGCTCCACCGGACTGCGGGTGGCGATCCTCGGGGCCGAGCCGTGGACCGAGGAGATGCGCCGGGAGATCGAGGAGCGCACCGGTGTGCACGCCGTCGACATCTACGGCCTCTCCGAGGTGATGGGGCCGGGCGTCGCCCAGGAGTGCGTGGAGACCAAGGACGGCCTGCACGTCTGGGAGGACCACTTCCTGCCCGAGGTGGTCGATCCGCTGACCGACGCGCCGCTCGCCGACGGCGAGCACGGCGAGTTGGTGTTCACCTCGCTCACCAAGGAGGCCCTGCCGGTCATCCGCTACCGCACCCGGGACCTCACCCGGCTGCTGCCGGGCACCGCCCGGCCCGCGTTCCGCCGGATGGAGAAGGTCACCGGCCGCAGCGACGACCTGATCATCCTGCGCGGGGTCAACCTCTTCCCCACCCAGATCGAGGAACTCCTGCTCCGGGTCCCGTCGGTGGCCCCGCACTTCCAGCTCCGGCTGACCCGCCGGGGCCGCCTCGACCACCTCACCGTCCGGGTCGAGGCCCGCCCCGACGCCGACCCCCGGCAGCGGGCCGAGGCCGCGGCGGCGATCGCCCGCGCCGTCAAGGACGGCATCGGCGTGACCGCCGAGGTGGAGGTGGTGGACCCGTACACGCTGGAGCGCTCGGTGGGCAAGATCCAGCGGATCGCCGACCTGCGCTCCACCGATCAGGGCAGCTGACGGCCCGTCGGACGGCAGCGCTGGGTGGCTCCCCGTACGACCGATCATTTCGAACGGGGAACGGACGGGGAACGGACGGGGGCCGGATGCGGGACATCGGCATCTCGACCGGCGGCGTGCGCAGGGCCGGGGCCGTGGGCGGCATGGGGGAGTTCGGCGGGCAGGCCAGGAGCCGCCTCGCGGGCGCACCGGGCGCCGCCACCCGTGACGGCGACGTGGAGCACATCCGGCACGCCGGCTCGCGGCGGAACGTCTGCCTGGACGGCCGGCTGCCGGCCACCGAGAAGGCCGAGGGCTCCCAGCGCGTGCGTGTGGTCCGAGTCTCCCCGAGCTGGTACTGATGACGGCCCGTCAGGCCCGGCCGGTGGCTGGGGTGTTCGCAGTGCAGGTGGCCGTGCTGGGCGGTCTGGCCGTCTGGCGGTACTCGGCCGCGTCCGAGGAGCGGCACCGCGAGGTGCTGCGCAGCTGCCTCGACCTGCCGGCCGGCACCGGCATGCAGGTGGGGGCGTGGGCCGCGCTCGGGTGCGGGCTGGTGGCCCTGCTGGTACCGCTGGTCCTGCGGCTGGCCGGGCGGGCCCGGCTCGGGGCCCTCGGCGTGCTCGCGATGGTGGCCGGGGTCGCCCTGGTGGGGACCGGAGCCTCGAGCTCGGCACCGGCCGCACGCACTGCACCGGGGCCGCCCCGTCCTGGTCGGTGCCGTCCCCCCCGGGTCGGTGCCCTCTCCGCCCTCGGGGCGCTGACCACCGCACGGCCGACGGCCCCCGCACCCGGGAGGGTGCGGGGGCCGTCGGGCCTCACCCGTCAGCGGTCGTCGTCCCCGTCCGTACGGTCGCCCTCGGCCTGCGACTCCTGCCAGGCGTGCGCGGTCTGGTAGGAGGTGATGCCCTCCTCGGGGTCGGCCGCCCGGACGTCCTCCCGGTCGGTGGCGTCCTTCTCGCCGAGCCGCTGCTGCATGTCGGACATGGTGGTGCTCCTCGGGTCGGGGCCTCGCCGCTGCGGGGCCACCTCCCAGCCTGCGCCCGTCAGCCCGTGGCGGCCAGCTCCGCCAGCAGGTGCGGGTTGACCAGCTCCAGCACCGCGCGGACGTCCGCCACCGGCACCGCCGGCCAGAGCACCTCGCGCGCTCCCCGGTACCGCAGCGCCAGCCGGTCCCGGCTCGCCGGTGCCAGCCCGGCCGTCCGGTCCGGGTGGGAGTTGTGCGCGTTGTCCGCGATCTTCACCAGGGCCGCCGCCTGATCACCCGCCACCTGACGGATCATCTCCTCGTACCCGACCCCCGCCACCCGGGTGACCCGCTGCACGGTGGCCACCACGGCGCCCGGCACGCCGGCCCGCAGCAGGTCCTCGGCCGTCAGCTCGGTGTCCTCCAGTACGTCGTGCAGGAGCCCGGCCATCTGCAGTCCGGCCCCGAACGGCGCCAGCCCGGCGGCCACCGCCCGGACGTGGCCGACGTAGGGGACGCCGAGCTTGTCCACCTGCCCGGCGTGGGCCTGCTCGGCCAGTGCGTCGATCTCGTCCAGGGTCAGCATCGGTCCTCCGGCTCTCCACGCTCCGTGGCGCCCCACTGTACGGGCAGCGCCAGCAGTCCCCGGGCCCGCAGCGACGGGCGGTGCCGCAGCTCGTCGGCGGGCCGACCGAGGGTCAGGTCCGGGAAGCGGCGCAGCAGGGCGGTGAGGGCGACCTCGGTCTCCATCCGTGCCAGCGGGGCCCCCAGGCAGTAGTGGATGCCGTGGCCGAGGGCGAGGTGCTGGTTCTCCGACCGGGCGAGGTCGAGGCGGTCCGGCTCGGGGAACTGCCCGGGGTCGCGGTTGGCGGAGGCCAGGGCGAGCAGGACGGTCTCGCCGGCGGGGACGGTGACCCCGCCGATGGCGAGGTCCTCCGTGGTGAACCGGCGGATCGCCAGCGGGGCCGGTCCGTCGTAGCGGGCGAACTCCTCGACGGCGCCGGCGGCCAGTGACGGGTCCTGCCGGAGGGCGGCCGACTGCTCGGGGTGGGTGAGCAGGGCGAGCACGGCGTTCCCGATCAGGTGGACGGTGTTCTCGTACCCGGCGAACAGGATCAGGAAGGCCAGCGAGGTCAGCTCGTCCTCACCGAGGGCGCCGCCGGTCTCGTCGTCGCGGACCGCGATCAGTGCGGAGAGCAGGTCGTCACCCGGCTCGTTCCGCTTCCGGGCGATGAGCCCGGTGAAGAAGGCCAGCATCGCTCCGACCGCCGCCTTGGCGTCCTGCGGCCGGGTCGGGTCGGGGGCGACCAGGGTGTCGGTCCAGGCCCGGAAGTCGTGGCGGTGGTCGGCCGGGACGCCGAGCAGGTCGCAGATCACGGTGATCGGAAGCGGTGCGGCGTAGGCGGCGATCAGTTCGGCCCGGCCGAGCGGGGCGATCGCGTCGAGCAGGTCCTCGGCCGTCCGCTCGACGGCGGGGCGCAGGGCTCCGATCCGGGCAGGGGTGAAGGCCCGGGAGACCAGGCGCCGTATCCGGGTGTGGTCGGGCGGGTCCATGTTGAGCAGGTTGGCGTCCAGGGCCGGCGGCAGGGCGAAGCCCCGGTAGTTGCCGGGGGTGGCGTGCCGCTTGTCGAGCGCCAGCCTTGGATCGGCCAGCGCTCGCCGGACGTCGGGGTAGCGGGTCACCAGCCAGACCGGCAGGCCGTCCGGGCCGGTGACGCGGTGCACCGGTCCAGCGGAGCGCAGTGCGGCGTAGCCCGCGTACGGGTCGGCGCTGAGCAAGGCGACCGGGTCGGTGGTGGGCAACGGGGCCGGGGCGGGCGTGGGTTGAGTGGTCGTCACCTGCCTCACCCTAGGCGCCGCCGGGGCCGCCACCCCGTGGTGGTGCGGGTCGGGGGTGGGTTCCGGCTCTGGTGGTCGGACCGGTCGGGGCGAGTGGCGTGGTGACGGTCCTCCCGGTCCGGTACGGCGGCCCGCCGGTGTGCGGGCCGCCGGTGGGAGGTGAGTCGGCGGGAGGGTGCCCTGCCTGCGGAGACCCTGCGGAGGCGTCCGGATCAGATCCGGTCGCCGAACTCCTGCTGGAGGCGGTGGAGTTGGCGGGGGCCGGGGATGCCGTCGGCGTCCGGGCCGGTGTCGCCGATGCGGAGTTGGTAGGCGCGCATGGAGGCGGTGTCGGCCGGGCCCCAGTCGGGGCCGGGGCCGACGGTGTAGTGGGAGCAGCCGGCCGCGACCAGCAGGCGGCCCATGGTGGTGACGTGGGGGCCGTGCGAGCCGGGGCCGTAGGGGTGGCCGTCGATGACCACCTGACGGGGGATCAGGGGGGTGGGCAGGTCGGACTCGTCGGCCTGCTGGCCGAACCAGGTGACGCCGGGGCGGGAGCGCCAGGCCGGGTCGGCGCAGACCAGGCCCTCGGGGAAGTCGGGGTAGCCGTAGGAGTCGACGTAGGCGGAGCGGCGGCGGTAGGTGCGCTGGTAGACGCCGTCGCCGTTGGCGGAGCCGTCGTCGTTGGTGTTCCCGGCGATCACGGTGATGATGTCGGGGGTGTAGGCGGTCACCAGGCCGGTGTGCTCGCCGCCGGCGCCGTACGGGCCGTCCGGGGTGCCGAAGAGCACCTGGGCGCCGACGGCGGGGTAGACCGAGAGGCGGTCGCGGCGGTCGAACCAGGCCCGGGCGGCGGCGCAGGAGGCGGTGTCGGGGTAGCGCCCGGCGTTCCCGCTCTCGGCGGCGACGGCGGCAACGAAGTCGGCGCACCAGCTCTCGGCCGGGCGTCCCATCGCGGTGGAGAAGCGGTTGCGGTTGCCCGCGCCCTCGCGGTAGCCGAGGTGGCTCCGGGCGGTCTGCAGCATGGCCCGTGCACCGGACATGGTCTGTCTCCTGACGAATAGGCGAGCGGGCCCTGCCAAACGAAGTTCGGCAGGGCCCGGTTACGGAACGTCAGGTTCCGTCGGGAGCGCGTCCAGGGGCGCGCGGGGTACTCGGCGGGGCACTCAGCAGCGGCCGAGCGTCTCGCACTCCTCCCAGCGGGTGGCCGGCACCAGGGTCTGGTCCGGGGCGGTGGCGGACGGCGCCTGGAAGGAGCGGGCGGCGGGGGCGTTGGCTCCGCCGGCCGGGGCCTTGGCCGGGGCCGAGGCGGCCGGGGCCGGGGCCGGGCCGGCGGCCAGGCGGACCGCGATGGCGTCCAGGACGAAGCGCGGGCGGGCGCCCGGGAAGTTGTTGAGCATCGCGGAGAAGGCCAGGCGGCGGCCGTCCGGGGCGGTGGCGTAGCCGATCAGGTTGTCGACACCGCTCATCGAGCCGCTCTTCGCGTGCACGTTGTTCTCGGCGGCGGTGCCGCGCATCCGGGCGGCCAGCGTGCCGCCGACCATCCGCTCCTGGTTGCCCGCCACCGGGAGGGCGTCGTACCAGGTCTTGAACCACGGCTTGCGGGTGGCCAGGTCGAGCAGCTGGGTGAGCTTGCCCGGGGTGACCAGGTCGTAGCGGGACAGGCCGGAGCCGTCCACCTGACGGCCCGTCGGGAGCTCCAGGCCGTTGGTCTTCAGGAAGCCGTTCACCTGGGTGGCGCCGGCGCCCCAGGTGCCCTGGCCGCCCTTGACCTTGCCGATCTCCTTGATCAGGTGCTCGGCGATGCCGTTGTTGCTGATCTTGAGCATCGGGACGATCAGCTTGCCCAGCGGCTCGGAGGAGTGCGAGGCCAGCGGCTGGGCGGTCTCGGTGCCGGTGGCGGCCTTCGCCGGGCGGGTGACGTCGACGCCGGCCCGCTTGAGGGAGCCCGCGAAGACCTCGCCGGTGTAGGCGGCCGGGCCCTCGACGGTGACCAGCGAGTCGACCGGGGCGGCGCCCGCGGCCAGACTGCCGGAGAGCGAGATCTCGTTGACCCCGCGCTTGCGCTCGACGCCGCTGGAGTTGCCGGAGCCGGCCGCGCCGGTGGTGATCTGGCCGGTGAACTTGACCGGGGCCTCGGCCGGGAAGGTGGTGACCTTGGCGGGCTGGCCGGCCGTGGTCGGGGTGACGGTCACCTTCACGGTGTCCATCGAGTACTCGGAGTCCGGCGCCACGGTCAGCGCGGAGATCTGCGGGCTGTAGGAGTAGGGCTCGTCGTCCCAGGCCCAGCCCGGGCCGAGCGGCACGGAGTCGTAGCGGGTGGCGTCGGTGAGCACCCGGCCGGTGACGGTGGTGATGCCGGCCGCGGCCACCTGCTTGGCCAGGTCGTCCAGGTCGGCGGGCCGCAGGCTCGGGTCGCCGCCGCCGCGCAGCACGACGTCGCCGACCAGGACGGAGCCGTAGCGGCTGCCGGTGGTGAGCACCTGGGTGGTGAAGACGTGGTTCTCGCCGAGCAGGTCGAGGGCGGCGGCGGTCGTGACGGTCTTCAGCACCGAGGCCGGGGTGAGCAGGGCGTTCTGCCCGCGCTGGTAGACCACCTGGCCGGTGGTGGTGTCGATGACCTGGACGCCGGCCTGCGCGTTGGCCAGCGCCGGGGTGGCGAGGATCGCGTCCAGGTCGGCGACCAGCTTCGGGTCGGCCGGGGTGGAGGTGTCGGCCTGGGCGACGCCCGCGAGCAGCGAGGCGGCGACGGCGACGGCGGCGAAGGGCAGGACGTGGCGGCGTGTGGTGCGCAGCGACAAGTGGAGCTCCCGGACTCTCGGACGTGACGGGGCGCGCGGAAGCGCGTCCGCGCCCGACAGACCGGTGCGGAACAGGCCAAAGCCCCCCGTTGGCGTGCACAGACTAGCAGTTGACGAACAGTCCGATGATCGTCGGCGGGGGGCTCGGGCGGGGGTGGACGTACTGGGGATCGTGCCTGGTCAGAGCCGGGGTGCGCGGGCGTCGCCCGCCTTGGTGGCCTCGACCATGGCCTGGTGCAGATTGCGGGCGGTGGTCTCGTCGGCGGCCGGCAGCGGACTGCCGAGCACGGTGAACCAGTCCTGTGCACCGGTGTACTGGACGGTGATCTTCACCTGGCCCTCCACCCAGGTGGTGTGGAGGGTCAGATTGCCGGTGATCGCGCCGAGCTCC
Source organism: Kitasatospora sp. NPDC096147 (assembly GCF_044763225.1). Lineage (NCBI taxonomy): Bacteria > Bacillati > Actinomycetota > Actinomycetes > Kitasatosporales > Streptomycetaceae > Kitasatospora > Kitasatospora sp. NPDC096147. Next base: position 1,054,648 of record NZ_JBIWFX010000001.1, on the reverse strand, counting down.
TCGGTGTGCACGCCGCCGTGCCCGGCGTGGATGCCTTGGGTGGTCCAGGTGGCCCACGTCTCCACGGTTCCTCCTGCTGCCTGTCCGGGGGTGATCATGCGTCAAGCAGGTACCTGGCCACGGTACCCCGGCGGGGCGGTCATCACCCCCTGCCACCTGTCAGGGGCGCGGCGCACACTGGGGGCATGTGCCGATCGATCAAGACCCTGCGCGCGCCGGTCACCCCCGAGGTCACCGAGGACGACATCCACGCCGCCGCCCTGCAGTACGTCCGGAAGGTCTCGGGCTTCCGGGCGCCGGCCGCGCACAACCAGGAGGCGTTCGAGCAGGCGGTGGCGGCGGTCACCGAGGCCACCCGGGAGCTGCTCGCCCGTCTGGTGGTCCGGGGACAGCACCCGCACCCGCACGACCACGAGCATGACCACGAGCACCCGCACGGCCACCAGCACGACCACGAGCACCAGCACTGAGGGAGCGGCGGCTCAGCCGAGGAAGCCCCGGAGCAGTGCGGCGGTCGCCTCCAGGTGCTCCTCGGTGCTGCGCCGGGCGGCGGCCACGTCCCCGTCGAGGATGGCCCGGACCATGGCGCGGTGCTGCTCCGAGGCGTGCTCGATGTTGCGGCCGAGCACCGGGATGGCGTTCAGCAGGTCGTTCAGCCGCATCCGGCCGGCCGCCACCCCGGCGGCCAGCGAGGGGGAGCCGGTGAGCTCGGCGATCGCCAGGTGGAAGCGGGAGTCCAGCTGCCGGTAGTCGGCCGGGTCGCACTCCTCCAGTTCGGCCAGCCGCCGTTCCAGGTGGTCGCGCTGGGCGGGGGTGAGGGTCCGGCGGGCGGCCTGCTCGGAGGCGCCCGTCTCCAGCACCAGCCGGTAGGTCAGCGCGTCCTCCAGCTCCGCGCCCATGTCCTGGACGGCGCGCCGGAGTTGGCCCAGGTCGGGCGGGGGCAGCCGGTAGGTGACGAAGGTGCCGCCGTAGCGGCCCCGGCGGGGCTCGACGCAGCCGGCCTGCTGGAGCGAGCGGAGCGCCTCGCGCAGGGTCTCCCGGCTGACCCCGAGGCGGGTGGCCAGTTCGCGTTCGGGCGGCAGGCGCTCGCCGTGCGCGAAGACGCCGAGCTTGAGTGCGGCGAGGATCCGCTCGACGGTCTCCTCGAAGGCGTTGCCGGTCCGCACCGGACGCAGTACGGCCGCGCCCCGCGGGTCCATGCCGTCGTCAGCCACGGGAGGATCGTACCCGCGTGCGGTGCGGCGGGGCGGGGCCCGTTCCGAGGGGTGGGACGGGGCCGGGGAACGGAGAAAAGCCGAGGCGGGAGAAGGTGCGCTGCTGGCATGCTGCTCCCGTGGACAAGCCTGAGATCGCCATCGACTTCGCCCCCGAGCTGCACCTCTTCGTCAGCTCCCGCCGCCGGGACGGATGGTCGGAGCTGCGGACCGACGGGACCTCGACGCTGGGGCACGTGGTGGAGTCGCTGGGCGTGCCGCTGACCGAGGTCGGGGCGTTCGAGACCGGGGAGGGCGCACCGCTGGCCGCCTCGCACGTGCCGGTGGACGGCGAGCGGATCGCCGTCCGACCGGTCGTCAGGCCGCAGGCGCTGCCCGGTCCGCCGCGCTTCCTGCTGGACGTGCACCTGGGCACGCTGGCCCGCCGGCTGCGGCTGCTCGGGGTGGACGCCGCGTACGAGAACACCGACATCGGGGACCCGGCGCTGTCCGCCCGCTCGGCGGCCGAGCAGCGGGTGATGCTGTCCCGGGACCGGGGGCTGCTGCACCGGCGCGAGCTGTGGGCGGGGGCGTACGTCTACAGCCACCGTCCGGCCGAGCAACTGCGGGACGTGCTCTCGCGGTTCGCGCCCCCGCTGGCCCCCTGGACCCGCTGCACCAGCTGCAACGGGGTGCTCCGGGAGGCCGACAAGGCCGAGGTGCGCGAGCAGCTGCGGGACGGCACCGAGAAGTCCTACGACGTCTACGCGCAGTGCGGCGACTGCGGTCAGGTGTACTGGCGCGGGGCGCACCACGCGCAGCTGAGCGGGATCGTCGACGCGGCGGTGGCGGAGTTCGGGGGCGCGCCCGTCACCCGGTGAGCCGCGCGCTCTTGACGGGGCATCAGGGGAAGGGAAACATGCTGCCCACGCCAAAGGTCTGATACCGGTCCTTTGGCTGCCACGACGACGTGGGCGCACGTTTCGGCTTCCTCCCGAACCCCTCAACCCCCAAGGGGTGCGCATGCCTACCGAGCACGACGAGCACGACGCGCACAGACCGGCGGACGACGACGAGCACCGGCTGCGGCAGCTCGGCTACACCCAGGAGCTGGCCCGCTCGATGTCGGGCTTCGCCAACTTCGCCGTCTCCTTCTCGATCGTCTCCATCCTCTCCGGCTGCCTGACCCTCTACGGCTTCGGGCTGAACACCGGCGGCCCCGCCCTGATCACCTGGGGCTGGCCGGTGGTCGGCCTGATGACGCTCTGCGTGGCGCTGGCGATGGCCGAGATCTGCTCCGCCTACCCGACCGCCGGGGGCCTGTACTACTGGGCCGCCAAGCTCTCCCGCCGCAACGGCGCGGCGGCCTCGTGGTTCACCGGCTACTTCAACTTCATGGGCCAGGTGGCCGTCACCGCCGGGGTGGACTTCGGGGCCGCGTTCTTCACCAACGCCTTCCTGGACCTCCAGTGGGGCTACGCCGCCACCACCGGGCACACCATGGTGATCTTCGCGGTGATCCTGTTCCTGCACGGGCTGCTGAACACCCGGGGCGTGCGGCTGGTCGCCCTGCTCAACACGGTGAGCGTCTGGTGGCACGTGGCCGGCGTGACGGTGATCGTCGGCGCCCTGGTGCTGCTGCCGTCCGAACACGCCTCCGCCTCCTTCGTGTTCACCAAGTTCGTGAACAACACCGGCTTCACCAGCGGCTTCTACGTGGCGATGCTCGGCCTGCTGCTGGCCCAGTACACCCTGACCGGCTACGACGCCTCGGCCCACATGACCGAGGAGACCAGGGACGCCGCCCGCTCCGGGCCCAAGGGCATCGTGAACTCGGTGCTGGTCTCGCTGGTGGCCGGCTGGGTGCTGCTGCTCGGCCTGACCTTCGCGATCCGCGACTACGAGGGCGTCACCGGCACCTCGACCGGGGTGCCGCCCGCGCAGATCTTCCTGGACGCGCTCGGCCCGACCGGGGCCAAGCTGCTGCTGCTGATCGTGATCGGCGCCCAGTTCTTCTGCGGGATGGCCTCGGTGACGGCCAACTCCCGGATGATCTACGCCTTCTCGCGGGACGGCGCGCTGCCCGGCTCGCGGATCTGGCACCGGATCAACCCGCGTACCCAGACCCCGACGGCCGCCGTCTGGCTGGCCACCGGCGGCGCCTTCGTGCTGGGCGCGCAGAACCTCTGGAACGCCACCGCCTACGCGGCCGTCACCTCGATCTCCGTCATCGGACTGTACATCGCCTACGTCGTACCGGTGTTCCTGAGACTCCGTCAGGGTGACGCCTTCGAGCGCGGCCCGTGGCACCTGGGCCGGTGGAGCAGGCTGATCGGTAGCGTGGCGGTCGGCTGGACGGCGCTGATCTCGGTGCTGTTCATGCTGCCCACCGTCAGCCCGGTCACCGCCGCGAACTTCAACTACACCCCCGTCGCGGTGGCGGTCGTGCTCGGCTTCGCCGGGGTCTGGTGGCTGGTGTCGGCCCGGCACTGGTTCACCGGCCCGCGGATCACCGCCGACGACGAACCGGTCGACCGCGCGAGCGCTTTGGAGAGCCGATGAGCAGTCCCCGCCTCACCCTCGAACGGCTGCGCGAGCTGGTCGCCGACGGCTCCGTGGACACCGTGGTGCTCGCCCTCACCGACATGCAGGGCCGCCTCCAGGGCAAGCGGATCGCCGCCGGCCACTTCCTGGACGAGGTGGTCGGCCACGCCGCCGAAGGCTGCGGCTACCTGCTCGCGGTGGACGTCGAGATGAACACCGTGGACGGCTACGAGGTCTCCTCCTGGGAGACCGGCTACGGCGACTTCGTGCTCCGGCCGGACTTCGCCACCCTGCGGATGGTGCCCTGGCACCCGGCCACCGCGATGGTCCAGTGCGACGTGCTCCAGCAGGACGGCACCCCGGTGCCGGTCTCCCCGCGCCAGGTGCTGCGGCGCCAGCTGGACCGGCTGGCCGGCTACGGCTGGCAGGCCTACGCGGGCACCGAGCTGGAGTTCATCGTCTTCAAGGACAGCTACGAACAGGCCTGGGACAAGGGCTACTTCGGCCTCACCCCGGTCAACCAGTACAACGTCGACTACTCCATCCTGGGCACCTCCCGGATCGAGCCGCTGCTGCGCCGGCTGCGCAACGAGATGGCCGGCGCCGGCCTCACCGTGGAGTCCGCCAAGGGCGAGTGCAACCTCGGCCAGCACGAGATCGCCTTCAAGTACGGCCCCGCGCTGACCACCTGCGACGACCACGCGGTCTACAAGACCGGCGCCAAGGAGATCGCCGACCAGGCCGGCTACAGCCTCACCTTCATGGCCAAGTACGACGAGCGCGAGGGCAACTCCTGCCACGTCCACCTCAGCCTGCGGGACGAGCACGGCGCCCCGGTGTTCGCCGGGGACGGCCCGCACGGCTTCTCCCGCACCATGGAGCACTTCCTGGCCGGACAGCTGGCCTGCCTGGGCGAGTTCGCCCTGCTGCTGGCGCCCACGGTCAACTCCTACAAGCGCTACGTACCGGGCTCCTTCGCCCCCACCGCCATCGCCTGGGGCCGGGACAACCGGACCTGCGCCCTGCGGGTGGTCGGCCACGGCCCCTCGCTGCGGTTCGAGAACCGGGTGCCCGGCGGGGACGTCAACCCCTACCTGGCGCTGGCCGCGCTGATCGCCGCCGGGCTGCACGGGGTCGAGCACCAGCTGCCGCTGGAGCCGGAGTTCACCGGCAACGCGTACGCCTCCGACGCGCCCAGGGTGCCGTCCACGCTCCGGGACGCGGTGGCCGCGTTCGAGCAGAGCGAGGCGGCGGCGCTGGCCTTCGGCAAGGACGTGGTGCGGCACTACGCGCACGCCGGCCGGGTCGAACTCACCGCCTACGAGGCGGCGGTGACGGACTGGGAGCGCCGCCGTGGGTTCGAGCGCCTGTGACGCCCGCGACGCACCCGACGCCCGTGCACCCCGCTTCGCCGACCGAGGAGAACACCCAGTGACCGCAGCCCCCGACCTCTTCGAGGTGGTCAACCCCGCCACCGAGGAGGTGATCACCACCGTCCCGATGACCTCGCTCGACGGGACCGACGCCGCGATCGCCCGGGCCAAGGCGGCCTTCGAGGGCTGGCGCAAGGTCGCCCCCGCCGACCGGGCCCGGCTGCTGCGGGCCTTCGCCGCCGCCGTGGACGCCGACCGGGAGGAGCTGGCCCGGCTGGAGGTGGCCAACGCCGGCCACACGGTGGGCAACGCCCGCTGGGAGGCGGGCAACGCCCGGGACGTGATCGAGTACTACGCGGCGGCCCCCGAGCGGCTGTTCGGCCGTCAGATCCCGGTGGCCGGCGGGGTGGACCTGACCTTCCAGGAGCCGCTCGGCGTGGTCGGGATCATCGTGCCGTGGAACTTCCCGATGCCGATCGCCGCCTGGGGCTTCGCCCCGGCCCTGGCGGCGGGCAACACGGTGGTGCTCAAGCCCGCCGAGCTGACCCCGCTGACCGCCCTGCGGCTGGCCGAGCTGGCCCGGCGGGCGGGCATCCCGGAGGACGTCTTCCAGGTGCTGCCCGGGCGCGGCCCGGTGGTCGGGGAGCGCTTCGTCACCCACCCGGACGTCCGGAAGGTGGTGTTCACCGGCTCCTCGGCGGTGGGACGCCGGGTGGCGGCCGGCTGCGCGGAGCAAGTCAAGCCGGTGACCCTGGAGTTGGGCGGCAAGAGCGCCAACATCGTGTTCGCCGACGCCGATCTGGCCAAGGCGGCGGCCACCGCCCCGTACGCGGTCTTCGACAACGCCGGGCAGGACTGCTGCGCCCGGTCCCGCATCCTGGTGCAGGCCACCGTGCTGGACGAGTTCATGGCCGGCTTCGAGCGGGCGGTGCGCGCGGTGCGGGTCGGTGACCCGGCCGACGAGAAGACCGAGATGGGCCCGCTGATCTCGGCCGCCCAGCGCGAGCGCGTCGCCGCCTACGTCAAGGACCCGGCCATCACCGGGAGTTGTCCGGACGGGCCGGGCTTCTGGTACCCGCCGACGGTGCTCGCGCCGGTACGGCACGACGACCCGGCGTTCACCGAGGAGATCTTCGGGCCGGTGGTCACCGTGGTGCCGTTCCGGGACGAGGCGGACGCGGTGCGGATCGCCAACGCCACCGAGTACGGCCTCTCCGGCTCGATCTGGACCCGGGACGTGGGCCGCGCCCTGCGGGTCGCCCGGGCCGTCGAGGCCGGCAACCTCTCGGTCAACTCGCACTCCTCGGTGCGCTACTCGACGCCCTTCGGCGGCTTCAAGCAGTCCGGCCTGGGCCGCGAGCTCGGGCCGGACGCCCTGCACGCCTTCACCGAGACCAAGAACGTCTTCATCGCAACGGATCAGGAGTAGCGAAGATGAGCAACCGTCTGGACGGCCGGGTGGCCGTCATCACCGGAGCCGGCAGCGGCATCGGCCTGGCCACCGCCCGGCGGTTCGCCGCCGAGGGCGCCAAGGTGGTCTGCGTGGACCTGGACGAGGAGAGCGGGGAGAAGGCGGCGAACGAGGTCGGCGGCCTGTTCGTCCGGGCCGACGTCACGGACGAGGAGGCCGTCCGGCAGATGTACCAGACCGCCGTGGACACCTACGGCAGCCTGGACATCGCCTTCAACAACGCGGGCATCTCGCCGCCGGACGACGACTCCATCCTGACCACCGGGGTCGAGGCCTGGCAGCGGGTGCAGGACGTCAACCTCAAGAGCGTCTACCTGTGCTGCAAGTACGCCATCCCGCACATGCAGCGGCAGGGCAAGGGCTCGATCATCAACACCGCCTCGTTCGTCGCGGTGATGGGCGCGGCCACCTCGCAGATCTCCTACAGCGCCTCCAAGGGCGGGGTGCTGGCGATGACCCGCGAGCTGGGCGTGCAGTTCGCCCGGGAGGGCATCCGGATCAACGCGCTCTGCCCGGGGCCGGTGAACACGCCGCTGCTCCAGGAGCTGTTCGCCAAGGACCCGGAGCGGGCGGCCCGCCGGCTGGTGCACATCCCGCTGGGCCGGTTCGCCGAGCCCTCCGAGATCGCGGCGGCGGTGGCCTTCCTGGCCAGCGACGACGCGTCCTTCATGACCGCGAACACCTTCCTGGTGGACGGCGGCATCTCGGGCGCGTACGTGACGCCGCAGTAGGGGAGGCGGGTGTCCGGCGGGGGCTGACGCCCGGTCAGCTCCCCGCCGGGGGCTCCAGCTCGTACCAGACGATCTTGCCGGTGTCGGTGACCCGGGTGCCCCAGCGGTGGGCGAGCTCGTTCACCAGGTACATGCCCCGGCCGCCTTCGTCGGCCTCCCGGGCGATCCGGATGCGGGGCGGGCGGGGGTCGGCGTCGGTGACCTCGACGGTGAGCAGGCGGTCGCGGAAGATCCGCATCTCAACCGGGCGGCCGGCGTGCACCAGTGCGTTGGTGATCAGCTCGCTGGTGAGCAGCTCGGCCTGGTCGGCCAGCCCGCCGAAGCCCCAGGCGGTGAGCACCTCCCGGGTGAAGTGGCGGGCCCGGCCGGCCTCGGCCCGGCTCCGGCCGAGCGGGAGCACCGCGAAGCGGTCCGGGCCGACCGGCCGGGCCCGGGCCAGCAGGACGGCGACGTCGTCCTGTCCGGCCGGCGCCTCCATGGTGGCGAGCAGCGCGTCGCAGGTGCGCTCCAGGCTGCCCCGGCGGCGGGTGAGGGTGCGGCGGAGCAGTTCGAGGCCCTGGTCCAGGTCCTGGCCGCGCCGCTCCACCAGGCCGTCGGTGTAGAGCACCAGCAGGCCGTCCTCGGGCAGCGTGAAGGTGCGGTTGTGGAACGGCACCCCGCCGACGCCGAGCGGTGCGCCGGTGGGGAGTTCGACCAGCTCGGCCTCGCCGCCGGGCGGGGCCAGCACCGGCGGCAGGTGGCCGGCCGAGGCGGCGGTGCAGCTGCGGTCCAGCGGGTCGTAGACCACGCAGACGCAGGTGGCGAACTGACCGTCGCCGAGTGCGGTGGCGGCCTCGTCGAGGCGGCGCAGCAGCCGGGCCGGGTCCAGGTTGAGGGTGGCCAGGGTCCTTGCCACGGTGCGCAGTTGACCCATGGTGGCGGCGGCCAGGATGCCGTGGCCCATCACGTCGCCGACGATCAGCGCGACCCGCCCGCTGCCGATCGGCACCACGTCGAACCAGTCGCCGCCGACCTCGCTGACCACGCTGCTGGGCAGGTAGCGGTGGGCCAGCTCCAGGCCCAGCGACTGGTGCACCTCCTGCGGCAGCAGGCTGCGCTGCAGGGTCAGTGCGGTCTCCCGCTCGCGCCGGTAGAGCCGGGCGTTGTCGATGCAGACCGCCGCCCGGGCCGCCAGCTCCTCGGCGAGTGCCACGTCGTCGGCGGTGAACGGCTCCGGATTGACGGTCCGGATGAACTCGGCCCCGCCCAGCACCACCCCGCGTGCCATCAGCGGGACCATCACGTAGGAGTGCACCCCTGCGGCCAGGCCGGGCTCCACCCGGTCCGGTGCCGCCACGATCCGGTGCAGGGCCGCCTCGTCCACCTCCGCCACCAGGATCGAGCGGCGCGAACGCAGGCTCTCCGCATAGAGGTTGGCCGACCTGCTGGGCTCGCCGACGTCGTCGGCCGCCCCGGCCAGCACCTCCGAGCCGCGCACCTCGCCGACCGCCACCGCGCGCATCAGGGCCGGGCCGTCGTCCGGCGGTGGCCCGGGCTCCTCGCCCTCGACCACCGACTCCAGCAGGTCGACGGTGGCGAAGTCGGCGAACCTCGGCAGCACCACCTCCACCAACTCCTGTGCGGTGCGGGCGAGATCGAGGGTGGTGCCGATCCGGGTGCTGGCCTCGTTCAGCAGTGCCAGCCGCTGCTGGGCGGCGTGCGCCTCCTCCAGGGCGAACTGCCGGGCCCGGGCGGCGTCCCGCTCCCGGGTGTAGAGCAGCGCGTTGTCGACGGCCACCGCCGCCCGGGAGGCCAGCTCGGCGGCCAGGGCGGCGTCCTCGCCGTCGTACGGACGGGCCGTCAGGTTCCGGTAGAAGACCGCGATGCCGACCGCCGCGCCGCGTGCGATCAGCGGCACCACCATCAGGGTGTGCACCCCGTCCGCGCGCATAGCCGCCGCCGTCGCGGGCGCGTCGGCGAACCAGTGCGCGGCATCGCCGTCCAGGGTCGGCAGCAGCACCGGGCGGCGGTGCGCCAGTGCCCAGGCGTACGGGGCCGAGGGGTGGTAGTGGTGCACCGATCCGACCGGGGCGAGCGGCTTCATGTCCGAGCCGGGCACCGAGTGGAAGGCCATCCGGCGCAGCACCGCCGAGCGGTCGGCCGGGCTGGGCAGCTCGGCCGGCTGGCCGGCGGCCAGCGTGTCCAGGACCTCCACCACCACGGTGTCGGCCAGCGCCGGGGTCGCCACCTCGGCCAACTCCTGTGCGGTGCGGGCGAGATCGAGGGTGGTGCCGATCCGGGTGCTGGCCTCGTTGAGCAGCGCCAGCCGCTGCTGGGCCCGGGCCGCCCGGGCCTCGGCGCGGTACCGCTCGGTGACGTCCACGATGGTCGAGCTCACCCCGAGCACCCCGCCGTCCGGCCGGTCCAGCCGGAAGTAGGAGGCCGACCAGGCCCGGTCCCGGCCCGGATCGCCGGGGGTGCGGCCGTAGGAGCGGGCGTCCAGCACCGGCTCTCCGGTGGTGATCACGTGCCGCATCACCGCCTCGATCTCCTCGCCGTTGATCCCCGGCAGCACCTCGGTGACCCGGCGGCCCAGCTGGGCCTCGACCGGCAGCCCGTTCGCCCGGGCCAGCGCGTCGTTCAGCCGGACGAAGCGCAGATCGCCGTCGTAGACCGCCATGCCGACCGGGGACTGGCTGAAGAAGCTGTCCAGCACCGCCAGGTCGGCGTGCAGCCGGTGCACCGCCGTGACGTCCGAGGCCACCGCCAGGACCAGCGGGCGCCCGTCCGGGCCGAGCACCGGGTGGGTGCGGAACTCGAGGTTCACGTGGTGGCCGTTGCGGTGCAGCACCGGGAAGATCCCCGACCAGCCCCGGCCGGAGAGGATGTGCCGGAACAGGTCAAGCACCTCCGGCCGCTGGTCCTCGGTGACCAGCAGCTGGGCCGCCCGGGCGCCCACGGCCTGCCGGGCCGGGTAGCCGAGCAGGGCCTCGGCGTCGGCGCTCCAGTGCAGGATCCGGCCGTCCTCGGAGATCAGCGCAGTCGCGATCGGGACCATCAGGAGGCCGTCCTGCTCATCACTTCGCATGTGTCGACCACCGCCCGGGGGGCTGGGGCTGCTGTGGTGTCATCCTCGCACGGGGTGCGACCGGGGGCGCGGCCCGGCCGGGAGGCTCCGGAGGGGGCTCGCCGGGGTTGCGGACGGGCCTGCCGGGTGCCCTCGGGCGGGCGTACGGGCCCGGCCGGACCGGCGGAACGGATGGTCACGTTCCTGTAACGGGGGCGAAGCGAGCGCGACAACCGGCCCGCCTAGGGTCGCTCACAGAGGTCCCGGGACCGGGTCGGCCCGGAGTGGGCCGGAGCGGCCCGGGCGGGCCGGAGGTCCGATGACCCGGGGAGAGGGGGAGACCGTGCCGTACCGGCCGCCCGCCTGGTTGGCCCATCCGCTGCGCTGGTCGGGAGGCGGGCCCGTGCCCTGGCCCGCCGTACTGCGCGGGGCGCTGGGCACCGGTCCGGCGCTGGCCCTCGGGCTGGCCGTGGGGAGGCCGGCCGAGGCGATCGCGGCAGCGCTGGGAGCGCTGTTCGGGACGCTCAACGACCGGCCCGGGACGCGGCGGGTGGCGGCGGTGCGGATCGCCCTGCCGGCGCTGGCCGGGGCAGCCGGGTTCTTCGCGGCCTGGGTGCCGGGGTGGTGGGCGCTGCCGCTGCTCACCGTGGTCGGCCTGGTGAGCGGCGCGGTCAGCGTGGCCGGGCCGGTGTGGTCGGCGGCGGCCGTCCAGCTGCTGGTGCTGACGGCGGTCGGGGCGGGGATGCCGGTGGTGGCACCGCCCTGGGCGATGGCCGTGGCCTTCCTGGCCGGGGCGCTGTGGCAGCTGGCGCTCCGACTGGTCGTCAGCCCGTCCGGCGCGGACGGTGAGCGCCATGCGGTGGCGGCCGTCTTCGACGCGCTGGCCGAGGCCTTGGCCGCCGTCGGCACCCCCGGGGCGGAGGCGGCGCGGCGTCGGCTGACCGTCGCGTTGAACGAGGCCGACCTGGCGCTGCGGCTGTGCCGACCCCGGGCTGACGGCGCGTCGGGTGGGTCGGACAGGTCGGGCTGGTCGGGTGCCGCGGGGGAGTGGCGACGGCTGACGGAGCGGTTCGGGGCGGCGGCCATGCTCTGCGAGGCGAGTGTGGCGCTGCTCTGGGAGGGCGAGCCGGTGCCCGAGCGGATCGTCGCCGGGCCCCGGCGGCTGGCGGCGGCGGTCCGGGCGGGGGGACTGCCGGGGGCGGTGTCGGCTCCCGTGACGGACAGTCCGGCCAGGACGGCGTTCGACCGGGCGGTGCTGGAGGCGACCCTGACGTTCTCCGGTGGTGGAAGCGGTGGGACGGGCCCGGGAGTAGGGGAGCGACCGCGCGGGTGGGTCGCCGCCGTCCGATCGGGCCTGGCACGGGTGTGGGCGGTCCTGGCCCGGGAGAGGACGGCAGCCGGGGACCCCGAGGTGGTCCGCGTCCGGCTGTCGGACGGAGCCGGAGGCCGGCCGTGCTCGACGGACCGAGCGCCGAACGCCTCCGAACGCCTCCGGGCGTCGGGCTCCGCTCGGTGGCGTGCCGGGCTGACCTGCCCGGCCCCGGTGGGCCTGCCGCGAGCGTTCCCCGGCGGGGCCGTCGGCCGGCGGGACGGTGGAGCACCGGGACGGCCGTTGCGGGTGGGCGGTCCCGGGGCGCGGCCGACCGGGCCGGCGGGGCGGGAGTACGGACTGCGGGTGGCGGCCTGCGTGGCGGTGTCGACCGGGCTCGCGCTGCTGCTCGGGGCGGCGTACTGGTACTGGCTGCCCGTCACCGCCGCCTTCCTGGTGAAGCCGGACATCGGGCCGCTGTTCTCCCGGGTGGTCAGCCGGTGCGCCGGGACGGTCGCCGGGGTGCTGCTGGCGGCCGTGCTGCCCCACGGTCCGGAGCTGGCGACCGTGACGCTCGGCGGTGCGCTGGTGCCGCTGGCGGCCCGTCACTTCGCCGCCCAGACCGCCGTGGTCACCGTGACCGTGCTCGGCTTCGTCTCGCTGGCGGGTGACACCGGCGCGGCGGGCAGCCGCCTGGCCGACACCGTGCTGGCCTGCCTGGTGGTGCTGCTGGTCGGTCACCTGCCCCGGCTGACCTCGACCAGGACCCGGGTCGGCCACCGGTACGCCGTCGCGCTCCGGCACGCCCGCGATTACCTGGCGCACGTGCTGACCCCCGACCATCCGGCCCGCCCGGCCCGCCCGGCCCGCCCGGCCCGCGCCGAGCGGGACGCGCTGCGCCGGGCCGCCTACCGTTCGCTCGCGCAGGCGCGGTCCGCCGCCGAGACCGCCGCCGCCGAGCTGGGGGCGGACCGGGACTGGCTGCCGGTCGGGGGCCGGGTGGAGCGGATCGTGGACGCGATCACTGCCTGCGCGGTCCGCCTCGACCACGGCCGCCCGTACCCGAGCCGTCCCGAAGCCTGCCGGATCACCGGTGAACTGGCGCAACTGGCAAGTGAGTTGGAGGGTGCGGGGCCGTCGTCCTGGCCGCCGCCGACGGCTCCGCCGGACGGCTGCCGGACGCTGGCCGAGATCCACGGCGAGCTGCGGCGGATCCGGGTACTGACCACCGCTCGGTAGACTTCCCCGAGCCCTCGACCGGCGGTCAGCGGCGACCGCCCCCTGCCTCACCCCCTCACCCTGGAGTTGGTACCGCCATGCCGTTGGCGCTCCTCGCCCTCGCCCTCACCGCCTTCGCGATCGGCACCACCGAGTTCGCCGCGATGGGCCTGCTGCCGCAGGTCGCGGACGACCTCGCCGTCTCGGTCCCGCAGGCGGGCTGGCTGATCTCGATGTACGCGCTCGGCGTGGTGATCGGTGCGCCGCTGCTCACCGCCGCCGCGGCCCGGCTGCCCCGCAAGCGGGTGCTGGTCGGTCTGGCCGCGCTGTTCACCCTGGGGAACCTGCTCTGCGCGGTGGCCCCGAACTTCCCGCTGCTGGCCGCCGCCCGGCTGATCACCGGACTGCCGCACGGCGCCTTCTTCGGGGCCGGTGCGGTGGCCGCCGCCGAGCTGGCCGCCCCGCACCTGCGGGCCAGGGCGGTGGCGGTGATGTTCTCCGGGCTGACGGTCGCCACCATCCTCGGCGTGCCCGCCGCGACCCTGCTGGGCCAGCACCTCGGGTGGCGCTCGGCGATGCTCGTGGTGGTGGGCTGCGGGGCGGTCGGCACGCTCGCTCTGGCCCGGCTGCTGCCCGAGCTGCCCAGCCGGCCGGGGGCCGGGCTGCGCAGCGAGCTGGCCAGCTTCCGCAGCGGTCAACTCTGGCTCGCCCTCGGCACGGTGGTGACCGGCTGCGCCGGGCTGTTCGCCTGCTACACCTACATCACGCCCGTGCTCACCGAGGTGTCCGGCTTCTCCGGACAGGGCGTCACGGTGGTGCTCGCCCTGTTCGGCGTCGGGATGACGATCGGTAACCTGATCGGCGGCTACGCGGCCGACCGGGCGCTGCGCCCGTCGATCAGCGTGGCCTTCCTGCTGATGGCGCTGGCGCTGGGCCTGTTCGCGTTCACCGCGAGCACCCCGTGGGCGGCGGCGCTGACGGTGGTGCTGATCGGCACCTGCGGCTTCGCCACCGTGCCGACGGTGCAGACCCTGGTGATGCAGAAGGCCCGCACCGCCCCGACCCTGGCCTCGGCCACCGTGCAGGGCGCCTTCAACCTGGCCAACGCCCAGGGTGCCTACCTCGGCAGCGTGGCGCTGTCGGCCGGGCTCGGCTGGCTGTCGCCGACCGTGGTCGGCTCGGGCCTCGCCCTCACCGGCTGCGCGGTCGCCACCGTGGCGTGGGCGCTGGACCGTCCCGCGCGGCAGCCCGTCGCGGTCGAGCCGGCCGCGACCCCGGTCGCCGAGCGGATCGGCTGACCCTCCGTCAGGGCGCTCGGTCAGGGCGCTCGCTCAGGGGCCGCCGCCGGGCCGGTGGACCGGTCTGACCGTGCCCGCCCGGGATCGGCCCCGGGCGGGTAACGGGCCCGGAGCCGCGATCGACCGGCCCTCATCGGACGGGAAACGGCGGATCGGCTCCGGCCGGGGACCTGCCGGTCTCAGGGCCCGTCGAGCCCGGCGGCCACCAGGTCCATGACGGCCCGCCAGTGCGCCCGCTGCCGCTCGCGCTCGGCGGCGTCGGCCAGCCGCTCCTGGTGGAACCGGAGCACGGACTTCGAGCCATCCCCGGCCGGGGTCACGGTCAGCTGGACGGTGGTCGGGCCGTGGGTGAGCCGGAGCCGCACGCCGGGCCGGTAGCCGCGCACCTCGCCGGTCACGCCCGCGCCGGTCCGGTACGGGGTGCCCGGCACGGTGGGCAGGGCGGCGGTGCCCTCGCCGAGCCAGAGGGCCAGCCCCGCCGGGCTGGTGACGAAGTCCCAGACCAGCGGGCCGGGGTGCGGCAGCGTGCGGGAGACCCCGATCTCCCAGCCCACGTCCCTGGTGAGCCCGGTGGGCACGGCGGTGCCCGCCGTCGTGGCCGTGCTCCCGGTCGGGGCGGTCCTGCCGGTGGTGGCGGACATGGCGGTCATCCTTCCTCGGTGTGGCGGGCGCGCAGGGCCCGGACCTTGTGGCGGTTGCCGCAGTGCTCCATCGAGCACCAGCGGCGGTTCCCGGGGCGGGAGGTGTCGACGTACACCAGCTGGCAGTTGTCGGCCGAGCAGGTGCGGATGCGGTGTGCGGACGGGCCGGTGAGCAGGTCCACCGCGTCCCGGGCGACGGTGGCGACCAGCTGCGCGCCGGTCGCCCCGGCCGCCCAGTGGCGGGTGCCGTCGGCGGCGACGGCCGGGGCGAGGGAGGGGCGGGCGGCGGCCTCGTTGAGCAGCGCCAGCTCCTCGGTGGGCAGGGGGGTGCCGTCGAGGTGGGCGAAGACCAGGCCGAAGAGCGCGTCGCGTACCCGGCGCAGGTCGGTGACGTCCTGCCCGGTCACCGCCAGTTCCGGCGTCGGGGCGAGCCGTGAGCGCTCGGCGAAGACGGTGAGGTCGGCCGGGGCGTGCAGCACCTCGAAGTGCCGGTAGGGCCCCGGGCCGCCGGTGGTCATCAGCTCCAGGCAGAGTGCTCCGGCGTCGAAGCGGTAGGCGGTGCCGCTGCGCGAGTGCAGCGTCAGTCCTTTGGCGGTTGCGGCCGAATCCATGTAACCAATATAACTGGTTACATGGCACTGAGTTGGAAACTGGTCATCGACTGCACCGACGCCCCGGCCCTCGCGGACTTCTGGGCGGCTGCCCTGGAGTACGAGGTGGAGGACCCGAGCCCGCTGATCGAGCAGCTGCTCGCCGCCGGCCACCTGCCCGAGGCGGCGGTCGGCGAGCACCGGGGCCGCAAGGTCTTCCGGGGCTACGCCGCCGTCCGCCACCCCGAGGAACCCTTCGACCCGGCGAGCGGGGTCGGCAAGGGACGGCGGCTGCTGTTCCAGGAGGTCCCCGAGCCCAAGACCGTCAAGAACCGCCTGCACCTCGACCTGCACGCCGGGGACGAGGGCCTGCCGGGCCTGGTCGCCCGACTGGAGGGCCTCGGCGCGGTCCGGGTCCGGGAGGTGGACCAGGGGCCGGCCGGGCACTGGTGGGTGATGCGGGACCCCGAGGGCAACGAGTTCTGCGCCGCCTGACGCGGCGGCCGGGGGTGGTGGCGTGTTGCGCCACCACCCCCGGCCGCCGCTCGGTGGACCGCCGGGCTACCGGAGCACGGTGCCCTGCTGCTCGTCACAGTCGTCGGGGCCGGGCGTCCGGCACGGGACGGTGACCGTGTTGCTGGTGGCGGTCACCGGCTTGCAGTCGGGGTCGGAGGCCGTGGCGGTGGCCCGGTCGGTGACCTGACCGGCCGTCAGGTCGGCGGCCGTGACGGTGTACTCGGCCGTGCAGGTGGTCGAGGCACCCGGCGCCAGCGTGCCGACCGGGCAGGTCACCTGCGGGCTGCCCGGGCCCTCGTCGGTGACCTTCAGGCCGGTGAGCGGGACGGTGCCGGTGTTGGTCACCGTGAAGGTGTAGTGCAGCACCTGGCCGGGGGCGCTGAACGACTGCTCGGTGGCGGCCTTCACCACAGTGAGGCCGGTGGTGGCCGGCCGCTCGACCCGGACGGTGGTGGTGCACCCGCCCTCGGTGGCGCAACTGCCGCCCGGCGCGGTCGCGGTGGCGGTGTTGGTCAGCGCGCGGTCCCCGGTGTCGGGGGTGTTGACCGTGACCTGGTAGCTGACGGTCGCGGTGGTGCCGGGGTTCAGGACGCCGGTGTAGCTCAGGGTGCTGCCGGCCACCGAGGCGTTCCCGGTGGACGCGGTGACCGAGCCGGGCACCAGGGTGGCGTCGTCCAGGACGGCGGAGAGGTCGTCGCTGAAGTCGGCGTTGGCCGCGACGGTGCCGGTGTTGGCGAGGCTGACCGTGTAGGTGACGGTGGCGCCCTCCATGACCGGGCCGGCCGGGGTCACGCCCTTGGCCACGGTGTACGTCGGCGCCGTGCAGGTCCCGGCGTCCTGCGGGGCGGTGGCCCCGTAGAAGCCCGAGCCGGTGGCGACCACCGGCGTCACCGGCAGCGGCGCCGTCGAGTACGCGGTCGGCACGCCGTCCAGCCGGTTGATCGTGCCGTCCGAGCCGAACGCGTACACGCTGCCACCGGACTGCGCCGCGCCGAAGGTCAGCGGGACGGTGCCGATCCGGGTGAGGGTGTTGTCCGGGTGGATCCGGAAGACTGGGGAGCCGGCGCCGGGGGCGCTGACCTCGGTGGCGAACGCCAGGATGTCGCCGTCGGCGAGGGTCAGGAAGTCACCGGCCGAGACGAAGCCGGCCGGGAAGGCGTAGGGCGCCGCCGTGCTGGCGCCGGTCGCCGGGTCGATCAGGAAGATCTGCTGGGTGGTGAAGGAGCCCGCGATCAGCCGGCCGTCGGCGGCGGCGGTCAGTCCGTTCACCGCCTGGGAGGGCGGCAGCTCGGCGAGCGGGCCGGTCACCGCAGTGCTGCCGGTCTCGGCCCCGGTGGCCGGGTCCACGGTGTAGAGCACGGGCGCCGCCGGGAAGTTGACGCCGTACAGCTTCGAGCCGTCCGGGCTGAAGGCGATGTCCCCGTAGTCACGCGCCAGCGGCGCGGTGGCGAGCACCGCACCCGCGGTGTCGTACTCGACGAGCACCCGGGTCGCCCCGCCGGTGTTCGCCCAGAGCGGCGCGGGCGGGCAGTCGGCCCGCACGGCGTGCGGCGCGGGAGCGGCTGCGGCGGGCCCGGCCAGGGCGGTGCCGAGGCCCCCGCCCGCGAGGAGCAGGCCGAGGGCGGCGGCGCCGAGCGGGCGGCGCGGGGAGGTGCGGCGTATGCGGGTCATCGATGTGTCGCTCTCGATCGGAAATGGGCCGCCCTCAGTCTTCAACGGAGGGTGACTAGTCCGATACCTGGAGTGATCTCTTCGGGTGGGATGTACACATGCGACCACAACCCTTCCGGCCTGCGGAGCGTCTACAGTGTTGGCGGTCGAGGACGGAACGAGGGGTGGGCGTGGCGGAGCGACCGGAGTCCGAGGAAGTGGTCCGATCGAAGTCGGCCGGAGTCAACCGGGTGGACGGCGGCCGGGTGGACGGGCACCTGATCCAGGCTCAGGTGATCGAGCACCTGACGGTCAGCGGCCCCCGGCGTCCGGTGCCCGGCCAGCTCCCGCACACCCGGGGAAGGTTCTTCGACCGGGTCTCCGAACAGGCCCTCTGCACCGCGGAGTTGAACCACCGCCGGACCGGCCGTCCGGCGGTGGTGGTGCTCAGCGGCATCGGCGGGGTCGGCAAGAGCGAGCTGGGTGCCCACTGGGGGCACCGGATGCGCGAGCGCTTCCCGGACGGCCAGCTCTACGCCGACCTGGGCCGGCTGCGCCAGGACGACGGCGCCGTGGACTTCTCCGAGGTGCTCGGAGGCTGGCTGGAGTCGCTGGGCGTGGATGCCGCCTGGCTGCCGCCCACCCTGGCGGAGCGGCAGGCCATGTTCCGCTCCAGGACGGCCGGTGCCCGCCTGCTGGTCCTGCTCGACGACGTGGACGACGAGGTCGAGCTCGCCCTGCTCCTCCCGGCCGGCGAGGACAGTGCGGTCGTCGCCACCAGCCGGACCAGACTGCACGAGGCCGAGGCCGACGGTGCTCTCGCCGTGCCGCTCGGCATGCTGCCGTCCGGGGACGCCCGCCGTCTGCTGGCCGAGCTGATCGGCCCGGAGCTGGCGGCGGCCGAGAGCGAGGCCGTGGCCGAACTGGCCGACCGGTGTGGCGGGTTGCCGATCGCGCTCCGGGTCGTGGGGCTCAGGCTGCGCCGGATGCGCCGGGCCGGAGCCGCGGAGCTGGTCCGTCAACTGGCGGAGGCGGGCGCGGGCGGTGTGCCGGACGCCGGTGGCGGGACGATCGGAGGGGCGGACGTGGAAGCGCTCTGGGACGCCGGCTACCGGGCCCTGCCCGGGGATGCGGCGCTGCTGTACCGGTTGCTGGCCGACCACCCGGGTGGCGGGTTCAGTGCCGGCGCAGCCGCCGCGGCCACCGACCTCGACCTCTGGGCTGCCGAGGCGGCCATCGCCGAACTCGTCGACGCCGGACTGCTGGAGGAGGACGCCGAGGCCGAACGGCTCGGCTACCACTGCCTGTTGCGTGAGCACGCCGCCCGGATGGCCCGGATCGCCGACCCTAGTGGGATCGAGCGCGCGGCGGCCTGGCAGCGCACCGTGCACTGGTACGCGCGGCAGGCCGAGCGGGCGGACCGGGCGCTCGGCGAGCGGCTGCGGTACCAGGAGCCGCTGCCGGCCGGCCCCGGGCCGGACCTGGCGTTCGGCGACGGGCGGCAGGCGTTGGACTGGTTCCGCGCCCAGCGGCACAACCTGATGGCCTGTCTGCGGACCGCGAGCGGACTCGGTGACGACCAGATGGTCTGCCGGTTGGCCGAGCCGCTCTGGAAGCTGGTCGAGGACCAACGGCCGTATGACTACTGGGTCGAGGCGTACACTCTGGCGGTCGGTGCCGCCGAGCGGGAGGAGGAGCTGCTGCTGCTCGCCCGCTACCGGGCCCAGCTCGCCCGCGCCCACTGGGAGCGGCACGACTTCGCCGCCGCGCACGCCCAGCTGCGCCCGGCGCTGGCCGCCGCCCGGCTGGCCGGGGACCTACGGGCCACCGCCAGCGTGCTGGAGTTCACCGGGAAGGCCATGCTGGCCGAGGGGCGGCTGAACGAGGCCCAGACCGCCTTCGAGGATTCGCTGCGGATCAACGAGAACCTCCGGCAGGTGCGTGGCACCAGGCTCCAACTCCACCACCTGGGGCAGGTGTTGGACCGCCGCGGCCAGTGGGACGCGGCGGCCGAGGTGCTGCTGCGGGCCCACCGGCTCGGGGACGGGACGGACGAGCGCACCACCGCCCGCATCGCCACCACCCTGGGCGGGGTGCAGCTCCGGCTGGGCCGGCGCCGGCAGGCGGTCGAGCTCCTGGAGCAGGCGCTCGCGGTGTTCGTCGGACGGGACACCCCGACCGACCAGGCCCCGGTGCTGGAGCTGCTAGCCGAGGCCGCCTCGGCAGTCGGTGATGCTCCGGCGGCCCGTGGGTACCTGGATCGGGCCTGTCGGATCCACCAGGCCACCGGCAGCCCCCGGGCGTCCGAACTCGCCGAGCAGCTGGCGCAGTTCGAGTCGGTCGAGGGCTGACCGGGGGCGTCGGCGCGGGCCTTCCGGCAGACGGGCCGCCGGGGCGGGGCGGGGCGGGGCGGGGCGGTGTGGTGCGGAGCTGTGCCGTGCGGTGCGGGCCGGTCAGCGAAAGGCCGCCGCGTGCCGCCGGGCCCAGGCCGTGAAGGGCTGCGGGGCCCGGCCGAGCACCGCCTGGACGTCCGGGCTCGGCCGCTGCTCCTCGGCGGTCGGCTCGCCCAGGATGGCCAGGGTGCCGTCCACCACCGTCGGCGGGAGGAAGCGGGCCAGGTGCTCGCGCGCCTGCTCCCGGCTCAGGTCGACGAAGTGCACCGGCTCGCCGATCGCCGCACCCAGCGCCTCGGCCTGCTCGCGCGGCGAGACCGCCGCCGGCCCGGTGAGCTGGTAGGTCCGCCCGGCGTGGGCGCCGCTGCGGTCGGTGAGCACGGCCGCCGCGACGGCGGCGATGTCCGCCGGGTCCACCAGCGGCAGGCCGACCTCACCGAACGGGGCCGCCACCGTCCGGTGGGCCCGCACCGACTCCAGCCAGAGGAAGGCGTTCGAGGCGAAGCCGCCCGGCCGCAGCACGGTCCACTCCAGACCGCTCGCCCGCAGCGCCGCCTCGAAGCCCCGCAGGCCGTCGTGCGAGGCCAGACCCGGCCGGGTGCCCGCCGCCTGGGAGGACTGGAGCACCACCCGCCGGACCCCGGCTGCCTTCGCCACCCCGAGCAGCGCCTGCGGATCGAGCTCGGCCCCCGAGCCCGCGATCAGCAGGTGGAGCGCCTCGGCCCCCGCCAATGCCGGTTCCAGGGAGGCGGGTTCGGCCAGATCGGCCACCCGGTGGAGCACCCCCGTCGGCAGCCCCTCGGGGGTGTGCCGGGACACCGCCGTCACCTGCTCCCCGGCTTCGGCCAGCGCCTGCACCAGCGGTCGGCCGACGTTCCCGGTTGCTCCGGTCACCACGATCATCTTCTGCTCCGTTTCCGTTCCGGCCCCGGCCGTTCGTCCGGGGCGATGAGACCAGCCTCTCCGCGAAACCGGCCACCTTCGGGCCAGTTTTCCGAGCGGGTCCGAATCGGTCCCGAACCGGCCGGCCGGGGCAGCAGAATGACGCTCCATGAGAGCCGATCGACTGGTGGCCACCCTGCTCCTGCTTCAGCGGCGGGGCCGCGTCACGGTGGCCGAGGTGGCCGCCGAACTGGAGACCTCGGAGCGCACCGCCCGCCGCGACCTGGAGGCGCTGGCCGCCTCCGGCGTCCCGCTGTACTCCCAGCGCGGCCGGGGCGGTGGCTGGACCCTGGTCGGGGGTGCCCGCACCACCCTCAACGGGCTGACCACCGACGAGATCCGCGCGCTCTTCCTGACCGCCGGGCCGGTCGCCGACTCGCCCGGGGCCCGCACCGTGCTGCGCAAGCTGGTCCAGGCGCTGCCCGCGCCCCAGCGGGAGGGCGCCGAGGCAGCGGCCCGGGGCGGGGTGGCCGACCCGACCGACTGGTCCCGGGCGCCGGTCGGCGCCGCCGGGCCGCACCTGGAGGTGCTTCGGCGTGCCGTGGTGGAGGGTGAGCAGGTGCGGCTCGGCTACGCCACCCCGGGCCGCCCGGCACGCGAGCGGACGGTGCACCCGCTCGGCCTGGCCAGCAAGGCCGGGGTCGGCTACCTGGTCGCGGGCACCCCGGACGGGCTGCGCTCCTACCGCCTCAGCCGGGTCACCGGAGCCGTCCCGACCGGCGAACCGGTCGACCGCCCGGCCGACTTCGACCTCGGCACCGCCTGGCGCACCCTGACCGCGCGGATGGACCGGCGGCTGCACGCCGCCACCGTGCTGCTCCGCGCCGCGCCCGGCACCGAGGCGCTGCTGGAGCGCCTCGGCTCGGGCCGGGTCCGCGAGGTGGGCGAACTCCCGGACGGGTGGCGCGAGCTGGAGGTCGACGGCCCGTCACCCGAGGTGGTCGCGGCCTGGCTGGCCGGGCTCGGCGCCCGGATCGAGGTGCTGGCCCCGCCGCAGGCCCGAGCCGAACTGGCCCGGATCGGCGCCGAACTGACGGCTCGTTACGGTGAGGGCGGTACCGGGCCGGGGGAGGAGCAGTGACCGAGGTGGACCGCCAGGCCGGATTCGGCGTCGACTCCGTCGGAGGGGCCGGTACCGCGTTCCCGCCGAGCTTCCGGCCCGGCTGTCGGCGCTGCCGGCCGGCAGCGCGCTGCACGACCTGTACGGGACGCCGCGCGACCTCGACGGCCCGCTGATCGTCGTCCCGGAGCCGGAGCCGGAGCCGGAGCCGGAGCCGGAGCCGGAGCCGGAGGCGGCCCTGGCCGAGTGGCTGTCGGTGCGCAGCCCGTACCGGATCGGGGCGGTGGCGTCGGCCTCGGAGGGCGGGGTGGGCACCGGGCGCACGGCCGGAGCGGAGCGTCGGCGGTTCGGGGAGCGGCCGGGGGCACACCGACTTCGCGGCCGTGCTCGATCCGGACGGGCCTGGGGAGTGGCTGACCGTCAGGTGCCGGGCTCGGCGGGCTCGGCACGGTCGATGGTGGCGGTGTACCGGTGGCCGCCGATCTCGATCCGGACGGACCGGGGGACCGGCTGACCGGCGGTCAGCAGGTGGTGCAGGGCGGAGACGGCGAGCAGCGGGTCGGCGTCGCCGCGCAGGGTGGTGGTCAGCAGCTCGCCGGTGCGCAGGCGCAGCAGGCAGCGGTGCCGGTCCAGCACCACGGCGGCGATCCGGCAGGCGGGGTGGCGCTCCAGGGCCCGGGCCGGCCAGCCGGGGTCCGGGTCCGGATCGTGGCTGGTGAGGACGCTGGCGCTCTGGGCGGCCCGGCCGGATTCGGGGGTCAGCTCGGCCAGCCGGTGGCGGCGGGTGTGTCCGTCCGGCGCGGGTCGGGCCGGGGCCGGGTGCAGCTCGGTGAGCCCGGACGGGTGACGCTCCAGCCGGACCAGTGCGGGCCGGTCCGGCGTGGCGGGGGCCAGCAGCGTGGTGTGCACTGTCAGTCGGCGGGCCGGGGTGGTGGTGTCCGGCCGGGGCAGCGGGACCGGTTCGGCCGTCGGGGTGCGGGCCGGCGGGGTGAGGCCGAGCCGCCGGTAGGCCAGCTCGGCGAGCAGGGCCAGGGAGCCGTCCTCGGCGGCGAACGCTCCGGGGGGCAGCACGGCCGGTGCCAGGCTCTCGGCGAGCTGCGGAAGCAGGGCCGCGTCGAGGTCCAACTGTGGTGCGGTGGAGATGAGTTCGGACATCGGCGAGGCCGGGTCCAGCTCGCCGCCACCGTCCGTGGCGAGCAGCACCGGCAGCCCGGCGGCGGCTGCGTAGAGCGAGACCGAGCCGTGGTCGCCGATCAGCACCCGGGCGGCCACCAGCGCCGCCCGCCACCCCTCGTGCGGCGGCACGGCGATCAGCCCGGCGGTCCGGGCGGAGTGCTGCCGGAGCCGGAGGCCGAAGGCGCCGTGTTGGGCCCACTCGTTGGGGTGCAGCACCAGTGCGACCCGGTACTCGTCCACCGGCAGCTCGGCCAGCAGCCGGGTGAGCAGCTCCGGGTGACGCCGGCTCAGCGAGGCCGGGCCCCAGGTGGAGGAGACCACGACCAGCTGCTGCCCGGCCCGCAGCCCGAAGGCCCGGCGGTACTCGTCCCGCCAGGGCAGGCTGGCCCGGATCCGGTCGTGGCACGGGTCGCCGACCAGCACGGCCCGGGCGGCGGCGGGCGGGCAGGAGAGGGCCAGCCGGGCCAGCTGGGCGGGATGGCCCAGGCCGATGGCCGCCGCCACCGGGCGGCCCCGGTGCAGCAGTTGTCCGGCAGTCAGCCCGGACGGGCCGCCCGGGGCGCCGCTGCCGTGGCCACCGAGGCGCTTGTTGAAGCCTGCGCCGTGCGGGAGCAGCAGCAACGGCGCCCGCAGCTGGTGGAGTCGGCCGTTGGCGCTGGCCGCGAGCGCGAGGCCGTAGCGGTGTCGGACGGCCTCGGCCCAGGGGGTGAGGTGGATCCGGTGGCGTTCCAGCAGCTCCGGCAGGCCGTCGTCGTAGGCGGAGCCGGGGGCGATGGTCCAGTGCAGCCGGACCCGGTGGTCGTCGGCGAACACCGGGACGACGTCGAGCAGCCGGTTCAGGGTCGTCGCGGTGCGCACCACCAGGAGCACGTCCGCGAGCCCGGACGCGGCCCGGTCCGGACGGCCCGTCAGGTCCCCCTGGACCGGGGCCGGAGCGAGGGACGCCGCCGGCTCGGCCCGGGAGTCGGGGTGCGGCATGGCAGGGGGCTCCGTTCGTCGGCACCGCGCGCCGGCCGGGGGACTGACCGACCGTCACGGCGGCGGTCCCGCCGACCGGGCGGCGCGGCCGGTCGGCGGGTGGGGCACACCGCGACGATATCCCGCGGTCAGCCGCCGTTCCGGCTCCACTGGTGGATCACCTCGGGGTATCGCCCGGACGGCGCGTCGAGCAGGCCGCCGGGCCGGCCGAGCAGGAAGCGCTCGAAGAAGGCCCCGGTGTACGCGCGGACCAGCTCGGTGCCGCGCTGCGGGGCGATCGGGCCGAGCAGTGCCTCATAGGTCGGCCCGTCCCAGACCTCGGCCAGCCGGCCCGGCACGGCCAGGTGCGGGATGTCGGTCGCGGTCAGGTGGCCGCCTCCGGTGATCCGCAACTGCCGCCCCCAGGACCGGTGGTGATCCCGGAACAGCTGCCAGGTCTCGTGGTCCGCGAGCGAGGTCAGCAGCAGGAACGGGCGGTCCAGACCGACCGCCGGGACGGTGCTGCCGAACAGGCCGCCGTCCAGGTCCAGTCCGGCCGCGAAGCGGCGGTCCTGCCGGAGGGCCTCGGCCGCTGCCGCGCCGCCCAGCGAGTGCCCGAAGACCCCGACCGGCCGCCCGGCGGTGCCGGGCAGCAGCCGGGCCAGCCGGTCGGCCACGAAGCGCAGGTCGGCGGCCCGGACGGCGACCTCCTTGCGGTCCTGGGCGTCCCAGTCCTCCGGCTCGGCGGGCAGGTTGCCCGTCACCAGCCGTCCGTCCGGGAACTCGACCGCCGCCGCGTCGTGGGTGTGGTCCACGGCGGCGACCACGAAGCCGCGCGAGGCGAGCTCCTCGGCCAGCGCGGTCGCACCGGCCCGGATGCCGGTCCGCCCCGGGCTGAACAGCACCAGTGGGCCGGAGGGTTGCCCGCCCACCCCGCCGCCGCCCACCCCGCCGCCCGCCCCACCGCCGGGCGCCCCGGAGACCGCGTGGCCGCGCAGCCGTCCGACCAGCCCGGCGGGCAGGCCGAGCCCGGCCTCGACGGCCGCCGCCACCCGGGCGGAGGTGTAGGGGGCGTCCGGGCAGCCGCCCACCGAGCCCACGGCGTACCAGAGTTGGACCATCAGCTCGCGGGGCGCGGGCACCGGGGCGAACGGATCGGTGCGCTGACGGTCGATCAGGTGGACGGCCCGGGTGGCCACCCGGCGGGGGCCGGTCGGAGCGGTGAGCCGGACGGTGCGCGGGCCGGTGACGGCGGCCCGACCGGTGGTGGCGGCGGCCGGGCCGGCGGGGACGGCGAGCAGGGCGGCGGCCCCGCCTCCGGCAAGGGTCAGGACGGTACGGCGGGTCGGCACAACTTCCTCCGTGGGGGTGGGAGTTCAGCGACGGCCGGAGGTGGTCGGGGGCCGGATTGGTATACACCTCTGCGCGCCGCTGCCCGCACTGTAGCGAACTGCGGTGCCCGTCACGCCGGATGACAGGATGTCGGGATGACCGATGATCGGCATGCCGCGACGGCAGACCTGGTGGTCGTGCCGTTCGACAGCTACCACCTCACCGGGCTGTACGGCGACCGGCCCGACCCCGCCCGGGTGGCCTCGTACGGTCTGACCTGAGGCCCTGAGGAGCACCACGTCGGCATCCGGCGGGGCGGAGCCACCCTGGCCCACGCCGGGATGACGGTGCTGCCGATCTCGGTGGGCGGCGTGCGCACCCGGGTGGTGGGCCTCGGCGGGGTGGGCGTCACCGAGCGATGCGGGGGCGGGGTCTGGCCCGCCTTGTGGTCGGCGGGGCGCTGGAGCGGGCGGCCGGGCTCGGGCCGGAGCCGGCCATCGTGTTCTGCCGCCCCGACGAGGCCGGCCTCTACGCCGCCCTGGACCGGCGGGAGATCACCGGGCCGGTCGAGGTGGAGCAGCCCGGAGGCCCGGTGGTGATGCCGCTGCTGACCAGGTGGCACCCGCTGCGGGACGGGGCGGGCCGGCCCGCCGGAGCGGTGTGGCTGCACGCGCTGCCGATCTGACGGCGGGTGGCGTGCCGGAGGGCCCGGTGCGGTGGTGTCACCGTGCCGGGCCCTCCGATGGCGTGCGGGCGGGGGAGGTCGTCCAGGTCAGTCCAGGTAGTCCCGGAGCACCTGCGAGCGCGAGGGGTGGCGCAGCTTGGACATGGTCTTGGACTCGATCTGGCGGATCCGCTCGCGGGTCACGCCGTAGACCTTGCCGATCTCATCCAGGGTCTTCGGCTGGCCGTCGGTGAGGCCGAAGCGCATCGACACCACGCCCGCCTCGCGCTCCGCCAGGGTGTCGAGCACGGAGTGCAGCTGCTCCTGGAGCAGGGTGAAGGAGACCGCGTCGGCCGGCACGACCGCCTCGGAGTCCTCGATCAGGTCACCGAACTCGCTGTCGCCCTCGTCGCCGAGCGGGGTGTGCAGCGAGATCGGCTCGCGGCCGTACTTCTGGACCTCGACCACCTTCTCCGGCGTCATGTCCAGCTCCCGGCCGAGCTCCTCCGGGGTGGGCTCGCGGCCCAGGTCCTGGAGCATCTGGCGCTGCACGCGGGCCAGCTTGTTGATGACCTCGACCATGTGCACCGGGATGCGGATGGTGCGGGCCTGGTCGGCCATCGCGCGGGTGATGGCCTGCCGGATCCACCAGGTCGCGTAGGTCGAGAACTTGAAGCCCTTGGTGTAGTCGAACTTCTCGACCGCGCGGATCAGACCGACGTTCCCTTCCTGGATCAGGTCCAGGAAGAGCATGCCGCGACCGGTGTAGCGCTTGGCCAGCGAGACCACCAGGCGGAGGTTGGCCTCCAGCAGGTGGTTCTTGGCCCGGCGGCCGTCCTCGGCCAGCAGCTCCATCTCGCGGCGCAGCTGCGGGGACATCGAGTCGTCGGTGTCCACCCGCTCCTCGGCGAACAGGCCGGCCTCGATCCGCTTGGCGAGCTCGACCTCTTGCTCGGCGTTGAGCAGCGGGACCTTGCCGATCTGCTTCAGGTAGTCCTTGACCGGGTCGGCCGTGGCACCGGCCGTGGCCACCTGCTGGGCCGGGGCGTCGTCCTCGTCCCCGTCGGAGAGCACGAAGACCTCGGTCTCCTGCTCCTCCGGCTCCGCCGCGGCCCCGGCGCCGTTCTCCTCCCACCCGGAGTCCTCGGACTCGGACGGCTGTGCGGCCACCGGCACCTTGGCGGTGGCCCGCTTGACGGGACGCTTCTTCTCGGCGACGGAAACCCTGCTGGGCGAGCTGAGCGACACGAGGAGCCTCTCACAAGGGGAGTGGGACAGCGCGGGTACGGACTCGTCCCGCGCGACAACACCTCCCCTTCCATCGCAGGAGGAGTCGATCCGTTACGGATCTAATTACGTGACGTGGACCACGGTATTGCGCCCAATGGCCGAATCGCGCTACGTCCGACCGGCCGGATATGGGGTGGTTCGCACCGGATGGCCGGGAACCAGCCAGAGTTGAACGCGTTCAGTTCATCTGGCAGGCTCGGCCCGGTGAGTGGCGAACGACGTGGGGCGGGCACGGCCCGGTGGATGCGCGGGGCGGGGGCGGCGGTGGCGCTGCTGCTCGTCGGGGCGGCGCTGTACGGGGGTGCCAGGCTGGTCGTCGGCCTCTGGTGGGCGGGCGCGACCGACGTCCCGGTGTCGGCCGCAGTGCCGCCGACGCCGCCGGAGGCTCTCGTGGGGGACTGGCGCGGTGCGGGCGAGGTGCGGCTGACGCTCCGTCCGGACGGGTCGGCCGCCGTACGGGGCCTGGACGTCACCGGGCACGACGCGGCCCGGGGCTGGCGGCTGACCGGTGACGGCGGTTGGCAGCGGAGTGGCGGGCGGCTGCTGGTCACCATGACCGCCCGGGCGGCGGCGGAGCGGCAGGGGTCGCCGTCCGTCGAGCCGCCGTCCGCGTACACCTGGGTCTTCCAGGAGCGCCCGGACGGTCGCGGTGGGCTGGTGCTCGCCGCGAGCGCGGGGGCGGCGGCGGACCTGATGCGCTGACGGGGGGTCAGCAGAAGGTCTGGATGTAGAGGAGCACCCGGCCGTCCTCGCTGGTGAACTCGTACGCCACGTGGCTGAGCATGCCGTCGGCGCCGTACAGCTGAGCCACCTCCTGCCAGGCGGCGAGGCGGTCGGCGCGCGGGAGGAAGGCGGGGAGCCAGCGGTTGGTGGCCTCGTCGTGGTGGTCGGGGCCGCTGAGGGCCATCTCGTCGGCGGCGGTTGCCATCCGCTTGGCCCGGCGGGGGTCGAGCGGGCCCCGGGAGAGCACCCAGTGGTGGCCCTCGGCGTCGGTGAAGGCCCGGGCGGTCATCGGGTCGACGATGGTGCCGTAGTCCTCGTCGGGCTCGGGCTCGCGCGGGACGGCGGCCACCATGGCGGCGAAGGTCGCGGGCTGGGAGCGGTTCCTCTTCGACATCCGCGCAGTATGGCAGAGGCCCTTGTGGACCGTGATCTTCCGCTTCCGTGGGGGAAATGTGTTCCAGAGGTGGGGGTGTGTCGTAACCTCAGGTGCTCACGTATCGAATTCGGGGGGAAACTCGTCATGCGCCGTGCCGTGTCCGCAGCCGCGCTGGTGGCCGCTCTGGCCTTGGTCGCCGGTTGCAGCGAAGAGCCGCACCCGGCCGGCGGTGACCACGTCGAGCCCGGCTCGGCCCAGCAGTCCGCCGCCCAGTCGTCCGGCGCCGCCCAGCCGTCCGGCGGCGCGGCGTCGACCACTCCGGCGGCTCCGTCGGCCGCACCCGGGACGACCTTCACGGTGGCCTTCGCGGGGGACGTGCACTTCGAGTCCCGGACCGAGAGCCGGCTGAACGTCAAGGCGCCGGAGCAGGCGCTCGGGCCGATCTCCAAGAAGCTGGCCGACGCCGACCTGTCGGTGCTCAACCTGGAGACCGCGATCACCGAGCGCGGCGCGCCCGAGGCGAAGACCTACACCTTCCGCACCCCGGCCCGCACCCTCAAGGTGCTCCAGGACTCGGGCGTGGACGTGGTCTCGATGGCGAACAACCACGCGGTGGACTTCGGCCAGCCGGGGCTGACCGACACCCTGGCGGCCAAGGCGTCCTCGCCGATCCCGGTGGTGGGCTTCGGCAAGGACGCCACCGAGGCGTTCGCCCCCTACCTGGCCGACGTGAAGGGCGTGAAGGTCGCGGTGCTCGGGGCCAGCCAGGTCAACGAGGAGACCAACAAGAAGTGGCGGGCCGGGGTCGGCAAGGCCGGCATCGCCTCGGCGCTGGACGAGCCCGCCCTGATCAAGGCGGTCGAGCAGGCCAAGGCCCAGGCGTCCGTCGTGCTGGTCTACCTGCACTGGGGCGACGAGGGGAAGGCATGCCCGACCGCCGCACAGACCTCGATCGCCAAGAAGCTGGCCGACGCCGGAGCCACCGCCGTGGTCGGCACGCACGCCCACACCATGCTGGGCGCGGGCATGCTCGGCGACACCTACGTGGGCTACGGCTTCGGCAACTTCCTCTGGTACGCCACCTCCAGCTACGCCAACTCCAACGAGACCGGGGTGACCACCCTGACCGTGACGGCCGAGGGCAAGGTCACCGCCGAGGAGTTCACCCCGGCCGAGATCAACGCGCAGGGCGTGCCGGTCCCGGAGACCGGGGCCAAGGCCGCCGCCTCGCTCAAGCGGCGCGAGGGGCTGCGCGGCTGCACCGGCCTGGCCCCGGTCAAGTAGGCCCCGGGAGCCCGGTCAGCGACCGCCGTTGACCACCGCGCTGCTGACGGCGCCGCCGGGTACGCCCCAGCGCTCCAGGATGCGGTCGTACTCGCCGTTGCGGATCAGCTGGTCCAGCGCCTTGGCCAGCACGTCGCGCAGCGCGGTGGAGTCCTTGGCCAGGGCGATGCCGTAGGGGCTGGTCAGGAACTGACCGCCCGTCACCTGGAAGCGGCCGCCGCCCTGGCCGTCCCGGGTGTTGTACTCGGCCACCGGGTAGTCGTTCAGATCGGCCACCGCCCGGCCGGCCGCGACCTCGGCCAGCGCCTGCTGGTCGGTGTCGGTCCGGCGGATGGTCAGCGGTTTGCCGGCCTTCGTGCAGGCGGCGGTCTGCCGTTGGGCGATCTCGTCCTGCACGGTGCCGCGCTGGAGCGCCACGGTCTGGCCGCACAGGTCGTCGAGCGAGCCGATCCCGGCCGGATTGCCCCGGCGCACCAGGATCGAGGTGCCGGTGACGAAGTAGTCCACGAAGTCGACGCCGGAGTCGGTGGTCCGCCCCTGGTCGTCCAGGCCCTGCTGGCGCTGGCGGGTGTCCAGCACGGCCGACACGGCGAGGTCCACCCGGCGTTCCCGGACGGCGGGCAGCACCTTCTCGAACGGCAGGTCGGTGAACTCCACCCGCAGGCCCAGGTGGCTGCCGAGGGCCCGCGCCAGGTCGATGTCCAGGCCGGCCGGGGTGCCGTCCGGCTGCTTGAAGTCCACGGGCGGGTAGTTGAGGTCGGTGGCGATCCGCAGGACGCCCGCATCCCGTACGGCGCGCGGGAGTTGGGCACGGAGCGAGCCGGCGGAACCCGGCTCGGTGGTGGTGGAGCCGGCGCAGGCGGCCAGCGTCAGGCAGCCCAGGACCGCGAGGGTGCGGCCGGGCACGGTGGAGACGTGCATGGCGGGGTGCTTCCTGAGGGAGGGAAGTAGAGGGGGAAGCCGCCGCCGTCCGGGCTGCCGGGGTGGTGCAGCCGAGCGGTGCGCGGGCCTCGCCGTGCCCCTGGTACCGCCGCCGTGTGGGCGGCCGGCCGGTCGGCTGAAAGGCCCGCCGTACGGGGCGGGACCGCCATCCTCGCACCCCGGGCCGCGCGGAGTGCCACCACCCCCTGGCCGGGCCGGGACGCCCGTGCGGCGCCTGCTCGGTGCGGGTCCGTCCCGATCCGGACCGCCATCGCGTGTCCGCGGCGGCGCTCCGCCTCCGCTACTGCGCGTCGAGGTAGACCCAGGCGCCGTCCTCGCGGACGAAGCGGCTGTGCTCCTCCATCGAGCCCGGCTCGCCGCCGTCCCGGTAGTGCGCGCGGAAGGTGACGGTGCCTTCGGCGTGGAAGGCGCCGCCCTCGCTGGTGGCCAGCACTTCCAGCCGCTCCCAGATCAGGCCCGGATCGAAGTCCACCGAGGTCGGGCGGGTCGCGGCGGCCCAACTGCGCAGCAGGTAGGGCTCGTCCCGCACGGCGAAGGCGGTGTAGCGCGAGCGCATCAGCTGCTCGGCGGTCGCGGCCGGCTTCTCGCCCCGGTGCAGCGGCCCGCAGCAGTCGCCGTACGAGGCCGCCCGCCCGCACGGGCAGGGGGTGATGGCGGTCACGGCGGGACGGGTCGGCCGGGTGGGCCGGGGCGTGGGCTTCTGGCGTCGGGACATCGCACCATTGTCGCCCACGGCGGAGGCCGTCCGGGCCGGTGTCGGTCCCGGGGAGGGGCCGGGGAGGGGCCGGGGTGGCGCTCCGGTCAGACGCCGCGCAGGCGCTCCATCTCGCGGCGGTCGCGCTTGGTCGGGCGGCCGGTGCCCCGGTCGCGGATGCCGAGCGCGGCGGCCTCCGCCCGGGGCGGGGGCGGCGGGCTGTCGTCCCGGTAGCACTCGGCGGCGATCTCGGCCCCGACCCGCTTGCGGATCAGCTTGCGGACCGTCACCACCCGCTCCCGGCCGTCGTGGTAGACCCGCACCACGTCGCCCTCGCGGACCACCTGGGCGGGCTTGGCCCGCTCGTCGTTGACCTTGACGTGCCCGGCCCGGCAGGCGGCGCCGGCCATCGAGCGGGTCTTGGTCAGCCGCACCGACCAGATCCAGCTGTCCACCCGTACGCTCAGCTCTTCGTCCGCCATGCCCCGACCCTACCCCCGGCCGCGCGCCGGGCCCGGCGGATTTCCCCGGAGGGGTTGGCGTTGACGTCGGGGGCAAGGTCTACCGTCGGGGCATGCGGATCGGAGAACTCGCGGCACGGGCCGACACCACCACGCGCACCCTGCGGTACTACGAGTCGCGCGGTCTGCTGACCGCGCGGCGGAGCGTCAACGGCTACCGCACGTACGACGAGGAGGACCTCCGGATGCTGCGGCAGATCCGGATGCTCCAGGACTTCGGCTTCGGGCTGGAGGAGACCCGGCCGTTCGTGGAGTGCCTGCGGGCGGGCCACCCGGCCGGGGACTCCTGCCCGGCCTCGCTCCAGGTCTACCGGGCCAAGCTGGCCGAGCTGGACGAGTGCATCGACCGGCTGCGCCAGGTCCGCGACCAGGTCGGGGCCCAACTCCTGCGCGCGGAGGAGGACATGGCGCGGCTCGCCGAGGGGGCGGCCGGTGCCGATCCCTCCTGCGAGCTCCGTCCGCATCCCTGAGACCGACCACCACCTGCCCCGGGAGGGCCTTCCGATGAGTGCTCAGCTGACCTCCGTCACCGACCTGACCTTCGCCGAGGAGGTGCTCGCGGCCGACCTGCCGGTGCTGGTGAAGTTCACCGCCGACTGGTGCCCGCCCTGCCGGATGATCGCCCCGGTGCTGGCGGACATCGCGGCCGAGCGGGCCGGCACCCTGCGGGTGGTCCAGCTCGACGTGGACACCAATCCGGAGACCCAGGCCGCCTACGGCGTGCTGTCGATGCCGACCCTGATGGTCTTCCGGGACGGCCGGCCGGTGAAGTCGGTGGTCGGTGCGCGGGCGAAGGCGCGGCTGCTGCGCGAGCTGGAGGACGTGATCTGACACCGCTTCGGCGCCGCCGTCCCCGCGCC
>NZ_JBIWFX010000001.1:850649-1021757 GCF_044763225.1 Kitasatospora sp. NPDC096147 | reverse complement strand
GCCCCTCATGCTCACGCGGCGGGGGGTGCGGGGCGGTCGGAATCCGGAGATCCAGGCGGCCTACGGCGTGCTGTCGATGCCGACCCTGATGGTCTTCCGGGACGGCCGGCCGGTGAAGTCGGTGGTCGGTGTGCGGGCGAAGGCGCGGCTGCTGCGCGAGCTGGAGGACGTGATCTGACGCCGCTTCGGCGCCGCCGTCCCCGCGCCCCTCATGCTCACGCGGCGGGGGGTGCGGGGCGGTCGGAATCCGGAGATCCAGGCGGCCTACGGCGTGCTGTCGATGCCGACCCTGATGGTCTTCTGGGACGGTCGGCCGGTGAAGTCGGTGGTCGGTGTGCGGGCGAAGGCGCGGCTGCTGCGCGAGCTGGAGGACGTGATCTGACGCCGCCCCCGTGCCGCGCCCCGTGCCCCCTCGCGCTCACGCGGCGGGGGTGCGGGGCGGGCGATGGGCGGTCAGAAGACGATCTGGTCCAGCTCGGAGAGCTCCGTCCAGCGGTGGCGCGGCGGGGCGCCCTCGGGCGCCGGTGCGGGCCGGTACCGGTCGGCGGCCGGCAGCGGGCCGAGGTCCAGGCCGGTGAGTACGGCGATGTCGGCCACCGGGGTCTGGAAGGTCCGGTACGCGCCGAGGGGCGGCACGGCCTCCGCCGCACCGGCCGGATCGACCGTGGGCGGGGCCGTCGAAAGGTCCGGGCTCTGGTTCAACAGGTAAGCGGTGGAGGCCAGTTCGCCGTCCTCGGTGAGGAAGGCAGTGACCTTCCAGAAGCTCAGCGGGATGCGCATGCCCCGGTAGGGCGGGTCGTCCGGCCGTAGCACCGGGCCGCTCAGCACCACCAGCCTGCGGTCGGAGTCGGCGGCGTGGTCCAGCAGGTAGCTCTCCAGGCCCAGCCAGAGCAGCTTGCTCCGGTTGAAGTCCTCCGACTGCGGGGCGGCGTTGGTGAAGTAGAAGGTGTCGTCGTTGGCCTGGAGCGCCTCGGCCTCCCCGCCCCAGACCGGGTCGAGCCGCCGGACCAGGTGGCCGCGGTCGAGCCCGTTGCGGTCGTACAGCGCGTCACCGGCCTGCTGGGCGGCGGGGATGCGGGGGTCGAACCGCCACCGGTCACCCTCCCGGGGCAGGTCCCGCAGCCGGTGGCCGTCGATCGCCACCGCGGTCGCGGCGGCCAGGCGGCGGTCCGGTCGGAAGACCACCGAGAAGTGGGTGTAGCGCAGCACCACGGTGCCGGTGCCCGGATCGACCGGCAGCGGCAGCGGTACTTCCGGGCCGAGGAAGCGCGGCCGGTACCCCCGGCGGCCCGCCAGCTGTGCGGGGGTCGGGGCGGGGACGGCAGCGGGGGCGGTGGGGGCGGGCTGCGGGTGGGGGGAGGTCATGGCCGCCCCCTACCGCCGGTGCGCCCCCGTCACACCTGCTGCCACCCGTTCGGCGCAGAGGCCGTCAGCTCTTCCCCGCTCCGCTGACGCTCCGTCAGTTCCCGTTACCGTCCGGTGCGTTGCCGGAGCAGTCGGGCGAAGTCGCGGTGGCCGCCCGACGGGGAGGGGAGCGTCCGGGCGGCGGCGTCGTCCAGCAGGGCCGCGACGGTCTCCTGGGCGCAGCCCCGGTTGCTGCCGATGCCGCCGACCGGACCACGCTTCGCCCAGCCGACCACGTAGGTGCCCGGCAGGGCCCGGCCGGTCGCGGGGTCGGTGACCCGGCCCAGCCGCTGGGGGACGGTGCCGGTGCGCTCGTCGTGCGGCAGGCCCGGGACGGGGGTGCCCCGGTGGCCGATGGAGCGGATGACGAGGCGGGCCGGGACGCTGGAGGACGGGCCGTCCGGGCCGGCGCCGGTCGGGCGGACCAGGACGCCCTCCACCTGCTCCCCGCCGGTGAAGGCGGTCGGGGTGGTGTGGAAGCGCAGGGTGATCCGCCGGGTGCCGGCGGGTGGCGGCGGGGCGTCGGCCGGCACGGTCGGTAGGTCGGCGAGGAGGGCGGCCTTGTCACCGGGCCCGGCGGCCGCGATGGCGGCCAGGGTGGCCGGGTCGTCGGCCACCACCACGTCCACGCCCGGCAGTTCACGGACCGCCAGGAACTCGGGCGTGCTCCAGGCGGCGTCCGACGGCCCCCGGCGGGCCAGCAGCAGCACCTCCCGCACCCGGCTGCCGCGCAGGGCGGCGAGGGCGTGGTCGGCGATCTCGGTGCCCACCAGGCCGTCCGGGTCCTGGAGCAGGATGCGGGTGATGTCGAGGGCGACGTTGCCGTTGCCGATGATGACGGCGCGTTCGGCGTCGAGCCGGACGGTGTCGGCCGGGACGGCCGGGTCGCCGTTGTACCAGCCGACCACGGTGGTGGCGGGCAGGCTGCCGGGCAGGTCCTCGCCGGGCAGGCCGAGCCGGCGGTCCCCCTCGGCGCCGGTCGCGTAGACCACCGCGTGGTGGTGGGCGGCGAGTTCCTCGTGCGAGAGGTGGCGGCCGATCTCGGTGGACAGGTGCAGCCGCAGCCGGGGGTGCCGGTAGACCTGCTCGAAGTGGCCCGCGATCCGCCGGGTGGTGGTGTGGTCGGGTGCCACGCCGAGCCGGAGCAGCCCGCCGCCGACGCTGCGCCGGTCCAGCACGGTGAGCTGCGCGTCGGTCGAGCGCAACAGTTCCTGGGCGGTGTACGAGGCGGCCGGGCCGGTGCCGACGATGGCGATCCGCAGCGGTTCGGCCCGGGCCGGAAGGCTGCGCGGGAAGGAGGGCGCGCCCCAGGCGTGGTCGGTCGGGTGCTGCTCGTAGTAGCGCCGGTTGAGCTCGACGAACACCCGGTCCGGGCCGGTGAGTTCGTCGGTCACCTTGATGGCCTCCACCGGGCAGGCGTCGGCGCAGGCGCCGCAGTCGATGCAGGCGTCCGGGTCGATGTAGAGCAGGTCGGTGCGGCCGAAGTCCGGCTCGTCGGGGGTGGGGTGGATGCAGTTGACCGGGCAGACCGCCACGCAGGTGGCGTCGTTGCAGCAGGAGCGGGTGATCGCGTAGGCCATGGCCGGGTGGGGTCCTCGGTGCTGGGGGACGTGGTGGGGGTGGCGGCGCGGGTGGCGGCGGGGACCGGTCTCAGAGCATGTCGACCCGCCGGTAGAGGGCCACCGCGCGGTCGGTGAGCAGGCCGTTGTCGGCCAGGAAGGCCATCAGGTGGGCGGAGCTGGTGCGCATCATCGCCTTGCGGTGCTGATTGCCCCGCACCTCGGCCACGGCCCGTGCCGGGTCCAGCCCGGCGGCGGCGTAGACGCCCTTGTTGACCATGCTGGAGACGATCACGAAGGCGGCGGTGGCGATCCCGCCGGCCGCCAGCCGGCGGCGCAACGGCCCTGCCCCGTAGAGCCGTTCGCGGATCTCCTGACGGGCGAACTTCATGTGCCGGGACTCCTCCACCACGTGGATCCGGGAGGTGCCGCGGACGATCTCCAGGACGTCCTCGCCGCGCATCCAGTCGCGCTGCATCACGTCGAGCACCTCCTCGGCGACCAGGATGCCGCCGTAGGCCATCTCGCCCTGGGCGGTGGCCTTGAAGAGGCGGCCGGCCTCGGCCAGCAGGCGCTTGGGCTTGTACGCGGGGGCGCCCATCTTCTCGCAGGCACGGGCGAACATGATGGAGTGCCGGCACTCGTCGGCGATCTCGGTGAGGGCGAAGCGGAACTCGGCGCTGCCCGGGTTCTTCAGGTACTGGTCGCGCAGCACCATCTGCTGGAGGATCATCTCGAACCAGATGCCGGTGCTCATGATCGAGCAGACCTCGTGCCGGGTGAGGGTGACCCGCTGACGCTCGGTCATCTCGTCCCAGAGCCGGGTGCCGTAGAGGGTGCTCCACTCCGGGTTCAGCCCGTAGTGCTCCTCCGGCAGCGGCGCGTCCCAGTCGATCTCGACCGCCGGGTCGTAGGAGAGCCGGGCCGAGGAGTCCAGCAGTCGCCGGTACACCTCCTCGCCGTCGGCGGGCTCAGGGTGGTTCGGTCGTCCGGTTCGCTCCGTCTGCTCTGCCGCCCCGGTCCGGGCCATGGCTGCCTCCGTCGTACGCCTCGCGGGCCCCGAGCCCGCTATTAGACGCAGAGTACAATAAGGCGGTTGCGGCGAGAACCCCTGCGGCAGGAGGAGCCCAACTCGCCTGTGCGGAGCCGCGCTTGGGCAGGCGTTCGAAGGGAGGGCGGGCGCCGTGCCAGGATGGGCGGCTCGCGACACGAGGGGGGCCGATGAGCGAGCAGTGGGGTACGCACGGGGTCGAGGTGCTGGACGACCGGGTGGTCAAGCGGTTCCGCTCGGCCGCCGACGGTGAGCCCGGGCGGGAGTGGCGGGCGCTCTCGCTGCTGGCCGAGCACTGCCCCGGGCTGGCGCCCGAACCGCTCGCGGCGGACCTGGCCGGACCGGTGCCGGCGGTGGTGATGGGACGGCTGCCCGGGACGCCGCTGCGCGGTGGCCCGGTGAGCCGCGGTCAGGCGGCGGCGCTGGCCGGGGTGCTGACGCGGATGCACACGGAGGTGCCCGGTGCGGTGGTGGAGCGGTTGCCGGTGCGGCTCTGGGGCGAGCACCACGCGGCCCGCGGCATCCGGGAGCGGTACGCCACGGTGCGGGGTGCGGAGCCGGGGTGGCTGTCGGCGGAGGTCCGGCGGGCGGTCGAGGACGGGATGCACTGGCTCGGCCGGACCGCGTTGGCGACCGGGGAGCCGGGGGCCGGCGTGCCGGCCGTGTTCGGTCAGGCGGACGGGAACCTGGCCAACTACCTCTGGGACGGCGCCCGGGTGCGGGTGGTGGACTTCGAGGACTCCGGGCGGAGCGACCGGGCGTACGAGCTGGCCGACGTGGTGGAGCACGTCTCGGTGTGGGTGGACAGTGACTTCGACGTGCCGCACTTCCTCGGGTGCTTCGAACTGACGGAGGGTGAGGCGCGGCGACTGGCGGAGTGTCGGCGGCTGCTCGCCCTGCTCTGGCTGCTGGTGCTCGGGCTCCAGGATCCGGCGGAGGGGCGCAATCCGGCGGGCACGGCGGAGCGGCAGGCACGGCGCCTGCTGGAGCTGCTCGGCTGAAGCGGGCTCCGGCGCCGCGCGGGTGGCGGGCGGCCTGGCAGTGGGTCAGGCGGCGAGCCGGACGAGCTCGGTGCACAGGTGCTGCCGGTGGATCGGGCGCAGCGTGTCGCCCCGGCCGGCGCACCGGCCGCTCTGGAAAGGCACTCCGTCGGGCCGGGTGATCCGAGTGCGGCGGTGGGGGACGTGCCCGGCCGGAGGCCGACCCCGGTGGTCCGGCTGCACGGCGGACCATCCGGCGCGGGGTCAGCGTGCGACCGCCAGCGCGTAGCCCTCGTCGTCGGCCAGCAGCTCCTGGTGGGTGCCCTCCGCCCGGACCGCGCCGTCCGACAGGACGTACACCCGGTCGGCCGCGTCGAGCAGGGCCGGGCTGCTGGTGATCACGATGGTGGTACGCCCGCGCCGGTGCTCCGCGAGGCGGCGGGCGATCGCCCCTTCGGTCACCGCGTCGACCGCGGTGGTCGGGTCGTGGAGCACCAGCACCTCGCTGTCGGCGGCCAACGCCCTTGCCAGCGACAGCCGTTGACGCTGCCCTCCGGACAGGTTCGACCCCCGGTCGCGCACCTCGTGATCGAGCCCCCGGGAGTGCAGCGCGACGACATCGGTCAGCATGGCCGCCCGGACCGCCTCGGGTACCGTCCCGCTGGTGCCCGAAGGGTCGATGTTCGAGCGGAGGGTGCCGGCGAAGACCTCGCCGTGGTGGGGGTTCACCAGCAGTCGGGCGCGGACGGAATCGACCGGGAGCTCCGCCAGCGGCCGGCCGCCGAGCCTGACCACACCGTCGTACCCGTCGGGCGGCACGTGCAGTGCCAGGACCGAGACGAGGTCGGCCGCCTCCTGCGGCCGGTGGGTCAGAACGGCGGTGAACTCCCCTGCGGGGAAGCGGAGTCCGAGGCCCTGAAGGGCTCCGTACCGGAGCCCTTCCAGCTCGACGCCCCCGCCGGGGTGCGGGTGCTCCGGCCCCGACAGGCGCTCCGCCCCCGCCGGGGGTACCGGCCCGTCGGTCGGCGGGGCGGCCAGGACCAGGGCCATCCGCTCGGCCGAAGCACGGGCCGTCACCAGGTACTTCGGCATGTTCGAGCAGAGGGTGAGCGGCTCCATCACGAACTGGGCCAGGCCCACCGCCATCACCAGCTCGCCGATGCCGATCCGTCCCCGGAGGGCGAGCCAGCCGGCCGTCAGCGCCACCGTGACGGCGAGCACCGCGTTCAGCGCCAGCGCGGTGCCCGCGTAGGTGCCGTTGATCCGGGCGACGGCGACGGCCTGGTCCCGGGCCCGGGTGCTGAGCCGGCGGTAGGAGAGGAAGGCCGCGTGGTTGCCGCCGAAGCCGTTGAGCGGGCGCAGGCCGTTGATCAGGTCGGCGACCTTCGCACCGGCCTGTGCGACCCGGGCCTGCTGCTCCTTGGTGCTGCTGCCGATCCGGCCCGACAGCACGCTGAGCACCGCCAGGATGGCGGCGCTGCCGACCACCACCAGGGCGCCGAGCCCGAGGTGCGCGGTGCCGAGGGCGACCGCCGTGATCGCCACCGCGACCAGCGAGCCGATCAGCACCGGCACCACCTCGACGACGTCGGCCGTCTGGTCGGCGTCCTCGGTGGCGATGACCAGCACCTCACCGGACCGCAGCCCGGTCTCCGGGGCCACCGGCTGGAGTGCACGGGCGGCGACCCGGACCCGCCAGCGGTGCGCCTCGGTGGTGTTGGCCCGCTGGATGATGCGCATCCCGAACCGCCAGGAGAGCGAGACGGTGGTGATGATTGCGGCGAGGGCGACGAGGGCCAGTGTCAGGGAGGCCAGGCTGCGCCGGGCGAGCGTGTGCTCGACGATCAGGCCGAGAGCGATCGGGAAGGCGGTCTCGCCGGCCTGGTAGAGGCCCATCAGGACGGTGCCCCGGACCATGGCGCCGGCGTTGCGGCGGACGGTGGTGCGGAGGATCTCGGAGCCCGAGGTGCCTGAGGTGCCTGAGGAGCCCGAGGTACGTGGGGCGCGCGGATGGTGGAGGTCAGCGGGATTCATCGGGTGACGGACAGTCGCTTCCGGAGTGGGTGGGGACGGGACGCGGGCCGGCCCGGTGTCATCCGGTGCGGGCCTTCGGACGGTCGGAGCCGGTGTCGCCGGCCCCCCGCCAGGCGTGCCAGAGACGGGCGTACCGGCCGTCCAGCGCCACCAGCTCCTCGTGGGTGCCCTGCTCCACGACCCGCCCCGCGTCCAGGACGGCGATCCGGTCGGCGGTGACGGCCTGGCTCAGCCGGTGTGCGACCAGCAGGGTGGTCCGGCCGCTGCAGACCGCCCGGACCGCCCGGTCCAGGTCGGCCGCGCCCGCGCTGCCGGCCTCGGCGGTCGACTCGTCCAGCACCACCACCGGGGTGTCCGCCAACGCGAGCTTGCAGAGCGCGAGTTGGGCGACCCGTAGGGCGTCCGGCCGCACTCCGCCGTCGCCGACGACGGTCTGCAGGCCGTCGGGCAGTGCTTCGGCCCAGGTGTCGGCGCCGACCAGCCGCAGGGCCCGGGTCAGTTCGGCATCGGTGGCGGCGGGCGCGGCCAGGCGGAGGTCGTCGGCGAGCGGGCCGGCGAAGACGTGCGTCTCCTGCGTCAGGATGCCCACCAGGGCCCTGGCCCGCGCCTCGTCCAGGCCGGCGAGCGGGACGGGGCCGATGCGGATCCGGCCGCTCTGCGGGCTGCCGATCCCGGCCACCAGGGCGGCCAGGGTCGACTTGCCCGCGCCGCTCGCGCCGACCAGGGCGAGCGAACTCCCGGCGGGGACGGTCAGGCTGACGTCCCGTAGGACGGGCCGCTCCGCTCCGGGGTGGGTGAAGGTCAGCCCCTCCACCAGCACGGAGGTGTCGTCGGGCACGGCGAGCGCGGCGCCCGGCTCGCCGACCAGCCGCTCGGCCGAGGGCTCCGACAGCACCCCGACCAGCCTGGTCAGGCTGGCGCCGGACTTCTGGGCCTCGTCGAAGGTGAACATCACGGCGCCCAGCGGGTTGAACAGCCGGTGGAAGACCAGCGGCGCCGCCGCGACCGCGCCGAGGCTCGCCGAGCCGTTCTCCAGCAGGAGGTAGCCGACCACCACGATCAGCCCGAGACCGATGAACTCGGCCCGGTTCTCCCGGCCGACGAAGCGGCCGAAGAGGTGGAAGACCTCCACGCCGAGGTCCCTGACCCGGCGTGACTCGTCGGCGACCCTTTCCCGGAAGGCCGGCTCCAGCCCGTAGGCACGGACGGTGTCGATGCCGTCCAGCCCGCTGATCAGGGCCTGCGCGCGGTCGCCCTGCGCGGCCCGCTGCCGCCGGTAGAGCGGTGCCGAGCGCGGGAGGTACCAGCGCAGGGCGAGCCCGTACGCGGGCAGCGCGGCGGCGCCGGCCAGGCCGAGGCGCCAGTCGAGGCCGAACATGCCGGCGGTGGCGATCACCACCAGCACCCCGGCGGAGAGCACGGTGGGCACGGCCGAGCGGATGCCCCGGGAGAGCACGGCGACGTCGTCGCCGACCCGGGACAACACGTCGCCCCGGCCCAGCTCGGCGGCCCGCGCTCCGGGCAGCCCGAGCACGGTCCGCACCGCGTCCTCGCGCAGCCGGGCGAGCAGATCCGCCCCGAGCCGTCCGATCAGCCGGGTCGACGCGCCGGTGGCCGCCGCACCGAGCAGGGCGGCGGCCACCATCACCGCCCCGGTGCCGAGCAGCGCCGAGCCCGGTCGGCCGGCGGTCACCCCGTCGACCACCCGGCTCAGCAGCAGCACGGGGAGGATCTGGAGCGCGGCCCCCGCCACCGTGCTCAGCGCGGTGGCGGTCGTCAGCCAGGGACGCTCCCGGCAGTGCGCCAGGACCCAGCGGGCCGCCTCGGCACCGGTGGTCGTCCGCAGCGCCGCCGGGCCGGGCCGCGTTCCGCCGTCACTCACCCTCAGCCGACCGACTTCACGAGCTCGTCGATGGCGTACGGCACCGAGAGCAGGGTCGCCTGCGAGATGGCCGCACCGGCCGCCGGGCCCTCGCTGTCGAGCAGGTAGGAGACCTTGCCGTTCTTGGCGACCTTCAGGTTGGTGAAGAGCTCGAACTTCTTCAGCGCCTCGGTGTCCGCCTTGTCGTTGATGACGAACACCCGGTCCACGTCGACGAGTTCGGTCCGCTCCGGGGAGAGCTGGGTGTAGAACTTGTCCCCCGCGATCTTGTCGATCTCGGTCTGCGACTTGAAGCCCAT
The DNA here is from genome assembly GCF_044763225.1 of Kitasatospora sp. NPDC096147. Taxonomy (NCBI): domain Bacteria; kingdom Bacillati; phylum Actinomycetota; class Actinomycetes; order Kitasatosporales; family Streptomycetaceae; genus Kitasatospora; species Kitasatospora sp. NPDC096147. The sequence continues at coordinate 1,012,548 of NZ_JBIWFX010000001.1, read as the reverse complement.
GCCGGTCAGCAGCTGACCGCGCACGTCGGTGCTGGTGAACGGGGCCACCGAGTCCTTGTACCAGGACAGCGCCACGGCGGTCTGGCCGGCGAACTCCGGGTGCGCCTGCTTCGTCGCGGCGAGCTTGTCGTTGATGCCCTGGATCATCTTCTGGCCCTCGTCGGCCCGGCCGAGGGCCTTGGCGATGTGCAGGGCGTTGTCCTGCCAGGGAGCGCTGAAGGGCTCCTTCTCCGCCTTGGTGCGGCCGACCGTCGGGGCGATCTTGGAGAGCTTGTCGTAGCCGGCCTGGTCGATCTCGGAGTAGACCGCGACGATCAGGTCGGGCCGCAGGGCCGCGATCTTCTCGAAGTTGGGGCCGGCGTCGCCGTTCGCCATGATGACCTCGGGCTTGGCGTCGCCCCACTTGTCCTTCACCCAGGGCCACTGGGTGTTGATGTCGGGGCTGGTGCCGGCCGGGTTCGGGTACTGGTCGACCATGCCGACCGGCTTGATGCCGAAGGCCAGCACCGACTGGTCGTCGGTGTAGCCGACGGTGACCACGCGCTGGGGCGCCTTGGTGACGGTGGTGGACCCGAAGGCGTGCTCCACCGTGACCGGGAAGCTGCCGCCGGCGGCGGGGCCGCCCGCGTCGGCCTTGCCGTCCTGGCCGGACGCACCGGAACCGCAGCCGGCCAGCAGACCGGCGCCGAGGGCCGCCGCCGCAGCGGTCACCGCCACCCGCTGCCAGGCGCCGGTGCGGGAGGAACGATCGAGGAGCATGCGGGATCCCTTGGGTCTCGTGCGGTCGTGCCGACCTGGACGGGCCGCCGGGGGGAGCGGTCCGTTCTGATGATCAGATTAGGTGAGCCTAGCCTAAGTGTTGAGGTGCTTCCGGGTGCCCCCGGCCCCCCGGCCGGGCGTCCTCCCGATCGGCACCACCAGCGGGCCGCCACTCACCGGGTCCTCGACCACCTCGGCCCGCAGGCCGAACGCCTCCTCCAGCAGGGCCGCGGTCACCACCTCGGCGGGACGGCCCTGGGCCAGCACCGAACCGGCCTTCATCACCACCAGGTTGTCGCTGTAGCGCACCGCGAGATTGAGGTCGTGCAGCACCATCACCACGGTGCGCCCGGCCGCCCGCAGGTCGTCGACCAGGTCGAGCACCTCGACGGCGTGCGCGAGGTCCAGGAAGGTGGTGGGTTCGTCGAGCAGCAGCAGGTCAGTGCCCTGGGCCAGGGCCATCGAGATCCACACGCGCTGGCGCTGGCCGCCGGAGAGCGTGTCGACCGGACGGTCCGCCAGATCGGCCACCCCGGTCATGGCCAGCGCCCGGCCGACCACCGAGGCGTCGTCCGAGGACCACTGCCGCAGCCAACTCTGGTGCGGGTGGCGGCCCCTGGCCACCAGATCGGCCACCGTCAGGCCGTCCGGCGCGACCGGAGACTGGGGCAGCAGGCCGAGCTTCCTCGCGACCTCCCTGGTCTTCAGCCGACCGATGTCCTCCCCGTCCAGCAGCACCGTCCCGGAGGTCGGCCGGAGCAGCCGGGACAGGGTGCGCAGCAGGGTGGACTTGCCGCACCCGTTGGGCCCGATGACGCTGGTGGTCGCGCCCCGGGGGATCGTCACGTCCAGCGCGTCGATGACGGTCCGGTCGCCGTAGCCGACGGTGACGCCCTCGGCCGCGAGACGCGGGGGGCGTGCATCGGCCGTGCTGGTCTGATCGACGCTCAAGACTCTTCCTCTGCTCGGGGTTCCGGTGCTGCTTTTCGTCCTGGGGCCGGTCAGCGGCGGTTAGCCCGGACCAGCAGGTAGACGAGGAACGGGCCGCCGATGGCGGCGGTCACCACGCCGACCGGCAGGGAGACCGGCAGGACCGTGCGCGAGACCAGGTCCGAGCCGATCAGGAGCACGGCCCCGACCGCCCCGGAGGCGGGCAACGGCGGCACCGGGGACCGGGTCAGACGCATCGCCACCTGAGGGGCCATCAGGGCCACGAACGGCACCGGCCCGGCCGCGCTCACCGCCGTCCCGGCCAGCAGGACGGCGCAGAGCAGCAGCACGGCGCGGACCCGGGAGTACCGGACCCCGAGGCCGGCGGCCACGTCGTCGCCGAGGTGCAGCGGCTTGAACTGGAAGGCGACCGCCGTGACCACCACCGTCAGCGCGAGGGTGGCCCAGAGGGCGAGCCGGACCTCGTCCCAGGACCGGCCGTCGAGCGAGCCGACCAGCCAGGCCTGGGCCCGCGCCACGTCCCTGATGTCGGCCCTGGTCAGCAGCCAGCTGGTGACCGCCTCCGCCACGGCGCTGACCGAGACGCCGATCAGTACCAGGCGGAAGCCGTCGATGCCGCGCCGCCAGGCCAGCAGGTACACCAGCAGGCCGGTGCCCAGCCCGCCGGCCAGCGCGGCGGCGGAGAGCCCGATCGTGCCGGTCACCGCCGAGGCCGCCCCGCCGGTGACCGTCACCAGGAAGACCGCGACGGCGCTGGCGCCACCGGTGACGCCGAGGATGTCCGGACTGGCCAGCGGATTGCGGGCTACGGACTGGGTGATCGCCCCGGACAGGCCCAGCGCCACACCCACCACCAGCCCGGCGGCGGCCCGCGGCAGCCGGAGGTCCATGATCACGAACTCGTCCACCCGCTCGCCGTGGCCGAGCAGCGTGGCGAGCACGCGCGGCAGGTCGATCGGGAAGTCGCCCACCGCGATGGAGAGGCAGAACAGCAGGAGGGCGGCGGCCGTCAGCAGCAGCGTCACCAGGAGCGGCCAGGGCCGCCAGGCGAAGGACGCCCCGGCCAGCCGCACCCCAGGCGTGAGTGCGGGCTCCGGTGCCGCGGTCCGCTGCTCCGTGCCGGGCTCCGCTCCGGTCTCCGTCCCGGTCATGTGTTCCTGAACCTTCCCCGCCACACCATGGCGGCGAAGAACGGGGCGCCGAGCAGTGCGACCAGCAGGCCCGCCTCCAGCTCGCCCGGTCTCACCACCAGACGCCCGACGACATCGCAGACCAGCAGGACGAGCGCGCCGAGCAGTCCCGCGCAGGGCACCGACCAGCGGTGGTCGGGCCCGGTCAGACGGCGTGCCAGGTGAGCCACCATCAGACCGAGGAAGGCGATCGGGCCGCAGGCGGCGGTAGCCGCGCCCGCGAGCAGGGTGATGGCGGTGATGCCGATCGTCCGCATCAGCGTGATGTTGACGCCCAGTCCGCGCGCCACGTCGTCCCCCAGGTCGAGCAGGTTGAGGGTGGGCAGGACGGCCAGGGCCAGGCCCAGGCCGAGCACGACGAACAGGGTCACCGGCCAGATCACCCCGAAGCCGACGCCGGCCACGGAGCCGGCGTTCCAGAACCGCAGGGCGTTCAGCGCGGCCTTGTCCGAGAGCGCCACTGCCGTGGTCATCGCCGCGAGGAAGACCGTGACCCCCTGCCCGGCCAGGGCCAGGGTCAGCGGGTTCCCGGCGCCCCGGCCGATGCTGGACAGGCCGAAGACCACGACGCCCGCGACCGCCGCGCCGAGGAAGGAGAACCAGACGTACTGGAACGGGTCGGTGAGGCCGAGCAGCGAGATCGCCGACACGACCGCGAACGAGGCGCCGGTGTTCACGCCGAGCAGTCCGGTGTCGGCGATCGGGTTGCGGGTGTAGCCCTGGATCAGGGCGCCGCCGACGCCCAGGGCGATCCCGGCCACCACGGCGAGCACCGCTCGGGGCAGCCGGACGGTCTGCACGACGAGCCTGATCCCGGTGAGCTCCTGGTCCGCGACGGGCGGATCGAAGAGTCCGTGCCAGACCTCGCCCGGGGTCAGCGCGCGGGCGCCGACGAACAGCGAGAGCACGGCCGTGAGCAGGACGCCGACGGCGAGCACGCCGAGGACGACTCGCCTGTGACGGGACTCCGAGAGCTGATGGCTCGACGCCGGGTGGTCCGTGATCGTGCTCATGGTGACGTGCGTGGTCCCTCGTGAACGCCGTGCCGTCCGACCCCCCGCCGTCGGAGCCGGGAGTGTCGCCGACCTCCGGCGGGACTTAGGGAAACCTAACCTTATCGGCGCTCGATGTCGACCTCGGGGTGGGGTCCGGGTGGCGTCGGTGCAGCTCGGCACGCAGGTGAGGCGGGGTCAGTCCTTCGGGGCCGGCGGGGCCTTGGGGAGGCGGCGGTAGCCGGGGTGGACGCCGGGGGTGAGGCCCTGCTCCTCGGCGACCAGGGTGAGCAGCTCGGTCAGCTGGGCGCACTGGGCGGGGGTGAGGGCGGCGAGCAGGTCGGCCTGGTGGGCGGTGGCCACCTCGCGGACGGCGTGCAGGGCCTGGGCGCCGACCGGGGAGAGGTGCAGCTCGTGGTGGCGGCGGTCCTCGGTGCTGCGGCGGCGCTCGACCAGACCCTTCTTCTCCAGGCCGTCGATGAGCGTCACCACCCGGCTGGGGACCACGCCGAGGTCCTCGGCCAAGGCCCGCTGGCTGAGGCCGGGGCGGGTCGCGATCATCCGCAGCAGGCCGACGTCCGGCGGGTGGAGGCCGAGCTCGGCGGTCCGCTCGGCGAAGCGGGTGGCGGCGTGGCCGCCGACCTGGGCGAGCAGGAAGGCCGGGTTGGCCTGGTTCATGGGTGGTTGCCGGTGGGTGCTCACGGGGTTATCGTACTGCCCGGAAAACGATTCTCTGCTGTGAACCATTCAACTGGGGGAACTGATGACCGGACAGAACGAATCCCGCTCGGGCCCCGAGCCCGTGGGCGGGGCAGGGTCGGGGTTGGCGGTTGCCGGAGGCGAGGCGCAGGGTGGTCCGCCGCCCGGGATCCTGGCCGTGGTGTTCACCGGGCTCTTCGTGGCGGGCCTGGTGCTCGGCACCGTGCTGGCCGACGGCACGACCTTCCCGTCCCCGTTCGGGGAGGCGGGCGAGCAGCTGGCCTACTTCCGCGACCACGGCGGGGCGGTCCGCGTGATGGGCGCCCTTCAACTCGCGGCCTCCGTCCCGCTCGCCGTCTACGCCGCGACCGTCTCGGCCCGGCTGCACCGCCTCGGGGTCCGCGCCCCCGGCGCGACCATCGCGCTGGCCGGCGGTGTGCTCGCCTCGGCCTTCCTGGCCTGCTCGGGCCTGGCCCTCTGGGTGCTGTCCCGGGCCGAGCTCGCCGAGGCGCCGGCCGTGCTCCGGGCCCTCCAGTACGCGGCGTTCGCCGCCGGTGGCCCGGCCCACGTGGCTCCGCTCGGCCTGCTGGTGGCCGGCCTCGCCGTGCCGGGCCTGCTGGCCGGGCTGCTGCCGAGGTGGCTCGCGGTGGTGGGTCTGGTGATCGCGGGGCTGGCGGAACTCTCGGTGCTGGTCCTGCTGGTGGACGCCCTGGCCCCGCTGCTGCCGCTGGCGCGGTTCACCGCGTTGCTCTGGCTGGTGGCGGTCGGCTTCCTGCTGCCGAAGCGGCGGGCACGGGCCAACGAGGCCGGTCGCGCCGGAGGAAGTGGCAGGGGCAGTGACGGTGGACGTGGTGGCGAGCAGGGAGGACGGGGATGAGCGCGACGGACGGACGGGGGAGCAGCGGAGCGGCGGCCGGTGGGGGTGGTCCCGCAGGGGGCCGTCCGGACCGTGCGGTCGGCGGCGGTGCGGCTGGCGGCGGTGCGGTCGGCGGCGGTGCCGGGCAGGCCGAGCGGCTGGTGCGCTTCCAGCAGCCGGAGCGGGCCCTGCCGTACCTGGGCCGGCCGAGCCGGGACGTGCTGGCGGCGCTGTTCGGCCTGGAGTCCGCCGACTACGCGGCCCTGCTGACCCGGTTCGAGGAGCAGGCACGGGAGGCTGCAAGGGAGTTGACGGCCGATCCGGTCTTCGCGGCCCGGGTGGCGGCCCTGCCGTTCCGGCCCGGCCAGCGGGTGCTGGTACTCGGCGAGAGCAGTACCGCCGACCGGCTGTCCTGGTGCGAGATCCTGCGTCATCTGTTGCCCCCGGGCGTCGAGTTGGCCAACCGGGCGGTCTCCGGCTGCACCACCACCGAGGCACTCGGCCGGGCACCCTGGTTGACGGCGGCGGGCGAGCCGGACGCGGTGCTCTGCATGCTGGGCGCCAACGACCTGCGCCGTAGCGGCCCGGGCGGCACCCGGCTGGTGAGTGCCTCGGAGACCGGGCGCAATCTGCGGGAGCTGCGCAACACCCTCCCGCGGACGCCGTGGTACTGGATCACGCCGAGCGCGGTGGACGAGGTCCGGATCGCCGCCCACCCGCCGTTCAGGGCAGCCGGGATCGGCTGGCGGGCGGCGGACGTCGACGAGTTGGCCGCCCACCTGGCCGACGGCCCGGAGCCGGTGGTCGACGTCCGGTCCGCCACCGTGGGCGAGTTGGCGGAGGACGGCCTCCACCTCACCCCCGCAGGGCAGCGGGCCGTGCTGGTCGCGCTGGTCGAGTCGCTCGCGCCCGACCCGGGGCGAGCCGGGAGCGGGACGGCGGGTACGGCGGGTACGGCGCGCGTGCAGGCTGAGGCAGCAGCGGAGGCGGAGCGGGAGAACTCCCGGTTGCTCGGCGGGGCTCGGGCATCGGACAGGGTGTCGGCTCCGGCGCTCGGCGGGGCCGAGCCGGAAGGCCGGGTGTCGGGTGGGCCGCAGGCCGCCGCACGGGCACAGGCACACCGGCTCGCCCAGGCACTGGCACTCTCCCGGACGCAGGCGCTGCTCCAGGCACTGCTCCCGACACCGCTGAGGCCGGCGGTGGAGCGGTGAGGCTGCTGCTGGTCGGAGCGACCGGGGGCACCGGGGCCCAGGTGCTGAGCCGGGCCCTGACGGCGGGTCACCAGGTGACCGTGCTGGTCCGTGACCCGTCCCGGCTGACCACCGCCGTGGCGGGCAGTGCCCGGGTGGTCACGGGTGACGTCCTGTCACCGGGTGACTGGCGGACGGCCCTGTCCGGGCAGGACGCGGTGGTCTCCTGCCTGGGCGCCACCGACGGCCGGGGCCCGACCCGGGTGTACTCCCGGGGGACGGCCCACCTGGTCGAGGCCATGCGGGAGCACGGCGTGCCCCGCCTGCTCTGCCTCTCCTCGGCCGGGCTCGACGACGAGCCGGACGTGCCCTGGTACCAACGGCTCGTCATCCGCCTCGTCGTCCGGCCCCGGTACCGTCACGCCTACGCCGACATGGCCGCGATGGAGGCCGCCCTGGCGGCGGTGCCCGAGCCGGACTGGACGGTGGTCCGGGCTCCGATGCTCACCGACGGTCCGTTCACCGGCCGCTACCGGACGGCGGTCGGAGACCGGCTGACCCGTCCGGGGCGGATCGCCAGGGCGGACCTGGCGCACTACCTGCTGGCCGCCCTGGACGATCCGGCCACCCATCGGGCGGTGGTCGAGATCAGCGGCTGAGGTGCGCTGGAAGGCCGGCGAGCCTCACCGGCGGTCGGTCGAACACCTGGGCGGGAGACGGCAGTTGCCCCGCTGCGGTCTGGCGGTGGCCGGGGTGGGGAAGGATGCCCGGAGGGGGACGCCGAGGGGGAGGGACGGACATTGGGCATCTTCAGCCGCAAGCGCCGCGAGAGGCCGACCGGATCGCCGCAGGACGCCGCAGTGCAGGAGGCCGCACCGCAGGACGCCGTACCGCAGGACGCCGGGCCAGGGGACGCCGGGCCGAGGGGGTCGATGCGGCCGGTCGGTCCGCAGGACCCGCCGATGCCGGCCGAGGGCAGGGAGGGGACCTGGATCTACGAGGTGTCGGGCGAGTACTCCTCCGAGACCTGGGCCCCGCCCGAGGCGATCGTGCGCTGGTGGCAGGTCGACGCGGACGGCAACGTGGTCGGCGAGGCGGTGGAGAACGAGAACTTCGGTCCGCCGAAGGACGACCTCGCACGCATCACGGACCCCGACGGCCCGCTGCGCTGGCTGCCCGACCCGGAGCGTTCCGTCCGGGCCTGGCTGGACATCGCCCTCGGGCGGATCGCCGAGGGGCTGGAGGTGCACTGGCTGAAGGTCACTAAGCCTCCGCTGGTGCTCGGTGGCCGGGACGCCTCGGACTTCACCTCCGACCACGACTTCGACCAGCCCCCGCCGCCCCGGATCGGGGTCGCCGTGCCGGTCGGCTTCGGTGCCCAACTCCCGGGCTATTCGAAGGTGGTGATGTGGGGTCTGGTGCTCTGGGTGCTGGTGGACGACGGCTCGGGAGAGGATCCCGTCCAGAACGTCTGGTACCGCCACGAGATCGACGCGGAGCGCGCGGAGGAGAGCCTGCGGATCGCCCTGCAGGCTCCCGACATCCGGTTCTGAGCGGGGGCTGGGCCGGGGCGGGCCCTGCCCCCGCTCAGGGGCGGCCGGTGAGGGTGACGATCGAGGAGTCCCAGTCGGGGCCGTGGTCGACGATCGCGGAGAGCACCACGTCGGTGTGGCGGGTCCAGGAGTCCACCCGCTCCTGGACGCCCTCCTTGCAGGTCTTCTTGACGGTGTCTCCGCCGAGGTAGGTGCCGAGGTGCATGTTCACGGCCTTCAACTCCACGCAGCCCCTGGTGGATGCGACGTGGCCGCGGAGCCGGAAGCCACCGCTCTCCCGGGTGACGGTCAACCGGGCGGTGCCGCCGACCGAGCCGTCCCCCGCGTGCGCGTCGAGCGCGATGCCCTGCTGCTGGACCACGCCCCGGGACCCGCTGCCCGAGGCCGCGGCGGGCAGCGCGGCGGCGGACGGTACAGCAGCGGGCAGCGCGCCGACGAGCAGGGCGGTGAGGAGTGGGACGGTCCTGCGCACGGGGGCTCCTGGCCGGTCGGGGACGAGACTCCCGGCCAACGGCCACCCGCCGTACGGGTCACGGACGTTGAGCCGTACGGGTGAGGCCGTGGTCGGCGGAACGCGGGGACGGGGGCCGGCCGCCCCCCATGGCGGCCGGCCCCCGTCCCCGGTCGGTCAGACGGTGTCCTTGAAGGTGGTGCCGGCCGCGCGCAGGGCGGCGATCTCGGCGGTCACCTGGGCGGGCGTGAGCACCCGGTCCTTGAGGTGGTAGACGTAGTCGACTTGCTGGTCGTAGGAGCGCGGGGTGCTGCTGGTCTGGCCGTTCAGGTCGATCAGCCAGTGGTTGAAGTCGATGAACTGCGGGGTCTCGGGCAGGTAGGGCTCGCCGTGCTGGGCGAACAGCTCGCCGTCGATGTAGTAGGTGATGTTGCTGTTGTCGACGGTGAGCACCAGGTCGTGCCAGCCGGCGTACGAACGGCGCTGCTCGCCGTGCGCGTTGACGGCCTGCCAGGGGTCGGGGTTGTAGGTCTCCCAGGAGGTGGTGTACATGATGTTGCCCTGCTCGCCCCAGCCGCCGTTGGCGAGGTACTCGAAGTCCTGCTCGCCGTAGTTGGGGTCCATCGGGGCGTTCAGCGGGGTGAAGGTGAAGAAGGTCTGCACGGTGTGGTCGCCGTCCGGACCGCTCACCGGGGTGTCGGTGAACTTCACCCGGGCCGCGTAGGTGCCGTTGCGGAACTTCTGCGCCACGGTCTGGATCTCGGTCTCCTTGGTGCCGGCGGCGGTGCCGTCGGTGGTCAGCCGGAGGTTCATCAGGCTGTTGCCGCCGGAGGAGGAGAACGTGACGTCGGCAGGCGACCAGGTGGCGCCGGGGACACCGGGGCCACCCTGGCCGGACTTGACCGTCCAGCCGTGCTGCTGGATCGAACTGTCCGAGCTGCTGCTGTAGTTGAAGTCGTCGAACAGCACCTGGCCCGGCCCGGGCGGCGTGGAGGTGGACGGGGAGGGGCTCGGGCTGGGGCTCGGGGAGTTCCCGGCCGGGGCGGTGCCGAAGATCACCGAGCCGGCGCGCTGGACGGTGACCTTCTGCCAGGTGGCGTAGGCGGTCTGGCCGGCCCCGAAGGAGTAGTCGTCGGACTGCGTGATGGTCTGCCAGTCCGAGCGGTAGAACCGGAGTTGGAGGTCGCCGGTGGACTGGCCGGGGGCGAGCGAGCCGGCGCCGGCCGTGAAGCCGATCTCCAGGTAGCGGTCGGCGGTGGCGGTCGGGTTCGCCAGGGTGCCGAAGGTGCCGGTGACGTTCGCGCAGCCCTTCACCGCCCAGGAGCAGGCGAAGCGGTAACTCGCACTGGGGGAGTCGGACTTGAAGTAGTACCGCAGGGTCAGCTGGCTCAGCGGCACGGTGGTCGAGCCGGTGTTGGTGAGCTGGAACCACGGCTCCACCTGGTCGGCGGTGGCTCCGCTCGCGCTGGTGCGGTACTGCGCGGTCACCGCGTCGGCGGCGGCCGAGGCCGAGGGGGTGAGCAGGACGGAGCCGGCCAGCCCGGCGGCGGCGCAGACGGCGAGCGCCGCGCGCAGGCGGGTGGTGGTGCGAGGTCGTGCGGACATCGTCGGAGGTCCTTTCCTCGTGGGGGAGCCGGGCGGGGGGAAGCGCCCGACGGGGGCCGGGTGCGGGATCGGGGCCCGTACCCGGGGTCTCACCTCCAGACCCGCACGCCGGCCGCCGCGAGGCGGAGCCGGTGCTCGGGCAGGGCCGGGAGGAAGTCGGTGGTGTAGTCGGAGTCCGGGTTCCACGCCCGGTCGGCCAGGGCGGTCAGCCGGGGGAAGGCCAGGTGGTCGAACTCGCAGCGGGTGGTGACGAATTCGCTCCACAGCTGGGCCTGGGTGCCGAGCACCAGCGCTCGCTCGGCCGGGCTCCAGTCGGCGGGGGCCGGCTCGTTGGCGTGCACGGCGGCCAGGTCGACCACCGCGCCGGCCTGGCCGAGCGGCTCGTCGGTGCGGTCGCTCTGCGGGTAGTCGAGGTAGGTGGAGCGGTACGGGGCCATCACCACCGGATTGCCGCGCCGGGTGGCGGCCAGGCCGTGCGCGGCGTCCCGCCAGGGCATCACGGTGAACTCCGGCGGCAGGCCGGAGAGGCTGTCCTCGGCCCAGCAGACCGGCTTGCGCCCCATCGCCAGCACCTCGGCGCCGACGGTCCGCAGGAACCATCCGTGCAGCTCCTTCGGTCCGGCCAGGCCGAGTTCGGCCGCCCGGGCGACGGCGGCCGGGCTCTGCTCCCACTCGACGGTCGGGCACTCGTCACCGCCGAGGTGCAGGTACTCGGAGGGGAACAGGTCGGCTGTCTCGCCGAGTACGGTCCGGCAGAAGTCGATCACCCGGGGGTGCACCGCGAGGACGTTCTCGCAGACGCCCCACTCGGTCCAGACGTCCAGCTGCCGGTCCGGGCGGTTGCCCAGCCAGGGGTAGGCGGCGATGGCGGCCCGGGCGTGGCCGGGCATCCCGACCTCGGGCACCACCGTCACCCCGCGCTCGGCGGCGTACCGGACCAGCTCACCCAACTCGGCCTTGGTGTAAGCACCTTGATGTGGCGTGGGGTCGTAGGTGGTCGACCCGGCGCGGCCGACCATCGAGCGGGCCCGGACGGAGCCGACCTCGGTCAGCCTGGGGTAGGCGTCCACCGGGAGGCGCCAGCCCTGGTCGTCGGTGAGGTGCAGGTGCAGCACGTTCAGCTTGTGCAGGGCCAGCAGGTCGACCAGCCGGAGCAGGAAGGGCAGCCGCTGGAAGTGCCGGGCCACGTCCACCAGGAGGCCGCGCCAAGCGTGCCGGGGGGCGTCGGTGATCCGGACGGCGGGCAGCCACCAAGGCGTCCCGGGCGAGGGGTCGGGCGAGAGGGCCTGCGGGGGCAGGAGCTGACGGAGGGTCTGGACGCCGTGCCGGAGCCCGGCCACGGTGGCGGCGGTGAGCCGGACGCCGTCGTCGCTGACGGTGAGCCGGTACCCCTCCGGCTCGCCCTCGCCGGGGGTGAGCGTGAGCCGGACGGCGCCGTCGGGCGAGCGGCGCAGCGGCAGGCCGGTGGCCGGGGCGAGCAGGGTGCGCAGCAGGTCGGCGGCCGTCCCGGCACCGGGGCCGGCGTGCACGGCGGTCTGCCGGTCGAGCGTGAAGCCACCCGGGGAGCGGTGGAGTTCGACGGGGGTGGGCAGGATCACGGCGGCCTCGGGCTTTACCAGTCGGGGAAGTGGTAAGGCGAAGGTGGCATAGACCACTCGGGGCGTCAATACCCTTGGCACGCAAGGGTTGATGGAGTGTCCTGCCGGATTCCGTGCGCGGACCCTGGGCGCGGCCCGGCTGAACTGGTAAGTTCCGGTGCGGGCCGGCTGTCGGGAGCGGGCCCGCGGCCGGAGAGGAGCCGTGCGATGGCGGAGACGGTGGGCTCGGCGTACAAGCGCACCCGGGTGCGGGACTACCTGCGGGAGCTGGTGGAGGCTGGGGCGCCGGGCGATCCGATCCCCTCGGAGCGGGTGCTCTGCGAGCGGCTCGGGGTCTCCCGGCCGACCCTGCGGGCGGCGGTGGACGGGCTGGTGAGTACCGGACTGATCGTGCGGGAGCACGGTCGGGGCATGTTCGTGGCCCGGGCGAAGATCACCCAGGAGCTGGCCGCGCCGGACCGCGCCGGCCTCGGCAGCGGCTTCACCCTGCCCCGGGCGGGCGGCAGTTGGGCCGGCCGGGTGCTGGAGTTCTCCCAGGTGCAGGCGGGCGCGCTGGTCGGGCGCAAGCTCCGGCTGCCGCCGATGGCCGGGATCGTCTACATCGCCCGGCTGCGGCTGGTGGACGGCGAGCCGATGGCCATCGAGCAGCTGCACGTCCCGGCCGCGCTGGTGCCCGGGCTGGCGCCGGCCGACATGGAGAGCGGCGACTTCTACGAACTGCTGCGCGGGCGCTACGGCCTGCGGGTGCACGAGGCGGTGCAGTCGATCGAACCGACGGTGGTGAACGAGAAGGAGGCCGGTCTGCTCGGCGTGCCGGTCTTCTCCCCGGCGCTCCAGTTCGAGCGGCTCACCAGTGACCGGGACGGGCGGCCGGTGGAGTACGTGCACTCGCTCTACCGGGGCGACCGGTACCGGATCCTCTCCCACATCGCGCTGGCCGAGGAGGACGCCACCGCCCCGGCCGGGGCCCGGCACCACCCGGGCATTCCGCCGGGTGACCTGGCCGCCGCCCCCGTGGGCCAGGCCCTGACCACGGGGGACGTGCAGCCGGTGCTCTGAGGGGCCCGGGTGACGGATGGTCAGGGCAGGGCAGGGCAGGGCCGGACGGCTCAGGCGGCGGTCTCGCTGGCGGGCTCGGTGGGCTTGGTGGCGCGCACGGTGTAGACCAGCGGGACGCCCTGGCCCGGCTCCAGCCGGAAGTGGCCGCCGTCGTGCTCGTGCAGGAACTCCAGCCGCAGGCCCGCCTTGACCAGTGCGCTGACCACCTGGCCGACCCCGTGCGTCCACTGGTAGCGCAGGTTGCTGCTCCTGGTGCTGGTCTCGGCGGCGTAGCCACCGGGCTCGTCCACCACGATCGGCCCGCGCTGGAAGTAGTCGCCCTCCACCGTCCGGCCGTCCTCGCCCGGCAGGTCGGCGACGGGGTGGAACTCGGCCAGGTACAGGAAGCCGCCGGGCCGGACCAGGGCGGCGACGGTGCGCGCCCAGCGGTCGATGTCGGGCAGCCAGCAGAGCGAGCCGCGGCCGGTGTAGACGGTGTCGAAGGTGCGACCGCCGAGTGCGGTGACCGCGTCGTAGAGGTCCGCGGTGACGAACTCGGCTTCGGGACGGCCGATATCGACGGCCAGCTGCCGGGCCACCTCGACGGCCGGAGCGGAGAAGTCCAGGCCGGTGACCAGGGCGCCGCGCCGGGCCCAGGAGAGGGTGTCCAGGCCGATGTGGCACTGGAGGTGGAGCAGGGTGCGGCCGTCGACCTCGCCGACCTCGGCGGGCTCGAAGTCGAGGAGCGTGTCACGCCCGGCCACGAAGCCGGGGACGTCGTAGAACGGGCCGGCCACGTGCACGGGGACGCGCTCGTCCCAGTTGGCGCGGTTGGCCTCGCGCCAGCCGGTGGGCTCGGCGGGAGTGCTGTCGGAGAGCGGAGTGGTGGTCATGCAGCGCAAGCTAGCCGGGCGGTCGTGCGCGGTTCCACCGCATTACGACCGCCCGGCACGGCCTGCTGACGAGCTGTCGGCGGGCCGCCGGCCGGGCCGGGCTAGCTAACCTGGCGGACCGTCAGTAGGTGACGGTGATCCGGCGGGCCGGGCCGTCCACCCGGACCGGGCCGCCGACCGGGATGACCAGTTGCGGGTCGGTGTGGCCGAGGTCCACGTCGAAGACCGCCAGGGTGTCGGGAGCGTACTCGGCGAGCGCGCGCAGCACGGCCTCGCGCTGCTCCTGCCGGTAGGCGGCCTTCGCGGCGGTGTCCAGCGGCCGGTCGAAGGACCAGGCCCGGGCCCGGCCCCAGAGCAGGGCGGGGAAGCGGTGCAGCAGCCCGCGCTCGCCGGTGTTCCGCAGGATGCGGTAGATCTCCTCGGCGCCGGGCATCTCCTCGGAGGTCTCCAGGAAGAGCACCTCGCCCTGGTGGTCCTCGGCCGGCCCGATCTCCCGGTCGGCCATCATCAGCCAGGACAGGATCTCGACGTTGCCGCCCCAGGCCCGGCCCTCCACCACCCGGTCGGCGTTGTGCCAGGACCAGCCCTCGGCCGGCTCCATCAGCGGTTCGCCGTGGAAGGTGGCCGGCTCGTCCCACCGGCCCACCACGTCGCCGTACTCGGTGGCTTGGGTCAGCTCGTAGGGGCCGGAGCCGAACAGTGCGGCGCGCACCGACTCGGCGGTGAGCGGGTGCAGGGCGCCGGGGCGGCCGAGCTCGACCATCACGCAGGCGCCGTGGTAGCCGACCACGCCCGCGTTCCGCAGGAAGAGCAGCAGGTTGGTGTTGTCGCTGTAGCCGAAGAACGGCTTGGGGTTGGCCCGCAGCAGCTCGCGGTCGAGGTGGCGCAGCACGGTCAGCTGGTCGTCGCCGCCGATGGTGGAGATCACGGCCTTGATCGTCGGGTCGGCGAAGGCGGCGTGCAGGTCGGCCGCGCGCTCCTCGGGGGTGGCGCCCATCGTCCGGGTGGTCGGGTACTCGACCGGCTCGAGGCCGAACTCCTCGCGCAGGCGCCGCAGTCCGAGCTCGTGCGGCAACGGGAGGACGCCGGGCAGCCCGGCACCGGGCGAGACGATGGCCACCCGGTCACCGGGCCGGGGCTTGGGGGGATGGATCATGTCCGTCATCCGACGATCTTAGGGAGCGGCCCGGCGGGGGCGGCAAGTGCTTTACGGCGTTCGCGAACCACCCCGCCAGGGACCGGAGTTGACGGTAACTCAGGATGGGCGAGCTGACCCGGACTCTTGACGCCCACTTTTCTCAAGCGTTAAATCTCGTCGCGAAGTAAGTGGCCGCACCTCCCGCCCCCCACCCCTTGGGAGCCCCCATGTCCGAGCCGCTCACCCGGCGCTCCGTCCTGCTCGCCGCCACCTCCGGAGCCGCCGCACTGACCCTGCCCGCCTTCGCCCCCACTCCCGCGAGCGCCGCCGCGCCGGGTGCCGAGCCCGGCTGGGACACCGACCGGGCGGCAGCCGCGTACGCGGCCCGCCCCGCCGCCGCGGTCGGCTCCGGCAGCGAGGCGCCGCACCTGGCCGCCGCCCAGGCCTTCGACGGCAATCCCACCACCCGGTACTCCAGTGAGTTCGCCGACGGCGCCTGGATATCGATCGACCTCGGCGCGGTCCTGCGGATCACCCGGGTGGTGCTCCTCTGGGAGGCCGCGTACGGCCTGGAGTACGCCGTCGAGGTCTCCCGGGACGGCACCGACTGGCGCTCGGTCTACACCGAGAACGCCGGGACCGGCGGCACCGTCACCGTGCACACCCACCCGCAGCCCGCCCTCGGCCGGTACGTCCGGATGCGCGGCATCCGGCGGGCCACCCCGTACGGCTACTCGCTCTACTCCTTCCAGGTCTTCGGCGGGCCGCCCGCCCCGGCCGCGACCGCCACCGCGAACCTGGCGCTGCGTCACCCCGCCTACGGCGACCGCTACCAGGACGCCGGGCACAGCCCACTGCACGCCTTCGACGGCGGGGTGCCGGACGGCCTGACCGGCGACACCACCCGGTGGTCCAGCGACTGGAGCGACAGCCGGTGGGTCGGCGTGGACCTCGGCGCCCCCGCCCGGCTGACCGGCTTCGACCTGTACTGGGAGGCGGCCTACGCCGTCGACTACCGCATCCAGGTCTCCGACGACAACCGCACCTGGCGCACCGTGCACCAGCCGACCGCCGCCGAGGTGGCCGCCCGGGACGCCGACATCGGCACCCCCGGGAGCTCGGCCGGTGTCCACGACCGGATCACCCTGCCCGCCGCCGTCTCCGGCCGCTACGTGCGGATGCTCGGGGTGAAGCGCCGCCGGTTCTACAGCCCGGCCCCGTACACCGCCCAATTCGGCTACTCCCTCTACGAGTTCCAGGTCTGGGGCACCGGCGGCTCGGCGGCGGCCGAGTACCCGGAGCAGCCCGGCGAGCGCACCGGCAGCTACCGCACCGTGCTGTTCGACGACTTCGAGGGCACCGCGCTGGACCGCAGCCGCTGGCGGGTGGTGGTGACCGGCTCGACCATGGGCTCGGTCAACGGCGAATCCCAGGCGTACGTGGACGACCCGGCCGTCCTGCGGGTGAGCGGCAGTCAACTGCTCATCACCCCCAGGTACCTGCCGAACGGTCACACCGCACCCGGCGGCGGCAGCTACCGCTTCACCTCGGGCCGGATCGACACCAGCAGCGCCTTCAACTTCACCTACGGCCGGGTCTCGGCCCGGATGAAGCTGCCGGTCGGGGACGGGCTCTGGCCCGCCTTCTGGCTGCTGGGCAGCAACGTGGACGATCCGGCGGTGTCCTGGCCCGCCTGCGGCGAGACCGACGTCATGGAGAACATCGGCTACCCCTCCTGGATCTCCGGCGCCCTGCACGGCCCGGGGTACTCGGCGGACGGCAACATCGGCGCGCTGTACCACTTCCCGGCCGGTCAGGACGTCGGCGGCTGGCACGTCTACGCCGTCGAGTGGACCCCCACCGCGATGCGCTTCTCGGTGGACGGCACCCGCTACCTGGAGGTGACCCGGCAGAAGACCCAGGCCACCCGGGGCGCCTGGGTCTTCGACCACGACCAGTACGTGATCCTCAACTTCGCGCTGGGCGGTGCCTACCCGGCGGGGTGGAACAAGGTGACCACCCCGTTCTGGGGCCTGCCGCAGTCCAGCGTGGACCAGGTCGCGGCGGGCGCGGCCGTGCTCGCGGTGGACTGGGTGCGGGTCGAGCAGCTGGTCTGACCCGGCGTCGGCGGGGACGGGGCACCGTGACGTCCCGTCCTCCCGGGGGAGTTGCCTCGCGGCCGGCATCCTCTACGGTGTCGGCATGGGGACTGACGAGGCGCGTACGGAGGGGGCTGCGGGCACCGGGGCGGTGTGCTGCGGCAGGTGTGAGGCGACCGACGGGCTGGAGGTGCTCCGGGAGGACCGCAGACCGACGATGCCGGCACCGGGCCCGGTGCGGGCGGTGCTCACCACCGTGCTGGCCGCCGCGGTCGTGGCGGTGCTGCTCGGGCAGGCCGTCGCGGGGCTGGCTGTGATGATGCTCCCGGTGCTGGTCCTGTTCACCCGCCGGCCGGTCGGCAGCCGGGGCCGGACCGACAGCGTCCGGGTCCTCTACTGCCTGCACTGCCAGGCGCGTTCGGTGCTCTGACCCGCTCACCGCTCGGGTGTCCGACCGCTCCACCGTTGCTCCGCTCCACCGTTCCGTCGGGCGGCAGTGCGGGCCGCGCCCCCATCCGCAGGGGGCGCGGCCCGCGCCGTCGGGTCGGTCGGCCGAGCGTCAGCCGACCGGGTGTCAGCCGGTGAGGTCCGGACGCTGGGTGACCCGGATCGCGTTGAGCAGGGTCTTGCCGTTGGCCGCCACGAAGCGGACGTCGAGGCGTCCGTCGGTGACGGTGGTGGTGAAGGACTGGGTCAGGGCCGTCCGGGTCCCGGACCGGAGCGCGACGTCCAGGTTCGGGATCACCTCCCGGTCCTCGATCAGCACGTCGAAGACCCGGCTGTTCGGGGACTTGCGCTCCAGCTCGGCGAAGTCCAGCTCGACGGTGTAGACGCCGTTCGGCACCTTGTCGAAGGCGTAGCCGTACATGCCCTCCCGGGCGGTCTGGTAGAGCTTCTGGTCGGCGGTGCCGGTGATCGACTCCCGGGTGTCCTTGGTGCTGGACCGCCCCTGGTAGCCGTAGCTCCCGGTGGCGTACTCGCGGTCCTTGGTCCAGCCGTCACCGAGCGAGTCGGTGAGCGAGCCGGAGGCACCCGCGTCGAGGGCCACCTGGTAGGCCGGGACCACCAGGGTGACCGGCACGGTCAGTTGCGGGGCACGGCCGCTGGCCGAGCGGACCAGCAGCTGTGCCGTGAGCACGGTGCCGGGCGTGACGCCCGCCGCGTTCACCGCCAGAGTGACGGTCTGCTGCCCGCCGGTCGGGAGCAGGCCGCCCGCCGGGGTGACGGTCAGCCAGGCGGCGTCCACCGCCTCGGCGACCGTGAAGGCCGTCGGGGCACCGGAGTTGGTGAGCTGGAAGGTCCGGCTGCGGCTCTGTCCGGCGGGCACCACGGCGGTCAGGCCCGTGGTCGAGGCGGTCACCCGGCCGGTGGCCAGTGCGGTGGTCGGCCGCTGCACGGTGCCGGCGGTGACGGTGAACGCGGTGCTCGCCGTCGTGTAGTCGGGGGCGGAGGTCTCCAGGGTGTAGGCCCCGGCCGCCGGTTGCAGCAGGTAGGAGCCGTCGGCACCGCTGGTGGCGGTGCCGGCCACCGCACCGGCGGCGGTGAGCAGCCGGACGGCGGCACCGGCCAGCGGCTTGCCGTCGTTGGCGTCGGTCACCGTGCCGCGCAGCAGCCCGGTCCTCGACGGGCGGAAGGCCAGCGTCAGACCCTCCGTCACCGAGGCGGTGTTGAAGGAGTACTGGAAGCCGTCGGTGCCGGTGGAGTTCTCCAGCCCGATGGTGGCGCCGTTCCCGTTGGCCGGGGCGGCGCCCACGTCCTTGTAGCGGTAGGTGAAGCTGCCGTCCTCACCGAGCGCCACCGAGAAGGAGAGCCGGGTGGTGCGGGCGGCGTAGAAGGCCGCGCCCCGCCACTCGATGACGAAGGTGCGGTTCGGCGCGGTGCCGGTGGTCGCGGTGTACACCCCGGACTGGGCGTCCAGGTAGAGGTCGTCCCAGAACGGGTAGAGCGCCGCGTTCGGCAGCGTGGTGGAGGGCAGCGCGGTGTTGGAGTACACCGTGGAGGAGGCCGGGAAGGAGACGTGGCCGTCCGAGGAGAGGTACGCCGAGGTGTACACCGAGCCGTACAGCGCGACGGGGAACGGGAGTTGGACCTGCTCGGCGGTGGTGTCGCCGGTCAGCGCCAGCTTGCTGGTGCCGCCCGCCCACTCGCCGGTGGTGGCCGCGCAGGTGTACCCGAAGGCGTCGGTGCGCACCGGCAGGTCGAGGTCCAGCGCGGTGTCCGCGCTCAGCGTCAGGTGCTGCCCGACCTGGTCGGCGCAGCGGTACGGCGAGCTCGCGCTGAGGTCGTACGCGCCCAGCGGGAGCGCGAGCCGGTACCGCCCGTCGGCGCCGGTGGTGGTGCTCACCGGGGTGCCGGCGGCGGCCACCAGCGAGCCGGCCACCGGGGCGCCGCCGCTGCGGACGGTGCCGGAGACGGTCGCGGTCGGGGCCTGCTGGACGGTGAAGTCCCGGCTCACGGTCTGCTCGGCGACCACCGTCACCTCGGCGGTGGCGGCCAGGTAGCCGTACTTGGAGACGGTCAGCGTGTAGCTGCCCGCACTCAGGTTCGCCAGGGCGTAGCCGCCGTCGGCGCCGGTGGTCGCGGTGCGGTCCGGGCCGGTGCTGCCGTGGGCCAGCACGGTGGCCCCGGCCAGCGGCGAACCGCCGCTGGTGACCAGCCCGTTGACGGCCCCGACCGGTCCGGCCGGGGCGGCCGAGACGGCCGCGAAGGCGTCCAGCCTGCCCTCGCCGAAGATGTTGTTCTTCGCGGCGGTGCCGCCGCAGGAGGTGGCGTCGGTGTCGATGGCGGTGCGGTTCAGCAGCGCCTTGGTCTCGGCCACGTTGCCGCGCAGCGCGGCGGAGCGGGACCAGATCAGGGCGACCGTGGCGGCGGTGTGCGGCGAGGCCATCGAGGTGCCGCTGAAGGAGGCGTAGCCGCCGCCGGGCACGCTGGAGCGGACGTTCTCGCCCGGTGCGGCCAGGTCGGGCTTCAGCAGGCCGTTCTCACCCGGTCCCCGGGAGGAGAAGCTGGAGATCGCCCCCGCGCTGTTGAAGGAGCCGGAGGAGTAGGCGGTGGTGTAACCGCCGGGGTAGCCGTTGGAGTTGCAGCCCGGGCCGCTGTTCCCGTTGGAGAAGGCGGGGAAGATGCCCGCGTCGATCCAGGCCTGCACGGTCTGCTGGTACCAGGTGTCGTAGAGCGTGCCGCCCCAGGAGTTGTTCACCACGTCGGGGGCGAGGTCGGGCCGGGGGTTCTGCCCGGCCAGGTCGGTCGGGGCGATCACCCACTGGCCGGCCGCCAGCAGGGAGGCGTCGGTGCAGGTGTTCACCTCGCAGCCCTTGACCGCCACCCACGTGGCGCCGGGGGCGACGCCGACCTTGTCGGCGCCGTTGGAGCCGACCATGGTGCCCATGGTGTGCGTGCCGTGGTCGTTGTTGTCGCAGGGTGCGGCGCCGGCGCAGATGCCCGCCGGGTCGAACCAGTTGTAGTTGTGGTCGTAGCCGCCGCTCGCGGTCCGACCCCGGTAGGAGCCGTTCACCGCCGGGTGGGTGTAGTCCACCCCCGAGTCGATGTTGGCCACCACGACGCCCTCGCCCCGGTCGCCCAGCTCGTCCCAGACCCGGGGCGCGCCGATCCGGTCCACGTTCCACTCGACGGCGTCGGCCGCCTTCGGCTCGGCCGAGCCGGGCAGTGCCTCGTCCAGCTTGACGCTGGTCGCGGCCCGGACCCTGGCCACCTCGGGCTGGGCGGCGAGCAGGTCGAGCAGCTTGCGGTCGCCCGTCACCCGGATGGTGTTGACGATCCAGTAGGTGCGGTAGTCGGCCTGCGCGGAGTCGAGCAGCCCGCGCAGGTGCTTCTGGGTGGTGGCGGCGTGCGTGGTCTTCGAGCGGTACAGCGCCTCGGTCTTCGCCGTCTTGGTGGTGGCGCGCTGCGCCTCCACCGTGCTGGCCTGGGAGTTGAGCTCGACCCAGTACACCGCCTTGTCCTCGTCGGCGAGTTGCTCCAGTACCTTCGCCTCGACCTTGGAGGCCACGGTGCCGGGCGCGCTCGGCGCCGGGGGAGCCGCGAAGGCCGGTGAGGCCAGGGCGGCGGCGGGGAGGGCGACGGCGGCGATCAGTGCGGTGACCGCGGACCGCCATCGACCGGTCGGGTGTGCCACGGATTCTCCTTCTCGCGGTGGCGGCGTACAGGGGGACGCCGCGCGGACGGGTGAGATCGGTGGTGCGGTCGGCATCCCTGCCCGGGGGTCGGTGGGGCGGAAACGGAATGCCCGTGGCAGTGACATGACATGGCAGACAAGTGACGCACGGTGTCCTGAATCTGACGTTCGGTCAGCAGGACGGGCCGCCGTCCCGTGTGGGTGATCAGGAGTTGCGGGGCGGGGGCGCGGTGCCCAGAGTCGGGATCATGACCGGACCCGTGCGCCCCTCACCCGAGTACCGGGGCCCCGCCGTGGTACTGGCCGACGGCCGGGAGATCCCGGTCCGGGCCGAGCTCACCGGCGACGTGCCGCAGCTCGGCCTGCCCAGCTGGAACGGCGAGCTGCGGATGGCCGGCGCGGAGGGGGTCGGCGAGACGGTCCGCACCGGCCGGCTCCGGCTCCCGGACGGCTGGGAGGGCGGCTTCGCGGTGATCCGGCGGATCCTCGGCGTCTCGGCCGTCTGGGTCCGGGGCAACGACCCGGAGGTCTCCCCGGCGGACTGGCCGGGGCCGCGCTGAGCCGTGCCGCGCCGTGCCCTCGGCCTCCTCGTCCGACCGGCCGGGCCGTCGACCGCGCTGAGCCTCCGTCAGGCGAGCGGCTTCTCGAACCAGTGGTGGGCGTACGGTTCGTCGTTGAAGGCGGGCACCTCGTGGAAGCCCGCCGCGTGGTAGAGCCCGATCGCGGCGGTGAGTGCCCGGTTGGTGTCCAGCCGCAGGACGGCGGCCCCGTGCCGGACGGCCCGGCGCTCCAGCTCGGCCAGGAAGCGTCGGCCCAGCCCGAGGCCGCGTGCCTGCGGTGCCACCCACATCCGCTTCACCTCGGCGGGGCCGCCCGGCGGGAGCTTCAACCCCGCGCAGCCGATCGGCTCGCCGTGCAGCCGGGCCACCAGGAAGACCCCGTGCGGAGGCCGGAGGCCGCTCGGGTCGGGCAGCCGGCTGAGCGCCGGATCGAAGCCGGCGTCGAAGGCGTCGGCCAGCTCGGCGAAGAACGAGCGCAGACAGTACTGCGCGTCCGGGTGGTCCGGGGTGACCGGGTCCAGGCTGACGGTGGCGGCGGTGAGCAGCCGGTCCACCTCGGCCATCGCCGCCACCAGGCGTGCGCGCTGGCCGGCTCCGAGCGGCGCGAGCAGCTCGGCGGCCAGCTCGTCGCTCCGGGTGTCCAGTGCCGCCCGCTCGGCCTGCCCGGCGGCCGTCAGCCGGACGGTGCGGACCCGGCGGTCCTCGGCGTCCTCCGCCACGGTCACCAACCCGTCCCGCTCCAGGGCCCGCAGCAGTCGGCTGGCGTACCCCGAGTCGAGCCCGAGCCGCTCGCGCAGCTGCCGCACCTCCCGCCCCCGCTCGCCGATCTCCCAGAGCAGCCGGGCCTCACCGACCGGACGGTCCCGGCCCAGGTAGTGGTCGTGCAGCACGCCCACCCGCTCGGTGACGGTGCGGTTGAACCGCCGGACCTGCTCGATGTGCTGCTGCTCGGCCATTCTCTGACTCTAGTCAGGGAACGGCCGACGACGGAAGGGGGTGACAGCGCGTCAGGCGGCTCCGGACCCGATCTTCGCCCGCTCCGCCGCCGCGCGGCGGCGCCGCAGCCGGACCAGCAGCGCGGCCGGCCCCACCGCGGCCTTGACCGTGCCTTTGGCGAGCAGCATGCCGGTGCCCCGGGCCGGGCCGAGCCGGTGGGCCAGCAGCACCGGCAGGCCGGAGCCGACCAGTGCGGACACTGCGGTCACGACGACCGCCGTCGTCCTCGGCAGCCTGCGGTCGTGCGGTTCGTTCTCCTCGGACATCGACGTGTCCGTCCCCCGGTCGGTCATGGCACGAACATGGCCCCGGCCCCGGCCCCGCCCGCGCGGCCGACCCGCGCGTCGGTGCTTGCGGTCACGGGGGCGGCCGGGGTCCGATGGGGCGTTGCCAGCGAGCCGGAGGAGTAGCCATGCGGATCCACCTGACCAGCGTCTTCGTGGACGACCAGGCCAGTGCCCAGACCTTCTACACCGAGGTGCTGGGCTTCCGCACCAAGGCCGACGTGCCGATCGGCGACGACCGCTGGCTGACCGTGGTGTCCCCGGAGGACCCGGACGGGCCCGAGCTGCTCCTCGAACCGTCCGGCCACCGCGCCGTCGGGCCGTTCAAGCGGGCCCTGGTCGAGGACGGCATCCCGGCGGCCTCCTTCCTGGTGCCCGACCTGGCCGCCGAGCACGCCCGCCTGCTCGCCCTCGGGGTCCGCTTCACCCAGCCGCCCACCCCCATGGGCCCGGTCACCACCGCCGTGCTGGACGACACCTGCGGCAACCTGATCCAGCTGATCCAGCACCACTGACACCGGGTAGCGTGGCCGGTGACCGCCCGTCAGGGCGTCAGGGCCGGAAGGGTGGGTGCGCGATGGATGGCGTCGACGAGCGGGTGGGACCGCCGCTGCTGGGGGGAGAGCGGGAGACGCTGCGGGCGTTCCTGGAGTACCAGCGGGCGACCTTGGTGATGAAGTGCGCCGGTCTGACGGACGAGCAGCTGCGGTCGAAGTCCTCGCCGCCCTCGGGTCTGTCGCTGCTCGGCCTGGTGCGGCACCTGGCGGAGGTCGAACGGGCCTGGTTCCGCCGGGTGTTCGAGGACAACGAGGCACCGATGGTCTGGTCGGAGGAGATCGACTTCCAGGCCGCCTACGACGCGAGCGGGTCGACCCGGGCCGAGGCGTTCGCCGCCTGGGAGGCCGAGGTGGAGACCTCCCGCCGGATCGAGCGGGAGGCCGCCTCGCTCGACCTGGTGGGTCGTCAGCCCCGCTGGGAGGAGGACGTGTCGCTGCGGATGGTGATGGTGCACGTGCTGCTGGAGTACGGGCGGCACAACGGCCACGCCGACTTCCTCCGCGAGTCGATCGACGGGGCCGTGGGCGCCTGAGCTCCCGTCAGGCGAGCGGCTGCCACTCCTCGCGGAGCATGCCGTAGTGCACCTCGTCGTAGCGGACGCCCTTCAGCAGGATGGCGTTGCGCCGGCGGCCCTCCTCGCGGAAGCCGATCTTGGTGAAGGCCCGCATCGCCCGCTCGTTGCCGCTCCAGGTGTCCAGCTCGATCCGGACCAGCGGGTAGGCGCCGAACAGGTGGTCGACCAGCAGGCGCAGCGCCTCGGAGCCGTGGCCGGTGCCCCAGAACTCGCGCTCGCCGATGGTGATGCCCAGGGTGACGGAGCCGGCCCAGGGGTCGAGGTCGCGGTAGTCGATCTTGCCGATGGGCCGGCGGTCCGCCACCGTCTCGACGGCGAGCACCGCCTCCTTGTGTGGTACCAGGCGCAGGATGCGCTCGAAGGCGAGGCCGACCGCCTCCCGGGTGACCGGACCGAAGAGCGGGTCTCCGGCGGCGGCCCAGTGCACCACCTCGGGGTCGTTGCGCCAGCGCAGGTGGTGCTCCGCGTCCTCCTCGCGCAGGGCGCGCAGGGCGACGAGACGGCCTTCGATCATGTGTGGATTCCCCTCGGTACCGACGTTCGACCGCACACCGTAGCCGGTGGGGCTCAGGCGGGCGACGGGTTTTCCGGGCCGCCCGGCCCGGGGCGCCGCGCCAGCAGGAACGCCTGCGGGGCGGTCTCGCCGAGCGTCTCGTCCCTGGCCCGCCGCACCGTCGCCCGGACCGTCAGCCCGGCCGCCGTCACCGCCTCCGCCACCCGCTCCGGCGTCCGGCGGCGGAAGTCGAGCGCGACCGGGTGGCCGAACGGCTCGGCCACCCGCAGCGGCCGGTCACCGGTCTGGAAGCCGATCAGCAGCCACCCGCCGGGTGCCAGCAGCCGGTGGAACTCCGCCAGTGCGAACGGCAGTTGCTCGTCCGGGAGGTGGATCAGCGAGTACCAGGCCAGCACCCCCGCCAGGCTCCCGTCCGGCCGTCCGACCTCGGTGAGCGTCCCCTGCTCGAACCGCACCCCCGGCTGCGTCCGCCGGGCCAGGGCCACCATCCGCGCCGACAGGTCCACCCCGAAGACGTCCACCCCCAGCCGCGCCAGATACCCCGTCACCTCCCCGGGGCCGCACCCCAGATCGGCCACCGCCCCCGCCCCCACCTGCTCGGCGAAGGAGGCCAGCAGGGCCCGCTCCAGCGGGCGCGCGGCGAGCACGTCCCGGAAGTGCTCGGCGTAGTCCTCGGCGACGGTGTCGTAGAACTCCCGGGTGGGGCCGAGGAAGTCGGCATCGGTCATGCCCCGAGGGTAGGGGCTCGGCCGGCTCGCGCACCGGGCGCCCCCTCGGGGGCGGGCGGCTCAGCCGCGTGGCGGGACGGTGAGCAGCAGCTGCGGGAGCACCCGGCCGGGGACGGACCCCGACGGAACGGCGCCGGTGCGGACGGCGCCCATCGCCAGGTAGAAGGGCTCGGCGTTCGGGTCGGCGTCGATGGTCAGGTGGGTGAAGCCCGCCGCACGTGCGGTGGTGACCAGGTGGTCGAACAGCAGGCGGCCGACGCCCTGGCCGATGGCGGCCGGATCGACGAACAGCATCCCCAACTCGCCGGTGGTCGGCTCGCCTTCGAGGGTGGCGAAGCCGAGCACCCGGCCGTCCCGGACGGCCAGCACGGTCCGGCGGAGCGCGATCTCCTCGGGGGCCAGGGTGAGTTCGTCCCGGCAGGCGGCGAGGAAGGCGGCGTCGTAGCCCCAGTGCGCCTTCGAGCGCAGGGCCAGCTCACTGAGCAGGCCGGCCTCGTCGGCCAGCGCCTCCCTGATCTCCATGCCGGCGCTCCGTCCCTCCACGACCGGGGAGTCCCGGTCCGTCCGTGCACCGTAGGACGGTGCGGTGCGGTGGCGCAACGCCGTTGACCGCCGCCCGGCCGCAGCCCGCGCCACGGGGACGGCCGTACGGGTCCGACGGACCCTCGAACCGGGGCGTGACCATTCGGGTGGGGGCGCGTTCTGACGGATGGGAGCGGGCGCGGGGGAGCGGGCGCCTGCCGGAGACCGGGAGTCGAGTGATGGGGACGAGGATGGCCGGGGCGCGCTCGGCGGTGGAGCTGCGGCGGGAGGCGTCGCGGTACGTCGACGAGCCGCTGCGCGAGGCGGTGGCCGAACTGGACGAGCCGCTGCGGCAGGTGGCGGAGTACCACCTCGGCTGGGCGGAGGCGGACGGGGGGCCCGTGGCGGGCCCGGACGCGGCGCTGGAGCAGCGCCGTCGCGGGGCGGCGGTGGTGCTGGCGGCGGCCGGGCCGGCCGCGCGGGCGGAGGCGCGGAACGTCGCGGTGGCGGCCACCCTGCTCTGCGCGGGGTTGTTCGTCCAGGACGACCTGGTGGACGGGGACCGGGTGCGGTACGGCCGGCCCACCGTCTGGACGGCCTACGGCATGCCCGCCGCCGTGCAGGCCGGGAACGTCCTGAGCGCCCTCGGCCTGGCCCGGCTCGGTCGTGAACCGAGCTCCCGCAGCCGGGAGTTGGTGGACCGACTGGCGCACTGGCTGAAGGTCTGCGGCTCCGGCCAGGCCGTGGAGGTGCTGCACCGCCGACGCGGCCGGGCCTCGCCGGCCGAGGTGGTCTCGGTGACGGACGCCAAGAGCGGGGCGGCGGGCGGCTTCCTGCTGACGGCCGCCGCGCTGGTGACCGGGGCGGACCGGGAGCGCCTGCGGGCCTGCACGGCGCTCGGGGTGGTGGCGGCCCGGGCCTGGCAGCTGCGCAACGACTACGAGGCGCTGTGGACCGACGCTGCGGACGGCACCAAGGACCCGCTCTCCGATCTGCGGCAGCGCCGCAGGACGGCGGTGGCCGTGCACGCGCTCGGTACCGGAGGAGCGGCGGCGGCCGAGCTGGAGCGGTTCTACCGGGACACCCGGACTCCCGAGCCCGCCGAACTCGCCCGTGCACTGGAGCTGTTGGAGGAGTGCGGCGCGAAGGAGTGGCTGGTCGGGCGGATCGGCCGGACCCTCGGTGAGGCCGGTCGGCTGCTGCCGAAGGCGGTACCGGATCCGGACGGGGCACAGGAATCCGCCGCCCTGCTGGCGAGCTTCTGCGGGCACGCCGAGCTCTGAGGGCGTGCGGGGCCCGCGGCCGGAACCACCCGGGCGGGCCGTCCGTTCACCGGCGGTCGGGTGATCAGCGGGGGAGGGCCGGGTGCGGCTGGAGTCGGTGCGGGTGCGGTACGGCCGCCGGGGCGGCTTCGTGCTCGACGGGGTGACGCTCGATCTGCCGCCCGGAGCGGTGACGGCCGTGGTGGGCGGCAACGGCTCGGGGAAGTCCACCCTGCTCCGGCTCGCCGCCGGGCTGATCCGCCCCGACGCCGGCACGGTGCACGGGCGGCCCGGTCGGATCGGCTACGTGCCCGAGCGGCTGCCGGCCGGGCTGCGGCTCTCGGCCCGCTCCTACCTGCGCCACATGGGCCGCATCCAGGGGCTGGGCGCCGCCGCCGCGGCCCGGCGCGGTGACGCCCTGCTGGAGCGCTTCGCCCTCGCCGGGGACCCGGACGCGCCGGTGGCCACCCTCTCCAAGGGCAACGCCCAGAAGGTCGCGCTCGCCCAGGCCCTGCTCGCCGAGCCCGAGTTGCTGGTGCTGGACGAGCCGTGGTCCGGCCTGGACGGCGGGGCGCACCTGGCCCTGACGGAGTGTCTGGCGGAGCGGCGGGCGGCCGGGGCGGTGGTGCTGCTCACCGAGCACCACCCGGGCACGGTGGCCGCCACCGCCGACGCCGTCCACCACCTGACCGGCGGGCGGCTGGCCGGGCAGGCGGCCGAGCCGGCGGTGCTGATCCGCCTCGCGGAGCCGACCGCCGAGCCGCTGGCCGCACTCCCGGGGGTCCTGGCCCACCGGGGCGCGGCGGTCGAGGCGGCCCCGGAGCACTCCGACGCCCTGCTCGGCGAGCTGCTGCGCCGAGGGCACTCGATCCGCGAGGTCCGACCCGCCCCCGGAGGCCTCCCGTGACCACCCCCGCCCCCGTGACCGCTTCGAGGCCCTCCGCCCTGACCGCCGTCCTGGCCGTCGTCCGGTACACCCTCGCCGACTTCCTCCGCTCCCAGCGCGGTCTGCCCCAACTGGCGCTCTACCTCGGGCTGCTGGCGGTCCTGCACGCCTTCCCGGGCCCGGTCCTCCAGGGGTACGGAGCCTCGGCCGGCGCGCTGCTGCCGGTCACCGTCTGGCTGGCCCTGACCCTGCACCACACCGAGGACCCGCTCCAGGCCACCGTCACCGCCGTCAACGCGGGCGGGGCCGCCCGCGCGCTGATCGGCCGCACCGCCGCAGCCCTGCTCTGCGGCCTGGCCCTGGCCGTCGTCGCCCTGGTCTGGCCGATGGCGGCGAACGGCACGGCTTACGGACCGGGAGAGCTGACGGACGGTCTGCTGGCCCACACCACCGCCGTGCTGACCGGCACGGCCCTCGGCGGCCTCTGTGCCCGCCCGGTGATCCGCCGTCCGGGCCACGCCTTCGCCGCCGCCGCGCTGCTCAGCCTGGTCGCCCTGGTCAGCCGGACGGTCAGCCCGGTCAACGGCACCGTCCGGCTGCTCAGCGCCGCACCCCCGGCGCCCGCCACCACCACCCTGCTCGCCCACACCGCCTGGGCCGCCGCCCTGCTGGCGGTGTGCACCGCGCTCACCGCCCGGCTCGCCCGCCGCCTCCGCTGACCGGCTCCCACGGGTCGGCCCGGCGCAGCAGTTCGACCAGCGGCGTGCCGGTGCGGGCCGCCTGCACCCGGCGGGCCCGCAACTGCGCGCGGCTGCGCGGACGGAACGAGGGCCGCCGGCCACAGCCGCAGGGCTCGAAACCCTCGTAGCGCAGCCCGGCGCGCAGCACCACCGCCACCACCGACCAGGCCTTGCGGTCGGTGCGCCGGGGTGCCGCGAAGTCGTGGCCGGCACAGAGCATCGTGACCCCGCAGCGCGGGCAGGGGTGCCCGTCCCGGCCAGCCTCCGCCGGGTGGCGCTTGTGGCTCACCCGGCAGGAGACGCAGGCGTAGTGGAGCTTGTGGTGGACGGAGGCGTAGGTGCACACGCCCGCCACCCTACGGCCGGGTGGCCCGCTCCAGGTCCAGCAGGACGGAGTGGTACGGCCGCCCGGTGGCGTGCTCCAGGCCGACCTCGCACATCCGGTTGGCCGAGACGTGGGTGGAGTACCGGCGGGCCGTCACCTCGGCGGCCTCCCGGGCGGTCGCGGATTCGGTCAACTCCCGGTGCAGCATGCCCCGGTCGCCCGCGAAGGCGCAGCAGCCGGCGTCGTCGGGGACCACCACCTCGTCCGCGCACGCCTCGGCCACCGCGCGCAGCTGCTCCTCGTCGCCCAGGTGCCGCATCGAGCAGGTGGGGTGCAGGACGGCGGACTCCACGGTGCGCAGGACGGTCAGCTCGGGGAGCAGCTCGGCGGCCCACACCACCGAGTCGACCACGGTCAGCCCGGCGTGGAGCTCGCGGTTCTGCTCGGTGAGGTAGGGGACCACCTCGTGGGCGATGCCCAGCGTGCAGGAGGAGGCGTCCACCACCAACGGCCGCTTCCCGCCGCCGGTCCAGCCCCAGGCGGCCTCGACGATCCGGTTGGCCATCAGGACGTTGCCCTCCTGGTATCCCTTGGAGTGCCAGATGGTGGCGCAGCAGGTGCCGGCCACGTCGTCCGGGATCCAGACCGGCCGCCCGGCCCGCTCCGCGACGGCGACCAGCGCCTCCGGCAGGGTCGGGCCCCGGTGGCCGGCCGGCTCGCCGAAGATCCGGTTCACACAAGCGGGGTAGTAGACGGCGGTGGCGCCGACCCGGGAGGTGGGCGGCATCCGCCGGGTGGCGGCGCCGGGGATCTCCGGTAGCCACTGCGGCACCAGATCGGGTCGGACGGCCTTGCGGGCGGTGTCGGTGAGGGTGCCGAGCAGCTTGTCGGAGATCCGCTCGGCCGCGCCGACCGCGAGCCGGGCGGAGGCCTCGACCTGCTTGAAGCGGGCGGCCAGCAGGGCGGCAGTGCGCTCCTCGCGCGGGGAGTGCCGCCGGTGCCGGAAGTCCTTCATCAGGGCGCCGGTGTCGATGCCGACCGGGCAGGCCAGCTTGCAGGTGGAGTCGCCCGCGCAGGTGTCCACGGCGTCGTAGCCGTAGGAGTCGAGCAGCTCGGCGGAGACCGGGGACGCCTCCGGCTGGCGCATCAACTCCCGTCGCAGCACGATCCGTTGCCGGGGTGTGGTGGTGAGGTCGGTGCTCGGGCAGGTCGGCTCGCAGAAGCCGCACTCGATGCACGGATCGGCCACCAGCTCGATCCGGGGGATGGTCTTCAGGCCGCGCAGGTGGGCCATCGGGTCCCGGTCCAGCACCACCCGGGGGGCCAGGATGCCCTGGGGGTCCAGGAGTTGCTTGGTGCGCCACATCAACTCGGTGGCCTGTGGCCCCCATTCGAGCTCCAGGAACGGCGCGACATTGCGCCCGGTGGCGTGCTCGGCCTTCAGCGAGCCGTCGAAGCGGTCCACGGTGAGCGCGCAGAAGTCGGCCATGAAGGCGGCGTAGCGGTCCAGGTCGCGCCGGTCGGCCGGGTCGAAGGCGAGCAGGAAGTGCAGGTTCCCGTGCGCGGCGTGGCCCGCCACGGCGGCGTCGAAGCCGTGCGTGGCCTGGAGCGCGAGCATCGCCTCGCAGGCCTCGGCCAGCCGGGACGGCGGCACCGCGAAGTCCTCGGTCAGCAGGGTGGTGCCCGGCGGCCGGGCCGAGCCGATCGCGGTGACGAAGGCCTTGCGGGCCTTCCAGTACCCGGCCACGGTGGCGGAGTCACGGGTGAAGGAGTTGGTGGCCGAGCCGGTGGGGGTGGTGAGCGGGAGGCCGGTGAGCAGCTCCCCGGCGGTCTTCTCGGCCGCGGCGAGCGCGGCTTCGTCCGGGGCGCGGAACTCCACCAGCAGGGCGGCGGTCTCCTTCGGGATCTCCGCCCAGTCGGCCGGGACGCCGGGCACGGCGGCGGAGGCGCGCAGGGTGTTCCCGTCCATCAGCTCCACGGCCAGTGCGCCCGCACCGGTGAACCGCGGGACGGCGGCGGCGGCCTCGCGGAGCGAGGGGAAGAACAGCAGCGCGGCGGAGACCAGGCGGTGCAGCGGCAGGGTGTCGAAGACCGTCTCGGCGACGAAGCCGAAGGTGCCCTCGGAGCCGACCATCAGGCCGCGCAGGATCTCCACCGGCGTGCCGCCGTCCAGGAAGGCGTCCAGCCGGTAGCCGTTGGTGTTCTTGATCTCGTACTTGGCCCGGACCCGGGCCACCAGCGCCGGATCGGCCTCGATCTCCGCCTTGAGTGCCGACAGGCCCGCGCAGAGCGCCGGTTCGCGCTCGGCCAGCCGCCGGTCGGCGTCCGGGGCGGCGGTGTCGACCACCGTGCCGGAGGGGAGCACCACGGTCAGCGAGGCCAGCGTGCGGTAGGAGTTGCGGGTGGTGCCGGCCGTCATGCCGGAGGCGTTGTTGGCCACCACCCCGCCGATGGTGGCGGCGATCGCGCTGGCCGGGTCGGGGCCGAGCACCCGGCCGTGCCGGGCCAGCGTGGCGTTGGCCCGGGCGACCGTGGTGCCGGGCCGGATCCGGGCCCGCTCGGCCCGCTCGCCCTCGACGGTGATCCCGGCCCAGTGCCGCCGGACGTCGACCAGGATGTCCTCGCCCTGGGCCTGCCCGTTGAGCGAGGTGCCACCGGCCCGGAGCACCACCTGACGGCCCTTACGGTGGGCGTAGGCGAAGACGGCGGAGACGTCGGCCACGGTCTCGGCGATCACCACCACCTGCGGCACGAAGCGGTACGGGCTGGCGTCCGAGGCGTACCGGACCAGGTCGGAGACCTTGCTCAGCACCTTGGCCGGGCCGAGCAGCGCGGTCAGGTCGTCGCGCAGCCCGGCGGGGGTGCCGCCGGCCAGCGCGTCGGGCACCCGGTCGCCCGCCGGGGCGGGCAGCGGTGCGGTGGGCCTGAGCGCCTGCGGATCCGGCTCCAGCAGCGGCATCTGACTCCCTCTCGGTCGACCGGTCGGTGATCCGCCCCCAGCTATACCGCAGAGGGGGCACCCGGCGGACGAGGCGGCGCGGGTCGCGGGGCCCGCGCCGACCTGCCGTTGTCAGCGAGTGGTGCCAAGCTCGTTCCTGTCCCACCGAGCCGCGAGAGAAACGGCAGCACCATGTCCACGATGATCTTCGTCAACCTCCCCGTGCGTGACCTGGACCGTTCGCTCGCCTTCTTCAAGGCGATGGGGTACTCGCACAACCCCCAGTTCACCGACGAGACGGCCGCCTGTCTGGTGATCAGCGACACCATCTTCGTGATGCTGCTGACCGAGCCGAAGTTCAAGGAATTCACGAAGAAGCAACCGGCGGACACGAACACCACCACCGAGGTGATCCTCGCGATCAGCGCGGAGAGCCGCGAGCAGGTGGACCAGCTGGTCGACAAGGCCATCGCGGCGGGTGCCGGCCCGGCCAACGATCCGATGGACCTCGGCATGATGTACAACCGCAGCTTCCACGACCTGGACGGCCACGCCTGGGAGTTCGTCTGGATGGACCCGGCCGCCGTCGAGGCTCCGCCGCAGGGCTGACCGGACGGGTCGTCAGGGGGCGAGCAGCACCTTGCCCAGGTTGGCCCGGGCCTCGATCACCTCGTGGGCCCGGGCCGCCTCGGTGAGCGGGAGGCGGGCGTGCACGGCGGCCCGCAGCCGGCCGGTGAGCGCCAGCTCCCAGAGCTGGTCGCCGTGTTCGCGGTAGAGCTCCGGGCGGGTGCGGACGAAGCGGGCCATCGAGAGGCCGGTGACGGTCTTGCCGCCGGCCAGCAGGTCGTAGGCCGGGAGGGTGCCGCCGCCGGAGGAGAAGAAGACCAGCCGGCCGCCCGGCACCGCGGCGGCCAGCGCCCGGGGGAGCAGCTCCCCGCCGACCCCGTCCAGCACCACGTCCACCTCCGCGCCCCAGTGCGGATCGGCGTAGTGCACCACCTCGTCGGCGCCCAGCTCCCGGACGAACGCGTCCTTCCCGGCCGAGCCGACGGCGGCCACCACCCGTCTCGCCCCGCGCAGCTTGGCCAGCTGCACCAGCAGGTGCCCGACGCCGCCCGCCGCGCCGGTGATCAGCACCGACTCGTCCGGCCGCAGGGCGGCGGTGGCGAGCGCGGCCAGCGCCACCTGGCCGTTGCGCCGCAGGGCGAGGGCCTGGTCGGTCTCCAGCTGCTCCGGGATCCGCTCCGTCAGGGCGACCGGCACGACGGCCAGTTCGGCGTACGCCTCGCCGAAGGCGAGCGAGACCACCCGCTCGCCGATCGCGAAGCCCGCCACCCCGGGGCCGCCCGCGACCACCCGGCCGGCCACCTCGCCGCCGATCGAGCCGTCGCCCTCGGGCACCGGCCCGCCGCCCCCGGGGCCGCGCACCTTGCGGACGCCGGGCAGGCTGACGCCGATCACCTCGGTGCGCACCAGCAACTCGCCCGGCCCGGGCTCGGGGACCTCGCCGCGCTCGACCGTGAGCACTCCGGGATCGCCGTAGGCGTGGAATCGGACCCGTCGCATCAGGACCTCCGGGGGCCGTAATCGTTGGTGTACCCAATGGTTTGACCGATGGACATCACGCTATACCCGGATCATGGGCAGGTCCAAGGGTTCGGCGTCCTAGGCTTGCCCCATGGAGCAACTCCCGCAGGCCCCCGACGCGATCCGGATCCTCCCGAGCTGGCTGCTCGGCCGGGCCGCCGCCCGGGGCCAACGCCTGGTCGGCGAGGCCCTGGCGATGGCCGGGCTGCGGATGCCGCAGTACGCCGTGCTGGCCGCCGTCGCCGAGCTGGCCCCCGTCTCGCAGGCCGAGCTCAGCCGGAGCACCGGGATCGACCCGAAGGACATGGTCGCGCTGGTCGGCGAGCTCCAGCAGCACGGGCTGCTGGAGCGGGCACCGGACACCAGGGACCGGCGGAAGAACGTGATCACCCTGGCCCCGGCCGGGGCCAGGCGGCTGCGGCGCGGTGACCAGCTCTGCCGGGCGGCCAACGAGGAGCTGACCATCGCGCTCAGCTCGGCGGAGCGGGAGCAGCTGGCGGAGCTGCTGGCCCGGGTGGCCCGGGCCGCCGAGGTCTGAGGTCCGGCCGTCCGGCCTAGAGCCGCAGCGCACGCGTCCGGCTCGCAGGGGGGCTTCCGCCGGGTACGGCGCAGCCGGGTTGAGCCTCCGTCAGCTGAGGTAGCGGGCCAGCAGCGCGGCCTCGGTGCGCAGCACGGCCGCCTGCTCGGCGCGCTCCAGCCGCTCGTACTCGGCGGCGGCGTCCTCCCGCTCGGCCAGCTCGGCCCGGACGACGTCCGCGACATCCGCCTCGGTGAGCACCCTGCGTTCGGCCTCCGCCGTGCCGAGCCCGAGCGGGACCAGCTCGACGGCCAGCGGACCGGTGCCGGCCGGCACCCCGGCCGACTCGGCGTTCTCGATCGCGCCCAGGGTGGCGCGCAGCACCGAGGCGGTGGCACGGTCCCGGCCCTTCAGCGCGGCGGTCAGGTCGGTGCGGAGCCGCTCCCGGAGCGGGGTGTGGTCGGAGGTCGACATGACGTCAGACCCTAAGCAGCGGAGGGCGGTCCGCGCGACCGTGTTTCGCCGGGTGGACGGTCAGGGCGCGCCGCTCCGCCCGGGGCGGCCGGTCCGCCGGTCACCCGGTCCTCCGGTCACGGCGGTCACCCGGTCCGGTGGCCACCGGGGCCGGAGGTCAGCGGGTCCGCCGGTCACCCGGTCCGCCGACAGCGGTGGCGGGCGGTCTCCGGCGGCCGGAGGCTGGGCGGTACCTGTCAGCCCGAACGGGAGGCCGTGTGTCCGCCACCGCTGTCGCCGAAGCGTCCAAGGCACCCCCGGCCCTGAGCCGCCGTCAGACCAACGTGGTCTTCGCGACCATCGTGCTCGGCATGCTGATGGCAGCCCTCGACCAGACGATCGTCTCCACCGCGCTCCCCACCATCGTGGCCGAGCTGGGCGGCGGCGGGCACATGGCCTGGGTGGTGACGGCCTACCTGCTGGCCGAGACGGTGGCCACCGTGCTGGTCGGCAAGTTCGGCGACCTGTTCGGCCGCAAGATCGTCTTCCAGGTGAGCGCGGTGGTCTTCATCGCCGGCTCGGTGGTCTCCGGCGCGGCGAACGGCATGATGCTGCTGATCGTCGGCCGGGCCATCCAGGGCATCGGCGGTGGCGGGCTGATGGTCACCGCGATGGCGCTGATCGCCGACGTGATCCCGCTGCGCGAGCGCGGCAAGTACCAGGGTGCGCTGGGCGCGGTGTTCGGCGTGACCACGGTGGTCGGCCCGACCCTGGGCGGGCTGTTCACCGACCACGCCTCCTGGCGGTGGTGCTTCTACGTCAACGTGCCGATCGCGATCGTCATGGTGGTGATGGCGGCCCGCACCATCCCGGCCGTCCGGGCGGCGGTCCGGCCGGTGATCGACTACGCGGGCATCGTGCTGATCGCGCTCGGCGCCTCCGGCCTGGTGCTCGGCCTGGAGTGGGGCGGCAACGAGTACGCCTG
This sequence comes from Kitasatospora sp. NPDC096147, assembly GCF_044763225.1. Taxonomy (NCBI): domain Bacteria; kingdom Bacillati; phylum Actinomycetota; class Actinomycetes; order Kitasatosporales; family Streptomycetaceae; genus Kitasatospora; species Kitasatospora sp. NPDC096147. The sequence continues at coordinate 976,972 of NZ_JBIWFX010000001.1, read as the reverse complement.
GGGCTCGCCGGTGATCATCGGCCTGTTCGTCGGCTCGGTGCTGCTGCTGGCGGGCTTCGTGCTGGTGGAGTTCCGGGCCAAGGAGCCGATGCTCCCGATGCACCTGTTCCGGAACTCGGTCTTCACGGTCTGCTCGATCCTCTCCTTCATCGTCGGCTTCGCGATGCTCGGGGCGATGACCTACCTGCCGACCTACCTGCAGTTCGTGGACGGGGTCTCGGCCACCATGTCGGGGGTGCGGACGCTGCCGATGGTGGTCGGCCTGCTGGGCACCTCGATGCTCTCGGGCGTGGTGGTCAGCCGCACCGGCAAGTACCGGATCTTCCCGATCCTGGGCACGGGGGTGATGGCGGTCGGGCTCTGGCTGATGTCCACCATGGGGCCGGGCACCGGGGTCTGGCTGGAGTCGCTGTACATGTTCGTGCTCGGCCTCGGCATCGGGCTGGCGATGCAGGTGCTCACCATCGCGGTGCAGAACACCGTGCCGTACCACGAACTCGGCACCGCCACCTCGGGCGTGACCTTCTTCCGCACCCTGGGCAGCTCCTTCGGCACGGCCGTCTTCGGCACCCTGTTCAGCAGCCGGCTGACCCCGAACCTGACCGACGCCGCCGCCCAGCAGCCCTCGGTGCCGCCCGCCGCCGTGCAGAGCCCGGCCGGGCTGCACGCGCTGCCCGCCGAGCAGGCCGCGCCGTTCGTCAACGCCTACGCGGAGACGGTCAACTACGTCTTCCAGTGGGTGGTGCCGGTCGCCCTGGTCGGCTTCCTGATCGCGTGGTTCCTCAAGGAGGTGCCGCTGCGGGACAGCGCGCGGGCCGGGGCCGGCGACCTCGGCGAGGGCTTCGGGGCGCCGGACAGCGCGGATGCCGACCGGCAGTTGGAGCGGGTGCTGTCCAACCTGATGCGCAGGACCAAGGGCCGGAGCGGGGTGAAGGAGCAGATCCTGGCCGACTCCGGCTCCGACCTGACGCCCGGTCAGGCCTGGGCACTCGGCCAGGTCTACTGGCGCGGCCGGTACGCCGGGGGAGCCGACGTCGGCGCGATCGCCGCCGCCCACCACGTGCCCGGCGAGGTGCTGGAGCCCGCCTTCGAGAAGGTGGTGCACACCGGCCACCTGGCCGAGCGGGACGGCCGGCTCAGCCTCACCCCGGCGGGTCAGGCCGAGGTCGATCGGATCGGCGAGGCCTGGCGGCACTGGCTGGGCCACCACCTGGACGACTGGGACGTCACCGACCCGGACGACCGCGCCCGCCTCGACCGGGCCATCGACACCATCGCGGCCCGGCTCTACGAGGAGGAGCAGGAGCGCGCGGCGGTGTAGGCGGCTACTGCCCGGTGTCCCGGCGGGGCTCCGGGAGGCCGCGCGGGTACTGGGTGTCAGAGCCGACCTGGCCACCGAGCGTCATGACGTTCAGCGTCGCCGAGTTCTCATGGGAGATCACCTTCTCCACCCGGGCCACCAGGTTGACGAACGCGTCCCGTACGTTCTGGTCGGTATACGGTCCGACCGCGGCCTCGAAGTACACCCGCTCGTGCCCGAGCAGTTGCTCGGCGGACCGGTAGTTCTTCCACTGCTCGCGGTACCTGTACACGCTCTCCAAGGACACGGAGGTCACCACCACCAGGCTGAGCACCGTCGCGACCGCCCGGGCGAACGGAAGGTCCACGTTGACCAGGACCGGCACCAAGGCGCCGCCGACGACCGAAGCTGTCCGCATCCTCAGGTGGGCGGCCTTCGCCGCGATCGCCTTCCGGTCGTACCACTGCTGGTACTGCACCAGCCGGGTCTCGATGTACCGCTCGGGAGTCATCCCCTCGATCGGTGAACTCGCCAGTGAAGGAACGTCGTTGGACCCGGCGTCGCCCCTCTTCGACATGCCTGGAGTACACCGGTGCCCCCGGCCCGTGTCAAGGCGTTCGGGTCGCTCCGGTCGGCGCCCCGGCCCGCCCGCCGCGCAGGTCGTGCGTACAAAGCCGGGGTCGTGCGAGGTCAGGCCGCATGATCGGGGGATGGAACAGCAGCGACTGGAGTTGACGCACGAGCCCGCCGCCTACGCCTGCATGGTGGTCCGGCGGCCGGCCGAGCAGGTCTTCGCGGCCTTCGCCGATCCGGCGGTGACCACCCGGGTCTGGTACAGCCGGAGCAGCGGGCCGATGGTGCAGGGGGCCGAGCTCACCTGGGAGTGGGAGAGCTACGGGGTGTCGGTGGAGGTCCGGGTCCGGGAGGTGGTGGACCACCGGATGATCCGCTTCGAGTGGGGCAACTACGACCAGCCGACCAGCGTGGAGCTGACCTTCACGCCGCGCTCGGCGGAGGTCACCTTCGTCGAGGTCACCGAGACCGGCTTCACCGGCACCGGGGACGAGGCGGTGCGGTGGGTGAACGACACGGTGGGCGGGTTCAGCACGGTGCTCTGCTCGGTGAAGGCGCTGCTGGAGCACGGCATCGAGCTGAACGCCGTCCCGGACCACCACCCTTCGGCCTGACGGACGGTCCGGACCGGGACCAAGGTCCGTACGACAGGGGCCGGACGGCGAACGGCCGTGGCCTGCCGACCGCTTAGCGTGGATGGTCGGCCGACGGAAGGCCCCCGAGCCCGCAGCAGGAGACCGAGGACCCGTGACGAACCCCCCGATCTGGCAGCCCGGTGACGTCGTGATCGATGCCGACGGAGCCGTCTGGACCAGGACCGGGCCGCCGGATGCGGGGTGGAGCTACCCGGGCGGCGAGCCCGGGCGGGCGGTGGAGCCGCTCACCCTGCTGCTGCGGGCCGGCCGGGTGGCGGCGCGCCGGCCGGAGTGACGGCGGCTCCCGTGCCGGGACCTGACGGACCGTCCGGGAGTCGGGGAGGTGCTCCCGGGGCCGCAGCACGCGCCCGACGGGGTGCGTTGCCCGCGGCGTGCCACCGGCTCGGGCCGTGGTGGGCTGTCCCTTCCGTTGACACTTTTGACATCCCTCTGTAACTCTTGGCCCACCCTCACGCAAAAAATGAACAAGCAGCGGTCAAATTCTCGACTCCCACCCCCACCTACTGCAGAGACAGAGGGACGTCATGAGATCGAATCGCATACTCCCGCGACTGACGGCGACGTCGGTCGCGGTGGGCATGCTGCTGCTCGCCGGGCCCGTCCTGCCGACCCACGCGGCGGGCGGGCCCAACCTCGCCGCCGGGCGGACGGTCACCGCGAGCAGTGCCAACGGCCAGTACGTGGCCGGGAACGTCAACGACGGGAACCAGGCCAGCTACTGGGAGAGCGGCAACGGCGCGCTCCCGCAGTGGGTCCAGGTCGACCTGGGGGCCACGGCCTCGATCGACCAGGTGGCGCTCAAGCTGCCCACCGGCTGGGGCGCGCGCAGTGAGACCCTGACGGTGCTCGGCTCCACCGACGGCTCCGCCTTCACCCCGGTGGTCGCCTCGGCGGCCTACGCCTTCGACCCGGGCAGCGGGAACACCGTCCGGATCAACTTCCCCGCCACCAGTGCCCGTTGGGTGCGGATCCAGGTCGCGGCCAACACCGCCTGGCCGGCCGCCCAGTTCTCCGAGTTCGAGGTCTACGGCGCGGTCGCCGCCTCGGCCGACCTGCTCCGGGGCCGCACCCTGACGGCGAGCAGCAGCAACGGCCAGTACGGCGCCGGGAACGTCAACGACGCCAACCAGGCCAGCTACTGGGAGAGTTCGTCCAACGCCTTCCCGCAGTGGATCCAGGGTGACCTGGGCGCGGCCGTACAGGTCAACCGGCTGGTGCTCAAGCTGCCGGCCGGCTGGGAGCAGCGCAGCCAGACCCTCAAGGTCCAGGGCTCCACCGACGGCAGCGCCTTCACCGACCTGCTCGCCGCAGCCGCCTACAGCTTCGACCCGGCGGCGGGGAACGTGGTGACGCTCTCGCTGCCCACCGCCACCACCCGCCACCTGCGCCTGCTGTTCAGCGGCAACACGGCCTGGCCGGCCGCCCAGCTGTCCGAGTTCGAGGCCTACGGCCCGGTCGGCGGCGACACCCAGGCGCCCACCGCCCCGGCCGGTCTGACGTACAGCCAGCCCGAGGCCGGCAAGATCCGGCTGGCCTGGACCGCCGCCACCGACAACGTCGGGGTGACCGGCTACGACGTCTACGCCAACGGCCAGCTGCTGGCGAGCGTCGGGGCCGGGGTGCTCACCCACACCGACACCCGCCCGGCCACCGAGAGCGTCACCTACACGGTGCGGGCCAAGGACGCGGCGGGCAACCAGTCCAACCCCAGCGCCCCGGTGACCCGACCCGGGGAGAACCCCGGCGACACGGTGAAGCCGACCGCGCCCGGGAACCTCGCCTACACCGAGCCCGCCGCCGGACAGATCCGGCTGACCTGGGACGCCGCCACCGACAACGTGGGCGTGACCGGCTACGAGGTCTACGCCGACGGGCAGTTGAAGGCCACCACGGCCGCCACCGTCCGCACCTGGACCGACAGCCAGCCCGCCTCCGCGACCGTCACCTACACCGTGCGGGCCAAGGACGCGGCGGGCAACCTCTCCGACCCGAGCGCCGCCGTCACCCGCCCCGGCGACCCGGGCACGCCCGGGACCAACCTGGCGGGCGGCAAGCCGATCGAGGCCTCCGGCCAGGCGTGGACCTTCGCCCCCGCCAACGCCAACGACAACAACACCGCCACCTACTGGGAGGGGAACGCCGGCGCGTACCCCAACACCCTGACGGTGAAGCTCGGTTCGGACGCCGACCTGCAGCGGGTGGTGCTCAAGCTCAATCCGGACGCCGCCTGGGGCGCCCGCACCCAGAACGTCCAGGTGCTCGGCCGGGCCGACGGCGCGAGCGGCTTCACCAGCCTGAAGGCCGCCGCCGACTACCGCTTCGACCCGGCGAGCGGCGGCAACACGGTGACCATCCCGGTCACCGGCCGGGCCTCCGAGGTCCAGCTGCGGATCACCGCCAACTCCGGCGCGCCCGCCGGGCAGGTGGCCGAGTACCAGGTGATCGGCACCCCCGCGCCCAACCCCGACCTCACCGTCACGGACGTCTCCTGGGCCCCGGCCGCGCCGAACGAGGCCACGCCGATCACCCTGCGCGCCACCGTGAAGAACATCGGGAACCTGCCGGCGCCCGCCGACACCGTCGACTTCCTGCTCGGCGGCGCCCTCGCCGACAGCGTCGCCGTGCCCGCGCTGGCGGCGGGTGAGTCGGTGACCGTCTCGAAGGCCATCGGCACCCGCCCGCAGGGCAGTTACCTGCCGAGCGCCCGGGTGGACGCCGACAACTCGGTGCGGGAGCGGAACGAGGACAACAACCTGCTCGCCGCTGCCACCCCGATCACCGTCACCCAGGCCCCCGGCCCGGACCTCGAGGTGCTGGACGTCAGCTCCAACCCGGCCAACCCGGCCGCCGGTTCGGCCGTCTCCTTCACCGTGCAGCTGCGCAACCGCGGCCTCGACCCGGCCCCCGCCGGAGTCACCCGGCTCACCGTCGGCACCGCCACGCTGAACACCGCCACCCCGGCGATCGCCGCCGGACAGACCGTCAGCCTGCCGGTCACCGGGAGCTGGACGGCCGTCAGCGGCGGCGCGACCGTCACCGTCACGGCCGACGCCACCGGTACGGCCGCCGAGACGAACGAGAACAACAACGTGCTCGCCAAGCCGATCGTGGTCGGCCGCGGAGCGGCGGCGCCGTACACCTCCTACGAGGCCGAGGACGGCGTCTACCAGGGCGAGCTGCTCCAGGCTGACGCCGTGCGCACCTTCGGGCACACCAACTTCGCCTCCGAGTCCTCCGGCCGCAAGTCCGTCCGGCTCACCTCCACCGGCCAGTACGTGGAGATCACCTCCACCGTGCCGACCAACTCCATCGTGGTCCGCAACTCGATCCCGGACGCGGCGGGCGGCGGTGGTGCCGATGCCACGATCAGCCTGTACGCCAACGGGGTCTTCGTGCAGAAGCTCCAACTCTCCTCGAAGCACAGCTGGTTGTACGGCACCACCGACCAGCCCGAGGGACTCACCCAGACGCCGCAGGCGGACGCCCGCCGGCTCTTCGACGAGGCGCACGCGCTGCTCCCGCAGAGCTACCCGGCCGGCACCAAGCTGCGCCTGCAGAAGGACGCCGGTGACACCGCCGCCTTCTACGCCCTCGACCTGATCGACCTGGAGCAGGTCGCCCCGCCCACCGCCAAGCCGGCCGAGTGCACCTCGATCACCGACTTCGGCGCCGTCCCGAACGACGGGCAGGACGACACCGCCGCGCTCCAGGCCGCCGTGACGGCCGATCAGAACGGCACCATCGCCTGCGTCTGGATCCCGGCCGGCCAGTGGCGCCAGGAGAAGAAGATCCTCACCGACGACCCGCTGAACCGGGGCATGTACAACCAGGTGGGCATCCGCGACGTCTCGATCCGGGGCGCCGGCATGTGGCACTCGCAGCTCTACTCGCTGATCGAGCCGCAGAACGCCACCGGCTCCATCAACCACCCGCACGAGGGCAACTTCGGCTTCGACATCGACGACAACACCCAGATCTCCGACATCGCGATCTTCGGCTCCGGCCGGATCCGCGGCGGTGCGGACGGCTCCGAGGGCGGCGTCGGGCTGAACGGGCGGTTCGGCAAGAACACGAAGATCACCAACGTCTGGATCGAGCACTCCAACGTCGGCGTCTGGGTCGGCCGCGACTACGACAACATCCCGGACCTGTGGGGCCCGGCCGACGGTCTCCAGTTCAGCGGCATGCGGATCCGCGACACCTACGCCGACGGCATCAACTTCTCCAACGGCACCCGCAATTCGAAGGTCTTCAACTCCACCTTCCGCACCACCGGTGACGACGCGCTGGCCGTCTGGGCCAACAAGTACGTCAAGAACACCTCGGTGGACGTGGCCCACGACAACAGCTTCACCAACAACACCGTCCAACTCCCGTGGCGGGCCACCGGCATCGCCGTCTACGGCGGCTACGGCAACAAGATCGAGAACAACCTGGTCTACGACACCGCCAACTACCCCGGCATCATGCTGGCCACCGACCACGACCCGCTGCCGTTCTCCGGCCAGACCCTGATCGCCAACAACGCGATCGTCCGCAGCGGCGGCGCGTTCTGGAACGAGGACCAGGAGTTCGGCGCCCTGACGCTGTTCGCCGCCAACCAGGACATCCCGGGGGTCGTCATCCGGGACACCGAGATCCTGGACTCCACCTACGACGGCATCCAGTTCAAGACCGGCGGCGGCACCATCCCCGACGTGAAGATCAGCAACGTCCGGATCGACAAGTCGAACAACGGCGCGGGCGTCCTGGCGATGTCCGGCGCCCGGGGCAGCGCCACCCTCACCAACGTCACCGTCACCAACTCCGCGAAGGGAGACGTGGTCCGCCAGCCCGGTACCAGCTTCACCTTCACCACCGGCTGAGCCGAGCCCGTCGGCCGGACCCCCGGGACCACCGGGGGCCCGGCCGACGGGCCGTCAGCCTGTTGTCGAACCGGCGCCAGGGTGAGCGCGGCCGGGCTCCCCGTCATCCGCCCAGTGCACCAGACCGGTCCTGCCGGCGGCACCTCAGATACCCGCGCTCCGGGCACCCGCCGACCCCGGCGCCCGGATGGTGTGGCTCCCCTCGGGCGGGGGAGGGGTCACTCGTACCGGTACAGCAGCGACTCGCGCTCGGACTGCTCGATCATCTCGACGGTCAGCTCCGGGTCCCCGATGTTCGCCTGGGTGACCCGGGCGGAGCTGGGGACGCGGGTGGGGGAGAGCCACTGCTCGGGCTTCCAGGCGGAGCTGCGCAGGAAGGCCTTCGGGCAGTGGCCGTAGACCTCCTCGACCCGGACCACCACCGCGCTGCGCGGGGGCTTGCCGACGGGGGTGAGGCGGGCCAGCAGGGCGGGGTCGGCGGTGACCAGGGCGCGGCCGTTGACCCGGAGGGTGGCGTCCCGGCCGGGGATCACGAAGAGCAGGCCGATCCGGCCGGTCTCGACCAGGTTGTGCAGGCTGTCGAGCCGCTTGTTGCCGGTGGCGTCGGGGATCGCCAGGGTGTGCCAGTCGAGCACCGAGACGAAGCCGGGCGGGCCGCCGCGCGGGGTGACGTCGCAGCTGCCGTCGGCTCCGGTGCTGGCCAGCATCACCAGCGAGGCGCAGGCGATCAGCTCGCGGGAGGTGTCGTTGACGTGGTCGACCTGCTTGCGGCGGGCCGCGTCGCCCGGGTCCTCGTACAGCTCGCGCAGCTGACCGACGGAGCGCAGTGCGCCTGCCTGGAGCGCCTCGAAGGCGTCGGATGTGGTCACGGACCGGACGGTATTCCCGTGGAGGTGGCCGGAGCGTGACCTGACGGAGTGAAACATGACACAGAGATCGCCCCTCCCGGCCGGTTCCGGCCGCGTGGCACAATGTCGGCAGAAACAGCAGTGACGTTCAGCGCACTCCGGGGTCGGTGAAAATCCGAACCGGCGGTTACAGTCCGCGACCCGTCCGCAGCCAGCGGCCGGTTGACCAGGTGAAATTCCTGGACCGACGGTTAAAGTCCGGATGGGAGGCGTGCGCGAGCGGGTAGTGATCTGCGTGTCTCGGCGGTGCCGCGACCCTTCCCCGAAGGGGCGCGGGAACAGCAGGAGTGGTCTCTTTCCCGATCCCGGGGAGAGCTCCCTCGGCAGCGGCCGCGAGCGCGTCTCGCCGTCCCGCTCTGTCATCTCCCATGCCACACCCCGGAGTCCGCGCCCTAGCAGCGCGAGGAGAACCCGGGTGTTCACCGGCATCATCGAAGAGCTCGGCGAGGTCGTCTCCATCGAGGAGATCGGCGATTCCTCGCGCATCCGCCTCCGTGGCCCCCTGGTCTGTACCGACGCCGGACACGGCGACTCGATCGCGGTCAACGGCGTCTGCCTGACCGTGGTCGACAGCCCGGAGCAACTCGCGGCCGGCACCGGTGAGTTCAGCGCCGACGTGATGGCGGAGACGCTGCACCGGTCCAGCCTGGGCGCGCTCGCCCCCGGCTCCCGGGTCAACCTGGAGCGGGCCATGGCACTCGGCGCCCGGCTCGGCGGCCACCTGGTCCAGGGCCACGTGGACGCCACCGGCACCCTGCTCTCCCGCGAGCCCGGCGACCTCGACGCGGAGGGGAAGCTCCGCTGGGAGGTGCTGCGCTTCTCGCTGCCCCAGGGCATCACCCGCTACCTGGTGGAGAAGGGCTCGATCACGGTGGACGGCGTCAGCCTCACCGTCGTGGAGGCCGCGATCGACAGCTTCACCGTCAGCCTGATCCCGGCCACCCTCGCGCTGACCACCCTCGGCACCAAGCAGGTCGGGGACCCGGTCAACCTCGAGGTGGACGTCCTCGCCAAGTACGTCGAGCGGCTGCTCGACCAGCGCACCCTGCCGTCCACGCTGCCGACCGACCTGCCCACCACCCTGCCCACCGCATTCCCCGGGGACGCCTCGTGAACTGGCTCAACGAAACCGCCTTCTCGATATTCGGTCAGAGCGTCAAGTGGACCGACATGGTGGGCAACCTGCTCGGGCTGGCCGCCCTCGCGCTCGGCTGGCGCCGCTCGGTGTGGAGCTGGCCGGTCCAGCTGCTCTCCGGCGTGGTGCTGATCGGCGCCTACCTCTCGGCCCACCTGACCGGCCTGATCGGCAAGCAGGGCATCGTGATCGTGGCCGCCGTCTGGGGCTGGACCCAGTGGCAGCGCGGACGCCGGGCGACCGGTGAGATCGAGGTCCGGTTCGCCACCGCCCGCGAGCGCGTGGTGCTGGTCGGGGCCACCGCGCTGGCCACCGTCGCGCTGGCCGGGCTGTTCATCGCGGTGCCCGAGCTCTCCTGGAGCCCGTGGGCCGACGCGTACATCTTCACCGGCACGCTGGCCGCGATGTACGCCCAGGCCCGGGGCTGGGTCGAGTTCTGGTTCGCCTGGATCGCCGTGGACCTGGTCGGCGTGCCGCTCGCCTTCACCAGCGGCTACACCTTCTCCGGCGTCACCTACGCCATCTACTTCGTGCTGGTGCTGCTCGGCCTGCAGGCCTGGTGGACCCGCACCCGCACCCCCCGGGCCGTCAACCCGGCCGTCCCGCAGGGAGTTTCGGCATGACCGTGCAGCCCGAGAACGACATCCGCCAGCTGGTCGACGAGGCCTTCGCGCTGGATCCGGTCGAGCGGGCCATCGCCGACATCGGACTCGGCCGCCCGGTCGTGGTGGTCGACGACGAGGACCGGGAGAACGAGGGCGACATCGTCTTCGCCGCCTCGGCCGCCACCCCCGAGCTGATGGCCTTCACCATCCGCTACACCTCCGGCGTGATCTGCGTGCCGATGACCGGCCAGGAGCTGGACCGGCTGAAGCTGCCCCCGATGACCCAGGTCAACGAGGACCGCAAGGGCACCGCCTACGCCGTCTCGGTGGACGCCCGGGACGGGGTGGACACCGGCATCTCGGCCGCCGACCGGGCCCGCACCGTCCGGCTGCTCTCCACCACCGCCACCGAGCCGGGCGACCTGACCCGCCCGGGCCACGTCTTCCCGCTGCGCGCGGTCGAGGGCGGCGTGTTGGCCCGCCCGGGCCACACCGAGGCCGCCGTCGACCTGGCCCGGCTCGCCGGGCTGGCCCCGGCCGGCGCGATCGCCGAGGTGGTGAACGACGACGGCACGATGGCCCGGCTGCCGGAGCTGGTCGCGTTCGCCCGCGAGCACGGCCTGTCGATCATCTCGATCGAGGACCTGATCGCCTACCGGCGCCGCACCGAGCTGCACGTCAAGCGCACCGCGGTCACCCAGCTCCCGACCGAGCACGGCGAGTTCACCGCCGTCGGGTACAAGGGCACGCTGGACGGCGTCGAGCACATCGCGCTGGTGGCCGGCGGCCTGGGCCCGGAGGGCCAGCTGCCGGACGGCGACGACGTGCTGGTCCGGCTGCACTCCGAGTGCCTGACCGGCGACGTCTTCGGTTCGCTGCGCTGCGACTGCGGCCCGCAGCTGGACGCCTCGCTGGCCGAGGTCGCCGCGGCCGGCCGGGGCGCGGTGCTCTACCTGCGCGGCCACGAGGGCCGGGGCATCGGCCTGACCCACAAGCTGCGCGCCTACGAACTCCAGGAGCGCGGCCGCGACACGGTGGACGCCAACCTCGAACTCGGCCTGCCCGCCGACGCCCGGGACTACAGCATCGGCGCGCACATGCTGGTGGACCTCGGGGTCCGGTCGCTCACCCTGCTCACCAACAACCCCGACAAGATCGCCGCGCTGACCGAGCACGGCATCAAGGTCGAGGGCCGCCGGGGCCTGGAGATCGCGCCCGGCGAGCACAACTCCGGCTACCTGCGCACCAAGCGCGACCGGATGGGCCACGAGCTGACCGGCCTCGGCCCCGACGCCTGACGCCCACCCCCTGGTACCTGACGCCCACCTCCCTCGTACCTGACGCACCATCACTCCCCAGAGAACGGAACACCCACGTGAGCGGCCACGGAGCCCCCGAACTGACCGTCGAGAACTGTGCCGACCTGCGGGTCGCGGTGATCGCCGCACAGTGGCACCAGCAGGTGATGGACGGCCTGCTGGACGGCGCGCACCGCGCCCTCAAGGAGCTCGGCATCGACGAGCCGACCGTGGTCCGGGTCCCCGGCACCTTCGAGCTCCCGGTCGCCGCCAAGGTGCTGGCGGAGCGCGGCTACGACGCCGTGGTCGCGCTGGGCGTGGTGATCCGGGGCGGCACCCCGCACTTCGACTACGTCTGCCAGGGCGCCACCCTCGGCCTCACCGAGGTCAGCGTGCGGACCGGCGTGCCGGTCGGCTTCGGCGTGCTCACCTGCGACAACGAGCAGCAGGCGCTGGACCGGGCGGGCCTGCCCGGCTCGGCCGAGGACAAGGGCCACGAGGCGGTCACCGCCGCCGTCGCCACCGCCGCCGCGCTCCGCTCGGTCTCCGGGCCCCGGAGCTGAGGGCTCCCTCCTCGGTGCGGCCGGGCGGTCGTCGCCGTCGCCCGCCCGGCCCGCCGCACTCCGCCGGACGTCCACCTGCCGTCCAGCGGAGTGTCCACGCTCCGGAATCGTTTACCGCGCGTCCGCTCACACCCCGTAAGGTGAGCCCATCATGGCTTCGAAGACATTCGAGGAGCTGTTCACCGAGCTCCAGCAGAAGGCCGCCACGGCCGACCCCTCGACCTCCCGCACCGCGCAGCTCGTCCAGCAGGGCGTGCACGCGATCGGCAAGAAGGTCGTCGAGGAGGCAGCCGAGGTCTGGATGGCCGCCGAGTACCAGTCCACCGAGGAGACGGCCGAGGAGATCTCGCAGCTCCTCTACCACCTTCAGGTGATGATGGTCGCGCGCGGGCTGACGCTGGACGACGTCTACAAGTACCTCTGACCCACCCTCAGAACCACCGACACCACTTCCTCACGATGAAGGGCTCCTCTCTCATGCTGCGCATCGCCGTCCCCAACAAGGGTTCGCTCTCGGGTCCCGCGGCGGAGATGCTCCATGAGGCCGGCTACCGCCAGCGCAAGGACCCCAAGGAGCTGGTGCTGGTCGACCCGGAGAACCAGGTCGAGTTCTTCTTCCTCCGCCCCCGGGACATCGCGGTCTACGTCGGCTCCGGCCGGCTCGACGTCGGCATCACCGGCCGGGACCTGCTGCTGGACTCCGCCTCGGACGCCGAGGAGGTGCTGGCGCTCGGCTTCGGCGGCTCCACCTTCCGGTTCGCCAAGCCGGTCGGCGTCGAGGTCTCGGACGTGCAGGGCCTGGAGGGCCTGCGGATCGCCACCTCCTACACCGGGCTGGTCGAGCAGCACCTGGCCGAGCACGGCGTGAAGGCCACCGTGACCAAGCTGGACGGAGCGGTGGAGACCGCCGTGCAGCTCGGGGTGGCCGACGTGATCGCCGACGTGGTGGAGACCGGCACCAGCCTGCGCAACGCCGGGCTGGAGATCTTCGGCGAGCCGATCCTGGTCTCCGACGCGGTGGTGATCCGGCCGAAGGGCGCGGGCGAGGACAGCCGGGTGGAGCAGTTCCTCCGCCGCCTGCAGGGCGTGCTGGTGGCCCGCCGCTACGTGCTGATGGACTACGACATCCGGGCCGAGAAGGTCGGCGACGCGGTCGCCCTGACCCCCGGCCTGGAGTCGCCGACCGTCTCCCCGCTGCACACCGAGGGCTGGGTCGCGGTCCGCTCCATGGTGCTGCGCAAGGAGGCCCAGCGGATCATGGACGACCTCTGGGCGATCGGCGCCCGGGCCATCCTGGTCACCAACATCCACGCCTGCCGCCTCTGAGCCCGCCGACTCCGAGCCCGTAAGCACCTCGTAGGGTGGGACGTCGTCACCGACGTCCCACCCTTCCGGCTTTCCCCCTGGAGATCCACCGTGTCCAGCCCCGCCGAACTGCCCGTCACCTGGTCCCCGCGCCGCAACCGGGTGGTGCTCGGGGTGATCTGCGCCGTCTTCCTGGTGCTCTTCACCACCATGGCCGTGGCGCTGCCCCCGCACTGGCACTTCAACGACCGGGTGGCGATGTTCTGCTCCGGTCTGCTGTTCGCCGCCGTCGGCGTGATGCTGGCCCGCCCGCAGGTGAAGGCCGACGCCGAGGGCGTCACGGTGACCAACTTCGTCCGCAGCCACCGGCTGACCTGGCCGCAGATCGTCCGGGTGAACTTCCGTCAAGGCGACCCGTGGGTGACCCTCGACTTGGCGGACGGCACCGCACTGGCCGCCGTCGGCATCCAGGCGGGCGGCGGGCGCGCCCAGGCCGTCCGGGCCGCCCGGGCGCTCCGCGACCTGGTCGACGACCGGGGCGCCGCCCGCGCCTGACGGGCACGGCTGCGACGGCGGCCCCAGCACCGGCTCCGGTGCCGGGGCCTTCGCGGTCGGCCTGCGGGCCGTTCGGCCGAACGCGTGGACGGGGTGGGCCGGTCGGAGTGCCTGCCGTGACCCGGCCCGGGGGCGGGGCGAGCATGGCCGACGGCACGCGGGGCGGCACGGCGCCCCTGCGGCCGGGGCGAAGGGATGGCCGGATGACGGTCGGTCAGGGCGGTGTCCGGGGTCGGCGGTTGCGGCGTACGGTGGTCGGCGCGGTGGCCGTCGCGCTCTGGGCGGGCCCGCTCGGCGCCGTCGCCTCGGCGGACCCGGAGCCTCCGGCGGCCGACCGGCCCGGTGCCCCGTCCGCTCCCGCCGCCCCGCCGGGCACCGACGCGGCGCCGCCGCCCGCGCCGCCGTTCGCCGCACCCTCGGCCGAAGCCGGGCCGTTCACCCAGCAGAGCGCGGTCCAGTCCCCGTTCGCCGAGCCGCCGTTCGACCGGCCGGTGCCGTTCGCCGGGACTCCGTTCGCCGGGACTCCGTTCGCCGGGACGCCGTTCACCGAGACGCCGTTCACCGGGCCCGGTGCGGGCGGGGCTGGCGGGGTGGGCGGGGCGCAGGGCCCGTTCGTCCAGCCCGGGGCGGTCGAGGTGCCCGGGGTGTTCGCCGGGGTGACCCCGCAGCCCGGGGTGTCCGCGCTGCCCTCCGCCGAGATCGGCGACCCCGAGCTGGTCCGGCTCGCCCTGGACATCGCCGAGCTGCGGCCCGCCGCCGACGCCGCCCGGGTGCTGGCGGAGCGTCAGACGGTGCAGGCGGCCGAGCTGCGCAGGTCCGCCGACGCGCTGGCGGCGGAGCGGGCGGCTGCCGCCGGCGCGCTCCAGGACGGCGAGCAGGGGGCGGCGCAGCTGGCGAGCTCCGACTACCGGGGGCAGGGCCTCTCCGGCTTCGTGCGGCTGCTGCTCACCGGCCCGGCCGCGCTGGTGCCGGACGGCGTGCCGGCCGCCGGGGCGCGGGCGCAGGCCGATCTGGTGCAGCGGCTGCGCGACGGCTACGCGGAGGTGAGTGGCCGTCAGGCGGCGGCCGAGCGGGCGGCGCAGGAGGCGGGGGCGGCGGCGGACGCGACCAGGGCCTCGGGGGCGGAGCTGGAGCGGCGGCTGACCGCATCGGTCGCGCGGCTGGCGGAGCTGGCCCGGGTGAAGGCGGCGCCGGGCGGCGGCCCGGTGATGGTCCGGCCGGAGGACGCCGCGGCACTGCCGGAGCAGGACGCCGCCCCGACCGAGGCGGGTGCGAAGGCGATCGCCGAGGCGCTGGCCCAGCTCGGCCGCCCGTACGTCTGGGGCGGCGCCGGGCCGGACGTCTTCGACTGCTCGGGCCTCACCTCCTGGGCCTGGCGGGCGGCCGGCCGGCCGATCCCGCGCACCAGCCAGGAGCAGTGGGCCGGTCTGACCCGGGTGCCGCTGCCGGAGCTGCGCCCCGGCGACCTGGTGATCTACGACCCGGGGGCGACGCACGTCTCGATGTACCTCGGCGGTGGCCTGGTGGTGCACGCCCCGCACCCGAAGACCGTCGTCAAGATCGCCCCGATCGGCCTGCTCCCGGTGCTCGGCGCGGTCCGCCCGGACGCCGCCGCCCCGGCGGCGGCCCCGCAGGACTGACGGCGGGTCAGGGCTGCCGGGCCACCAGCAGCACGGTGGCGTCGTCCTGGTGCCCGGTCTGGGCCGCGAGCGGGAGCAGCCGGTCGGCCAGCTGCTCCAGGTCCTCCCCTGGCCAGGCCGCGAGCAGCCCGCCCAGCCGCGCCAGGCCCTCCTCCAGCGGGAGGTCGGGCCCCTCCACCAGGCCGTCGGTGCACAGGGCCAGCAGCGCCCCGGGCGGCAGGTCGACCGGGACGGCGGGGTAGCTCTGGCCGGGCAGCACGCCCAGCGGGATGCCGCCCGCGATGCTCTCGGCCCGGACCGAGCCGTCCGGGCCGGCCACCAGCAGCGGTGGGTGCGCGGCCCGGGCCACCAGGGCGGCGCCGGTGCGCGGGTCGAGCCGCAGCAGGGTGCAGGTGGCGGTGGCGGTGACGGGGAAGCGGTCGAGGAACTCGTTGACCAGGCCGAGCACCTCGCCCGGATCCGGGGAGCCCAGCGCGTACGCCCGGACCAGGGTGCGCAGACGGGCCATCAGCGGGGCGGCGTTGGCCCCGTGGCCCTGCACGTCGCCGACGCAGACCATCACCGTGCCGTCCCGCAGGTCGATCAGGTCGTACCAGTCGCCGCCGAGCCCGAGGGCGTCCTGGGAGGGCTGGTGACGGACCGTCACGGCCAGACCGTCCACCGCGTCGGGCGGCAGCTGGGCCGCGCCCGCCTGGAACGCGCCGGCCAGGTCGAGGTAGGGCTGGGTGCGGCCGGTGCGGGCCAGGGCCTGGCCCGCCAGCCGGGCCACCTCGCGGACGGCGGCCACGGCGGTGGTGGCCAGCCCGTCCGGTCCGTCGTGGCCGAGTGCCCAGGCGCCGATCGGGGCGCCGCCCGGATCGGTCAGCGGCAGGATGCTCCAGGAGCGGGTGCGCGGCTCGGCCACCAGGGTGCCGCCGGTCGGCGCGAGGGCGAGGTACTGCTCGCGGGACAGGTAGGTCGGCCGTCCGGTGCGGGCCACCACGGCCAGCGGCAGCGCGGCGTCCAGCGGCACCACCCAGGGGGCGTCGTGCCCGGACGGCGGCTCGGGCCGCCGCTCGATCCGCAGCCGCCGGGTGCCCTCCAGCAGGCCGACGGTGGCCTGGGTCGCGCCGATCAGCGCGGGGAACCGCTCCAGCAGCAGCTCCGCCACCCGCTCCTGGGAGGGCGCGAGCAGCAGCTCCTCGGCGGGCCGGCGGACCCGGCGGGCGATCCGGTGCCCTTCGTCGGAGGCGCCGCCCACCGGGCCGCCGTCCAGCGCCGCGCTCACCCCGACCAGCAGCGGCCGGCCCAGCACGGTGAACGAGCAGGCCCAGGTGAGCAGCCAGCGCCAGCCGCCGTCCTCGCCCTGGAACCGGAAGTGCGCCTGGACCACCCGGCCGGGGTGCTCGGCCGCGTCGAGCTGGAGGCTGAGCAGGTCGGGCACGTCGTCCGGGTGCACCCGGGTGAGGAACTCGGTGGTGGTCAGCGCCCCGGCCCCGGACACCCCGTAGAGCGCCGCCGCCGACTCGTCCCGCTGGTTGACCCCGGCCACCAGGTCGGCGCACCACAGGCCCAGCGGGGTACGCTCCAGCAGCCACTCGCGCGGGCCGGTGCCGATCAGCAGCTCCAGGACCGGTCCGGACGGGTCCTCGGCCAGCAGCGGGCGGGCCCGGACCCAGACCGACTGCGCGGGGCCGCTCTCCGCCGTGGTGGCCAGCAGCGCGGGCACCAGCCCGCCGTCCGGTGCGGCCAGCAGATCGGCGACCTTGTCGGCCGAGGCCGGTCCGAACAGCTCCGGGGCGGGCCGTCCCAGCACCCGCCGGGCCGGCTGCCCGCCGACCGTGGTGTCCCGCGGGCAGACCGCCACCACCCGCCCCTGACGGTCCACCAGCAGCGACACCGCCTGCACGACCCGGTCCACGCTGCTCCTCGCGCTCGGCGCTCCGACCCCCTCGACCCCACCGAGCCTGCCACCGGCGCGGTGACCGCGCCCGCCGGAGGACCCGGGCGGGGGCGGTGCGGGGGCCGTCCGGCGCAGGGCGGGCGGTCGCCGTCGGGGGGCGGGTCAGGGGCGGCCCGCGATGAGCTCGCCGTACGCCTGCATCAGGTCGGGCAGGCGGAGGGTGGCGAGGTCGACGCGGCCGGGCGTGGTGGTGAGGGTGGAGAGCCGGAGGTCCCGGTAGGCGCAGGACTTCTCGTAGAGGGTGCGGATGAAGCGGCCGTTGCCGAGGTCGTCGATCCAGCCCTCGGCGACCACGTGGGCGCAGATGCTGGCCAGCTCCTCGACCGCGTCCGGGTCCCAGCCGTCGCCGCTGCCGGCCGCCAGTGCCCGGCCGATCTCGGTGAGCTCGGCCGGGCGGTAGCTGGGGAAGTCGACCCGGGTGGTGAAGCGTGAGTTGAGGCCGGGGTTGGTGGCCAGCAGGCGGCTCATGCCCTCGGGGTAGCCGGCCAGGATGACCACCAGGCGGTCGCGGTTGTCCTCGGCCCGCTTGAGCAGGACCTGGAGCGCCTCGTCGCCGTACGCGTCGCCCTGGCTGTAGCCGGAGTTGGAGAGGCTGTACGCCTCGTCGATGAAGAGCACGCCGTCCAGCGCGGAGTCGATCAGCTCGTTGGCCTTCACCGCCGTCTGCCCGAGGTACTCGCCGACCAGGTCGGACCGCTGGGCCTCCACCAGGTGGTCGCCGGAGAGCAGGCCGAGCGCGTGGAAGACCTGGCCGAGGATCCGGGCCACTGTGGTCTTGCCGGTGCCGGAGGGCCCGGAGAAGACGAAGTGCCGCTTCGGCGGGGCGACCGGCAGGGACTGGTCCGCCCGCAGCCGGGACATCCGCAACTGGGCGGAGAGCGCCCGGACCTGACGCTTCACCGGGTCGAGCCCGACCATCTGCTCCAGCTGGGCGAGCGCCGCCTCCAGGCCGTCGCTGCCGCCCGAGCGCGGCGCCCCGGGGCCGGGCGGGGGAGCGGAGCCGGCCGCGGTGGCCCGGACCGGCAGCTGGGTGGGCCCGGCGACTCCGGCGGGCGCGGGCTCCGCCGGGGGAGCGGGGGCCGGGGCCTCGGGTTCGGCGTCCGGGAAGTCCTCGTCGGGCAGCGGGAAGTCACCCGCCGTCAGGGCGGGCAGCAGCTCGTCCAGCACGCCGTCCTCGGTGGCGATCGCGGCCAGCCGGGCGGCGGTGTCCATGAAGCCCGGATCGGCCCGGTGCACCGCACGGTAGAGCGGGAGGGCGGCGGCGCTGCGCCCGGCGCCCTCGTAGGCGCGGGCCAGCCAGTAGCGCAGCTCCTTGCGCTGGGGCTGCTCGGAGCGGCAGCGGGCCAGCGAGACGGCCAGCGGGTACTGGGCCTGGGCGCACATGTCCAGCCGCACCCGGGCCATGCCGGCGAACAACCCGGCCTCGATGCCCAGGAGTTGGTCGTCCAGCAGCGGCTCGGTGTCCCGGATCAGCTGCTCCCAGTCCTTCAGCAGGTAGGAGCGGCAGGCGTGCAGGAAGCGCACCGACGGGTCCTGCTCGGGCGGGGCGCAGGCGGTCAGCGCGGTGTCCAGCTCGGCCAGGTGCCGGCCGTCCAGCCAGTGCGAGGCGTGCGCCAGCCGCAGGTCGCGGGCGTCCTCCAGCACGGGCTGGACCCACCAGCCCAGCCAGTACCAGGAACTGAGGGGGCGTCGGTGCAGGGCCCGCTGCTCGCCGAAACGTTTCTGGTGGCGGTGCATCTCGACCAGCGCGGCGGAGGTGTCACAGCGCAGCGCGTGCAGGCCGAGCCAGGCGTCCGCCATGCCCGGATCGAGCCGGACGGCGGTGCGGAACTCCTCCTCGGCGCGCGCGTACGATCCCGCCGCGTAGGCGTCCATCGCCCGGAGCCAGGCCCGGTCGGCCAGCCGGTCCGGCCCGGTGGATTCGGAACTCGCCATCACAGTCAGCCCCCCGCCGTGTGCAAGAGCACACCCCCTTACCGGAAGCGTACCGGTGGGAGGCTGATCCGTGAGGGTGGTGCGCAGAGCCAATCCGGCGTCGGACCCGTGGACGGGGCGCGGGATCGGGCGGTCCCGGGCGGGTGCCCGGGAGGGGGACGGCACCTCCGGCGCACGGGGGAACGAGCCGGAGGTGCCGTGTCTGTGGTCGCGCTCCGTACCGAATGCGCGTTGTGCAGAACCTAAGTGGTGCCGATCCCCCAGGTCAAGGGCCCTGTGGCGGTCTCACTCAGGGTGCCCCGGGCGATCCGGCCGGTCACTCCGTGCACCAGTAGATCCGCGTGCGGCCGGCTCGGGTCGGCGGCGAAGTGGGCCGTTTCGGCCCTTGCCCAGCCGGCCCAGTACTCGGCCAGCTCCGGACCGTCCCGGCGTTCGCCCCGGGCCCGGGCGGTGGCCTGGTCCAGGTCCATCCAGACCAGCGCCGCCAGGTGCGGGCGCAGCTCCCGGCGGCCGGCCCCGACCCCCTCGACCAGCACCACCGGCGCGGGCGGGATCTGACGGGTCGTCGCGAACCGGCGCTCCACCCAGTCGTAGACCCCGTGCACGGCGGTGCGGCCGTGCGCCAGCGGCTCCAGCACCTGGGCCCGCAGCCGCTCCGGCCAGCCGAACGGCTCGGCGTGGGTGGCCAGGTCGTCCAGGTGGACCACCGGTGCCCCGCCGAGTGCGGCGGCCAGCCGGTCGGCGAAGGTGGTCTTGCCCGACCCGGCGTGCCCGTCCACCGCGACCAGCCGCACCGGGCCGAGCGACGGCGGCAGGGTGCGCAGCCGGTCGGCGAGCGGGGCGAGGTCGGTGCGGATCACCGCTCCACTCTACGGTCGGCGATCCGGTCGGTGATCCGGCCGGCGCGGCAGGTGGTGCGGCGGGCGGCACCGGGCAGCGGCGGCGGTGTGACAGGTCGGGAGATTCCGGGCGCCGCAGGTCGGACGTGGTGTGGCCGGTTCCGACGTTGTGGCACCCGCCCCGGGCCCGTGTGCCGTTCCGGACCGTGACGGGGCGGCTGCCATCGGGCATACTGCACAACGCCAAGCCCTGTGAACGAGCGTTCACCGCAATCCGGTGGTGCTCGGGCCGACCTGCCGCGCCGACCCGTACCACCGGGGACGGCGCCCGACCGAGGAGGCGACGAACCCTCATGACTTCCGCCGCTGCCAAGCCCGTGGACCGCCAGCTGCCCAGCGAGGAGGCGCGTGAGCTGCTCGCCCTGACCCGGGACCTGGTGCAGAACGAACTCCGCCCCCGGGCGGCCGAGGACGAGGCGGCCAACCGCTTCCCGCGCGAGGTGTTCACCACCCTCGGCGGGGCCGGGCTGCTCTCCCTCCCGTACGGCGAGCAGTACGGCGGTGGCGAGCAGCCGTACGAGGTCTACCTCCAGGTCCTGGAGGAGCTGGCGGCCGGCTGGCTGGCGGTCGGCCTCGGGGTGAGCGTGCACACGCTGTCCTGCCACGCGCTGGCCACCTTCGGCACCGAGGAGCAGCGGCAGCGCTGGCTGCCCGGGATGCTCGGCGGTGCCCAGCTCGGCGCCTACTGCCTCTCCGAGCCGCAGTCCGGCTCGGACGCCGCCGCGCTGCGCACCCGGGCCGAGGCGGACGGCGACGAGTACGTGGTGAACGGCACCAAGGCGTGGATCACCCACGGCGGGCAGGCCGACTTCTACAGCTCGATGGTGCGCACCGGGGTGGACGGCCCGCGCGGGATCAGCTGCCTGCTGGTGCCGGGCGACGCCGAGGGCCTGTCGGCCGCGCCGCCGGAGCACAAGATGGGCATGCGCTCCTCGCCCACCGCCCAACTGCACTTCGACGGCGTGCGGGTGGGCCGGGAGCGGCTGATCGGCGAGGAGGGCCAGGGCTTCCAGATCGCCCTCTCCGCACTGGACTCCGGCCGACTCGGGATCGCCGCCTGCGCGATCGGCGTGGCCCAGGCCGCGCTCGACCTGGCGGTGGAGTACGCCGGCACCCGGCAGCAGTTCGGCCGTCCGATCGCCGACTTCCAGGGCCTGTCCTTCCTGCTGGCCGACATGGCCACCAAGATCGAGGCCGGCCGCTCGCTCTACCTCGCGGCGGCCCGCCGCCGGGACGCCGGGATGGCGTTCTCCAAGGAGGCCGCGATGGCCAAGCTGTTCTGCACCGACGCCGCGATGAGCGTCACGGTGGACGCCGTCCAGGTGCTCGGCGGGGCCGGCTACACCCAGGACTTCCCGGCCGAGCGCTACATGCGGGAGGCCAAGGTGCTGCAGATCGTGGAGGGCACCAACCAGATCCAGCGGCTGGTGATCGGGCGTCACCTCTCCGGTCGCTGAGGCGTCCGGGAACACGGAGGGCGCCGGCCCCGCAGGGGGCCGGCGCCCTCCCGGCGTTGCGGGGCGCCGGTCAGTGCCGGACCAGGCCGCGCGAGCGCTGCGCGGGGATCCGCGAACGCCGCTCCAGCGGGCCCGAGCCCGGGGCGCCGGCGTGCGAGAACGGGTGGGTGCGCCAGTCGAAGTCGGCCGGCAGGCTGATCAGCTCCAGGCCGCTCGGCTCGGCGTGCTCGGCGGAGTCGCACTCCGGCAGGTCGGCGGTGGGCGCGCCGGTGCCCGGGCAGAGCTGGGCCGAGAAGGGGTGCCAGGCGGTCGGCAGGACGGCGTGCTGCGGCAGCCGGTCCTCGTCGCCGAGCAGGGCGATCGGACGGTCGCACTCGGGGCAGTGCACCCGGAAGATCTCCCAGGTCTCCATCTCGCCGGGGTCGACGCCCGGGAAGTCCTCGAAGTCGAGGTGTTCGTGGTCCTCCGCAGCGGTGCGGGAGGTCTGATCGACAGCAGACATGTGTGTGATCCCCCTCGGATCCGGCCGGCCTTCGTCGGCCCCGGCCAAGAGCAGCACTTCCCGCTGACGGAGCCTCATAATCCTGCGGGAGCCCGCAGTGTGATGCACGCCGTGTGCGGTGGGCCACATTCACGCGGCATGTGCCACCCGCGCGCCCCCGCCCGACTCGGCGCGAGCCGGAGGCCCCGCCGGTGGACGGCCGGCGGACGACCGGTGGACGGTCGGCGGGCGGACGGTGGACGGAGGGTGGACGGCCGGACGGCCCGTGGTGCTCCACGGGCCTGCTCCGTGTACGCCCGGCCGCCCGTCCTGCGGGCGGTGCCCCTGCGCGGGCCCGTGCGGTGCGTGCAGCGCGCGTGCGGTGCGCATCCGACGGGGCGTCAGTTCCGGCGGGGGCGGCGGATCTTCATGTCGTCCATGCTGGTGACCTGGCTGCGCAGCTCGCCGTGGCCGACGCCGCGCGCGGCGAGGGCGGCCGACGCCCGCTGCTCGGCGGCCGGCCCGGCCGCCTCGTCCGGCAGGTCGGACGCCTGGCGGACCACGCAGCGGAAGCTGAACGCGCGCAGCTCCTCGTCGTAGACCAGGGTGCCCTCGTCGGTGAAGGCGGCGAACAGGTGGCTGTGCTGCGCGGCCCGCTCCAGCAGGCTGGTCCGGTGCTCCTCGTCGAGGCCGGCGAAGACGCCTCGGACGATGACGCGGTAGGTGCGGTCGCTCACGGGTGGTTCCCTTCGGGTGCGGTGGGGTGGTCCTGACGGTCCAGCAGGACGGCGAGACCGTCGAGGAGGCGTTCGAGGCCGAACGCGAAGCGCTCGTCCATGGCCGGGCCGGTCAACTCGCCGGCCAGGGCGGTCAGGTGGGGGAAGGTCTCCGGCGGCAGCGCGGCCAGCTGCGCCCCGGCCGCGTCGGCGGCCTCCCGGCGGCTGGCGCCCATCGCCTCGGAGGCGGAGAGCGGGCCCTGCTCCTGGAGCACGAAGCCCTGGACGAAGGCGCCCAGCAGGTAGTTGACCATCGCGGCGTCCGGGTCGGAGAAGCCCGCCGCGCGCAGCCGGCCGAGCTGGTCGTCCATCAGCCGGAGCAGGGCCGGCCCCGGGGCGAGCCGCCCGGCGACCACCTTGGCGGCGTCCCGGCGGTCCAGCAGGTGGCGGCGGTAGCGCACGCAGTACTCGCGCAGCTGGTCCCGCCACGGGCCCTCGGGGAGCGGCGCCTCGGCGTCGGCCATCAGGGCGTCGGAGAGCAGGTCGAGCAATTCCTCCTTGTTGCGCACGTGCCAGTAGAGCGAGGGGGCCTGCACCCCCAGCTCGGCGGCCACCTTGCGCATGGAGAGGCCGTGCACGCCCTCGCGTTCCAGCACCCGCAGGGCGGCGGCGGCGATGGCCGGGCGGCTCAGCGGTGACGGGGGGACGGTCGGCACGGGGCCCGCCTCTCTCTAACGGTGTTAGGGAGAGCCTATCCCGCACGCCGCCGGCGGGTCGAAGCGATTTCCCGGCGCTCCGGGCGCGGGTCGGTCCGTGCCGCGCGGCCTCGTCCGGGTCCGGCCTGGTGCTTCGGCTTGGGGCACTGGCCCGGTGTGGGGCCGGGTTTCCGAGATCGGTGTCTGCCGGGCCTGACCCGGGTCCGGGCGCGGGGCTCAGCGGGCAAGTGCGGACCGGCCGGTGGGGCGAAGCGATTTCCCGGGGGTGCGGGTCGGGGCTCCGGGGACCGGCCGGTTCTCGCCGTGCGTGGCCTCGTCCGGGTGCGGCCCGGTGTTTCGGTCTGGGGTACCGAGCCGGGTTTCCGAGATCGGTGCCTGCGGGGCCTGGCCCGCTCAGCGGGCGGTGCGCCAGGTGGTGAGCAGGCGGGTGCCGATGGCGACCGCCAGGATGCCGAGCAGGGTGGCGCCCAGGGCCGGGAGATCCAGCTGCCAGGAGACGGGGGTGCCGGTGGCCTCGGCGAGGCCGGCGGCCAGACCGGCCAGCGGGGGGAGGGAGGCCGCCAGGCCGAGCGCCGCGCCGAGGGCCGTGAGCAGGGCCGCCTCACCGGCCGCGAAGCCGAGCAGCTGACGCACCGTCGCCCCGGCGGAGCGGAGCACCGCGAGGTCCTGCCGCCGGGCGTGGGCGTCGGCCGCCGTGGCGTTGGCGACCGCCAGCCCGGCATACCCGACCGTGATCACCAGCAGCATCGCGGCCAGCGCGTCGGTCAGCCGGGCGTCGGTCCGGTAGTCGTCCAGGGCGAACCGCTCCGCGTCGTGCACCGCTGTCCCCGGTACGGTCGCGATCGGGTGGCCGTCCCCGGGGACGAACAGGTCGTCGCCGAGTGCCCCCGGATCGTGGGCCCGGACCAGCTGACGGGAGGTCACGAAGGCGCCCCGGGCCGGATCGTCCGGCAGCACCCGGGAGATCCGCAGCTCCACCGTCGCCCCGTCGGCGAACCGCACCGGGTACGCGTCCCCCTCGCGGACGCCCAACTCCCGGGCCAGGGAGGCGCCGAGGACGGCCTCGCCGGGACGGTCCCAGGCGGGATCGCGCGAGCCGAGCAGGTCGACCACCACCCGGGCACCGTCCGCCCGGCGCACGAAGGCCCGGGTGGGCAGGGCTGCCTTGCCGACCGGATGGGCGCGTGCCACTTCGTCGGTCAGCCCCGGGGTGCCGTCGGCCGTGACCACGGCCTGGCCCGCCAACTGACGGGCCGCGCCCGCCGGGTAGGCAGCCGCCATGGTCTGTACGGCACCGCCGAGCAGGATGGCGAAGCCGACGGCGGCGATCACCGGTGCGGCCGTGGCGCCCGCCCGGCCCGGCACCGCGCGCAGCTCGGCCCGGAGCAGCAGCGGTCCGGCCCAGGCGGACCGCCGCAGCGGTGCGCTGACGGCCCGTCCGAGCGGCCCGGTCAGCACCGGTGACAGCAGTGCGGCGGCCACCACCAGCGTCATGGTCGCGGCGATCGCCGCGTTCACCCGGTCGTCGGCGGCGGCGGTGGCCGTCCGGACGGCCAGCAGCACACCCAGGGCGAGCACCGGCAGCCCGGTGGCGAGCCGGGTCCGCCGGGCGGAGCGGCCACCGGCCGGTCCGGCCGAGAGCGCGGCCATCGGTCGGACGCGGGAAGCCCGCCGGGCCGCCGCCCAGGCGGCGAACACGCTGACGCCGACCCCGACGGCCGTCGCCGTCAGCGGCGGCCAGGCTGCGAGCCGGATGCGCAGGTCCGGCGGGGCCGCCTCCAGGCCGAGCAGGATCCGGCCGAGCAGCGGGGCGAGCCCGCAGCCCGCCGCCGCGCCGGCCAGCGAGCCGAGCAGACCCACGGCGGCGGCCTCGCCCAGCACCAGCCGCCGCACCTGGCGCGGACTCGCGCCGAGCAGCCGCAACAGCCCCAGCTCGCGCCGCCGCTGACCGGTGGTCAGGGCCAGCGCCGAGGCGACCACGAAGACCGTGGTGAACAGGCCCAGCCCGGCCATCGCGGTGATCAGCTGCTGTCCGAGGAAGCGCCGGTGGTCCACCAGCGCGGGCTGCAGCGCGGCCCGCCCGTCACCGGTCACCACCGTGCCGAGCCCGTCCACCAGCGCGCGGGCCCGCGGCATCAGCTCGGCGGCGGCCGGGCCCAGCAGCCCGATCGCCCGGACACCCGGTTGGAGCCGGGCCGCCTCCGCGTCGGTGAAGTAGACACCCGGGCCGTCCACGGTGCCGCTCACCCGGTACCGGGCCCGGCCGGCGGCCAGGTTGACGGTCAGCTGCTGACCGGGCGTCACCCCGGGCACCCCGCCGACCGCCACCTCGTCCGCCGCCGTCGGAGCCCGGCCGGTCAGCAGCCGGTACGGTGCCAGCCGGGCCCCGGACCAGCCGTGGCCGGCCTCGGCCGCCTCCGGATCCGCCACCGGACGGCCGTCCGTGAACGGCTGCGCGTAGAAGGACCGGTCCACCACCACCTCGGCGCCCTCGGCGCCGGGCAGTGCGCGCAGCCCGGCGGCCAGCCGGTCGGCCTCGGTCGGGCTCCAGGGCACCAGGTCAGCGGTGCCGCCGTCGGGGTCGGCGGCCTGAAGGGGGATCACCAGGGCGGCGGTGCCCGCGAAGCGGGCCTGGACGGCCGGCCGGGCGGAGTGCTGCACCAGCAGCGTGGCGGTGATCAGCGTGGTGCCCACCAGCACCGCCGCGAAGGCGGCCAGGAAGCCGCTCCAGCGGGCCCGGAGGCC
This sequence comes from Kitasatospora sp. NPDC096147, assembly GCF_044763225.1. Lineage (NCBI taxonomy): Bacteria > Bacillati > Actinomycetota > Actinomycetes > Kitasatosporales > Streptomycetaceae > Kitasatospora > Kitasatospora sp. NPDC096147. The sequence continues at coordinate 950,678 of NZ_JBIWFX010000001.1, read as the reverse complement.
GGCCGTGACGAGGACGGACATCACGCCTCCAGGCCGGTCATCCGGGCCGCGATCGCGGCGGCGTTGCCCGCGGCGGCGGGGGAGAGGTCGAGCCGGCCGGCCAGCCGGCCGTCCTTCAGGAAGACCACCGTGTCGGCGATCGCCGCCGCCACCGGATCGTGCGTCACCAGCACCGTGGTCTGCTCCCGCTCGTCGACCAGCCGGCGCAGCAGGGCCAGCACCTCGCGGCTGGTCCCGGTGTCCAGCGCCCCGGTGGGCTCGTCCGCGAACAGCACCTCGGGCCCGGTCACCAGCGCCCGGGCCAGCGCCACCCGCTGCTGCTGCCCGCCGGACAGCTCTCCCGGCCGGTGCCGCGCCCGGTCCGCGAGCCCGACGGCCTCCAGTGCGGCCGTCACCGCCGCCCGGTCCACCCGGCGGCCGGCCAGCCGGGAGGGCAGCTCGACGTTCTGAGCCGCCGTCAGCGACTCGACCAGGTTGTACGCCTGGAAGACGAAGCCGATCCGGTCCCGCCGCAGCACGGTGCGCTCCCGCTCGCCGCCGGCCGCCAGATCGGTGCCGCCCAGCAGCACCCGGCCGGAGCTCACCGCCTCCAGCCCGGCCGCGCAGTGCAGCAGGGTGGACTTGCCGGAGCCGGAGGGCCCCATCACGGCCGTCAGACTGCCGCGCGGGAAGGTCAGCGAGACGCCGTCCAACGCCGTCACCGCCCGCTCCCCGCGGCCGTGCACCTTGCGTACCGCCTCCAGCCGTACGGCGTCCGCCGCCTGCCGGTTCGTCACCTTCGTGGTCACCGTTGTCATGGGGACGATTCCACCGGTGCGAGGGTGGCGGGCGCACTGATCCGCACTCCACCCCTGAGGTAGTGCGGGCACTACCGCGCAGCCGCCCCCGGCCGGTTATCGTCCTGCCCATGCGTCCACGCACCGCCTGGCAGGCCATGGCCCGACACCCGCTGCGCTTCCTCACCTCCGCCTGGCCGTGGCGCTCGCTCGGCTACCTGCTGAGCGGGGTGGCGGTCGGCGCCGCAGCGGTGCTGGTGCTGCTGGCCGGGACGGCCGCCGGGGTGGTGCTGCTGGTGGTGCTGATCGGGATCGCCCCGCTGGTCGGCGTGGTGCTGGCGGCCACCGTGATCGCCTCGGTGGAGCGCGGGCGGCTTCGGCTGGTCGACCTGGACGAGGTGCCCGACCCGCACCGCCCGCCCGCCGAGCCCGGCCTGCGGGCCTGGATCACCCACCGGCTGACCGAGCAGGCGACCTGGCGCGAGCTGGGCTTCGCGCTGCTGTCGGCCGTCGCGCTCTGGTGGCTGGACCTGCTGGTGCTCGGCTTCTGCTTCGTCCTGCCGGCCCTGTGCTTCGCGTCGCTGGACGGGGACACCTGGCCCTGGACGGTCCTCGGCGCGCTGGTGCTGCTCGCCGCCCCGTACACCGTGACGGCCTGGGCCGGGGCCCGGGGCGCGCTGGTCCGCACCCTGCTGGCCCCGCGCGACCGGGAGCTGGGCGCGGAGCTGCGCGAGCTGCGGGCCTCCCGGGTCCGGCTGGTGGACGCCTTCGACGCCGAGCGCGTCCGGATCGAGCGGGACCTGCACGACGGGGCCCAACAGCGGCTGGTGGCCCTCGGCATGACGCTGGGTCTGCTCCGGCTGGACGTCCCGCCGGGCTCGGCGCTGGACCGCGGCCTCACCGAGGCCGAGGGACAACTCGCGGCGGCCCACCAGGAGTTGCGTACGCTGGTGCGCGGCCTCAATCCGCCGGTGCTGGCCGACCACGGCCTGGCCGCCGCCGTCCGGGAGCAGGTCGGCCGGTTCCCGTTCCCGGTCACGGTCGACCTGGAGCTGCCGCAGCGGCTGCCCCGGCCGATCGAGACGCACACCTACTACCTGATCAGTGAGGCCATGACCAACATCGCACGGCACAGCGGCGCCACCACCGCCCGCATCCACGGCCGCTACCACGCCGACCAGTTGGTGCTGGAGATCACCGACGACGGCCGGGGCGGGGCCGATCCGACCGGCGGCAGCGGCCTGACCGGCCTGGCCGACCGGCTGGGCGCCGTGGACGGCCGGATGCGGGTCTCCAGCCCGGCCGGCGGACCGACCCTGCTGCACGTGGAGATCCCGTGCCACTTCGGGTGACCGTCGCGGAGGACGCGGTGCTGCTGCGGGAGGGCCTGGTCGGGCTGCTCCAGCGCTTCGGGCACCAGGTGACCGCCGCCGTCGGCGACGCGGACGCGCTGGTCGCGGCCGTCGAGGCGGCGCGGCCCGACCTGGTGGTGACCGACGTCCGGATGCCGCCCACCGAGACCGACGACGGCCTGCGGGCCGCGGTCCGGCTGCGGGCCGAGCACCCCCGGCTGCCGGTGGTGGTGCTCAGCCAGTACGTCGAGCAGTCCTACGCCGCCCGCCTGCTGGACTCGGGCCGGGGCGAGGGCGTGGGCTACCTGCTGAAGGAACGGGTCGGCGCCGTCGCCGAGTTCATGGCCACCCTGGAGCGGGTCGCGGCCGGTGGCACGGTGGTGGACCCGGAGGTCATCCAGCAGTTGGTCCGGCTCCGGCAGGACCCGCTGGAGCGGCTCAGCGCCCGGGAGCGCGAGGTGCTGGCGCTGATGGCCCAGGGCCGGTCCAACGCCAACCTCGCGGCCGACCTGTTCATCAGCGACGCGGCGGTGAACAAGCACATCGGGAACATCTTCAGCAAGCTCGACCTGCCGGTCGACGTGGACGGGCACCGGCGGGTGCTGGCGGTGCTGCGGTTCCTGCGGAGCTGACGGCGGGCCTGAGGAGGCGTCAGCCGCAGTCCGGGACCGGGTGGTCCGGGGCGAGGGCGGCGGCGATCCGCCGGGGTGATGGTCCGGGCGGTGCGGCCGTCCGGGGTGCGCGGGCCCTCGGTGGTGGTACCGGCGGTCCGCAGCCGCTCGTGGGGCGGGGCCGTCGCGGGGCCCACCCGTTCGGCGCGGTCGACCCGCCGTCGGAGCGGGGGTGGCTCGAACCCGACGCCCGGTGTCGGCGGGACCGCGCCGGGGGCGCTAGGTTTGCGCCTTGTGGAGGATCTCGACCAACGCATCGTCCGGCTGCTGCTCGAAGACGGCCGGATGAGCTACACGGACCTGGGCAAGGCGACCGGCCTGTCCACCTCGGCGGTGCACCAGCGGGTGCGGCGCCTGGAGCAGCGCGGTGTGATCCGCGGCTACACCGCGATCATCGACCCGGACGCGGTCGAGCTGGCGCTCACCGCGTTCATCTCGGTCAAACCCTTCGACCCGAGCAGCCCCGACGACACCCCCGAGCGGCTGGCCGGACTGCCGGAGATCGAGGCCTGCCACAGCGTGGCCGGCGACGAGAACTACATCCTGAAGGTCCGGGTCGGTGCCCCCGGCGACCTGGAGGACCTGCTCGCCCGGATCCGCACGGCCGCCGGAGTCTCCACCCGCACCACCGTGGTGCTCTCCACCCCCTACGAGGCGCGACCCCCGAAGATCTGACGCGGTCCGTCCGGGTGCAGACTGGTGCCCATGAGCGCACCCACCACCCACCGCACCGTGCTGCTGCGCGGCGGTTCCGTCTACAGCCCCGCCGACCCGTTCGCCACCGCGATGCTGGTCGAGGGGGAGCACGTCGCCTGGGTCGGCAGCGACGGCGCCGCCGAGGCGTACGCGGCCACCGCCGACGAGGTGGTGGAGCTCGACGGCGCGCTGGTCACCCCCGCGTTCGTGGACGCCCACGTGCACGCCACCTCGGCCGGCCTGGCGCTGACCGGTCTCGACCTGACCGGCTGCCCCTCGCTGGCCGAGGCGCTGACCCGGATCGCGGCCTTCGCCGCCGCCACCGAGGGCGTGCTGATCGGCCACGGCTGGGACGAGACCAAGTGGCCCGAGGGCCGGGCCCCGAGCCTCGCCGAGCTGGACGCCGCCGCCGGGGGAGCGGCCCTCTACCTCTCCCGCACCGACGTGCACTCCGCCCTCGCCTCCACCCCGCTGCGCGAGCTGACGGAGGGTCTGGCGGGCCTGGCCGGCCACCACTCCGAGGGCCCGGTCAGCCGGGACGCCCACCACGCCGTCCGGCAGACCGCGCTGGCCGCGCTGACGGACGCCCAGCGCCGGGCCGCCCAGCTGGCCACCCTGCACCGGGCCGCCGAGCTCGGCATCGGCGCGCTGCACGAGTGCGCCGGCCCGGAGATCTCCTCCGAGCACGACCTCGCCGCGCTGCTCGCGCTGGCCGCCGAGGCGGACGGACCGGAGGTCTTCGGCTACTGGGGCGAGCTGGCCCCGGCCGGGGTGGAGACCGCGCTGCGGGTGGGCGCGCAGGGCGCCGGCGGCGACCTGTTCGCCGACGGCGCGATCGGCTCCCGCACCGCCTGCCTGCACGACCCGTACACCGACGCCGGGGAGAGCACCGGCACCGCCTACCTGACGGCCGCTCAGATCGCCGACCACGTCGCCGCCTGCACCGAGGCGGGCCTGCAGGCCGGCTTCCACGCGATCGGGGACGCCGCGATCGGCGCCGTGATCGAGGGCGTGCGGACGGCCGCCGCCCGGGTCGGCCTGGAGGCCGTCCGGGCCCGCCGCCACCGGGTCGAGCACGCGGAGGCGCTGGACGACAAGTCGATCGCCGCCTTCGCCGAGCTGGGCCTGACCGCCTCGGTGCAGCCCGCCTTCGACGCCTTCTGGGGCGGCCCGGACGGCATGTACGTCCAGCGCCTCGGTGCCGAGCGGGCAGCGGCCCTGAACCCCTTCGCGGCCCTGCTGCGGGCCGGTGTCCCGCTGGCCTTCTCCTCCGACGCCCCGGTCACCCCGCTCGACCCCTGGGGCACCGTCCGGGCCGCCGCCTTCCACCTCACCCCCGAGCACCGGATCTCGGTCCGGGCCGCCTTCACCGCCCACACCCGGGGCGGCTGGCGTGCCGTCGGCCGCGACCAGGACGGCGTGCTGGTCCCCGGCGCCGTCGCCAGCTACGCGGTCTGGGCGGCCGGCGACCTGGTGGTCCAGGCCCCCGACTCCCGGGTGGCCGGCTGGTCCACCGACCCCCGCTCCGGCACCCCGGGCCTGCCCGACCTGACCCCGGGCACCCCGCTGCCGACCTGCCTGCGGACCGTGGTCCGGGGCCGGACGGTGCACCTCGCCTGACCGGCGCCGCCGGGCTGCCGCAGTCGGCTCACCCACCCGCAGCAGCCCGGCGGCGGGCCGGAGGGCAGCGGAAGCGCGCGGCGCCCGGCGCCGGCCCCGTCGTCCGGCTCCGGCCCGGGTGACGGCCCGTCAGGACACGGACCGTCGGTCGCCGACGGCCCTGGCTCTCGCCCCGCCGCCTCCCCGGGGTACGGTCTTGCGACCAGAATGGAAGCGCTCGCACAGCAGAGAGGTGGTGCGCAGGTGGCACTGCCCGTCGAACAGGAACGTCCGGTGGCCCGACCGCAGCCCGAGACCCCCGTCCAGCGGAGCCTGATCAGGCTGCCGGACCTGCGGCGGACCGGCCTGGCGGTGCTGGCCGGGCTGCTGCTCGCGCTGGCCTTCCCCCCGTACGACCTGTGGCCGCTGTCGGTCGTCGGGGTGGCGGCGCTCTCGCTGCTCACCCGGGGGCGGACGGCCCGTCAGGGGGCGTGGACCGGCTTCGCGTTCGGACTGCCGTTCTTCCTGCTGCTGCTCGGCTGGCTGCGGGTGATCGGCTGGGACGCCACCATCGGCCTCTCGGTCACCGAGGCGCTGTTCATGGCCGCCCTCGGCGCCGGTCTGGCCGCCACCTCCCGGCTGCGCGGCTGGCCGCTCTGGGCGGCCTGCCTCTGGGTGGCCCAGGAGTGGGCCCGGGACCGGATACCGCTGGGCGGCTTCCCCTGGGGCCGCCTGGCCTTCGCCAACACCTCGACCCCCTTCACCCCGCTCGCGGCGCTCGGCGGCGCCCCGCTGGTGACCTTCGCCGTCGCGCTCTGCGGCACCCTGCTGGCCTGGTCCGCGCTGCGCCTGCGCCGCCGCGCCCGGACGGCCGCCGTCGGTGGCGCGGCGGGCGCCGTGGCGGCCCTGCTGGCGGGGTACCTGGTGCCGGTGCCGACCGCCGCCGCCGACACCCTGAAGGTCGCGGTGATCCAAGGCGACGTGCCGAGCCCCGGGATGCACTTCCTCGGCCGCCCGATGCAGGTGCTGAACAACCACGCCGAGGCGACCGAGCGGCTGGCCGCCGAGGTCGCGGCCGGCAAGGTCGAGCGCCCGGACGTGGTGATCTGGCCGGAGAACTCCTCCGACATGGACCCCTTCTCCGAGCCGCTCGCCTACGCCCGGATCGACGCCGCCGTGAAGGCGATCGGCGTCCCGGTGCTGGTCGGCACCCTGGTGGACGGCCCGGACGAGCAGCACGTGCAGAACCAGGGCATCGTCTGGAGCCCGCAGACCGGCCCCGGCGCCTCGTACACCAAGCAGCACCCGGTGCCGTTCGGCGAGTACGTGCCGTTCCGGGCCCAGCTGTCCAAGGTGATCACCCGGCTGCAGATGGTCGCCCGCGACTTCCACCCGGGCACCGAGAACGGCGTGATGGACCTCGGCCCGGCCCGGATCGGCGACGTGATCTGCTTCGAGGTCGCCTACGACGGCATCGTCCGGGACACCGTCAACGAGGGCGGCCGGGTTCTGGTGGTGCAGACCAACAACGCCACCTACTCGCAGACCGGCCAGCCCTCCCAGCAGCTGGCGATGTCCCGGCTGCGGGCCGTCGAGCACGGCCGCGCGGTGCTGATCGCCGCCACCAACGGGATCAGCGCGATCATCGCCCCCGACGGCTCGGTGGTCGAGCAGAGCAGGCTGATGACGGCCGCCGAGCTCTCCGCGGTGGTCCCGCTGCGGGACGACCAGACCCTGGCGGACCGGGTTGGCGCGGGCCCCGAGTGGGTGCTGGCGCTGACCGGGCTCGGTGCCTGCGCGGTGGTCGCGCTGGCCGCGCTGCGCCGTCGGAGGGGCTCCGGAACACCGGCCGGTTCCTGACCGTTGTCCCAGGTGGTGCCCGGGGTGCGGGTCGGAGACGCCGGCCAGGTCCTGAGCCGGGCACCACGACGGAGTGGATCAGAACCGTGAGCCAGCACGTACCCCCGGCCCCCTCGGCCCCGCCGCGCAGCCGCCTGCGCCGGGTGCTGCCGCTGCTGATCGCCGCCTGGCTGGTGCTGGAGATCTGGCTGCTGACCGTGGTCGCCTCGGCGACCAGCTGGTTCGCCGTGATCCTGCTGCTGGCCGGTGGCGTCTTCCTGGGTGGCTGGCTGATCAAGCGGGCCGGTCTGAAGGCGATCTCGGCCGCGATCGCGCAGAGCAAGGACCCGCAGTCCGCCCAGCCGCAGACCGGCACCAGCATGACCGTGCTGGCCGGCACCCTGCTGATCCTGCCGGGCTTCCTCTCCGACGTGCTCGGCCTCTCGCTGCTCTTCCCGCCCACCAGGGCCCTGTGGCGCACCCTGGGCCGCCGACTGGCCGGGAAGGCACTGCGCTCCACCTCCCCGCTCGGTGCGGACCGCCTGGCGGACGCCGTGCGCCTCCAGGAGCAGCTGCGCATCCACCGCCCCGACGGCAAGGTCATCCAGGGCGAGGTGGTCGACCCGCCCGCCGGCCCGGCCCGCCAGGGCCCGGACACCGAGTACCGCCCCCCGATCGCCGGCTGAGGGCCCGTCGGCTGACGCCGCGTCACCGCCGACGCCCCCGGAAGCAGCCGCTTCCGGGGGCATCGGCGTGTCCGGGCCGGGCCGGGACGGGACGCACCGAGGGGCCCGGGCTTCCTGGGCGGAAGCTCGGGCCCCTCTTCGGTGGTGCGGTGGTGCGCTACTCGGTCAGGCGCTCTTGCGGGTGTCCCGCGGGTGGACCGCGAGGTTCATCCCACCGGAGCGGAGGACGGCCAGGCGCTCGGCCAGGACCTCCTCCAACTCCTCGCGCGTCCGACGCTCCATCAGCATGTCCCAATGGGTACGCGTCGGCTTGGTCTTCTTCTCCTCCGGCTCATCACCGTCCAGCAGCATGGCCTCCTGGCCACAGAACCGGCATTCCCAGGCCGAGGGGATCTCCGCCTCGACGGAGAAGGGAACCTCGAACCGGTGTCCGTTCTGACATGCGTACTCGACGGTCTGGCGGGGAGCCAGGTCGATTCCACGGTCGGTCTCGTAGCTGGTCGCCCCGAGTCGCGTGCCGCGGAGAGCTCGCTCGCTCATGAAATCGTGCCTCCCGGGCTTCTGGCCCACAGGACTAGTGGTCTGTCATCGTCGTTCGGTCAACGCTCGGCCGCCGACGAAGATTCCCGTTCCAGGGCGTACGTCGCCTGTCGTGCCGCCCCTGTTTGTACCCATCGTCGCCCGATTTGTCACATCTGAGCGTATTTATCACCCAGTGTGCCGTCATCGTGGCGCAGAGTTGTCCAGTTGGTCGCGGCCAGACAGCTTAGCGGTTACGGATTCACCACACAGGACGGGGTCGGATCGTCGGCGGTTCCTTCGGGGCATCGGGCACCGCCGGGCCGGCCTCGGCGGGGGTGGTGGCCTTGCGCAGCGGGTCGGCGGCGGCCTCGGTGCGGGTGTCGCGGTGGGGGAGCAGGGCGATCACCGCCTCGCGGTGCGCGGTGGGGGCCTCCTCGTCCAGCGGATCCACCGTGACCGGCACCTGGAGGCGGACGGGGCTGCCAGTGCCGAGCCGGGCGTAGCCCCGGCCGGGCTCGGTGCGGCCGGCCGCCGGGGTGATGTCCAGGGCGGTGGCGAGGGCGGCCGAGGCGGTCTCGGCGGTGGTCTGGCCGAGCACCACCCGGGCCCGGGTGGTGGCCCGGGCGGTCGGGGAGATCCGCTCGTACGCCGTCAGGTCGTCGGCGATGACCACGGTGACCCGGGCCGCCCGGCCGTGGCGCAGCGGGAGCTCCAGCAGCTCCTGCGGGTCGGGGCGGCCCTCGGCGTGGGCCAGCTCGGTGAGCTCGGTGGGGTGGTCGAGCAGCAGCCAGAGCGGGCGGGTGACGTCCTCGGGGACGGCCACGCCGTGGTGGCGGGCGGCGTTCAGGGCGGTGAGCCGGCGCTCGGTCTCCTGGGCGGCCCACTCCAGGGCGGCCAGGGTGCCGCGCAGGCTGGTCTCCACGGTGTGCACGCCGGGGCGGTTGACCAGGCAGGCGTGCTCGCCGGTGCCGGCGCCGTCGATCACCATCAGGTCGCCGTGCCGCAGGGCCTGGAGGGCGATCGAGCGCAGCAGGGTGGAGGTACCGGAGCCGGCGGTGCCGAGCGCCAGCAGGTGCGGCTCGGTGGCGCGCGGGCCGGTGCGCCAGACCACCGGGGGCTGCTGGGCGGTGACGCCGCCCTGGGTGACCGGGATGGTGCGCTGGCTGTCGTGGGCGTCGGTGAAGCCGAGCACGATCTCGCCGGGGGCGGTGACGAAGGGCTGGGCCAGGATGTCGGTGGCCAGCGGGGCGAGCGCGCTGACCCGCAGCCGGTTGGACTCCTCGTCCCAGTCGAAGCGGTACTCCCGGCCCCGGCCGGCCTTGCCCTGGATCACCTGCTCGATCCGGGCCCGGGCGGACGGTTCGGTGTCGGTGAACCAGGCCGGGTAGGCGAGGTCGAGGGAGCGCAGCCGGCCCTCGGAGTCGAACTCCGAGGGGCCGAAGGCGTCCTTGTGGCTGCCCTCGGGCGAGTAGAGCGGGCCCGGCTCGTCCGGGCCGGCCAGGTACGGGGTGAGCGCCGCGTACAGGGCGGCCAGCTTGAGGTCGCCGGCGTCCGGGGCGGGCGGCGCGGGGGCGGCCTTGGGGGCGCGTCCGTACCAGGCCGCGCTGGCCATCAGGGCGATCAGGGCGAACAGCGGGCCGCGCGGGACCAGGAAGACGCCGAGCACGGCGGCGGCGGTCAGGAAGAGCGTCGGGCCGCGCTTCTCCTTCGGGGTGGCGGCCCAGCGGGCCTTGGCCCAGTCGGAGTGGTGGCGCAGGCCCCGCCCGAGGACGGTGAGCGGGGCGAACATGTCTGCGGCGTGGTCGCCGGCGGTGCGGGCCAGGTCGCGGCCACGGCTGAGATGACGGGTGACGGACATTCGGCGGGACTCTCCGGGGACGGCGGGCGGGGGGATGGCAGGAGGCCCGGGGCGGCGGGGATCCGCACCCGGGCCGAGGAGGTGCCGGACCGTCAGAACTTGAGGCCGCCCAGCAGGCTGGCCAGGCTGGCGCCGCCGGCCTGGATGCTCGGGGCGATCGAGGAGCCCGCGATGTAGAAGCCGAGGAGGGCGCAGACGATCGCGTGCGAGACCTTGAGTCCGTCTCGGCGGAAGAACAGGAAGGCAATGGTGCCGAACAGGACGATGCCGGAGATGGAGAGAATCACGCGACTGCTCCTCGATCTGGGGACAACGGGACACAGAAAAATATTGCGTAACCGAAAGTGCCCTTATCGTGACAAAAAGTAATAGATGATGGAACGTGGCAAACGGGTGGTTCTCCGCAGAAGCCCGGCGTAGGGCGTACACGAGCGGCGAAATTCGCCCGAACGGCTGTCCCTTCCGTCCGTGCGCGTGTCGTCCGCTACGGTGCGTACGGCACCACCGACCCCGATCCGAGAGAGGCCCTGTCATGTCAGACTCCGCCGACACTCCCAAGACCCCGGACGCCGAGGTCATCGCCCTGGCCGGCAAGCTCTTCGACGCGGCCCGGCAGGGCGACACCGCGCTGCTCGGCGCCTACCTGGACGCCGGTGCGCCGGCCGACCTGTCGAACGACCGCGGTGACTCCCTGGTGATGCTGGCCGCGTACCACGGCCACGCCGACACCGTCCGGGTGCTGCTGGCCCACGGCGCCGACCCGGACCGGGTCAACGACCGGGGCCAGACGCCGCTGGCGGGTGCCGTGTTCAAGGGCGAGGCGGCGGTGATCGACGCCCTGCTGGAGGGGAGCGCCGACCCGAAGGCGGGCACCCCGACGGCGGTGGAGACGGCCCGGATGTTCGGCAAGGACGACCTGGTGGCCCGGTTCGAGGCCCGCTGAGGGCGGGGCCGTAGGCTTGGCCGTCATGGAGATCCGCACCACCGGTTACGCACATCCCGATGCCGCCAAGCTCTCGGCCGAGGTCCAGCTGGAGTACGTCCAGCGGTACGGCGAGGGCGATCTGACGGTGATCCACCCGGAGCACTTCGACCCGCCCGCCGGGCTCTTCGTGGTCGGCTACCTGGACGGCGCGCCGGTCGCCTGCGGCGGCTTCCGGGTGAAGAGCGCCGGGGCGGACGACGTCCGGGACGGCGACGGCGAGCTGAAGCGGATGTACGTCTCGGCGTCCGCCCGGGGCAAGGGCCTGTCCCGGCTGGTGCTGCGGCACCTGGAGGCCGAGGCGCTCGCCGCCGGGCTGACCAGGCTGATCCTGGAGACCGGCACCGAGCAGCCGGAGGCGATCGGGCTGTACGAGTCCGAGGGGTACCGGCCGATCACCAAGTTCGGCTACTACCGGGACCACCCGGAGAGCCTCTGCTACGGCAAGGAGCTGGTGCCGGCCGTCGCCTGACGCACCGTCGGCCCGGCCGCCCCCGCGACGGGGGCGGCCGGGCCGCGTGCCGTTCAGGCCAGCGGTCGGTGACAGGCCACCACCCGCTCCGGGCCGGCCGGGCGCAGCTCGGGCACCTCGGTGGCGCAGCGCGGCTCGGCGAGCGGGCAGCGGGTGCGGAAGCGGCAGCCGGAGGGCGGGGCCAACGGCGAGGGCGGCTCGCCCGGGAGCAGCAGGCTGTCGCCGAGCGGGCGGCCGGGCTCGGGGACGGCGGCCAGCAGCGCGGCGGTGTACGGGTGGGCCGGGGCGGCCAGCACCGCCTCGGTGGGGCCGCGCTCGCAGATCCGGCCGAGCTGGAGCACGGCCACCTCGTCGCTGACGGCCCGCACCACGCCGAGGTCGTGGGAGATGAACAGCCCGGCCAGGCCGCGCTGTGCGGTCAGCTCGCGGAGCAGGTTGAGCACGGTGGCCTGGGCGGAGACGTCGAGGGCGGAGACCGCCTCGTCGGCGATCAGCACCCGGGGCCGAGCGGCCAGCGCCCGGGCGATGGCGACCCGCTGGGCCTGGCCGCCGGAGAGCTGGGCCGGGCGGCGGTCGGCGAAGACCGCGGGCGGCAGGCCGACCGCGGTCAGCTGCTCCTCGACCACCGCGGTGCGGTCCCGGCCCGGCTCGGGGTGGGCGTCGAGCGGTTCGGCGACCAGGTCGCGGACCCGGCGGCGCGGGTTGAGCGAGGAGAGCGGGTCCTGGAAGACCATCTGGAGCCGGGGGCGCAGGGCGCGCAGCTCGCGGGCGGGCAGCCGGGCCAGGTCGGTGCCGTCCAGGGTGACGGTCCCGGCGGTGGGCGGCGGCAGCCGGAGCAGGGCACGGGCGATGCTGCTCTTGCCGGAGCCGGATTCGCCGACCAGGGCCAGCGTGCGGCCCTGACGCAGGGTCAGGGAGGCGTCGCTGACGGCGTGCAGAGGGCCGGAGCGGGTGCGGTGCACCACGGAGAGGCCGGTGGCCGCCAGGACGGCGGGGGCCGGTGGGGCGGTGGCCTGCGGCGGGGCGGGCGCGCTCATGCGGAGGTCTCCGGGGTGGTGGGCGGTGCGGTGTGGGCGGCGGTGATTGGTGCGGTGCGTGGTGCGGGGAGGGCGGCGGCCGGCGGTGCGGTGAGCGGGAAGTGACAGGTCGTCGTGTGGCCGGGAGCGGCGGTGTGCGGTGGCGGGGCCTCGGCCGAGCAGACCGCCCGGGCCCGCTCGCAGCGCGGGGCGAAGGGGCAGCCCGGCAGCGGCCGGGAGAGGTCCGGCGGGGAGCCGGCGATGGCCGGCAGGGTGCGGCGCAGCGGTCCGGTGACCCGGGGCACGGAGCGCAGCAGGGCGGCGGTGTACGGGTGGGCTGATGACGAACGAGTGTGGGAGGTGGGGAAACTGATGGCAGCCCGGGCGGTGCTGCCGGGACGATGTCGGGGTGGCCTACTCCTCACACCTGAGCTTCGGACCCGACGACGAACCGGCGGGCCCGCTCCCGCCCGCCCGGGCCGAGCCCGGGCGGTGGCCCCGACTGGCGGCGGCGCTCGCGGTGGTGAACCGCGACCTGACGACGAGTCTGCTGGGCCTGGAGGGGCTGGTGTTCATGGTCCGCCGGGCCGGATCCGGATCGCCGTCGGGTGGGCATGGGTCGGAGCAGCCCTACCTGGCGATGGCCGCAGGGAGTCCGTTCGGTGAGCCGGTGGACCCGGACGGTGCGGAGCCCTTCCTGCTGCGGGTCGCCGAGGCGGTGCAGCAGACCGTGATGGAGGAGCTCCGGCTGGTGTGGCCGGCCTGCCCTGCGCACCGGATCGGCCTGCATCCCCGCTCGGCCGACCAGGCGGTGGTGTGGTGGTGCGGGTCCGGGGGCGGCCACGAGCACTCCCCGGTCGGTGCGTTGGAGGCCGATGCCGCACCGCTGGAGCTGCCCGACTGACCGCCCGGCTCAGCCGAGCGGGTGGCCGGGGGAGAGGATTCGGGCCAGGGCGTCCGTGACCGGCACGGCGAACGGCTCGGGCAGCTGCCGCTGCGCCCACCGGTCGGCGAGGGCGAGGAAGTCGGACAGGTCCTGTTCCACCTCGCCCAGCAGCCGGGCCAGTGCGGCGTGCGTCAGCTCGATCGCCGGGCTCGCCGGGTCCTCGGCGTTCACGGTGAGGCGGACCAGCGGGCCGGTGCCGTCCGCGTGCGGGCTCAACGGTTCGTGTCCGTACCAGAGTTCGCCGCCGTCGACCACCCGCTGCCAGTCGCGCCAGTCCTCCACTCCGTCGCAGCAGGCGGGGTCGAACACCACACCGGTCGCGGTGTCGGTCACCCGGAGTCCCCCGTACGCCTCCGGCGAGTCGATGGTCAGCAGCCCGTGCAGGAAGCCGGCCAGCGGATCGGCGGGCCGGGGCGGCATCGGGTAGGGCCACTCCTCCGGGTCGTTGTCGTTGGTCGAGACGATGGCCAGCATCGCGCTGCCGAGCTCGGCGGGCGTCAGCCCACCGTGCAGCGGCAGGAGTGTCCGGTCGGGCAGAACCTCCACCGGCCAGAGGCCGAACTGCGCGGAGCCGTTGACTTCCACCACGGGCTTCATCACGATCATCCCGGCAGTGTTCCGTACCCGTGCCCGGACCGCCCCGGGTTTTCCGCCCGGCCGGGCGGCGGGGACCGTGCAGGAGGAGAGCCCGTGCAGCCGATCACCGACCGTCCGATCCGTTGGGGCGTGCTGGCCACCGGGGGGATCGCCGCCGCCTTCACCGAGGACCTCGCGGCGGTGGAGGGGGCCGTGGTGCACGCGGTGGCCTCCCGGACGGAGGCGGCGGCCCGGTCGTTCGCCGGCCGGTACGGGATACCGCGCGCGTACGGCAGCTGGCAGGAGCTGGCGGCCGACCCCGAGGTGGACGTGGTCTACGTGGCCACCCCGCACAACGCGCACCAGGAGGCCACCGCGCTGCTGCTGGCGGCGGACAAGGCGGTGCTCTGCGAGAAGCCGTTCACCCTGAACGCGGCGCAGAGTGCCGAGCTGATCGCCACCGCCCGCAAGCGCGAGCTGTTCCTGATGGAGGCGATGTGGACCTACCTCAACCCCACCGTGCGCAGGATCGCCGAGCTGGTCGCGGACGGCGCCATCGGTGAAGTCCGCTCCGTCCAGGCCGAGTTCGGCTTCGTCGGGCCGGTCGACCCGGCCCACCGGCTGTGGGACCCGGCGCTCGGCGGCGGGGCGCTGCTCGACCTCGGCGTCTACCCCGTCTCGTTCGCCCAACTGCTGCTCGGCGAACCGGAGTCGGTGCACGCCTGGGCCTCGCTCACCGACCGGGGTGTGGATGCCAACACCGGTGTGGTGCTGGGGCACGCGAGCGGCGCCACCGCGCTGCTGAGCTGCACCCTGGTGGCGCAGAGCGGCCAGCGTGCCGCCGTGCACGGCACCGAGGGCTGGATCGAGCTGGAGCGCGACTTCTTCCACCCCACCGGCTTCACCCTGCACCGCGAGGGCCGCGACCCGGAGCCGCACCGGACGGCCCGGGGCAGTGGCCACGGCTACGGTCCGGAGGCCGCGGAGGTGGTCCGCTGCCTGCGGGCCGGGCTCACCGAATCGCCGTACGTGCCACTGGACTCGACGCTCGCGGTGATGCGCACCCTGGACGCCGTCCGCGAACGGATCGGCGTGCGCTACCCGGGCGAGTAGCCCTCGCCCGGGTAGCCCGCGCCCCTGCTGCTCAGCTGCCCTGCCGCCCTGCCGCCTCTGCGGTCCTGGCGGTGCGTCAGGGCAGCAGGGTGCGCCAGTAGGACCAGAACCGGGTCAGCACCAGCAGGGTCAGCACGGTGTACCAGAGCAGCGGCACCGTCCAGTGGTAGCTCCCGACCAGGCGCCGCAGTCGGGCCGAGTTGTGCAGCGAGAGGTACCAGGCGAGCGGCAGCACCACCGCCCAGACCACCAGGCAGTACGGGCAGAGCGCGCCGATCTCGTACAGCGCCTGGTCGGCCAGCCAGACCACGGTGCCGACCCCGGCCAGGCTGCCGAGCTGGAGCCCGGTCCAGTACCACCGCCGGTAGCCGGCGCCCGCGAACAGCCCCACGCCGGTCGCCAGCACCACCGCGAAGGCGGCGAGGCCGAAGAGCGAGTTGGGGACGCCGAAGGCGCTGGCCTGGTCGGTCCGCATGACCGAGCCGCAGCTGATCACCGGGTTGATGTTGCAGCTGGGGACGTAGGACGGGTCCTGGAGCAGCCGCAGCTTGTCGACCGTCAGGACGCCGGAGGCGGCCAGGCCGAGGGCCCCGCAGACGGTGAGCAGCCAGGCCACCCGCCGGTCGGCGGTCATCGGGACGGCGGTGGCGGTGGCGGGGGCGGCAACGGCGCCGGTGTGGGTGCTCACGGTGTGCCCACGCTCTGGCGGACCAGCGCGGCGAAGGCGTCGCCGGTGATGATCCGGTCGCCCGGGAAGACGTTCAGCTGCTTGTCGTCCAGCAGCACGGTCGGGGTGCCGCGCACGCCGCTGGTCTGGAAGGCCTTGGCCACCTTGGCGGCCCACGGCAGGTAGGTGCCCTCGGTGACCGCCTTCACGAAGGCGTCGGTCTTCAGGCCCGGTACCTTCCCGGCCAGGTCGAGGATGGTGTTGACGTCGCCGAAGCCGTCGGTCCGCTCCTCGGGCTGGTGGGCGTAGAGCACGTCGTGGAAGGCCTTGAACTTGTCCGGGCCCTCGTTCAGCGCGGCGCCGACGGCGGCCAGTGCGGTCTTCGAGCCCTTGCCGCCGAGGCGGTCGTCCAGGAAGGCGGCCAGGTGGAACTCGATCTTGTAGGTGCCCTCGTCGGCGAGCTGCTGGATGGTCCGCCCCGCGCTGGTCTCCAGCTGCTCGCAGACCGGGCAGCGGAAGTCCTCGTAGACCTTGAGGATGTGCGGGGCGTCGGCCCGGCCGTAGGTGACCACGGTGCCGTCCGGGCCGGTGGCGTGGGCCGGCACGACCAGCGCGGCGGCGGTGCCGGCCTGGGCCGGCTCGGCGCTGGTGCGGGCGGAGTCGACCACCGCGACGGTGACGCCGGAGAGGGCGAGCACGGCGACCACGGCTGCGGCCGTGGTGAGCCGGCGGCGGGTGGCGGTACGGCGGGCCTCGGCCTCGCGGGCCTCGGCGAGGCGGGTCCGGGCGTCGGGGCGCCGGGCGGTGGTCGGGGCGGTGTTCTTCGGGGTGCTCATGACGGTCCGTCAACTCCTGGGGCGCGGGCAGGCCGGGCCACGGCCGGCCGTGGGTGGGGTGAGCCGTCGGAGGGTCGGACCAGCAGGGGTGCGGGTGACGCGCTCCGTCAGCGGGCGAGGGCGAACTCGCGCGCCGGAGGGCCGCGCCGGGGCGCCGGGGTGAGGACCACGCCTTCACGCCGGGGGAGCAGGACCGCCGCGCGCAGCGGGGGCGTGAGCGCCCGCGCGGGGAGCGGCAGGGGGGCGAGCAGGAGCAGCGCGCGCAGCGGCGGGGGCAGCAGCCCCGCGAGCAGGCGGAGTGCCTCGGCCAGCCCGGTCAGCGCCACCTCACCGAGCCGCAGCCAGCAGGCGGCGGCCAGGGCCAGCGCCAGGTGCACCAGCAGCACCAAGGCCTGCGCGCTGGTGGCCGCCGACCCCGGTGTCGCGGCGAACAGCGGCCCGCTCAGCGAGCCGCCGCCGCAGACCAGCAGGTCCACACTGCGGGCCGGGGCGGCACAGGCGTCCTGCCCGAGGTTGAAGGCCGCGTTGAGCAGCAGCTCGACCGGCACCATCACGGCCACCAGGTGCAGCAGCCCGCGCTGCCGCGCCCCGCAGGCCGCCAGCGCGACCAGGAACACCGCGAGGGTGGCCACCAGGACGAGGGAGAGCGGGAGCGGCCGGCCGGTCACCAGAACCTGGCCGAGCGCGGACAGCGGCACGGCGAGCGCGGTGAACACCGCTGCCCGCACCACCTTCACCGCTCGGTCGCCACTCATCGTGGGGAGTATGGCACGCCCATCCGTGCCCGCACGAGCCCCCCTGTCACCCGACGGGCCTTCCCGTACGTGGACCTGACGGACCGTCGGCGGGCGTGCCGACGGTCGTTCCGGCGGTCGGAGCGTAGTGAGGGTGGCCGTGCAGGGACGGTGTGGGTGTGGTGGAGCCCGACGGCCGGTCGGCCCTGCCGGGGTGCGGCGCGCGCCGGGGTGGCGAAGCCTGGGGGGACGGGTCCGGTGCGAGGCGAGAGGTGAGCGCGGTGGTGGCGGAGGCGACGGTCGAGCTGTTGGCGGTGCGGGCGGCCCGGCAGGTGGTGGTGCTGGCGGGGCTGGAGCCGCTGGTCCGGGCCGACGTGCCGGACGCGGTGCACCGGATGCGGGTCGCCGCCCGGCGGCTGCGGAGCGCGCTGCGCGAGTACGGCGGGCCGGGGCAGGACCTCGCCGCCGAGCTGCGGTGGCTGGGCCGGGCCCTGGGCGGTGCCCGGGACGCCGAGGTGCTGGGCGCCGCGCTGATCGCCGAGGCCGGTGCGCTGCCGCCGGAGCTGGACCCGGAGGAGGTGGCCGCCGAACTGGCCGCCTGGACCCGCCGCCGCACCGAGCTGGGCCGGTGCACCGCGCTGGCCGCCCTGGACAGCCCGCGCTACCGGGCCCTGCTCGGTGACCTGGGCGAACTGACGGTCCGTCCACTGGACGCCGCGGACCTGCCCGACCCGGCCGAGCTGGTCACCGCCGCGAAGCGCCGGGTCCGGCGCCGCCTCAAGCGTGCCCGGAAGACCACCGGGGCCGAGCGCGACATCGCGCTGCACGAGGCCCGCAAGGCCGCCAAGCGTGCCCGCTACCTCGGCGAGACCCTCGGCGTCCCCAAGCTGGCGGGCCGGATGAAGGCCCTTCAGGACGTCCTCGGCCTGCACCAGGACTCGGTGGTGGCCCGAGCGGCCCTGCGCGAACTGGCCCGGGACGGGCACGCCTTCCAGTACGGCGTCCTGCACGCCGGCCAGGCGGCCGTGGCCCGTGCGGTGGAGCGTCAGGTCTGCTGATGCCGGTGCCGGCGAGCCGGCCGGGCGTCAGTCGGTGAAGGCCGCCACGAGCCGCTCGAACTCGGCCTGCTCGTCGGTCGTCCACGCCCACTGGGCGGCGACGTCGTCGGGGTGCTCGGCGCGCCGCCGGGCCCGTACTTCGAGGACGAACTCGGCTGCCAGCATCCGGGAGTCAAATCGCGCCGTGGCGACCGGTGTTGAAGTTGGCATGTGATCAGGATATCGGACCGCAGGGGCCTCGCTGACCACGGTGTCCAGCACACCCCGCCGTCGCCCGGCAACCTGGGACTTCGCAGGCTCCGTCGCCCGTGCGCCGCTGCCAGAGTGAGCGCCGCAGGCAGGCAGACGCTTCCCACGAGCCTCAGGAGACCACCGGTGCGCACCAGACCACTCGCCCGACTCGCTACCCTGGCAACGGCGTTGGCCATCACCGCGATGCCGGCCGCGGCACCGGCCGGGGCGGAGCCGGCCATCGACGGCTACCAGCCGTACGTCGCGGCCCGGAACTGCACCGACTCCGCCTACGCCAAGCCCGGCGTGGTCGAGTTCAAGGACGTGCTGATATCCCGGATGGGCGGCTCCAACGGCGGGATCGTCGCGTGCAGCGGCTACGAGCACATGGAGGGCCGGGCGCTCGACTGGATGAACAACGCCTCCGTCCCGGCCGAGGCCGCCCGGGTGCAGAAGGTGCTGGACTGGATGCTCGCCACCGACGCCGACGGCAATGCCCACGCGATGGCCCGCCGCCTGGGCATCGCCTACGTGATCTGGAACGAACGGGTCATCAACCTCTACGACTCCGACAAGAGTTGGAAGACCTACACCTGCGACGGGAGCGCCGGCGGCTGCCACCGCAACCACGTGCACTTCGCCTTCTCCTGGGCCGGCGCCAACCGCCAGACCAGCTGGTTCACCGCCGACCCCCGCCCCGCGTACTGGTACCCCGACCACACCGGTCCGGTGGTCCCCGCCGACCACCGGACCTCGGCGGCGACGGTCTACAACCCGGCGACCAGGACCTTCGACGTCTTCGCCACCGGCACTGACGGTGCGCTGAAGCACACCTGGTGGGATCCGGCGACGGGCTTCGGTGCGTGGGCCTCGGCGGGCGGCGGCGTGACGGGCAGGCCGTCGGCGGTGTACAACCCGGTCTCGGGGTCGTTCGACGTGTTCGCGACCGGGACGGACGGCTTCCTGCGGCACACGTGGTGGGATCCGGCGACGGGCTTCGGTGCCTGGGCCACCGAGCCGAACCGGAAGGTCACCGGCACGCCGACGGCGGTGTACAACCCGGTGAGCCACTCCTTCGACGTGTTCGCCACGGGGACCGACGGTTCGCTGAACCACACGTGGTGGATTCCGGCGACCGGCTTCGGCAGTTGGGCGGCGGCCGGCGGCGGCGTCACCGGTACGCCTTCGGCGGTGTACAACCCGGTCTCCGCGACCTTCGACGTGTTCGCGACCGGGACGGACGGCTTCCTCCGGCACACCTGGTGGACTCCGGCGACCGGCTTCGGTGCCTGGGCCACCGAGCCGAACCGGAAGGTCACCGGTGCGCCGTCCGCGGTGTACAACCCGGTCTCCTCGACCTTCGACGTGTTCGCCATCGGCACCGACGGTTCGCTGAACCACACGTGGTGGACTCCGGCGACCGGCTTCGGCAGTTGGGCGGCGGCCGGGGGAGGGGTGACCGGTGCGCCGTCGGCAGTGTACAACCCGGTCTCCGCGACCTTCGACGTGTTCGCCATCGGCACCGACGGCAGCCAGAAGCACACCTGGTGGACCCCGGCGACCGGCTTCGGCAGCTGGGCCACCGCGACCGGAGCGAGCGTGATCGGCGCGCCCGTCGCCGCCTACAACCCCGACAAGCAGTCCTTCGACGTCTTCGCCGTCAACTCCGACCGCCGTCTGAACCACACCTGGTGGCTCCCCGCCACGGGCTTCGGCAGTTGGGCCACCGCCGACACGGTCCGACTCGGCGGCTGACCCGAGGAGCGGGACACCCGGCCCGTGCGACGTCGAACGGGGGCGTCGCACGGGCCCGCGCCGTGCTCCGACCTGCTCCGGCCGACCGGGAGGGTGGCGGTGGCAGATCTAGGATCAGGGGATGGATCCCGCTGAGGCCCCCTCCCTGCCCGGTCTGGACGCCCTGGACCGGGCCGTGGTGGACTGCCGCGCCTGCCCGAGACTGGTGGAGTGGCGGGAGGAGGCGGCCAGGGTGAAGCGGCGGGCCTACCAGGACTGGGACTACTGGGCCCGGCCGATCCCCGGATTCGGGCCCGCCGACGCGTCGTTGGTGGTGGTCGGCCTGGCCCCCGCCGCGCACGGGGCCAACCGGACCGGGCGGATCTTCACGGGCGACCCGTCCGGTGACCTGCTCTACCGGACCCTGCACGAGCTGGGGTTGGCGAACCGGCCGGAATCGGTGGTGCACGGGGACGGCCTGGAGCTGTACGGGGTGCGGATCACCGACCCGGTGCGCTGCGCCCCGCCGGAGAACAAGCCGACCACCGAGGAGCGCGACACCTGCCGCCCTTGGATCGCCCGGGAGTTGACCTTCCTGCGGCCGACCGTGCGGACGGTGGTCGCGCTCGGCGGCTTCGCCTGGCAGGCGGTGCTGCCGGTGCTCGCCGACGCGGGGTGGCAACTGCCGCGCCCCCGGCCGAAGTTCGGCCACGGCGCGGTCGCCGTGCTGCCGGCGGCGGACGGCGGCCCGCCGCTGAAGCTGTTCGGCTGCTACCACGTCAGCCCGCGCAACACCTACACCGGGCGGCTCACCACCGCCATGCTGCGCGAGCTGCTCGCCGAGGCGGCCCGCTCGGCCGGGCTGGAGCCGGTGGAGCGGGTGGAGCGGGTGGAGGCGGAGTAGCGGGGGCCGCGCTCAGGCCCCGTCCGGGCGCCGGTCCTGGGGGATGCGCCGGTCCGCGACGTGGACGACCGTCAGCTCGGTGCCGTCGCGGTGCCGTTTGGCGCGGCCGTGGATGCCGACGGTGAAGTCGTCCCGCTCGGTGAGCTCCTCGGGGGCGACGTAGGTGAGGACGTCGGGATGGTCGCCGGTGACCACCCAGCCGTCGGCGGCAAGGACGTCCAGCACTCCGAAGTCGGCCGCGGGGGAGCCGACGTGCACCGGCCCGGCCACCCGCAGGATGTCGGTGGCCTGGGTGGCGAGGTCCCCGACGGGGGCCGGGAGCACGACACAGGTGCCGTGCTCGAACAGCACCCAGGAGTGGGTGGGGTCGATCAGCAGTCGCTGCCAGACGTCAACGAGCGTTTCGGGGTCCATGGGTGGCCATGATGGCGCAGGGCGCCGACAGTCGCTGCCCGCTTTCCGGCCGACCTGGCCCGCCCGTTGCCGGGTGGCGCCGGAGTAGCGTGGACGGCGGGTCCGTAGATCGCTGTGCCGAGGTGACGGGCATGATCGTGCTGGGCGTGGTGCTGGCGGTGCTGGCGGTGGTCGTACTGGTCGCCGGGGCGGGAGCCCGGGTGGTGCAGCAGTACCAGCGCGGGGTGGTGTTCCGGTTCGGGCGGGTGCGGGAGGAGATCCGGCAGCCGGGCCTGGCGTTGATCGTGCCGGTGGTGGACCGGATGACCCGGGTCAACGTCCAGATCGTCACCCTGCCGGTCCCGGCGCAGGAGGGCATCACCCGGGACAACGTGACGGTGCGGGTGGACGCCGTCGTCTACTTCAACGTGGTGGACCCGGTGCGGGCCACGGTGAACGTGCAGGACTACCAGTTCGCCATCTCCCAGGTCGCGCAGACCTCGCTGCGCTCGATCATCGGCAAGAGCGAACTGGACGACCTGCTGGCCAACCGCGAGCCGATCAACCAGGGACTGGCGCTGATGCTGGACAGCCCGGCGCTGGGGTGGGGGATCCAGATCGACCGGGTGGAGATCAAGGACGTGGCGCTGCCGGAGTCGATGAAGCGCTCGATGTCCCGGCAGGCCGAGGCGGAGCGGGAGCGACGGGCCCGGATCATCACGGCCGACGGCGAGTACCAGGCGTCGGCCCGGCTCGCGGAGGCGGCGACCATCATGAGCCGCGCCCCGGCCGCGCTCCAACTCCGGCTGCTGCAGACCGTGGTGGAGGTGGCGGCGGAGAAGAACTCGACCCTGGTGCTGCCCTTCCCGGTCGAGCTGCTGCGCTTCCTGGACGTGGCCACCGAGGAGAAGCAGGGGCGTGGCCGCGCGTCGGTCCGGCAGCCCGCGTCGGAGTCTGCTTCCGAGCCCGGGCCGGAGCCCGTGCCAGGGCCGGTGTCGGAGTCGGTCGAGCGGGCGGTGGAGCAGCTCGAACTGCCGGAGCCGGCCGAGCTGCTGAGCCGTCTGGCGGGCGGGGCGGGCAGCGGTGGCGGGGCCCCGGAGGGCAGCACAGGATGGGAGGGGAATCGAGGGCAGGAGGACGGACGATGAGTATGGCGAAGGACATCATGCACCCCGGTGCCGAGTGCGTCCGGGACCACCAGACGCTGGCCGAGGCGGCCCGCATCATGAAGGAGCAGGACGTCGGCGCGCTGCCGATCTGCGGGCCGGACGAGAAGCTGATGGGCATCCTCACCGACCGGGACATCGTGCTCAGATGCGTGGCCGACGGCCGCGACCCGGGCTCCGTCACGGCGGGCGAACTCGCCCAGGGCAGGCCGATGGTGGTGGAGGCGGACGAGGACACCGAGCAGGTGCTGCGGGTCATGGAGCAGCACCGGGTGCGGCGGCTGCCGGTGATCGACCATCCCGACCACAAGCTGGTCGGCATGATCAGCGAGGCCGACATCGCGCGCGGGATGCCGCAGGAGCGGGTGGCGGAGTTCGTGTCCGCGATCTGCGCCGAGGCCGACTGAACCTGCCTCGCTCCGAGGGGCGCCGGTCCGCAGGGACGGACCGGCGCCCCGACGCGTGCGGGCTCAGCCCGGGAAGGCGTAGACGGTGGTCGCGTGGGCGGCCACCGCCTCGGTGCCCTCGGCGGTGAGGGTGACGTCGAGGAAGGCCAGCCGGCGGCCGAGCTTGGTGATCCGGGCCTCCACCAGGACGTCGGCGCCGAGCACCGCGCGCTGGAAGGTGATGGACTGCTGGGCGGTGGTCATCGGGCCGAAGCCGCCGAGCGCGGCGGAGAGGGCGATCACGCTGGCGGTGTCGGCGGCGGCCATCAGGGCCTGGCCGGAGAGCCCGCCGCCCTCCCGGGCCAGTTGCTCGGACCAGGGCAGGCGGAGCACCGCGTGCCGGTCCCCGGTCTCGGCCACCGACAGGCCGAGGGCCTGTACCCAGGGCGCGAAGTTGTCGGCCAGGATCTTGTCCGCCTCGGCGGTGGTGATGGTCACCCGGCCATTGTGGCGTCGGAGCAGGCCACGGCGCCAGGGACCGTACGGGGAACGGACGCTGTCGATCACGTGGCCCGGACCGGGGCGGTCGGAGCGGATGAGGGGGCGTCAGGCGGGTCCGTCACGCGGGGCCGGAGGGCGGGGCACTGCGGAGCGCGTCGCGCAGGAGCTCGGCCAGGTGGACGGCGCGGCGGCCGTCGGCGAGTTGGGCGATCTGGGTCCGGCAGCTGAAGCCGTCGGCGAGTACCACGGTGCCGGGGGCCGCGGCCCGGACGGCGGGGAGCAGGACGCGTTCGGCGGCGGCGGTGGAGACCTCGTAGTGGCCGCGCTCGAAGCCGAAGTTCCCGGCCAGCCCGCAGCAGCCGGAGTCCAACACCTCGTTGTGCAGCCCGAGTCGGGCGTCCAGGCGGCGGTCGGCGGCGGTGCCCAGCACGGCGTGCTGGTGGCAGTGGGTCTGGGTGATCGCGCGGGTGCCGTCCAGCCGGGGCAGCTCGACCTCGTCCAGGTCGAGGAACTCGGCCAGGGTGTGCACCCGGCCCGGCACGTCCCCGGCGGCCGGGCCGAGCAGCCGGGGCAGCTCCTCGCGCAGCGCGGCGGTGCAGCTCGGATCCAGGCCGATGATCGGCAGGTCGGCCGGCAGGGCCCGCAGGCTTCGCCTCAACACCGCACGGGCGACGCCGAGTTGGCCGGTGGAGTACCAGGTGAGACCGCAGCAGACCGGACCGGTGGGCAGCCGGACGGAGTACCCGAGGTGCTCCAGCACCTCGACGGCGGCCCGGGCCGGGGCCGGGTCCAGGTGGTTGGTGAAGGTGTCCGGCCAGAGCAGCACGGGGGTGCCGGCCGTCCGAGGGCGGGCCCGGTGCCAGCGCTCGAAGGTCTGCCCGGCCAGCGGCGGCAGCGGGCGGCGCGGGTCGATGCCGCCCAGCCGCTTGAGCAGCGCGACGACGGTGGGCGAGCGGAAGAGCCGGTTGACCAGCCCCGGCGCCACGGCGGCCCGCAGGGTCAGCGGCAGCCAGCCCATCGAGTAGTGCGAGCGCGGGCGGAGCCGGTGGCGGTGGTGCCGGTGCAGGAACTCGGCCCGGTAGGTGGCCATGTCCACGTGCACCGGGCAGTCACTGGCGCAGCCCTTGCAGCCGAGGCAGAGGTCCAGCGCCTCCCGGACCTCCTCGGAGCGCCAGCCGTCGGTGATCAGTGCCTCACCCGGCAGCAGCTCCCCGCGCAGCATCTCGGCCAGCAGCCGGGCCCGGCCCCGGGTGGAGTGCCGCTCCTCCTCGGTGACCATGTAGCTGGGGCACATCACCCCGGTCGTGGTGTCCACGCACTTGCCCACCCCGACGCAGCGGTGCACCGCCTTGAGCAGACTGCCGCCGTCGCGTTCGAACGGCAGCGCCAGCGGCAGCAGGTCCCGCCCGGGGAAGCGCAGGTCGGCGTCGAGCGGGCGCGGGTCGACCAGGGCGCCCGGGTTGAGCAGGCCGGCCGGGTCCCAGATCCGCTTGAAGGCGCCGAACAGGCCGATCACCTCCGGTGGGTACATCCGGGGCAGCAGCTCGGCCCGGGCCTGGCCGTCGCCGTGCTCGCCGGAGAGCGAACCGCCGTGCGCCACCACCAGATCGGCCGCCTCGGTCATGAACTCCCGGAACTCCGGCAGCCGCTGAGGGTCGGTCAGCGGGAAGTCCAGCCGCAGGTGGACGCAGCCCTCGCCGAAGTGCCCGTACGGGACGCCGCGCAGCCCGTGCCGGGCCAGCAGGGCGCGCAGCCCGCGCAGGTAGTCGCCGAGCCGCTCGACCGGGACGGCGGAGTCCTCCCAGCCCGGCCACGCCTCGCCCCCGCCGGGCGTGCGGGTGACGATGCCCGCCCCGGCCTCCCGGACGGCCCAGAGCTGGCGCTGCTCGGCCCGGTCGGTGACCACCGCGACGCTCGCCCGGCGCTCCCGGCGGACGGCGTCGGCCAGTTCGCGGGCGGCGGCCAGTGCCTGGGCCGGGGTGGCGCCGCCGGTCTCCAGGAAGAGCCAGCAGCTGCCCTCCGGCAGCCGGTCCAGCGCGGCCGGCCGGGGCCCGGCCGCGAGCAGCGCCTCGACCAGGTCGGCGGCCATCCCCTCGGCGGTCAGCGGGCGCAGCGGCAGCAGCGCGGGCACCGCGTCGGCGGCGGCCGTCTCGTCCGGGTACCCGGCCACCACCAATGCGGTGGCGGCGGGGGCCTCGACCAGCCGGACGGTGGCGCCCAGCAGCAGGGCGCAGGTGCCCTCGGTCCCGGTCAGGGCCCGGGCCAGGTCGTGGCCGCGCTCGGGCAGCAGGGCGTCCAGCGGGTAGCCCGAGGTGCGGCGGGGCAGGACGGGCATCGACTGCCGCAGCACCGCCAGGTGGTTGTCCGTCAGGTCCTGAAGGGAGCGGTGGAGCGTGCCCTCGCGGCCCGGCCGTTCGCGTAGCGCGGCGCGCTCGGCGGGGGTGAGCGGGCCCGTGACGGTCAGTTCGGTGGAGTCGGACAGCAGCAGGTCGAGGGTGTGCAGGTTGTCGGAGGTGCGGCCCCAGGCGAGCGAGTGCGAGCCGCAGGAGTCGTTGCCGATCATGCCGCCCAGGGTGCAGCGGCTGTGGGTGGACGGGTCCGGTCCGAAGCGCAGCCCGTACGGGCGGGCGGCGGCCTGGAGCACGTCCAGCACCGTCCCGGGCTCGACGGTGGCAGTCCGGGCGTCCGGGTCGACGGCGAGCACCCGGCCGAGGTGGCGGCGGAAGTCCAGCACCACCGCGCCCGGTCCGATCGCCTGGCCGCCGATGCTGGTGCCGGCCCCGCGCGGAACGATCGGCACGCCGTACTCCCGGCAGAGTGCCACGGCGGCCCGGACGTCGTTCCGGTCGGCGGGCTTGACCACGCCCAGCGGCGGGTGCCGGTAGTTGGAGGCGTCGTGGCCGTAGACGGTGCGCTCGGCGGCGGAGAAGCGGACCTCGCCACGGAGTTCGTGGCGCAGGGCACGGGCCAGATCGGCAGTCGGCATGCGCCGATCATCCCAGCCCCGGCCCGAATCCGGTGGAGCTGACGCCATGTCATATGGCACCGTGCGGGCATGAGCGATCACGTGGAGAACCCGTACCTCGCCGGGCTGCCGTTCGGCCAGGACCTGCCCGCGCCCGAGGCCGCGTCCTGGGACACCTTCCCCCTGACCGGCGAGATGACCGTCAAGCGGTTGGAGCCTCCGGTGCTCCCCGAGCCGCCCCGGCACGGTGAGGACGGCCCGGAGAGCTGCAACCAGTGCCAGCGGCCCGACGACTCCTTCGTCTGGACCGACGAGCACTGGCGGCTCAGCGCCCTGAAGGAGCCGGACGGGCTGCCGGCCACCCTGCTGCTCTTCCCCCGGGGCCACCACGACCTCGCCGACCTGCCGCCGGAGCGCGCGGCCGAGCTCGGCCCGCTGCTCCAGCGCGTCGAACGGGCGGTCAAGGAGATCGGCGGGATCGGCCGGGTGCACGTGAACCGCTGGGGTGATGGCGCGGCGCACCTGCACCTGTGGCTGGTCGCCAGGCCGGAGGGTCTGATGCAGCTGCGCGGCAGCTTCCTCGGGCTCTGGGGGGACCTGCTCCCGCCGCTGCGGGCGGAGCTGGGGGAGGCGAACCGGAAGGTGATCGCCGCCGCGATGGCCGAGGGCGGCGGCACCGCGCACGTCTGACCCGCCCGCCCGCCCTGCCCCCACCCCGGCCCGGTCCTGCCCCGGCCTGCCGAGCTCCTGGGGCGGGCGGGGCAGCGGAGCGTCAGCGGCGGCCCGCCACCGCCGTGCGGGCGATCTGGCCGAGCTTGGCCACCTCGAAGGCCGGGTAGGCGCCGTTCGCCAGCAGGGAGAACTTCACGCCCTCCCGGCCTCCCGGCCTGCGGTAGCCGTCCGGCTGGTAGGTCCGGTAGGCCTCGGCCGCGCGCTGGAAGAACTGCGGGCGCTCGGCCCGGTCGACGCAGCCGGCCAGGTCGAAGACGAACAGCAGGTGCCGCACCATCCGGGTGAACAGCGGGGCCCGGAAGGGATCCGACTCCGGTGTGCCGTCCAGGAGTTCGAAGCTGCGCTGGTACTGGTCGAACAGGTCGAAGTGGCTGCTGCCGGGCGAGCCGGTCGGGTGCACGGTGTGCCGGCGGCGGATCCGCACGCAGGTCCGCTCCAGCACCGCCACCCGACGGGCCGTCAGCATCGCCTGGTGGACCACCGGTATCTCCTCGTGGCTGCCGTCCGGGAACGGCGGCACCAGGCCGCGCCGGATCAGCCGGTCCCAGGCGTGGGCCGGTGCGCCCAGCAGCTCCGGGTGGTCCAGCGGCCCGAAGACCCCGGGGCCCAGCCCGGCCAGCAGCTCGCCCGAGCCGCCGGGCCAGACCCGGCCACCGTGCTCGCGGTCGTGGCCGAACAGCAGCACGTCCACCGGTCCGGTCCCGGTCAGCCGCTCCGCCAGCACGCCGAGCGCGTCCGGGTCGAGCAGGTGGTCGCTGTCCAGGAAGAGCAGGTACTCGCCGACCGCCCGGGCCATCCCCGCGTTCCGGGCCCGGCCGATGCCGACGGCCGCGTTCAGCCGGAGCATCCGTATCCGGGGGTCGCGCAGCTCGTACGCGGCTGCCACGCGCTCGGGGGAGTCCGGGGAGCCGTCCACCACCAGGAGCACCTCGAAGTCGCGCAGGGTCTGCGCGAGCAGCGAGTCCAGGCAGTCCGTCAGCTGCTGCTGCCGGTCGTAGACGGGGAGCACCACGGAGATCAGCGGGTTGGGCATGGCCGGGAGGCTAGGGGTGCGTACACGTCCCCGCAAAGGTCGAAAAAGCCACAAACCGCCCGATGGTCGGGCAGAACCGGAGCAACGTTCCCAGGATCTTCACGGTGGCGACACGCAATGCCGCAGGCCGGTCACCCTCCGTTCGGGGTGACCGGCCCGCGTCCGTGGCGGGCTGACCGGGGATCAGTACCAGTTGTGCGACTGCCAGAAGCTCCAGGCGCCGCACGGGCTGCCGTAGCGCTCGTTCATGTAGTTCAGGCCCCACTTGATCTGGGTGGCCGGGTTGGTCTTCCAGTCGGCGCCGGCCGAGGCCATCTTGGAGCCCGGCAGGGACTGGACCAGGCCGTACGCGCCGGAGGAGGCGTTGGTGGCGGTGACGTTCCAGCCGCTCTCGCGCTCGACGATGTTGCTGAAGCACTGCAGCTGGCCGGCCGGGACGATCTGCGCGGCGACCTGCTTCGGCGAGCCGGCCGGGGCGGCGGGGGCGGCGGGGGTCGCCAGCGCCTCGCGCTGCCGGCTGCGGGAGGCGGCCTCGGCGTCGGCCTTCGCCTTGGCCTCGGCCTTCGCGTCCGCGTCCGCCTTCGCCTTGGCCTCGGCCTTCGCCCTGGCGTCGGCGGCAGCCTTGGCGTCGGCCTCGGCCTTCGCGTCGGCCTGGGCCTTGGCGTCGGCGGCGGCCTTCGCCTCCTCGGCGGCCTTGGCGTCGGCCGCGGCCTTGGCGTCTGCGTCGCTCTTGGCCTGGGCCTGGGCCTGGGCGGAGGCCTCGGCGAGGGCCTGGGCGTCCGCCTGGGCGGTGCGCTGCGCCTCGGCGGCGGAGTCGGCAGCGGCGGCCGAGACGGAGGCGGCGGCCTGCGGGGCGGTGGCGCGGGCGTCCGTGGTGTCCTGCGGCAGGGCCAGCGCGAGGGTGGCGGAGCCCGCGACGGCGAGGGTGGCGACACCGGTGACGAGGGCGTTGCGGCGGTTCTTGGGGAGCGGGAACTGCATGGAGGGGACGACCTCTTCCGTCGGGTCGGCCGTACCGGGCACGCGGGTACCGCAGGACGTGTTCGGGGGAACGGTCCGCGTGCCGTGCGTCGGCGGCCAGGGCGCTCCGGGGCGAGCCGGAACTGGCGGGGGAGGGCGGGACCGGACCGGCTGGACCGACCGCGCTGCCTGGGGACCGGGCCATTCTTGGCAGACGGCTCCGGCCGAGGCAAAGCCCCGGAAACTACGGTCCGTAGTAGGCGACCCCACCTGGCCGGCTCCGCTCGGGGCCTTCCCGAACCCCTGCCGGACGGCCCCCCGGCAGAGGAATCCGAGCCCGGCAGCCCGTCGGGCAGTGCAGTTCGCGGCTCCAGGTGTGCCGGGCCGGCAGGTCAGTAGGGGATAAGCACGCTTACCCCGCACTTATCTCCTATCGGGGGCAGTAGGTCCGAGGGGCGGTGTGCGCGGCCTCACAGCGGACGGCCGGCGAGGTCGGCGGAGCGTGGCCGGGCGGACACGCCCGCAGCGGGCGGCCCGGCGTCCGGCGGCGATCGGCGGCCTCCCATACTGGGGCCGTGATCTTCCTGCTGATCGTGCCGCTGGTCCTCGGTCTCTACGCGCTGGTGCACTGGTACCTCTGGCGCAGGCTGGTCCGTGACGTCTCGGTGCCGGGCGGGCGCTGGCGGCGGACCGGTACGGTGCTGGCGGCGGCCCTGCCGCTGCTCGGCCTCGGTGCGCTGGTGGGCGGCCGGCTGCTGCCGCTGAGTGCGGAGCGCTGGCTGGCCTGGCCCGGGTACCTGTGGCTGGCCACGCTGATCTACCTGATGCTCGCGCTGTTCGCCGGGGAGGTGGTCCGGGCGGTCTGGCTCCGGCTGCCGGCCCGGGCGTCCCGGGTGGCGGTGCCCGCCGACGCGGCCCGCTGGCGGCCGGGTGACGAGTCCCCGGGCCCGGACCCGGCTCCGGTTTTGGAGCGGGAGGCGTTGCCGGAGCCCGGGGCGGAGAAGAAGGAGCAGGCCGGTCCTGGCGACCCGTCACGACGGCTGTTCGTGGCCCGGACGGTGGCGATCGGCGCGGCCGGGGTGGCCGCCGCCGTGGTCGGCACCGGCGCGTACGGGGTGCTGAACGGGCCGAGCCTCAAGCAGGTGACGGTACCGCTGGCCAAGCTGCCCCGCCGGGCGCACGGTTACCGGATCGCGGTGGTCAGCGACATCCACCTCGGGCCGATCCTGGGGCGCTCGCACACCCGGCGGATCGTGGACACCATCAACGCCACCCAGCCCGACCTGATCGCGATCGTCGGTGACCTGGTGGACGGCACGGTGCCCGAACTCGGCCCGGCCGCCGTGCCGTTGGCCGATCTCCGGGCCAGGGACGGCGCGTACTTCGTGACCGGGAACCACGAGTACTTCTCCGGCGCCCGGCCGTGGGTGGAGTTCGTCCGCTCGCTCGGCATCCAGCCGCTGGAGAACGCCCGGACCGAGCTGCCCTGGTTCGACCTCGCCGGGGTGAACGACCTGGCGGGCGAGAGCTACGGCGAGGGGCCGGACTTCGGCCGGGCGCTGGGCGACCGGGACCGCTCGCGGGCGGCGGTGCTGCTGGCCCACCAGCCGGTGAACATCCACGACGCGGTCCGGCACGGGGTCGACCTCCAACTCTCCGGCCACACCCACGGCGGGCAGCTCTGGCCGGGGAACCTGATCGCGGAGCTGGCCAATCCGACGGTGGCCGGCCTGGAGCGCTACGGCGACACCCAGCTCTACGTCACCCGGGGTGCCGGTGCCTGGGGCCCGCCGGTCCGGGTCGGCGCACCCTCGGACATCACCGTGCTCACCCTGGCCTCGCCCGCCGCCTGACCGGCCCGGGGCGGGGCGACGCTGTCCAGCACCTGCTGGCAGACCGAGCGCAGCTTGGTGCTGCGCTCCCGGGAGGTGCGCCGCAGCAGGCCGAACGCCTCCTCGGCGGTGCACCGGTGACGGGCCATCAGGACACCGACCGCCTGGTCGATGACGGCCCGGGTCCCGACCGCGCGGTTCATGTCGGTGACCGTCCGGTGGGCCTGTTCGGCGGCCTCGCCCAGGCGCAGCACGTCACCGAGGTGCTCGGCGAGCGTCCGGGCCCGGCGGCGCAGCCCGGTGAGGTCGTCCGGAGTGCCGCCGTAGAGGGTCAGCGCGGCGCGGGCCCCGTGCCGGCGCCGTCGCAGCAGGGGCAGGGCGAGGGCGAAGGCCAGGCCGGCGGTGGGGCCGGTGCCGTCCAGCAGCCCGGCCCAGCGCGGCTGGACGGCCGGCTGCCGGACCACGAACTCCCGCCCCAGGCGCAGCGCTTCGAGGGTCGGGCCGGTGCCGAGCCGGCACTGCCGGGTGTCGGCGGCGAGGGCGGGCGTCCCGCTGTGCGCCAGGGTGGCCGGGCCGGTCCGGCCGTGCGCCATCAGGCTGGCCGCGGTGATCTCCGGCAGCTGGCCGAGCAGGCGGTCCAGCGCGCCGGAGAGGACCTCGGCCACCGAGACCGGCGGAGCGGCGGACAGCGGCTGAGCGGTGGTGCGGGCCGAGGGGTGGACGGCGGGGTGGACGGCGGGGTGGACGAGACGGAGCTCGGACAGCGGCAGCGACATGACCGGCCTTCGGGTGCAGGGGGAGGGGGTGCGCGGCAGCCGTCCCGCCCCCGCGCCGGACGGTGCCGGCGCGGGGCGGGACGACGGTGCGTCAGATCGCCAGCACCCGGATCGACGGGTGGTCGACGGTGTTCAGGTAGAGCTTCTCCTTGGTGCCGGCCTGCTCCAGCTCGACGATCAGCCGGTAGTGGTACACCCCCGGCCGGGCCGTGCTGAGCACGGTGCCCGCCCAGTAGTAGTAGACCGGGGTGTACGGCGAGCGCATCCGGTCCGGCATTCCGTAGATCTTGAGCTCGGTGCAGAGCTTCTGCTCCGCGACGTCCTCCTCGTCACCCTGCTCGGTGTCCAGGAAGACGATGTTGTTGATCTTCGGCATGGGCGGCCAGCTGCCGTCCAGCCGGCGCTCCATGTCCAGCGGTCGGATGATCCAGTTCAGCACCTGTCCCTGCTTGCAGACCGTCTGGAGGTTGCGCGAGCCCTGGCCCACGCCGCCGATGCTGTTGTCCATCATGTACATCGCGTCGGTGAGCGAGCCGGCGGACGTGGCCCGCTCCATGTCGAGCAGGGTGACGATGTTGAGCTGGACCGAGTTGAGCTGGCCCGGGTTCTGCTTGGCCACCGGGTCTCCGGTGTCCGCGAGGCCGTGCTGACGGTTCGTCAAGGCTCCTCCTCAGCCGATCAGGGCGGACGGCAGGGTGCTGGTGACCGGCTCGGCCCGGGTGCCCAGCAGGAAGCCGATCCGGTAGGGGACGGGGGCGGTGGCGTCCTTCTTCACGGTGGCGGTCCAGTAGGCGACGTCGGTGCCGGGGTACACCCTGCGCTCGGGGACGCAGTACGCGGGATCGATCTCGATCGCGTGGATGCCCACGAACGCCTCGCACTCGAGCGCCAGCACGTTCCAGAGCAGCTGGTCGCCGCGCCGGACCCGGGTGTGCAGCGCCTCGCTGCCCAGGCCGGTCGAGCCGCCGGCCCGGTTGGTGTCGTACAGGTAGAGGTTGCCCTGCATGCTGCGGGACGCCAGCGCGCCCACGCAGTCCACCACCGCGGTGATGGAGATCGGCCGCTGCGGAGCGTGCTCCGGCTGCCGGGGTTTCGTGGCCATCGGTCTCTCCTCGTCGGTGCGGGGTACGGGCGCGGCTACGGGACGGCGGGCGGGGCGGGCGGGGCGAGCGGGAGCAGCCCCATGCCGCCCTTGGTGAAGCCGTTGCGCTTGGGCAGGCTGGTGACGCGGATCCGCGACCGGCAGCTGAGGTCGACGGGCTGCCAGACCCAGCCGCCGTCCTGCTGCACCAGGTCGTGGACCTGGATGCTCATCGTGTACTCGTAGGTGCCCGGGCGGGCGCTGTCCACCGTCGCGGACCAGTACCAGCCGTCGGTCACCAGGTCGGGGGAGCCGTACTCCGCCGGGTACATGATCTTCTGGTCGACCGCCTCGCCGGTGATGTCGGTGATCACCGGCGCGGGGTAGGAGTGCACGGCGGCGCCGGCGTCGGCGACCACCCCGCCGGTGAGGTCGAGCACCTTGCGGGCACCCGGGCCGCGCGAGCGCCGGACGGTGCCGACCGGGGTGCCGACCGCCCGGCGGATCCGCCGCAGCTCCGCCTCGCCGGCCGGGGCCGCGGCGGCCCCGGCCCCGGCGGCGGCGCGGGCCGGGCGGGCCTCCAGCTCGGCCAGGCCGGCCAGCGCCTCCTGGTCGCTCTGCCGGGCCCGCAGTGCCTGGTAGCCGCGCGGCACCGTCGGCGGGATCGAACCGAGCGCGTAGGGAAGCCAGTTGAGCACCAGCTCGGTGCCCTGCGAGCCGTCGTTCCAGTAGGAGCCGTTCAGCACGGTGACCAGGTCCCCGGTGCCCTGGCCCTCGGAGCCGTGCAGCTTCATGTTGTCGAACAGGTAGACGTTCCCGTCGAGCGACTTCGACGCCAGCGCGTTGCCGACGTCCACGAGCACGATGATCGCGAGTTGCTGGGTCATGCGTCCGCCCTCCCGGTGGGTCCTGCGGTCAGCCGCACAGCAGTGCGGGGCTGTCGAGGTGGAGCAGGCTGTACGGGCCCTGGTGCATCCGCAGTTCCAGGCGGTAGTGCTGCGGCACGCCCGGCGTGATCGACGCCGGGACCACGGCCGTCCAGTCGTCGAGGTCCAGCTGCTCGCCCGCCACCCCGGCCTCCGGACCGTCCTCCGCGGGGCCAGGCGGCAGCTCGGCGCCGTCCGGCCCGAGGAAGGTGATGCTGCGGATCTCGACCGGCGTCTGGAGGTCGACGGCCAGCACCGTCCAGCCGACCACCTGCCCCGGGCTGACCACCGTGCACAGCTCGGTGGTGCCCTGCCCGGTGCTGCGCAGCTCGGCGTCGTCCACCAGGCTGAGGTTGCCGTTGTGCAGGGTCCCGTCGGAGAGCGCGCCGATGACGTCCACCAGGACGATGATGTTGACCTTCGGTTTCATGTCTTCCCCTCTGCCTAGCCCCGGTCCCTGACCAGGGGCACCTTGCCGACGGCGGTCCGCTCGATCTCGGCGGACGCCCGGGCGACGAGCTGGATGCGGAAGCCGTAGCCCGACTTCTCGATCGAGGCCGGGTTGGCCTCGCCGTGGTTGAAGAGCGAGAGCGCCTGCGGGAGGGCGTCCAGGAAGACCCGGTGCACGGTGTGCGGGCCGAGCACCGCCTCGACCAGGTGGCTCAGGCCGGGGACGTCGTCCACTGAGGCGAGCAGGACCAGCGACCGGCTCTCCCGGTGGTTCACGAACTGGACGTCGTGGGCCAGCTCGGCCAGGTCCGGCCCGCCGGCCAGCAGCAGCTGCCGGCAGACCGCCCGGTACGCGGCGGCGGCCGAGTACTGACTGTCGTTCAGGTGCAGCACCTCGCCGGTGCGGCCGGCGAACTCGAACTGCTGGGTCCGCAGCTCCGGACCGTCCAGCCGGGGGCGGCGCACCATCCGGTCGCCGAGCTTCAGGCGCAGCAGCGGCGCCTCGTGCCCGTGCAGCCGGGTGACCACCAGCTCGCCCTCCTCCCCCTCGCCGACCCAGCGGCCCCGCTGGTCCACGATCTCGATCAGGTGCAGGCCGGGGACGGCCGCCAACACCGGTGACTCGGACCGCAGTTGGAGTCCGATGGTCTCGGCCTGGGTGGCGGCGAAGTAGCTCAGCACCACCACGTTCGGGTAGACCGCGAGCAGCTCGGCCCGCTTGCGCCGGGAGAGCACCCCGCTGCCGTACATCGCCACCCGGAAGCTCTCCCGGGCCTCCTGGCCCATCGCCGCACCCAGCTCGCTGAGGATGGCGATGCCCGCCGTGATCCCCATCAGCGCCTTCGGGCCCGGGTAGCCGAACATGTGCTCCAGCACCGGGGCGGTGACCGGCCCGGCCCCGATGTAGTTGACCCCGGGCACCTGCTGGAGCACCCCGCCGACCATCGTCCCGCTGCTCCACATCTGGTAGTCGGCCAGCGTGGTGCAGAGCCACTTGGGGGCGTCGCCCGTCAGGTACCGGGCGAGCTGGTGCTCGCCCATGAAGCGGCCGGCGAGCTCGTAGGTGTCGCGCAGTTC
Source organism: Kitasatospora sp. NPDC096147 (assembly GCF_044763225.1). Taxonomy (NCBI): domain Bacteria; kingdom Bacillati; phylum Actinomycetota; class Actinomycetes; order Kitasatosporales; family Streptomycetaceae; genus Kitasatospora; species Kitasatospora sp. NPDC096147. The sequence goes on along the minus strand of NZ_JBIWFX010000001.1, from coordinate 915,132 downwards.
GGTGAGCGGGTAGACGGTCTCCAACGGGAGGCCGCTGCTGGTGCCGCCGCTGGCCACGATCTCGAAGCCGCCCTCGCTCAGCGGGATGACCATGCCGGCCCGCTCACCCATGAAGAAGTCCCGCTGGAGCTCCTTGTCGGACAGCGGGATGCGCTGCCAGTCCTCCCAGTCGGCCGGGGCGCCCGTCACCCCGGCGCCTGCCAGCCGGCTGCGCCAGAGCGGGTTGAGCAGCACGGTGTTGACGAGCTGTCGGACCCGGCGCAGGGTCAGCGCGTCCTGCACCGCGTGCGGGGCCCGGTCGTAGCGGAGCCCGAGGACCTGCTCGCAGGCCCGCAGCTTGGAGGCGAAGGACGGCAGCGCGCGCACCGCGTCGAGGCCGTCGGGTTTCAGCTCCCAGTCCGGGATGAGCCGGTGCGCCAGGTCCTCGGGACTGCCGGGGCCGGGCACCGCGGCCGGGGCGGCGAGGGGGCGGTGGATTCCGGTGTCGGTCATCGGGGCCCTCCGGGGTCGGCCTGGACGTCCTGCGCGGCCCGCCGGATCGCCTGGAGCAGCAACCGGACGTGCTCGGAGGTGGTCTGGTGGTTCATCAGCACCATCCGCAGGGCGGCGACGCCGTCGATGTCCACCTTGGAGAGGAAGAAGGTGCCCTCGTGCTTGATCCGGTCGCGGATCGCGACCTGGAGCCGGTGCACCTCGCGCGGGTCCGCCGGGGCCCGGCCGGCCGGACCGGCGGGGTGGTGGCGGAAGCAGAGGATGTTCGCCTCCGGCCGGTGCAGGACCTCGAAGTCCGGCTGCTCCAGCAGGATCCGGTGGGCGAGCGCGGTCGTCCGGCAGAGCCGCTCGATCTTCCGGGCGAACAGTGCGCGGCCGTAGAGCGACCAGAGCACCCAGAGCGCCATGATCATGGGCCGCTTGGTGCACTCCAGGGTGCGGTCCCCGCTGTCGAGCGCGGTGTAGGGGTCGGGCTCCTCGTCGAAGACGTAGCTGGCGTGCTGGCGGAAGGCCGCCGCACCGTGCGCGCGGTCGCGGTAGAAGAGCAGGGTGCAGGGCGCCGGGACGAACATCATCTTGTGGGCGTCCCAGGTCAGCGAGTCGGCCTTCTCGATGCCGCGCAGCTTCGGCCGGAGGCGGTCGGAGACCAGCAGGGAGGCGCCGTGCGCGCCGTCCACGTGCAGCCAGGCGCCGCGCCGGTGGGCCAGGTCGGCGAGCTCGTCGAGCGGGTCGAAGGCCCCCACGGGCGTGCTGCCGGCCGAGGCGACCACGCAGAACACCCGCAGCCCGCGCTCCTCGGCCTCGGCCAGGGCGCGCTCGGCCCGGCGCGGGCAGATCCGCCGCTCCCGGTCGAGGGGCAGCCGGACCAGTTGGGCTTCGCCGATCCCCAGCACTCCGGCGGCCCGCGCGACGCTGTAGTGGACGTCCTCGCCGACCGCGACGGCCGGCCGACCGGCGGCGGTGGCCCCGGGCCCGCCCTGCTCCCAGAAGTCGGGGAAGGCCCGGTTGCGGGCGGCCAGCAGGGCGGTGAGGTTGGCCAGCGAGCCGCCGGAGGTGGTCACCATGTCGAAGCTGCCGGGCGCCCAGCCGATGAAGCGGTTCAGCTCCTCGGCCATGATCCGCTCGGCCACGTTGGGCAGCTGCCCGGCCTCGTAGAAGGCGGAGGGCTGGTTGACCACCGAGCTGACGAAGTCGACCACCCCGCCGAGCGGGACGACGCCGGAGAACTGACGCCCCATCGAGCCGGGGGAGTGCACGGCGATCCCGGTCCGTACGTACAGCTCCAGGATTCCGGCCAGCCGCCCCTCGTCGAAGTCCGCGATCCGCTCGGACTCGTCGGTCATCAATGCCCGGGCCGCCCGGGTGAGCACGGCCGGATCGACGAGTTCGAGTCCTCGGATCGATTGGTCGGAAAGGTGTTTGTGCAGGATCGCGACGGCCGTCTCCGAGTTCTCCCGGAAATGCTGGACGTCGAACACTTCGCTCAGGTCGCCGCGTACGCGGACATCCATCGTGCGTAGCCCCTCGAATTACTCCGGTGGGCGCGGAATTCTTCCGGGCGCCGCGGGCCGGTCGTGGGACGTGCTGGTCGGGGAGCAGGCCACGGGCGTGCTGGTGGCCGGCGTCCGCGGCGGGGCTGTGTGGCCGACGGAGCACCACGAGCCGGTCATCGCCGCTGTCCTGCTGGTTGCGCGAGGTGCTGGACCGGGCCGCCGCGCGGGCGGCCGGAACGGGGAGTCGGGACGCTGCACCTGTGGGGAGCGCCGGGCCCACTCCCGGCGGGTCGCCGGAGGTGAACGGGAGGGATCGGTATTCTTCGAACGGGCTTGCGCCACTGCCCGTGACACCCCCGGCAGCGGTCGTGAGCCCGACCACGTCAGTGATACTAGCCAGGCGAATTTCCGGTTGTGATTCGAATCCGTCCGGAGGAATCACAATGGCCGGAACCCGGCGCAGTGGCCCGTCGGTGGCCGGAGGGGCGGTCTTGTCGCGGCCCGACGGCTCTGCGAATATGCCAGCCCGCCGACGGCGGGCCTGCCCCGGGGACGGGGTGCTGCGGCCCGGCGCGCGTGCACGCGGGCGCGCGGGCGTCCGCGCGCGGCCCCCGGCGATGCGGGACGCCCGGAGCGGTCGATCTGATGACGTGTCAGTTCCGTCGGTCTTCGGCCGGATGAACGAGGGAGAACATCCGGACCAACAGGTCCATTTGGAGATCATTGCCCCTTCAAGGACTCCGGTGTGCACACGTAGCGTTGGGGCGCGCCGCCGGGGCGGCTCCGGGGCGCCAGGGGAGGCACTCGGATGGCAGGTCAGCGGATGGACGGCGGGGAGGCCGGCGACTCGCCACGCCGTGATCCCGCGCAGGGGGAGCGCAGGGGTTCGGTGCAGGCCGAACGGGACGTGAACGGTCGCTACCGCTGGTCGTTAAAGGCACCCAACGGACGCATCGTCGCCGTCTCCGGCTCGGTGCACGAGGACGCGGTGCAGGCGTGGCAGGCCTTCGAGGAGCTGCGCGGGGCGGTCCCCGGCTTCGTGGTGCGGATCACCCACGTCCGGGACGGGATCGGCTGGGTCTGGATGGTGCCGGCTCCCCGGGGCGCACTGGCGGCGCGATCGCACCGGGCGTACGAGCGGTACGCCACCTGCCAGAACGCCTACCGGCGGTTCGTGGCCCTGCTGGAGACTCCGGGTGCGGTCCAAGTGCCGCTGTCGGCCGATGAGTTCTGAGGGTCGCGGCGGGCGAAGAGGCCCGAGACTGGTCACCGTCCGGCTCGCCGCCGGGCGGATCGGCTGGCTGCTGGCGGCAGCCAACGGGCGGCAGCTGGCGCGCTCCGCGACGGCGTTCCGTACCGAGGAGGAACTTGACGCGGCAGTGCGGCAGTTGTTGATGGAGCGGGCCACGCTGCGTTTCCTGGTGCAGCAGGACGGCGACCGCTCGTGGGGGTGGTCGGCGGTGCTCCCCGCGCGCGGCGGGGGTGCCCGGCCGGGGGGTGGGCCGGTGGCGCGCAGTGCGCGCGGCTACCTGCGGCAGGACCAGTGCCGGCAGGGGATGGCCAGCTTCCAGGCGATGCTGGAGGAGCTGCGGACCGGCAAGTGACCGTCAGGTTGCCGGTCACGCCCCGACCCGTCACCGGGAGAAGAACGCTGGCCGGAGCGGCCGGAGTTGACGGTGTATCGGCGGATCTTCCGACGCCCGGCCGGACCTCGGGCTAAACCTCCGTGGGCGGAGCGGATCCGTCCGGGCGGCGGGCGGCGCCCCGGCCGGACGGATCTTCCGTCCGGCCGGGGCGGGCGGCAAGTATCGGTGCCGCCGGAGCAAGGGGCCACCGAGAACGGGGCCCGGGCCGGCGCCCCAGCCCGGGCCGCGGGCCGGGGCAGGCACATGGATGCTCACTCCTACCGGAGGACCGAAATGCGTCACACCGCCGTCAAGTTGGCCGCCACCTTCGCAGCCGCTGCCGCGCTCACCCTTGCCGCAGCCCCGGCCCAGGCCGACCCGGCTGTGCTTCCGAACGCCGTGGACATCGTGGGCACCGGCTCGGACACCACCGCGCCCTACCTGGCCCAGGTCTCGGCCGACTACAACGCCTCGATCGCCGGCGCGCCGGCCAGCACCCCGCGTCTGTACAGCTGGGACCCGCTGGGCTCGGCCACCATCACCCCGAAGTCCGGCGCCGCCACCATCAACCGTCCGAACGGTTCCAGCGCCGGCGTCACCGCGCTGAACAACAACACCGCCACCACGGTCGACTTCGCCCGTTCCTCGCGTGGCCCGCAGACCGGTGACACCACCGACGACCTGTTCGTCGCCTTCGCCAAGGACGCGGTGACCTGGTCCGCCAAGGCCACCGGCGGCCACGCCCCGGCGAACCTGACCACGGCCCAGCTCAAGGGCATCTACGAGTGCACCATCACCAACTGGAGCACGGTCGGCGGCACCGCCGGCACCATCAAGCCCTTCCTCCCGCAGAACGGTTCGGGCACCCGCACCTTCTTCCTGAAGGCCATCGGCGGCGCCACCCCGGTCACCCCCGGCGCGTGCGTCACCAGCGGCCCGCAGGAGAACACCGGCACCACCGCGGCGCTGAACGACGTGGACGCGATCTTCCCGTACTCGGTCGCCTCCTACATCAGCCAGGTCTTCGGCGGTCACTCCACCCCGGCCGAGAACCCCGGCCCGCTGACCCTGCGCAACGTCAACGGCGTGGCCCCGGTCAACGCCTCCAACACCATCAACGCCCCGTTCGCCGCGAGCGCCTACGGCCGCGTGGTCTACAACGTGGTCCGCGCCTCGGCCTGGAACACGGCCGGTGCCTACTCCACCACCCTGAAGGGCATCTTCGGCCCCACCGGCTGGATCTGCACCCACCCGAGCACCATCACCAGCTACGGCTTCCTGGCCCTGCCGGGCAGCGCCTGCGGCAGCACCACCACCATCTGAACCACCGTCACCTCCCGCAGGACCTGATCCACCGCAGGACCTGATCCACCGCACCACCTGATCGACCGCACCACCAGGCGGCCGGGCCTGACGGGCCCGGCCGCCGCTCAACGCTCAGCCGAACCGACCTCAGGGAGCCCGTCCATGTCTCGTCTCCGCACCCGCCTCGTCCTGGCCGGCGCCGCCGCGCTGGCCGCCGTCACCGTCCTGACCGGCCCGGCCGGTGCCGCCGTCACCGACGAGGCCGCCACCGCCGACGCGGCCCGGGCGGCCGTCCGGATCGCCCAGGACGCGGCGGCCGAGGCGGGCGTCGAGGCGCGGGCCACCACGCCCGCCGCCTCGATCGGCTCGGCCGTGATCCGGGAGGACGGCGACTTCCTGCGCCGCAGCGCCCAGGCCGGCATCTTCGTGATCCCGCTCCCGCCGGGCACCCCCGCCTACGACTCCGCCGCCGGCTTCTCCGCGAGCTTCCCGGTCACCGGCGCCACCGGTGTGCTGCGGGAGTACTACGGCAACGTGCAGCTCGACGGCAGCCTGCTGGCGGTCAACCTGCGGACCGGCCGCGCCGTGGTCTACCGTCAGCTCGCCTTCGACATCGACTCCTGGCAGATCACCGGCGTGCCCGCCGGCGGCACCGCCCCGGTCGGTCTGCTCACCCCGTCCGGTGACAGCACCGTCTCGGTGGCCGGCGGCGTGAGCTCGCTGACCTCGGCCGGCCTGACGGTGACCACCGAGGGCGCCCAGCGGCTGAACCAGCAGCTCGCCACCGACTTCTTCCGGGCGGACGTGAAGGTCGGCTCGTTCGCGCTCTCCTACACCCAGGGCTGAGCCCCGCATTTCCCGCCCGTGGCGCCGCTCCGGCGCCACGGGCTTTTCCATGTCCCTCTAGTAGCTGGGCAGTTGGGGCCTCGTACACCTGATCGGTCATCAACTGACATATCACCATGGGGAAATACGGAAGTTCGAACCCGACGGGTCGGGGTCGGCCATTTCGTCCGCGCGGTGAGAGGTGCCCATGAGAGTCCGCAGAGCCGGTCGCCCGGTGCAGGTGTACGTCGCCCTGGTCGTGGTCTGGGCGGCGGCCCTGGCCCTGACGGTGTGGCCGGCGCCGGTCACCCGGGCGCAGGCCGCCGCCGGTGTCACGGTGGAGGGCCCGCCGGTCTGGAACCCGGCGGACTGGACCACCGGTCCGCGCGGCTCGGTCACCCTGGAGAAGGGCACCGACCTCACCAACGAGCGGGTGCGGGTCAAGTGGAGCGGCTTCACCCCGACGGTCTACACCTGGGGCGACCCGGTGGACGTCGCCCAGGTCGGCAACACCGACGTGCTCTACGCCGTCCGGATCTACCAGTGCCGGGGGGAGAACCCCGGCCCGACCGACTGCTACGGCTCCACCGTCTACCGGGGCGACCCGGCCAAGGGCTTCGAGCAGGACATCGCCCAGGGCGCCAACACCCCCGAGTTCCCGTCCAACATGGTGATCGCGGCCACCCGCCCCGACGGCACCGGTGAGGCCGAGATCGAGCTCTGGACCTCCCAGCAGAGCCAGACCCTGGGCTGCGACGCCGGGCACGCCTGCTCGCTGGTGGTGGAGGCCAACTACGGGGGCGACTCGATCGGCGCCTACCAGACCCCGGCCGGCACGGTGAACTGCGAGGACCACTCGCCGGACAGCGACGGATTCTTCAACACCGCCTCGGACGGCGCCTTCCGGAAGAACGCCGGTGGCCGCTACCAGACCGGTGAGAGCTGCGCCTGGCAGCAACGCGCGGTCGTCCCGCTGAAGTTCGCCCCCACCCCGGGCGACTGCAAGGCCGGCGACGCGCAGTTCACGATGGCCGGCCTGGAGATGGCCAACCGGGCGGTCCAGCAGTGGCGGGCCGGTCTCTGCGCCGCCGAGACCCCGCTCAACCTGCAGTACGTGTTCGGCGGCGGCGAGCCGCAGGCCCGGGCCGCCTTCCTGGAGCGCCGGGGCGCGGACGTGGCGCTGACCGCCCGGGCCGACGGTGCACCGGCCGGCCGGCCGTACGTCTACGCCCCGCTCGCCACCAGCGGCGTCTCGGTGGTGTTCGTGGTGGACGACGCCGGGAACCGTCGCCAGGTCCGTCAACTCAAGCTGAACGCCCGGCTGATGGCCAAGCTGCTGACCCAGTCCTACGACCTCCAGTACGGCGCCGTGATCCCCTCGGTGGACGGCAACCCCAAGTGCGTCTTCGTGGACCCGGAGTTCCTCGCGCTCAACCCGGTGGACGCCGCCAACGGCCCGGTCTGGCCCGAGTGCGGCTCCGGCGGCAACAAGGCCGAGACCACCCCCGTGGTGATCGGCGGCACCTCCGACCTGGTGCACCAGGTGACCTCGTGGATCGCCGCCGACCCGGCCGCCGCCCAGTTCCTCCAGGGTGCCAAGGACCCGTGGGGCATGCGGCTGAACACCAACTACCTGCGCTCCAGCTTCGCCGGCTACCCGGTGGAGAGCTTCCAGCCGCAGGACTTCAGCGGCCCGGGCAACTGGAAGCAGTACGAGTGGAACCCGCTGATCGGCGGTCTGAGCTCCGTCGCCCGGAACGTGCTGGAGGGCCGGGCCACCTGTAGCGACCCGAACGTCGACAACACCGGCGGCCACCCGCGCTGCGCGGCCCAACCGATCGGCCAGCGCGCGCTGTTCGCCATCATGGACACCGGCCAGGCCAAGGCGTACTCGCTGCCCGAGGTGGCGCTGGCCAACCCGGCCGGGGAGTACGTCACCCCCTCGCTGAGCTCGATGCAGGCGGCCGTCTCGGTGATGGCCACCGACCCGGTCACCGGCACCCAGTCGCTGCCGTACGGCGTCGGTGACACCGCCTTCAGCCGGGCCAAGGGCGCCTACCCGCTGACCACCGTGCAGTACGCGATGCTGCCGACCGCCGACCTCCCCCCGGCCCGGGCCGAGGCGCTGGCCCGCTTCGTCCGTACCGTCACCGACCCCGGCGGCGGCCAGATCTACGGCAGCGCACCGGGCCTGCTGGCCCCCGGCTTCCTGGCCCTGACGGAGGCTCAGAGCGCCCAGGCCAAGGCCGCCGCCGGCCACGTGGCCGCGCAGGACGCGGCCCTGCCCGGCAACCAGGTGGCCCCCACGGCCCAGCCCACCCCGACTCCGGGCGAATCGGCGAGCGCCGGTGCCACCGCTCCGGCGGCCTCCGGCGGCGGCACCAGTCAGGGTGCCGGCAGCGGCGGCACCGAGGGCGCCGGGTCCACCGGCGGTACCACGGGCGGGAGTTCCGGCACCTCGGGCTCCACGGGTTCCTCCGGCGTCTCGGGTTCCACGGGTTCCTCCGGCACCTCGGGTTCCACCGGTGGGGGCTCCGGTACCGGAGGCAGCACGGCCGGACTGCCGGTCTCGGCCGTGTCGCCGGGCGCGTCCGCCGCACCCTCGGCCAAGGCGAGCGACACCTCCGCTCCGGTGTCCGCCGCCCCGGTCGCGGCCGGTCGGCCGAGTGCCGACCGGGCGGGCACGGCCCGCCTGCTGCTGCCGGTGCTGCTGGTGATCGGTGCGGTCCTGCTGGTCGGCGGCCCGGCGACGCTGCTGCTGAGCGGTACCGAGGCCGGCGCCCGGCTGACCCGCCGGATCACCGGCCGGGGCTGAACCACCGGACACCCGGCCCCAGTTGACCGCCCCGAGTCTGGAGAGACCCTCGCCATGACGAGCACCACCCCCGCCCCGGCGGACCACGACCGACCACGGCAGATCAGTGCACCGCCCAGCCCGGGGGACCGGGTGCTGCGGCTCGGGCTGAGCGCCGCCGGGCTCTCGGTCTTCCTGATCATGGGACTGACCGCGTTCTTCCTGCTGATCCGGGGCGCCCAGGCGCTCCGGGTGGCCGGCTGGTCCTTCTTCACCGAGCAGCGCTGGCTGCTGTCGGCCGAGCGCTTCGGCATCGCCGCCGTGCTGCCCAACGGACTGCTGATCGCGGTGATCGCGCTGGTGCTGGCCGTCCCGGTGGCGCTGATGACGGCCATCTTCATCTCCGAGTACGCGCCCGTCCGGCTGCGGGCGCCGCTGATCTCGCTGATCGACCTGATGGCCGCCATCCCCAGCATCGTCTACGGCCTTTGGGGGCTGTACTTCCTCCAGCCCCGGATCATCGGCACCTCCCGCTGGATCTCGAACCACCTGGGCGAGTGGGTGCCGTTCCTCAAGGTGCGCACCGGCGACATCGGCACCTCCTACACCTCCTCCACCTTCATCGGCGGCGTGGTGGTGGGCCTGATGATCATCCCGATCATCACCTCGCTCAGCCGGGAGGTGTTCTCCCAGGCGCCGCAGGGCGAGCGGGAGGGCGCCTACGCGCTCGGCTCCACCCGCTGGGGGATGGTGCGCACCGTGGTGCTGCCGTTCGGCAAGGGCGGGGTGATCGGCGCGGTGATGCTGGGCTTCGGCCGGGCGATGGGCGAGACCATCGCGATCGCGCTGATCATCTCGCCGGCCTTCGTCTTCAAGGGCCACCTCCTGGAGAACGGCGGCAACTCCATCTCCGCGCTGATCGCCCTGCGCTTCAGCGAATCCGACGAACTGTCACTCTCCGCCCTGATGGCGGCCGGCTTGGTGCTCTTCGTCCTGACCCTGGTGGTCAACCTGGTGGCCGGGATCATCATCAACCGCTCGCGCTCGGGCGCGGCGACCAACGACTGAGCGGGACGCCCCTGATGACCGACACCCTCACCCCTGACGCCGGCGCCGGACCCGGCACCGCGCCCGGAGCCGGCCCGACCGACGCCGTACCGATGGACGCCCTCCCGCCCGCCGAACCCCGGATCCGGACCGGCGGGGTGACCCGCGCCGACCTGGCCACCCTGGCGGGTGCGGCGGGCGGCTCACTCGCCCTGGACTGGCTGCTGCACCAGCGGCTGCTCCCGTTCAGCGGCGCGGCCGGCTTCCTGATCCTCTGGTACCTGCTCTTCCTGGCGTTCTACGCCGGGGCCGGCCGGCTCCAGTGGGACGGCCAGTTCGTCCGGGAGCGGATGGTCGCGGTGCTGGCCTGGAGCTCCGGCATCCTGGTGGCCACCGTGATCGTCCTCCAGATCGGCTTCCTGGCGGTCCGCGGCGTCACCGCGGCCTCCCACCTGAACTTCTTCACCGAGTCGATGGAGCGCACCGCCGGGCTCTCCCCGATCACCTCCGGCGGAGCGCTGCACGCCGTCATCGGCTCGCTCGAACAGCTCGGCCTGGCCACCCTGTTCGCGGTCCCGCTGGGCATCGCCGCCGCCGTCTACCTGTCGGAGACCGGTGGCCGGTTCGCCCGGCCGGTGCGCTCCCTGGTGGAGGCCATGACGGCGCTGCCCTCGATCGTCGCCGGGCTGTTCGTGCTCGGCGTGGTGATCCTCACGCTCGGGGTCGAGCGCAGCGGCTTCGCCGCCTCGCTGGCGCTCACCGTGATGATGATGCCGATCGTCACCCGGGCCGCCGAGGTGGTCATCCGGCTGGTGCCCGGCACCCTGCGGGAGGCCTCCTACGCGCTCGGTGCCAGCCAGTGGCGGACCATCTGGACGGTGGTGCTGCCGACCGCCCGGCCGGGCCTGGCCACGGCGGTGGTGCTGGGCATGGCCCGGGGCATCGGCGAGACCTCCCCGGTGCTGCTGACCTCCGGCTTCACCACCTACTTCAACCTCACGCCGTTCTCCGAGCAGCAGCTCAACCTGCCGCTCTACATCTGGAACTACGTCAAGCTCCCGTACCCGGACATGGTCTCCCGGGCCTTCGCCGCCGCGCTCACCCTGATGGCGCTGGTGCTGGTCCTGTTCGTCACCGCACGCGTCCTCGGCGGGCGCCGCCCCGGTGACCTGAGCCGGCGTCAGCGCCGCCGGATCGAGCGGGAGTCCGCCGGGGCCCGCCGCCCGGCCCCCGCCCGGTCCGTCCGCCCGGCCGTGGCCCTCCGCACGGCGCAGGCCGCCCGTCGGGCTGCGGCCACCCGTCAGGCTGCCGCCACCCGTCGGGCGGAGGCCGTCCGTCCGACCGCGGTCCCGGGTGCGCCCCGCACGGCGGACTCGCAGTGACCGCCACCGGCCGAACCTCCACCGGAACCACCGACCACCCCCGAGGAGACCTCATGCCGTGGGCGCCCGCTCACCGGCCGCACCGCCTGCCCGCCGTGCTGCTCGTCCTGCTGCTCACCGCCGCCACCGTGCTGTTCGGCGCGGCCCGCCCGGCCCACGCGGCCACCTCGCTGAACGCCGACGGCTCCAGCTGGGCCGGCCCGGCTCTGGACCAGTGGCGGCAGGACGTGGTGCCGCAGGGCATCCAGATCAACTTCAACCCGATCGGTTCGGCCGCCGGGCGGAAGAACTGGGCGGCCGGCCTGGACGACTTCACCGCCTCCGACGTCCCGTTCCGCTCCCGCCGGGACACCGGGGCCAGTGGCAACGTCGGCGGCTCGGGTGCGGCCGGGGTCGAGCGGCCGGTCTACGGCTACTCGTACGTCCCGATCACGGCCGGCGGCACCGCCTTCATGTACAACCTGGTGGTGGCCGGCAAGCAGGTCACCGACCTGCGGCTGTCCTCCGACACCCTGGTGAAGATCTTCACCGGGAAGATCACCTACTGGGACGACCCGGCGATCACCCGGGACTACGGCCGGGCCCTGCCGCGCAAGGAGATCACCCCGGTGGTCCGTTCGGACGGCTCGGGTGCCACCGCCCAGTTCACCCGCTGGATGCAGCACACCCACCAGGCCGAGTGGGAGGCGTACTGCTCCGAGGTGAACGGCGTCAGCTGCGGCGAGTACACCGAGTTCTTCCCGACCAAGGGCCGGATGGTGGCGCAGAACGGCTCCGACGTGGTGGCCGGCTTCATCAAGGCCCCGTCCGGCCTGGGCACCATCGGTTACGACGAGTACGCCTACGCCAAGCGCTCCAACTGGCCGGTGGTGAAGGTGCTGAACGCCGCCGGGTACTACACCCTGCCGACCGCTTCGAACGTCGCGGTCGCGCTGACCGCCGCCAAGATCAAGGGAGTTGACGACTCCACCCCGCCGACCGACCCGGACTTCCTGCAGCAGAACCTGGACGGCGTCTACGGCATGAACGACCCCCGGGCCTACCCGGTCTCCAGCTACTCCTACCTGATCGTGCCGCGCAAGGGCGTGGCCGATCCGGTCCCGCCGCGCTTCACCGACGCCAAGGGCGACGCGCTCGGCCGCTTCATCTCCTACGTGCTCTGCGAGGGCCAGGGGCAGGCCGACAGCCTCGGCTACTCGCCGATCCCGCGCAACCTGGTGCGCGGCGGCATGCTCCAGGTCGCCCACATCCCGGGCAGCACCAACACCGTCAACCCGGACACCCTCGCCAACTGCGGCAACCCGACCTTCAATGCGGCCGGACAGCTGACCGTGCTGGCCAACGCGCCGCAGCCCAGCCCGTGCGACAAGGCCGGCACACCGCTCAACTGCGTGGTGCAGAACGGCAAGCCCACCACACCGGCCGGCGCCGGTACCGGCGGCACCTCGGGCTCGACCTCGGGCGCGGCCGGCGGCGGCGCCGCGGCGGGCGGTTCGAGCGGTGGCGCGGGCGGCAGCGGCACCAACGGTGCCGCGGCCGGCGGCGGTTCGTCGGGCGGCGGTTCGACCGGCGGCAGCGGCGGCACGGGCTCCGCGGCGGGCGGTGCCGACGGCGCCGCCACGGGCGGCACGGCCGGCACCGGGACCGACGGCGGTGGCGGGGCCACCGGGGGGACGGGGACGGGCGACCCGTCGGCGGAGGCGCCGGTGATCGACCCGCAGACCGGCCAGGTGGTGAACCGTGGCGGCGGATCCGGCGGCGGCACCCTCCAGGCCAGTGTGGTGGACGTGGCCAGCCGCAAGGACGAGTGGCTGCTGAGCACCCTGACCGCGCTGGAACTGCTCGCCGTGGTCGCGGTGCCCCCGCTGCTCGGCGGCTGGCTGGCGGCCCGGCGGCGCGCCCGGGGCGGTGCCCGGTGAGCGCCCCCGTCCAGGACCGGATGGTGAAGGCCCCGCTGACCGTGCGTCAGACCCCGTCCGCCACCGCCCCCGGTCCGTCCCCGGTGCCCGCCCCGTCCCGGGGCCGGCGGCCGACCACCCAGGCCGGGTGGGCCGCCTGCGGCCTGGCCGCCCTGGTGGTCGGCTTCGCCGGCTACCTGCCCGCGCTCTCCGAGCTCCAGCAGCAGCACGCGCAGGCGGCGGCCCACCGGACCTTCCGGGACCAGTTGGCGAACGCGGTGGCCCCGACCGGCCCGACCGCCGACGGCGCACCCGTGGCACTGATCACAGTGCCCGCCCTCGGCCTGACCGAGACGGTGGTGGTCGAGGGCACCACCGGCCGGGACCTGATGCGCGGCCCCGGCCACCGCCGGGACACCGCGCTGCCCGGCCAGCCCGGGGTGAGCGTGCTGTTCGGCCGCCGGGTCAGCTTCGGCGGTCCGTTCGGCCGGCTCGACGAACTCCGCGCGGGGGACCGGATCGAGGTCACCACCGGCCTCGGCCGGGCGGTCTACACCGTCAACGCCTTCGGCGACGAGGACCACCCGCTCACCGACCAGGCGCCCAACCGCCTGGTGCTGGTCACCGGGGACTCCGACCTGGTGCCCTCCTCCACCCGGCTGGTCGGCGCCCGGCTGGACGGCGATCCGCACCCCGACACCGGAGCCCGGTCGGCGCTGCGTCCGACCGACAAGGCCCTGGCAGCCGACCGGGCCGCCCTGCCCGCGCTCCAACTCTGGTCCCTGGGACTGCTGGTGGCCGTCACCGCGACCACCCTGGCGGTCCGCCTCTGGCACCGCTGGGCGGCCTACCTGTGCGCGGCCCCGATCCTCGCCGCCCTGGTCTGGAGCTGCTACGAGAACGCCGCCGCCCTGCTGCCCAACCTCTTCTGAGCAGCAGCGCCACCCGTGAGACGCCCCCTACCGCGAAGGACCACCGGATGACCGACGACACCATCACCGCCGTGCTGCCACCGCTGGACGGCACGCTCTCCGGGATCGAGACCAAGGCGGTCTCGGCCTGGTTCGGCGAGCGCAAGGTCCTCGACCGGGTCTCGCTGGGCATGACGGCCGGTCAGGTGACCGCCCTGATCGGCCCGTCCGGCTGCGGCAAGTCGACCTACCTGCGGATCCTCAACCGGATGCACGAGATGGTCCGGGGCGCCACGCTGTCGGGCGAGGTACTGCTGGACGGCACCGACATCTACGCGCTCGGCCGGCGGCCCGCGGAGGTGCGGCGCCGGATCGGGATGGTCTTCCAACGGCCCAACCCGTTCCCGGCGATGAGCATCTACGAGAACGTCGCCAGCGGCCTCAAGCTGGCCGGCGTCCGGATCGACCGGGCCGAGCGGGACGCGCTGGTGGAGACCAGCCTGCAACGGGCCGGCTTGTGGGGCGAGGTGAGCAACCGGCTGAAGGCTCCCGGCGGTTCGCTCTCCGGCGGCCAGCAGCAGCGGCTCTGCATCGCACGCTCGCTGGCGGTGTCGCCGGACGTGCTGCTGATGGACGAGCCCTGCTCCGCCCTGGACCCGACCTCGACCCGCCGGGTCGAGGAGACCATCGCCGAGTTGCAGGGCCGGCTGACCATCGTGATCGTCACCCACAACATGCAGCAGGCCCAACGGGTCTCGCAGTCCTGCGCGTTCTTCCTGGCCGGGCACGACAGCCCAGGCCGGATCGTCGAGGCCGGGCCGACCGAGCAGGTCTTCGGCTCACCGGCCGACCGCCGGACCGCCGACTACGTGAATGGGCGCTTCGGCTGACGGGCGCTCCGTACACCGGAGTCGGAGGAGGGCGGTGCACGGCCGGTGCGGGCGTGCACCGCCCTCCGCCGTTCCTGCTCGCCGTCGCGCCCGTCCTCGTGTCCGGCCCTGCCGTCCGGTCCCGGTATCCGGTCCTGCTGTCCGGTCCTGGCGTCCGGCGCTGCTGAGCGGGCCGCGTCCGGCCCGCTCGTGCTCACCGCCAGGCGGCGCTGCCCACCCGGCTGCGGACCTGGGCCGGGACGGCGGGTACCGGCGCGACCAGGTGCCCGGATGCCGGTGCGCTGCCCACGGCCGCCTGGGCGGCGCGGGCCAGTTCACGGCGGTCGTGGCCCGACACCGGCGGGTGGAAGGTGAGTTCGGCCACCAGGCCGCGCGCGGCCAGCACCCGGCGGATCGAGGGCATCAGTTCGTCGTCGCCGACGAAGGCCGGGGCGGTGCTCGGCGTGCCGTCGGTCAGCAGGTAGCGGATGGTCACCGGCTGGACGGGGACGCCCGCGTCCAGGGCGGCCTGGAAGGCGGCCCGGCGGAAGGTGCCACCGGCCCGTCCGCACCAGGTGCTGCCCTCGGGGAAGACCCCGACCGGCCGACCCGAGCGCAGAGCATCGGCGATCTTCCGGACGGTGTCCGGGAGTTGGCGGATGTCATCGCGGTCGATGAAGATCGTGCCACCGCCGGAGGCGAGCGCGCCGATCAGCGGCCAGCGCCTGACCTCGGTCTTGGCCAGCATCGGCCCCGGCCGGACGGCGGCCAGCAGCACGATGTCCAGCCAGGACACGTGGTTGGCCACCAGCAGGACGCCGCCCGGGAGTTGGTCCGCACCCCGGACGCGCAGCCGGACCCCGAGCGAGGCGACCACGGTACGGGTCCACCCGCGCAGCAGGGCGTCCCGCAGGGCGGGCACCCGGCCCCAGCCGGGCACGAACCGGGCCGCCAGCACGCCCGGGAGCAGCGCGCAGACGGCGCCCGCCCCGCGCGCCAGGCGGCGCGGGGCGGACACGGACGGGCCGGCCTCGGCGAGACAACTCGTCGGCGTGCAGGGGGAGGTGGGGAGCCAGACCGACACGGTGTCAGGCCGCGGTGGCGCCGGCGGCGGCCGGGGTGGTGGTGGCCTCCGGAGCGGCACCGGCCGAGAGGAAGTGCCGCAGGTAGCGCGGGTCGGTGCGCTCCAGCGAGAGCAGCACGTACAGGTCGGCCGTGTTGAAGTCCGGGTCGTGGGCCGGCTCGCCGCAGACCCAGGCGCCGAGGCGGAGGTAGCCGCGCAGCAGCGGCGGGATGCTGGTGCGCTCGGGACGGAGCACGCCGGTCGGGTCCCAGCGGCGGTGCGGGGTCACCCGGTACTCCTGCGGCGACAGGTGGCGGGCGGTCATGGCGTCCCAGACCCCGGCGGCGGTGGCGCCGCCGTCGGCCAGCGGGACGGAGCAGCAGCCGGCCACCCAGGTGTTGCCGGTGTCGACCAGGTAGCGGGCGATGCCGCCCCACATCAGGTTGATCACGGCGCCGTTGTCGCGGTGGCGGATGTCGATGCAGGAGCGGCCGACCTCGACCGTGTCCGAGCGGATGCCGGCCAGGTTGGTGAGGTCGAACTCGGTCTCCGAGTACAGGCGTCCGGCCTTCACCGCCTGCTCCGGGCGGAGCAGGCGGTAGGTGCCGACCACCTCTCCGGTCTCGTTGTCACGGACCAGCAGGTGGTCGCAGAAGTCGTCGAAGGGGTCGATGTCCAGGCCGGCCTCGGGGGTGTCGAGCACGGCCCCCATGCCGTTGGCGAACACGTCGTGCCGCAGCCGCTGGGCGGCCCGGACGTCCGCCTGGTCGGTGGCGAGGGAGACCGAGTAGGCCGGGGCGCCGTTGCGCGGGGTGGGCAGCTTGGCGGCCGGTGAGGTGGCGGTGGCAATGGCCATGGCAGGCTCTCCAGGGGCGTGGGTTGGAGCGCGAGATCGTGTTGCCCTATGTCTCTCCAGACCGGTTGGCGTTCGTATGACCAATCGGGGGAGTTGAGATGTGCACCTGTTGAATGCCCTGCCTTTATCGGACCTTTATCCCGCGCGGTCAGCCCGGTCGCCCCGGTCGGCCGACACGGCCGGGGTCGCGGGGGGCGCCGGGGTCGGGGTCGCAGGGGGGCGGGGTCGCGGGGACTGCCGGGGCTGCGGGGGTCGCCCAGGGTCAGCCGGATCGGTGCGCCCGGAGGCCGGAGACCGGGGAGCCGAGACCCGCGAGGGCGTGGGCGAGTGCCAACAACTGGGCCACACCCGCCCGTTCGGCCCGCCGTCGCCCCCCGGTCGGCCGATCGGACGGCTCGCCCGGCCGCCCCTCCGCCACGGCGTGGGCGGCCAGGGCGGCGGTCTCGGCGGGGGAGAGGTCACCGGGCGGGCGCTCCAGCAGCGCACCCGGGTGGTGGAGGTCGTGGACCAGGGTGACCCACTCCGGGACCGGACGGCGGCGGGACGAATCGACGGTCGGCCGGCCGGCGGCGGCCACGTACCGGCCGTCCGGGGAGACCGCGACCACCTTGAGCTGGAGATCGGCCGCGAGTGGGACCGGCACCGGCACCGGGGAGAGCGAGTCCGGGTCGAAGAAGTGCACCCGGCCCTCGTCCGGCGCGTAGCCGCCGACCACCCGCCAGGCCGGGACGGCGAACAGATTGCGCAGCAGCGGCCCCGGCTGCCAGCGGGTCAGGCGCAGCACGGTGCCCTGCGGCTCCCACCGGCCGATCCCGCCCCGGGCACCCGAGCTGACCAGCAGGTCCGGCCCGGCGAACGCCAGGTCCAGCACCTCGCCGTGCTCGGCCGGCACCGCACCGGTGGCCAGCGCAGCCCGCAGCCGGGAGTCCACTGCCACCAGCCGGGCCCCGTCCGAGAGCACCAGCCGCCGACCGTCGGGCTCCACCGCCAGCAGGTCCCCCCGGGTCAGCCCCCACGGCCGCAGGTCCACCGGTCGGGGCGCATCCCGGCCCTCCTGGACCAGCGCCCCCGGTGCCAGCCGCAGCCCCGACACCTGTCCGTCCCTGGTCGGCACGGTGCGGGCCCCGGCCATCGCCGGGCCCGCACCGAGCACCGTGGTGGCCCCGTCCGGGCCGCGCCGCACCAGTTCGAACACCCCCGCCGCCTCCGGTCCGGGCCCGGCCGGCCGCCAGGCGGCCACCACCTCCTCCGGGCCGAGGCAGGCGATCGCCGAATGTCCGATCGCCCCCTGGTGCAGCGTCACCCGGGCGCCCTGCTCCAGATCGAGCACCCGCACCGACTCCTGCTGCGCCGCCGAGTCGATCGCCGCCACGGCCAGGGCGGGCCGCCCGTGTGCGAAGGCCAGGTAGTCGGCACTGAACAGGTCGAACTCGGCGGGCAGCCGCACCGGTACGGCGGACGCCTCCAGTGCCACCAGGTCCACCGTCCGACGGACGCTCAACCCGGCCAGTGCGCGCGCGAGTTCCAGCTCCGCCAGGTCGTCCGGCTGCCAGCGTCGCAGCGGCAGCCGCCGGGCCAGCCGGGCGGCCTCCGCCACCGGCACCGACCGGGCCAGTGCCCAGAGCGCCGGCCAGTCCCGTTGCCGGACCAGCCGGTCGGCCAGGGCGGTCAGGGCGGCCGGGTCGTCCGGCGGCTGCGGCCGGGGCGGGCGGGGCCGGGAGCCGGTGCCGCTGCTGCCGCTGCCACGGGGGGTACCGGTGCTGCTGCGCCAGCCGTGCACCTCGAACGGCGGACGGTCCGGTCCGCCGTCCGGTCCGCCGGTGGGGTCGGGAGCCGTACCGGCGTCGGCTCCGATGCCGCCGACCGGATCGGAGAGGTGTCCGGCGGGGGACTCCGGATCGGCGAACAGCCGCTGCCGCGAAGCGCGTTCGGGTACCGGTCGGCGCTCCGTGCCCGGGGCGGGCAGGGGCGCGGTCTCCGCCCACTCCTGTCGCCGGGGGACCTCCGGCGACCCGACGGCGGGTGGTGCCGGGACACCGGCCACTGCGTCGCCCGCTCCGCCGGTTGTGCCTGCGGCTGCGCCTGCGGCTGCGCCTGCGGCTGCGGCGCGGTGATCGGCCTCGGCCGACGGGCCGCCGGCGATCCGGGGCTCGGCGGGGAAGGGGGCGGCAGCGGCCACTCCGGGCGACGCTCCTGCCACGCCCAGCCGTGGCCCGACTGCTCCGACCTGCGGCCCCGACACCCCGAACTGCTGTCCCGATGAAGCGAATTGCCGCTCCTCCGGCCCGAGCTGCCGACCGCCCGTCCGCGCCGGCTGCGGGGTGCTCCTCGGCTCGGGCTCGGGAGGGAGCCCGGCTGCACGCAGCACGTCGTTCTGCCCGTGCAGGGCACCGACCAGCGAGCGGCGGTGGACGGCCGGTGCCTGCTCCGCCAACTGCCGCCACACGTGCACCGCTTCGGCCCCGACGGCTGCCGCCTCCGGATACCGGTTCTCCTCCGCGAGGCTGTTGCGCAGCTTCCCGAGCGCGGCGGCGAAGGCCGCCGCGTACCGTTCCGGATCGGTGGCCGACAGCCAACGGTGCACCGCCACGCCCTCCTCGGCGGCCTCCACCGCCTCGCCCCGCCGCCCTGCCCTGGCCAGGTCGTGGCGCAGCCTCAGCAGTGCGGCAGCCAGTGCCGGGCGGTGCGCCACCGGATCCTCGGCAGCCAACTCCCGCCACAGGCCCACTGCTTCGCGCGCCGGATCGAGCTCGTCCACGTCGTCCACGCCGCGCAGCGAGAGCGCTCCCGCCGCCGACAGCGCGGCAGCCAGCCCGGCCCGCCGGTCCGGGTCGCGGCGCGCGAGTTCGCGGTACCGCTGGACCGCCGCCCAGCCGGCCCGGTGGGCCTCGCCCCAGCGCCCGGACCGCTCCAACAGCCCGCTGTGCGCGACCAGCGCCGCCGCCAACCCCGGACCGTGCCGGGCCGGATCGGTGGCGGCCAGCGCCTCGTGGACCGCCACCGCCTGCTCGCGGGCGGCCAAGGCCTCGGGCCGGTGGCCGGCCCGGTCCAGCAGGTCCGAGAGCGCGCCGAGCGCCTCGGCCAGCGCGGCCCGGTGCCCGGCCGGCTCGCCGGCCTCGAGCGCGGTGAGCAGCTCCACCGCGCGCCGGGCGGCGGTGGCGGCTTCCTCCAGCCTCCCCAACTCAGCCAGGGAATCCGCCAGTTCGCGCAGTACGGCGGCATGATCGGCAGGTGCGGTGCGGTGCACCAGCCGGTGGCCGGAGAGCCGCACCAGCAGAGCGGCCCGGCCCGGCCGCAGGTCGGGTGACGGATCGACGGGAACGGCGGCGAGCACCCGCTCCAACAGCTCACCGTCCAGGCCGGGGAGTTCGGCCAAGGCCAGGAGGAGGGGCGTGCCGCCCGCCACCGCCAAAGTCGGGTCGGCGGTCAGCACCGGGCGCAGCAGCTGGGGCACCACGTGCGGCCAGCGGCCGGCCGCCAGGGCGAGCCGGAGCAGTGCCGCCCCGGCGTCGGCGCCCGCCTGCGGATCGTCTCCCCTTCCCTCCTCCGTGCCGCCCCCTCGGCCGTCCTGCGGTGCCGTTGCCCCCGCTGTTGCCCTCGGGTCCGGCAGCGTGGATGCGGTGCGTGTCGCCGTCGCCAGGCCGAGCACCGTAGCGGCGTCCCCGGCTGCCCAGGGCTGGGCCGGGTACCCGACGGAGTGGCCCGGCAGGGTGAGGGCGAGGAAGTCCTCCGCCAGGACGGCGGGCCGCAACGGCACCAGCTCACGGCCCGGTTCGGAGGACGGGTAGCAGAGCGCGTGGTCGGCGAGCACCGCCGAGACGGGGTGGTCCAGCGCCAGAGCGGCGAGCAGCTCGGCCGCCCGGTCCGAGGGCCGCGGCCCGCCCAGCGCCGCGGCGAACACGGCCCGGCTCATCACCCAGGGCGGTGTGCTGTACCGGCCCGCCCGCGGAGCCCGGTGCAGCGTCGCCCAGTGGGCCTGCTCGCGGTCCAGCAACCGTACGGTCAGGGCGGTGCGGTCGTCGGCTGCCGCCGGTAGCGGTGTGAGGCCCGACTGCCAGGAGGCTTCCAGAGTGGCGTCCAGCACCGTGTCCAGGGCGGAGAGCAGGACGGTGAGTGCCAGGCCGAAGTCGGGATGACCCAACTCGGGCTGGTGCGGCGGTGGTTCGACTCCGTACTGAGCCGCGAAGGCAGCCACCCCGGCCCGGTGCAGCGCGGCCCTGCCCGTCGGCCCGAGCGGTGCGAGCACCTGGCTGTCCGTCACCGTCGGCTGCTCGGCAGCGGTCTCCAGCGCGTACCGCAGGCCGTCGCTCCGGGCCAGCAGCAGCACCCGGGTCGGCACCCCGGGCTGTGACGGCACCGCCGAGGCGAGCAGCCGGGCCAGTTCGGAGACCGGGCGGCAGTCCGCCTGCTCCACCAGCACCAGCAGCCCGGCCGCCCGCTGCTCCGGCACCGAACCGCCGCCCTGCCCGGACCCCGCCACGCCGGGTCCGGCTTCGCCGGCGCTCGGTGGCCCGTCCACACTGACCACCTGCCAGCCCGACTGCCGTTGTTCTTCGGCGAGTTGGTCGGCGATCCGGGTCTTCCCCTGCCCGCCGGGCCCGTGCAGCCAGCGCACCGCATGCGGACGGTCCGGCGCGCACCAGGCCCGCAGCGCGGCCAACTCCTCCTCGCGGCCGGTGAACCCGACCACCGCGAAGCGCGCGTCCAGCAGCCGACTCGGCTGCTCGACCAGCCATCCGGAGTCCAACGGTGGCGGCGACTGCCAGGCGGCCGGCAGGTACCGCTCCCTGAGGTCCGCGCCCCCGCCCCCGCCCCCGGGGCCGAACCCGCCGTGGTCCCCTCCGGCGGTTCCGATTCCGGCTCCGGTACCGGTACTCGTGCTCCACGACTCAGCCAGCATGCACAACCCCGATCAGCTGCACCCGCCCCGGGGTCCACCCCACCCGCTCGGTCGGGGACCATGCTGCCACCAAGGGCACGGATGTGACAGGTGATTGGCGCGATAACCGGAATGCCCCCTGCGACGACCCGATCACCTCCGCACAGCCGCCCCGTCCGTCCCGTCCTACGGCAGGCCGGCCCAACGCCGGCACCGGCCCCCGCGCGGAGCTCTGACCACGCGGGGGCCGGTACACCGGTCCGGACGGGCCGTCGGCGCCGGACGGACCATCAGCTGTCGAAGCCCATCCCGAGCCGGTCCAGGGTTCGGAGCCAGAGGTTGCGGTGTCCCGCGTTCGCGTCGGCCCGGGTCAGTGACCACTGGGTGACGCCGATGCCCACCGAGCGGATCGGCTCGGGCGGGAAGGGCAGCGGCTTGCGGCGCACCATCTCCAACTCGGTGCGCTCGGTCCGCTGCCCGGCCAGCAGGTCGAGCATCACCTCGGCGCCGAAGCGGGTGGCCCCCACACCGAGGCCGGTGTACCCGGCGGTGTAGGCGACCCGACCCCGGTGGGAGAGGTCGAAGAAGGCGCTGAAGCGCGTGCAGGTGTCGATCGCCCCGCCCCAGGCGTGGCTGAACCGGACGCCTTCCAACTGCGGGAAGGTGCGGAAGAAGTGCCGCGCGAGGGTGGCGAAGGTCTCCGGCCGCTGGTCCCGCTCGGCCCGTACCCGGCTGCGGTACTGGTGCACCACGTCGTAGCCGCCCCAGAGGATCCGGTTGTCCTCGGAGAGCCGGACGTAGTGGAAGTGGTTGGCGCTGTCGGCGAACCCCTGCCGATTGCGCCAGCCGACGGCGGCGAGCTGGTCCTCCGTCAGGGGCTCGGTCATCAGCGCGTAGTCGTAGACCGGTACGGTGAACGGCCGGTGCCGGCGCAGCAGGGACGGGAACACGTTGGTGGCCAGCGCCACCCGCCGGGCCGCGACCCGCCCGTACGGGGTCCGCACCAGCACCCCCGGGCCGGACTCGCTCAGCCCGGTCGCCCGGGTGTGCTCGTACACCCGGACCCCCAGCTGGAGGCAGGCCCGGCGCAGCCCCCAGGCGAGCTTCGCCGGATCGACCATCGCGACGCCCTCGCGGTCCCAGAGGCCGCCGAGGAAGGTGGGGGAGTCGATCTCCGCGCGCACCTGGTCGCGGTCCAGCAGGGTGGGCCGGCCGCCGTACTGCTCGGCCAGTGCCGCGAACTCCCGCAGCCCGTCCACCTGGTAGGGCTCGGTGGCGACCACGATGGAGCCGGACCGCTGCCAGTCACAGTCGATGCCGTACCGGCGAATCGTGTCCTCCATGCCCTGGAGGTTGACGGCTCCCAGCCGTTCCAGTTCGGCGAGCTCGTCCGGCCAGCGCTGGTACCCGTTGCCGAGCCCGTGGGTGAGGCTGGCCTCGCAGAACCCGCCGTTGCGCCCGGACGCCGCCCAGCCGATCCGCTGGGCCTCGATCAGCACCACGTCCGCGGACGGGTCCCGCTCCTTGGCGATCAGCGCCGTCCACAGCCCGGCGTACCCGCCGCCCACCACCAGCAGATCGCACCGGGTGTCCCCGACCAGCGCCGAGGCGGCGGCGGGCCGCCCGGGATCGTCCAGCCAGAACGGAACGGGCTTCGCGTCTTCCAGCGCACGGACCGGGTCGGCCATGGCGGGGCCTCCTGCTACGGGTACGGAGGAGTGGGTGGGCTCCTCGTCGGACCGCCATCAGAACCCCGGGCGCCGTGCAACGTCAATGGCGTTGACATAAGGAATGCAGCGTTCACCGTGCTCACCGCGCCGGCGGCGGTGCACGAGCGCCGTGCCATGATGATCCGGCGCGGCGCGGCGAGGCTCCGGAGGAGGAAGAGAAGAACTGATGCACGATCACCAGACCGTTCCCGGGAGCCCCGCGACCGTGGTCACCGACGCCGGCATGCTCGCGCTGTGGAGCCCGGCGGCGTTCGCGCGCGTGGTGGACCACGCGTCCTGGGAGCCCGAACTCCTGGAAGACCGGGACCAGCTGCGCCACATCCGCGCCGGGGCCCTCGTCCCCGTCAACATCCACTCCGACGGAGCCTTCGGCGTCACCGTCCGGCTCGGTTCGGCGGAGGGGCGGGCTCGGCTCACCGACCGTGAGTCGGCCCACGTGTTCCTGACCTCCGAGCCGTACCTGTACCGCTCGGCCGGCCTGGCCTGCCTCAGCGGCATCGAGCGGGTGTCCGGCCAGCCCTGGCCCGGTACGGTGCGGTTCGCGGTGGCGGAGGGCGACCACGAGGCGGTCGTGCACGTGATCGACTGGGAAGCCGAGCCCGGGAGCGTGCTCGCCGACGGCACCCCCTCGGCGGACGCACTCCCCGACTTCGTCGTCCTGCTGAACCCGGCGACACCCGCATCCGGTCCGTACCGGATGGAGACGGCGACCTTCGAGCAGGGCTGAGCGCAGTCCCGCCGGGAGCGGCGGGCCGTCGGCTGCCGACTTGCCGCCCCGCCGGCGGTCGCGCAGTCCGAGGAACAGGCACGTCGAAGGCGGTCGTTGTCGGGCTGTCGTGGCGGGCGGCACCTGGCTGGATGTCTCGAACGGGGTGAAGGTGGACCACTACTGGAGCGGCGAGGCACCGTGGGTGCACGTCCTGGAGCGGGACGCCCGTCACCCTTCCTTCCTCCTGCCGCCTGCCGGGACGAGCCACGTGGTTTGGTTTGACGGTGCCGAGATGGGCACCGAGCAGGAACTCTTCGAGCAGATGAGTGCCCGGCTGCGGCTCCCGGCCTACTTCGGTTGGAACTGGGACGCCCTCTCGGAGTGCCTGCGCGACATGCGCTGGGCACCTGCCGACCACTATCTGATCGTCATCGAGCGATCGGCACTCGCGCTGCGGGAGCACGCCGAGGACCGCGACACCCTGCTCGAGATCCTCGGTCGCGTAGGTCACCACTGGGGTCAGAGCCCGGATCGGCCGGGCAGGTCCTTCAACTCGCTCCTGCTGTGAGCGCGCCCGGCGGTGGCGATCCCGGGCGCCACCGCCGGGCCGGCCACCGCTCCGAACCTCGACCGCCCGCAGCGGTCGCGACGGGCCCGGGCCGCTCGGCTCGGTCCGCCGGCACCTGAAAAGCTCAGCGCCGGACCGGTGAAGGCATCGCTAGCCTGCCCGGATGACCGAACCGCTGCCGTACCGCCCGCTCACCGTCGAAGCCGCAGCCGCCCTCCAGCGCACGCTCCGCGCCGACCTCGGACCGGGCCTCAGCGACTCCGAACTCGACGCGGTGGAAGCACGGTTCGGCTTCCGGTTCGCGGCCGACCACCGGATGTTCCTCGCGGCCGGTCTCCCGCACGGGACGCCGTGGTGGCCCGACTGGCGGCACGGTGACCCCGACACCCTCCGGGCCTGGCTGGCCCCGCCGGTCGAGGGCGTCCTGTCCGACGTCGAGCACAACGGCTTCTGGTACCCGGCGTCCTGGGGCCCACGGCCCGACTCCCCGTCAGCTGCCCTCGACGCCGCCCGTACCCACCTCGCCACCGTCCCGCCCCTGGTCCCGATCCAGGGCCACCGCTACCTGCCCGCCGTCGCGGGCCAGTCCGGCCACCCCGTGCTCTCGGTGCACCGGACCGATGTCATCACCTACGGCAACGACCTCGCGGACCACATCCGCTACGAATCCACCGGCCGCCGCTGGGAGCACTCCCGCCCCCGCCCCTCGGCCGCCTTCTGGACCTACCTGGTCGAGGGCCGCGAGCCCGTCTTCGTCACCCCCTACGCACCGGCCGACCTGACCCCCGAGGCTGTCCTCGACCACCTCCGGATGCTCGCCGTGGAACGCCTGATCGGTCGTCACCTCCACGCCGACCACCTCGTCCAGGCCGCCACCGCCGCCCACCGGGCCACCCTCCGCACCCCGGCCCTCACCCGCCTCGCCACCCTCCCACCCGCCGCCTTCCACACGGCCGGCACCCTCTTCGACCAGGCCCTCACCGAACTCGGCCTCACCGCCACCCTCCCGGCCGACGACACCGACCTCCCCGGAGAAGCCGCCCGCTGGGAACTGGTCAGGCTGCGCGCATCTCGGCCGTGATGGCGCCGACGGGGTCAACCCCGCGCGTGCGGGGAGCAGGCCGGGTTGTTCTGGCCGGCGACGGCGGCCAGGGGACCAACCCCGCGCGTGCGGGGAGCAGTCTTTCTGACCTGCGGCGATGTCACCGCGGAAGCGCTGGTTGTGCAACTTCCTTGGAAGCGGACATTCGTCGCATTCTGTCGCAGCCGTCAAGCCACGGTCAGGATACCGAGCGGGACCGACCGGGTGGGATGCCGCCTGCTCTGGATCGGCCCCCCAGGCGGACTCGTGCCCTGCCGGCACGGTTGACTCCGAGACCCAGAGCATGCCGTCGGCGCCCCGAACAAGACCCGCCCGTTCGCCGACGGCTGCCCCGCTACTCCCGCTCGCTGAAGGCGAGGCGGACTCCCAGGCCGACCATCACCACGCCCGACGTCCCGCCGATCCAGGACAGCCGCCGGGGTGAGCGGGAGAGCCAGGTGCGGGCCGTGCCGGCGAGCAGGCCCCAGGTGCCGTCGGAGATCAGGGCGACCACGACGCAGACGGTGCCGAGCAGCAGCATCTGGACGGGCACGTTCCCCCGCGACGGGTCGACGAACTGCGGCAGGACGGCGGTGAAGATCAGCAGCCCCTTCGGATTGCTGATGCCCACCACGAAACCCTCGCGCAGGATCCGGCCGGTGTCTGCTCCACTCCGCTCCGCCGTCTCCGTTACGCCCAGCAGGTGGCGGTGCCGCCAGGCCTGAACTCCCAGATGCACCAGGTAGATCGCGCCGGCGAACTTGATGATCGAGAAGACGAGCAGGGAGCGCTCCACGATGCTCCCCAGGCCGAACGCGACGAGGACGACCTGCACGAACAGGCCCGCCTCGTTCCCGACGGCCGTGGCCACTGCGGCTCGGGGGCCGAGGGCGATGCCCCGGCTGACGACGAACAGAACGCTGGGGCCGGGTACGGCGATCAACAGGGTGACCATGGTCAGGAACACGGCCAGCCGATCCAGTCCGATCATGGGCCCAGGCTACCGAGCACCGGTGCCGCGTACCGACGGTTCGGTGGATTCGTTCCTGTGCGGACCGACGGGCCCCGGAGGCGCTGGCGGTACCGCGAGAGCCTGCCGGGTGGGAGGCCACGGAGTGGGACTTCACGGAGTGGGACCTCACGGTGCGGGGCGACAGGACGCCCCGCACCGCGAAGCGAAGTCCCACTGATGCGACGTCAGTTGCGGTAGCGGTACAGGACCCGGCCTCTGGTCAGGTCGTACGGGCTGAGCTCGACCAGGACCCGGTCAAAGGGAAGGATCTTGATGCGGTTCTTGCGGATCTTCCCGCTGATGTGGGCGAGTACGTGGTGGCCGTTGGCGAGCTCCACCTTGAAGACCGCGTTGCGCAGGCACTCGATGACGGTGCCTTCGAGTTCGAGTCCGTTCGCTGTTCTCGGCAAAAGTGCCTCGTTCCTGGGAGGTTGGATGAATGACTGACGGAAGAAGGAGTCAAGAGGGGCGCAGGCAGGATCAGCGGCGGACGAGCTCCACGACGCTTCCGACACGCTGTGCGCCGAAGCCGTCGAGGAGTGCGGCGGCGGCGCGGTTGGACTCGTCCACCTCCGCCCAGGCGGACGGGAATCCCTCCACCTGGAGGATGCCCAGCGCGTGCGCGAGCAACGCCCGCCCGACGCCCCGCCGTTGCGAGCCGGCCAGGACGGCGAGTAGGCCGATGCGGGCTCGGCGCGGGACGACGGCGACCCGTACCAGGCCGAGGTACGTGCCGTCCTCCGCGACCGCCACCGCGTACCGCCTCGGGTCGCCGAGGACGGTGCCCTCGGGACGCGGAGCGACCTCGGCGGGCAGGGTGTGCCAGCCGGTGGTGCGGTCGATCTCCTCGCGGAGGGCACGGTCGAGCGCGCGGAGCGCGTCGTCGTCGGCCTCGGTGCCGGGCACGATCGTGACGCCAGGCGGGAGGACGGGTGCGGACCCCGTTGCGGCGGCGGCGGTCGGCAGGAGGTACTCCCACTCGCGCCGGGAGAAGGCGTAACCCGCCTGCTGCCAGCGGGAGTCGGGGCCGGCCTCGGATTCGCCGACCAGGGTGTGGAGCGGGGCGGGGAGGTCCGTCGCGATCGCGGTGGCGAGCGGGGTGAAGGCGGCGTCCTGCCAGACGTCGATGCTGAGGTAGCGGCGGCCGTCGGGCCGCTGCGTCACGTCGCCGTGGCCGGCGATCCGGCCGGCGTCGTCGACGGCTTGCCACTGGGTGTCGGAGACGCGGTTGACCAGGAGGAGAGGAGTCATGGCTGTCGCCCTTTCGGAAGTGCCTGCTTGAAGAGGCGCTCCCGACGACACCGTCCTGGTCAGTCGCACACCGTGAAGAAGAGGGGGAGCACCCACGTCGATACTGCGTTCACGGGTCTCACCTCCTGGCGTGCGGTCACGGTGATCAGCACAGTAGCAAGCGACCGGGGCCCGGCCCAACCGGATTTCCGGGCGGAGTGGCCGAACGGCGTCAGAGCGCGGGGATCCGGTCGGGCACCAGGCCGGCCTGGCGGAGCAGGCCGTAGAGGTCGGTCTCGCCCCAGAACTCGACGATCCGGCCGCCTCGGAGCCGGTACGACTTGAGCCCGGTCATCGTGAGGTCCCGGCCGGTGCGGTCGTGGGTGTAGGTGAGGGTGAACGCCACGGTGACGCGGTCGCCGCTCGCGTGGAGGTCGTTCACCTGGACGCGGCAGCCGGAGAGGCCGGGAGTGAGGACGGCGGCGGTGGGGTGCTGCCGTCCTCGGCGGTGGAAGCCCGCTCCGTGGACGAGAACGTCTTCGGCCACCAACTCCTCCAGGTCCGCTACCCGTTTGGTCTCGAAGACCCGGAGGTAGCGGCGGACGATCTCGATGTTGGCTTCCTCGGTGCTGGGATCGCCGGGATGTTCGAGGTCCATGCGCGGCACGGTACCCGGCAGGGGCCCGGACTACGCGGCATCCGGGGGAGGAGGGAGGGGCGGGAGGAGGTCGAGGGGAACGGCCCGGCCGGTGCTCCGTGACCACGCCCGGTGCGGGCGGACCAGCGGGCGCGGGCCGGGGCCTATCGCCAGCCACTCGGCGAGCGGTACGACGCACTCGCCGAACGGATGGTCGATCGCCACCATCACGTCGCTCAAGTCAAGGGGTGGGTCCGGCAGTTCGGTGTCCGACATGGAGCCGACGCTAGCGCGGGCCGGGGCGGGTGGCCAGACCGGCACTGCGCGGCGATCGGCCGTCGAGACTCGGCCAAAAGCTCAAATTTCGCGCAAATCATCCCCGAACGTGACATCGGCCACAGCCGAACGGCATCCCCACCGGTCAGGATGTGCCGCTCGGTCAGGCGCGGCGACCACCCACACCGTCCGCTCCCCGGCCGGAAGGCCACCCTCCCCCTCACGAAGGCGACACGACTCCATGAGTGACCGCACGACCACTGCGGCAGTCGAACCAACCCCGGAACGGGGCCGGTTGGCCGCTTCGGCACACGTCGACGCGGGCGACGCCGGGTACCGGAAGGACCTGAAGTCGCGACACGTCAACATGATCGCGATCGGCGGGGCGATCGGCACCGGGCTGTTCCTGGGGGCCGGCGGGCGGATGGCGAACGCGGGGCCGTCGCTGTTCATCGCGTACGCCGTCTGCGGCGTCTTCGCCTTCCTGGTCGTGCGGGCGCTCGGCGAACTGGTGCTGTACCGGCCCTCGTCGGGGGCGTTCGTCTCGTACGCCCGCGAGTTCATGGGCGAGAAGGGGGCCTACACGGCGGGCTGGCTCTACTTCCTCAACTGGGCCACCACCGCCATCGCCGACATCACGGCCGCCGCGACCTACGCGCACTTCTGGGCGATGTTCAGCGACGTGCCGCAGTGGCTGCTGGCGCTGATCGCGCTCGCCGTCGTGCTGACGGCCAACCTGATCTCGGTCAAGTACTTCGGGGAGATGGAGTTCTGGTTCGCCATCGTCAAGGTGGCCGCGCTGGTGGCCTTCATGCTGGTCGGCATCTACCTGGTGGTCACCCAGCACCAGGTGGACGGCCACACCCCGGGGCTGGCGACCGTCACCGACAACGGCGGGCTGTTCCCGAGCGGGGTGATGCCGATGCTGCTCCTGCTCCAGGGCGTGGTCTTCGCCTACGCCTCGGTCGAGTTGTGCGGCGTCGCGGCGGGTGAGACCGAGAACCCGGAGAAGATCATGCCCAAGGCGATCAACTCCATCATGTGGCGGGTCGGCCTGTTCTACGTCGGCTCCGTGGTCCTGCTGGCGCTGCTCCTGCCGTACACCGCGTACTCGGCCGGCCAGAGCCCGTTCGTGACGGTCTTCGACAAGCTGGGCGTGCCGGGGGCCGCCGGGGTGATGAACCTGGTGGTGCTCACCGCCGCCCTCTCCAGCCTCAACTCCGGTCTGTACTCCACCGGTCGGATCCTGCGGTCGATGTCGGTGTCGGGCTCGGCGCCGAAGTTCACGGGCGTGATGAACAAGGGTGGTGTGCCGTACGGCGGCATCCTGCTGACCGCCGGCTTCGGCGTGCTGGGCGTGGTGCTGAACTACGTGATGCCCGGCGAGGCCTTCGAACTGGTCGTCAACTTCGCCTCGATCGGCATCCTCGGGACCTGGGCGATGATCATGATCTGCTCGCTGCTCTTCTGGCGCAGCGCCGGGCAGGGGCGGGTCGCCCGGCCGTCCTACCGGCTCCCGTGGGCGCCGTACACCCAGATCGTCACGCTCGGCTTCCTGGTCACGGTACTGGTGCTGATGTGGATGGACGGTGGCGTCGGCCGCACCACCGTGGCCTGCCTGCCCCTGGTCGCCGCCGCCTTGGCGGGCGGCTGGTACCTGGTCCGCCGCCGGGTCGCGGAGACGGCGAGGGCGCAGACGCAGGCGGCGGGACGTTCGCAGGACTGACCGTAGGGCCGAGCGGCCGGCCGCAGAGTCGGCCGCTCGGCCCTACGCGCTGTGGAGGAGCGACACCGCTGCGGTCGACGTCCGAGAACCGGTCGGACCGAGCCGGGCCGTGGAGCAGGAGGACGGGGCGGAGCAACGAACACACGGCGGCGACCGGCGGAAGGTCGGACGCGAGGGGGCAGTCGCCCGCGAGGGGGAGCAGTCGCCTGACAGGCCGTCGGACGGGACGCGGCGAAGCATCGTCTCCGAACGGGAAACCCCGTGGTCCCGACGGCGCCGAGAGGTCAGACTGCACCGGTGAACGCACTGACCAGGTCCCGTGGCCCGCTCCGCCTCGTACCGCCGGATCCGCGCAGCGAATCCGTCGTGCCCGATTTCGAGGACATGGAGGGACTGATCGCCGAGCTGGTCGTCCCCCAGGACGCGCCGATGGCCGTGATGAGCGCCCTGGGCACCAGCCGGGAGCTGCTCCGGTTCTCCTTCTACCGCTTCGAGTTCGCCACCGTGGCGATCACCCACGCGCTCGTCGCGCTGGAGCTCGCCCTGGCCGCTCCGCCGTCGGAGCAGACCGCCGGGGAGACGGCCGGACGCCCGGCGCTGGCGGAGCTGGTGCGGGACGCGGTGAAGTCGGGACGGCTGCCCGCGCCGTTGGCGGGCCCGCTCGCCTCCGCCCTGGCGTTGCCCGGCGAGCTCGTGCGGGGTGAGCGGACCAGTGCCGCATGCCACCCTGCCACCGCCGTCGGCAGGGTGCGGGCGGTCTTCGACGCGGTGGCCGCACTGGTGCGGCCTGCGGCGCGGCCGGGTGCGCCGGACGGCGGTCCGGCCGGAGACCCGTTGGTGCGGCTGTACGACGAGTTCCGGGCCATGCGGTTCCCGCTGGGTTTCCAAGGCGCCGGTGACCTGGCCGGGCTGGACTTGGTGGTGGTCGACCTCCTGGTGACGGGCCTGGTCTCCGGCACGCTGGACGGACCTCTGGACGCGGAGCGTCAGGGCGAGCTGTGGGAGGCGGTCGACGGCCTGGACAGGGTCATCCCCCTGATCCACGACCCTTACTGCAAGCTGTACTTCACCAGGTTGAGGAGACTGGGGACGGCCGCTGCCGAACGTCACGGCATCAAGGCGCTCGGCACACCGGGAGGGAGGACCGGCCACTCGGCCGAGCGGGCGGCCAGTGGCCCCGGAGCGTCCCTGGCGGCGGCGTTCCCCTCCGAGCTCGCCGCCGACGTCCGCGCCGTGCTCGCCCTCCTCCCGGCAGCGGAGCACCGGCCGGTGGAGTCCTTCGCCGTCCGGGTCGGTGACGAGGTGCTGGCGATTCCCGAGCGGTTGCACCATGCCGAACTGCCTACTGCCACAGTCGAGTTGCTGACACCCCGACAGCGGAAGGTGCTGCACTGCCTCTACACCCGGCACCACGACGGCCGGGTCCGGCAGCGCCATCTCGCACCGCTGCTCACCGCCACCGACCCCTGGGTGGTGCCGTACACCGTGCGGCTGCTCGGCGAGTACGTGCTGGAAATCCTGACCGATCTCCGGGACGGCTACCGGGAGTTGCTGGTGCCGGGTGCCCGGGGGCACGCGGTGTACGGGCAGTTCGTCCTCGACAACCCGGAGTTCTTCGCCCGCACCGAGCGCCGCCTGGTGAGCTACTGGAGCGAGTACCACCGCCACGCGTACCAGAGCTTCCAGGGCTACCCCGGCGGCACCGCGCTCGATCACCTGCGCGCCGCCGCCTCGGACCGTGCGGGCCGGCAGTGGCCGGACGCCACGCCCGGCCGCCGCACCCGGCTGCACGGCTACTGCTGAGCGCCCGGGCGGGAGTTGAGCCGAGCTGCCTGCCGCAGCAGGTGGTCCCGTTCGGCCAGGTTCGGCGCCAGGCGGGCGGCCTCCGCGTACAGCCGGGCGGCCGTGGACGGAGAGCCGTCCCGCTCGTGCAGGTACGCCGCCACGGCGGTGTGACGGGGTACGCCCCCGTCCACCACCGCGAGCGCGGCCAGCCCGGCACGCGGGCCGTCCGCCTCGCCGACCGCGACGGCCCGGTTCAACCGGACCACCGGACTGTCCGTGAGGCGCGCCAACTCGTCGTACCACTCGACGATCTGCACCCAGTCCGTCTCCCCGGCGGTCGGCGCGTCCGCGTGCAGCGCGGCGATCGCCGCCTGCGCCTGGTACTCGCCGAGCCGGTCCCGGGAGAGGGCCGACTGCAGCACCGCCACGCCCTCCGTGATCGCGGCGGTGTCCCACCGGCTGCGGTCCTGCTCCGCCAGCGGCACCAACGCGCCGTCCGGTCCGGTCCGGGCCGCCCGGCGGGCGTGGTGCAGCAGCATCAGCGCCAGCAGGCCGAGCACCTCCGGGTGGTCGATGGCGGACGCCAACTGCCGGGTGAGCCTGATGGCTTCGGCCGCCAGGTCGAGGTCACCGCCGTAGCCCTCGTTGAAGACCAGGTAGAGCACCCGCAGCACGGTGGCGACGTCGCCGGGGCGGTCGAGGCGGACGGTCGAGACGGTGCGTTTGGCCCGGCTGATCCGCTGGGCCATGGTGGCCTCGGGCACCAGGTAGGCCTGCGCGATCTGGCGGGTGGTCAGGCCGCCGACCGCGCGCAGCGTGAGCGCGACCGCCGAGGAGGACGTCAACGACGGGTGCGCGCACAGGAAGTAGAGCCACAGCGTGTCGTCCGCCGCCGGCACCGGCCCGGGCACCGGCTCCTCGTGCACCCGCTCCTCGCGGCGGCGGCGGGCACTCTCGGCCCGCGCACCGTCGAGGAACTTCCGCCAGGCGACCGTCACCAGCCACCCCTTCGGATCGCGCGGCACCCCGCCATCCGCCCGCGCGACCGCCGCCGCTTCCACCTCCCCTTCCCCATCCGATCCCGCCACCGCCGCAGGCTGCGGCCAGAGCCGGACGGCCTCCAGCAGCGCCTCCTGCACCGCGTCCTCGGCCGCCGTGAAGTCGGCACCCCGGCGGACGAGGGCCGCCAGCACGCCCGGCGTGAGGCTGCGCAGCAGCTCCTCGTCCACCGGCCGGGTCACCCCGCGGTCCCGTGGCACTCCAGGTCGGCGGGCGGCTGGGACATGAACGGCCGCAGCTCCAGCCACTCGTGGATCGGCTTCCCGTCCTTGCCCGGTGCCGCCGACAGCTCCCCGGCCAGCTCCAGGGCCCGGTCGTAGCTGTCCACGTCGATCACCATCCACCCGGCGATCAGGTCCTTGGTCTCGGCGAACGGCCCGTCCGTCACCGGCGGCCGGCCCTCCCCGTCGTAGCGCACCCAGGTGCCCTCAGGCGCGAGCGCCTGACCGTCCACGTACTCGCCGGTCTGCTCCAGCTTGGCGGCGAAGTCCCGCATGTACTGGATGTGCGCGGTGATCTCCTCCGGCGTCCAGTGCTCCATCGCCACGTCGTTGGCGGGGGCCGGGGCGCCCCGGTAGTGCTTCAGCAGCAGGTACTTCGCCATGATGGTCTCTCCTAGCTCCGGTGCGGCGGGGCCCATTCTGGCCTCGCTCACCCCTGGGACGGAGCCGGACACGGCTTCTCGACATCCCGGCCGGAAAATTCTTCCGGCGGGGACGGACGGCTCGGGACGGTCGGCTCGGGACGGTCGGTGCGCGGCGAGGAATCCCCGGGGCGACGCCCCGTCAGGCGGTGACCCCGAGGGTGTCGTCGAGCCAGTCGTAGATGCGGGCCTGGGTCAGCCGCATGGCGCCGGGGTGGCAGTGGGCGCCGGCGCCCTCCTCGGTGGTGAACCGCATCAGGGTCCGGGGGCAGGTGAGGTGGTCGTACAGCTGCTCGGGCTGGCCCTGGAAGAACATGTCCTCCTCGGCGTCGCAGACCAGGGTGGGGCACTGGATCCGCTCGGTCACGCCCCCGGCGAGGGTGTGGTCGAGGTAGGAGGCGTTGAAGGCCCGCGGGGTGTCCACGCCCATGACGTACATCCCGTGGTTGACCGCCCAGCGGGCTATCGGGTCCTGGGCCATGACCCGGTCCATCGCGGCGTCGAGCTCGGGGGCGGACTCCGCCCGGAGCAGCCGCTCGGCCTCCGCGCGGCTGCCGGGGATGTTCCGGACGGAGACCTGGCCGAGGTCGTAGAGGCCGTCGACGGCGATCAGCGCGGCCAGTCGGTGCTCGAAGGCTGCGGCCCGGGGCGCCAGGATGCCGCCCATGCTGATGCCCATCAGGGCGATCCGACTGCTGTCGACGTCCGGGAGGGCCTCGGCGAAGTCGACGACGGGGGTGATCACGTTCTCCCAGTCGGGCCGGAAGACCATGCCCTGGTGGTGACGGGGGCCGGGCATGCCGGGGC
Source organism: Kitasatospora sp. NPDC096147 (assembly GCF_044763225.1). Classification (NCBI taxonomy): domain Bacteria; kingdom Bacillati; phylum Actinomycetota; class Actinomycetes; order Kitasatosporales; family Streptomycetaceae; genus Kitasatospora; species Kitasatospora sp. NPDC096147. Next base: position 880,430 of record NZ_JBIWFX010000001.1, on the reverse strand, counting down.
CGTCGAAGGCCAGCACGGTGTAGCCGCGCTCGACGCCGGCCATCGCGCCGAAGAAGTGCATCTCCTCGGCGGTGCCGTCGAAGCCGTTGTGCATGATCAGCGTCGGCCGCGGGGTGCCGGAGTCGTCCACGCGGTACAGGTAGCCGGGCAGGGTGGTGCCCTCGTACGGGATCTCCACCGGTTCGATCACGGGGCTGAAGAGTCCGGCCGCGGTCCGGAAGCAGGCCACGCTGCGGTCGTAGGCCTGGTCGTGGCGCGGGTCGCAGGGGTGGCCGTGCAGGAAGAACTCGGCCGAGCGGTAGTAGTTCGACGCCCGGAGGAAGCCGTCCCGGGCGCTCACCCGGTGGCCCGCCGCCAGTGCCTTCTCCGCCTCGCCGGAGACCCGGTCGGCGGTGGCCGTCCACTCGGTGTACCAGCTGCCGTAGTCGCCTTCGGTGATCCGCTCGGCGGTGGCCACGACCTCGCCGAAGTCGGCTCCGCCGTAAGCGATGTGACTCATCGAACGGAGGGTCTCGTACCAGAACTGGATGTTGCCCGGGAACAGCAGCTGCTTCATCGTCCGCACTCTCCTCGCGTCTCGCAAGCACGGATCTGTGCTTGCGGACAGGACTGTAGCCCCCCGGGCCCCACTAAGCAAACATCTGTGCTTACGATGGAGGGGTGACTCCGAATCAGCCGACCGCACGCGTCCGCAAGAGCCCCGAACAGGTCCGGGAGGCCGTCCACCAGGCGGTCATCGACCTGCTCTCCGACCCGGCGGGCGAGGACCTGAACATCCCCGCCATCGCGCACCGTGCCGGTGTCAACCACACCAGCCTGTACCGGCGTTGGGGCAGTCTCGACGCCCTGCTGGCCGACGTGGTCACCACCCGGCTGGAGCGGGACTCGCCGCTCGGCGACACCGGCAGCCTGCGCGGCGACCTGCTCGCCTGGGCCGGGGCCAGTGCCGCGAGCATCCGCACGCCCCAGGGCCGGGCCCTGGTGCGGGCCGTCATCCTCTCCATGCCGTCCAACGTCGAGGCCCGGGGGCAGGACGAGCGCACCGAGCACTTCCGGCGCCGGATGCACTCCATCGAGCAGATCCGCCGGCGGGCCACCGCACGGGGTGAGCACCCGCCGCCGCTGGAGCAGATCCTCGACCAGCTCGTCGCGCCGTTCTACCTGCGGGCGATCTTCGGCATCGACCTGCCGGCCACCGGCTACCCCGAGCTCCTGGTCGACCGCCTGCTCGGGCCCGGGGCCGAGCAGGGGCCCGCGACCGCCGGCTGACCGGCCGCCTCCGACGGCGGTCCGGCAGGGGCTGACCTGACCACCCCTGCCGGACCGGACGTTTCGTCAGATATCGGCCGGTCGGTGCCGCGCCAGCCACTCCGTGATGATCCGGTTGGTCTCCTCCGGCCGCTCCTGCTGGATCCAGTGGCCGCAGTCCAGGCTGACCACCTCGACCCCGGGGACGAACGCGGCCAGGTCCTCGGACCGCCGGACCGCGTCCCGGTCGCCGTAGATCATCAGGGCGGGCTGCCGGACGATCGGGTCCACGTCCGCCAGCAGGTGCCAGTTGCGGTCGAGGTTCCGGTACCAGTTGATGCTGCCGGTGAACCCCGACGACTCGAAGGCGGCGACCAGGACGGCCAGTTCGGCCTCGCTCATCAGCGGCTCGCCGCTCGGGGCCTCGGCCTCGGCGAGCTCGATCAGTGCCATGCCGGGCCCGGGTGCCGCCGGGGGTTCGTCCCGGCGGTAGAGGTTGCGCAGGAAGCGGGCGGTGTTCCGGTCGAACACGGCGTCCGCGACGCCGGGCCGCCGGTTGAAGTGGACGAAGTAGAAGTCGTCGCCGAGCACCTCCTCCATGGCCTCGATCCAGGGCTTCGCCCCGCGCGCCTGGTAGGGCAGGCTGAGGTTGACCACCCGATTGACCCGGTCGGGGTGCAGCAGGGCGAGGCCCCAGACGACCATGGCGCCCCAGTCGTGGCCGACGAAGGCGGCGTCCCGGTACCCGAAGTGGTCGAGCAGCGCGACCAGGTCGCCCGTCAGGTGCGCGAGGTCGTAGGCCGTGACTTCGGCCGGACGGGACGAGTTCCCGTAGCCCCGCTGGTTCGGGACGATGACGTGGTGGCCCGCGGCGACCAGGGCGGGCACCTGGTGGCGCCAGGAGAAGGCGTGCTCGGGCCATCCGTGGCAGAGCACGACGGGGTTCCCCGCGTTCTGGCGGCCCGCTTCGAAGACTTCCAGCTCGACGCCGTCGAGCCGGACGAGGGTGGGCTCGGGAAAACCTGCCGGGTGGGACATCGCGTTCGCTTCCTGGTCGGTCGGTGACGGTCAGCCGTGCCGGGACACCCGGCTGACCGGCCGTCAGCAGCGGCGGAGCGGGGCGCCGGCGAGGGCGTGCCGCCATCCTGCCGAGCGAAACAGGTCACCCCGTGACCGGTTTCCCTGGAAGTCTCGGCGACATGCGAACCGACCGGCTGGTGGCCGTCCTCCTCCTGCTCCAGCGCCGCGAGCGGGTGACCGCGGCGGAGGTCGCCCGTGAGCTGGAGGTCTCCGAGCGCACCGCCCGCCGCGACCTCGACGCGCTGGCCGCGGCCGGGGTGCCGATCTACTCCGTGCAGGGCCGGGGCGGCGGTTGGCGTCTGATCGGCGGCGCCCGCACCGACCTGTCCGGGCTGACGGCGGGTGAGGCCCGGGCGCTCTTCCTGGCGGCCGGCCCGGCCTCGGCCGAGGCACCGGCCGTGAAGGCGGCGCTGCGCAAGCTCGTCCACGCGCTGCCCGAGCCCTTCCGGCCGCAGGCCGAGGCGGCGGCGGCCTCGCTGGTCACCGAGCCGCACGGCTGGGGATCGACCAGCGCCGAGCCCCGGCCGCCCCGGCTCCTCGACGCACTCCAGGACGCGGTGATCCGGGGCGTCCAGGTACGGCTGGGCTACCTCGACGGCCGGGGCATCCGCACCGAGCGGACGGTCCACCCGCTCGGCATCGTTGCCAAGGGCCCGTGGTGGTACCTGGTGGCCGGCACCGAGGCCGGCCGGCGGACCTTCCGGATCGACCGGGTGTCCGCCGCCGAGCCGACCGACGACCCGGCGCACCGGCCCGAGGACTTCGACCTCGCCCGGAGCTGGCGCGAGATCGCCGACGAGGTCGACCGCCGGCGCCAGCCCCTGGAGGCCGAGGCGCTGTGCGGGCCCGAGGCGATCGGTCTGCTCCGGATGGCCTTCGGCCCCCGCCTGGAGGTCGGCGGCCCGCAGCCCGACGGGCGCGTCCGGGTGGCGGTCCGCGGCTACGACGAGCCCACGCTCGCCGGTGAACTCGCCGGACTGGTCGCCTGGTTGGAGGTCACCGACCCACCGGGCGTACGGGACCACCTGGCCGCCATCGGCACCGCCCTGGTCGAACGGTACCGCTGACCCCCGGCCGCGCTGACCGCCCGACGGTCTACCCGACGCGCCACCGTCGCTGCCCGTACCCGGCCCTGACGGGAAGTCGGTTGCGGCCGGGGTGCGGTTCGGTCAGGGTCGGGTCGGAGACCGCCGATGAGTCGGCCCCGGCGGCGGGGCAGGTGAGGCGGGTGGGACGGGTGTGTGGGGGGATGTGCCGGACGGACGCGGCGGCCACGGCGGCGGCGATCGCCTGGTTCCGGCGGGAGTGGCCGGGAGCGGGGGCGGCCGGGGCGGCCGGGGCGGGGCATCCCGCGTTGGCGGGCTGCGAGGACGCCGACTGGCCGAACGCCGGGGTGCCGGTCCTGCTCCGCAGCCTGCTCGACCAGGAGGCCGGCCCCGAGGCGGTGCGAGTGCTCGGCAACGCGCTGATGGCCAGCCCCCTCCACCTCGGCTGCGCCATGCCGACGGCCCTTCCGTTCCTGATCCGGCTCGCTGCGGATCCGACCGTTCCGGTGCGCTCCCGGATCATCGAACTCCTCGTCGTCGCAGTCGAGTTGTCGGAGCCTGTCGATCCGGCCGACAGTGCCGCGATCACGCTGTTGGGCAGCGAGGAGGCGCGCCCGGAGCGCGCTCGGTGCCGGGCGGCCCTCACGGCGCACGCGGACGCGCTGCGCGTGCTGCTGCGTGCGGGCGCCGTGCCGGACGAGGTGCTCGGGGCGGAGGACCGCGAGAGCCTGCGGAGGGCATGCGGTCGCTGAACGGCCGTCGGCCGCCCGCTCTCCGCCGGGAGGTCCGGGCGGACGGGCGGGTGGCCGACGGGACGGCGCGGTCAGAAGCCGAGCACCTCGCGGTCGAGCGGGTACTCGGCGCGGTGCGGGCCTTCGTAGGGGGAGGGGGTGATCGGGAGGACGCCGGTCGGTTGGATGCCGAGGTTGTCGTCCCAGAGGCGGGGCTCGACCTGGCCGAGGACGCTGAACTCGCGGAAGGTGAACGGCGGGCTGTCGGTCGGGAAGAACTCGGGCGTGGTCATCACCTGGAAGTGCAGGTGCGGGGTGGTGGAGTTGCCGCTGTTGCCGATCAGGCCGAGCTCCTGGCCGGGCTCGACGCAGTCGCCCTCCCGCACCCGGAGCGTGCCCGGCGCCAGGTGGCCGTAGAGCAGGTAGCGGCCCGGGCCGACCTCCAGGGTGACGTGGTTGCCGACGGTGTCGGCGATCGGCGGGATGGGCGGGGTGTGCGGCGGGGTGTTGTCCGGGATGCCGTCCTGGACCTCGACCACCTTGCCGCGCGCGGCCGCCAGCACCGGCTGACGGTAGCTCAGGTAGCTGTCCAGCCGGGCCGGGTCACCCGCCCAGGTCTGGCCCTGCTCGCCGACCCGGTACCAGTCGATCGCGAAGCGCTGCGGGACGTGGAAGCTGCCGTTGATCGGGGCGAAGCCGCGCCGGTGGTGGGTGTTGCCGCAGCACGCCTCGCTGGCGTACCAGGCGCCGGGCCCGACCGGCGCGGCCAGCTCCGGCGGCGCGGCCCGTCCGAGGGGGGTGGTCCATACCGTCTCCTCGAACGGGGAGGAGCCGCCGGGCGTCAGGATGGTGCCGGTGAAGTGGTGTTCGACGGCCTCGGGCGCGGGCTGCCCGTCGGGGAGGGTGAAGTCGAGCCAGATCACCCACTGCTGGGAGCCGAGCAGGACGGTCGGCATCGGCGGCGGGGGCGGCGGGGTGTAGGCGTCCGCCCCCGGCAGCGGGTCGCCGACCGGGTTGGCGGCCTCGGCCAGTGCCCGCCCGCTGAGCGAACCGATCACCTGGTGGGTGCGGGCGTCCTGGACGTCGACCTGGTCGAGCTGCACCCGGGCGTTGCTGGACAGCGCGTTGGTGGTGAGCAGTTCGTAGGACAGGTGGGCCCGGCCGTCGGTGGCCGGGAAGGGGGTGGGCTCGGTCATCACGGCCGCCGTCAGCGGGGTGAACTGCGTACCGGGCGGCAGGGCGCGCGGTGCCGCACCGGCGACCGGGCCGGCCGCCGCCAGCAGGACGGCCGAGGCGAGGGCGGCGGTGGCGAGGCCGTGCACGCGCAGCCTGCGGGTGGTGCGGGTGGTGGTGGGTGCTGCCATGGTGCTGCTCCGTTCTCAGCGGTCGGCCTGCTCCTGGAGCAGCGCCGCGATCCGGGTGACGTCGCCGACGGTCTCGATCAGGCCCTCGATGTCCGGGGCGGCGGCGCCGTTGACGCCCACGAAGAAGGTGTGCAGGCAGCCGTCCCGGGTCTCCAGGTAGCCGCCCAGGGTCTGCGCCCCGATGGCGAGTTGCTGGTTGACCCCGTCGAAGCCGGCCACCGTCCCGGGCTTGGCGAAGACCTTCCCCTTGGCAGCGCAGTCCGGGCAGAACGGCGCGAGGCTGCCGTCCACGCCGAGGATCGGCAGGGCGTGCCGGAAGCGGTCGGCCTCGGGGGTGCCGAGCCAGTACCGGAGCACCTGGTTGACCGCGAGCGGGGTGACCCGGTCGACGGGGTTGCCGCCCCGCCCGTCCAGCAGCTGCACCTGGACGGGGTCGACCCCGGCGTGCACCAGGAAGGAGCGCAGCACCGGGAAGCCGTCGTCGCAGGCATGGCCGCCGGCCGTGACCGCCATCAGGCAGATGCCGAGATTGGCGCCGAGGTTGTGACTGACCTTCAGGACCAGCCGGGCGTACTCCGCGTAGGGCGGCGAGACGTAGGCCGCGACCTGCGGCGCCCCGTCGTACGTGGCGGGCAGCGCGGCGGCCGGGTTGGGCCCGGTCGGCGGGGCGGCGACCGTGACGCCGGCCCGGGCAAGGGCCTCGATCAGCGCGGTGCGGCCGAAGGCGTTCGGGTCCTGGACCTGGGAGACCCGGAGCACCGGCGCGGCGTCGGCGGCGACGGTGCCGGCCAGGGTGATCCGGGTGCCGTCCGGCGAGGCGGTGACCTGGATGTCGGTCGGCCCGCCGGGCGCGACCGTCCGCACGGTCGAGGTCACCTGGTAGGGCGCGACCTGCGGACGCCAGGTCAGCCCGGCCGGCTGTCCGGGCTCGGTGGGCGTGGTGAGCAGGTCGATCAGGTTGTCGTTGACGATCAGCGGGGTGGGCGCCGGGTCGAGGTTGGACTCGGCGGTGAACAGGCGCGGGTCGATCACCACGTCGCCGCGCACCTCGGTGATGCCCGACTCCCGCACCTGAGCGGCGATCAGGTCGAGCCCGGCCAGCGGGTCCTCGGGGGTGAGGGTGGCCCCGGGGAGGTCGTTGGCGTAGGTGTGGTCGGTGTCGGTGAAGGAGACCGAGCCGTCCGGCGCGGTCCGGCCGCCCATGGTCAGGTCGCCCTGGGCGACCAGCGCGAGGTCACCGTCGAGGGCGGATCCGTCGCGGGTGCCGAGCGCGTGCACCGGCGTGGTGAAGCGGTGGTCGGTGCCGAGCGCGTGCCAGGTGCCCGAGACGCTGAACAGCTTGGCCACCGAGCCGGGGAGGAAGAACTGCTCCGGCGTCATCGCGTGGACGGTCCGCCCGTCGGCCGGGTCCATCTCCAGCAGGCCCCACTGGCCGTGCCGGTAGGCGGGCTTGTCCATGACGGCGGTGATCTCCGGGCCGAACCCGTCCCGGGGGTCCTGCGCGGGGGCGGCGGGCGCGGCGGCGGTCGCGGCGACGACGGCCAGCAGCGCCGCCCCCACCCGCACCGGGACGCGCGCCGGACGGCTCTTCGGTCTCATGCGTGCACCTAACGGCTCGTCGGCCGGCCCGTCCCTACGGGCCGAGTCCGCTCGCAGCCTAGGGAGCCGCCGCCCCGCCGCTCCCGCAGGCGGCACGCTCCGGCGCCCTGATCCCCACCGATCGGAGCAGCACCACGAGGCGACACGCCGTCAGGCCGGGCCGCCTCGTGGCCGACCCGGCCCGGGAACCTCGAACCTCGCCGGCCGTCCGGAACGAGGCCCGGAGGGAGGTCCAGCGCGAGGTCCGGAAGAAGGGCCCTCAGAGGTCGTAGACCACCGTGACCGGGGCGTGGTCGGACCAGCGCTCGGGGTGGGTGGCGGCGCGTTCGACCCGGGCGGAGGTGGCGCGGGCGGCCAGGCCCGGGGTGGCCATCTGGTAGTCGATGCGCCAGCCGGAGTCGTTGTCGAAGGCGCGGCCCCGGTAGGACCACCAGGTGTAGGGGCCGGGCTGGTCGGGGTGGAAGGTGCGGACCACGTCCACGTAGCCGACCTCGGTGAGCACCCGGGTGAGCCAGGCGCGCTCCTCGGGGAGGAAGCCGGCGCTCTTCTGGTTGGCCTTCCAGTTCTTGAGGTCGATCTCCTGGTGGGCGATGTTCCAGTCGCCGCAGACCACCACCTCGCGGCCTTCGGCCTCGGCGCGCTTGCGCAGCTCGGCGAGGTGGACGAGGAACTCCGCCATGAAGCGTTCCTTCTCGTCCTGCCGCTCGGTGCCGACTTCACCGGAGGGGAGGTAGAGGCTGGCCACCGTGACGCCGGGCAGGTCGATTTCGGCGTACCTGCCCGAATTGTCGAATTCATCCGAGCCGAAACCGATCGCCGTCCGGGTCGGCTCCTGCCGGGAGAGCACCGCCACGCCGGCCCGGCCCTTCGCGGCGGCGGGTGCCCAGACGGCGTGCCAGCCGGCCAACTCGCGCAGCTCGGCCGGGAGTTGGCCGTGCTCGGAGCGGACCTCCTGGAAGCAGATCACGTCCGCCTCGGTGGCGGTGAGCCACTCCAGCAGGCCCTTCTTGGCGGCGGCCCGAATGCCGTTCACGTTCGCGGTAGTCACAACAAGAGTCACCGGGGAAGGGTATCCGGCCGTCCGGGTGGCCGGTGGAAGGCGGGGGAGTGGCGGGTGCGCGTCGTGAACGCGACGTGAAGTCCTGTCCGGCGATGGTCAAGCCTTCGCATTGGTCTTGACCATCTCGGCGGGCAAGCCCTACTGTCACTTACTGCAAAGACCTTTAATAAAGAAGGACGGATAAAGCCCGCCCCTCCCACCTGCCGGAACGTCGGGCGTGGGGCAGGCCCGGCAGCCTTCAGGGCGGAGGACACGGTGGGTCAGAACCAGCTCGCGGCAGTACCGGAGCCGAAGTACTGGCACCTGCGCACGGTCCTGGTGCGCACCATCGACCAGGAGTTCTCCACCGGTCAGGTGCTGCCGAACGAGCGCGAGCTGGCCGCCCGCTTCGGGGTCGCCAGGGCGACGCTGCGTCAGGCGCTCGACCAGCTGGAGCTGGAGGGCCGCCTGGTCCGCCGCCGGGGCATCGGCACCCTGATCGCCGCCCCCCGGGTCGGCGTGCCGGTCAGCCGCCGCGAGGAGGGCTGGCCCGGGGTGAGCCGCAGTCAGGCGTGGCGCGAGGTCGGCTGCGTGAGCGCCCCCGCGACGCCGCAGCTGGCACAGGCGCTCGGCGTCGAGGCCGGCAGCCTGGTGCACACCGTCCGCCGGATCAGGTTGGTCCAGGGTCAGGCGATGGCCACCGAGTCCCTGCACGTGCCGGACGCCGCGCTGCGGGCGCTGCCCCGGGTGGTCGGCCGCTCGGCGCAGACCGAGGCCGACCCGGCCCGTCTGGTGCTCCGTCAGCTGGAGCGCCTGGTGATCGAGGGCGAGTCCCGCTCGGTCGAGCTCGGCGTGGCCGAGGCCGAGGAGGCGAGCCTGCTGGAGCGCCCGCCGGGCACCCCGGTGCTGGTGGTCACCACCCAGTACGCGGGCGCCGGCAAGATCGCGGCCCTCTCGGTCTCCACCTACCGGGCCGACACCTGCAAGCTCACCTTCGGCGAGACCGGCCTGGTCGAGGTCACCCCGGTCCAGGAGCCGCAGCCGGTCGGCGCCGCTTCCTGATCCAGCCCGCCCCCGGCCTGACGGTCGGTCTCCGGACCCGGACGCCCCGGTCCGCTCCTGCGAGCGGGTCGGGGCGTCCCATGCGTGGAGGGGGCCGGCCGGTGGGTGCGGGGCGTCACGGGGGAGCCTCTGACGTGCCGTTCAGGATCGGAGCGATCTGCCTGGCCACGGCAGCGGCGTCGACGGGTCGGCTGGTGTCGACGGTGAGCACGGGGCCGCCCGGTCGGAGGGGACCGGGATAGCCGGCGCGGATCGCGGCCACGCGTCGGGCCACCTGCTCAGGGCTGAGCTGCGGGTCGAGGTGACCGGGGTGCCGGATGCGTTCCCGGAAGCGTTCGGAGGCGAGCGCGGCGTCGCAGTCGCAGTGGACCTCGATCAGCAGGCCGCCGAGGAGCCGGAGCCGGTCGGGGGCGGTGTCGTGATGCCACCAGTTGTCCAGGACGGCTCGCTGCGCGTCCGCCGCAAGGGCGAACAGGATCTCATCGCCGGCTCTGCTCAGCCGGCTCCGCCATGCCTGGTCGCCGACGCCGAGCGAGTCGTAGAGCGACTCCAGGATCACGTCCTTGGTGATGACCGGCAGGCCGAGGTGCTCGGCCAGGCCCCGGGCCAGCGTGGTCTTCCCGCTGCCGGGCAGACCGGAGACGACGACGAACGCGGCAGTTTCCATGAGGCTCAGTATCGCGGGGGAGCCCGCTGCCCGTGGCCGGGCCCACCGGCAACGCCGACGCTCGTACGTGCCAACCTGCGCTCCGGGCAGTGCAGTTACCGTCGGCGGGGAACCGAGGGGTCCAGTTGGAGGCCGCGCGCGCAGTCGAGTCGTTCAGCCGGGGAGCCGAAGCGCGCGCCAGTGGGGAGCACGTTGTCCGGGTGGCCGTCGCGGCCGGCGAGAGAGCGGATCACTGGTGCCCGGGAGGGCCGAGCTCCGGCTCCGGGTCCGCCGCCACGGTGCCGACCGGGCCGGAAGCGCTCCGGGCCGGCAGCGGCCGGGGACCGGGTACGCCGAGCCCCTGGTCCCCGGCGGGCCCCTGATCGGCCGGTGGGCCTCAGCGGGGAGAGTCCACCGCGAAGAGTTGGTCCTCGACGTGGTCGAGGGCCACCCGGAGGGCTCCCATCGCGACGACCTCGGTGCCGAGTGCCGCCAGGGCGACGTCCGGGGCACGCAGGCAGTAGAGCGCGAGCTGCTCGCGCAGTGGCTCCAACACGTCGTCAAGACCGGCCGCCCAGCCGCCGACCACCACGATCTCGGGGTCGAGCGCCAGCACCAGGGCCGCGACGTCGTGCACCAGGCGGCGCAGGAAGCGGTCCATCGCGACCCGGGCCACCTCGTCGCCCTCGCGGGCCAGCCGCAGCACCCGGGCCACCGCCGCCTCGTCCAGCGGATCGAGCGGCTTGCCGGTGGTGGAGAGCAGCCGCTCCGGGGTAGCCTCCTGGCCGAGCAGATGGAGCGCGCCGATCTCACCGGCCGCGCCGCCGAAGCCGCGGTGCAGCCGCCCGTCGATCAGCGAACCGGCACCCGGGCTGAGGCCGGCCATCACGAAGACCAGGTCGCCCTTGCCGACCGCGGCGCCCTGCCAGTGCTCGGCGATGGCGGCCAGGTTGGCGTCGTTCTCGATCATCACCGGGCAGCGGAACGAGCGGCGCAGCCGCGCCCCGAGGTCCAGGCCGGTCCAACCGGGCATCGCGGTGCCGAGTTTGACGTTCCCTTCGCGGTCCACGATGCCGGGGCTGCCGACCGCGACCGCCCAGAGGCTGTCCCGGGAGACCCCGGCCTTGCGGAGCACCTCGGCGACGGTGGTGCGGACCAGGGTGAGCCGCTCCTCCGGGTCGAGGGTCTCCAGGGCGGGTCTGGCGTGGCTGCCGAGCACGGTGCCGGTCAGGTCGGCCAGGATCACCCGGATGTCGTGGACGCCGATCTCGATGCCGAGGATGTGCCCGGCCTCCGCGCGGAAGCGGAACCAGCGGGCGGGGCGGCCACGCTGACGCCCGGTGTCCTGGGAGTGCTCGACCTCGGCGACCAGGCCGGCCTCGATCAGCCCCTCGATCACGCCCTCGACCGTCGGCCGGGAGAGGCCGGTGTCCCCGACCAGCTGGGTCAGGGTGACGGCCTGTCCGTCGCGCAGGGCCCGCAGGGTGACTGCGGCGTTGATCCGACGCAGCAGCGAGGAGTCCCCTCCGGTGAGCCGATCCGCCAAGTCGCTGCCCTTCCGCCGTCTTACGCGCGACAGCACCGGCGCGCGTGAAGGAGTACGCGGGCAGCACCGTCCGGAGCCCCCCACGGGTGTGCCCACCAGGCAGCGCGACACGGGGTACGGCGCCGGAGGGCGTGAGCCGGATGCTACTCGGAGCGATGTCGGCCCGCGAGCATTTCCGCAGCTCATCACCGGTTCGGTATCGAAACGGTACGTAGCGGCCGGGTGGCCCCCGCCGCTCGGCGGGGCTCGCCGTGGCGGTCGGGTACGGACGGGTACGGGTGAGGACGGACGGGACGCCCGTGACGGCGGCGCGGGGCCGGCCTGACGCCGACCGGGCAGGCGAACGGACGGGGTGCGGGTGCGGGTGAGCGGTCGTCAGCCGTCGAGGCGCCAGACCGTGGTGGTCTTCACCCGGCTGTCCTCCAGGTCGGCCGCCGTCGGCACCTGGTAGACCGCCACCTCCGTGAAGACGTCGCGCGGCAGGTAGGCCCGGCCCGGGTCGCCGACCAGCACCAGCGCGCCGCGCGCCTGAGCCCGGGTCAGGAACGGCAGCACCCGCTCGGCCATCGCCCGCTCGTAGAACACGTCACCGGCCAGCACCACCTCGGCCGGGCCGCCGTCCCCGCCCAGCAGGTCGGCGAGCACCGCCTCCAGCCCGACGCCGTTGGCCGCCGCGTTCAGCTCGATCGCGGCCACCGCGTAGGCGTCGATCTCCGCCGCCGTCACCTCCGCCGCCCCGCTCAGCGCCGCCGCCACCGCGACCAGCCCGGAGCCGGCCGCCAGGTCCAGCACCCGCCGCCCCGCCACCGCCTCCGGGTGGTCCAGCACGTACCGGGCCACCGCCTGGCCCCCCGCCCACGCGAACCCCCAGAACGGCGGCGGCAGGTCGGCCTGGCCCTTGGCCTCCTCGGTGTGCTCCCAGAGTGCGATGGCCGAGGCCGCCTGGTGCAGCCGCACCTCCGGCACGAACGGCACGGGGGCCAGTCCGGTCTGCGCCCGCACGAACTCCTGCAGTGCCTGTCCGTCCACCGTGGCCACACCCATGCTCCGCGCCTCCCTCTCACCGGTGCCCGGGACCGTCCGCCGGGGCCGCCGCCCCGGCGGCCACCCGTGTCACGGGCCCGGCGCCGGGTGCCCCAGACCCTACGTCATCTGACACCCCGTCACGCTCCGGTGGCACACCTGCCACACGGCCGTCACGCGGTCGTCATCCGCCCGCCGGGCCACTGCACCGGGGGTCACCCGGCCCGGTCCGTCCCGCAGGGCGGAATTCCCTCGTCCGGGTGGGCGCGCACTGGTAGACATCCCGGACATGAGCGACCTACAGCTGCGCCACGCCATCCCCGACGAGATCCCCACCCTGCTCGCCTTCTGGGCCCGGGCCGCCGAGGGCACCAGCATCACCGACGACCCCGAGGGGCTCGGCCGCCTGCTCGACCGCGACCCCGAGGCGCTGATCGTCGCCGAGCGGGACGGGGAGGTGGTCGGCACCGTGATCGCCGGGTACGACGGCTGGCGCTGCCACCTCTACCGGCTCGCGGTCGATCCGGAGCAGCGGCGCCAGGGCATCGCCGCCGCCCTGCTGGCCGCCGTGGAGGAGCGCTTCGCGGCGCTCGGCGGTCGCCGGGCGGATGCGATGGTGCTCGACCACAACGAGCTGGGGCAGCACGCCTGGCGGGCGGCCGGCTACCGGCCGGAGACCGCCTGGACCCGGTGGGTGAAGCCGCTCGGCTGACGGTCCAGCGGTCCCGGACCGGTCCCGGAGCGGGCGGTACTGGGCGGTACCGGGCGGTGCTGGGCGGCGCGCCCCGGCGTGCGCTCCCACAGGCGGCGCAGCGTGACTGGTGGGAGTCGTCGGGATACGTACGGTGAGAGGCAGGAGTCAGTCGACCACCACAGGAGTTCCGAGACATGCGTCGTATAGCCACCTTCGCCGGTGCCACCGTCCTGCTCGCGGTCAGCGCGCTGCCGCTCGCCGGGGCGGCCCAGGCCCAGGACGTCGACCTGGACTGCAAGGACTTCAGTACCCAGCAGGAGGCCCAGGCCGAGTTCGACCGACGGGCCGGTGATCCGAACCGGCTCGACGCCGACAAGGACTTCAAGGCCTGCGAGGCGCTGCCGAGCGGGCCCGCCGTCGCCGTCCCGGCCGGGACGCCGCCCCCGGTGACCACCCCCTCGGCCGCGCCCTCGACCGGCCCGGTGGCTCCTGCGGTCCCGGAGCCGACGGCGCCCGCGCCCCGGCCGCACGGCGCGGTCCGGGCGGGTAGCGGACCGGGGGAGGGCGGCGGCTCCACCGTGCTGACCCTCTCGCTCGGGGCCGCCTCCGCGCTGGCGGCCGGCGGGGCGTTCGCGCTCCGCCGCAGTCAGACCCGGCGGCAGCACTGACCTTCCGTCAACCCCGGCCGGTGCGGTAATCAGTCGCCGCACCGGCCGGTACGGAGCACAGGGAGGAGACCCCGATGGCCACGGCCGTGGGACAGGGCCGCCGGGCCGCACGGCGGGCCGTGCGGCGGCGCAGGATGCCCGGGCTGCTGGCCCTGGCCTCCGCGCTGTTGGCGCTCGGCGCCTGGGGGGTCGGCCTGGGCACCACGGCCGCCCTGCCGACCGCCCCCGAACTGCCGGACGCCCCGCCGGTGCCGGTGGTGGTACCGGCCGGACACGTGCCGGTGCACGGGATGGCCAGGTCGGCGCCGAAGCGGCTGCGCATCCCGGCGCTGGACGTGGACGTCCCGCTGGTCGAGTTGGCACTCGGGGCGGACGGCGCACTCCAGCCGCCCGAGTCGGACGACACCGCGCTGGCCGGCTGGTACGCGGCCGGGACCAGCCCGGGGGAGACCGGCACCGCCCTGCTGGCCGGCCACGTCGACACCGGACGCGGCCCCGCCGCCCTCTTCCGCCTGGCCACCCTGACGGCCGGTCAGTCCGTACTGGTGGACCGCGCCGACGGCGCCACCGCCCGCTTCGTGGTCGACACCGTCGCCAACCACCCCCGCGACGCCTTTCCCAGCGACCGGGTCTACGCCCCGGCGGCCCGCCCCGAACTCCGCGTCATCACCTGCGGTGGCCGGTACGACCGGGCGCACGGCGGCTACCAGGACAACACGGTGGTCTACGCGCACCTGGAGCAGCCCTGACGGGTGGTCAGGTCCGGTCCGAGTGGCGTGTACGCCTTGGCTGCCTGTCCCGAGTTCGGCGTCATTGTCTGCGGTGGCTGGTGCGGCCGGGTGCGCAGCGGGCTGCCAGGACAATGCGACGCGCGTTTGGTGCAGCCCCGAGGGGCGGTCAGGCCCGGCCCGGGTGGCGTGTACGCCTTGGTGGCTCGCCCCGAGTTCGGTGTCATCGCTTGCGGTGGCCCGTGCGACCAGGTGCGCAGCGGGCTGCCAGGACGACGCGACGCGCGCTTGGAGCAGCCCTGACGGGTGGTCAGGCCCGGCCCGGGCGGCGGCCATGGACGGTCCGAGCGGCGGAGCTGCCCGGGTCGATGGCCGACCGCCCCGCGCAGGATGCCGGGACCGCCCCGCCCGCCTCGGAGGTCAGGCCCGGCCGGGAGCAGGTCAACCCGTGTAGTCGGCGGTCAGTCGGACCTCGCCGAAGCGCGGGAAGGTGCGGCCGACCGCGAACTCGTGCTCGTCGGCGGCGAAGCCGGACATCGCGTCGGCGACGAACTCCACCTCGTACCCGAGGTCGCTCGCCGCCCGCGCGGTCGACTCCACCCCCATGGTGGTCACCAGGCCGCCCAACACCACGGTGTCCACGCCGAGTTCGCGCAGCCGCCGGTCCAGCCCGGTGCCCTGGAACGCCCCCACGGTCTGCTTCACCACCGTCACGTCCCCGGGCTCCACCAGCCCGTCCGCGAAGCCGCTCCCCGGCGGCTGCTCCGCCACCCCCGGCCGGTCCACCCGCACCAGCACCACCGGCCGCCCCTGGGCGCGGAACGCCGCCGCCAGCCCCCGGCAGCGGGCCAGCACCTCCTCGCCGTCGTGGGGCGCGAGCGGAAGGGCGATGATCCGGGGCATCAGGTCGATCAGGACCAGGGCGGAGTTCATGACGGCGAGCATAGAGGGGCGGAGCCACCGGAAAACCCGTGGAGGGGGTCCGCTGCCCGCCCTAGGATCCCGGACATGCCGCCCGCGAAGACCAGTTACGTCTGCCTGCCCTGCCGTGCCTCGTACAAGCAGCCGTTCGGCGAACGTGCCCGGGAGCGCGCCTGCCCGCGCTGCGCCGAGCCGCTGATCCACGTCGGGTCGGCCTTCGCCGCTCCCCGCCGCCGCGACGTGGCCGGCTGGCGGACCCTCTCGGTGCTGCTGCACGCGGGCATCCGCTTCCACAAGTCCTGCTGCTCTGGCCCGGGTTACCGGCCCCGGACCCTGCCCGAGGTCCGCGAACGCCTGGTCCACGCCCGTCGCACCGGCCGTCCGGCGGCCGAGGTGCTGGTGCAGCCCGAGTTCTGACGGGGTGTCCGGCAGGTCCTCCGGTGCCGCCCACCGGACCGATCACGTGCACGGGGCGGCCCGGCGGGCGCCGTCGGCGACGATCTCCAGCAGGATTCGGGCGGTGTCCGGCCCGTGGGCCGAGCCGTCACGGGTGCAGGGGCTGGCGACGCCACGCCGGAGCGGCCGTGGGGGGCCCCCCCCCCCCGGGGGGGGCCCCCCCCCCCCCGCGCCCCCCCCCGCCCCCCCCGCGCCCCCCCCGGGCGGGGGGGGGGGGGGGGGGGGGGGGGGGGGGCCCCCGCCGGGGGGGGGGGGCGCCGGCGCCGCCCGGGGCCGGCCCCCCCCCCCCCCCCCGCTCCGCGTTCAGCGCACGGTCAGCACTGGGGCCGCTTGCCGTGGTTGGCCCCGTGCTTGCGGCGGGCCTTCTTCTTGCGGCGTCGCTTCGATGACATGGTGTCCGCTCCTCTCGCTGCGTCCTGCCCGGTCTCCGTTCAACCTCGCACGGGTCGGTGCGAGGGGCGAGGCGGTACCGCCGGCCGGGTGAGCGGAGGGGGATCGACCGGTTCCGGCCACGGAGTGAGGGGAACGGGGGGAGGAGGGTGGGTGGTGTGGCACGGGTGTGCGAACGGCGGGGGTGCCGGGTCGGACGGGACGGTGGATGACCGGTGGGGCGGTGTGCGGAAAGGCCGACGGGCGACCGTCCGGGGCATGCCAGAGGTCTAGGCCAGCAGGGTTGCTGCTCCTAGGGTGTGACGCACCGTCAGCCGGGCCCGGGTGTCGACGGAGTCCCGTCCACCGCCACCACCCAGGGGGTACCCGCATGTCCGTGCGCCTGTCGTTCCGCGCGCTCAGATCCGCGCTGCTCGCGCTCGCCCTGCCGGCCGCACTCGTCACCGCCACGCTGCCCGCCGCCGCCCCGGCGCAGGCCGCCGTGCCGGACCGCTACGGTTTCGCCTTCCTCGACAACCCCACCCCGCCGCCGGCCTACGTGCCGGACACCACCCGGCAGTGGGGCAGCTGGCCCACCCCGTCGTCCAACCCCGTCAAGGTCGACCAGGTCGGCACCGGCCAGTACGTGGTGCACTTCCCGCTGATCGCCGGTCCGGGCGGCATCGCGCACGCCACCGCCGTCGGCCGCACCGGCTACTGGTGCCAGGTCAAGGGCTGGTCCACGGCGGGCACGGGGCAGGACGTCGCGGTCAACTGCTACAAGCCCGGCGGCGCCCTGGTGAACTCGCTGTTCACCGTGCTCTACACCACCAGCAGCGGCGTCCCCGCCCCGGCGGGCGGCAGCTACGGCTACACCTACTCCTCGCCGGTCGGCGCGGTGCTCGGCCAGTACAACTCCTCCGGCGGCACCAACACCGTGAGCCACGGCTCCACCGGCATCTGGAAGGCCTGGCTGCCCGGCCTCGGCGCGGCCACCCAGGCCGGCAACTTCCAGGTGACGGCGGTGGACGCGGCCCAGGGCGCCCGCTGCAAGGTGGCCGACTGGTACCCGGCCGCCACCGGGCAGACCGCGATCGTCGCCTGCTTCAACGCGGCCAACGCCCCGTACGACACCCGCTGGACGCTGAGCTACTCGGTCAAGCGCGCCGTGCACGGGCCGGCCTTCCCGCCCAAGTACTTCGGGCACCTCTGGTTCAACGGCGGCGTCCCGGCGGCGACCAACTTCAACTCCGTCGGCGCGGCCAACACCCTGGCCGGCTCGGTCCCGTACTCGGTGACCATGCCCTCGGTGGCCGTCGTCCCGGACACCTCGCACACCACCGCCTACGGCGCCGGGCCGAACTACTGCGGCGAGGCCATGCCGTGGAACCGCAGCGGCAGCACCGTCACGCTCTACCCGATCTGCTTCAACGGCAGCGGCAGCCCGGTCACCGGGTCGTTCTTCACCGCCTACACCTCGGCGTTCTGACCGGGTCGTAGCACCACCGAGCCCGGCCCGTGCGTACGGGCCGGGCTCGGTCACGCGTCACGGGGTGTGGAAGAGCACCTCCGGGGCGTCGGCCGAGGGCCCGTTCAGGACCGGCTGCGGGCGGCCCTTGAGATGCAGGTCGAGGAAGGCGCCGACGTAGCGGCGGGTCAGCTCCACCGAGCGCGCGCCGGGGAGCGGGTGCTCCGGGTCCGGGAAGCCGAGCTGGTCGCCGAGCGCCGGGTAGTCGCTGAACGCGAAGTGGCCCGCGCCGGTGAAGGAGATCCACCGCTTCCAGCCGCCGAACCGGCTCCAGGCCTGCTCCCAGCTGGGCTCGTGGCCCGGCGTGGTCTCCGCCGCGCCGAGCAGCAGGAACGGCCGGTCGCCGATCTCGTTGGGGGCCCAGAAGGTGCCGTCCATGTTGACCCCCGCCTTGATCCGGGGGTCGGCCGCCATCGCGACGGCGGACGAGGCGCCGCCGATCGAGTGGCCGGCCATCGCGATCCGGTTCCGGTCGATCATCCCGGCGTTCCGCCAGACCGGGTGACGGCCGGTCAGGCGGTCGAGCAGGAAGGAGACGTCCTTGGCCCGGCCGTCGCCGACCTTGTCGTAGCCCACCACCGGGGCGGCGTCGCAGGCCAGGCACGTGGGCAGCCGGCCGCCGGGGAACGAGGTGCCCGCGCTCTCGTAGGCGTGGTCCACCAGGGCGACCAGGTAGCCGCGCGAGGTGAGGTCCTCGGCGAGTGAGCTCAGGGTGGCTCGGTGCACGCCGAAGCCCGGCGAGAGCACCACCAGCGGGTACCGGCCGTCGAGCGGCCGGGCGTCGGTGCGGGCCGTGGTCCGGGTGCCGGCGACCACGGCGTCGATGCCGTCCGGGAGGTCCTGGCCGCCGAGCAGGCGGCGGGCCTCCTCGGTCTTCATGTACGGCGCGGGCCGCCCGGTGCCCTTCCGGGCCGGGTAGTACATGGTCACCATCAGCTCGCGCGGCCCGGATTTCGCCCAGTGGTCCACCCGGCTGCGGTCCACCAGGTGCAGTACGTCCTGGCCGATGCCCAACGGGCCGGTCGGGCGGGGGAGTTCGAGCTGCGCCCGGGAGGGCTTGGTGGCGGAGGCGGCGGTCGCGGGGGCAGCCGAGGCGGCGGCGGCCAGCGGCAGCGGGAGGGCCAGGGCGAGCAGCAGGGTGGTGGCGGCGGCGAGGCGTCGGTTCATGCCTCCGAACCTATGCGCGCCGCCCTGACGGATCGTCAGCTCGCCGGAGGAGCAGGCTCCTCCGGGCGGAGGACGATCCGCCTCCACCCACGGTCTGACGGCACGGGCGTCAGGTCATTCGCCGGTACCGTCCCGCGGTGCGGAACGGTGTCCCGAACGCTCCGTCAGCCGCCCCACCCACCCCGGACGGCGGGAGCCTCAGGCGTGCTCGGCGGCGAACTCCCCGGCGTCCCAGGCGCCGCCGAGTGCGGGGGCGAGAGCGGCCTCCGCGAGGGCGGCGAAGGCGTCGGAGTCCGGGGCGCCGTGCGGGAGGGCGCCGAGCAGGGGGGCGCCCGCAGCGGTGGGGAGGTCGGCGAGGTTGCAGCGGGTGGCCAGGTCGGGGGTGGCGGGCCAGCTGCCGATCACCACGCCGAGGGTGCTCAGGCCCCGGGTGCGCAGGGCCTCGGCGGTCAGGGTGGTGGTGTTGAGGGTGCCCAGGCCGGCGGCGGCGACCAGCAGCACCCGGACCTCCAGGCCGAGTGCGGCGGTCGCGGTCGCCATGTCGGCCAGTGTCTCCCCGGCCTGGTTGTAGCGGACCAGCAGGCCGCCCGCGCCCTCGACCAGGACCAGGTCGTGGTCGGCGGCCAGTGCGGCGACGGCCTCGGCGGTGGCGGCGGCGGTGAGGGGCGGCAGGCCGGAGCGGCGGGCGGCCGTCTCGGGGGCCAGCGGCTCGGGGTAGCGGGCGAGTTCGCGCAGGGTCACGTGCGGGCCGGCCAGCCGGCCGACCTCCTCCGCGTCGCCGGGCTCGCCGGGGGCGATGCCGGTCTGACCGGGCTTCAGCACCGCGACCGAGGGGGCCAGGGCGGCGACGGCGGCGGTCACGGCGGTCTTGCCGACCTCGGTGCCGGTGCCGGTGACGAACAGGACGGTGCCGGGGCGGGTCTGACGGGTGGTCACGGGAGCCTCACGGGGGGTGGGAGCGGTTGCGGGGATCGGGTCTGACGGGTGGCCACGGTGACGGCACCGGACGGTCGGTGGGCGGTGGTGGGAGCGCCGGGACCCCTCGGGCAAGCGGGAGGGACTCCCCGCCGGTGCTGCCGGATGCCGACGCTCCGAACGGACCTTTGCCGGCTCCCGGCCGGAGGACGGTGGCGGCTCGGCCTCCGGCCGGGGTCACCGGTCGGGCTCGGCCTCGCCGTACTCGGCCGGGCCATGGCCGCCGCCCGACCTCCGGGGCCTCCGGCACCGGCTCGGGGAGCACGGTCCGTCCGCTGCTCGGCGTCGCCTCCGTCGGCCGGTGGTGACCCGGCGAGCAGGCCGGTCGTTCGGTGGGACCGCGGG
The DNA here is from genome assembly GCF_044763225.1 of Kitasatospora sp. NPDC096147. Classification (NCBI taxonomy): domain Bacteria; kingdom Bacillati; phylum Actinomycetota; class Actinomycetes; order Kitasatosporales; family Streptomycetaceae; genus Kitasatospora; species Kitasatospora sp. NPDC096147. The sequence continues at coordinate 860,195 of NZ_JBIWFX010000001.1, read as the reverse complement.
GCCCCGGGGCCACCCTCCGTCGGCGGACGGCGCTGCCCGGCCGGGGTCAGCCGGCGTTGGCGGCGGCGGTCACGGCGGTGGTGATCCGGGCCAGGTCGGCGTCGGAGGTGACGTACGGCGGCATGGTGTAGACGAGGTCGCGGAACGGCCGCAGCCAGACGCCCTCGCGGGCGGCGGCCTCGGTGGCGGCCCGCATGTCGACCGGGTGGTCGAGCTGGACCACGCCGATCGCGCCGAGCACCCGGACGTCCCGGACGCCGGGGACGGCGGCGGCCCCGGCCAGGCCCTCCCGCAGGCCGGTCTCCAGGCGCTTGACCTCGGTGCGCCAGTCCTGGGAGAGCAGCAGCCCGATCGAGGCGTTGGCGACGGCGGCGGCCAGCGGGTTGCCCATGAAGGTCGGGCCGTGGGCGAGCACCGGCACCTCGCCCTGGCTGATGCCGTCGGCGATCCGCCCGGTGCACAGGGTGGCAGCCATCGAGAGGTAGCCACCCGTCAGCGCCTTGCCGAGGCAGAGCACGTCGGGGGAGACGCCCGCGTGGTCGGCGGCGAACAGCTCGCCGGTCCGACCGAAGCCGGTGGCGATCTCGTCGAAGACCAGCAGCACGTCGTGGCGGTCGCAGACCTCCCGGAGCGTGCGGAGGTACGCGGGGGAGTGGAAGCGCATGCCGCCCGCCCCCTGCACCACCGGCTCCACGATCACGGCGGCCAGCTCGTCGGCGTGCTCGGCGACCACCCGCTCCAGCTCGTCGGCGTAGTGCTGCTCGAACTCCACCGGCGGCTCCGGGACGAAGAGCTGACGCGGCAGCACCCCGCCCCAGAGCGTGTGCATCCCGCCCTCGGGGTCGCAGACCGACATCGGGTGGAAGGTGTCGCCGTGGTAGCCGCCGCGCCAGGTCAGCAGGCGCTGCTTGGCGGGACGGCCGACGGAGCGCCAGTACTGCAGGCACATCTTCATCGCGACCTCGACCGCGACCGAGCCCGAGTCGGAGAGGAACACGTGCCGCAGCGGCTCGGGCGTGATCTCCACCAGGGTGGCGGCCAGCCGGACGGCGGGCTCGTGGGTCAGCCCGCCGAACATCACGTGGCTCATCCGGCCGAGCTGGTCGGTCACGGCGGCGTCCAGCACCGGGTGCCGGTAGCCGTGCACGGCTGCCCACCAGGAGGACATGCCGTCGATCAGCTCGTGCCGCCCGGCCACCGGCTCGGCCAACCGGAGCCGGACCCCGGAGGCCGACTCCACCACGTAGGGGGTGGTGGTGCCGGGCATCGGGCCGTACGGGTGCCAGACGTGGGCGCGGTCGAGGTCGAGGAGGTTCTGCATGATGAAGGTGCGTCAGTTCCTAGGCGTTGGGCGCCAGTTCGGTGCCGGCGCCGCGACGGCGGACCCGGACCAGGTCGGGCTGGGGCTCGTCGTTGGCGGGCGTGGCGGGCGTGCCGGCCTGGGCCGGGACGGCCGGGGCGTGCCCGCCGCACGGGCCGCAGCCCCCGCCGGTGCCACAACCGTGCGCCGCCTCGGGGCCCGCGTCGGCGCCCGCCTCGGCACCCGAGCCGCAGCCGCCGCCGGACGGGCCGCAGCCGCCGCCGGCCGTGACCTCGGAGCGGTGCCGGGGGAGGGTGGGCTCACCGGCGCCCTCCACCTCGAAGCCCGCGTCGGCGATCATGTCGAGGTCGGCCTGACCGGCTTGGCCCTCACTGGTGAGGTAGTCGCCGAGGAAGATCGAGTTGGCGATGTGCAGGCCGAGCGGCTGCATCGAGCGCAGGTGCACCTCGCGGCCGCCGGCGATCCGGACCTCGACGTCCGGGCAGACGAAGCGGACCATCGCCAGGATGCGCAGGCAGCGCTGCGGGGTGAGGTTCCACTCCTTGGCCAGCGGGGTGCCCTCGAACGGGATCAGGAAGTTGACCGGCACCGAGTCCGAGCCGATCTCGCGCAGTGCGAAGACCACGTCCACCAGGTCCGCGTCGCTCTCGCCCATCCCGGCGATCAGACCGGAGCAGGCGGAGAGGCCGGCACCGTGCGCCTTGGCGACGGTGTCCACCCGGTCCGCGTAGGTGTGGGTGGTGGTGATGTCCCCGTAGGTGGCCTCGGAGGTGTTGAGGTTGTGGTTGTAGGCGTCGGCCCCGGCGGCCTTCAGGCGCTCGGCCTGGTTGTCGGAGAGCAGGCCCAGGCAGGCGCAGACCTCGACGGCCTCGTTGGCGTCCTTGATGGCGGCGATGGTGCTGGCCACCCGGTCGATGTCACGGTCCGTCGGACCGCGCCCGCTGGCCACCAGACAGACCCGCTTGGCGCCGCCGGCCAGTCCGGCGGCGGCGGCCTCGGCCGCCTGCTCGGGCTTGAGCCAGGTGTACTTGAGGATCTCCGCCTTCGAGCCGAGCCGCTGGGAGCAGTAGTTGCAGTCCTCCGGGCAGAGGCCGCTCTTCAGGTTCACCAGGTAGTTGAGCTTGACCCGGCGGCCGAACCACTGACGGCGGACCCGGCCGGCCGCGGCCACGACGTCGAGCAACTCGTCGTCCGTGGTGGCGAGTACGGCCATCGCCTCCTCCCGGGTGGGGAGTTCCCGGCGCAGGCCCTTGGCGGTGAGGGTGTCGAGCAGATCCATGGCCTTGATCCTGCCCGGGTGACCTCGCGTCGCGCCAGAGGGAACCCACCAAGAACAGGGCCCCGGGGGTGTGCGAGTTGTCACAGTTCCGCCACCGGCCGGTCGGCCTCCGGTCGGGCTCCGGTCACGGGCGGCGGCCCGGTGGGCCGGGGGTGCCCCGATGGTGGAGGCGATCCGATCATCCGCTTAGAATCTCCGCCATGACCAAGCAGGGGGAGCGCCCGAGCCGCCGCTACCGTGGCCGCAGCCGTCGCCGGATCATCGCCCTGTGCACGGTCGGCGGGGTGGCCATCGCGGTCGGTGTGGTGGTGGCCGAGTCGGGGGACTGGCTGCCGGGAGCGGGCCGGACCACCAAGGAGGCGCTGAGCTCGGTGCCGGCCGACGCCGCGCCGCCGACCCAGCCGCTGACGGAGGAGCAGTTCTTCACCGTCGAGCGCTACTTCCCGGCCAAGCAGGTGATCGACAACGGCGGCTACAAGGCCAGGCGCACCGCCGCCCGGCAGGGCCCGGCCTGTGCCGAGGCGCTGGCCGACAAGGCCCGGGACGTGCTCAAGGACACCAACTGCCTCTCCTACGTCTCGGTCAGCTTCACCCAGGACGGCAACCAGGTGGTCAGCAGCGTCACGGTGCTGCGCTTCGCGGACGACGCGGCGGCCGAGCAGGCGGAGAAGGCGCTGGTGCCGAACGCCGAGGCGATCGCCTTCCTGCCGCCGGACCCGGGCGCGCTGCCGACGCCCTCCGGCACCCCGCAGCCGGCCGGTGGCCGTCAGCAGACCAGCACCCAGGTGGACGCGGTCGGCCACTACCTGACCGTCACCACCTCGCGGTTCACCGACCCGGCGGCGGCGGGCCCGGCGGGCGCCCTGGACGACGCCACCCGGGCCGTGGGGTACACGGCCCGGGCGCCCTTCATCTGGCTCTGAGCCCGCCCCGCCCGGGGAGGGTGCTCAGCGGCCGGTGGTGAGGCCGGCGCCGTAGCGGAACAGCGGGTCGTACCCGGCGTCGCCGGCGTTCAGCGGCTCCTGGGCCTCGGCGCGCGGCCAGCTGACCGGCAGCTTCCCCGAGAAGCGACGCGCGCCGAACAGCACGTCGGCCACCCCGCCGCCCTCGCTGCCGGGCAGCCAGGACATCACGAAGGCGTCCATCAGCGGCAGTTGACCGGTGACGATCTGCGGGCGCCCGGCCACGTCCAGCACCACACAGGTGGGCACGGCGGCGCAGACCTTCTCGACGGTGGCCCGGTCGGCGGCGGAGAGCTCCAGGGTGTGCCCGTTGTTGCCGACGTCGCCCACGCCCTCGGCGTACGGGGTCTCGCCGACCACCACGATGCCGACCCGTGCGCCGCCGACCGGCGCGGAGGCGTCCGCGCTGTAGACGGCGCCGGGGGCGTACTCCCGGATGCCCTCCAGGATCGTGGTGGCCGGGATGGTGGCGCCGGACGCGCCCTGCCAGGTGACGGTCCATCCGCCGGCCTGGTTGCCCGGGTCGTCCGCGTTCACGCCCGCCACGTAGATGGCGTCGGTACGCTTCAGCGGCAGTGCGTGGTGCTCGTTCTTCAGCAGCACCTGGGACTTGGCGACGGCCTCCCGGGCCACCGCCCGGTGCTCGGCCGAGCCGATCGTCGACTGGTACCGCCGGTCGGTGAACGGGTGCTCGAACAGGCCGAGTTCGAACTTCGCGCGGAGGATGCGGCGGACCGCGTCGTCGATCCGGGACCGTGCCACCCGGCCCTCGGTCACCTCGGTGAGCAGCGCCTGCTCGAACTGCTCGGCGCTGTACGGCACCATGAACATGTCCATCCCGGCGTTGACCGAGGCGCGCACCTGGGCCGGGTAGTCGCCCGGCAGTTGGCTGATCGCGTCCCAGTCGCTGATCAGGAAGCCGTCGAAGCCGGTCTTCTGCTTCAGCACCTCGGTGAGCAGCTCGTGGTGGGCGCTCATCTTCACCGGATTGCCGACGCCGTCCTCGGTCCAGTCCACGCTGGAGAAGGAGGGCATGATCGAGCCGACCCGGTACTGCTGCACCGCCGTGACGTAGGGCGCGAGGTCGATCCGGCGGAACCGCTCGCGGGAGGTGACGGTGACGCCCTGGTCCAGCCGGTAGCTGCCGGCCGAGGAGCCGTAGGCGGTGGAGCCGTCGCCGGCGTAGTGCTTGACGGTGGCCAGCACCCGGTCCGGGCGGTCGAGCCCGGAGCCCCGGCGGCCCTGGAAGCCGTCGATCTGGGTCTCCATCGAGGTGACCAGCTCGGGCGTCTCGCCGAAGCTCTCGTAGGTGCGGCCCCAGCGGTCGTCCCGGGCCACGCAGACGCAGGGCGCGAAGACCCACTGCGGGCCGGTGGCCCGGGTCTCGATCGCGGTGATGTGGGCGGCCTCGCGGGCGAGTTCGGGATCGCGGGTGGCGCCGAGGGCGATGTTGTGCGGGAAGACGGTGGCGCCCACCAGGTTCCCGTGGCCGTGCACCGAGTCCACCCCGTAGAGCAGCGGGATGCCCAGCCGGGTGGCCAGCGCCCGGCGTTGGTAGCCGTCCACCATGTCGGCCCAGGCGGCGGGGGTGTTGGCGGCGGGGGTGGAGCCGCCGCCGGAGAGCAGTGAGCCGAGCGCCAGGGTGGTGATCTTCGCCGGGTCGCCGTCCACGGCGTTGCGCTCGGCCTGGGTCATCTGGCCGACCTTCTCGGCCAGGGTCATCCGGGCCAGCAGGTCCTCGACCCGGCGTTCGACCGGCTTGCGGGGGTTGCGGTAGTCGGCCGTGGCCGCCGCCGTCGACGGGGCGACGGGCAGGGCGGTGAGGGCGACGGTGACGGCGGCGAGCAGGGCTCCGCCGAGCAGGGGGCGCCGGTGCATGCGGATGTCTCTCCAGTCCTGGGTGGGGTGCCGGAGGTGCGATGTCAGGAGCATGTAAGCAGAGGCGTGAAAGCGTTGGTAAGGGTCCGGGGCGCTGTTTTTTCAAGCCTTGAACACAGGCGTGAAGTAACGCCTGGTCAGCTGGCGGGCCGTCAGGGGATGGTGGTTGAGAAGTCGAAGGCCGTTCGCCCCGGGGCTACCCGCCGCCGGTCCGGCAGTGTTTGAATGTCCGCGACCAAACCACCTCGGCCCCCACGGACGGTCCCGTGAACGCGCGCACGACTCCCCTCTCCCACCGGCTCCTCCGCCCGCTGCGCACCGCCGCCCTGCTCGCGGTGCTCGCCTCCCTCGCGGTCTTCTTCGCCGGCGTCCGGCCCGCGCAGGCCGCCCCCGCCTGCGGGGTGCTCTCCTCCGGCGCGGCCACCCAGGCCGTCGCCGCCGTGAACGCCGCCTGCGGCCAGATCGGCACCCCGTACTCGTGGGGCGGCGGCCACGGCAGTCAGCCCGGCGCCAGCTACGGCATCTGCGACCCGGCCAACGGCGCCCCGGACGACTGTCACGTCCGCGGCTTCGACTGCTCCGGCCTGGTGCGCTACGCCTACTACCTCGCGGTCGGCGCGGACGTCATCAACGGCACCACCTACACCCAGTGGCCCACCTCCCGCGCGGTGGCCCGCTACTACCGCTCCGACGGCACCGCCCCGCTGCTCCCCGGTGACCTGGTCTTCTTCGGTGGCTCGGCCTCCACCGTGCACCACGTCGCGCTCTACCTCGGCCAGGGCTGGATCGTGGAGGCACCGTACTCCGGCGGTCACGTCCAGGTGGCCCAACTCGCCTCGCACAGCGACTACTTCGGTGCGGTGCGGCTGTACGGCCCGGGCGGCGGCTCGACCGGGAAGTACTGGGTGGACACCTTCGAGAACGCGTCCGTGTACGCCACCCCGACCGGCACCACCGCCACCGGCACCCTGTACAAGGGCACCAACTACGTCTACTGCAAGGCGTGGGGCCGGCAGATCTCCAACGGCGACGGCTCCGCCTACAACCACTGGTGGCTGCGGACCGATCCGGACGTCGGCCCGGCCGGTCAGTGGGTCTCCGCCTACTACCTGTCCCGCTGGGGCAACGACGTGGCCAAGGACAACAACGGCACCGTCATCCCGGACTGCTGACGGCGCGTCGTGCGGGGCCCGGTCCGTCGCGACGGACCGGGCCCTTCGTCGTCGGCTCCCCGGTGCGGCGGCTCGGTCCGGGCCTGCCGGCTCAGTCCAGGCCCTCCAGCAAGGTGCGGAGCAGGGTGGCGAGCTGCTCGCGGTCGGCGGCGGCGAGCGGGGCGAGCAGGCGCTGCTCGGTGGCGAGGTGGTCGGGGAGGGTCTCGTCGACCAGGGCGAGGCCCGCCTCGGTGAGGGCGACCAGGACCACCCGGCCGTCGGTGGGGCTGGGGGTGCGGCGGATCAGGCCGCGCTCCTGGAGGCGGTCCAGCCGCTGGGTGACGGCGCCCGAGGTGACCATCATGGAGCGCATCAACTCGGCCGGGGTGAGCGGGCGTTCGGGTCCGTTGCGGCGCAGGGTGGCGAGCACGTCGAAGGACGGGGTGTCCAGACCGTGCAGCGCGAAGGTCCGCTTGAGCTCGGCCTCGACCCGGGCGGTGAGCTGCTTGAGCCGCCCGATCACCGCCATCGGCGAGACGTCGAGGTCGGGCCGCTGCGCGGCCCACTGCGCGAGTACCTGGTCCACGTGATCCGTCATGAGGGGAGTCTAGCGATATCTCTTAGCGGTGAGATATGTTTGCTTAGTGCTAAGAGATCGAACCGCAGCTCTCCTGCTCACCGCCCTGGCGCCCGCCGTCTGGGGCTCCACCTACCTGGTCACCACCGAACTCCTGCCGCCCGGACGCCCGCTGCTGGCGGCGGTGCTCCGCGCGTTACCCGCCGGCCTGCTCCTGCTCGCGCTCACCAGGCGCCTCCCGAAGGGCAGTTGGTGGTGGAAGGCGATGGTGCTCGGCGCCCTCAACATCGGCCTCTTCCTGGCCCTGCTGTTCGTCGCGGCCTACCGGCTGCCGGGCGGCGTCGCCGCCACCGTCGGCTCGGTCCAGCCCCTGCTGGTGGCCGGCCTCTCGGCCGCCCTGCTCGGGCAGCGCCTCACCGTCCGGACGGTGCTCGCCGCCGTGGCCGGCGTCGGCGGGGTCGCCCTGCTGGTGCTGCGGGCCGAGGCCCGGTTGGACGCGGTGGGCGTGGCCGCCGCGCTGGGCGGCGCGGCCGTGATGGCCACCGGTGTGGTGCTCAGCAAGCGCTGGGTCTCCCCGGCGCCGCTGCTGGCCACCACCGGATGGCAACTGGTCGCGGGCGGCGTGCTGTTGACGCCGGTCGCGCTGCTGGTCGAGGGCCCGCCGCCCGCCACGCTGACCGCCGGGAACCTGGCCGGCTACGCCTACCTCGGCCTGATCGGCGCAGCGGTGGCCTACGCGCTCTGGTTCCGCGGCATCGCGATGCTCTCGCCGAACGAGGTGACCTTCCTCGGCCTGCTCAGCCCGCTGGTCGCCGCCGCGCTGGGCTGGGCGGTGCTCGGCCAGGGCCTGACCCCGCTCCAACTGCTGGGCGCGACAATCGCCTTGGGGGCCGTGGTCGTGGCCCAGGCCCGCCCCGCACCGCCCGCCGAGGCCCCCGCGCAGCCGCGCGTCCTCGCCGATCGCTGACCACCGATCGCTGACCACCGAGCTCTGACCACCGATCGCCGACCACTGATGGCCGATCGCGGACCACCGACCCCGTCCCGCTCGTTCGGAGGAGTACCCACCATGCGCATCACCGTCTTCGGAGCCGCCGGAGCGGCCGGCCGCCGGATCGTCACCGAGGCCGTCGACCGGGGCCACCACGTCACCGCCGTGGTCCGCTCGCCCGAGCGCTACCCCGACCTGCACCCGGCCGCCGAGCACCGCAGCGGAGACGCTCTCGACCCCGGCCGGATCGCCGAACTGACCGAGGGTCAGGACCTGGTGATCGGCGCCACCCGCCCCGTCCCCGGCCGGGAGCACGAGCACGCCGCCGTCACCCGGGCGCTGCTCGCCGGGGTGGCGAAGACCGGGGCCCGGCTGCTGGTGCTCGGCGGCGCGGGCAGTCTGCTGCTGCCCGGCGGCTCCGGGCTGATGGTGATCGACGGGCCCGACTTCCCGCCCTCCTGGCGGCCGATCGCGCTCGCCTGCAACGAGCAGTTGGCCGTCCTGCGGGAGGACGACACGGTGGACTGGGCCTACCTCAGCCCGGCCGCGGTGCTGGAGCCCGGCGAGCGCACCGGCCGGTACCGGCTCGGCGCCGACGAGCTGATCGTGGACGCCGACGGCGGCTCCGCCATCTCGATGGAGGACGTGGCGGTGGCACTGCTGGACGAGGCCGAGCGGCCCCGCCACCACCGCACCCGTTTCACCGTCGGCTACTGACGGGCCGTCATCGAGCGTCTCCCGGGGGCGGTCTCCGGTGGCCGCCGTACGGAGCGGGGACGGGCGCCGACCGGCCGCCGGGGATCGGACGGGGGTCGACCCCGGGCGGCCGGTCGGCATATCGTCGCAGCCATGACAGTGATCACGAACGACGCCATCCGGGCCCTCCTGGACGCCCCGGTCCCGGCCGTGCTCGCCACGGTCAACCCCGACGGCGGTCCGCAGACCTCGATGGTCTGGGTCGGCCGGGACGGTGAGGACCTGTTGATCTCCTCCACCGCCGGCCTGCGCAAGGTCCGCAATCTGGAGCGCGACCCGCGCGCCAGCCTGATCCTGCACGACCCGTCCGATCCGCTCCGCTACGTCGAGTTCCGGGGCCGGGCCGCCATCTCCGAGGACACCGACCGGGCACTCGCCGTCACCCTCGCCGAGCAGTACGAGGGCCCCGGCGCGGGCGAGGAGTACCTCGAACTCCCGCCCGAGGTCCTGCGGGTGGCGATCCGGATCACCCCGGAGAAGGTGCTCGGCTCGCTCACCAAGATCTGAACGCGGCGGGGGGGCCGCCCCCCCCCCCCGGGCCCGCCCCCCCCCCCCGCCCGCCGCCCCCCCCCCGGGGGGGCCCCCCCCCCCCCCCCCCCCACCGGGGGTAAAAGAGACCGCGGGCGCCCCC
>NZ_JBIWFX010000001.1:810155-850639 GCF_044763225.1 Kitasatospora sp. NPDC096147 | reverse complement strand
TGGGTTGGGGGGGTGGGCGCCCTCCACCCCGGGGTTTGGGGCGGCGGGCCCCCCAAATCTTCGCCCCCGGGGGGGGGCCGCCCCCCCCCCCCGGGGCCCCCCCCCCCCGGCCGTCGGCCGCTTCCCCGGCCGGTTGCCTTCCCCGGCCGGCTACCGCTTCGGCTGGTTGAAACGGAGCGCGTTGCCGGCCGGGTCGCGGAACGCGCAGTCGCGCACCCCGTACGGCTGGTCCACCGGCTCCTGGAGCACCTCGGCGCCGGTGGCCCGGATCCGCTCGAAGGTGGCGTCGACGTCGTCGGTGGCGAAGATGGCGCCGCGGAGCAGGCCCTTGGCGAGCACCTCGGCCATCGTCTCGCGGTCGGCCGCCGAGGCGTTCGGGTCGGCCAACGGGGGCTCCAGCACGATCGAGACGTCGGGCTGGGACGGCGAGCCGACCGTCACCCAGCGCATCCCCTCGAAGGAGACGTCGTTGCGCACCTCGAAGCCGAGGGCGTCCCGGTAGAAGGCGATCGCCTGGTCGTGGTCGTCGACGGCGATGAAGGTCTGGGAGAGCGTGATGTCCATGGGCACCACGCTACGGGCGGGTGGCCCCGGCGCGCTTCTCCGTTCCTGATCACTCCGGGGGCTTCTCGGCGGGCGGCGTCCGCACCGGCCGCAGGTACATCTTGGCGATGTAGGAGGGGATGGCCGACTCGTCCACGTGCTCGCGCGCCCGGTAGGCGCTCGGACTCTCGCCGACCAGCTCGGTGAAGCGCGAGCTGAACGAGCCGAGCGAGGTACACCCCACCTCGAAGCAGACCTCCGTCACGCTCAGCTCGCCGCGCCGCAGCAGCGCCTTGGCCCGCTCGATCCGACGGGTCATCAGGTAGCTGTACGGCGTCTCGCCGAAGGCGGCCCGGAAGCTCCGGGAGAAGTGCCCCGCCGACATCAGCGCCGTCCGGGCCAGCGCGGGCACGTCGAGCGGCTGGGCGTAGTCACGGTCCATCTGATCGCGGGCCCGCCGCAGGCGGGCCAGGTCCTCCAAGGTGCTCACATGATCACCATCCCACAGCCGACCGCTCTCCGGGGAGCGGCCGGACCGCTGCATCCTTCGGTGTACCCGGCTCTCGGCCGTGCGGAGGACGAACGCCCGCCGCCGGCACGAGAGGCTCGGAGCATGCGGATCACCATCGGGTACATCGTCGAGAGCATCGGCTACGTGATCGGGGCCCAGGGCCTCATCGGCTTCGTCTCCCTGACCTTCTTCGGCACCGAGTGGGGCTGGCTGCACAAGGTCGTGGACCTCCCCTCGGCCGCCAACCTCGCCGTCCTCGCCGCCGGGCTGCTCCTGGTCGTCACCGGCATCCGGACCCGGAAGTCGACGGCACGTCAGGACCCCGGCCCCGCCTGACCGGAGGCTCCCCGCGCCTGCGCCCGCGGCGGGCCGCGGCGGCGGGTGACGGACGGGGTCGTCGTACCAGAGCGGTTTGGAGCCGCCCCATCAGGACGCCAGCCACCACGGCCGGGCCTCCGGCACGGCCCGCCGGGTCAGAGTTCGAGGACCGGCCGGATCGTGGTGTCGTCCAGGACGGCGTCGCCGTCCGGATCGTGCAGCCAGGCCGCGTAGTCGGGGTTGTGGTGGGAGGTGGCGAGGGGCAGCCAGCCGAGCAGGGTGCCGTAGCCGCCGCAGGCGGATTCACCGCCGTCGCCGCCGTAGACGGCGGTCGGGTCGGCGACCAGTTCGGTGGTGTAGGTGTCGTGGGCGATCCGCAGGCCGAAGGCGTTGGGGGCGTGCTGGGGGCCGTCGGGGGAGTGGTACGGGATGCGGTCGAGCGGGCAGGTGTCGCCCCAGCGGAAGAGTGTGCGGGCGCCGGCGCCGCAGGCGTGCTCCCACTCGTCGGGAGTGGGCAGCCGAAGGCCGCGGGTGGTCAGGGCGGTGACGGCGTCCTCGGGCTGCTCCCTGTACTCCTCGTCCCGGACGGCCACCAGCAGGGTCGGCACGGTCGTCGTCCGGTACGGGCTGAGCGCCTGGGCGAGGTGGCCCCGGAGGTCGTCGGCCCGGCCGAAGCCCTGGTCCGCGCTCCGCCGGTAGTCCTCCTCCTGGCCGGGGGCCGGCTGCCAGCCGCCGAGGTCCAGGCCGAGGGTCACCGGGCCGCCCGGGACCAGGGCGAAGCCCTGCCCGGCCCGCTCGATCAGGGCCCGGTGGAACGGCCGGCCGAGGTGCTCGACGGTCTCCACCGAGACCAGGTGACCGTTCGTCAGGGCGGCGGCCTCGCGGGCGGTGCGCAGTGCGGTCGGCAGGTCGAAGGCCCGCCACTCGTCGAAGGTCAGGTCGGTGAGCGACATGTCCCGGAGTCTGGCACCGGCCGGTGACAGCGGGGCGCCGACGGCCGATGCCTGGTGGCCGGGCCCGGTGGTGGAGGGACGCGGTGGCGAGGACGGGGTGGGGTCGGATCGGCAGGGCCTAGAGTGGGCGCCATGCGTTCCCGGATCCTGCCGCCGCCCGCCCGCTAGCGGGCGGCTGACTCCCTGACAGGTGCCGGACGGCTCTCGCAGCAGCCGTCGGGCCGGTGAGTGGCGCCCGCGCGGAGTGGACACCCGATCCGGCCGGGCCACGGGCCCGGCACCCCTTCCGTGGAGTACGAACGCCATGACCGTCCATACCCCTGCCCGCTCCCGTGCCGCCGCGCCGTTCCGGCACGGCGTGCTCGCCATCTCCGCCGCCGCCCTCGCCTGGGGCGTCGGCGGGGCCGTCGCCGCCGTGCTGATGGGCGGCGCCGGCCTCGGCCCGGTCGCCGTCTGCGCCTGGCGGTTCGCCGTCGCGGCCGGCTGCCTGGTGCTGCTGCCAGCCGCCCGGCCGAGTGCGGCCGGCGGTGGTCGGGCCGCTGCCCTGCTGACCGGGATCGGGCTGACGGTGGGTCAGTGCGCCTACTTCGGTGCGGTCCGGTACGCCGGGCTCGGCCTGGCCACCCTGATCACCATCGGCGCCGGCCCGGTGCTCACCAGCCTCGGCGCCCACCTGCTGCTCGGCGAGCGCCTCACCACCCGCGCGCTGGCCGCCAACGGCCTGGCGCTGGCCGGGCTGGCCCTGCTGACAGCGGCTCCGGCGGCCGGACCGCGCCCGCTGCTGGGCACCGGGCTCGCCCTGCTGGCCGGTGCCGCCCAGAGCGGCCTCACCCTCTGGGCCCGGGGCGGCGGCACCGCCCGGGCCTCGGCCGGGGCGTTCGGCACCGGGCTGGCGGTCCTGCTCCCGCTGGCGCTGCTGACGGAGGGCCGACTGCTGCCGTCCGGGCAGCATCCGCTGCCGACGGCCGCCGCTCTGCTCTTCCTCGGCACCGTCCCCACCCTGCTCGCCTACCGCTGGTACTTCGCGGGCCTGGCCACCGTCCCGGGTGCGACCGCCGCGGTCCTGGTGCTGCTGGAACCGGCCGCCGCCGCGCTGATCGGCGTGGTCTGCTTCGGGGAGCCGTTCGGCCGGCCCGCGCTGGTGGGCGCGGCCCTGCTGCTCGCCGCGATCGTGGGGCTGACGCGCTGGCAGGAGTGAGGGACCGGCCCGCCCGCGCGGGTCGGAGCCGCCGCTTAGGGTGCGGTCATGGACGATCAGCGACCGACCGGCGGGGACGACCGGCTCCGAGACGCGTGGGGGCGGGTCGCCGCCCGGCTGGCGCAGCACGACCCCGGGGCCTTCGCCGCCCTCGGCCGCCCGGCCGCGCCGGAGGCGATCCGGGCGGCCGAGCAGCGGATGGGGGTCGAACTTCCGCGCCAGGTACGGGAGTGGCTGCTGATCAGCGATCTCGGCCACGGCCTGCCGATCGGGCCGGCGTCGGAGGAGGCCCTGACGGCGGGCGGCCCGCTGCTCGGGCTGGCGGGCATCGAGCGGACGTACCACCTGATGCGGGGGCTGGAGGCACAGGCGCGTCCGGACCCCGCATTCCCGTTCTGGCGCCGGGAGTGGGTGCCGTTCGCGGCCGAGGCGGAGTGCCACTACGGCCGCTTCGTGGACGCGCGGACGGGTGCCGTCGGTTCATGGTCCGAGGGCTCCGCCGCCGAGGAGGGGCAGGCAGGTTCGCTGGCCGAGGTCTTCGAGGAGGCGGCCGACCTGCTCGGCGGCGTGCGCCGGCCCGACCTCGCGGCCGAGACGGACCCGCTCCGGCGCTGGGCCCGGGCCAACGGCTTCGAGGTCAACGACCGGGGCCGCGTCCCGTCGGTCATCCGGGAGGCGTACGCGGCGCACAACGCGTAGCGGGCCTCCGAGGTCCGCACGGCGGGAGGCACGAACGAGGCGGCCCCGGCGCGGAGATGACGCTCTCCGGGCCGGGGCCGCCTGCGACCGCGCTCAGAACAGGCCCAGCTTCTCCTGCACCGCGCTGGCGAACGCCGTGCCGGCCAGGAACGAGCCGCCCGCGTACGCGAGGGACTGGAGGGCGGACGCTCCGAGGTGGCGGCTGACGATCAGGGCCGTCAGGGCGGCGACGAGACCGCAGAGCACGGCGATGACGAGAGCCATGACCTGGATCGTGCGGCTCTCACCTCCGGAGGTGGTGGGGGGTGGGGCGGTGGGGGCCATGAGTGCTGCTCCGTTCTGGGCCGGGGGCGGGGCGGCACGGTCGGTGCCGTGGCCCCGACGCTACGGACGGCCGCCCGCCGGGGGTATCCACGGCCGGGCCATCGCCGGGCGTCCATGGACGGCGGACGGTGGACACGGAGGGGATGCCGGTGGATCCGCGCCCGTGCGACGGTGGGCGCATGAGTTCACCGACCGCTCCGACGAGGAGCGCAGTAGAACGGACGCACGAGATGCTCGTTCGGTCGCTAGCGGTGCTGAGGCTCGCTCAGTTCCTGCTCTGGGTGCCGGTGTTGGCCCGGCAGGACTTCCCGCAGCGCAATGCCGGGGTCATCGTGGGCGCCTACCTGGTGGCGGTGCTGTTCGCCACGGCGATGTTCCGGGTGGGGCTGCGGCGCCGGGTGCTGGCGCCGCGCTGGATCGCCGCCGACGTCGTGCTCGGCTGCCTGTGCGCGGTGGTGGTGAGCCGGTGCTACCCGGCGGCCGACGCGGCCTCGATCGGCAACTGGGTGATCCCGCCGCTGTGCGGGGTCACCGTCACGGCGGCGATCTACGGCGGCCGCCGCCGGGGTGCCGCCGTCGCTGCGGTGGTCGGCTGCTGGTTGGTGGGGGCGTGGCCCGCGCTGGGGACGCCGAACGGTCAGGAACTGGTCTCGAACGCCACGATGATGGCCGTCTTCGCGGCCGTGGCCGGATTCGTCGGCCGCTTCCTGCTGGACGCCTCGCAGGCCGCCGACGTCGCGTCGGCCGACGCGATCGAGTCCAGGGAGCGGGCGGCGCGCGCGGACGAACGCGCCGAGCAGGCCCTCGAGTTCCACGACTCCGTGCAGGTGACCCTGGACGCGATCGCGTCCGGCCGGTACCCGGCCGAGCAGAACCGTCGGCTGGCCCAGCGGGACGCCGACTACCTCCGGGTGCTGACCACCAGCCGCCAGGATGGCGGCCGGGCCGAGCTCGCCACCGCGCTGGCCCGGATGATCCGGGACCACTCCGCCCAGGAACTGCTGGAGCGGGGAGTGGAGTCGAGGATCGGCGTGCTCCCACCGGACCTGCCGGCCGAGGTGGTGGACGCGCTGACCAAGGGGGCGCGCGAAGCGCTGAACAACGCCGCCAAGTACGCCGAGGTGGACGTGGTCTGGCTGACCGCCGCCGGGACCGAGGACGGCGGTGTCCGGGTGGCGGTGATCGACCGGGGTGTCGGCTTCGACCCCGACCGCACCCGCCCGGGGCTCGGCACCACCCTGTCGATCAACCGGATCGTGGCGCTCGGCGGCGAGACCGCCGTCATCAGCACCCCCGGCGAGGGAACCACCGTGGAGCTGACGTGGACCGCCTGATCTCCATCGGAATGATCGACGACAACCTGATGGTCCGGGAGAGCGCACCCCTGTGGTTCGCGGCCCACAGCGAGGTGCGGGTCGCCCTGACGGCCGGTTCGGTGGCCGACTACCTGGCGGCAGGCCCGGCGCCGGGGATCGTCACCCTGGACCTGAGCCTGGGGAACGGCACCCGGCCGGCCGACAACGTCCGGGCACTCGTGCGGGCGGGGCACCGGGTGGTGATCGTCACCGTGGTCCCGAACAAGGAGTGGATCATCGAGACCACGGAGGCGGGCGCCAGTGCCTACCTCACCAGCCGGGCCCACAGCTTCGGCGAACTGGTCGAGCTGGTCCGGGCGCTGGACCGGGGCGAGCTGCCGACCACCCCGGAGCACGCCTTCTGGCTCGCCCAGGACGACCGGACCAGGCGGCCCCGGCTGACCGAGACCGAGAAGGTGGTCCTGCGGCTGATCGGAGACGGGCAGCTCCAGGAGGCCGTCGGCCGGCGGCTGGGCGGCATCAAGCGCAGCACGGTGGCGACCCACCTGGCCAACGTCCGGGCCAAGTACCGTGAGGCCGGAGTCAGTTGGGAGGGTGCCGGGTCCTACCGGGACTGGGCGAGGGGGCAGCTGCTCGACAGTGACCGGGAGGACCCGACGGGGCGGGGCGAGGCGTCCTGAGGCGGCCTGCGGACGACCCGGGTCAGGCCGGCTGCCAGAGCTCGATGCGGTTGCCCTCCGGGTCGGTGACCCAGCCGAACTCGCCCACGCCGTCCATCGCCTGGGTCTCCTCGGCGACGGCCGCGCCCTTGGCGCGCAGCTGGGCGAGCATCGCGGCCAGGTCGCGGACCCGGAAGTTCAGCATGGTCTGCTGGGCGGGGGAGCCGAAGTAGTCGGTGCCGGCCTCGAAGGCGGCGAAGACGGTCGGCCCGGCCGGCTGCTGCCAGAGGCCGTGCTCGTCGGTGTCCAGGCCCAGGCAGTCGCGGTACCAGGCGCTGAGGGCTACGGGGTCGGTGGCGCGCAGGAAGTACCCGCCGATGCCAAGCACACGTTCCATGGCGGCCATCCTGCCAGCCGTCCCCACCCGGCGGTGGGCAGCGGCGCACCGGCGAGTGGGGGCGATGCGTCCGATCGTGGATCGTGATCCCCGCTCGTCGGGGACGTCGAGGCGCGGGCCGTCCCGGAGGTGGTGGCCCGCGCCCGGAGCCCCGGCTGAGCGGCCGTCAGCAGGAGAGGTTGCCGCCCGCGTCGGTGCCGAGGATGCCGACGAACTTCTTGAACAGCGCGATCCGGGAGTCGCGCTGCTCCGGGTTCCTGCCGTCGCACTCCAGGGCGCCGTTGATGGAGCGGATGGTCTCGCCGAAGCCCTTGTTGTTGACGATGGCGTCGTGCGGGGTCATCCGGCCGGCACCGCTCTGGGTGTTCCAGAACCAGAGGCCGGTCTTCCAGGCGGTGGCCGGGTTCTTCTCGACCTGGTACGGGTCGCGCAGCAGGTCGATGCCGAGGGCGTCGCCGGCCGCCTTGTAGTTGTAGTTCCAGCTGAGCTGGAGCGGGCCCCGGCCGTAGTAGGCGGACTTGCCGGCCGGACAGCCGTACGGCTGCGAAGTGTCGCAGTAGTGCGGGTAGTTGGCGGTGTTCTGCTCGACCACGAACTTCAGGCCGCCGGTCTCGTGGCTGACGTTGGCCAGGAAGGCGGCGGCCTCCCGGCGGCGGACCGCGTCGCTGCCGCTGGCGGCGAACCTGGGATAGGCGCCGAGCGCGTCGGTGAGGCCCTTGTAGGTGTAGAAGGCGTTCCGGCTCGGGAACATCCTGTCGAACTGCGCCTCGCTGACCACGAAGGACGCGGCCACGGCGGACGGTGCGGGCTGGACGGCCACGGCGAGGGTGCTCAGGACGGCGGCCGAGACGGCCGTGGACAGCGCACGGGAGAGCTTCATCGTTCCTCGGAGGGGAGAGCTGCGGAAAGCTTCGGGGGCGAAGCGCCGGAGATCATCATCACTGCCGGGTAACGGGAATCCGGTCGTACGCGTCCGCAAACCACCCGGGGGCCTGGCGTCCGGTCAATCCGCTGACGGGCATTCAGTCCCCGGGGTGGTGCGTGTCCGCCCGACCCGGCGGTACCCCGGGGCCGGGCGGGTGACCGGGCGTCAGCCGAGGAGCGGGGCCAGGGCGGTGGCCAGGCCGGCCGGGGTGCGGTAGTGGTGGGCCGTCATGCCGAGGGCGGTGGCGGCGGTGACGTTCTTGGGGCTGTCGTCGATGAACAGGCAGCGATCGGGGGCGGCGCCGACCAGGGTGGCGGCGTGGTGGTAGATGCCGGGGTCGGGCTTGGCGATGCCGAGGCGGGCGCTGTTGACCACGTGGTGGGCGAGGTCGGTGAGGGCGAGGTCGGTCAGGCCCTGGTCGGTCCAGGGGGTGCCGTTGGTGACCAGGACGAGCGGGACCCGACGGCGGACCTCGCGGAGCAGGGCGACCACGTCCGGATCGGCGTGCACGGGGGTGGTGGTGAAGGCGGCGGCGAGAGCGCGGGCGGTGGGCCCGGGGGTGTGGACGGTGAGGCTGACGGCGATGCGGTCGGTCCACTCCGCCCGGGTGAGCCGGCCGAGGATCAGTGGCTGCGCGTGCTCCGGGGCGAAGGCGGCGGCGTAGGTGCTGCCCTCGGCCAGACCCGCCGACCGTTCGAGGACGGCGACGGCGGACTGGTCGAAGTGGCGGATGACGCCGTCGAAGTCGCAGAGGACGGCATCGAAGGGCGCGGGCGCGAGAGGTGGCTGCGGGGCGGGCGTCATCGCATCTGGATACCACGGTGCGGGCTTGCGGGGTAGCAGGGTCGGCGGTGGTCCAGACCGCTCCGGCGCGGGCCACCGGCGCGGTGGGAGGAAGTGACGTAATCCACGCGGATGTGCCGACCGCCGACCCGGGGGGCAAAACGGGATGGACGGTCTGGTTCGGGCGTTCACGTACCGAAAGGAGCATGTCGGCGCCGCAGTGGTGATGGTGCGGACGCGGAGCACCGGGCAGTGGGCCGGTGGTGGCGTGTTGCGCGGGTGGGTCAGACAGGTGACTTCGGCGCTTCTCAAGGTGCCTGACGGTCCGTCAGGGTGGTCCGCATGTACGGGGTCGGTCGGAGCTCCGAGGAGGAACAGCTATGTGTGGCACCGTCGGAATGTTCGTGGGCTGTGCGGCCCTCACGTACTGCCCCAAGGCACTGCTCACCGGTGGCCGGGTGCAGCGGCCCGCCTCCGGGGAGGTCGGCGCGGAGCGGGCGGAGCAGGTGGAGCCCGAGGTGGCCGGTACGGAGCTCGCCGAGGCGGGCCCGGCCGGATCGGAGGAGGTGAAGGAGGAGGTGGAGGACCCGGGGTACCGGAGTCCGTTCCGGGGCTGGTACGAGCGGGCCAGCGTGCGGCGGGCGCCGCGCCGGATGGTCAGCGAGGCGGATGCCGCGCTGAAGTTCTTCTCGCCGGACCTGGTGCCCGTCGCCGGGCACCCGCTGGTGAAGGCCCTGCCGGAGCGGGTCTTCGGCGAGCTGCTGATCCAGCACCTGTACCGCTACCTGGACTTCACCGCCCAGCTGGAGTACCTGGTGGTGAACCGCACCGTGCTGGGCCTGGCGCACGGCACGGTCGGCCTGCGGTTACCGGAGGAGATGCGCTTCGACGCGCTGAAGATGTACTGCGACGAGGCCTACCACGCGCTCTTCTCGGTCGACCTCCAGCGCCAGGTGAAGGGTCGGACGGGAGTGGCCCCGGTACTGCCGGCGGAGCCGTTCTTCCTGCGCAGGCTCCAGCAGATCCTGGAGGAACTCCCCTCCTCCGACAAGCAGTTGGCAGAGCTGCTGTTCGTGATCGTGTCGGAGACGCTGATCTCCGCCAGCCTGGCCGAACTCCCGGACACCGACGAGGTGGTGCCGGCCGTCCGGGAGGCGATCCGGGACCACGCCACCGACGAGGGGCGCCACCACGCGTACTTCGCCACGCTGCTGCGCCACCTCTGGGCGCAGTCGGACCGTCAGGAGCGCCGCCGGATCGGGGTGTTGGTGCCCCGGCTGATGGACGCCTTCCTCCGTCCCGACCTGGATGCGCTGAAGGGTGAGCTCGCCACCTACGGTCTCTCCCGCGACGAGGCCGAGCAGGTGGCCGCCGAGGTGTACAGCCCGGAGGTGGTGGGCGCGCACTCCCGGGCCACCTCCCGGATGACCAGACGGTACTTCGAGTCGGCCGGGGCGTTCGCGATCCCGGAGGCCGTCGACCAGTTGGCGGTCTACGGCTTCGTGGAGTGAGCCGCCGGTGAGCCGCGCCCCGTGGTGGCCGCTGCCGACCGGCGGTGGCCACCACGGGGCGCGTTTTGCGAGCATGGTGGCATGGAGATCACCGGGGAGACCGTGGCCGCGCTCCGGCGGGTGCGGTGGATCGTGGGCGGGACAGGGGCTGGGAAGAGCACCGTGGCCCGGGAGTTGGCCGCGCGCTACGGCGTGGCGGTGTTCGACGGCGACCGGGCGGAGGGCTCCTGGGCGCGGCGGGCCGATCCGGTGCGGCAGCCGAGGTTGACCGCCCAGCAGGGGCTGGCGCCGGGGGAGTTCTGGGCGGGCCGGACGGCGGCGGAGGTGCTGGCGGCGATGCCGAGCCTGCACGGGGAGATGACGGGCTTCCTGGTCGCCGACCTGCTGGAGCGGGTGGCGGGCGGCGGGCCGCTGCTGGTCGACTGGTTCGGCCTGCTGCCGGACGGGCTGGCTCCGCTGCTGGCGGACCCGGCGCAGGCCGTCTGTCTGGTGCCGACCCCCGCCTTCCGGGAGGCGGCGCTGCGGGCCCGCTACGCGGACCCGGCCCGGGCCCGGGCCAACTGGGGCGACCACGACCCGGCGGAGATGCTGGCCCGTCGGTTGGAGCGGGACCTGCTCTGGGACGAGCAGGTGCGGCTGCGGGCCGCGCGGGCCGGCCTGACCGTGCGGACGGTGGACGGAAGCGTCGGACCGGCCGCGCTGGCCGAGGAGTTGGCGGCGGGGTTCGGCTGGGCGCCGGCCGGCTGAGCCTCCCCCCGGGGGCACGCTCACGGGGCGGCTGAGGTCAGGGGCGCCAGTAGCCGAGGGCGTGCACCCGGGGCTTGGGCAGGGCCAGCTCCTTGCGGGCGAACTGGGCCAGGGTGCGGGTGGTACCGGTGTCGCAGGCGATCCACAGGTACGCGTCGGCCGGATCGCCGATCAGGTCCGGGAGCGTGCTGCGGAGTTCGGCGGTGAGAGCGGCGCCGCCGGATTCGCGCGGGACGTGCCGCACCTCGTGGCGGTTCGGCCGGGTGCGCAGCGGCAGTTGGTGGTCGGACGGGTGCTGGGTCTCCAGCCAGATGGTGGCCGGGGTGTCCGGCAGTGCGGTGAGCAGCGAGTTGAGCGCGGGCACCGAGGCGCTGTCGCCGACCAGGAAGAGGTGGCGGGGCGCCGGGTCCGGCAGCGTGAAGGCGGAGCCCTGGACGGTGGCCTGGATGGTGTCGCCGGGCGTGGCGGCGCGGGCCCAGTCGCTGGCCGGGCCGTCGTGCAGGGCGAATTCGAGGTCGAAGGTGCCGGCCACCGGGTCCGGGTCGACCAGGGTGTAGGCGCGCTGGTGCGGGCGCCCGGTGTGGTCGAACCAGAGGCGGACCCACATGGTGGGGTGGATGCCGGTGGCGGCGAGCATGCCGCCGTCGGTGAGCCGGATGCGGCGGCAGCGCTCGGTGACCTGCTCCGCGCCGGTCACCGTGAACGTGAAGTCCCGGCCGCGCAGCAGCTTGAGGACGACGCCTTCCCAACCGTGGCCCATGGGTGTGCCCCGCTTCCCGTTCGTCGATGCGCCAGTTGAAGTTCGGTTAGCCTAACCTAACTAGAGGCGGATTGGTCCGTCCGGGTCCGGAGGCCGCGTCCCGTGGTGCGTCCACGGTCCGACGGGCGGTCGGCCGGTTAGCGTCGCCCCATGCAGACCGCCGCCACCCCTGCCCTCGCCATGCTTCGGCTGCTCGGCGGCTACCAGATCTCGCAGGCGCTCTACGTGGTGGCCCGGGCCGGGGTGGCCGATCGGTTGGTCGACGGCGAGGTCCCGGTGGCGGAGCTCGCCCGGGCCACCGGGCTGCGCCCCGATGCACTGGCCCGGATCGTCCACGTGCTGGCCGGTGAGGGCGTTTTCGCCTTCGACCGGCCCACCGATCTGGTCGCCCTCGGGCCGCTCGGCCGGACACTGCTCACCGACGGGCCGGAGTCGCTCCGCAACATCGCGCTGACCTGGATGGAGACCCACTACCCGCCGTTCGGCGAGCTCTGGCACACCGCCACCACCGGTGAGCCGGCCATCGACCACCACTTCGGGATGCCGCTCTTCGAGTGGCTGGCCCGGGACCGCGAACGGGCGGCCACCTTCAGCGGCGCGATGGGTGACTTCGCCCGGGCGATCCGTCAGGACGCCTTTGCCGCAGTGGAGTTGGAGGGCGTCCGGACGGTGGTGGACGTCGGCGGCGCGGACGGTGCGGTGCTGGCGGCGTTGGCGCGGCGCCACCCGGGGCTGCGCGGCACCGTCCTCGACCTGCCGCACGTGGTGGCGGCGGCGCCACCGGTGCTGCGGGCGCACGGGGTGGACGACCGGATCACCGCCGTCGGCGGTGACTTCTTCGCCGAGATGCCGCCGGCCGACTGCTACCTGGCCTGCTTCGTGCTGCACGACTGGTCCGACGAGCGGGCCACCGGGATCCTGCGGCGGATGCACCGGGCCGCCGCCGTGCCGCACGCCCGGCTGGTCCTGGTGGAGACGGTGCTCGACCGGGGCGAATCCCCCGAGGTGGCCGCCTTGTTGGACCTCACCATGCTCGGCATGCTGACGGGGCGTGAGCGCGCGGCCGAGGAGTGGCGGGCACTGCTGGCCGCCGGCGGCTTCCGGCTCGACCGGATCAGGGAGGCCGGTGGCCCGGCCTGCGTGATCGAGGCGACCCGGGTGCCGTGAGCGGTGGTGCTGCCGCCGGCGGGGCAGGATGGGAGACGGCCGTCGGTGATCGTTCGGCTGCCCGGGTCGTCCAGGTCGTCCGGGGTGCTCGGACCGTCGTCGGACACCGGTCGGGTGGCCCGGCCGGAGGACCTCTCGGGGAGTGTGGAATGACCGGACCGCAGGTCGTGGTGGTGGGCAGCGTGAACATGGATCTGGCGGTCCGGGTGCCGCACCTGCCCCGGCCCGGGGAGACGGTCCCGGGCGGCGAGTTGGAGCAGGGCGGCGGTGGCAAGGGCGCCAACCAGGCGGTGGCCGTCCGGCGGCTCGGGGCGCGGAGCGCGTTGATCGCCCGGGTCGGCGACGACGAGTTCGGCCACCGGCTCCGGGCGGAGCTGGCCGAGGCCGGGGTGGAGGTGGCGGGGGTGGGCACGGCGGGCGTGGCGACCGGCACGGCGCTGATCGTGATCGGCCCGGACGGGGACAACACCATCACCGTCTCCCCGGGCGCCAACGCCGCGCTGGACCCGGCGGTCCTGGACGACCACTCGGGGCGGCTGGTGACCGCCGACGCGCTGCTGCTCCAGCTGGAGGTACCGGTGGCCACCTGCCTGGCCGCCGCCCGGCTGGCCCGGGCGGCCGGAGTGCTGGTGGTGCTGAACGCGGCCCCGCTGCCGGCGACGATCGGCGCGGAGCTGCGGGAGCTGATCGCCGCTGCCGACGTGCTGGTGGTGAACGAGGTGGAGGCCGCCGGCCTGATCGGTCCGCCGGGTGATCTGCCCGTCCTCGAACTCCCCTCCGCGCTCGGGCGGTTCGGGCCTTCGGAGGTGGTGGTGACGCTCGGCTCCCGGGGTGCCGTGCACACCGGCCCGGACGGCTCCGGTGACGTCCACGTCCCGGCCTTCGCGGTGGCGGCGGTGGACGCGGTCGGGGCCGGGGACGCGTTCTGCGCGGCCCTCGCAGTGGCCCGGGCCGACGGCACCACTCCACTCGGCGCGGCGGTCCGCCGGGCCTGCGCCGCCGGGGCGCTCGCCACCACCGGCCGGGGAGCCCGGGCCGCGCTGCCCACGGGGGCCGAGGTGGACGCCTTGTTGGCCCGGCAGGGCGGCGCGGAGGGTGCGGACGGCGCTACCGGGACGGCTTCCTGACGGCCGGTCGGGTGCGGATGGGCGGGCCGACCGGCGGACGGGGTCGGGGCTCTCCGTCGCCGGCCGGGCGGTGCCGGACGCGCCGGTGGCTTGATCGGTGCCGGGGCGGCTGGCTAGCCTGCGGGGCATGGCCGAGGCGATCGAGCGGGACCAGCACACCCCGGGCCGCTACGGCCCGTCCGCCACCGTGGAGGTCGAGGCCGGCCGGGTGGGCCGGGTGCGGACGGAGTACGCCCCCGACCACGACGGAGATCCGGACCCCGGCGAGATCGTCTGGACCTGGGTGCCGTACGAGGAGAACGACGGCCGGGGCAAGGACCGGCCGGTGCTGGTGGTGGCCCGGGAGGCCGGGGGCTCGCTGCTGGCGGTGATGCTCTCCAGCAAGGGCCATGACCACGACGCCGACTGGGTGCCGATCGGCGCCGGACCGTGGGACCGCTCCGGACGGGACTCCTGGGTGGCGCTCGACCGGGTGCTGCGCCTGCACGACGCGGGCATGCGGCGGGAGGCGTGCGCACTGGACCGGGCCCGGTTCGACCTGGTGGTGCACGCGCTGCGCCGCCGCTACCGCTGGAGCTGAGCCGCCGTCGGTCGGCGCCCGCGCCCGCGCCTGTGTCAGTGCCTGTGTCAGTGCCGGATAATGGCCAGGTCACGGGGCCCGCGGGCGGTGCCGGGCAGGTGGCGAGCGGGAGCGACGGATGGGCCTGACGGCGGGGCAGCGGGTACGGCTGGCGGCGGATCTCGGCATCGGTGAGGCGGTGGCCGGCGAGGCCGTGGTCGGGTTCCTGTCGATCGGCGCCGGCGCCGAGGGCACCGTGGAACGGGTCGACGAGCTCCCCGAGCCCCTGGAGGTCCGGGAGTACCGTCGCCTCAAGGACCTCCACGACGACTACGGCCACACCATGCCGGAGGCCAGCCGGGACCGCCTCACCGACGAACTCGCCGAACTGGAGCCGATCTTCACGGCCCATCAGCAGGCGGGCCCCCAGCTCACCGCCCGGGTCCGCTTCCACAGCGGCCTCGTCCTGGACGCCGCCCCCGCGCACGTCCTGACCGCGCTCTGAACCACCACACCCTCGCGGCGGCCCCGGCCTGACGGCGCTGCCTCCGAACCCTCGCCCCCGATCCCTCCGGCCCCCGGCACGACCGTGCCGGGGGCCGCCTCACGCGCGGACGGCTGGGTGCCACGGGTCCGGCGCGCCCTTTCCGCAGGTGGAAGCCCCCGTGACGGTGCGTCAGGCCCGCCCCGCGCAGTCGGTCCCGGCTTGCCGGGCCCCAGAACTGATGGGAAAGTTTCCTAACTAAGACCCTTGACTGCCCGATGTCAGCTCGGGATCCTGAACTCCGCGTCGCCGGTGGCCACCTGTGTCCGCACGCTCTGCCTCCCCCTGCGATCAGAGAATCGAGTAGACGTGCAACGAATCAAACCTGCCCGGACGGCTGCCGCCGCGCTGGCGCTCGCCGCCCCGCTGCTGCTCCCGACCGCCGCGACCGCGACCACCACCCCCTCGGTGGCCGCCGCCGTGCCCGGGATGGCCGCCGCCCCGTACGAGTACCTGGGCTGGGGCAGTCCGCAGAAGCCGACCGACGTGATGGCGGCGACGGGCGCGAAGTGGTTCACCCTCGCGTTCATCCTCTCGGACGGCGGGTGCAACCCGAAGTGGGACGGCAGCCGGGCGCTCAAGGGCGGCTCCGACGAGGCGGCGATCAAGTCGATCCGAGCGGCCGGGGGCGACGTGGTGGTCTCGGTCGGCGGCTGGAGCGGCAACAAGCTGGGCGAGAAGTGCACCAGTGCGTCCGCCCTGGCCGGCGCGTACCAGAAGGTCATCGACGCCTACGGGTTGAAGGCCTTCGACATCGACATCGAGGACACCGAGTTCTCCAACGCGACGGTCCGTCAGCGGGTGGTCGACGCCCTGAAGATCGTGAAGACCAAGAACCCGAGCCTGGTCACCTACGTCACCATGGGCACCACGCCGAGCGGACCGGACGCCACCGGCAAGGACCTGATCAAGCGTGGTGCGGCGGCGGGGCTGGCGAACGACGGCTGGATCATCATGCCGTTCGACTTCGGCGGCCACAGCGGCACCATGGGCCAGGCCAGCGTCAGCGCCCTGGAGGGCCTGAAGGCGGCGGTGAAGAGCGCCTACGGCTACACCGACGACGCCGCCTACCGGCACATCGGGGTCTCCTCGATGAACGGGATCACCGACGAGCCGGGCGAGACGGTCACCCTGGCCGACTTCAAGACCATCCTGGCCTACGCGCAGCAGCACCACCTGGCGCGCTTCGCCTTCTGGTCCGTCAACCGCGACCGCGCCTGCGGCTCCGGGACGGATGCCGACGCCTGCAGCGGGATCGCGCAGTCGCCGTACGCGTTCACCAAGATCGTTGTTCAGTACAAGGGTTGAGGAGAGACCGATGAAGGACTTCCGCAGAGCCGGCGCCCTGGGCCTGACCGCGGCCGGGCTGGTCGCCGGGATGGTCGCGGTGCCGGGCACCGCCTCGGCCGCCACCACCCGCTACGAGGCCGAGAGCGCCGCGCTGTCCCAGGGCGTGGTGGAGGCCAACCACGCGAACTACTCCGGCACCGGCTTCGTCAACGGTGACAACGTGACCGGGAGTTGGGTCGAGTTCACGGTGAACGCGGCCGCCGCCGGCGCCGCCGACCTGACGGTGCGCTACTCCAACGGCACCACCACCGCCCGCCCGGCCGACCTGGCGGTGAACGGGACCGTGGTCTCCGCCGCGCGGGCCTTCAACTCCACCGGGAACTGGGACACCTGGGCCGACTCCAAGCTCTCCGTGCAGCTCAAGGCGGGCGCCAACAAGGTCCGGCTCACCTCCACCAGTGCCAACGGCCTGGCCAACGTGGACTACCTGGACGCCGGCCAGTCCGGCAACCCGCCCGGCGGCGGGGGGCCGGCGGTGCCGTTCGGCAGCCACCAGTTCCCCTACACGGCCGGGACCCTGAAGCCCACCGGGGCCCAGGCCACGCTGGACCAGCAGGTGGTGGACAAGTACAACGCCTGGAAGTCCGCCTTCCTGAAGCAGAACTGCGGCAACGGCTGGTACCAGGTGATCTCGCCGGACGCCGACCACCCCTACGTGGCCGAGGCCCAGGGCTACGGCCTGGTGATCACCGCCCAGATGGCGGGCGCCGACCCGAACGCCAAGACGGCCTTCGACGGCCTGCTGAAGTTCGTGCTGGCGCACCCCTCGGTGAACAACAAGAACCTGCTGGCCGCCGAACAGGACGTCAACTGCAAGTCCGTGAACGGCTCGGACTCCGCCACCGACGGCGACATGGACGTGGCCTACGGCCTGCTGCTCGCCGACCGGCAGTGGGGCAGCACCGGCACGTACAACTACAAGGACCTCGCGGTCAAGCACATCAACGCCATCAAGGCCAGCGAGGTGAACCCCACCACCAAGCTGCTGCTGCTCGGTGACTGGTCGAGCTCGGGTGACCAGTACTACTACATCTCGCGCTCCTCGGACTGGATGATCGACCACTTCCGGGCCTTCAAGAAGGCCACGGGTGACGCGAGTTGGGACACCATCCGGACGGCGCACCAGAATCTGATCACCTCCCAGCAGAGCAAGTACGCCTCCTCCACCGGCCTGCTGGCCGACTTCGTGGTGAACACCAACTCCACCCCGAAGCCCGCCCCCGGCGAGGTGCTGGAGAGCCCGAACGACGGCGACTACGGCTGGAACGCCTGCCGTGACCCGTGGCGGCTCGGGGCCGACGCCGTCACCAGCGGCGACGCCGCCTCGCTGGCCTCGGTGCGCAAGATGAACAGCTGGATCAAGGCCAAGACCGGTGGCAACCCCAACTCCATCGGCAGCGGCTACAAGCTGAACGGCACCGCCTTCGACTCCGGCAACGACATGGCCTTCACCGCCCCGTTCGCGGTGGCGGCGATGACCGACCCCGGCTCGCAGGCCTGGCTGGACGCACTCTGGGCGAAGATGGTCGCCACCCAGATCACCCCGTCGGTCTACTACGGCGGTAGTGTGCAGCTCCAGTCGATGATCGTCGCTTCCGGCAACTACTGGGTGCCGTAAGGGAAGTGCGTCACCACCGGAAGGCCGGGGCGGTGCGGCGCCCCGGCCTTCCGGCGAACCGGAACCAGAATCCGAATCCGTCCAGTCCCCCACACACTGGAGTCCGCCCCCATGCGCAGATCGCTGTTCCCGGCCCTGTTCACCGCGACGCTCGTCGTCGGTGCCGGCCTGGCCACGCTGCCCACCCCGTCCGCCCACGCCGCGGCCCCGCGCCTGACCGCAGCCTTCGACAAGACCTCGGCCTGGGACACCGGCTACGGCGGCCGGTTCACCATCGCCAACTCCGGCGACGCCGCCGCCACCGGCTGGAAGGTCGAGTTCGACCTGCCGGCCGGTACCACCGTCTCCAACAGCTGGAACTCCACCCGGACCCAGAGCGGCCGGCACTACACCTTCGTGAACGCCGGGTTCAACGGGACGATCGCTCCCGGAGCCAGTCAGAACTTCGGCTTCAACGTCGGCGGCGGCATCGGCGAGCCGCTCAACTGCACCCTCAACGGCCAACCCTGCTCGGGCACTTCGACCCCCAGCCCGTCGCCCTCGCCGACCGCGACCCCGACTCCGACCCCCTCTCCCACCCCCACCCCGACGCCCACTCCGACGCCGACCCCCACCGGCCCCGTGGTCGAGGTGGCGACCGCCGGCCAGCTCACCGCCGCGCTGGCCGCGGCCACCCCCGGCCAGACCATCCGGCTCGCCCCGGGGGAGTACCACGGCGCCTTCCTGGCCCAGCGGGCCGGCACCGCCGCCGCTCCGATCACCCTGACCGGCCCGCGCACCGCCGTGCTGGTCAACGACGGTCCGACCGGTGAGGCCCCGTCCTGCCCGGTGCCGACGGCCGGCTGGGACTCGGGCTACGGCCTCTGGCTGTACGAGGCGCCGTACTGGAACCTGTCGGGCTTCACCGTCAAGGACGCCAAGAAGGGTGTGGTGCTGGACGCCTCGGCCCACGTGACGATCGACGGGCTGTACGTCCACCACACCGAGGACGAGGGCGTGCACTTCCGCCGCTCCTCCGCCGACGGCGTGCTGCGCAACTCGGTGGTGGAGTCCACCGGCCTGGTGCAGCCCGGCTACGGCGAGGGGGTGTACCTCGGCTCGGCCAACTCCAACTGGGGCTGCCACGGCAACACCGGCGGGGTGGACCGCTCGGACCGGGTGCTGGTGGAGAACAACCGGATCGGCCCGAACGTGGCGGCCGAGGCGATCGACGTCAAGGAGGGCACCTCGGGCGGGGTGATCCGGGGCAACACCTTCGACGGACGCGGCATCAGCGGGCAGAACTCCGCCGACTCCTGGCTGGACGTCAAGGGCTTCGACTACCTGATCGAGGACAACACCGGCAGCTTCGCCGCGCCCGGCACCTTCGCCAACGGCTACGAGACCCACAACCCCGCCACCACCCCCGCCTTCCCGAACGGCTGCGGCAACACCTGGCGGGGCAACCGCTCCGACCTCGGCGGCGTCGGCGCCTACGCGATCCGGATCACCTCGGTCTCGGCCTGCACCGCCCGGCCGAACAAGGTGTACGCCTCCAACACCGTGACGAACGCGACCTCCGGGCTGACCAACGTCCCGGTGACGCCCTGAGCAGTGCCGTGTGCCGGGTGCCGCCGTGGCGTGAGCCGGTGACGACCGGTCAGAGCCGGACGTCCAGCCCGGTCGGCCGGGGGCGGATCAGCGACCAGAGCGAGGCGCTCAGGTCGTGGTCGTCCCGGACGTGCCCGTGCATGGCGCCGAGGTCCTTCTCGGTCTCGGCGCCGAGCTCCACCCGGTAGTCGCCGGGAGCGAGGTCGGGGAACTCGGCCCGGACCAGTCCGTGGCCGAGCATGCCGGTGCCGAACGCGAAGTCCTGGACGCCGATCCAGCCGGGCACCCCGGCCGCCCGCAGCCGCAGCGATCCGGTGACGGCGGCCTCGTGGTCCCCGTGGTACTCCCACGGGGACCAGTACTGCGCGACCACGTGCCAGGTGGCGACCAGGCCGGGACGCCCGGTGTCGAAGACCGCGCGCGCCACCACCAGGCGGTGCCGCAGGCGGGACCAGCCGTTCCGGCCGAGGTCGGTGACCTGGTCGGTCTCGACGGCGGAGTCGATCCGGACGACGCTGGGGAGGGCGGGGTGACCGGTGCCGGGGAAGACGGACAACTGGGCCTGCTTCGGGTGGAGTTCGCGGGTGGAGTTCGGTCGGGGTACGGACGAGTTCCCCGCAGGGTAACAGGGTTCGGAGACCGTACGGGCGGGTTCGCCTTGACTGGCAGGGACATGACGGACCGTCATCCCGGTTCTCCGGGACGACGGTCCGTCGGGGTCGTTCCGCGCCGTTCGGGAGCGCTGCTCACCACCGCCGAGCGACGTACCGCGCGGCCAGGCCGAGCAGCAGCAGGGTGAAGGCGCCGACCGCCCAGGGGCCGGGCGCCCCACCGGTGTTCGGCAGCGGCGGGACGGGCGGCACGGGCGGGACGGGCGGCACGGGCGGGATCGGCGGCGGCACCGCGTCGAAGTGGTTGGTCAGCTCCAGCGAGACCGGGTCGGTGCCGAGCGGCAGCGCGCGCTCGGCCGCGTCGTGCTCGATGGTGACCTTCCCCGCCCCGCCCCGGTCCGGCTCGGCCAGCCAGCACCGGGCCCCGGCGGGCAGCGGCTCGGTCAGGTCGTCCACCGGCCGGACCACGCCCGGGCGGAGCCGGTAGCGGCGGCGGTCCAGCAGCACGATCGGCGTGCCGCCCGGCGAGGTGGTGAGCGTACAGCTGAGCTCGACGGTGAACTCCCGGTCGGCGGCCTCCGCCGCGCCCGACCCGGCGGTCCGCTTGAGCAGCGACAGGGCGGCGGGCCGGTAGTCGTTGACGGCGGTCACGGTCAGGTCGGGGGTCTCGGCGGTCACCTCGGCGGCGTGCTGCTCGTCGGGGTGGGAGACCGTCACCACGGTGGCCCCGCTCGCGAGTTCGCCCGCCCAGCAGCGGGTGCCGGTCAGCAGCAGGTCGGGCAGCGTGACCGGCTTGCCGGGCCGCACGGCGACGGTGCGGTCGAGCACCTGGCGGCCGTCCTTCCGGCAGAGCACCCGCAGCGCGAACTCCGCCTCCCGCAGGTACCCGGCCGTCGCCAGCGGCCCGGTCAGCTCCTTCGTCAGGGTGATCCGGCCGGCGTGGAAGGTGTTGGTCAGCTCGGCGGTGGCGAGGTCGGTCAGGCCCTCCTTGATCTCCACCCGCCGGACCGGCTCGGCCGGCACGTCGGCGCCGCCGGTCGCGGTCTCGGTGACGGTGCAGAGCGCCCCGACCGGCAGGCCGTCCAGCCGCCCGGACAGGCGGTCGGGGCCGGTCAGCTCCAGCTCCCGGACGAGCACCGACGGCCGTCCGTTGAAGTCGCAGTCCACCCGGAACCGGAACGGGCCGGTGGCCAGTGAACTTCCCTCCCCGGTGAGCTTCTTGGTGACCTGGAGCGAGCCGGTGGCGAACTCGTTGGTGATGATCACGGTGGCCGTCTCGCCCTTCGCGTCGATCGCGTCGGGGCCGCTCACCTGGGCGAAGACGTCGACCCGGGGGGAGTCCACCAGCTGGTAGGTGACCCTGGTCGCCCCGCCGTCGTCCGTCTCGTCCACCCGGCAGACGCTGGCCTCCGGCAGGTCGTGGACGGCCTGCGAGTCCGCGCCCTTCAGGACCAGCAACTGCGGGAACCCGGGCAGCCGGGTGCCGTTGAAGGAGCAGTCCACGGTGACCTCGAACGGGCCCTGGCCGACCGCCTCGGCGGCCGGGCCGGTGATCCGCTTGGCCACCACCAGGTCCTTGCGCGGGTAACGGTTGCCGATCTCCTCCTGCTGCCAGACGTCGGCGTCCTCGGTCCGGGTGACGGTCACCACGATCGCGGCGGCCTCCCCCTGGTGGTCGCTCTGGGCGCCCGCCGACTCGGTCTCCCAGAACCGGCAGACCGCGCCGACCGGTACCCCGGCCAGCTCGAACGGCTGGTCCGGGCCGAACACCGCCTCCCCGCTGCCCACGTCGACCGCGGCCCCGCCGCCGTCGGTGAGCAGGCAGGCGTAGGCGAGCTTGAAGGGACCGACCGGGACGCCGGCCGGCGGGTCGATCACCTTCTTGAAGACCCGGACGTTGCCGAAGACCAGACCGATCCCCGCCTTCGGGGGCTCGGTCACCGGCAGCACGGTGGTGCTGCCGCCGACCTTGACGGTCTCGGTGTGGGCGAAGGAGTTCCAGGCGACGGAGGGGTAGCCGGGCACGGTCAGGTCGGCCGGGGCCCGGAACGGCAGGGTGAAGGTGACGGCGCTGCCCGGGGCCATCCCGGCCGGGAAGTCCACCACCGTCTCGAAGGCGGTGGCCCGGGTGGTGTCGCTGCCCCAGGAGGCGTCCGCACAGGCCCGCTTGGGGGTGGCGACCTTCCGGCCGCACGGGTTGGCGGTCATCGTGTAGGCGATCGCGGCGGTGCCGGAGCCGTCGTAGCGGACCGGGCCGGTGAGGGTCGGCACGGTGTCCCACTCGGTGCCGCGCTGCTCGTCGCCGAGCAGCACCCCGGTGTCCTTGGGAGCGGGGAAGACGTCCAGCAGGGAGAGTGAACGGGCCGGCTCCGTCCCGGTGTTCTCGATCCGGATCAGGAACGAGAAGTCCTGGCCCGGCCTGGTCAGCGCCACGCAGGGGTAGCGGGTGTAGACCGTGCCGGCCACCGTCAGCTCGGGGCAGCGCGGGTCGCCGGCCGGGACGGGCTTGCCGGTGTTGGCGTCCTGGTACCCGAGCGAGCGGTCGCCGGTGACCCACTTGGCGGCGTCGAAGGAGACGCCGGAGCGGGAGGTCACCTGGGCGGTGGAGGCGCAGAAGGTGCCGGTGCCGTAGCGGGGGTCGTCGGTGCGGGTGCCGAGGCGGGGCGAGGACGGGTCGCAGTTGACCTTGGCGACCGTCTCCGAGCCGGCGCCGAACTCGTTGGTGATCACGGTGCCGGCCGCCACTCCGCCGTTCAGCTTCACCTGGTAGCCGAGCACCAGCTCGCTGCCCGGGAAGAAGGTCCACCCGGGGAAGCGCCAGCGGAGCTTGACGATCCGTCCGCTCGCGTCCCGCTCAGGCTCGAACCGCACCTCGGCCGGGCCGGTGGCGCCGGGCGGCAGGGTGGTGCGCAGGGTGTAGGGCAGGCCGCCGTCGCCCTGGAAGGCGTCGTCGAAGCGCAGCCCGGAGGGCACCTCGTCCACCACCACCAGGTCCGGCACCGGGGCAGTCCCGGTGTTGCGCACGTGCAGGTTGAACGGGGCGACCGAGCCCGGGCTGAGCACGGTGGTGGCCGGCTCCTTCTCCACCCGGAGGCGGTTGTCGCCCTCGACCACCGCGATCGAGGCGGTGGAGTCCGGCACGGGGAAGGTGGTGCCGGGCTGCTGGAGCCGACTCTCGCCGGCGGCGGAGGCGGTGTCCTCCAGCAGGTCGGGGATCGGAGTGCCCGGCGCCGAGCGCAGACCGTCGCGCGGACGGACCGTCAGACAGACGCTGCTGCCCGGGCAGTCGCCGTAGGAGGGGGCGGCGGTGGCGGGCAGGATGTCGTAGCCGCCGGCCGCGCTGGTGAAGGTGACCCGCACGCCCTGCACCTCGGCCGGGTCCACCCCGGCCGGGAGGCCGGGCTTGGTGGAGCCGGTCGGGGTGCCGGTCACGAAGACCGGCGGGACGGCGGCGCAGCCGGTGGTGCAGACGTCGACCTGCACCCGGTCGGCGCCGTTCGGGAAGGTGACCCCGGTCAGGCCGGTGACGGTGACGGCGTCGAAGAAGTCCCGGTCGGTGTCGGTGACGACCAGTCGCTTCAGGCCCACGTTCCCGGTGTTGACGGTGGTGAGGCGGAGTGTGACGTCCTGCGGGGCGACGCCGGTCACCGGACGGAGCACGGTGGCGGGTGCCAGGGTCTTCTGCAGCGAGGCGGCGGCCTTGGCCGGCTTCACCTCCACCGGCGGGGAGCA
Source organism: Kitasatospora sp. NPDC096147 (assembly GCF_044763225.1). NCBI lineage: Bacteria > Bacillati > Actinomycetota > Actinomycetes > Kitasatosporales > Streptomycetaceae > Kitasatospora > Kitasatospora sp. NPDC096147. The sequence goes on along the minus strand of NZ_JBIWFX010000001.1, from coordinate 826,697 downwards.
GCTCTGCCCGCCGGTCACCGCGCCGTCGATCGAGACGGTGGCGCAGTTGCTCAGCGAGCCCGAGGTGACCCCGGGCCGGAGCCGGACGGTGACGGTGGCCCGCAGGAAGCCCTTGGCCGGGATGCCGTCCGGTTCGGTGATCCGCACGCCCTTGGCCCGCGCGAGCAGCGCCGAGTCCGGCGGCACGTAGGCCACCCACGCCTTCACGGCGGGGTCGTAGAGCTCCAGCCCGATGTGCAGGGTGCGCGGGCTGCCGTCGGTCTGCACCCCGACGATCTCCAGCTGGTCGAACGGGTTGCCCGGCGCCGTCGGGTCGCCCGGGTCGGTGACCTGGACGTTCTTCTGGGCGACGTTGCCGGAGTTGGTGTAGCCGAGGCTGAAGGTGAGGTCCTGGCCGGGCGGGATCTCGGTCCAGGAGGCCGACTTGAAGCCGTTCCCGTCCGGGCGGCGCTCCTGCACCTTGAGCGCGGCGCAGTCGGTGACGGCGGCCGAGCCGGAGCCGTTCGAGGGGTTGGCGGCCGAGCCGTCCGCGCAGTCCTGCACGCCGTCCCGGGTGTCCTCGGCGGTCACCTTGTCGTTGAGGGTGCCGTGGACCGCGAGCTTGCCGACGGCGCCGGGGCGGATGGTGCCCTTGCCGTCCTGCTCGCCCCGGTAGGTGACCGAGATCCGGGCCGGCGGGCTGCCCGCCGGGCAGCCGGTCTCGGTGCGGACCTGGCTGGCGGGCGGATTGGTCAGGGCGACCGGGGCGGGGGTCGAGCCGTCCCGGCAGGTGACGGTGAGGGTGCCGGAGGTGGCCCCGGCCGGGAAGTCCAGCTTGACCTTGCCCGCGTCGAACTTGTCGAACTCGCTGCCCGCCGAGGCGGAGTCGGAGGGCTCGGTGATGGTGAGCGAGGAGACCGGGAAGGGCGAGCTGTTGGTGGCGTTCAACTGTGCGGTGGCGCCGGACTTCTCACCCCGGACGGCCGTGCCGTTCTGGCTGAAGTCGCCCCGGGCGTCCGGGAAGAACAGCTTGTCCAGGTCGACCGTGGCGACGTTCGGCAGGATGTCGTGGTCGGCGCAGCCGGGGAGGCCGATGACGGTGAAGCGGCTGCCCGCGTCCTTGACCGAGGGCTCCGCGCAGTTGCGGACGGTCTTGCGGGTGGCCGGGGTGATGGCCGCCCCGCCGGTGCGCTCGGTGCGGCGCAGCTTCACCCCCAGCGGGACGGTGGCGCCCTCGGCGTCGTACGGGAGGGTGGCGCCGGTGGAGTCGGTGAACTCGAAGCGCACGCCGGTGACCTGATCCGCCGTCACGCCGGGCGGCAGGCTCAACTCCGGGCCGGGCACGGCGGTGCCGGCCACCCACTCGCCCTCCGCGCAGCGGTTGCCGGGCGGCTTGGTGCACACCAGCACGGTGACCCGGTCCGTACCCTTCGGCATCCGGGTCACCGGGCCGAGCGAGACCAGGTCGAAGTTCTCGTACAGGTCAGGGGTGTCGTCCTGCACGCTCAGCTTGGAGACGCCGAGCGGGGTGGCGGAGGTGTTCGCGGTGGTCAGCGTGACGGTGGAGACGGCATCGCTCTGGGCCACGCTGGAGCCCGGCTGCCAGCTCTTGACGGCCTTGGCGTCCAGGTTCTTGGGCACCGTGACGGTCTGCGTGACGCTGCCGATCACCTCGGTCGCGTTGTCCGCCCGGGCGGTGGCGGTGTTGGTGACCGAGTCGCCGTCCTCCAGCGGTCCCGAGGCGGGCACCTTCATCCCGATCGACACGTCGGCGGTGGTCCCGGCGGGCAGCCCGACCGAGCCGGCCGGGTTGGGCGGGGAGGCGAGCGGACTGCGGAAGTCGATCCGCAGCTTGCGGGTGGCCGGGTCGTAGGTCACCTGCTGGGTGGGCGTCGAGGGCGGCAGCGAGGTGAGGTCGAACTCTGGCGGGAGGACGTCCTCCAGGTGCGCGTTGACGCAGGAGACGGAGAGGGAGGAGCAGGAGAGCGTCAGCTTGTACGAGAACGCCGACCCGGGGGTGAGCGGGTCGGGCGCCCCCTCGACCGCCTTGGTGAGCGTCATCACCGGTCCGGCCGCATGGGCCGGCGGCGCCCCGGTCAGCCCGGCCGCCAGGCCGAGCGCGAGCGCGGACGCCGCCAGCCTGCGCAGGGGCCGACCGGCCGTGTGTGCGAAGTCCAACCCGACCATGCGCATCCCGTCGTCCGAGGTCTCCGGCTCGTCGGCCTGAATGATCGTCAGACTAGGCAGGGGAGGGCGCATTGCCCGGCGCACGGCGCGGACGGCGCGCGCTGCGTACCCCGGACGGCGGAGCCGGGTGGTGTCGTGTCAGGCGGTGCGGTGGTCGGGGGCGCCGTGGGTGGTGCTGGTGTCACGGGTGGTGGTGCCGTGGTCGGGGATGCTGTGCATGGCGGTGCGCTCGGCGACCTCCGGGCCGATCCGGACCACGTGGATGGTGAGCTGGCCATGGCCGTCCTCCCAGGCCGCGACCGTCTCGAAGCCCAGCGCGTCGAGGTACTTCGGAAGGCTCTCGTCGCTGGGCATCAGGCCGGTGTCGCCGTCGGTGCAGAAGAAGCCGAGGTGCGAGCGGAGGTCCTCGTCCTCGATCCGGTCCAGCTCCTCCTCCCACTCCTCGTCCGGCTCGCCGGTGAACGGCGGCAGGTCCTCGGGGCGGCGGCCGGTGCCGAGGGCGGTGCGCAGCGCGTCCGGCAGGGTGCCGTCGGACACCTGCCGCAGGAAGGCCACCGTCCAACTGCCGGGGTGCTCGGCGAGGTCCACCCCGAACTGCCCGAGCAGTGGGGCGAGGTCGGCCCCCAGCACCATGCCGTCCCCGAAGGCGACGGCCTCGACGGCCGCGGCGAAGCCGGCGGGGAACTCGTGCCCGTCGGCGGGGTGGAACTCGAAGAGCGAACGGGCGGCGTCGAAGAGCGCGGCGTCCGCGGCTTCGTCGAAGAGGTAGAGCCCGGAGACCACGGGCTCCGCGCCGGAGAGCGCGGCGGGGCGCACCCAGACCGGGTCCTGATGGAAGCCGACCTCGTGCACGAGGTTGCCCGAGAGCGCTACGGCGTAGCGGGCGTCCGGGTCGAAGTCGGAGAGCGGACGGCCGAGCAGGACCGCGAAGGCGTCGGCGAGTACGTGGTCCCAGGCGGGGGAGGGGAGGTGGTGATCGTGTGGCATGCCCGTACCGTAGTGCGATCGGCCGACAGCGGCCCACCCGAAGGAGCCGTCCCGGCCCCGGAGTTCACGACGGCTCGTTGCCGAACCAGACGATGCCCCCGGTGAAGCCGCCGCGCTCCGCGGCCTTCGCGGCCCGGAGCCGCTCCAGGTCGTCAGGGGACAGCCCCTGGCGGGCGGCGAGGGCGTGCAGCACCTCCAGCACGTCCGCCAACTCCTCCGGCTCCCCCGAGTCCAGGAACTCCTGCACCTCCTCGCCGAGCTTGGCCCGCAGGAGGCCGTCGAGTTCGGCGGGGGCGGCGGTGCGCAGCCTCGGCGTCAGTCCGGCGGCGGTGATGATGCCGGGGATGAGGTCGCGCACGAGCTTGCCGGTGGCTTCGTCCATGACGGGCAGCCTAACGAACGCCGCCCGGCCCGGGGTGGGGCAGCCAGGGGCCGCCATGGGCCGCCGGGGGCCGCCGGGGCTTCGAGGGTGACGCACGTTCCTGACGCCCGGCGGGTAGGGTCCGGGCATGACCACGACCCCTTCGCCCTCCCGTGATGCCGGCGCCGAGGCTGCCGAGGAGTTCCTGCGGGACTTCCACGACCGGGGGCCCGGTCGGCAGTCGGTGAGCGGGACCAGGGCCCGGCTGGCGGACGGTCGGACCGGGTACCAGGTGGTCGCCGGTGAGGTGGCCGGGGCACGCCGGGTGCTGGACCTGGGGTGTGCGGACGGGGCGCTGCTGGAGGTGCTGGCGGCGGGCGGCGCCGAGCTGCTGGCGGGGATCGACCTGGCGGAGCGGGAGTTGGCCTTGGCACGGCTGCGGCCGGCCCTGGCCGGGGCGGACCTGCGGCTGGGGCGGGCACAGGAACTGCCGTTCGCCGACGGCTCGTTCGATGCGGTGGTGTCGCACATGGCGCTGATGCTGATGCATGACGTGGAGCAGGTGGCCGCCGAGGTGGCCCGGGTGCTGGTGCCGGGCGGGCAGCTCGCCGTCGCGGTCGGGGGCGGGGCGGTCGAGGGGCAGGCGGCGAGCCTGTTCCTGGCGCTGGCCCGGCCGTACTTCGCGGCGGCGGCGCCGGAGCGTTCGATGCCGAGGTTGGGCGATGGCCGGGCCCGGAGCCGGGAGGGGCTGGACCAGCTGTTCGGACCGGCGGGCTTCGCACCGGTGGGGTGGAGCACGGTGCTGATCGACCTGGGCGGTGCGGCCGAGCAGGTCTGGGAGTCCCTCACCGAGGCGTACTACGACATGGTGCTGCTCGACCGGGCACAGACGGCCGCTCTCCGGGCGGAGTTCCTCACCGCCGTGGAGGAGTTGGCAGACCGGGACGGCCGGATCCCGGCCGGCCTGCGGCTGAACGTCGCCACCTCCCGGCGGTTCTGACCCGACGGCGGACGGGGCCGGTGGTTCCGTCCGCGCGGAGGCCGCGGCGGGGCCGCACGGCAGGAAGGCAGCAGGGCAGCACGCGACCTTCGGGAGCACCGGGTGCCGGACGACCCCACGGCTTCACCAGGTGCTCTCCGCTGCCGACGACCGATCGGCCGGTGCCGGATCGTCGCGGCCGGCGGCGAGCAGCAGGACGTGGCGATTCCGGATCGCGGCGGCCGCCAGGGTCCTGGCCCACTGGACGGTGGCCGGGCCCGGGACGCGCAGGTAGTCCCTGCCGTACTCCTCCGGGCTGTGGAGTATGCGGAAGGGACCCTCGCGTTCGAGGGTGAACCGCCAGCAGCGGAGCCCGCCCGCCGAGTCGGCCGCCAGGACGTCGGCTTCGGTGTCGGAGTGGACCACGAGCGAGGAGAAGGTCAACCGGTGCGGTGGGGAAGGGCGTTCGTCGGTCGGCGGGGTACGCGTGGTGCGTGGCGGCGGAGTGTGTCCGGCGGCCCGCTGCGCGCGGTGCCATGCGTCGGCGTGCCGCTCCAGGACGTCGTGGGCCAGCCAGGCCAGGGTCAGCCCGGCCGGCAGCGGCTCGCTCCGGGCGGTGAAGGCGGCCAGCGCCAGCTCCGTCAGCGCGGGTGGCAGCGGAGCACCGGGAAGGACGCCGGTCAGGACGGGTGCCGACCCGGAGCGGTCGATCCCGAGGTGGTGGACCACCTGCCAGCCGGGGCCACCGTCCAGGACCAGGTCGAGCCGGTCGTCCGAGCGCATGGCGAGCGAACTGATCGTCAGATGCGGCACCGCTCCAGCCTAGCGGTCGGGTGGAGTTCCGCGTGGGGTTGGCGGTCGGAGGTGAATCAGCGCTTGACGGAGGCAGCCGCTCGGCTGATGCACCGTCCCTGCCGAATCCCGGGGCCGACGCGGCGTGGCCGGGCCGGGGGTGGTTCACTCGGACCGCGCTGCGCAGGGTGCGTACGGAGGATCGTGAGGAGGCCGGCCGGTGACGGGTCGGGTCGCAGTTTTCAGTACCGGGTCCTGGGGGACCGCGTTCGCCATGGTGCTGGCCGACGCCGGGCGGGAGGTCACACTGTGGGGTCGGCGGGCCGAGCTGGTCGACGCGATCAACGCGACCGGCACCAACCCGGACTACTTCCCCGGCATCGCGCTCCCGGGCGGCATCAAGGCGACCACGGACGCGGCGGAGGCGGCGCGCGGCGCGGAGTTCGTCGTGCTGGCCACGCCGGCACAGGTGCTGCGCGCGCATCTCGCCGCTTGGACGCCGCTGTTCGAACCTGACGCGGTGCTGGTGAGCCTGATGAAGGGGGTCGAGCTGGGGACGGCGATGCTGATGAGCCAGGTCATCGCCGAGGCCACCGGAGCCGGGCCGGAGCGGATCGCAGTGGTCTCCGGGCCGAACCTGGCACCGGAGATCGTCCGGCGGCAGCCCGCCGCGAGTGTGGTGGCCTGTGCGGACCGGGTGGTCGCCGAGCGGCTGCAACGCGCCTGCCGGACGGGCTACTTCCGGCCGTACACCAGTACGGACGTGATCGGCTGCGAGCTCGGCGGCGCGGTCAAGAACGTGATCGGCCTGGCCGTCGGCATCGCGGCCGGGATGGGGCTCGGCGACAATGCCAAGGCGGCCCTGATCACCCGGGGCCTGGCGGAGACCACCCGGCTCGGCGCGGCGATGGGCGCCGACCCGCTCACCCTCGCGGGCCTGGCGGGCATGGGCGACCTGGTGGCCACCGGCTCCTCGACGCTGTCCCGCACGCACCGCTTCGGCAGCAGCCTCGGCCGGGGGATGACGGTCGCTGAGGCGGTGGCGGCGGCGAAGCAGACCACCGAAGGGGTCGCCTCCTGCGGCGCGGTGCTGGAGCTCGGGCGGCGGCACGGGGTGGACCTGCCGATCACCGAGACGGTGGTCGGGATCGTGCGGGACGGGCGGGATCCGAAGGCGGCCGTGCAGGCGTTGATGTCGCGGCCCGCCGGGCCCGAGCGGTGCTGAGGGTCCGTCAGGCCGTGGCCCCGGGGCGGTCGAGGCGGTAGACGAAGTGGAGGCGGTCGTCGGCGGGGTTGTCGGGCTCCAGGTCGGCTTCGACGTAGCGGTGGAAGCCCGCCTTCTCCAGGGCCCGCCAGGAGGCCCGGTTGGCGGAGTGGACGGGGATGACGAACGCGGTGGCGTCCGGGTGGTCCGTCCAGCTGGCGGCGGCGACCGCGCGCAGCACGGCGGTGCCGAGGCCCCGGCCGGTCAGCTCCGGGAGGCCGATGAAGTAGTCCAGTGTCATCGCCCGCTCGGGGATCTCGGCCTGCGCGGCCAACTCGCCCATGTACTGCGGATAGTCGGCGATCCAGCACCGCTGCACCAGCCCGATCGGCTCCCCGTCCACTGCCACCAGCAGGTCTTCCGAGGGCTCCTCGCCCCGGGCGGCCGGCCCGAAGTCCCGGGTGACCGCCTCGGCGGAGGTCTCGTGGTTCCACCAGCGCGCGACGTGCGGCTGCGCCAGCCACTGCGCGAGGAGCGGGAAGTCGGTGGCGGCGAGCCTGCGCCAGGTGATCGTCATGGTGATCCTGACCGTCGGTCGGAGTGTGGTGCGGCCTTCATGTCAGACCAACGACCGTGACGTCAAAGGGATTTCGGCTGATCGGGCGTCCGGTGACGGGGTGGCCGGGTGGCGGGGTGGGGACGCGGCGGGCCGGCGCGGGTCGGTCGGTCACCCGTTGGTGCTGCCCGCCCAGAGGCGGACGCGTTGGGAGGTGGTGAAGGGCTCGGGCGTGCCGGCCAGGCAGCCGGTGCCGGGGCGGCGGAGCCAGTCGCCGCGCAGGGTGTCCCAGGCGCCCCAGAGTTGGGGGGCGTCGCCCTGGCGGGGGAGGGGGCGGGGTTCGTAGCGGGGCTCAGGCATCGGGGGGCTCCGGGGTGGGGTGGCAGGTGGTGTGGGTGAGGGGGAGGACGGGGCCCGGGTCGGTCTCGGTGTCGGGGGTCATCCGCCAGGGGAGGGAGGCGACGTGCTGGTAGGTGCGGTGCTCCGGGTGCGTGGTGAGGTGGTCGAAGGCCGCGCTGCGGGCGTCCTCGAAGCGGGTGGAGGGCAGGGTGCGCCAGCCGCACGGCGAGCCGTCCTCGCCCTCGCTCGCGCACTGGAAGAGGTGCAGCGAGGGGAGGGCGTCGGGCTCGCGGTCGGGGGCAAGGGTCCATGTGGACAAGGGAGTTCGGTCCTTCCGGATGGGGCGTGCCGGGGCGGCGGTCAGCCGGAGACGAGGTGGAGCGGGCGCGGCTGGTAGCAGGCGCACTGGCCCCAGGGGCAGTGGCAGACCAGTGCGGCGGTGCCCCGGGTCTCGGCGATCCCGCCCGGGCAGCCGTGGTGGGCGCCGAGCTGGCACTCGGGGGAGATGTAGACCCCGCCGCTCTCCGTCGGCCGGCAGTCCAGCTCGATCACCACCGAGGGCAGCAGCCGACCGCGCGGCCGGTAGCCGCCCGGTGGCAACTGCCGTGGGGGCGGCCTCACTTGTTCGGCCGGTGGTGCTCGGAGCAGACCAGGGTGGGCACGTCGCGGACGACCCCCTCGCCGTGCGGGACGGTGATGACGGAGGGATGCAGGGGTGGGTCGGTTCTGCCGCAGTAGTGGCAGCCTGCCAGGGCTGGTTCCACGGGTGCCTCCTCGATCTCGGCCCAGACGGACGGCGTGTCCCCGGCGCCCGGGTCGGTGGTGCCGTACCGGGCGACGCCGGGGCCGCCCAGGATGGCCAGCAGTGCGGGCCACCGCTCGGCGGGGACGTCCGGGAGGGGGATGGACAGGCGGACGAAGACGCCGTGGTCGGCGGCCTCGGCCCTCCGGCCGGTGGCCGCCTCGATCGCCGCCAGGACCTCGGACACGCGCGCTCCGTGCACACGCCCCCCTCTATGCGTAGGGCTCAACTATATGCATAGAGTAAGGCGATGCGGATACTCTGTCACCAACCTTCGAGAACTGGGAGGACGCGCCCCATGAGTGACGAGCCATCCCCCTATCTCCACGTGGCCGAGCGGATCCGTGACCGGATCGGCGCCGGCGAGTTCGAGGAGGGCGACCGGCTCCCGTCGTTGACGCAGCTGGTGGCCGACTACGGCTACAGCATCAGCGTGGGTCAGAAGGCGTACGGCCTGCTGGAGCAGGAGGGGCTGGTGGTCGCGCGGCACGGGCGCGGATACTTCGTCAGTTCGCAGGAGCCGCCCACCCTGCTGACCCGCCGTCCGGGCGGATCCGGGCCGGCCGAGGACGGCGTGAAGCTGACCTGGCGCTCGGAGTCGGCGACGGCGCGGGCCACCGAGACGGCAGCGGCCCGGCTGGAGATCGAGCCCGGCGGGCCGGTCATGCACACCAAGTACGTGTACTCGGTGGACGGCGTGCCGAGTCATCTGGTCGAGAGCTGGGAGCCGATGGCGGTCACCGGCGGGACCCTGATCGTGCTCCCGGAGGCGGGCCCGTACGGCGGGATCGGCGTGGTGGAGCGGATGGCCGTGATCGGCATCGAGGTGGGCGACCCGGTCGAGCGCGTCACCGCCCGGACCCTCACCCGGGCCGAGGCGCTGTTGCTCGGAGTCGCCCCGGGCGCACCCGTGTCGGCCGTCGAGCGCACCCACTACGACCAGGCCACCGGCCGCCCGGTGGAGACCGCCGACCTCGTCCTCCCCGGTGACCGCTGGGCCACCGAGTACGGCCGCCGGCCCGCCCGGCGCGGCTGAGACGACGGCCCCGCAGGCGGGGTGACGGACCGTCCGTGCCCGGGTGGGCGGCGGAGGTCCGCAGCCGGCTCCTGACGGGGCGTCACCGAACACTGCCGCTCGGAGGTCCGGGCGTCGAGCCGGGCGCCGGTGGCAGCGCTCCGGTGCCGGAGCGGCCGGCAACCCAGCTCGTGGGCCAGGGTCCGGGGTGAATCGTCAAGGACCGCCGGCATCTCGAAGCGCCACCTGTCCTCGCGGAGCGCGTACATCCGCAGCCGGTCACGGAGCGGGTGCCGCTCGGTGGCCGACGCGACCCCGTGCGACCGCCGACGCGTCCCCGGGCCGGATGACTGCCCGCCCGTGCGGGCGCCGAGCGGCGAGCACGACACGAGGTGGCCCGGAGTCACCGCGCCCTTCCGGGGGACGGCAGTCGGCGGACGGTCAGGTGATGCGGAGGGGGCGCCGCACGGCGCGCGGACTCGGTGGCCCAAGCCGTCACCCGGGCGTGCGCTCGGCCCCCACCGGCGAAGGGACGGCGGTGGCGGCGCCGGTGTCCACGGTGACCGTGGGCGCGGTGGCGCGGCCCCCGCCGTCGGCCACCACCACCGCGAGGACCACGGTGACGGCCGCCGCCACCGCCCCGGCCGAGAGCCGGCCCCGTCCTGCCGCCACCATCGACACCGCCCGTGCCATCGACACCGCCCTTGGAGAATTCCGCTCGTGAACCGACGATCGTCCGGAAGGACGCTCCGGGTGGGGGCGTCGGTTTGCCTCCGCGCGGCGGACTGCCCGAACGGGCAGCGGACGGTGCCCCGTCAGCCGTCCAGGCGGTTGACCGCGGTGACCCGCAGCACGGCGCGGCCCTCCTCGTCGGAGCCGTAGAGGTCGACCTCCGCGCTGATGCCCCAGTCGTGGTCGCCGGCCGGGTCGTCGAAGATCTGCCGGACCCGCCAGGAGCCCTCCTCCGGGTCCTCCTCGATCAGCAGCATCTTGGGCCCGCGCGCGTCCGGGCCGGTGCCCAGGTCGTCGTGCTCGTCCCAGTACGGGTCCATGGCGTCCGCCCAGCGGTCCGCGTCCCAGCCGTACTCGTTGTCCAACTCGCCCAGCTCCGACCAGCGTTCGAGCGCGCAGAGCTCCACCCGGCGGAACATCTCGTTGCGCACCAGCACCCGGAAGGCGCGGGCGTTGGCGGTGACCGGGGCGGGCTTGTCGTCGAGCCGGACCTCGGGGGTGGCCGGGTCGGTCGGGTTGGCCAGCTGCTCCCACTCGTCCAGCAGGCTGGAGTCGACCTGGCGGACCAGCTCGCCGAGCCAGGCGATGACGTCCTTGAGGTCGTCGGTCTTCAGGTCGTCGGGCACGGTCTGCTCAAGCGCCTTGAAGGCGCCGGCCAGGTAGCGCAGCACGATGCCCTCGGTCCGGGCCAGCTCGTAGAAGCCGACGTAGTCCGAGAAGGTCATCGCCCGCTCGTACAGGTCGCGGACCACCGACTTGGGGGCGAGCTGGTGGTCGCCGATCCACGGGTGGGCCCGGCGGTAGACCTCGTAGGCGTGGGTGAGCAGCTCCTCCTGCGGCTTCGGGTAGGTGACCTCCTGGAGCCGCTCCATCCGCTCCTCGTACTCGATGCCGTCCCGCTTCATCTCGCCGATCGCCTCGCCGCGCGCCTTGTTCTGCTGGGCGGCCAGGATCTGGCGCGGGTCGTCGAGGGTGGCCTCGACCACCGAGACCACGTCCATCGCGTAGGACGGGGACTCCTGGTCGAGCAGCTCGAAGGCGGCCAGCGCGAAGGTGGAGAGCGGCTGGTTGAGCGCGAAGTTCTCCTGGAGGTCGACGGTCAGGCGGACGATCCGGCCCTCGGCGTCGGGCTCGGGCAGCCGCTCGACCACGCCACCGGCCAGCAGCGAGCGGTAGATGGCGATCGCGCTGCGGATGTGGCGGCGCTGGGCCGCCCTGTCCTCGTGGTTGTCGGTGAGCAGCTTGCGCATCGCCTCGAAGGCGTTGCCCGGGCGGCCGATCACCGAGAGCAGCATGGCGTGGCTGACCTTGAAGCGGGAGACCAGCGGTTCCGGGTCGGCCGCGATCAGCTTCTCGAAGGTCTCCTCGGTCCAGGAGACGAAGCCGTCGGGGGCCTTCTTCCGGACCACCTTGCGCTTCTTCTTCGGGTCGTCACCGGCCTTGGCCACGGCCTTGTCGTTCTCGATCACGTGCTCGGGGGCCTGGGCCACCACCTGGCCGACGGTGTCGAAGCCGGCCCGGCCCGCGCGGCCGGCGATCTGGTGGAACTCCCGGGCCCGCAGCATCCGGACCCGCTGGCCGTCGTACTTGGAGAGCGCGGTGAACAGCACGGTGCGGATCGGCACGTTGACCCCGACGCCGAGGGTGTCGGTGCCGCAGATCACCTTGAGCAGGCCGGCCTGGGCGAGGCGCTCGACCAGCCGGCGGTACTTGGGCAGCATGCCCGCGTGGTGCACGCCGATGCCGTGCCGGACGTAGCGGGAGAGGTTGCGGCCGAACTTGGTGGTGAACCGGAAGCCGCCGATCAGGTCGGCGATGGCGTCCTTCTCCGCCTTGGTGCACATGTTGATGCTCATCAGCGACTGGGCGCGCTCGACGGCTTCCTTCTGGGTGAAGTGCACCACGTAGACCGGCGCCTGACCGGTGGTCAGCAGCTCTTCCAGGGTGTCGTGGATGTTGGTCCGCTTGTACTCGTAGAACAGCGGCACCGGGCGGGTGGCCGAGCGGACCACGGTGGTCGGGCGGCCGGTGCGGCGGGTCAGGTCCTCCTCGAACCGGCGGACGTCGCCGAGGGTGGCGGACATCAGCAGGAACTGCACCTGCGGCAGCTCCAGGATCGGGACCTGCCAGGCCCAGCCCCGGTCCGGCTCGGCGTAGAAGTGGAACTCGTCCATCACGACCTGGCCGATGTCGGCCCGGTCGCCGTCCCGCAGCGCGATGTTGGCCAGCACCTCGGCGGTGCAGCAGATGATCGGGGCGGTCGGGTTGACGCTGGCGTCACCCGTCATCATGCCGACCTGCTCGGTGCCGAAGGTCTTGACCAGGTCGAAGAACTTCTCCGAGACCAGCGCCTTGATCGGCGCGGTGTAGAAGGTGCGCTTGCCCTCGGCCAGCGCGGCGAAGTGCGCACCGGCCGCCACCAGGCTCTTCCCGGAGCCGGTGGGGGTGGCGAGGATGACGTTGTTGCCCGAGACCAGCTCGATCAGGGCCTCCTCCTGGGCGGGGTAGAGCGTGATGCCGCGGTCCTGCGCCCATTCGGCGAAGGTCTCGTACAGCGCGTCGGGGGTGGCGGGCTTCGGCATCAGGTCCAGGAGGGTCACCGGGACATCTTGCCTGCTCGGGATCGCCCTGGGCAAAGGGGATGACCGGCCGCCAAACCCGGAGGTGCCCGGAGAAACCCAGAAGCAACCTGAGCGGACGTCAATCGTGATGTTTATCGGAATGGATCTCGGGGCGCCGGAAAATCGGCCGGAAATCCCGGCGCGTGGCACTTCAAGGACGGCTCCGGAACTCCTACCCTCGGCTTTCTACAGCGAGGAGCGCGAGAATGAGCCGAGTCGTACGAGCAGCGCTGTTCCAGACGTCCTGGGCGGGTGACCAGGAGGCCATGCTGGCCGTCCACGAGCAGGCGGCCCGGGACGCCGCCGCGCAGGGCGCGCAGGTGATCGGGTTCCAGGAGGTCTTCAACTCCCCCTACTTCTGCCAGGTGCAGGAGCCCGAGCACTACCGCTGGGCGGAGCCGGTGCCGGACGGGCCGACGGTGCGGCGGATGCAGGCGCTGGCCAGGGAGTTGGGCCTGGTGATCGTGGTGCCGGTGTACGAGGTGGAGCAGGCCGGTCTCTACTACAACACCGCCGCCGTGATCGACGCCGACGGGAGCTACCTGGGGAAGTACCGGAAACACCACATCCCCCAGGTGAAGGGATTCTGGGAGAAGTACTACTTCAAGCCCGGGAACCTCGGCTGGCCGGTGTTCGACACCGCCGTCGGCAAGGTGGGCGTGTACATCTGTTACGACCGCCACTTCCCGGAGGGCTGGCGCGCGCTCGGGCTCGCCGGAGCGGAGATCGTCTACAACCCGTCGGCCACCAGCCGGGGCCTGTCCGCCTACCTCTGGCAGCTGGAGCAGCCGGCCGCGGCGGTGGCGAACGAGTACTTCGTCGCCGCGATCAACCGGGTCGGCACCGAGGAGTACGGCGACAACGACTTCTACGGCACCTCCTACTTCGTCGACCCGCGCGGGCAGTTCGTCGGTGACGTGGCGTCGGACAAGGACGAGGAACTGGTGGTCCGCGACCTGGACCTGGGGCTGATCGAGCAGGTGCGCCAGCAGTGGGCGTTCTACCGCGACCGCCGCCCGGACGCCTACGGCCCGCTGACGGAAGCCTGAGGGGGCGTCGGATGAGCAGGACGGTCATCCGGGGCGGTCTGGTGATCACCGCCGCCGAGGAGATGCACGCGGACGTGCTGGTGGAGGGCGAGCAGGTGGTGGCGCTGGCCGCCACCGGCAGCGACGCGGCCGGGGCCTGGACGGCGGACCGGCTGATCGACGCCACCGGGCTGTACGTCATCCCGGGCGGGGTGGACGCGCACACCCACATGCAGCTGCCGTTCGGCGGCACCGAGGCGAGCGACACCTTCGAGACCGGGACCCGGGCCGCCGCCTTCGGCGGCACCACCACCATCGTGGACTTCGCGGTGCAGTCGGTCGGCTCCTCGCTGCGGGCCGGGTTGGACGCCTGGCACGAGAAGGCGGCCGGGGTCTGCGCGGTGGACTACGGCTTCCACATGATCATGGCCGACGTGAACGAGTCCAGCCTCAAGGAGATGGACCTGCTGGTGGGCGAGGGCGTCACCTCGTTCAAGCTGTTCATGGCCTACCCCGGGGTCTTCTACAGTGACGACGGGAAGATCCTGCGGGCCATGCAGCACGGCGCGGCCAACGGCGGCCTGGTGATGATGCACGCCGAGAACGGCATCGCCATCGACGTGCTGGTGGCCCAGGCGCTGGCCGCCGGGCACACCGACCCCCGGTACCACGGCGAGGTGCGCCGCGAGCTGCTGGAGGCCGAGGCCACCCACCGGGCGATCAAGCTGGCCCAGGTGGCCGGCTCCCCGCTCTACGTGGTGCACGTCTCGGCCGCCTCGGCGGTGGCCGAGCTGGCGAAGGCCCGGGACGAGGGCCTGCCGGTCTTCGGTGAGACCTGCCCGCAGTACCTCTACCTGTCGACCGACAACCTGGCCGAGCCGGGCTTCGAGGGCGCCAAGTACGTCTGCTCCACGCCGCTGCGCCCCCGGGAGCACCAGGCGGCGCTCTGGCGGGGCCTGCGCACCGACGACCTCCAGGTGGTCTCCACCGACCACTGCCCGTTCTGCTTTGCCGGGCAGAAGGAGCTCGGCCGGGGCGACTTCTCCAAGATCCCGAACGGGCTGCCGGGGGTGGAGAACCGGATGGACCTGCTGCACCAGGCCGTGCTGGACGGCCACCTGACGCGGCGTCGGTGGATCGAGATCGCCTGCGCCGCCCCGGCCCGGATGTTCGGCCTCTACCCGCGCAAGGGCACCGTCGCGCCCGGCGCCGACGCCGACCTGGTGGTCTACGACCCGGCGGCCGAGCAGACCGTCTCGGCCGCCACCCACCACATGAACGTGGACTACTCGGCCTACGAGGGCCGCCGGCTCACCGGCCGGGCCCGCACGGTGCTCTCCCGGGGCACCGTCGTGGTGGACGACGGCGTCTACCTCGGGCGGCCCGGCCACGGCCGCTACCAGCAGCGCACCACCTGTCAGTACCTCTAGAGGAGCGTGACCTTGGACATCGGACTCGTCCTGCAGACCGACCCGCCCGCCCGGCTGCTGGTGGAGCGGATGAAGCGGGCGGAGGCGGCCGGCTTCAGCCACGGCTGGACCTTCGACTCGGTGGTGCTCTGGCAGGAGCCGTTCGTCATCTACAGCCGGATCCTGGCCGAGACCAGCCGCCTGACGGTCGGTCCGATGGTGACCAACCCGGGCACCCGGACCTGGGAGGTGACGGCCTCGCTGTTCGCCACCCTGAACTCGATGTACGGCAACCGCACCGTCTGCGGCATCGGCCGGGGCGACTCGGCGATGCGGGTGGCCGGGCGGCGGCCCGCCACCCTGGAGCGGCTGTCGGCCGCCATGCACGCGATCAAGGAGCTGGCCGAGGGCCGGGAGGTCGAGGTGGACGGCAGCCCGCTGCGCATCCCCTGGGTCGAGGAGGGCGCCTCGCTGCCGGTCTGGATGGGCGCCTACGGGCCGAAGGCGCTGGAGCTGACCGGGCGTCAGGCGGACGGCTTCATCCTCCAGCTGGCCGACCCGTACCTGACCGAGTGGATGGTGAAGGCGGTCCGCTCGGCCGCCGAGCAGGCGGGCCGGGACCCGGCCAGCCTGACGGTCTGCGTGGCGGCGCCCGCCTACGTCACCGAGGACGACTCGCCGCAGGCGCTGGCGCACGCCCGCGAGCAGTGCCGCTGGTTCGGCGGCATGGTCGGCAACCACGTGGCCGACCTGGTCGAACGCTACGGCGAGCACTCGGGGTTGGTGCCGGACGAGCTGACCGACTACATCCGGGGGCGGAAGGGCTACGACTACTCCCACCACGGCCGCTCCGGGAACCCGGACACCGCCTTCGTGCCGGACGGCATCGTGGACCGCTTCTGCCTGGTCGGTCCGCCGCAGGCGCACCTGGCCAAGCTGCGGCAGCTGCGCGAGCTCGGAGTGGACCAGTTCGCGGTCTACGCGATGCACGACGCGATCGAGGGGACCATCGACGCCTACGGCCGGGAGGTGATCCCGGCGCTGGCCGAGCAGCCGGTTTAGGCCATCGTGGCGGGGTCGGTTTACCTCCTGTTCATGGGACGTGGCGAGGTCGGGCGGGTGCTCCGTACCCGTCGGAGGGGGCATGTCAGGTTGGCCGGAACGGGTCTCCCCGTCTTGATCGCGTCCGGTGAAAGGTGTGACTGCGGGGACGAACAACCGAACGTTCCGTCGATTTCCCGCAACCCCCACACACCCCTTGGGAGGGATCATGCGCGACGAGATCATGTTCCAGGACGACGCGGCCGACCTGGATCTGGACCTGCGGATCTCCGAGGTCTCGGAGCAGACCCAGCAGTTCGGCCAGGGCACCTACACCTCGCCCAGCAGCTACGCGATCGGCACGCGCTGCCCGGTCTGTTGCTGAGTGACTGAGTGACGGACGCGGTGGGTGCGGCGGGGGACAACGGCGCCGGCTTGGAGGTGCGGGCGGCGGTGCAGGGGCGGCCGGCGCGCCCGCCGCGCCCGGGGGCCGTGGGCCGGCTCGACCCG
>NZ_JBIWFX010000001.1:652177-810147 GCF_044763225.1 Kitasatospora sp. NPDC096147 | reverse complement strand
CGGGGGGGGGGGGGGGGGGGGGGGGGGGGGGGGGGGGGGGGGGGGGGGGGGGGGGTGTGTGGTGTGGGGGGGGGGGGGGGGGGGGGGCCCGGCCCCCCCCCCGCGTCCGCGTGTACGGGGTGAACGGCAGCCAGGACGGGGACGGACGCGGTGCGAGCTGAGCGGGACATCTTCGAGGTCTTCGAGGTGCGGGAGCCGGTGCTGGTGCGGACGGCGAGCACGCCGCGCACCGGGGCCGAGGCCCGGATCGACCCGGCCGCGCCGCTGGCCGGGGTGCGGGAGCTGGCCGCCCGGCCGCTGCTCCGGCAGGCCGTCGAAGTGGCCAGCGGCAGCCTGGAGTCGAGCCTGCGGCGGCTGGCCGACGAGCAGGGCGCGGCGGAGCTCGGCCGCAAGCGCGTGCTCAGCGCGGCCCGCACCCTGACCCGCTACGCCCGCCGCTCCGGTGGGCGGCCGACCCCGTTCGGCCTGTTCGCCGGCGTCGGCCGGGCCCGGTTCGGCGCGGCGGCCAAAGCCGGGCCGGTCGGTCCGGGCGAGGTCACGGTCCGGCTGGACGGCGGCTGGCTGCACCGGCGGGTGCTGGACTGGCTGGCCGTGCCCGGGGTGCGCCGCCGGGTGGAGGTGGTGCTGGACGACCTGGCCGTGCTCCGGGACGGCCGGCTGAGCCGGGAGGTCGAGGGCCGCGAGGTGTCGGTGCGGGACAACGCGGTGGTCGCCGCCGTCCGCGCCGCGACCGCCGCCCGCCCGGTCGGGTACGCCGCCCTGCTGGCGCAGTTGACGGAACGTTTCCCCTCGGTGGGAGCGGACCGGCTGGACGGTCTGCTGGCCGGCCTGGTGCAGCACGGCTTCCTGCTCACCTCGCTCACCCCGCACCGGATCGACGCCGCCGCGCTGGACCGGATCGAGGCCGCCGTCGAGGGTGCGGTGCCCGGCGCCGCCGAGGGCCTGCGGGCCGTCCGGCAGGCCGCCGCCGCGTACGAGGGGGAGCGGCCGGGCGAGGGCGGGGAGCGCTGGCGGGCGCTGCTGGCCGCCGTCCGGGAGCTGGACCCGGCGCCGGACGAGGGCGGGCGCCCGCCCGTGCAGGTGGACCTGACCTTCCCCGGGGAGTCGGTGCTGCCCGCCTCGGTCGGCGAGGAGGCGCGTCGCTACGCCGCCGCGATCTGGGCGATGACCCCGGAGTGGGGCGCCCTGCCGCACCTGCGGGACTACCGGGACCGCTTCATCGAGCGCTACGGCACCGCCTCGGCCGTCCCGCTGGCCGAGCTGGTCGATCCGCACCGGGGCCTCGGCCTGCCGCCCGACCACACCGCCGAGGACCCCTACCCCCGCACCGGTCCGGGCGCCGAGGCCGACCGGCCGCGCCGGGCCGCGATCGCCGAACTGGTCCAGCAGGCGGTGCTGGAGGGCGGTGAGCTGGTGCTCACCGACGCGGACGTCCGGCGGATCGCCGGGCTGGCCGGACACGACCCGCAGGCCCGGCCGCCGCGCACCCTGGAGCTCTGCTTCCAGCTGCTGGCCGACAGCCCCGACGCGCTGGACCGGGGCGACTACCTGCTGCTCGGCAGCCCGCACATCGGCTCCTGGACGGCGGGCGCGACGGCCGGGCGGTTCGCCGAGGCCACCGGGCTGACCGGGGAGCTGGCCCGGTTGGTGGCCGAACCGCCGGACCAGGAGGCCCTGTTGGCCCAGCTGGAGATCGCCCCGCGCGATCCGCGCTCGCTGAACATCGTCCAGGTGCCCCGGCTGCTCCCGTACCGGATACCCGTCGGCCTGCCGGACGACCGCACCGACCCGCACTGCCTGGACTGGCGCACCCTGCTGGTCGCGGCCGGCGCCGACGGCCTGCGGCTGCTGCACGGCCCGACCGGGCGTCAGGTGGTGCCGGTGCTCCCGCACATGCTTGCCCTGGACGCCCAGGCCCCGCCGGTGGCCCGCTTCCTGGTCGAGCTGGCCGCCGCCCGCCCCCGGGTCTGGACCGGCTGGGACTGGGCCGGGCTGGACACCCTGCCCTACCTGCCGGCGGTCCGCTACGGGCGGGTGCTGACCTCACCGGCCCGCTGGCTGGCCGGGCGGCGGCTGCGGGACGCTGCCGGGGCCGGACGGGCGGAGTGGGAGCGGGAGTTGGGGGAGTGGCGGCGGCGGTACCGGGTGCCGGCCCGGCTCCAGATCGCCCGCAACGACCAGATGTACCCCGTCGACCTGGACGAGCCCTGGGACCGGGAGCTGCTGCGGGCGGAACTCACCGCCGCCCAGCCGAGGTTCGTGCTGTACCAGGACCTGACCGCCGGGGGCGAGGGGCTGGGGTGGAACTCCGGGCACGCCACCGAGATCGTGCTCCCGCTGGCCCGGGCCGGAGCCCCGGTGCCGCGCCCGCCGGAGGCGGAGCGGGCGCCGCTGCGGGCCGCGCCAACGGCGCTGCACCTGCCCGGGGAGGACTGGCTCTACCTCAAGCTGTACGCCGAACCGGCCGCCCACGACGCTCTGCTGGCCGCGCACCTGCCCGGGCTGCTCGCGGAGGCTGCGGAGGACGTCGACCGCTGGTTCTTCCTGCGCTACCGGGACCCCGAGCCGCACCTGCGGCTGCGGCTGCACGGGCCCGATCCGGCGGCGCTGTACGGGCGGGCGCTCCCCGCGCTGGCGCGCGGCGTCCGGCGGTTGGTGGAGCGCGGGGCGGTGCGGACGATGATGCTCGACACCTACCGGCCGGAGACCGACCGGTACGGGGGCGAGGCGGTGCAGGAGGCCGCCGAGCGGCTGTTCCTGACGGACAGTCGCTCCGCGCTGGTGCAGCTGGCCGCGCGGGGGGCGGGTGCGGCGGCGGTGCCGGACGAGGTGCTGGCCGCCTTCGGGCACGGGCTGCTGCTGGAGTCGCTGGGGGAGTGGGACTGGTGCGGGTGGGTCGACGCCTCCTTCGACAAGGGGCCGGACCACGGGCTCTACCAGCGCCACCGGGCGCTGGCCGACGAGCTGCTGCGGCCGGGCGGCTTTGGGGCGGCGTCGGAGCGGCTGGGCATGCCGCAGCTGGCGGCGCTCTGGGCGGAGGACGAAGCACCGCGCGCCTACGGCGAGTTGATGCTGAACGGGGCCACGGTGGCCGATCGGGACGAGGCGCTGCGCTCACTGCTGCACATGCGGCAGAACCGGCTGTTCGGCACCGACCCGGCGGCGGAGGCCCGGGGCTACGCGGTGCTGCGCGGGGCCGCCCGCACGGTGCTCGGTCGGCGGCGGGCCGGGGCGGGGGAGCAGTGAGGCCGGCGTTGCCGGGGCTGGGCGGTGGCGCCGTACCGGGCTCCGGTCGTCCCGAGCGCTTCGCTTCGTCTTGCCTCGGCCGGTCGTGCGGTGGTGTCCACCGGAGGCGCGCGGGTGCGGGAGCGGTGAGTGCGGCGCTGCCGGGGCGGTCGGTGCCGGGCGGTGGTGCCGTTCCGGGCTCGGGCCGTCCCGAGGGCTTCGGCTCGTCCCGCTTCGGCCGGTCGTCCGGTGGCGTCTACCGGAGGAGTGCGGGTGCGGTGCTGCCGGGGCGGCCGTTCGGCTCGGCGGTGTCATCTTCGGTTCCGGACGTCAACCCTGCTGGGAGGCAGTACTCATGACCACTCCTGACCGTGCCGAGCTGCGCGAGCGGGCCGGGGCGGTGTCGGCCGCCGTGCTCGACCGGCTGGCCGATCCGGCCGCGACTGCGGCGGCGACGGCGATCCCGGACGAGGCGGCCGAGGACGGGCGGGGCGAGAACGTCTGGGCCGAGCTGACGCTCGGCAGCGGGAGTCCCGGGCTGGCGATCGCGTTCAGCGGCGGAGCCCTGCCGGTCGAGGGCCGGGCGGCCCGGGCGCACGGGTACCTGGGGCTGGCGACCCGGGCGGTGGCCGAGGGCGGCACGGTGGCCAGCGGGATCTTCAAGGGGCCGGGCGCACTGGCCTTCGCGGTGCTGCTGGCGCACCGGGCCACCGGGGGGTACGTCTCCGCGCTGCACCGACTCGACGACTACCAGCGGGAGTTGGTCCGCACCGCGCTGCCGGAGGTGACCGACGCCCCGCTCGCCACCATTGGCCACTACGAGGTGGTGCGCGGCATGACCGGCGTCGGCCGGTACCTGCTGGCCCGGGAGGAGGCCTGCCGCCCGGAGCTGGAGGCGGTGCTGGGCTACCTGACCGCCCTCTCGCTCGGCGAGGTGGAGCACCAGGGCCACCGGGTGCCGCGCTGGTGGGCGCTGGACGCGCCCCGGACCGGTGCCGAGCACGACTTCCCCGGCGGCCACCTCAACCTCGGCCTCTCGCACGGCGTGGCGGGTCCGCTGGCCCTGCTCGCGCTGGCCTGGCGGCAGGGCGTGCGGCTGCCGGGCCAGGCCGAGGCGATCGAGGCGGGCGCGGGCCTGCTGGCCCGGTGGGCGGTCCGGGACGCGCACGGCCCGTACTGGCCGCCGCACCTGACGCTGCGCCAGTACCTGGCCGGGCCCCGGGCGTACGACCTGCCGCCCGGCTGGCCGTCCTGGTGCTACGGCGCCCCCGGGGTCTCCCGGGCGGTGCAGCTGGCCGGCCTGGCGCTGGACCGGCCGGACCTGACCGGGCTGGCCCGGCGGTCGGTGGAGCGGCTGCTCACCACCCCGCCGGACGGTTGGGGCCTGCACGACCACGCGCTGTGCCACGGCTGGGCCGGTGCGCTGCACCAACTCGGTCGGCTGAACGAGGAGTTCGGCGAGGAGCGGATCGAGCGGGTCCGGGACGGGCTGGCCGCCCGGCTGGTCGGGGCGTTCGACCCCGAGCTGCCGTTCGGCTACCGCTTCACCATGACGAAGCGGGAGTACGGCAGCGACGTCTCGGGCTACCTGGACGGCGCGGCGGGCGTCGCGCTGGCGCTGGACGCCTACGCGACGGGGGGAACCGCCTCGGGCTGGGACATGCCGCTGCTGCTCGGCTGACCGGGCGGTCCGGAAAACCGCTGGTGCGGGCGGAGCGCCGGTCAGCACAATCACCGCCATGGGTACGGACATCCACGGATTCGTCGAGTGCAGGGCCTCCCACGGCATGCCGCCGGACGAGGAGGACGGCTGGTCGGCGGCGATCGACCTCGAACTGCTCTACGCCGGGCGGGACTACGACGCCTTCGGTTGCCTGTTCGGCGTCCGCGACCTCGCCAACTTCGCACCGCTGGCCGCCGGCCGGGGCCTGCCCGATGACCTGGCCGGGCCGACCCGCGCCGCGCACGCCGCGTGGCGGTCCGACGCGATGGGCGAGACCTGGATCGGCTGGGCCGAGGTCGAGGCGGTCGACTGGGACGAGCCGTCGGCCGACGTGGACGACCGGATCCACGAGTGCCGGATCGACGCCGACGGGCGCTGGATGCCGTACGCCAAGGCGGCCTGGAGCCGGGACTTCGCCCGGCTCGCCGGGCTGCCCGAGCGGCCGGACCCGGGCTACGGAGGGCGGCGGTGGCCGGAGGGCACCGAGTGGCGGGACGGCGAGGTCGGCTTCCGGGTGGTGCGGCTGCGGCGCCGGGAGGCCGCCGGGCCGGACGGGGAGTGGGGGCCGGTGTGGGCGGTGATGAGGGCGCTCGCCGAGGTGCACGGGAAGGAGAACGTCCGGTTGGTGGTGTGGTTCGACTGACCTGTACACCACACCCGGCGGCCGTGCGCAATCGAACCTGATGGAGTTCGTTCGCCTGTGTTGACCGTCACAGCGGCAGGTCAGGACGATACCGCCCAAACCCTCCAGGGAAAGGTGAGATCATCGTGACGGAGACTCAGCAGGCCAGGGCCGCTGCGCTGCGGGAGCTGCACAAGGACGGCGTACTGGTGCTGCCGAACGCCTGGGACGCCGGCAGTGCGGCGTTGATCGCCCGGGCCGGCGTCAAGGCGATCGCCACCACCAGCGGTGGAGTGTCCTGGGCCCAGGGCAAGCCGGACCAGCAGGCGCTGAGCCGGGACGAGATGGTGGAGCAGGTGCGCCGGATCGCGGCGGCCGTCGAGCTGCCGGTGACCGCCGACGTCGAGGGCGGCTACGGTCCGGCCCCCGCGGACGTGGCCGCCACCGTCGAGGCGGTGATCGCGGCCGGTGCGGTCGGGATCAACCTGGAGGACTCCAAGCCGGACTTCACGCTCTTCACCGCCGAGGAGCAGGCCGGCCGGATCCGGGCCGCCCGCGAGGCCGCCGAGCGGGCCGGGCTGCCGGAGCTGGTGGTGAACCTGCGGACCGACGTCTTCCTGTTCGGCATCGGCGAGGAGGCCGGCCGGGCGGACGACGTGCTGTCCCGGGCCGCCGTCTACGCGGAGGCCGGGGCCGACGTGCTGTTCGTGCCGGGGCTGCTGGACCTCACCGTGATCGCCGAGCTGGTCAAGGCCCAGCCGCTGCCGGTCAATGTGATGGCCGGGCCGGGGGCGCCGACGGTGGCCGAGTTCGAGGCCGCCGGGGTGCGCCGGGTGAGCGTGGGCACCGCCGTGGCACAGGCCGCGTACACCCTGGCGCAGCGCGCCGCCGCCGAGCTGGTGGAGCGCGGCAGCTACGACGCGCTGGCCGGTGCGCTGGACTTCGGCACCGTGAACGGCGCCTTCAGCCGTTGATCGGCGGTGCCGATCAAAACTGTCGGTCAATCGCCGACTCCGCTGGAATGACCGGGAGTTGAGGCGGGCTGGCGGCACCGTTGCCGTCAGCCCGCGCACCACATCCGAGCACAGCCGGCCGGGAGCGAGGACGAGCCAAGTGACCACCACAGCCGAGAGCGGCACCACGAAACCGGCGGTGGCCCCACCAGGGGTCTTCGCCACCCTGCGACAGACGCCGGTCGCCGTCCGGTACCTGCTGGGCGGCGTCCTGATCAACCAGATGGGTGCCTTCGTCCAGACCTTCCTGGTGCTCTACCTGACGGCCCGTGGGCTGACGGTCGGGCACGCCGGGTTGGCACTGACCGCCTACAGCGTCGGCGCGGTGCTGGGCACCATCCTGGGCGGCGAACTGGTCCAGCGCTACGGCCCGCGGGCCACCATCACCGGGGCGATGGCCACCTCGGCGGTGATCCTGGCCCTGATCCCGACCCTGAGCGGGGCGGGCCGCTTCCCGGTGCTGCTGGTGGCGGTGGCACTGGCCGGTCTGGCCACCCAGAGCTACCGCCCGGCGGCCTCGGTGCTGCTGAGCGACCTGATCCCGGACGAGCACCGGGTGATGGGCTTCTCGATGATGCGGATCGCGCTGAACGGGGGTGCCGCGCTCAGCCCGCTGATCGCGGCCGGGCTGATCCTGCTCGACTGGGACCTGCTGTTCTACCTGGACGCGGCCACCGCGCTGGGGTACGCGCTGCTGGCCCTCACCCTGCTCCCCAAGGTCGCCGCTCCGGCGGCCGACGAGGAGGAGGACGGCCCGCAGCCGAAGGCGAGCTACGCCACGCTGCTGGGGGACCGCAAGTACCTGGCCTTCCTGGCCTCGGTGCTGCTGGGCTCGGTGATCTACGTCCAGTACACCGTGGCGCTGCCGCTGAAGATCAGCTCCGAGGGGCACCCGACCGCGCTCTACAGCACGGTGCTGACCGCCTCCTCGGTGATCCTGATCAGTTGTGAACTCAAGCTCACCAGCTACGTCAAGCGCTGGCCGCCGCACCTGGCGGGCGGCATCGGCACCGCGCTGATGGCGATCGGGGTGGCCGGGTACGGCCTGCCGTTCGGCTCGTGGGTGACGATCGTGCTCTGCACGGTGGTGTTCGTGTTCGGCGTGATGATCAGCGGGCCGACCATGTTCGCCCACCCGGCCACCTACCCGGCGGCGGTGAAGGCCCGTTACATCGCGGCCCACCAGGCCGGGTTCGGGGTCGGGCTGGCGCTCGGGCCGACCGTGGGCGTGTTCGCCTGGAGCGCGCTCGGCAACGGTGTGTGGTGGGTCTGCGGAGTGGTCGGCCTGGTGGCCGCGCTCTGCGCCCACCTGGGCATGCGGGGGACCCCCGCCGCCTGACGCACCGACAACGTGGGGGAGTGGGCCGCCGGGAGACACCGGGCGGCCCACTCCGCCGCGTCCGTTCTTCCTCCTCGACCGGGATCAGGGAAGGGATTGGGGCAGATGGGCAGACCCGAAAGACCGGTGGACGCCTCGGGCGGAGCGGTGGCGGACTTCGCCAGCCGGCTCCGCCGTCTGCGTGCGGAGGCGGGCAATCCGACCTACCGGGACATGGCACGGACCGCGATGTACTCCGCCTCGGTCCTCTCCAGTGCGGCCAACGGCCACCGCCTGCCGACCCTCCAGGTGGCGCTGGCCTACGCCGCTGCCTGCGGCGGCGAGCGCGAGGAGTGGCGCGGGCGCTGGCTGTCCGCCGCCACCCGGGGCGGCGTTCCGGTGATCGGCAACCGCCCGGCGGCGCCACCGGAGGCAGCGGGGGAGCCGGCCACGCGGAGGGACGGGGGGACGGGTCCGGCCGGTGCCGCGCCCGCGCGGGCGGGCGGGCCGGACCCGGACGCTCACCCGGCCCGGCCCGGGGCCGGGCATCCCGGCGCCGGTCCGCAGGCGGGAGGAGCGGAGCGGCCCGGGGCCGACGGCCCTCCGGCGGTCCGCACCGAGCAGGCGCAGCAGTTCGGCCGCCCGGACGGGACGGCTGGTCCGGTCGGTACGGCCGGTGCGGACGAGTGGGCGGCGCGGCGCGGGCCCGACGACGGCTACCTGACCGGCGGGCTCGGCGGGGCGCCGCACGGTGCGTGGCCGGAGCCGGCCGGGCAACCGGGAGTGGCGGAGGCGTATGGCGCGGCGAATCAGCGCCCGTCGGCCCCGGCCCCGGCCCCTAACCTGGCAACGGCCTCGGCGGCAGGGGAGGTCGGTGGTGGTCTCGTCGCCCCCGGGCTGCCGTCGGACCGGGGCGGGCACTCCGGGGCCGTCCTCGGGCCGCCTTCGCCAGGTCCGCTCGGCGGGGCGCCGCACGGTGCGTGGCCGGAGTCGGCCGGGCGACCGGGGGCGGCGGAGGCGTCCGGCGCGGAGGGGCACCTCGCATCGGCTGCGGTAACGGCCCCGGCGGCGGAGCTCGGCGATGGCCCTGCCGCGAACGGGCTGCCGGCGACCGGGAGCGGCTACCCCGGGGCCGCCGTCCGGCCGTCCTCGGCCGGTCATCCGGTGCCCCGTCAACTCCCGCTCCGCCCGCAGGGATTGATCGGACGGCGGGCCGAGCTGTGCCGACTCGGCGGGCCCGGCGGGAGCCCGGTGGTGATCAGCGGGCCGGTCGGGGTGGGCAAGAGCGAGCTGGCGCTGCGGCACGCGCACGACCTCGCGCCCGGGATGGTGGACGGGCAGCTGTACGCCGATCTCGGGCCGCTGACCGAGGTCCGGTACGACCTCGGCGGTCTGCTCTGCGCCTTCCTGACCGCGCTCGGGGTGGAGCCGGAGCGCATCCCGGCCACGCCCGATCAACGGGCCGCGCTGTACCGCTCGTTGCTGGCCCGGCGGCGGCTGCTGGTGCTGCTGGAGAACGTCCACTGCGAGCGCCAGGTCCGCCCGCTGCTCGCGGACAGCGAGACCAGCACCACCCTGGTGGTCAGCCGCACCTCGCTCCTCGGTCTGCGTGACGT
This sequence comes from Kitasatospora sp. NPDC096147, assembly GCF_044763225.1. Classification (NCBI taxonomy): domain Bacteria; kingdom Bacillati; phylum Actinomycetota; class Actinomycetes; order Kitasatosporales; family Streptomycetaceae; genus Kitasatospora; species Kitasatospora sp. NPDC096147. Next base: position 800,630 of record NZ_JBIWFX010000001.1, on the reverse strand, counting down.
CCGCCGGCTGCGGCTGGACCCGCTGGCCCGGGACGAGTCGGCCGCGTTGATCACGGCGGTGCTGCCGGAGCGGGCCGGGGCCGACCCGGCGGCGGTGGACCGGCTGGCCGCGCTCTGCGGTGACCTGCCGCTGGCCCTGGACATCGCCACCCGCAAGCTGCTGGCCCGTCCCGAGGTGCCGCTGCGCTGGGCGGTGGCCCGGCTGGTGGAGCCGTCCGCGCTGCTGGACTGGCTCTGCGTCGGTGACCTCTCGATGCGGGAGGCGATCAATTCGGCGCACGTCCAACTGGGCGAGGCGGCAGCCGGGTTGATCGACCGGCTGGCGGTGCTGCCGGAGCGCGAGCTGTGGGCGGAGGACCCGGTGCTGGCCGGGGCCGAGGAGGCGGTGGACGAACTGGTGGAGGCGGGCATGCTCCGCCCCGGCGAGCGGCACGGCGGCTACCGGCTGGACCCGCTGGTCCGGGCCTTCGTCCGCGACCGCGACCCGGCGCGCAATCTGCTGCCCCGCCGGGCGCTGCCCTTCCCGCAGATCCGACCCGAGCCTGCCGCACCCGGGCAAGCTGCTCCCCAGTCGGCTGCTCCGGGGTCGGCCGCGTCCGCGCCGGCCGCTCCCGAGGCGGCCGTCGCATCCGGTCCGGGCACCACCGCCTGACGGCGCACGGGCCGATCAACTCCCCGCCAGGGGTGGTTGATCGGCCCTCCCGGACAAGGCTGCCGACCAATCCCGCCGCTCGCTTGAATCGTCCCAACGAACCGCCCGGCAACGGAAACGGGGGTTCACCCCGACCGCACCCCAACGGGCGGTGGGACGAGCAGCGAGGTGGTGGCAGAGCATGACGAACCACGAGGTCGAGGTGCTGGCGATCGGTGCCGGCCCGTCCAATCTGGCGCTGGCCGTGGCACTGGAGGAGTCCGGCTCGGCCGGGCTGGCCGCGGGCACCCTGATCCTGGAGCAGCACCCGGACGTGAAGTGGCAGCGCAACCTGCTGCTCCCGTTCGCCCGCAGCCAGGTCTCCTTCCTCAAGGACCTGGTGACCCTGCGCAACCCGCAGAGCCGGTTCTCCTTCCTGACCTTCCTGCACCAGCAGGGCCGACTCGACGAGTTCGTCAACCTCGGCACCTTCAACCCGTACCGCCGCGAACTCTCCGACTACCTCCAGTGGGTGGCGAACCAGCTGGACCAGGTCCGGGTGCGGTACAACGCCGGCGTCACCTCGCTGGCGCCCCGGCTGGCCGACGACGGCACGGTGGCCGGCTGGCGGGCCACCCTGGCCGGCGGTGACACGGTGGACGCCCGCGACCTGGTGGTCGGCACCGGCCGGGACGCGCACGTGCCCGAGGTGTTCGCCGGGCTGCCGACCGACCGGGTCATCCACAGCTCCCAGTACGCCACCCGGATCGCCCGCCACCCGGTGGACCGGCCGACCAGAGTGGTGGTGATAGGCGCTGCGCAGAGCGCCGCCGAGATGTTCGTCTCCGTCCACAACGACCTGCCGCTGAGCACGCCGACCCTGGTGCACCGCTCGATCGGCCTGATGAACTACCAGACCAGCAAGTTCGTCAACGAGCTGTTCTTCCCGTCCTTCGTCGACGACTTCCACGAGACCGCCCCCGAGGCCCGCAAGCAGATCCTGGACGAGCTGCGGCTGACCAACTACGCCGGCCTGGCCGCGCCGTTCCTGGACGAGACCTACGCGATGCTCTACCGGCAGAAGCTGGACGGCACCCCGCGCTCGGCCGTCCGTCCGATGACCGAGGTGCTGGCCGCCCGGGTGGAGGACGGCGAGGTGGTGCTGGAGCTGCGCGACCGCCGCACCGGCAAGGTCGAGCCGCTCCGCTGCGACCTGGTGCTGCTCGGCACCGGCTACGACCAGCGGATGCCCGCGATGGTCCGCCACCTGGCCGGACAGCTGGGCCTCGAGGAGATCGAGGTGAACCGCCGCTACCGGGTCGAGCTCGGCGCCGCCGCCCGGGGCGGCCTCTACCTCCAGGGCTTCAACGAGGCCACCCACGGCATCTCGGACTCGCTGCTCAGCGTGCTGGCCTCCCGCTCGCACGAGATCACCACCGACCTGCTCGACCGGCGCAGCGTCGCCGCCACGATCGGAGGCACCCACTGATGGAGATCCGCAGACTGGACCGGGCCAACCTGACCCCGGCCTACGGCATCGAGGGCGAGCGGCTCAAGCCCTGGGCCCCGCTCAACTCCCCCTTCGAGGGCGCCTGGTGCGTGGTCCGGGCGGGCGGCGAGTCCGACCCGCACAGCCACCACGAGTACGAGATCTTCATCGCGCTGACCGGTGACGCGGCCCTGGTGGTGGACGGCGCCGAGCGCGAGTTCAAGGCGGGCGACATCGTCCACCTGCCGCCGGGCTCCACCCACCAGGTGGTCAACCGCTCCGCGGCCGACTTCGAGTACTACGGCATCTGGTGGGACGCCCCGATGGCGGCCGACTTCCTCTCCAGGCACCTCACGGCGGGAGCGGGGTCGTGACGGCGGGCCGGGTCGCGGTGGTCTCGCCCGCCCCGACCGCCAACGGCGACCTCCACCTCGGCCACCTGGCCGGGCCGTTCCTGGCCGCCGACGTCTTCACCCGCTACCAGCGGGCCACCGGCCGGGAGGCGGTGCTCGGCACCGGGGCCCAGGACACCTCCAGCTTCGTGGTCACCACCGCCCGCCGGCTCGGCACCACCCCCGAGGACCTGGTGGCCGACTCCACCGCCCGGATCGAGGCCACCCTGGCCGCGCTCGGCATCGGGGTGGACGGCTTCAGCCGGGACGAGGAGCGCTTCACCAAGCTGGTGCTGGACTTCCACTCCCGGCTGCACGCGGCCGGGAAGCTGGAGCTCCGGCCGGTGCGCTTCCCCTACCGGCCGAGCACCGGGGAGTACCTGACCGACGGCTTCGTCAAGGGCGGCTGCCCGCTCTGCCTGACCGAGGGCTGCGCCGGCCTCTGCGAGAGCTGCGGCCACCCGCTGGCGGCCGGATCGCTGATCGACCCGCGCTCCACCGAGGACCCGTCGGAGCAGCTGGAGATCCGCGAACTCCCGGTGCTGGTCCTGCCGTTGGAGCAGTACCGGGAGCAGCTGCGGGCCTACTTCGAGCAGACCGGGGCCGCGCTGCGCCCGCACATGGCACTGGCCGTCCGGGAGATGCTGGCCGCCCCGCTGCCGGACTTCCCGGTCACCTACCCCGGCGCCTGGGGCATCCCCGCCCCGTTCCCCGAGGTGCCCGGACAGGTGATCAACCCGAACGCCGAGACCATGGCCTGGTCGATGTACACCACCGGCCTGGGCGCCGAGAAGCGCGGCGAAGTGCTCGCCGCCGACGACCAGTTGTGGTGGCCGGAGGCCGGCACCGAGGTGGTCTACTTCCTCGGCTTCGACAACACCTTCCCGTTCGCCGTCGCGGGCGTGGCCATGCTGATGGCGCTCGGCGACCGCTACGCGCTGCCCGCCCGCTTCGTCACCAACGAGTTCTACGAGCTGGACCACCAGAAGTTCTCCACCAGCCGGGGCCACCTGGTCTGGGGACAGGAGCTGGCCGACCGGCTGCCGAGGGACGTCGGCCGCTACCACTTGGCCGCCACCAGCCCCGAGTACCAGCGCACCAACTTCGGCTGGGAGCAGCTGGCCGCCGTCACCGGCGCCCGGCTGGTCGCGCCGTGGAACCGGATCGCCGAGAAGGACGCCCGGCACGCCGGGCGCACCCTGCCGGTCTCGGCCGCCTCCCGGGCCGCCGCCGACCGGATCACCGCGCGGTTCGCCGCCGCCTACGACACGGAGGGCTTCAGCCTGGTCCGGGCCGCCGAGACGCTGGCCGAGCAGCTCGGCCGGCTGGACCGCTGGGAGGTGACGGACCAGCAGGCGGGCGACCACGCCCACCAGGTGCGCACCGTGCTGCGCTGCGCCGCGCCGATCCTGGTGGACCTGGCCGCCGAGGCGCTGGCCTCGCGGGCGCTGGACACCCTGCTGCTGGGCGGCCCGTGCACCACCACCGAGCTGACGGTGCGGCCGCTGCCCCACCTCGCCGTGGGGGTGGACTGAGATGGCCACCGAGAGCCGCCGGGTGGTGGTGATCGGCGCCGGGGTGACCGGCCTGCTCACCGCCGTGCGCTGCTCGCTGGCGGGCCATCAGGTCACCGTGCTGGACCGGGGGGCGATCCCCAACCCGGGCTCCACCTCCTTCGACCAGCACCGGGCGGTGCGCGCGCTGGACCCGTCCGACCTGGCCGGCACCCGGCGGATCGCGGTGGCGCACCGGCGCTGGCTGGCGCTGGAGGCGATGCTCGGCACCCGGTTCTACCGCCGGGTGGGCATGGTGACGGCCTGGCCGGTCGAGGAGGCCGACCGGATCGCCGCGGTGGCCGCCGAGGCGGGGGTGCCGGTCACCCTGACCGAGCCCGCCGAGCTGCCGCACGTCCGCTTCCCCGAGGGGACGGTCGGCGTGCGGGAGCACCACGGCGGGGTGCTGCTGGCCGACCACGCGCTCCAGGCGGTGGTCCGCTGGCTGGCCGCCCGCCCCGGGGTCACCCTGCTGCCCTGGCAGGAGGTCAAGGCCGTCGATCCGGAGACCGGCGAGGTGCACCTGCCCGACGCCCGCAGCCTGACCGCCGACCTGACCCTGATCGCCACCGGCCCGTGGTCCAAGGACCTGGTCGAGCTGCCGATGCTGCTGCACCGGCAGACCCTGGTCTACCTCAAGCCGCCGGAGGAGCTGGCGGCGGCCTGGGAGCGCACCCCCGGGGTCGGCCGGATCGGCAGCGAGGGCCTGGCCTGGCTGCTGCCGCCCGGTGACGGCACCCTGCTCAAGGTGAGCTCGGCGGCCGTCTGCCGGGAGGCGGAGCTGGCCACCGACGGCAGCCCGGAGGAGGAACTCCGGTGGGCGGAGCAGGTGTTGGCCGAGCCGATCCTGACCGACCCGGACCGCTACCAGGTGCTGGCGGTCAAGCGCTGCCACTACCTGGTGGACGCCGGCACCGGAGCCGCCCACCTGGTCCGGATCGGCCCGGCCACCTGGGCCAGGACCGCCAGCGGCGGTGACGGCTTCCGCACCGCCCCGCTGGTCGCCGACCGGATCGTGGCGGCGCTGGAGAACCCCGAGCCCTTCGTACCCCCGACCGCGCCCACGGGCGTACCGCCGACCACACCCCTGACGACACCGCCGACCACACCCCCGACCGCAGGAGAGGAGAAGCCATGAGCGCCGACGAGGACCGCGTGCTGCTGGTGATCGGCAGCGGACTGCGGTACTACCGCGAGTACCTGATCGAGTCGGCCGCCCGCCGGGCCGTCGAACTCGGCCTGAAGCCGGTGCTGGTGAACAACCTGCACCCGACCTGGCAGACCCCGTACTTCGACGAGATCACCGTGGTCAACGTCTTCGACCACGAGCAGCTCAAGGCCGCCGCCCGGGAGATCGCCGCCCGGCGGACGGTGGCCGGCATCGTCTGCTACGACGAGCCGCTGGTGATGCCGACCGCCGAGCTGGCCGCCGAGTTCGGCCTGCCGGGCCTCGGCCTGGCCGGGGTGGTCGGCTGCCGGGACAAGCACACCACCCGGCGCCTGCTGACCGCCGCCGGACTCCCGCAGCCCGGCTTCGAACTGGTCGACACCCCCGAGGCGGCCCGGGCCGCCGCCCGCGCCATCGGCTACCCCGTGGTGGTCAAGCCGCGCGCACTCGGCGCCTCGATGGGCGTCGTACTCGCCGAGGACGAAGGGCAGTTGGACGCGGCCTACCTGGTCGCCTCGAACGCCGGACTGGTCGGCGACGAGCCCTACCGGGGCGGTGCGATGGTCGAGGGCTTCGCCGGCGGGCCGGAGATCAGCGTGGACGGCGTGGTGCAGCGCGGCGAGTACCGCGCGGTGCACGTGGCCCGCAAGCAGACCGGGATGCACCCGTACTTCGAGGAGACCGGGCACGTGGTGGACGCGGACGACCCGCTGCTCCACGACCAGGTGCTGCTGGACGTGCTGGCCAAGACCCACCAGGTGCTGGGGGTGGAGGACGGCATGACCCACGCCGAGCTCAAGCTCACCCCGTACGGCCCGGTGGTGATCGAGGTGAACGGGCGGCTCGGCGGGGACCTGATCCCCTACCTGGGCCGGCTGGCCACCGGGATCGACCCGGGCGAGGTGCTGGTGGAGACGGCGCTCGGGCTGCGCTCGGAGCTGACCCCGCGTCACCGGGGCGTGGCGGGCATCCGGTTCGGCTACCCGGCCGAGGACTGCACCGTCGGCGAGGTCCGGCTCCCCGCCGGGCTGCCCGGCCTGGTGGCGGCCGAGCCGATGGTCTCCCCGGGCACCGAGCTGCGGCTGCCGCCCGGCGGCTACCTGGCCCGGCACTCCTTCGTGGTCTGCACCGGCGACAGCCGGGAGCAGTGCGCGGAGCGGCTGGACGCCGCGCTGGCGGCGGTCGAGCTGACCGGCGAGCCGCTGGCCCGCAAGGAGATCGACGCGGTGCTGGAGATGCCGGCCGGCCTGCTGGACACCGACGTGGCGGAGGCACGGACATGAGGATCGACTACGACGGCCGCCAGTTCCGCAAGCTGGAGGCCGAGGACGGGGTGGTGGCCCGCTACCACCAGGAGGACGACCTGGTCTGGGCGGACTTCGCCGGCGGCCCGGTCCGCCGGGGGAATGTGGCCGGGGTCTGCAGCCCGGAAGGGGTGCTGGAGCTGGCCTACACCATGGTGCTGGACGACGGCGAGGTGATCGCCGGACGGACCGTCAACACCCCCTACACCGGCCCCGGCGGGGACCTGCTGATCCGCGAGGAGTGGGAGCGCTACGGCCCGCACGCGCGCAGCGGCACCTCCTTTCTGACCGAGGTGACCACCGAGGGCGGTGAGGGCGATGGCTGCTGACTGGGCCGGCCTGCGGGCCGCGGTGGACGGCACCGTCCGGCTGGCGGGGGACGAGGGCTTCGAGGAGCGCAGCTCCGCCTTCAACCGCCGCTACGCCGACGTCACCCCCGCCGGCGTGCTCTCCGTCGGCAGCGTCGCCGACGTGGCCCGGGGCATCGCCTGGGCCCGGGCCGAGGGGCTGCCGCTGGCGGCCCGGGGCGGCGGCCACGGCTACTCCGGCCAGGCCGCCACCACCGGGCTGGTGCTGGACCTCGGCGGCCTGGACACCATCACGGTGGACCGGGCGCGGGAGCTGGTCACCGTCGGAGGGGGCGTGCGCTCCGGCCGGCTCTACGCCGAGCTGGAGCGGCACGACCTGGCGGTGCCGCTGGGCAACTCCGACCAGGTCGGCATCGGCGGCCTGACCCTGGGAGGCGGCGTGGCCGCCGTCTCCCGGGCCTTCGGGCTCACCTGCGACTCGCTGGTGGAGACCGAAGTGGTGCTGGCCGACGGCACGTTGGTGCGGTGCAACGAGACCGAGCACCCCGACCTGTTCTGGGCCTGCAAGGGCGGTGGCGGTGGCACCTTCGGGGTCAACACCTCCTTCACCTTCCAGGCCCGGCCGACGGTGGCCAGCTCCACCTGCCTGCTGCTCTGGCCGCTGGCCGACGCGGCGGTGGTGCTGACCGTGATGCAGCGGATCATGGCCACCGCACCGGACGAGTTCGCGGCCCGGATCGGGGTCAACCGGGCCGGTACGGACGGCGGTTCGGTTTCGGTGATCGGTCAGCACCTCGGCCCGGCGAGCGAGCTGCGCGAGCTGCTCGCCCCGGCGATCGCTGCCGCCGTGCCCGAGCGGACGGTGATCGAGGACATGGGGTACTGGGAGGCCAAGGACTTCCTGCACCACGAGACCTCCGGGGACCCGTTCGCCGTCCGCACCAGGACGGTCACCGAGCCGATCGGACCGGCCGCGATCGACACCGTGCTGACGGCCCTGCAGAAGTGGCCCGGCAGCGGGAACCCGGACGGCGCCGGGGTGGCCCTGTTCACCTGGGGCGGGGCGATCAACCGGGTGCCGGTCACCGAGACCGCGTTCCCGCACCGGGACGTGCTCTTCCTCATCTCGATGGACACCTCCTGGAGCCCGGACGACCCGGAGGAGCTCCGGCAGGCCAACCTCGACTGGCTGACCGACCTGCACGCCGCGATGGGCGAGCACGCCCGGGACGCCTCCTACCTCAACTTCGCCGACCCCGACCGGCCGGCCGGGGAGGCGCTCGCCGCCTACCACGGCCCCAACCTGGCCCGGCTGCGCGAGGTCAAGCGCCGCTACGACCCGGACCGCGTCTTCACCCACCCCCAGTCCGTCTGAGACGGGACAGGAGCCCGCCATGACCGCCACGTCACCCGTCTCACCCGATCTGCGCGGCGTGATGCGCGACTTCGCCACCGGAGTCTGCGTCGCGACTACCTACGCCGACCGCGACGGCGCCCGCCGCCACGACGCGGTGACGCTCAACTCGCTGACCTCCGTCTCGTTGCACCCGCCACTGGTCTCGCTCTCGCTGCACCGCGAGTCCCGCTTCCTCGGCGACCTGCTGGAGACCAAGAAGTGGGCGGTGGCGATCCTCGACGGCGAGGCCGAGCCGCTGGCCCGCAGTCTGGCCCGGGGCCGGGCCGAGCGGGCCGAGGTGGTCGACCACCTGGCCGCCCGCCCGGGGAGCGAGACCGGCGCCCTGCTGCTGGACGCGATGGCCGGCCTGGAGTGCGTCCTGCGGGACAGCTTCGAGATCGGCGACCACACGATGGTGATCGGCGAGGTGGTCGCCACCGCCGGCGGCGACCACCGCCCGCCCCTGCTCTTCCTGCACGGCGGCTTCCGGCAGCTGCCGCCCGCCACCGACGCCGTCGCGGCCCCGCCCGCCGCCGTCCCTGCCGCTGCCGCCCTTGCCGCTGCCCCGAAGGAGTCCTGAGATGCCCTACCCCACACCCATCTCCGCCCCCGCCCCTTCTGCCACCTGCCGCCCCGCCGAGCCCGCCGCCCCCGCTCCGGTGCCGGCCGAGGTGCCCAACACGGCCGCCGGGATCCTGGCCGCCGCCAAGGAGTTGGCCCCCTGGCTGCGCGAGCACGGCGAGCGGATCGAGCAGACCCGCCGGCTGCCCGCCGACGTGGTCGAGGCGGTCCGCGCCACCGGCGCCTTCCGGATGGGCTTCGCCCGCAGCTGGGGCGGCCCCGAGCTCAGCTCGGTCGAGCAGACCGAGGTGGTCGAGGCGCTCGCCTACGGCGACCCCTCGGCCGGCTGGGCCGCGATGATCGGCATGGACTCCGGCCTCTACGCGGCCTTCCTGGACGAGCCGGTGGCCAAGGAGATGTTCCCCCGGCTGGACATGACCACGGCCGGCCTGCTCTTCCCCACCGGCCGGGCCGACCGGGTGGAGGGCGGCTACCGCCTCAGCGGGCGCTGGCAGTTCGGCAGCGGCATCACCCACGCCGACTGGGTGATTTCCGGTGCCTTCGTCTTCGAGGACGGCGCCCCCTACCCGGCCGAGGGCGCCCAGGACTCCATCCTGCTGATGGTGCCCGCCGCCCAGGTCGAGGTGATCGACACCTGGAGGACCACCGGCCTGGCGGGCAGCGGGAGTTGCGACTACGCCATCAAGGACGTGTTCGTCCCGGCCGGCCGCACCCTCACCTTCGACACGGTGCGGGGCGCCGAGGGCCCGCTGGCCCAGCCCGAGGTGCACATGCGGAACATGCCGGGCGTCCCGCTCGGGGTGGCCCGCGCCGCCCTCGACTGGGTGCGCGCCCAGGTGGTCGCCAAGTCCGGCCCCGGCGGCTCCGGTTGGGCCGACACCTGGCGGATGCAGGTCGCCCTGGCCGAGTGCGAGGCCGACTTCCACGCCACCCGCGAGGGCGTCTACGGCGCGCTGCGCCGCCAGTGGGAGGTGCTCTCCGCCCCCGGCGGCACCCTGGACGACCTGACCCCCGAGGAGCGGGCCGCCCTGCCGCTCTCCCGGCTGCACGCCTTCCGCACCGCCCGCTCCATCGTGATGCGGCTCTACGACCTGATGCAGACCTCCTCGGTCTACCGGCCCAACCCGCTCGACCGCTGGCTGCGCGACACCATGACGATGTGCCAGCACGTGGTGGCCCAGGACAAGATCCTGCAGTCCGCCGGTGCGCACCTGCTCGGCAGCCGGCCCGGCTTCCCGCTCAGCCTCGGCATCACCAGCTGAATCCCCCACCTCTCCGCTGACTTGGAAGGAACCACCGCCATGACCGAGCTGCTCACCCCCGCCACCGCCCCGGCCGCCACCTCCCTCACCACCGCGCGGATCCCCCGCCGGGCGCGGCTGCGCCACTTCCTGATGTGCCGTCCGGACTTCTTCGACGTCACCTACTCGATCAACCCCTGGATGAACCCGGCCAAGCCCACCTCCAACGCGCTGGCCGTGGCCCAGTGGGAGGTGCTGCACAACCTGCTGGTCTCGCTCGGCCACCACGTCCAGACCATCGACCCGGACCCGGCCCTGCCGGACATGGTCTTCGCGGCCAACGGCGCCACCGTGGTCGACGACAAGGTGCTGGTCGCCCGCTTCCGGCACCCCGAGCGGGACGGCGAATCCGCCCACTACGTCGACTGGTTCCGGGCCCAGGGCTTCGCCGAGGTGGTCCAGGCCGCGTACCCGAACGAGGGCGAGGGCGACTACCTCACCACCGGCCGCGCCATCCTGGCCGGCAACGGCTTCCGCTCCGACCCGCGCTCGCAGGCCGAGGCCACCGAGCTGTTCGGCCGCCCGGTGGTCGGCCTCCAGCTGGTCGACCCGCGCTTCTACCACCTGGACACCGCGCTGGCCGTGCTCGACCAGGACGAGGTGATGTACTACCCCGCCGCGTTCAGCCAGGAGAGCCGCGCCGTGCTGCGCGCGCTCTTCCCGGACGCGGTGATCGCCACCGAGGCCGATGCGGTGGTCTTCGGCCTGAACGCGGTCTCCGACGGGCTGAACGTCATCCTCCCCGAGGCCGCCACCGGCCTGGCCGCCCAGCTCCGCGAGCGCGGCTTCCGCACCCACGGAGTCGACCTCACCGAGCTGTTGAAGGCCGGCGGCAGCGCCAAGTGCTGCACCCTCGAACTCCGCCACTGACCTCCCCGACCTGACCCGAAGGAGAAACCGATGACCGCGCAGCAGCCCTGGATCATCGTCGGCTACGTCAACGTGCTCCCGGTGGTGAAGGAGTTCGCCCCCGGCTCGGTGATCGTCATCGACGAGCCGGACGTGATCCGCAACCGCGACCTGAAGAGCGCCCTGGACGGCGCCGTGATGCTCCGCGAGCTGATCGGCTGGGAGTACCAACTACCGGGTGCGGCCGACGAGTTCTACAACACCTACCCCGACCTGGACCCGGCCCTGATCGCCCCGCTGCTGGAGTACGCGACCCCGTTCGCGGCCCGGCTGGCCGAGCGCTACGGCCTGCCGGGGGCGGGGGCGGGCGCCGCCCAGGTGATGCGGGACAAGGCGCTGCTGCGCAAGGTCACCCGGGCCGCCGGGATCGCCAACCCGGCCTCCCGGGAGGTGGGTTCGGTCGAGGAGCTTCGGGAGTTCGCCGCCGCGCACCCCGGCTCGCTGGTGCTCAAGCCGGCCAACCGGCAGGCCTCGGTGGGCACCCGGGTGCTGCACGACCTGGACGACCTGGAGGCGGTCTGGGCGGACTGCACCACCCAGGACGAGGGCTACCTGGTGCCGGACCGGGAGCGCGAGCTGCGGATGCTGATCGAGCAGTACGTCCACGGCGAGGAGTTCAGCGTCGAACTGCTGGTCCGCGAGGGCGAGGTGCTGTTCTCCAACGTCACCGGCAAGCTGCTCTACCCCGGCGACCGCCCGATCGAGCTGGGCCACTCGGTGCCGGCGGCCGGCCTCTCGGCCGAGCTGTCCGCGCTGCTGGTCGGTGAGACCGGGCGGGTGCTGGAGGCGGTGGCCTTCGGCAGCGGGATGGTGCACTGCGAGTGGATCGTCCAGGGCGGCGTCCCGTACCTGGTGGAGTGCGCGGGCCGGTTCCCCGGCGACGGCATCCCGATGCTGATCGAGGAGGCGTACCGGATCAACCTGGCGGCCGAGTTCTACACCGTCATGCAGGGCGGGCGGCCCGAGCCGCTGCCGCAGGTGGCGGCCGGGGGCGCGGCGGTGCGGTTCATCCAGGCCGAGCCGGGCGAGGTGGTCTCGGTCGACGGGGTGGCGGAGGCCGGAGCACTGCCCGGGGTGCTCTCGCTCTCGCTGCACCTGGAGCCCGGCCAGACGGTCCGCCGGCTCCGCAGCTCCTGGGACCGGGTGGGCTCGGTGATGACCCGGGGCGCCACCCCGGAGGAGGCCCTGGCCACCGCCGAGGCGGTCACCGACGCCATCACGATCCGGACCGCCGGCTGACCCCCGCCGGAGACCGGTGCGCCGTCCCCGCCGGGGACGGCGCACCGGCGTGCGGTCCGATCGCTTGTCGACCCGAGTGAGCCGGGTCACACTGACGGTGGGTCACGTCACGTTCATTCGGGGGGCGTTGTGTGGATTCCGGTGGTTCTCCTGATGCTCGGCGCACTGCTGCTGGGGCCGCCGACCGGGCGGTGGCTGCGCTGGATGCGCGCCGTCCGGGGCGGTGGCCGGGCACCGCTCGACACGGCACCCGCAGACCTCGACCCGTACGCGCTGGCCCGGTTGGCCGGTCGGGTGACCGAGACCGTGCTCGTGGTCATGCACGGGCAGGGGCGGCTGGTCGCCGCCCGTTCGGGTGTGGTCACCGTGACGGACACCGCGGCCCGGCATCCGGCCGAGGCGTGGGTGATCAGGGCCGTCGGGTCGTCCCGGACCCGGGACCTGGACGAGCTGCCGAGGGGGCACCGGGGCGATCCGGGTGCGTCCTCCCTGGAGCCCGAGCTGATCCGGCGCGGGCTGCTGGTGGATCCGGCCGCGCACACCGGCCCGGCCCGCGAGGACCGCTGGAAGGCGGTCGACCTGGCCGTTGCGGTGCTGATCGGGGCCGTCGTGATCTGGTGGGTGCTGGCCCGGGACGCCGGCCCGGTGCTGCTCGGAGCCGCCGCCGGGCTGCTCGGCTGGGCGGTCGCCCTGTACCGGCACCGGCTGCCGACGGCGCCCGTCCGGACCCGGCACGGCGGCGCACTGCTGGCGCTCGTGGAGGCACGGCTGGGCGCGGACGCGCCGCTGCCGCAGGTCGTCGCGGTGCGCGGGCTGGCCGGACTGCCGCCCGGCCACGACCTGCTGGTGGCCGACAGCGCCTCGCGGCTGGCCGCGATGGTGCGGTGGCGGGAGCAGCGCGAGCTCCGGGAGCGGGAGGCCAAGCTGCTGCGGAAGCGCCCCGGTAGGTCGGCCGGTTCGGCCGGTTCGGGAGGCTCGGGCGGAGTCGGTGCCGGCGGCTTGGGGTGCGGCGGCGGCGGTGGTTGCGGTGGTGGTGGTTGCGGTGGAGGGGGTGGGGCGTGAGGAGTCGTCAGACGTCCGGTGAGAGGGTGGCGAGCACGGGGCCGTCGGGGCGGACGGTGATGCTGTAGGAGGCGCCCAGCGGGGGGTTGTGCAGCCTCACCGTCCAGACGGGCAGCAGGAGTTCGAGCAGAGCGACGGTCTCCCGGAGGGCGAACTGGATGCCCAGGCAGGCACGGGCGCCCAGGCCGAACGGCAGGTAGGCGCCCAGCTCGGCGGGGCGGCGGCCGGGGACGGTGAAGCGGGTGGGGTCGAAGCGCTCGGGGTCGGGCCAGCGGACCGGGTCCCGGTGGGTGAGGTAGGGGGAGACCAGTACGTCGGTGCCGGCCTCGATCCGGTGGCCGCCGAGCACGTCGGCCTCCAGCGCGTGCCGGGGGAGTAGCCAGGCGGAGGGGTAGAGGCGCAGGGTCTCGTGGACCAGCGCGAGCACCGCCTCGCGCCGCTGCGGCGAGCCGGCCGGGCCGGCGGCCAACGCGGCCTCCCGGGCGCCCGGGTGACGGTCCAGCAGCAGGTACAGCCAGGTGAGGGTGGTGGCGGTGGTCTCGTGCCCGGCCACCAGCAGGGTGACCAGCTCGTCCCGGATCAGCCGGTCCGAGTAGCCGTGGTCGTCCTCGGTGAGCAGCGCCAGCAGTCCCGGGCCGTCCGGCCCGGGCGGGCCGGAGCGGGCGGCTTCGATGGCCCGGTCGGCGATCAGGTCGATCCGGGCCAGCTCCCCGGCCACCGCCTCCCGGGCGTCGGCCGCGTCGGCGGGCAGCTCGGGCATCCGGGCCACCACGGTGGCCACCGCGCCGAGTTCGCGGTCGGTGGCGCCGTTCAGCGGGTGGCCGGTGAGTGAGCGCCAGATGGTGTCCAGGGCGAAGCGGCGCATCTCGTCGCCGAGGTCCAGCACGCCGCCGTCCTCCGCCTGCCCGGTCCAACGGGTGGCGGTGCTCCGCGCGGCGGCGGCGATCCGCCGCTCGTAGCGTCGCATCCCGGCGCCGGTGAACTGCCCCTGGAGCAGCTTGCGTTGGCGCTTCCAGGCCTCCCCGGTGGCGGCCAGCACGCCGTCCCCGATCAGCATCCGGGCCCGGTGCGAGCGCTTGACGTAGCGGTCGGGGTGGTGCGCCAGCACGTGCTGCACCTCGGCCGGCCCGGTCGCCAGCACCGTCGGCCGGTCGCCGACCGGCACCCCGGCCACCGGCCCGAGCGCGGCCCGTGCGGTGGCCAGCAGCTCCACCAGCTCGCCGCCCCTGGCCCGCCAGTCGGCCACCACGGCCGGGTCCAGCACGGGTACGGGGACGGGCACGGGCTGCGCGGTGGTCGTCGCGTCGGTGGACACCGGCCCGCTCCTCACTCTCTGACGGCAGGTCAGTACGGACCGTACGTCATCGGTGCGGTGTCGCGACAGCCCGCTATCGTGTCGGCGATCACCGAACCGACCGCACACGGGGGCCCGCACATGACCATCAACCGCCCGGGACTGCCCACCGACCTGCCCCCGGCCGAGCGGCTTTGGGCCCGCTGGGCGCTGCTCGCCGCGCTGCGGGCGACCGCCGAGGCGGAGGCCCGCCCCTCGGTGCACCGACGCGGGCGCTGGATCGACGAGGTCGGCCTGCACTGGGACGACAGCGGCTGCACCTGGTGGATCTTCGAGAGCCTGGGCGAGGGCCGGTTCGTGCTCTACGGCGAGGACGAGTCGAGCGCCGTCAAGTGGTACGAGCCGGCCATCGACGTGCTCGCGGGCGGCCCGGACTGGCTGCCGTACGCGGAGCTCCGGGAGCGGATCGCGGGCTGGGAGATCGGCTGCGTCTACTGGTACGAGAACGGTGCCTGGGCTCGCGCGCCGTACCCCGAGGACCTCGACGACGACGGACTGGACTGCGGCATCGGCGAGTTCGCCGACCGGGACGACGTGCTCCGCACGGTCCGCTTCAACCTGGCCGACCGCACCGACGCCGAGGGTGCCGAGCGCTTCCTCGCCGACGCCGAGTCCTACCGTCTGGATCCCGCCGCCCTGCCGGCCGCCCTGGGCGCCACCAACGGCGACGGGGACCCGATCGACCAGCCGGCCGTGCTCCGCGCGCTGACCCGTGCGGGCCTGGCGGGCGCGGCCGGCCAGGCGGAGGCACGGGCGCAGGGGCCGGCGCCGATCGGCGAGTGAGAGGATGGACCCTCGCTGACGTCCGTCGACGTCGTCGCCCCTCACCTCAGTACCGGGAGAGTCCGTCACCGTGAGCAAGAACATCAACAACCCCGTGGGCATGGGCGGTGGCCAGCGGAAGCGGCTGTCCCGCACCGAGCGGCAGAACAACGGTCCGCACCGCAACCTCGACCGCCAGGGTGCGGCCGACCTGAAGGCGGAGCTGGTGCGCAAGATCCGCGAGAAGGAGGCCGCCGCCGAGGCGGCCCGGCAGGCGGAGGACGGCACCGCGCAGAGCTGACGCACCGTCGGCCGTGCGTGGCGGCGGTGCGGGTGCGCGTGGCTGCCGGACCGCCATGGCAGGGGCTGCCCTCCCTAGCGGTGCGAGCCGTGCCCGGGCCGGAGGCGGCGGCGCAGCAGTGCTGCCGCTGCGGCCAGCAGGACGGCGGCGCCGATGGCGAGGCTCAGGCTGCCCGGCCCGGCCGGGCGGGTGGAGGCGGTGCGGGTGAGGTCTCCGGCCGGCCCGGCCCCGGGGGTGGTGGGCGGTGTGCTCGGGGCCGGGGGCGGTGTGGTCGTGGGGCTCTGACTCGGCGTCGGACTCGCGGGTGCCGGTGTGCTCGGGGGCTGGGTCGGGCTCGCGGTCGGGGTCGGGGTGGCGCCGGGGGTGCGGGTCGGCGAGGGCTTGGGGCTCGGAGTGTGGGGCGGCGGGGGCGGCAGGGTGGGGCCGTGGTCGTGTCCGGCGTGGTCGGCGGCGGGGGCTGCGGTGACCGGCGGGGCCTCGGCGGCCGTGCCGGAGCCCTCGAAGACCACGTCGGAGCAGGAGTAGAAGGCCTCCGGGCTGTCCGAGCGCTGCCAGATGACGTAGATCAGCTGCCGGCCGGTGCGGCCGGCCGGGATCTTCCCGGGCAACAGGTAGGAGCCGTTCGACAGTTGGGGGTCGGTGACGGTCAGGAAGGGCTCCGGGGAGAGGTCGGCCCAGCGGAGCGGCCTGGTCGGGGAGTAGCCCGCGTTGGTCAGGTACAGCTGGAAGGTGCCCTTGTGCGGCGCGGTGGCCCGGAACTCGAAGGTGTAGTCCGCACCGGAGGTCAGCCGGGTGGCGGGCCAGTCGGCGCGCGGCAGGTCCATCCCCTTGTACATCTCGCTGCCGGCGCTGCACAGCCTGCCGTCCGGGATCAGTTGGCGGTGCCGTCCGGCGGCCTCGCCGATGCGCAGGCTCATCCAGTCGTAGAGCGCGGCGGTGCCGCCGAGGGCGACGGCCGCCTGGCAGGCGGCGGACTTCGGGTGCTCGGCGCCCTCCAGGTAGCAGCCCTCGATACGGCTGAGCGGCTTCTGCAGCGAGCCGTGGGCGTCGGCGGGGCCGGCCGTGGCGAGCACGGCGAGGGCGGCGAGCAGGGTGGGGGCGAGCAGTCGGCGGGGGCTGGGCATGAGGGTCCCTTCGAGTGATGGAGCGTCAGGCGGTGCGTGGTGTGGCGGAGTCGGCCTGATCGGCGGCGGCGCGGTGGCGGCCGGAGCTCCGCTCGGGTGCGGGTGCGGGTGCGGGTGCGGGTGCAGGTGCGATGGCGAGCGGGGGCCGGGTGGTCGGAGCCGGGGCCAGGCCGAGGGAGTCCGGGCCGGTGGCGGGCCGGGCGTGCCGGCGGCGTGGGGAGGACCCGCCCGGCCCGGCGTGGTGGTCGGGGACGAGCGGCAGGTCGATCACGTACGTGACGCCCTGGTGCCCGGCCGGGCGGAGCGGCTGGAGGACGCCGCCGTGCACCTCGACCATCTCGCGGGCCAGCGGGAGGTGGCCGGTCCGGCCGTCGCCACCGGGGCCGGTGATCTCGATCCGGATGCCGCTGTGGTCCCGCACCCCCACCAGCAGCACCGTCGGCAGCTCCCGCCCGGCCGGTCCGCCGGGCCGCTGTCCGCCGCCGCTCGCGTCGGCCGCCAGCAGGGCCAGCGCCTCGGCCAGCAGTTGCGGATCGGCGCTGATCTCGACGGCGGCGGCCCGCACGGTGTACCGCACCCGGTCCGACCCGGCCAGCACATCGGCCCGGTCGACGGCCCTGTGCAGCACCTGACGCAGCGCCACCGGTTCGGCGCGGGGCGGCTCGGCCTCCCCGGCCGGGGCGGTGAGATCGTCCAGGACTTGGGAGACCAGCGCCCGGGAGCGGGCGAACTCGGTGGCCAGGTAGCGGAGTTCGCCGATCGCCTCGGGCCACAGCCGGGCGGCGGGGTCGTGCGCGAGCCGCTCCAGACGGTCGGCCAGGGCGCTGCTCGACGGGCCGACGCTGTTGCGCAGCACGGCGGTCAGATAGGCGTGCCCGGCGGCGGCGGAGAGCTCGCGGCCCCGGTCGGTGAAGGCCATCACCACCCCGGCCACCCGGCCCTCGTGGTGCAGCGGCACGGCCCGCAGGTCCACGGCGAGCGGGACGCCGTCCCGGCGGCGCAGCGTCGCCGAGCCTGCGCTGCGCCGGCCGGTGGCCAGGGCGGCGAGCACGGCGGGTGGTGCGGAGGTGGCCCCCGGCGGCAGCAGGGAGTGGAGCGGGCGGCCCGCGAGGTCATCGGCCCGGTAGCGCAGCAGGTGGAGGGCGGCCGGATTGGCCAGCACGCACCGCCCCTCGGAGTCGATCCCGAGGATGCCCTCGGAGCAGGTGCGCAGCACCGTCTCGGTCTCCACCCGGAGGCGGACCAAGTCGGCGTGGGCCTGCCGGAGCTCCGTCAGGTCCCGGGCGACCAGCAGGAGCAGCCCGCCGGACGGGCCGGGGCGGACGGAGGGCAGCAGCACGGCGGCCAGCTCGCCGCCGATCTCGGTGGCCCGGACCTCGGCGGGGAAGGTGCTGGCGTCGGTGCGCCGGGCGGTGGTGCGGACGGTCTCGGCGGAGCCGGGGCCGCCTGCCGGGCGCATCGACCCGGGGATGCACCGGGGGTCGAGCCCGGGCAGCAGGTCGAGGACGCCCAGGCCGACCAGGAACGTCCCCGGTGCCTGGAAGGCTTGGTGCGCCGGGGAGTTGGCGGCCAGGACGGTGCCGTTGCCGTTGATCAGCAGGGCCGGGTCGGGCAGGGCTTCGAGGACGGTGGCGAGGGCGTCGCCGGGCAGGGAGGCGTTCACGGGGTCCGTCCGGTGGGGTGGTCGGGGCGGTCTGACGGTGGGTCGGTCTGACGGTGGGTCGGGCTGGGTGGGGTGGGCCGGGGGTGGTGGGCGGGTCAGCAGCGGGGCACGGCGGCCTCCAGCGCGGCCCGGGTGGCCGGGCCGTAGGTGCCGTCCTCGCCGCGGATGTCGGCACGGCGCTGGAAGGAGGTCAGCACCGCCCGGGTCCAGTCGTCGAACAGGCCGGTGACCTTGCGGTAGCGGGAGGGTGCGCAGGCCAGGTCCAGCAGCAAGGTCTGCAACCGGCGGACCTGCGGCCCGCTGTCACCGGGGCGGAGCACCGGCGCGGCCGGTGGCACGGTCGGCGGGGTCGGGGCCGGGCTCGGCGGGGTGGTGGCCGTGGGGGCGGGGGTGGCCGGGGTACCGGGTCCGGTGGTCGCGGCGGCGGGGCCGGTGGCGGCCGGGGCGGTGACGGAGGTGGGCGGGGCAGGGGTGCGCTCGGCGGCGCCGGCCGCTGGGTGCGGGGGTGTGGTGCGGGGCCGGGGCGTGCGGGTGGGGCTGCTCGGCGCGGCGCTCGGGCTGCCGGTGGCCGGGGTGGCCGGGGTGGCCGCCGGGCCGGTGGCGGGGGTGCCCTCCGGGGAGGCGGTGCCGGTCGGTTCGAAGGTCAGGGTGAGCACGGTCGGCGGCGGGTCGGCGCGCTCGGCGGGCTGACGCGTCATCAGCGCCGGGCCGAGGCTGCCGCAGACCGCGAGCACGCAGGACGTGCCGAGCAGGACCCGGGCCCGGCGGGCGGTCCACGTGCGCAGCCGGTGCGCACCGCCGGGCCGCCCGGTGGCCGTCCGCGCGACCGGCGCGGGCACCAGGGCCGGCCCGCCCGGACGGGCGGCCGGGGCCGCCGGGGCCCCGACGGACCGCAGGGTGGGGGAGGGACCCTCGACGACCTGGACGGTCGTGACGTACGGGCGCACCAGCGGGACCGGCTCGGCCGGGCCGGGGGTGCAGGGGCACGTGCCACCGGGCCGGGGCGAGTCGCAGGCGGCGCAGCGCGGGTACGACATGGTGCGGTTCCTTCGGGGCGGACGGCGCGGGAGGACGTGGCGGGAGCGGGGAGGGGGAGCGGGCGCGGTGAGGGGGGGGGGACCGCGCCCGCGGTCCTGAGGGGTGGTCAGCCGGTGCTGCCGCGGCGGCGGCGGAGGGCCACCAGTACGCCGCCGCCGATCACCAGGGTGGCCACGCCGGTGCCGGCGATCAGGAAGGTCCCGGTGGAGCCGGTGAAGGCGAGCGAGGTGCCGGGCGCCGGACGGTCGGGTGTCGGAGACGGCGCGGGAGCGGCGCCGCCCGGGGTGGTCGGCCGGGCGGAGGTGGGCGGTGCGGACGGCTTGCGACTGCCCGGTGCGCTCGGGGTGTTCGGGGTGCCGGGGGTGCTCGGCGTGCCGGGGCCGGTCGGGGTGCCGGGGGTCGGCGGGGTGCTCGGCGTGGCGGGCGGGGTCTGGCCCGGGACGCTCGGGGTGGGACTCGGGGCCGGGGTGGGGACCGGCGGGGTGCTGGGCTGCGGCACGGGGGTGGGGGAGCAGGAGAACGCCGGGGCGCCGGTCCACGGGTAGTTGTGGCTCTCGTTGCCCGACCCGTGGGTGCGCAGGTCGCCGCCGACGAACAGCCGGCCGTTGGTGCTGGCGGTCAGATCGGCGGAGGCCTTGGGGGCCAGCAGCGAGCCGATGAAGTTGCCACCGCCGCCGAGGGTCACCTTCGGTGTCTCGCGCAGGTTGTAGAGCACCTTGGCGGAGGCCTCGCCGAAGTGCGCGGAGCTGTACACGTCGACCCGGTCGCCGTTGTAGCCGACCGCCATCGGGGAGACCGACACCGGGTGCGTGCCGGTGACGTTGACCAGGACCGAGGCCTCCGCCGGGATCGACTCGAAGACGAAGGTGGAGGCGCCGTCCAGGTCGGCCGAGGCGAGCTCGAAGACCTGGAGCGTGCCGGTGGACGGGCCGGTGCTGCGGAAGGTCACCGTCCCGCCCGAGCGCTGCGCGGTGCCGGTCGGCCGGAGCGCGCCGAGCGCGGCCGACTGGTCCCGCAGGGTCGCGTCGAAGGCCGCGTACGGGTCGAGGGCGGCGGCCTTGCCCACCCGGGAGCGCTGCTCGCCGCCGTTGGTGTCCAGCGGACCCTTGGCGTCGATGGTGCCGCCGGCCCGGACGCCGCCGCCGTAGCCCGGCCCGGTGGTCAGGCCGGAGCCGATGTCCAGGGTGGTGCCCTTGGCGATGTGCAGGTCGCCGCCGACGGCCAGCATCACCTGTCCGGAGGCAGGCAGGATGCCCGAACCGGCGCCGACCCGGCCGATGTTGAACACCCCGCCGCCGCTCTTGGCGAAGGTGGCGTCGCCTGCCACCACCACCAGGCCCTCGGCCTCGGCCGTGCCGCCGTCGGCGGTGTAGTCGCCGCCGGCGAAGACGGCCACGTTCCCGTCGGTGAAGCGGGGCTCGGGCCCGATCGGCGGGTACTGGCCGGCGCCGGGGCAGGAGGCCGACCGGCCGTTCCCGGGAGCGGCTTCGGCGGAATGTGCAGAAGTGGTGAGGAGAATTCCCGCGCAGGTCGAAACGGCGATCGCCGTGCGGAGCGGCGCGGAAATGCGGTCGAGGTTTATGGTTCCGGTCTTCACGACAGCGGACTCTAACAGCGGGAAGAGCACCGAAAAGCCGCTTGATAACGCTCGGATAACAGCTGCTTCAAGGCGTTTCGCAGCGACTTTAAAGAAACTCCAATCCGCCCTTCCGGGGGCCCCGCCGGTCCGCGCGCCGCAGTCCGGCGGTCCGCCGCCGGGGGCCCGGCGGGGTGGTGGACGGGTCCGCGGCCGGGCCGGTCGGCAGGGTGAGTTCGACCAGCGCGCCGCCCTGCTCGGAGCGGCCCAGCCGGAGCGTGCCGCCGGCCTCCTCGGCCAGCCGCCGGACGATGTCCAGGCCCAGCCCGGTGGAGCCCTCGCGCACGGTGCCGTGGCCCCGGAGCAGGGCGGTCTCCGGGTCGGCGATGCCGGGCCCGGCATCGCCGACACCGATCACCAGCTGCCCGCCGGGGCTCCGGCCTGACGCTCCGTCCGACCGCCCGGCGGGATGACCGCCGGAGCGCGCGCCTGACGTCCCGTCGGAGCGGCGGCCGACCCGGCCCTGCTCGCCCGCGCCGTGACCGCCCAGCCGCAGCGCCACCGCGAAGCCGGTGCCCGGCCGGGTGTGCCGGAAGACGTTGCCGAGGATCGCGTCGAGCGCGGCGGCCAGCTCGGCGGGGGCCACCGGCACCGGGCAGGGCCCCGGCTCGGAGGTCCAGTCCCAGCGTCGGCCCTGGTCGTCGGCCAGCGCCGACCAGAACGCCATCCGTTCGCCCAGCACCTGCACCGCGTCGCACCCGGCCGGCTCGCGCGGGCCGCTGCCGGCCCGGGCACTGCTGATCACCGAGTCCACCTCGCGCTCCAACCAGTCCGCCACGTCCCGGGCCTGATCGGCCATCGGCCCGTCCTCCAGCGCGCTCGCGGTGAACCGCAGCGCCGTCAGCGGCGTGCGCAGCCGGTGCGAGAGGTCGGCGGCGAACTCCCGCTCGGCGACGATCATCGACCGCATCCGCCCCGCCATCGCGTTGAACGCCAGCCCCACCTCGCGCAGCTCGTACGGCCCCCGGGTGTCGGCCACCGCCTCCAGGTCGCCCGACCCCAGCGTCCGGGCCACCGCGGCCAGGTCGCGGGTGGCGCCCACCAGCCGGGCCGCCAGCCGGTCGGCCACCAGGCTGGAGATCAGCACCAGGCAGAGCGCCACCCCGCCGAGCACCAGCCAGGTGCTCCACAGCCCCCGGGTCAGGTCGCCGTCCAGCAGGTACACCTCCACCACCGCGACCGTGCCGGGCTCCAGCACCACCGGCCGCAGCACCGCGTACCCGCCGGGCACCTCCGCGCTGTACGCCCGCCCCTGCCCGGCCGCTGCCGCGACCCGGGCGCCGTCCGCCCGGCCGGCGCCGACCACCACCCCGGACGGCAGGTGGACGGCGATCCGGCCCGCCTGGCCCGCCGGGATGGAGGCCAGTGCCCGGCGCAGCTGCTCCTGATCGGTCGTCACCACCAGGACCGGATCGATCGCGGCGGCCTGCTGCTCGGCCTGGGTGAAGGCCCGCTCGCGGGCGAACTCGCGGACGGTGAGCGCCAGCGGTATCAGGAACGCCAGGGCGACCATCGCGGCCACCGCCACCGCGAACCGGGCCATCGCGCCCCTCACCGGTGGCCCGCCCCGGCCGTTCCCGACTCTGTCGACGACATGTTTCCCCACTCGTGGTCGGTGAGCCCCGGCCGGTGGTGGACGAATACACCACCGTGGGTCCCGGGGGGCCAATTCCCCCGGAATCCGGACCGCCTTTCCGGGGGCCCGTCGCGATAGTGCAGGATAGCGGTCATGCGAATGCGGACCCTGACGACGGCCTGGCTGGCCGCCACCGCGGCAGCTGCCGCCATCTCCTGGGCGGGCGTCAATCTGGTGCTGCGCGAGGCGGTCTTCGGACCGCCGGACGCGGTCTTCGTGCCCGCCCGCCCGGGCGCGATCGCCGGGGCCCTGCCGCCGGTCTCCACCCCGGCGGCGGCCCGGAGCACCGGCCGGGCGACCCCGGCGCCCGGCGCGACGGTCGGCCTGGTCCCGTCCGGCCCGGTCCCGTCCGGCGCGGCTCCGACCACTCCGAGCGCCTCACGGTCCCCGCGTGCCACCGCCGGCGTGACCACGACTCCGAGCGCTCCGCCGCCCGCCGCCGCGCCGGAGGGTGCCGACAGCCGTGGCTACACCGTCCGGGGCGGGCGGGTGGCACTGGCCCTGGGCCGCGATTCGGCGACGCTGATCTCGGCCTCGCCGGGCCCCGGCTGGGCGGTGCAGACCTGGCGCACCGAGACCTGGCTGCGGGTCGACTTCACCAAGGACGGCCGGACCTCCTCGGTCTTCGCCACCTGGAACGGCCACGCACCGCTGGTGGAGACCTACGAGCAGTGAGGCCGGCGGCCGGAAGTCCGAAGGGACTCCGAAGGTTCCCTGAGCGAATCCCAACGACCCACCGATCCGCCCCTCCGGTCGCCTAGCGTCGCTGCCGCCACCCCCGATCCGCCCGCCCGCGCTCCCGCCGGGCCCGGCGCCGGGGCACCGAGCCGCACCAGGAGGGCTCCATGACGCCGGGACCGCGCACCCGCACCCTGATCCGCTTCGGCAATGCCGTCCGGGCCCGCCGGATGGAGGCCGACCACGATGCCGTGACCCGGGCCGCCACCGCCCTGGGGCTGCCGGCCGAGCAGGCCGAGTACGCGGGGGAGGAGGAGGGCCACGGGATCTGGTCGCTGCCCCGGGCGGAGCTCCTCGCCTACGTCTACCCGCCCGAACTGGCTTGGCAGGCCCAGTCGTTGATGGCCGACGCGTACCGGATCAGCGCCTACGGACTGGACGTGCTGCTGCCGCGCTCCGACCGGGCGGTGGCCGGCGGCAGCCGCTTCGTCACCTTCTGGGAGCAGCCCCGGGGCCACCGGGTGGACCAGGACGCCGCCGCAGCCGCGTACGCGGCCGCGGCCCTCCACCTGCTCCCGCCGCCGGACCGCTCGGCCGCCGGGGACCACGACCCGTTCGACGGGCTGCTGACGGGCCTCGACCGCTCGCCGCTCAGCCCGCCGGACGCCGAGTGGATCCGCCACCGGGCCGGGTGGCTGGCCGGGCTCTGGCAGTGCCTCGACTGGCCGACCTCGCCCACCACCATCCTGGCGGGCAGTCAGCCCGCGACCTGCTACCGCCGGGTGAACACCCGTCAGCTGGTGCTCACCCGGCCGCTCGCCCGGGGTCGCCGGGAGTGGGACGTCGCGGCGGCCCGCTGGCGCTCCGACCTGGTGCACGGGCACCGGGGGAGCTACCGGGAGTTCGCGGCGGCCTACGCCCGGTTCGCCCCGGGGCCGTCCTCCGGCGATCTCACGGACTGGGACGGCTACTCGGTGCTGCGGGAGGTGCTGGCGCTCGGTCACCTGATGCGCGAGGTGCGCCGGGCGGACCTCGGCGCGGGGCACCACCGGGAGGCGCTGCACCGGCTGGCCTGCCTGCGCGGCGAGGCGGGGCCCGCGCCGTGGCGCTGGTCGCAGGTCTGAGGGGGTGGACGCCCACCCGTCACACAAGGTAGCCGACCGGAGCTGCCGGCCCGGCCGGGCCGGGGCGCGTCCAGTGCCGATCCGGCGTGGATTCCCCTACGGGATATCCCGTTTGGCAGCTTTGGTCGGACTGGCGCCAGTATGCTGATCAACCCGAGAAGCCCTCATGTATTACTGAGGGTGAGCTCCTGCCCGACCCGACGAGAAGGTCCGAGCATGCCCGACTCCTCCACCCGGCCACCGACGGCGTACCCGCCGACGGCGCCGCACCCGAACGCCCCCACCGTCCTGGTGGTCGAGGACGACCCGCGCGTCCGCTCCGTGCTGATCCGGCACCTCACCTCGGTCGGCCACCCCGTCCGGAGTGTGGGCACCGCGCTCGGCGCGCTGCGCGAGGTCGCGGCGGGCGACTGCGACCTCGTGCTGCTCGACCTCGGCCTGCCCGACCTCGACGGCGCCGACGCGCTCAAGATGATCCGCAGCCTCACCGACGTGCCGGTGATCATCTCCACCGCCCGGGACGACGAGAACGAGATCGTCCGGCTGCTCAACGACGGCGCCGACGACTACCTGGTCAAGCCCTTCTCGGGCAGCCATCTGAGCGCCCGGATAGCCGCAGTGCTGCGCCGGTTCGCCGCCGCAGCGCCGCCCGCCTCGGAGGTGCTGCGGGTGGGCGGGCTGGCGGTGGACACCCGGCGCCGGGAGGCGGCTCTGGACGGGCAGCCGCTCGACCTGACCCGGCGTGAGTTCGACCTGCTGGCCTACCTCGCGGCCCGGCCCGGCACGGTGGTGACCCGCCGGCAGATCCTGGCGGGCGTCTGGCAGGACAGCTACGGGAGCGTCCAGACCATCGACGTCCACCTCTCCTGGCTGCGGCGCAAGCTCGGCGAGACCCCCACCCGGCCGCGCTACCTCTACACCGTGCGCGGTGTCGGCTTCCGCTTGGAGGCACCACCCTTCCGCTGATGCGCTGATGCGCTGATCCGGTGCCGTGCCGGTCCCGCACCGCTCCGCCGAGTCCGGCGGGCTTTTTTTGGCGTTTTCCGAACCATTGGTGACACCAGGTGTCCGAAAGTGTCCGGGCCGGCGACGGGCACGTGGCCGTCGCCGGCCCGGGCGTGTGCCGGGCGCCGGTCCGTCAGTCCTCGACGATCAGGGACGGGGTGTCGTGGCGCAGCGTCTCGCCCCGGAAGAAGGCGGGTGCGCGGCGGCGCTGGAGCAGCATCAGCAGCACGCCGAGGGCGAGCAGGCCGAAGCCGATCAGGAAGACGGTGCCGACGCCGAACAGCGAGGTGCCGGAGCCGTAGGCCGGGTCGAAGGTGTCCACGGCGGTCTTGGCGAAGACGGCGGTGAGCAGCGCGGCCCCGAGCAGGGGGAAGAGGCCCTTGAAGAGGAACGCGTGGACGGAGGAGGTGAGTTCGCGCCGGAAGTACCAGACGCAGGCGTAGGCGGTGAGTCCGTAGTAGAAGCAGATCATCATGCCCAGGGTGAAGATGGTGTCCACCAGCACGCTGTCGCTGATCAGCGTCATGGTGGAGTAGAAGACCGCCGTGCCGGCCCCGGCCAGCAGGGTGGCGGCGGACGGGCTGGCGAACCTCGGGTGGATCCGGGCCAGCCGGGCCGGGATGGCCCGGTAGGTGCCCATGGCGAGCATGGTGCGGGCCGGCGGCAGGAAGGTGGTCTGCAGGCTGGAGGCCGAACTCGCCAGCACCGCCACGTAGATGAGGATGGAGAGCGAGCCGAGCACCGGCTTGGCCAGGGCGGCGAAGACGTTGTCCTCGGTCTCCGGATTGCCCAGCCCGTACGACTCGGTGCCCACCCCGGCGAACCGCTGGGTGGCCACCGCGGTGACCAGGTAGGCGGTGAGGATCACCAGCATGGTGAGCAGCGCGGCCCGGCCGGGGGTGGCGGCGGAGCCGGCCGTCTCCTCGTTGACGGTCAGTGAGGTGTCCCAGCCCCAGTAGATGAAGAGGGAGAGCGAGAGCCCGGCGGTGAAGGCGGCGAAGGACTGCACCGCGAAGGGGTCCAGCCACTGCCAGCTGAACTCGATGGCCAGCGGCGAGCGCCCCTGATCGGCCTTGACGAAGGCGAACAGCGAGAAGACCGCCAGCACCGCCAACTGGAGCCCCACCAGGACGTACTGGACCTCCTTGGTGAGGGTCACACCCCGGTAGGCGATGGCGGTGGCCAGGGCGACGAAGACCACGCAGGTCAGTACGTTGACGCCGCGGTTGTGCGCGAGGTCGGCGAGGCCCGGGTTCTCGAAGACCTGGGCCAGCATCAGGTAGAAGAACGAGACCGCCACCCCGGCCAGGTTGGAGAGCACGATGATGGTGGCCACCACCAGCCCCCAGCCGCACATCCACCCGGCGTACGGGCCGAAGGCCTTGGCCGTCCAGGTGAAGGAGGTGCCGCAGTCCGGCATCACCCGGTTCAACTCCCGGTAGGCGTAGGCCACCAGGAGCATCGGCAGGAAGCCGGCCAGGAAGACGGCGGGCATCTGGAGACCGACCTGGGCCACCGTCGGCCCGAGGGTGGCGGTGAGGGCGTAGACCGGGGCGACGGAGGAGACGCTCAGCACCACGCTGGCCACCAGCCCGACGGCCCCCGATCTGAGCCCCTTCTCCTGGAGGTCCTTCTCCGGCTGGTGCGGTGCGTCCGTGCTGTGGCTCACGATTCCTCCCGAAGAGGCATCCTGACCGCCCGTCACGCGCCGGGGGCGCGACCCGCCCGCCCACGCGCCGTCGAACCACCCGTCCGGCCCCCACCGGCGCGATGCCCGGCCCGCCCGTCCCCGCCCTCGGCCCGGACACCGGGGTGCCCGTCGGAGGCGCGCGGAAAAGGCGTTGCCACCGGGCGGCCGGTCGGTGACGATCACCCCCATGACCCACGCAAAGGCCCGTGCCTGCTAGGCACCCCCGCCCGCTCTCCCGGGCCCGTGCGCCACCGGCCGCTGCCGAGCCACCGCGCCCACCGGCCGTCCGACACGCCCCCAGGAGAGACCGCCGTGCAGCAGACCCCCCTCGTCCCCCACGCCCGCCTGCCCCGGGCCCACCACCACCGCCACGTCCGGACCAGTACGGTCGACGCGGCCGGCACCGCCCACTGGCTGCTGGCCGAGCAGGCCCCGCAGCGCGGCCGGGAGCACCCGCCGTACGACGCCCTGGTGGTCTCGGTCCGCCCGGACGGGGGCGCCGAGGTCACCGAACTGCGGTCCGTACGGGCCCGCTGGCCGCTCCTCGACCGGCTGCCCGAGGGCGGGTTCGTGGTCGCCGCCGCCCGCACCGGCCGGCACGACGAGGCCCGGCAGGTCCAGGTCTTCGACCGACTCGGCCACGAGAGCCGCGCCTTCGGCATCGGGGACGCGATCGAGCACCTGCTGGTGGACGAGGCCGGCCACCTCTGGGCCGGGCACTTCGACGAGAACCCGCTGGGCATCCGCCGCTGGAGCCCCACCGGCGAGCTCGTCTGGACCTCGGCCGGGGCCGGCATCCCCGGCCTGTTCGACTGCTACGCCCTGAACGTGTCCGGCACCACCGCCTGGGCCTGCCCCTACACCGACTTCCCGGTGGTGGAGATCCGCCCGGACCGGGCCGCCCGGGGCGAACCGCCGGTGCGGGTGTGGTCGAACCGGATCCGCAGCGCCACGGCGCTGGCCGTCCACGGCGACCGGGTCGTCCTCTTCGGCGGCAGCGGCGAACATCAGGACCGCCTCGCCCACGGCGTACTCACCGGGACCGCCGTCCGGAGGACCGGGGTTGGCACCCTCACCGGGCCCGACGGCTCCGCCCTGACCCGCCGACGGGTGGTCAGCCGTGGCAGCCGGATCTACGTCCAGCCCGAACCCTTCACCGAGTGGGGCGTCTTCGACCTGGCCGGCTGAGCCCCTGGACCGGGGTCGGGACAGGGAGGCGGGTCGGAGCGGCGGGGTCAGGCGGTGCGGACCGCGAGCAGGGAGACGTCGTCTCCGACCCGGGCGCCGGCCAGCAGGGTGACGGCGGTGTCGAGGACGGACTCCAGGGGGCCGGCCTGCTCGAAGGCGAGCGCGGCCAAGGCTGCCAGGCCCTGGTCGATGTCCTGGTCGCGGCGCTCCACCAGGCCGTCGGTGTAGAGCAGCAGGACGGCGCCGGGCGGCAGGCGGAGGGTGCGGCTGCGGTGCGGTCCCGGCCCGGCGCCGAGCGGGGGGCCGACCGGGAGGTCGAGCAGCCGGGGCGGGCCGTCGGGCGGGATCAGCAGGGGCGGCAGGTGGCCGGCGGTGGCCAGCACTGCGGTGCGGGTGGCGGGGGAGAAGGTGACGGTCAGACAGGTGGCCACCCGTTCCTGGTCGAGGGCCTGGACGGTGTGCTCGGCGGCGTCCAGGACGGCGGCCGGGGGCAGGCCCTGGAGCGCCAGGGTGCGGATCACCGAGCGGTACTCGGCCATGGTGGCCGCGGCGTCCAACCCGTGGCCCATCACGTCGCCGACCGTCAGCAGGGTGGAGCCGCCGGGCAGGGCCAGGGTGTCGTACCAGTCGCCGCCGATCTCGGCCGCCGCGCCGGCCGGCAGGTAGCGCCGGGCGCACTCCACCCCCGGGCCGGGCACGGTGGCGTCCGAGAGCAGGGCGCGCTGGAGCAGCACCGCGCTGCGCCGCTCGTGGGCGTAGCGCTGGGCGTTGTCGATGGAGTTGGCCGCCCGCAGGGCCAACTCGCCCGCTAGGTCGGCTTCCTGCGGGGTGAACGGCGGCGATCCGGTCGAGCGGACCAGGGAGACCACGCCGATCACGTCGTGACGGGCCGTCAGCGGCACGTGGCAGGCCGAGTGCAGGCCCAGCCGCCGGTGCAGCGCGATCCGCTCGGGCGGCAGACCGAGCAGCCCGGTGCCGTCCGGGCCGAGCAGGTCGGAGACCACCGGGCGCTGCTCGTCCAGGCACCGGGTCAGGTCCGAGCCGGGTCTCGGCGTGACGGGGGCACCGGGGGCGCCGAGCAGGTGGGTCGCCTCGGCGAGCCGGGGCACGGCGGTCAGGGCGAGGCGGTGCAGGTGGAGTCCTTCCTGCGGGTGCGGCGCGGCGAGGTGCCGGTCGAGGTCGAGGACGTCCACCACGGCGAGGTCGGCGAGCCGGGGCACCAGCAGTTCGGTCAGCTCCTGGCAGGTCTGCCGGACGTCCAGGGTGGTGCCGATCCGGGTGGCGGCTTCGTCGAACAGGGTCAGCCGGGTGGAGGCGAGGGAGAGCGCCTCGCGGATCCGGCGGTCCTCGGTGATCTCCAGGACCAGGGCGACCACGCCGAGCGGGGCGCCGTCCTCCTCCTCCAGCCGGTGGAAGGCGTTGTGCCAGAACCGCACCGGGGCGGCCGGGCCGGGCGCGGTGGTGCCCTCGACCAGATGGGCCACCGGCCGTCCGGTCTCCAGGACCGAGCGCAGCGCGGCCTCGGTGTGGTCGACGTTCACACCGGGGACGACGTCGGCCAGGCGCTTGCCGAGGTGATCCGGGGCGGGGGTGCCGTTCATCGCGGCGAGCGCCTCGTTGACGTAGCGGTAGCGCAGCTCGGCGTCGAGCACCGCGACGCCGACCGAGGTGCCGTCGGCGACCGCCCGCATCACGGTGTGGTCGGCCACCAGCCGGGCCAGGGCGGCCACCTCCGGGGAGTCCGGCGACGGCCGCCCGAGCCGGCGGAGCAGGTCCCGGGCCTGCTCCTCGCTCAATATGTCCAGCGACACCCGGCCCTCCTCGTGGCTGGCGGCAGTGCTCGGATCGTCGCACGCGAGAGCGGGGCGGGCGACAGAAGCGCGGCGTGGTGTCGCCCACCTTCGCGCCCGGTGTGGCCGCCGCCCGTCCGTCACCCGGCCCTGCTCGTGGCTGGCGGTAGTGCTCGGGTCGTGGCACGCGGGAGCGGGGCGGGCGACAGAAGCGCGGCGTGGTGTCGCCCACCTTCGCGCCCGGTGCGGCCGGGGCCGCCGTCCGTCCGTCGGGGCTCGTGCCGTCCGGCGTTCGGAGGCGCTCGGTCGGCCGCGCCCGGGCTCGGCCGGGGGTCGCCGGCCGTGTCCGGGCCGTCCTCCGGAGGCGCGGGGCGGGGAGCAGGAGGGCCGCTCCTGCGAGCTCCCCCGGTTCCCGCCCCGCAGCGGTGCTCCGGGTCGGTCCGTCAGGCGCCGCCCGCCAGCAGCAGCCGCGCGGCGGTCGCGGCCCCGTCGGTGCGCAGGCGGCCGGCCAGCGCGCGGGCGCGGTCGGCGGTCTCCGGGGCGAGGGCCACCGCGAGCGCGGCCGAGAGCGAGTCGAAGGTCGGCACCGGCCCGTCGTGCGCCACTCCGACGCCGAGCTTGGCCACCCGGCGGGCCCAGTACGGCTGGTCGGCCATCTGCGGTACCAGCACCTGGGGCGCCCCGGCCCCGGCGGCGGTGGTCGTGGTGCCGGCCCCGCCGTGGTGCACCACCGCCGCCACCCGGCGGAACAGCGCCTGCTGGTTCACCTCGTCCAGCAGGTGCACGTCCGCCGCCGGCCCGGTGGCCAGCTCGGCCCAGCCCCGGGCCAGCAGCACCCGGCGCCCCTGGGCCCGGACGGCGGCCACCGCGTTCCGGGCCACCGCCTCCGCGTCCCGTACCGGCATCGAGCCGAAGCCGACGTACACCGGGGCCTCACCCGCCGTCAGGAACTCCTCCAGCGCGTCCGGCAGCGGGCGGTCGTCCGGCCGGACGAAGGCGCCGGTCTGCACCACCGCGAGCTCGTCGGTCGGCTGCCAGGGGGAGAGGTCGGCGTCCGCCGCCAGCAGCGGACGGTCCGTCAGCACGTACGGGCGGACGTGGGCGACCGGCTCCAGGCCGACCGAGGTCCGGTGGACGTTGACGGCGTCGCGGAAGAGTTCGTCCAGCACCTCTTCGTTCTGCTGCCAGAGCACCCGGTTGTCGGTCTCCTCCACCGGCAGCGGGTGGCCCGGCCAGGGCAGCGGCGGGTGGTCGGCGGAGGGCAGGTAGCTGGGGAAGTAGGCGACGAAGGAGTACGGCACGCCGAGCCGGTCGGCGACCGTCCGGGCGGCGGCCGCGGCCGGCACCAGGCCGGTGGCCACCACGGCGTCGCAGCCCTCGGCGGCGGGCAAGGTCTGTGCGTAGGTCTCGGCGACCACCAGCGCGGCCCGCTCCTGGAGGGTCATCACCGGCCCCGTCCCCAGGACGGCCTGACGGGCCGTCTCCCGCAGTGACCGGCCGAGCGGCACCAGTTCCAGCCCGCTCTCCGCCACCAGCCCGGCGAAGTCCGGCGGCGCGCAGAACCGCACCTCGGCGCCGGCTTCGCGCAGGGCGAGTGCCAGGCCCACCATCGGCTCGACGTCGCCGCGCGATCCGTAGGCCAGCAGAAGTACACGCATCTCAGGTCCCCCGAAGGTCGGTGATCGTTGTTCGAGGGGTGATTCTGCGTGGTCAAGGGGCCCTTGCCACAAGCCCCCTGACGCGTTATAAGTTGATCACGGCGGAGAGCGCGGGCCACGGGCCCGGCGGGCCGCCGCCCGGATGGCGCAGCAGCGCAGGGAGCACGGCCCGGCCCGGTGGTCGGATGGAGGAGCAGTCACGCCATCTGACGGGGGGTCTAGGAGGCCGTACCGGTATGTCCATGCCCCCCTTCGGTTCGTTCGGCGCGCACGAGGGCCCGGACCCGTTCTCGGACCTGCTCAACCGCTTCTTCGGGATGTCCCCGTCCTCCTCGCCGCCGGCCGTCCAGCGGGTGCCGATCGGCAAGCTGCTCTCCGACTCGGCCCGCGAGCTGATCGCCCGGGCGTCCGCCCGCGCGGAGGAGGACGGCAGCGAGGACCTGGACACCGGGCACCTGCTCTGGGCCGCCACCCTGGTCGAGCCGGCCCGCGGCCTGCTGGTGCAGGCCGGGGTGGACCCGGACCAACTGGGCGAGGAGCTGGCCAAGGTGATGCCGGGCGTCGCCGGCACCCCCTCCGCCGATCCCCGGCTCACCCCCGCCGCCAAGCGGGTGCTGCGCTCCGCGCACGCCCGCTCGCAGGCCGCCGGCGGCTCCTACATCGGGCCCGAGCACATCCTCGGCGCCCTGCTGGACGACCCGGACTCGGGAGCGGCCAAGCTGCTCACCTCCGGCGGCACCGACCTCAAGCGGCTGCGCACCGACACCGACCGGGCCGCCGCGGGCGAGGGCACCCCGGCCACCGGGGCCTCCACCACCCCCACCCTGGACGAGTACGGGCGGGACCTGACCGCCGACGCCCGGGCCGGGAAGCTCGACCCGGTGGTCGGCCGGGCCGAGGAGATCGAGCAGACCGTCGAGATCCTCTCCCGGCGGTCCAAGAACAACCCGGTGCTGATCGGCGAGCCCGGGGTCGGCAAGACCGCGATCGTGGAGGGCCTGGCCCAGCGGATCGTGGCCGGGGAGGTACCCGCCACCCTGGAGGGCCGTCGGGTGGTCTCGCTGGACCTGGCCGGCATGGTGGCCGGCGCCAAGTACCGGGGCGAGTTCGAGGAGCGGCTGAAGGGGGTGATCGACGAGGTCAAGGAGTCCTCCGACCACCTGGTGCTGTTCATCGACGAGTTGCACACGGTGGTGGGGGCCGGCGCCGGCGGCGAGGGCGCGATGGACGCCGGGAACATGCTCAAGCCCGCCCTGGCGCGCGGCGAGTTGCACGTGATCGGTGCCACCACCATCGACGAGTACCGCAAGCACGTCGAGAAGGACGCCGCCCTGGAGCGCCGCTTCCAGCCGGTGCTGGTGCCCGAGCCGAGCGTCGAGGAGACGGTGCAGATCCTGGAGGGCCTGCGCGACGCCTACGAGGAGCACCACCAAGTCCGCTTCTCCGACGGCGCGTTGGTGGCCGCCGCCGAGCTCTCCGATCGCTACGTCAGCGACCGCTTCCTGCCCGACAAGGCCATCGACCTGCTCGACCAGGCCGGTGCCCGGGTCCGGCTGAAGTCGCTCGGCAAGTCCACCCCGGCGATCGGCCTGGAGGACCGGATCGCCAAGCTGCGCCGGGAGAAGGATCAGGCGGTGGCCGCCGAGGAGTTCGACCGGGCGGGCGAGCTGAAGAAGCGGATCGCCGAGGCCGAGGCCGAGCTGGCCGGGATCGCCGAGCGCCGCGAGGGCGTGATGGCGGTGACGGTGGACGACATCGCCGAGGTGCTCTCCCGGCGGACCGGCATCCCGGTGGCCCAGATGACCGAGAGCGAGAAGGACCGGCTGCTCAAGCTGGAGGACGCCCTGCACAGCCGGGTGATCGGCCAGGACGAGGCGGTGGTGGCGATCGCCGAGGCGGTCCGCCGCAGCCGGGCCGGCATGGGCGACCCGGACCGGCCGGTCGGCTCCTTCCTCTTCCTCGGCCCGACCGGCGTCGGCAAGACCGAACTCGCCAAGGCACTGGCCGAGTTGCTGTTCGGCGACGAGGACCGGCTGATCCGCTTCGACATGAGCGAGTTCCAGGAGAAGCACACCGTCTCCCGGCTGGTCGGCGCTCCGCCCGGCTACGTCGGCTACGAGGAGGCCGGGCAGCTGACCGAGAAGGTCCGCCGCAAGCCGTACAGCGTGCTGCTCTTCGACGAGGTGGAGAAGGCGCACCCCGACGTCTTCAACACCCTGCTCCAGGTGCTGGACGACGGCCGGCTGACGGACGGCCAGGGCCGCACGGTGGACTTCCGGAACACGGTGGTGATCCTCACCAGCAACATCGGTGCCCAGCGCATCCTGGCCGCCGAGGGCGACACCGCCGCGATCCGCCCGCAGTTGATGGCCGACCTCCAGGCGCACTTCCCGCCCGAGTTCCTCAACCGGATCGACGAAACCGTCATCTTCGACGCGCTCACCGCCGACGACCTCGGGAAGATCGTCGACCTGCTGCTCAAGGGCAGCGAACGCCGGGTCCGGGCCCAGGGCATGGAGCTGGAGGTGACCGAGGCGGCCCGCAGGCTGCTGGTCGCCCACGGCCACCAGCCCGCCTTCGGCGCCCGTCCGCTGCGCCGCACCATCCAGAGCGAGCTGGACAACAAGGTCGCTTCGCTGCTGCTCGGCGGCGAACTGGAGCCCGGCGACACCATCGTGGCCGACGCCGACGGGGACGAGCTCGCGGTCTCGATCGGCCGCCCGAAGTCCACCGAGCAGGTCGAGGCCGAGGAACGGGCCGCCGCCGAGCAGCCTCCGGCGAGCGAGGACGACGCGAAGGCCGCTTTCGGGGAGGGCACCGACGTGAAGCCGGTGGTCTGAGCCGCCGTCACCGCGCCCGCCCCACCGGCCACGCCGGAGGGGCGGGCGCGGCGGTTCGCGGTCCGGGAGGCGGTGGGGCCGGGCCGGGTGAGGATGTGCCCGCAGGTGCGGCCCGCCGTGCGCCGGCGACGCGCCCCGGGCCGGGGCGTTACGGCGGGGCCGACGCCGGACGTCGCGCCGAGTGTGACCGGGGGCCATCGCACGCTCGCCCCGGGGAGGCTATGGTGCGTGCCGGAACCGAGGGGGTACGAATGGTCATCCTGCGACGGGAAGCCAGGGACGAGTGGTGGGCCGGGCTGCCGGCCGGCATCCGCGAGGAGATCGACGGGTACGTGTGCCAGGACGCCATGCTGGGCGCGGTGAGGGTGATCACGGCAGTCGGCTTCCGGATCGACGGCATCGGGGTCGGCTGCGCCCAACTGATCGCGGGAGACCGCTACGCCCACTACGCGGACCGGGTGGCCGGCGAGCCGGACAGTCCGCTCGACCCGGAGTCGCTGGCCCGCAAGGCGGCCGGGTGCGAGGGGCGGGTGGTGGCCGTCGAGGCGGTCTGGGACGGGGACACCGTCCACGACTGGTTCGTGATCCTGCGGGCCGTCATCGACGGACCGGAGTCGGAGCGCAGCCTCGCTTCGGTGTACCAGTCGACCGCGGAGCGCTTCCTCGAAGCGGGTGCGGGTGCGGGTGCGAGTGCGAGTGCGGTGACGGGGCGTCGGCCCGCGGCGGCGGTGGCCGCCGAGCGAGCGGGCCGACGCTGGCCGAGCGTCTCGGCGTGCCGTTCCACTTCGCCAGCCCCGACGAGCCCGACGACGAGGCGCCGCGCTGGCGCCCCTCGGTCCCGCTGACCGGTCGTCAGGTGGACTCGGCCTCGGCCGAGGCGGAACCGTCCACGGTCCCGATGGACGCGGCGGCCCGGGCCGCATGGTGGGCGGGCCTGCCGGCCGGACTCCGGGAGGAGATCGACGGCTACGTGCTGATGGGCCGGTCGCACCAGGCCGACCGACTCATCGGGCAGCTCGGGCTGGTGCCCGACGGCATCGGGCCCGACACCGCCCGGCTGATCACGGCGGACCGGGTGGCGCACCACGGTGACCGGGGCGCTCGCGATCCGGTCAGTCCGCTCGACCTCGAGTCGCTGGCCCGCAAGGCGGCCGGCACTGGCGGTCCGGTGGCGGCCGTAGCGGCGGTCCAGGGCGAGCACCCCGTACGGGGGCGGGTCACGGAGCTGTTCGTGGTCACCGCCGACGCGGGGGAACGGCACACGATCGCCCGGGTGGACCGCCCTTCGGCCGAGCACTTCCTCGGCGCGGCGGCCCCGGACGGGGGCCCGCTCGAGGTCCTGGCGGCCGAGCGCGCCGGACGGGCCCTGGCCGAGTACCTGGGGGTCCCATTCCGCTTCGCCGCTCGGCAGGATGCCGGGACGGCACCGGCTGCGGACGGCTCATCGACGGGGTGAACCCGGCAGCGGCGGGGCCGGGCGGCAGTGCGCCGCACCCGGCGCTTCACCACTCCCGGTGGCGCCGGGCCGGACGCTGCCTCCTGACGGCTCGTCGGTGGTGCCCCCGGAGCGGCCTTGGCCGTTGGTGGTCGGGGGCGGGTACCGGGCCACACGCCGCCCCCTGCCTCGGCGGGCCCCCGGTGTCGTCCGCTGACGGCCCGTCCGAGATGGCCTGCGGCGCGGGAGTCCGGCCGGCCTCGCCCATGACGTGCACCGGGGGTGCCGGGGCCGTCGGCCGGTCCGGTGCCGACCGGCGGCGGTCCGGCCGGGGCGCGCCTCCCGTCGTCGGCACGCGGTCCGGGCAGGTCCCTGGCTGTCCGTTCGGGGGCGTGAACTCAGCCACATCAGCCGCCCCGAGCTCCGGTGTCTCCGCAGGTCAGGCGTGGTGTGACGAGGGGTGGGCCGGGCGGGGCGTTGTCCCCGGGCCGGGTGGGTGACAGAGTGCGGGCCATGGTCCACTCCGCCCGGCCCGACGCCGCCAGCAGCGCTTCCACCAGCGGCCCCGCCGCCGTCTTCGACTGGCTCGACGAGGCGGCCGGGCTGCGTGCCGCCGCCGGGCTCACCAGGACGCTGCGCAGCCGCCCCGCCGAGGACCCGGTGCTGGACCTGGCGAGCAACGACTACCTCGGCCTGGTGCACCACCCCGTCGTCACCCGGGCCGCCGCCGACGCCGCGCTGCGCTGGGGCGGCGGCGCCACCGGCTCCCGGCTGGTCACCGGCACCACCGCGCTGCACACCGAACTCGAGCAGGAGCTGGCCGACTTCTGCGGGGTGGAGGCGGCGCTGGTCTTCTCCTCCGGCTACGCCGCCAACCTGGCCGCGCTCACCGCGCTCACCGATCCGGACACCCTGATCGTCTCGGACGCCAACAACCACGCCTCACTGATCGACGGCTGCCGCCTCTCCCGCAGCGACGTGCACCGGGCCCCGCACGACGACCCGGCGGCGGTCGCGGAGGCGCTCGCCGGGCGCACCCACCGCCGTGCGCTGGTGGTGAGCGACTCGGTGTTCTCGGTGGACGGCAACGCGGCCCGGATCGGCGCGCTCTCCGCCGCCGCCCGCGCGCACGGCGCCGCCCTGCTGATCGACGACGCGCACGGACTCGGAGTGCTCGGCCCCGGCGGCAGCGGCGCGCCGGCCGCCGCCGGACTGGCCGGCGCGCCCGACACGGTCGCCACCGTCACCCTCTCCAAGTCGCTCGCCTCGCAGGGCGGGGCGGTGCTCGGCCCCCGACGGGTGATCAGGCACCTGACCGAGACCGCCCGCACCTTCATCTTCGACACCGGCCTCGCCCCGGCCGCCGTCGGCGCCGCGCTCGGCGCGCTGCGGCTGCTGCGGGCCGAGCCGCACCGGGCCGGACGGGCGCTGGAGGTGGCCCGCTCGCTCTCCGCGCAGCTGACCGCCGCCGGGCTGACGGCCAGTGCCCCGGACGCCGCCGTGGTCTCGGTCCGGGCCCCGGGCCCGGAGGCGGCCGTGCAGTGGGCGGCCGACTGCCGGGCCGCCGGTCTCGCGGTCGGCTGCTTCCGGCCGCCGTCGGTGCCGGACGGCGTCTCGCGCCTGCGGCTCACCGCCCGGGGCGACCTGACGGACCGGCAGATCGCCGAGGCGGTGGCGGTGATCCGCCGGACGGCGCCCCGGGGCTGACGGAGCTCGGGCTCGATCCGAGTCGTTCGTGTGCTCCCGGGGGGTGCGGGGAGGTCGTCCGACCCTCCGATTGGTCCAGACCTATTGACGAGATCGGCCGGGAAGCGGAACCCTGACCTGACACTGCGTCAGTCTGCCGGACCCCCACCCGGGAGCACCCCCATGCCTCAGTCCGACCCTGCCGTGCCCCCGCGCGGCAGTGCACTCCGCCATGCCCTGGTGTCGTTCGGGCTGGCCGTCTTCTGGGCCGCCAGCGCCTGGACGGCCGGTCACGTCCGGACCGCACCCGCCCTGCACACCGCCGCCCTGCTGGTGCACCTGGTCTCCCTGGTGGCCGGCTTCGGCGCGGTCCTGGCCGTCGACTACGTCGGCGCGCTCTGGCTGTTCGGCCGCCGCACGCTCTGCCAAGTGCTGGACCTGGCGGCCCCGTTGCACGTCCCGATCTGGGGCGGCCTGGCCGGGCTGACGCTCAGCGGCATCCTGCTGGAGCCCCGCCTCGACTCCGGCCTGACCCGGCTCAAGCTGGTGCTGGTGCTGCTGATCGCCCTCAACGGCGTGCAGGCCCTGGCCCTCCAGCGCCGACTGGCCCACTACGGCGACCGGCGCCCGCCCCGGCCGCTGCTGCTGCGCGGCGCGGCCTCCGCGCTGCTCTCCCAACTCGGCTGGTGGGGAGCGCTGCTGATCGGCTTCCACAACGCGCAGGGCTGAGCCGCCCCCTACCAGAGAGCACGCCGGGCGAACAGTGCCGATCGGCACGGGGGCTCGCGCCGGAGGCCCGGTATCCGTGCCGATCGGCACATGGCCGCCCCGGTGCGTCGGGGACGAAGCTTGGGCCGGACGGCGGGTCGCCACCCGTCGCGACAGGTGCCGGGGAGCCACCCCCGGGACGTCACCCGAACCAAGGGACAGAACCACATGCAGCGCACCAACAGGCTCCTCGCCACCCTCGCCGGAGTCGCCGCCCTCGGCGCCCTCGGAGCGGGTCCGGCCTCCGCCGTCGGGGCGGGCGCCGGTACCGGCGCGGCCGGACCGGGCTCGCCCGCGATCACCGAGTCGACCTGGAACGCCTACCCCTCCGGTGCGTTCAACTGCACCCGCAAGGACCACCGGGCCAACCGGGAGATCACCTTCCAGAGCTGCCTGCTGTTCAGCAACGGCGGCAGCTCGGTCCAGGCCGTCCTGGTGGTGGACAGCTACGGCGCCCCGAGTGCCGTCACCATCGAGGGCAGCGAGGTCACCAGCTTCGGCGGCGACGTGCACTGCGGGCCCACCACCCTGAACCCGAACTTCCAGGTGCACTGCCTCGGCCCGGTCCGCCCGGTGACCAACCCCGCACTGCTCAGCGCGACCGGCAAGCTGTACGTGAACGGCCAGCTCGACACCGTCTGACCGGACCGGCCGGTGAGCCCGTACCGGCCCGGCCCCGGCCCGGCCCCGGCCGGCCGGTGCGGGCTCACCGCACACCCGCCCGGTATCCCCTCCCACGCCACCTGCGGACGGCGGCCGGGACCGGGGCCGGGGCCGGCCACCGGGTGGCGCAGCCCGGCGGGCAGCCGGGCGGCGGGCGTGCTCTGCTGTGGGGCAAGGCCGGGCCCGTGACCGTCGACCGGTGCCCGGCGCGTCCCCGTGAGGAGTCCCCGTGTACCGCTCCACCCGCCTGGCCGGGGCCGCAGCCCTGGCCCTGGTGCTGCTCGCGCCCGCCTCGGCGACGGCCGTCGCCCCACCGCTCGCCGCCCCGTACGTCGCGGCCCACTTCGACTTCGCCGCCGGGCAGTTGCCGGAGAACCTGGTGCCGGAGCCCGACGGTGGCGCGGTCCTGACCCTGCTGCGCAGCCGCCAGGTGGCCCGGGTCGGGCCGGACGGTCAGGTGGCGATCCTGGCCACCCTGCCCGCCGTCGACCGGCCGGCCACCCCGCTGTTCGGCTACGCGGCGCTGACCGGCATCGCCCGGGCCGAGGACGGCACCCTCTTCGTCAACTACGTGACCGGGGAGGCGTCCACCGGCGTCTGGCGGATCCGGCCCGGCTGCCCGCCCGAGCGGATCGCCGCCCTCCCGCCCGAGGGCATCCCGAACGGCCTGACGCTCGATCAGGAGCACGGCATGCTCTACGCCGCCGATTCGGTGCTCGGCACCGTCTGGCGGATCCCGGCCGACGGCGGCGTCCCCGAGGCCTGGGCCACCGCCGACGAACTCCGGCCGGTCGGCTTCATCGGCGCCAACGGCGCCCGCCTCCACGACGGCGCGGTCTGGGTCTCCAACACCGACCGGGGCACCGTGCTGCGCATCCCGGTCGCCCCGGACGGCAGCGCGGGCCCGGTGGAGACCAGGCTGACCGGCCTCGACGGCATCGACGACTTCGGCTTCACCGGCCGGGACGACGACCTGCTCGCGGCCCGGAACGTGGCCGACGAGGTGGTCCACGTCGCCACCGGCGGCACCCGCACGGTGGTGCTGACCCGGCAGGACGGGCTCTCCAACCCCACCTCGGTCACGGTCTGCGGCGGCCGGGTCCAGGTCACCGACGGCGCCTTCTTCACCCAGCCCCCGGACCCGAACCTGCTGCGCGCCGAGCTCCACAGCAGCTGAGCAGGCCGCCGCCCGCTCTCCCGATGCCCCGCCCGATCCGCCCGAGTCTCAGTCCGTCCGCTCGGCTGCGGGGCGGCCGTCCCACCGCCAGCGGGCGGGGCGCTGACGGCCCGGCAGGTCCGCACGGCCCGTGCACCAGAGCAGGGTCCGCCACGGGTCCTGGCCCGCCGGGGCGTCCGGGAACAGCCGGGCCACCGTCCGGGCGCAGACCCCGGCGGGCGGGGCCCAGTCGAGTCCGAGACCCTCGGCCAGGTCGTGGGTGTGCACCAGGGTCTCCACGACGCCCATGGCGGCGAAGCCCTCGGCGTCCGAGATCCCGTACCCGTGGTAGGCCCGGACCTGAGGCCCCGTCACCCGCACCAGTGCGACCAGGAACGCCCCGGCCGCCTCCAGCACCTGGAGCAGCCCGGACGGGCCCGCCGTCCGGTCGGCGTGGATCGCGTTGGCCGGGCCGCCCTCGCGCCGGGCCTCCCAGACGAACGGCACCTCGCCGGTCAACGGTGGCTTGCGCGGGCCGAGTTGGGCCGCGTAGGCGAAGAGGTCGTCGGCCAGGTGCTCGACCGTCTCCCAGCAGGTCCAGGTCAGACTGCCGGCCGGCCGGTCCCAGTCGGTGCCCTCGGGCGCGCGCTCCAGGGCCGCCAAGGCGTGCTGGACGGCGAGGTCGAGGTCGTCTGCGGTCACGGGGCCGGTGGAGGTGCTCATGCCCGGACGTTACCGTGTCCGCCCCCGTACCGGGCCAGGTGTTCGGCGATCCGGGCGACCGTCCCGGCGGTGTCCCGGAACAGGTGTGCCCGCATCCCGGCCGTCTCCGCGCCCTCGGTGCAGACGGGGGAGTCGTCCACGAAGAGGCAGTCCTCCGGCCGCACCCCGAGGGCGGCGCAGACCGCCCGGTAGGCGCGCGGGTCGGGTTTCTCGAAGCCGATCTCGTGCGAGTAGACGATCCGCTCCGCCCAGTCGTCGTAGTGGTAGCGGGCGGCCTCCCGTTCCCGGGCGCCGACGAAGCTGTTGCTCAGGATGCCCAGGCGGCAGCTCCCCTTCAACGCGCGGACGTACGAGACGAGTCCGTCGTTCGGCGTGCCCAGGTAGGCGGTCCAGAGGTCGGCCAGGAAGGCGCTCCGGCCCGCCTCGTCCAGACCGAGCCGGAGCGCCACCTGCCGCTCCACCTCCGCCTCCTCGACCTCCCCGATCCGGCCCGCCCGCCAGACGTCCCCCATCCGCTCGGCGATCCCGCCCGGCGGCAGGGCGAGCCGCTCCTCCCAGCTCCGCACCCAGCCGGTCTCGGGCGTGAGCTCCAGCACGCCGCCGATGTCGAGGATGACGCAGGCCGTGGTCATGCTCGTTCCCCCTTGCCGCAGTAGGTCGGTGCGCCCACTGTCGCCGCCGTGCGGCAGTGGGGCGGATGCCTGTCGGCGGATCGTGACGGGCCCGTCGCATTCCGGGACGGTGGGTCAGGCGGCCGACGGGTCAGGCGGTCAGGGCGGCGAGCAGGGCGTTCGTGAGCCGGTCGAGGTAGTCGGGACCGGCGGGGGCGTGGACGACGGCGAGGTGCCAGTACAGCGGGCCGGCCAGCAGGTCGAGGGCGATGTCGAGGTCGAGCCCGGCCGGGAGTTCGCCGCGGTCCACGGCGCGTTGCAGCATGCGGGTGGCGCGGGCGCGGCGCGGGTCGCGGACGGTGCGCAGGAGGGCCTGGCCCAGTTCGTCGTTGCGCCCGCCCTCGGCGATCAGGTCGGGGACGATCCGGGCGGCGAGCGGATGGGACAGGCCCTCGGCGACCTCGCCCAGGAAGGCCCGCAGGTCACCTCGGAGCGAACCGCTGTCGGGGGGCTCGGGGGTGTGGGCGACCAGGTCCGACAGCAGGGCGACGGCCATCTCCTGCTTGGAGGACCACCGCCGGTAGATGGCGGCCTTTCCGGCGCCCGCGCGCCTGGCCACCGCCTCCAGGGAGAGCCTGGCGTATCCGGCCGAGGCCAGCTCGGCGAAGAAGGCCTCGGTGATCGCCGTGGTCACCGAGTCCTGGAGCACCGGGCCGCCGGGGGGCCGGGGGGCGGTGGTGTCGGAGGGGGCGGGGTCGGAGGGGGTGGGGTCGGATGCGCGTGCCATGGGGTGAGTCTAGTCGATACGGAACGGTTGCGTCTCGTCTCGGGCGGGCGTACCGTCGGTCGAGAGATGAGACGGAACGGGTCCGTCTCGACTATGTGCGGAGGTGCGCACCATGAAGTTCCTGTTCGAGGACGAGTCGTTCTCCTTCGAGACCCTCCGGGCCGCCGGCTTCGCCCAGGAGGCCGGGGCCGACCTGGGTGAGGTGGTGGCCACCGCCGGCCGGATCGGGGAGGGGGACACCGCGGCGTGGCTGCGCGAGTGGCGGGCAACCGCCGACCGCGTCCACGACCTCGGTCGGCGGGCGCTGGCCGACGGCGCCCGGGTCAGCGCGCGCGAGGCACTGCTGCGGGCCTCCAACTACTACCGCACGGCCGAGTTCTACCGCCGGGACGACCCGGCCCGCGACCCCGAGGTGCAGGAGCTCTCGCGGCTCTCCCGGGAGACCTTCGCCACCGCCGCCGGCCTGATGGACCGTCCGGTCGAGGCCGTCACGATCCCGTACGAGGACACCTCCCTCCCGGGCTACCTCTTCCTGGTGGACGACTCCGGTGCCGCCCGCCCCACCGTCCTTTTCACCAGCGGCTTCGACTCCACGCTGGAGGAGTCCTACTTCGTCCTCGCGGCGGCTGCGCTGCGCCGGGGCTACAACGTGCTCGCCTTCGACGGCCCCGGCCAGGGCGCGGCGCTGCGCGTCCAGGGCCTGGTCTTCCGGCCGGACTGGGAGGCGGTGGTGACCCCGGTGGTCGACTACGCGCTCACCCGCGCCGAGGTCGATCCGGCCCGGCTGGTGCTGTTCGGCTACAGCCTGGGCGGCTACCTGGCGGCCCGGGCCGCCGCCCACGAGCACCGGCTCGCCGCGCTGGTGCTCGACGACGGCCTGTACGACTACCAGGAGCCGCATCTGACGGCGATGCCGCCGTTCCTGGCGGACTGGATCACGGCGGGCCGGGACGACGTCGCCGGGCCGGTGCTGGCCCTGGTGATGGCGGCCGACACCCAGGTCAACTGGGCGATGCGGAACGGGATCTGGACCTTCGGGGCGTCCTCGGCCTGCGACTACGTCCGCCGTACCGCCGCCTACACCCTCGACGGCGCCGCCGAGCTGATCGCCTGTCCGAC
This sequence comes from Kitasatospora sp. NPDC096147, assembly GCF_044763225.1. Taxonomy (NCBI): domain Bacteria; kingdom Bacillati; phylum Actinomycetota; class Actinomycetes; order Kitasatosporales; family Streptomycetaceae; genus Kitasatospora; species Kitasatospora sp. NPDC096147. Next base: position 756,861 of record NZ_JBIWFX010000001.1, on the reverse strand, counting down.
CCTGGTCCTGGACGCGGCCGACGACCAGTTCTTCCGTGGGCAGCCCCAGCGGGTCGCTGCGGCGCTGCGCTGCCCGCACGCCCTGGTCACCCTGCGGGAGGAGGACGGCGCGGGGGAGCACTGCCACATGGGTGCCATGGCCCGCTTCCAGCAGGTCACCTTCGACTGGCTGGCCGGCACCCTGCCGGCCGCCGGGTCCGCCGCGCCGTCGGCCGCCCCGCCCGCTGCCGCCTGAGCGGGGCTCAGTCCTGACGCGGGATCATCAGGGCCTCCGCGCCGACCGGGCGGAAGCCGGCCGCCTGGAAGGACCGGACGCTCGGTACGTTTCCGGGCGACTGCTGGGCCCAGACGTGGTCGCCCTCGGGCAGCAGGTGACGGGCGCTCAGGGCGAGGTCGCGCCCCAGGCCCCGGCCCCGTGCCTCGGGGGAGACCTCGATGGCGCACTCCCAGCGCCCGGCCAGCCCCCGGCCGAGGATCAGCACCCCGCCGGGCACCGTCCAGACCCGGACGTCCTCGCGGTAGTCGAGGGCCCGGACGATCCGCGGGTGGTCCCGGTCGGTGAGCGGCGCCAGCGGCAGCGGGGCCTCGCCGGGCAGTCGCGAGCCGGCCGAGAGCAGGTCGATGGTGTCCATCCGGCGCCCGGTGCGGTCCGCGAAGGCGGCCAGGAAGTGCGGGTTCATCGGCGCGGCCAGCTCGTCGGAGGGCGCCGCCGCCACGGCGGCCCGCACCCACTCCGGGTCCTGGTCGGTGAAGACCACGGCGTGCGCGCTGAACGCGACCACCCCGGCGTCCCGCTCGCTGGGCTGCTGAACCACCGTCACCGAGCCGTCCGCAGCGGGGAACCGGCCCGCTGCGGCGGCATCCAAGATCGTCTTGAGCATGGCTCCAGGGTAGGCACCGTAGGGCGCCGGGGGTCACGCCGGGGGCTGGGCGAGCGGTCGTCCGCACGCCACGGCGGGCTGGCGTCTCGCGTCCGGCCGAGGGACCGCTCCGGCCCCCACTCCCCTCGTGGTGGGGGCCGGAGCGGCCGCTCGGCCGTGCTGACGTCAGCGAGCATGCCAACGGGGGTGGTCGGAGGGCCATGCATTAGCCTCTGGGCCTAATGGTCGGCAAGGCGCAGGTCAGGACGGCTGCGGGGGCGGGGGAAGGTTCGTGATCGCACTGAGGTTCGGGGTCGCGGACCTCGCGCGGACCCGGTTCGTGGTGTCGCCGCTGGACCACCTGGTGGCCGGCGCGGCCCGGATCGGCATCCACCAGGGTGCCGGGACGCGCAGCGAGCGGTGGTGGCGGGACGCCCGCCGGCACGTGCCGCAGCGGGCCGCGCGCTTCCTGGAGGTGGTCAACGCGAGCCCGATCGGTGTGCCCGACTTCATGGTGGCCGACCTGGACGCCGTCCGCCGGCAGCTGACCGACGAGCTCGACGCGTTGCTCTCCGTCCCGGAGCAGGCGGTGCAGGAGGGCGTCGCGATGTTCGGCGAGGTGGCCGAAGTCCCGCCCGCGCTGGCCCGGTTGCGCGAGGACGGCAGCCGCGGCCTGCGCGAGGTGGGTGACGGCGCCTGGGCGCTGTTCCAGGCCTGCCTGGCCCCGGACTGGCCGGACATCCGCCGCGCCCTGGAGGCCGACATCGCGGCCCGGGCCCGGGCCGCCGCCCGGGGCGGGATCGGGGAAATGCTCGGCTCGCTGCACCCCAAGGCCGTCTGGCGGGACGAGGGAGTCCTGGAGTGCACCCTCGGCGAACTGTCGGCCTCCATCGAACTCGACGGCCGGGGGCTGGAGTTGCGGCCCAACTACTTCGTCCAGCACAACGTCAGCGTGCTCGCCGAGCCGGGCCGCCAGAGCCTCCTGCTGTACCCGATAGCCCACCCGGCCACCGATCCCACCGCCCGGCCGCCGGAGACCGACGGCCTCGCCACCGTGCTCGGCCCCGCCCGGGCCCGGGTGCTGCGTGCCATCGCGGGCGGTGCCTGCTCCACCACCGGCCTCGCCCGGCGCCTGGGCGTCACCCCGCCCTCCGCCTCCGCCCACGCCACCGCGCTGCGGACGGCCGGACTGATCGCCACCCACCGCGAGGGCAAGCAGGTCCGCCACAGCCTCACCGAGGTCGGCCACGACCTGCTCGCCGACAACCCGCCGCTGCCGGGCCCGGCCTGACGGCCGCTCAGGCACCGGAGCCCGTGCCGGGGACGGTCACCGGACCGGCCCGGAGCGCGGGCGCCTGCTCCGGGCACCGTGGACGCCGCCCCGCAGCACCCCCGTGAGGCCGCCACACCGGGGCGGCTCCGGTGGACGCGTGGTGTCCACCGGAGCCGGTCGGGTCAGTGCGCGCGGTCCTGGAGATCGGCCATGGCGACGGCGGACAACCCGCCGCTGCCGGGCCCGGCCTGACGGCCGCTCAGGCACCGGAGCCCGTGCCGGGGACGGTCACCGGACCGGCCCGGAGCGCGGGCGCCTGCTCCGGGCACCGTGGGCGCTGCCCCGCAGCGGCCCGTGAGGCCGCCGCACCGGGGCGGCTCCGGTGGGCGCGGGGTGTCCACCGGAGCCGGTCGGGTCAGTGCGCGCGGTCCTGGAGATCGGCCATGGCGACGGCGGCCCGGATGTACTTGTTGCGGCCGAGGTCCCCGATGCTCTTGATCCGCAGGGCTTCGAGGGCGGTGCCGTGGGCGTCGGTCAGCCCGGCCAGGGCCGCCACCGGTGCCTTGAGCACCTCCTCCAGGCTGAGGTTCTCGTACGCCTTGTCGAGGATCTTGTCGAGGTCTGCGGTCACCGTCATGGCACATCGCCCTTCCTGGTCGGTACGGTCTCCGGTCAGCCAACCGGCCTCCCGCCCGCCCCGCACGCCGGGCGCGGCACCCGGGTGTCGGCGAAGCGACGCGCCGTCAGGACACGCCGCTCACCGACTCCCCGGCCGGGACGCCCCGGTCGGCCGCCTCCGGGTCGGCTGCCCCGTGCAGCACGACGGCCCAGACGGTCTTGGCGGCGCCCCGCGCGGTGACGCCCCAGTCGGCGGCCAGCGCGTCGACCAGCCGCATGCCCTGGCCGTGGTCGCGGACGCCGGCCGGGCGGACCACCGGGCCGCGTTCGGTGCGGCTGTCGCTGACCTCCAGGCGGCAGGAGCCGCCGAGGCGGTCGAGTTCGAGGCGGACGGGCACGGCCGGGTGGTGGCCGGAGGCGTGCAGCAGGACGTTGGTGACCAGCTCCGAGCAGATGGTCACCACGTCGTCGGCCCGGTCCTCGGGCCAGCCGTGCTCGGTCAGCAGCCCGCGCACCCAGCTCCGGGCCAGCCGCGCGGCCTCGGCCCGGGCCGGGAAGTCCGTCTCCCACACCTGAAGGGTCGTCATCACCGGTACCGCTCCCATCTCCCGTCCGTTCCCATCCGTCGGGAGCGCCCGGCTCCTGTGGTGACCCAGGGTGGCGGTCGGAACGCTCCGGCGCGAGGGCACGGAGAGGGCATAGCGAGGGCATGCAGGGGACCGGTTCGGTCCGGAGTCCCTCGTCCGGGGGACGGGGCGGCGAGTCGCGGTGCGGACTGCTCTACCGTGATCACTGTTCACGGACAGTCAGGGAGCAGTGGCGGAGGGGGCATCATGGGGCGGCGACCGCCGGGCAACGAGTTGCTCTACGCGGCCAGGATCTCCAAGGGCTGGTTCTCCCAGGAGGCCGCCGCGGCCGGGATCAGCACGGCGGGGCAGCAGGTGCTGGCCAGCCGCGCGTTCCAGGTGAACGTGCGGACCTACCGGCGCTGGGAGGCCCCGGCTCCGCCGTGGCCCCGGCCGGACCACGCCTCGGCCCTGCGGGCGGCCTTCGACCGGGGGCCGGAGGCGCTCGGCTTCGTCGTCCGGGGCGGGCTGCCGGTGGTGTCGGTGATGTCCGCGATCCCCTTCGGCCCGCCCGACAGCGCGGTGGACCACGAGACGGAAGACCAGCACGGACCAGTGAACCGCCGTCAGGCTCTCAGAACGGTAGGAACGGCCGCCCTCGGTGGCCTGCCCTGGCTCGACGCGGCCCCGGTGGCCGCCCACGGCGGGGCCCGGATCGGCGCGGACGAGATCGAGGAGCTGCGGGCCACCGCGCTCGACCTCGACGCGATCGACCAGCGCTTCGGCGGCGACCTGCTGTGGCGCTCGGCCCGCGCCCAGCTGCTCCGGGTGCACGACCTGATCGACCACGCCACCTACGGCGAGGCGGTCGGCCGCGAGCTGCACGACATCGCGGGCCAACTCACCACCTCGCTCGGCTGGTTCTGCTACGACGCGGAGCGCCAGACCGAGGCCCGGGTGTACTTCTCCGAGGCGCTGAACACCGCCGTGCTCTCCGGGAACGACCCGCTGGCCACCCGCACCCTGGCCAACATGGCCCGGCAGAGCGTCGACCTGAACAAGCCCCGGGAGGCCGTTCGGTACGCCCGGATCGCCCAGGCGCACGCGGCCGAGTGGAGCGCACCGCCCCGGGTGACGGCCCTGCTGGCCGTCCGGGAGGCCCAGGGCTACGGGCGGCTCGGCAACGAGACCGCCTGCGCGGCGGCGATCCGCCGGGCCTGGCAGGCCTTCGGCCGGGGCACCACCGACCGGGACCCGAGCTGGGTGCGCTTCCTCAACGAGGCCGAGCTGGTCTGCCTGGAGGGCATGTGCCGACTCGACCTCGGCCACTACCGGCAGGCCGTCCGGCTACTGGACCGCTCGGCCCGGCTCCAGCACATCGCGCACTCCCGGAACCGGGGCATGTGCCTGGCCCGGCTCTCCTACGCCGCCCTCCAGGACCGGGACGTGGACCGCACGGTGGCCGCCGCCCAGGAGTCGCTGCGGCTGATCGAGGGCGGGATGGCCTCGGCCCGCAACAAACGTCAACTGTCCCTGTTCCGTGAGAAACTGACGGCTCATCAGTCCCTGGCCGAGGTCAGGGAGACCACGGAGCGGCTGGCGGCCTGGACCGCCTGAGCCGGGCGGAGGACAGGCACGTGCACGACATCGAGTTCCGACACCACCACGGGCAGGACGCGGAGGAGGTCCTGGGCGACCTGGTGGCGGTCTACCGGGTGGTCTACGGGGTGCCACCGTACGCCGGGGACCCGTTCTTCTCGGTGGAGTCCTTCGAGGAGCGGCTGCGCGGGGCGATGGGGATGCCGGGCTTCGAGACCGTCACCGCCACCCTGGCCGGCCGGCCCGTCGGGCTGGTGCACGGGGTGACGCTCCCCGCCGACCGGGCCTGGTGGGTCAGCCTCGGCAGCAGTCGGCCGACGGCTGCGTTGGACGCGGCGGACGCCGAGGACGTCTTCTGGCTGCGGGAGTTGATGGTCCTGCCGAGCCTGGGGAACCAGGGCATCGGCCGTCGCCTGCACGACGAGATCGTCCGCCACCGGCCCGAGCGCTGGACCACCCTCACCTGCATCCACGACAACGAACCGGCCCGCAGCGCCTATCCCCGCTGGGGCTACCAGGTGATCGGCGGCCGGATCCGGCACGCCCCCGAATCCCCCGAGTACGACGCGATGGTGCTGCGCCCCGGTGTGGTGGCGCGGTTGAGCACCCCGCGCTGCGGCTGAGCGGACGGACGGACGGCCGGGCTTCCGGGCAGCCGGCCGGGCCGACGCCCGGAGGGCGGCGCGGGGCCGGGCGGCCATGTGACGGAAATCCCGGTGCCACGGCTGCCCGGCCGCGTTACCCTCGGTGGCATGGACGTCATGGACCGATACCGCACCACCGCCGCCGCGCGAGCGACCAGCTCGCCGGCCGCCGCCTGACGTACCCTCACCTCCCACCGGCGACCGGACACGGTCCGCCGGTGGTGTCGTCTCCAGACCCGGTCCCACCGTCCGTGCGCACCGCCGTCCGGCGCCTCCCCGCAGATCGCAGATCGTAGATCGCCAAGGAGCGCACCATGGACACCGACCGGATCGTCCGCACGTTCACCGAGTACTACCGTGGCCGGGGCCACCGCCCGATCACCGGCTCGACCCTGCTGCCGCCGCCGGGCGACCCGGTGCTCTTCACCACCTCCGGCATGCACCCGCTCACCCCGTACCTGGAGGGCCGGCCGCACCCGCTCGGCCGACGGCTGGTCAACGTGCAGCGCTGCCTGCGCACCACCGACCTCGACGAGGTCGGCGACCTCACCCACCTGACCGTCTTCGAGATGCTCGGCACCTGGTCGCTCGGCGACTACGAGGGGCCGCAGAGCCTGGAGTGGGGGTACGGGCTGCTCACCGAGGGCTTCGGCATCGATCCGGGGCTGCTGCACGCCACCGCCTTCGGCGGGGACGGGCGGACCGGCCCCGACACCGGTTCGCTGGAGCTCTGGCAGCGGCTGGGCGTACCGGTCGAGCTCACCGTCGAGGACAACTGGTGGTCGAACGGGCCGACCGGCCCGTGCGGCCCCGATTCGGAGATCTTCCTCTGGACCGGCGACACCCCGCCGGAGTCCACCCCGACCGGGGACGACCGCTGGGTGGAGGTGTGGAACCACGTGATGATGCGTCACCGCCGCCTGGAGGACGGCTCACTGGTGCCGCTCCCGCAGCGCAACATCGACACGGGGCTCGGGCTGGAGCGGCTGGCCACCCTGCTCCAGGGCGGGCGCTCGGTCTTCGACGGCGACGTCTTCGAACCCTGGCGCCGACTCCTCCCGGGTGTCTGGCGGCTCGACGACCCCTCGCTGCGGCTGGTCGCCGACCACCTGCGCTCCGCCGTGGTGGTGATCGGCGACGGGGTGCTCCCGTCCACCACCGGCCGGGGCTACGTGCTGCGCCGGCTGCTGCGCAGGGTGCTCACCGTGCTGCGCCGGACCGATCCCTCGGCCGGCCTCGGCGACCTGCCGGTGGAGCTGGTCCGGCACACCCTGGACCGCTTCCGGCAGGACACCGACCCGGAGGTGGTGCGGCAGGTGCTGTCGGAGGAGGAGCAGCGCTTCGACCGGCTGCTGGAGCGCGGCCGGCGGGTGCTGTCCCGTCCGCGCTACCGGGGCCGGCTCACCGAGCAGGACTTCCACGAGCTGCACGACACCCACGGACTCCCCCGCGAGCTGGTCACCAACCTCCGCTCCACGGAAGGACATTGACAGGGCGTCAGGGATCGGCTTACATGAGTGGTGTGTGGCCGCTCGGCTGCATGATCTTTGGGGGAGCAGGTTCCGTCGCGTTGCGCGGCGGGGCCGGGGAAACGACCCCAGGAGACATGCGGCGTGATGCGGCCTGTTTGCTTTCCACGGGGTCGTGCTCCCGGTGGCCTGCTCCCTCCCGACGGTGGGAGACCAGCCGTGTCGTCGCACGTTCAGCCGCCGCAGGACCAGTCCGCCGCGCCGGGGTCCGAGCCGGGGCCCATGCCGGACCCCACGGCGGGCCGCCTGCCGGGCGCGCTCCCGGAGTCAACTGCGGGGTCCACTGCGGAGCCCACTGCGGAGTCCACTGCGGATTCCCGCCCGATGCCCTTCCAGGAGCCCGAGGAGGACTCCGGTCCCGACCAGCGCAGGCTCGACCTGATCGCCCTGCTGGCGATCCTGGTGGTCTGCACCGCCATCTGCCTGCTGGCCGGGCCGGGGGAGCTCCAGGCGGTGATCGGGGCGGCCGGCGTCCTGTTCGCCGCCTGGCAGGCGCCGCGCCGGATCGGGCGACCGCGCGACCGTCGGCGGCGCTGACCGGGCCGGCGCGGGTGTCAGTGCTTCCGGGCCCGGCTGGGCTGGACCCGGGGCGGTTCGCCCGCCACCTTCGGGTGGTCGGGCGGGTAGGGGAGGTCGCCGACGCCGTGGTCGGCGGCCTGACGGTCCGCCAGCGCGAGCAGCGGGTCGAGGCGGAAGGCGTGCTCGTCGAGGTCGGCGTGCGGGTCGCCGATCTCGGCGTACCGGGCGGGCACGGTGCGGATGGTGAAGTCGGCGGGGGAGACGGAGTCCAGCTCCTCCCAGCGCAGCGGGGTGGAGACGGTGGCCCCGGGGCGCGGGCGGACGGAGTAGGGGGAGGCGATGGTGCGGTCCCGGGCCATCTGGTTGTAGTCCACGAAGATCCGCGGACCGCGCTCCTCCTTCCACCAGTTGGTGGTCACCCGGTCCGGCACCCGGTGCTCCAGCTCGCGGCCGAGTGCGATCACGGCGCGGCGGGCCTCGGCGAAGGTCCACTCCGGCACGATCGGGACGTAGACGTGCAGGCCGCGCCCGCCGGAGGTCTTCGGCCAGCCGCGCAGGCCGTGCTCGGCCAGCACCTCGCGGAGCAGGTGCGCGGCCCGGACGGCGTCGGCGAAGTCGGTGCCGGGCTGCGGGTCGAGGTCGATCCGCAGTTCGTCCGGGTGCTCGGTGTCGGCGCGGCGGACCGGCCAGGGGTGGAAGGTGAGGCAGCCGAGGTTGACCGCCCAGAGCACGGCGGCGGCCTCGGTCGGGCAGATCTCGTCGGCGGTGCGCCCGCTGGGGAAGGCGATCCGGGCGGTGGGCAGCCAGTCGGGCACGTTCTTCGGGGCGCGCTTCTGGTAGAAGGACTCGCCCTCGATGCCGTCCGGGAAGCGCTGGAGCGTGGTCGGCCGCTCGCGCAGCCCGCGCAGTGCGCCGGGGGCGACCGCCAGGTAGTACTCGGCGACGTCCCGCTTGGTGTAGCCGTGCTCCGGGAAGTACACCTTGTCCGGGTTGGAGAGCCGCACCGCGCGGCCGTCCACGTCCAGTTCGATCGCCGTGCTGCTCGCCATGCGGCCCACGCTAGGCGGCCCGGCCCGCCCGCGCCTGCGGGGCGGGCCGGGAGTGGCGCCGGGGGACGGACCGGGGGGACCGGGGACGGACGGGGCGTCAGACCTCCAGCTCGGCCTCGACGCGCTTGAGCTGGTGGCGGGCCATCGCGAGGTTGGCCCGGCCCTTGTCGATCGCCAGGTAGAGGAAGAGGCCCTTGCCCGAGCGGTTGGTGAGCGGGCGGATCAGGTGGTACTGGCTGCTGAGGGTGATCAGGATGTCCTCGATGGCCTCCTTGAGGCCGAGCAGCTCGATCGCCCGGACCTTGGCGCGCACCACGTCGGTGTTGCCGGCGGCGGCGACGTTCAGGTCCAGCTCGGCGCTGCCGCCCAGGGTGCCGAGGGCCATGCCGCTGGTGTAGTCGACCAGGGCGACGCCGATGGCGCCCTCGATCGAACTCATGATGTCCTTCAGGGCGGTCTCGGTGGTGGCCATGGTGTTCTCCTTGGAAGGTGGGTGAACGGGCGTCAGGGACGGGGGTTGCGTTCGAGTGCGAGGTCGGCCAGGTCGGCGATCCGCTGTCCGGCCCGGCGGGCCTCCAGGTGGAGCCGGCCCAGGTTGGCGTCCGGTCCGGCCAGCAGGGTGAGCACCACGTAGGCCCCGGCGGCGTAGGTGGCGGTGTAGCCGCGCTCGCCCCGGGTGATCAGCTCGCGGAACTCGCCCTGGCCGGTGGCCTCGGCCAGCCGGGCGCCGACGCCGAGCGCGGCGGCGGTCAGCGCGGCCACGCCGGAGGGCTCCAGGGTCGCGGCGTCGTGCGCGACCACCAGGCCGTCGGTGGTGGCGATCAGACTGCCGGTCAGGTGCGGCACCCGGGCCCGCAGCCCGTGCAGTTCGGCCTGTAGGCCGGGGTCGGCGAGTGCCGCCGGGTCGATCATGACGGGTGGCTTCCGGGCCGTGAACTGTCGCAAGGTGCGCTTCATGACTCGGAGGGACGGGACGACCGGGCGGTCGGGGTGGGCGGGCAAGTCACAGTCGGGCCTCCAGGCCGGCTCGGATGCGGAGCAGCAGAGCGACGTGCGGATCTGACGGGTCGTACGCGGGGGTTGGCTGCGTGACCGGGGTCCGTCCGGGGGCCGTCGCCGTCGGCAGTGAGGTGATCACCGGGACGACGGGCACCGGTGGAGTGGGGGCCGGCGGCGCGGAGCGGGGCGGCGGTACCGAGGGCACCGGCCGGGAGGGGGAGGCGGTGGGGGCCGCCGGGCGGGGCGTGCCGGGGGGAGGTGTGGCCGGGCGCGGGGGAGCGGGGGGCGCGGCGGGCACCGTGGGAATGACCGGGATGACCGGGGTGACGGCGGGCGTCAGGCCGGTGGCCGGGAGCGGGACGGGAGTCGTGGCGGGGGCTTCGAGCAGGCCGCCGGCCGCCAGGTGGCGCAGGTCGAGCAGGGTGGTGAAGGCGGAGCGCCCGAGCAGCAGGGCGATCTCGGACGGGGTGCGCAGTCCGTCGGCCGCCTCCAGCACGGCCCGGCGGCGCAGGGTGCACCCGCGGACCGGGCCGCCGCCGGTGCGGCGGCGCAGCACCGGGCCGTGCTCGCCCTGCGGTGCGGGCCAGACCCGGTCCAGCAGGGCGCGGCGGCGGCCGACCGCCGCGCGCAGCTCGCGGACCGTCAGCGGTCGGGTGAGGGCGAAGAGCGGGGCCGCCGAGGGGATGAACACCGGGCGGCGGCCGGCCGGGCCGAGGGCGAAGAAGGCGGCGTCCAACACGGCCGTGGTCAGGCAGAGTTGCAGTTCGCTGCGGGTCACCAGGCCGGTGCGGAGCAGTAGTTCGGCCAGCGGGCGGCCGGTGGCGGAGCAACTGCCCAGCAGCGAGGCCCACTCGGCGGAGGCGATCCGGCCGCAGCCGGTCAGCAGGGCCTCGACGCCGGGTGCGCTGTGGCTCTCGGCGTAGACCACGGCGCCCTGGGCCAGGTGCACCCGGCCGTGCTCCCCGCTGAGCACCCCGGTGGCCCGGCGGGCGGCCAGCTCGGTCAGCTCGTGCTCGAACGGGGTGGCCGGCGCGCAGCCGGAGCGGCGGCGGCGGGGCAGGCGGACGGCCTCCACGGGCCTGGTGTACGGCATCAGTCCAGCACCAACTGATCGGCGATGGCGGCCAGTCGGAGCCTGGCCATGGCGAGGTTGGCCCGTTCGCGGTCCAGCCGGAGGTAGAGGATCAGGCTGCTGTCGAAGTCGGTCTCCAGGAAGCGGACCAGGTGGTAGGCGCCGGCCGAGCTGAGGATCAGGTCCTCGGCGGGGGCGGTGCCGGCCGCCGGGTCGGTGAACGAGGCGCCCTGGGTGACGGCCCGGGCCAGCTCGGTGGCGTCCGCCGCACCGGCCTCGTGGTCACCGCCGGGGCCCTCCCCGGCGGTGCCGAGGGCGAGGCCGCTGGTCCAGTCGACCAGGCTGACCCCGAGCGCGCCCGGCACGCCCATGGCCTCGGCGAGGCAGTCATCGATTCCCGGCACCGGGCAGCACATCCCTCCCGCGCACCCGTCGAAGAGCACGCCTGCGGTACCGCGCTCACTCGCGGTAACCTCTGCGGGACGTAACGCTAGCCCGGCCGGGGCGGCTGCGGGAAGGAATCCGTCATACTCGTCGGGCATATGCCCGAATCCCTCCGTGCGGCCAACCCGCGTGATAGTGGGATGGTCTGACGAATGCTCAGGCGGGCGCGGGGCGGTGGTGCGGCCCGAGCGCGGCCTCGATCTCGCGCACCGTGCGGGCGAAGTCGTCCGGCGGGCCGCCCCAGGGGTCGAAGATGCCCTGGTCGGAGAGCTGGTGCACGGTCCGGGCCGGTCCGGCCAGCCGGCGGACGGCCCGGGTGGTCTCGGTGTCGACCGCGATCAGTTCGTCGGCCCAGTCGACCAGTTCGGCGGTGAGCAGGGCCGCCCGGTGCCCGGACAGGTCGTACCCGATTCGCGCCATGGTCTGGACCATCAGCGGGTCGGCGGGCTCGCCCAGGTGCCAGGAGGTGGTGGCGGCCGAGCGGACCTCGGGACGGTCGGGCGAGCGGGCCGCCAGCAGCGCGGCAGCGGCCGGGCTGCGGCAGATGTTGCCCTTGCAGACCACCAGGACCCGGCGGGGACGGGCGGACGGGTCCGGCCGCCCGGCCGGGGCGGGGGTGGCGGGAGTGGTGGGGCCGGTGGGCTTGGTCATGGTGGCCGCCTCTCGCGGTGCGTGCTCCGACTCCCCGTGTACGGAGCATATCCGCCCGCCCGGCCGTGCCCGGCGCGCAGGTCGGCTGACGGGGCGCCAGGATCGGAGCATGGAGCTGCCAGTGATGCCGCCGGTCTCGCCGATGCTGGCGAAGGCGGTGACGAGGATCCCGGCCGGGATGCAGTACGAGGCCAAGTGGGACGGCTTCCGGGCGGTGGTCTTCCGGGACGGCGACGAGGTCGAGATCGGCAGCCGCACCGGCAAGCCGCTCACCCGGTACTTCCCCGAGCTGGTCGAGGCGGTCCGGGCCGAGCTGCCGCCGCGCTGCGTGCTGGACGGCGAGATCGTGATCGCGCACGACGGCAGGCTGCACTTCGAGGAACTGCTGGAGCGGATCCACCCCGCCGCCTCCCGGGTCCGCACCCTGGCCGAACGCACCCCCGCCTCCTTCGTCGCCTTCGACCTGCTCGCCCTCGGCGACCGGGCGTACGACGGGCTCCCGCTGACGGAGCGCCGGGCGCAGCTGGAGCGCGCGCTGGCCGGGGCCCGGCCCCCCGTCCACCTGGCGCCCGCGACCACCGATCCGGAGCTGGCGCAGCTCTGGTTCGGCCGGTTCGAGGGGGCCGGGCTGGACGGGGTGGTGGCCAAGCCGCTGGACCAGCCCTACCAGCCCGGGGCCCGGTCGATGTACAAGATCAAGCACGCCCGGACGGCGGACTGCGTGCTGGCCGGCTACCGCGAGCACAAGAGCGGCCCGGTGGTCGGCTCCCTGCTGCTCGGCCTCTACGACGCCGACGGCCAGCTCCAGCACGTCGGGGTCAGCGCCTCCTTCCCGATGAAGCGGCGGGCCGAACTCGCCGAGGAGCTGGCCGCGTTGCGGCTGCCGGAGGGTGCGGACCACCCCTGGGCGGCCTGGCGCGAGGAGAGCGCCCAGGCGGCGGCCCGGCTGCCCGGCGGCCAGAGCCGGTGGACCGGCGGCAAGGACCTCTCCTGGGTCCCGCTGCGCCCCGAGCGGGTCTGCGAGGTCGGCTACGACCACATGGAGGGCACCCGCTTCCGCCACACCACCCAGTTCAAGCGCTGGCGCCCGGACCGCACCCCGGAGTCCTGCACCTACGAGCAGTTGGAGGAGCCGGTCGGCTACGACCTGGCGGACGTGCTGCGCGGCTGACGGCGGGTCAGCCGGACGGCCGCAGTTGAGGTGCTGTCGGCGGCTGACGGCGGGTCAATCGAGCGGGAGCAGGTGCTCCAGGTAGTACTCGGCGTCGGGATCGACCACCAGCGACCGGAGCAGGTAGCGCCCGGCCGGGACCGTCAGCCGGAGGAGCTCCGGCGGATCGGCCCGGTCGAGACCGAGGATGTGCTCGCCGTCGTAGCCGGCGTCGGTCAGCACGTAGCGGCCACCGAGCCGGAGCGTGACGGCGTCCTCCCAGACACCGGTCGCCAGGGCCCGCTCCACGGTGGGGAGCAGCGAGCGGTCGTCGTCGGCCGCGATCCAGCGGGCGAAGACCAGGTGGTCGGCGATCCAGGTGACCGGCAGCGGTTCCCCGCCGAGCACGACCACGTCGTGGTCGTCGAGCCGGACGGACGCCGCGTACTCGCCGGCGGCGTCGTACGCCTCCTCGCCGGTCCACCGGGACACCAGGTGCTCGGGGAGGAGGGCGTAGCGCGCGGAGTCGGTCCGGTCGAGCCAGGTCGGCGTCGGGGTGGGTGCCGGTGTTCGCTGCCGAGGGTCGATCTGCCGGGGCCGGGGGGATCGGGTCATCCGGTCATGGTCGCACCCCTAGCCCTGCGGGGAGGTGCCGGTCAGGGTGGGGAGCTGATCGCGGGTCAGGCGCCAGTGGCGGTCGGCGCCGGTGTCGGCGGGGGCGAGCTTCTCGGACGGGACGGTGCCGAGGTCGGTGAAGCCGAGGCGGGCCGGGACGGCGCCGCTGGCCCGGTTGGCGTCGTCGTGGACGATCTCGACGTAGGCCACCTCGGGGAGGCGGAACGCCTCGACGGTCAGGGCGCGGGCGGCGCGGGAGACGACGCCCCGGCCGGTGGCGGCGGGGTGCAGCCAGTAGCCGATCTCGCGGCGCTCCGCCGGATCGCCCTCGCGGCGGAAGAGCCCGGTGGAGCCGGCGATCGCGCCGTCCAGCACGATGGCGTAGGTGTAGTCGGTGCCGTTCTCCCACTTCTCCGCACGGGAGTCGACGAACTCGGCGGTGCGCTCCGGGGTGTCGTCGGAGGCCCAGGGCATCCACGGCACGAGGTGGTCGAGGGACTCCTCGACCACCTTCCGCAGCTCGGGCAGGTCGGCGGGCTGGTAGGCGCGCAGCGTCAGTTCGGCGTCGACGCGGATCACGCGCCGGGGGGTCTCGGGGGTCTCCATCGCCCGATCATGCTCAAGCGACCGGGGTACCGCCAAGCCGTTTTCCCTCGGCGGCCCGGTCGTTGCGGTGGATGGCCGGGCCGCCTCCGGGCGGCGGTGGGCGGCGGAGGTGGGGGCAGGAGCACCGGCTGACGCTACGTCAGGGTGTAGTGCCAGGTGCCGACCGGGCGGTGGGCGGAGTCGGTGATCGTCTCCTGGACGCCGGCTTCCAGGGGGTAGTGGTGGAGGTTGCCGGCCCAGTAGCGGAGGATGCGGCCGAGTTCGGCGTGGGCGTCGGCCAGGACGGCGGGGTCGGACAGGTCGACTTCGAGGTGGAATCGCATGCCTTCGAGTCTTCCATTGAACTTCGCAGTGAAGGTTTCACCGGCCGGGAGCCCGGGACGGGGCCGGAAGTCTCAAACGGGGGTGGAGGTCCGGGGGAGGACGGGCGCGCGCAGGGAGGGGTCGGCGAGCACCGGGTCCTCCTCACGGGCGGCGGCCAGCACGGCCGGGTCGAGGGTGACGGTGAGCACGGTCGGGCCTTCGCCGGCCTCGGCGAGCAGGGTGCCGTCGGGGGCCCAGACCGCACTGCCGCCGCAGCCGTGGTACGGGCCGCTGGCCGCGCAGTGGTTGGCGAGCAGCACGTAGCAGGTGTTGTCGAGGGCCCGGGCCGGCAGCACGGTGGCGCGCTGGTGGGCGCCGCTGCCGCGGCCGAGCATCGCGCCGAGCAGGTAGGCGTGGGCGCCGTCGAGGGCGGCGGCCCGGGCGTGCTCGGGGAAGCCGAGGTCCCAGCAGATGCCGAGGCCGAGCCGCCAGCCGTCCAGGGTGAGGCTGGCACCCCGGGTGCCGGGGGAGAAGCCGGCGGCGCGCTCGTTCGGCGTGGAGTGCTGCTTGTCGTACTGCGTGACGAAGCGGCCGTCCCGTCCCAACACCAGGACGGAGATCCGGAGTCGGCCGCTCTCGGCATCGCGGGTCGGGGCGCCGGCCACCACGGCGGTGCCGGTCTCGGCGCAGGCGGCGGCCAGCGGGTCGAGCCGGGGGTCGTCGGGGCGCAGCGGCAGGGTGTCGGCGGCGGCGGTGATGCCGGCGAGTTCGTAGCCGGTGAGGAAGAGCTCGGGCAGCACCAGCAGGCGCGAGCCCTCGGCGGCGGCCCGGCGGACCAGCCCGGCGGCGGTGGTCACGTTGGCGGGGACGTCCAGCGGGACGCAGGGGGCCTGACCGGCACTCAGGGTGAGGGGGGTGGTGGGCAGCTCACGGAGATCGTCCATGGACCGCCAACCTAGCAGGCGGTGGTAAGGGGAGAGAAGGGGCTTCGGGTGCTACGGCTGTGGGTGGGGCGGGCGGTAGCCGACCTGACGGAGTGTCGGGCGGTGGTGCGCGGCCGTACCGCGTCCGGGTGATCCCCGGCACGGCGGAGCGGTGCGGGAGTGCGCCTCGGGCACGATCGTGAAGCCGAGCTGTGGCGGCCGTTAAGAATTCCTCGATGGACCGGAACGCCGCCGAGCAGGCAGATTGCACAGTGCCCGCGCGGCCCCGGCGACCAGCCGTGCTCCGGCCGCACCGGCACGCCCGCATCCGTCCCACCGTGCGTCAGGAGCCGTCGCCGTGAAGGCACTCGTCAAGCAGAACGCCGAGCCCGGGCTCTGGCTGACCGACGTCCCCGTGCCGGAGATCGGCCCCACCGACGTGCTGATCAAGGTGCTGCGGACCGGCATCTGCGGGACCGACCTGCACATCCGCGCGTGGGACGGCTGGGCCCAGCAGACCATCAAGACCCCCATGACGATCGGTCACGAGTTCGTCGGCGAGGTGGCCGAGATCGGTGCGGGCGTCACCGACGTCGCCGTCGGCGACCTGGTCAGCGGTGAGGGCCACCTGGTCTGCGGCAAGTGCCGCAACTGCCTGGCCGGCCGCCGCCACCTCTGTCGCAACACGGTCGGCCTCGGGGTCAACCGGGACGGCGCCTTCGCCGAGTACGTGGCGCTGCCCGCCTCCAACGTCTGGGTGCACCGGGTGCCGGTCGACCTGGACGTGGCCGCCATCTTCGACCCGTTCGGCAACGCGGTGCACACCGCGCTCTCCTTCCCGCTGGTCGGCGAGGACGTGCTGGTCACCGGCGCGGGCCCGATCGGCATCATGGCCGCCGCCGTGGCCAAGCACGCCGGCGCGCGCAACGTGGTGATCACCGACGTCTCGCCCTACCGCCTGGACCTGGCCCGCAAGGTGGGCGTCACGCTGGCGCTGAACGTCGCGGAGCACACCATCGAGGAGGGCCAGAAGCAGCTCGGCATGCGCGAGGGCTTCGACGTCGGCCTGGAGATGTCCGGCCGCCCCGAGGCGATGCAGTCGATGATCGCCAACATGACGCACGGCGGGAAGATCGCCATGCTCGGCCTGCCCGCCGACGACTTCGCGGTGGACTGGGCCCGGATCGTCACCTCGATGATCACCATCAAGGGCATCTACGGCCGGGAGATGTTCGAGACCTGGTACGCGATGTCGGTCCTGCTGGAGGGCGGCCTCGACCTCAGCCCGGTGATCACCAACCGGTACCCGGCGGCCGACTTCGAGGCGGCGTTCGACGAGGCGGCCGGCGGCCGCTGCGGCAAGATCATCCTCGACTGGACCGTCTGACCCCCTCTCAGCTCTCAGGTAGGAGTCCCCTCTCGTGTTCGAGAACGTCCGCAGCGACATCAGCGCCACCCTGACCGAGATCCGCGAGGCCGGTCTGTTCAAGCCGGAGCGGGTCATCGGCACCCCGCAGAACGCCGCCGTGCAGGTGACCGGCGGCGCCGAGGTGCTGAACTTCTGCGCAAACAACTACCTCGGCCTGGCCGACCACCCCGCCGTGCTCGCCTCGGCCAAGGAGGCGCTGGACCGCTGGGGCTACGGCATGGCCTCGGTCCGCTTCATCTGCGGCACCCAGGACGTGCACAAGCAGCTGGAGGACCGCCTCTCGGCCTTCCTCGGCCAGGAGGACACCATCCTCTACTCCTCCTGCTTCGACGCCAACGGCGGCGTCTTCGAGACCCTGCTGGACGACCGGGACGCGGTCATCTCCGACGCGCTCAACCACGCCAGCATCATCGACGGCATCCGGCTCTCGAAGGCCCGCCGCCACCGCTACGCCAACCGCGACCTGGCCGACCTGGAGAAGCAGCTCCAGGACACCCAGGACGCCCGCCGCCGACTGATCGTCACCGACGGCGTGTTCTCCATGGACGGCTACATCGCCCCGCTGCGGGAGATCTGCGACCTGGCGGACCGTTACGACGCGATGGTCATGGTCGACGACTCACACGCCGTCGGCTTCGTCGGCGAGCACGGCGCCGGCACCCCGGAACTGCACGGGGTCCGGGACCGCGTCGACATCATCACCGGCACCCTCGGCAAGGCGCTCGGCGGGGCCTCGGGCGGCTACGTCGCGGCGCGCGCCGAGATCGTGGCGCTGCTGCGCCAGCGCAGCCGCCCGTACCTGTTCTCCAACTCCCTGGCCCCGGTGATCGCCGCCGCGAGCCTGACCGTGCTGGACCTGGTGGAGCACTCCGGGGACCTGCGGGACCGGCTGGCCGCCAACACCGCGCTGTTCCGCAGCCGGATGACCCAGGCCGGCTTCGACATTCTTCCCGGCACCCACCCGATTGCCCCCGTCATGATCGGGGACGCGGCCGAGGCCGGCCGGCTGGCCGAACTGCTGCTGGAGCGGGGCGTCTACGTGATCGGCTTCTCGTTCCCGGTCGTTCCGCACGGGCAGGCCCGGATTCGCGTGCAGCTGTCCGCCGCGCACTCCGCCGAGGACGTCGAGCGAGCCGTCGCCGCGTTCGTGGACGCCCGCGCCGCCCTTGCCGCCGAGCAGGCCGCCCAGCCGGGGGCGTAACGCGTCGAAGGCCGCCAGGCCCGGGTCCCGTCCGGCACCGCCGGCGGGACCCGCCGCTGCGGCCAGGGAGCCCGGCCCGCTCACCCCGGCGGCGGGACGGGCGGCGCCGTCCGGGCCCGTCGCGCTACCGCCGGTCAGCCCGGCCAACCGCGGTCCGGCCGGGGCGGCGCCGTAGCCGCCGGCCAGCTGGGCGAAGCCGCCGTTCAGCGCCCGGGTCTGCTCGTCCTCGTTCTCGGTGAGGTTCCGTACGACGGTGTCCATCTTGTCGGCGGTCCCGGTGAAGGAGCCGAGGACGCGCTGGAGCACCTCCGTCCCGACGGTCTTCAGCACCTGCTCGGCGACGGCCACAGCCAGCTTGCCGAAGGCGTCCGAGGGATTGCCCATGTCCAGGCCCTGCACGACGCTGCGGAAGGAACTGCCCGAGGAGTCCAGGTCGTCGGCGTGCCGGCGCAGCACCGCGGCGCAGGCCGCCAGCGCGCCCGGATCCACCCGGAAGCCGCCCCCCGGGCCGCCGCCCCCGCCGGGGTTGACCACCTGCGCGACCACCAGCTCGGCCAGGTCGGCGATCGGCTTCGCCAGCGCCTGGGCGAGCTGCTGCACCGCCTCGTCCAGCAGCCGCGCGACGATCTCCCGCCCCATCGCGATGACCGCCGCCGTGCTCAGCCCGAAGGTGGCCGACGAGGCGGCCAACTGGGCCTGTATGTTGACCAGTTGGATGAGCGTCTGACCCTTGCAGACCTCGACCACCAGGGCCGCGCCCTTGAGGGCGGTGGCCACCAGCTGGCAGCCGTCGACCACCATGCCGGAGTACGTGGAGTAGGTCTTCCAGAGCGCGGCCAGCTGATCGGCCGAGGCGCCCTGGTAGACCTCGCCCAACTCGGCCAGCGCCTTGTCCCCGGCCAGCTGGACGTTGTCCAGGGCGGAGGCCAACTTGGTCAGCTGGTTGGCGAGTTCGAGCAGCTCGTCCTCGTTCGCCCCGGGCCAGTTCAGGCCGAGCAGTCTCATCACGGTCTGGAGTTCGCCCGGAATGTCGATGGCCATGGATGCCGCCCCCCAGCTGCTCCGTGCACGGTCGGCCAACCGCGCCGTGGGACGCAGCTGATCGCGGGTTGTGACGATACACACCGGGACCGGTCACCACTACGGGGCGTGGTGGCGGTCCGTGGCACGAGTGTCGCAGTGTGCACGGACAACTGAGTACCCGTCAGGCGGTCACGGAATCGCCCCCGCCGGGTAACGGAGATCACCCGCCGCGAGGGGTGACAGGGCGGCCCGGGGCGGGTGTGACCGGAGTGCCCGGGCCGCGCTGGCAGAATGGCGGGGTGATCGACGCAAGACGGCTGCGGACCCTTCGGGCCGTCGCCGACCACCGGACGGTGACGGCCGCCGCGGCCGCGCTCTACCTGACCCCCTCCGCCGTGTCCCAGCAGCTCGCCGCGCTGGAGCAGGAGACCGGGCACCACCTGCTGGCGCGGGAGGGCCGGGGCGTCCGGCTGACCGCCGCCGGGGAGATCCTGCTGCTCCACGCCGATCTGGTGCTGGCCCAACTGGAGCGCGCCGAGGCCGATCTGGCGGCCTACCAGGAGGGCGTGGCCGGTGAGGTGACGGTGGCCGCCTTCGCCACCGGGATCGCCCTGGTGCTCGCCCCCGCCATCGCCGACCTGGCCTCCGGCGCCCCCGGTGTCCGGCTGCGGGTGCTGGACGCGGAGGGCGACGCCAGCCTGCCGATGGTGCTGGACGGCCGGGCCGACATCGCCCTCGCCGTCGAGTACCGGGGCGCCCCGAGGGCCGACGACCAGCGGCTCACCCGGGTACCGCTGTACGCCGAGCCCTTCGAGGCGGTGCTCCCGCTCGGCCACCGGCTGACCGGCGGCACCGGGCCGATCGCGGTGGCCGAGCTGGCCGCCGAGCCGTGGATCGGCCCGTACCCGGGCAACCCCTGCCACGACGTGGTCCTGCTGGCCTGCGAGTACGCGGGCTTCCAGCCCCGGCTGGTGCACTCCTCGGACGACTTCCGCGCCGTGGTCGCGCTCGCCTCGGCCGGGGCCGGGGTCGCCCTGGTGCCGCGCTCGGCGCTGCGCGGGGTCGACCTGGGCGCGGTGGCGGTCCGGCCGGTGGACAGTGCGCTGGCCACCCGGAAGGTGTTCGCGGCGGTCCGGACCGGGGCGGAGCGGCACCCGCTGGTGCGCCCGGTGCTGGCCGCACTGACCACGGCGGCGGCGGGGCTCGGGACGGACTGACACCGCGTCCGGTCCTCCCCGGGTGGGCAGCTCCCGGGCCGCCGGGGCTCGTGCCGTCTACGGCCCGTCCAGGTGCGTGCTGCCGGCAGGCCGCTCACGGTCCTCGGGCCACGGCCCGGCCACGGCTCCCGCCTCCGCCCGGCCCGCCTGAGGCTCCGGCTGCTCCGGAGCCGCCCGCAGCCCGCGCTGACGGCCGGTGCGGTACCGGAGCCGGGTCGGGAGGGCCGGCCGGGGCTCTCGATATGCTGCCGGTGTGGCCGCGCCCCGCCGGGGCGGCGGCCGTGAGCCGCCGTCAGGCGTACCCCGGTACCGGACGTACGCCGGCACCAGACGCACAGGAGCGCCGCCGATGAGCCAGCCCGCCGCCGGTCAGTCCGTCCCCTCCCTGCCGGTCGGGGTGATCGGGCTCGGGGACATCGCGCAGAAGGCGTACCTCCCGGTGCTCACCGCCCTGCCGGGCCTGGACCTGCGGCTGATGACCCGGGACCGGGCCAAGCTCGACCGGATCGGCGACACCCACCGGATCGACGCCCGCTTCACCGATCTCGGCGAGCTGATCGACAGCGGCCTGCGGGCCGCCTTCGTGCACGCCAGCACCGACCAGCACGTGCCGATCGTGACGGCCCTGCTGGAGGCCGGGATCGACGTCTACGTGGACAAGCCGCTGGACTACCACCTGGACGGCGCACGGAAGTTGACCGACCTGGCGGAGCGCGAGGGCCGCTCGCTGGCGGTCGGCTTCAACCGCCGCCACGCCCCCGGCTACCTGCTCGCCAAGGAGCGTCCGCGCGATCTGATCGTGCTGCAGAAGAACCGCGAGGGCCTGCCGGAGGCCGCCCGCACCCTGGTCTACGACGACTTCATCCACGTGGTGGACACCCTGCGCTTCCTGGTCCCCGGCGAGATCCAGCACGTGGACGTCCGGGCCCGGGTCCGGGAGGGCCTGGTGGAGCACGTGGTGCTCACCCTGGCGGGCGAGGGCTTCGCCGCGCTCGGCATCATGAACCGCCTCTCCGGCTCCACCGAGGAGATCCTCGAGGTCTCCGGCGGCGACTCCAAGCGCGAGGTGCACAACCTCGCCGAGGTGATCGACCACCGGGGCCAGCCCACCGTCCGCCGCCGGGGCGACTGGGTGCCGGTGGCCCGCCAGCGGGGCATCGAGCAGGTCGTCACCGGCTTCCTGGACGCCGTCCGCTCCGGCCGGACGGTGTCCGCCCGGGACGCGCTGCGCACCCACGAGCTGTGCGAGCTGATCGTGGAGCGGATCGGCGGGTAGCGGGTGCCTCGGCGACCGGGCCTACGGACGCCACTCCTGGCGGTAGTCGGGGTGCTCGTCGTACGACTGCGCCAGGACGGTGAGCGCGTACGCGAGGCCGGGGCGGCGGGCATCCGCCGGCTCCATCGCCTCGTACTGCCTGGCCAGCATCTCGACCAGGTCGAGCATCGGCAGGTGGCTGTCGAGCAGGGCGTCGCCCCCGAAGCGGTGGGCCACCTCGACATAGGCGTGGTTGTCGGCCATGATGCGGCGCTGAAGGAATCCGACGAGGTCGTCCATGAGGTCATCGTCGCCTACGGGCAGCAGCGTGGGACAAGGCATTTCCGTCCCGACCGGCCCGCCCGACGAGTCGGGTCATCCCCGCGCCCGGAGGAGGGGGCGGAGAGGTGGACTCCGGTGCCCCGGCCGCCGCCGGAATCACCGGGCGCTTGGTCGTCGGGCTCGGTCCGAGCCGGACGTGCCGGTGCGCCCGGCAGGCCGTCGGGTCGACCGGCACCGTCCGGCGATCGCGGGCCGGTGCCCGGTCAGCTGCCGAGCAGGTCGTCCAGGTGGGCGGCCAGCGCGGCGCGCAGGCTGTCGGGGGTCTCGTCCTGACGGTCGATCAGGTGGACCACCAGGTCGGCGCGGATCGCGGCCAGCAGGGCGTGGGCGGTGAAGTCCGGGCCGTGGACGGCCGGCAGCTCGGCCAGGGCGGCGCGCAGGGTGGTGTGCCACCACGCGTAGTGCCCGGCCTGGTACGGGGAGCCGAGCCCGGCGCTCTCGGCGGCGGCCATCAGGTGCCGGTTCTCGGCCTTGAAGCGGAGGGCGGCGTCCAGCAGTTCGCGCACCCGTCGCTCCGGTGACGCACCCTCCGCCGCCGCCAGCACGGCCTGCCGGACCGGGCCGAACCGGGCCTCGATCAGCGCGCCGATCAGCCCCGCCCGGTCACCGAAGCGGCGGAACAGCGTGCCCTTCCCCACCCCCGCCGCCGCCGCGACCTCGTCCATCGACACGTCGTGCGGGGCGCTGCTCGCGGCGAACAGGGCGTCGGCCGCCGCGAGTACGGCCTCGCGGTTGCGCTGCGCGTCCGCGCGCTCGGTCCGCTGGGTCACGGGGGTCCTTCCGGGGTCCGGCCGGCCGGGGTGCCGGCGAACAGTCGACGATACGTCCTGCGACCGGGCCGGAGTGCACGGGGCTCGGCGTCGGGGCCCGTGCACCCCGGCCCGGCCGTCAGTGGCCGGCGGTCCGGCCCAGCTCCCGTTCGGCGAAGGCGCGGAAGGAGCCCGGATCGCGGCCGGTGACCCGGCGGACGGTGTCCGTGGTGCGGTCCTCCGCCCCCGCCGCGATGGACCGGTCGAGCTCGGCCAGCAGGGTGGCGAACTCGTCTGGGATCTCGGCGGCCCAGCGCTCCCGCAGCTGGTCGACCGTCAGTTTCCGGTGGGCGACCGGGCGTCCGGTCACCTCGCTGAGGATCGTGGCCACCTCGTCGTACCCCAGGGCCCGGGGGCCGGTCAGCACCAGGTCGGTGCCGGGGACCGTCCGGTCGGTGAGGGCGCGGACCGCGACGGCGGCGATGTCGTCCGCGTCGACGAACCCGACCCGGCCGCTCCCGGTGGCCGTCCGGATCACCCCTTCCTCCCGGATGCTGCGGGCGTGGGGCATCGACCCGGTGAAGTTCTGCATGAACCAGGACGGCCGGAGCACGGCCCACTCGGGGAACAGGCCGGGCAGTTCGGCGTGCACCCGCCCCACCGCCGGGCCGCCGGCCGGGATCGCCGAGGAGCCGAGCAGCACGGCCCGGTGCACCCCGTGCTCGCGGGCCAGCCGGAGGAAGGGCAGCATCACTCCGGCCGGTTCGGCGTCGCCGACCGGCGGGACGAGGTAGACGCGGTCCGCACCGTCGAGGGCCCCGGCCCAGGTGGCGGGCCGGTGCCAGTCGAAGGTCACGGCCCGGGCGCCCGCCACCGGGGAGGCTGCCCGTCCGGCCGCCGTCACCCGGTGGCCCTCGGCCGCCAGCCCGGCGCTGACCCGGCGGCCGGTGGTGCCGGTGGCCCCGGTGACCAGGACGGCGCTCATCGGGCGGCGCCGCTCGTGTCGGCTCCGGTGATCTCGGCCCGGGTCCCGACTTCGGTCTCGGCCCCGGTCCCGGTCTCGGGTTCGGCTTCGGCTGCGGCGAAGCCGGCGCCGGGCAGGGGGACGGCCAGCGGGTTCCAGTAGTCGCGGTAGTGCTGGAACCGGCCGTCCCGGACGGTGACCACGGCGATGTAGGTCATCTCGAAGGGTCCGCCGGTCCGTACCAGCCGGCCGGTGCCGCGCATCTCGGCCACGATCGTCTCCGGATCGGCGGTCCGGTGCACCGTCAACTCCGGGAAGTCGTGCAGCTCGACGTGGTCGGGGTAGTGCCGCATGTACCCGGCCACGGCGGCCCGGCCCGTCAGCCGGGTGGGCCAGCCCTCGGGGGCGAACGGGAACTCCATCACGCCGTCCTCCGCCCAGAGGTCGACCCAGCCGGCGACGTCCCGGGCCAGCAGCAGGCGCAGGCCGTGGCGGTAGAGCTCTTCGGCAGAGGGGGAAGGGGGCATGAAGGCAGCTCCGATCGGCAGGACGAAGCGGACCGGCGGTCCGCATGGCCGCAACCATACGGACTGCTGGTCCGCTTATCAAGCGAGGTCAGGCCGCCGAGGAGGAGCCGAGCACGACGGTGCGGGCCCAGGCCGGTGGGTGGTCCGGGACGTAGTCCGGGTCCTCCTCGTCGTAGCCGGGGCGGCGTTCGCGCGGGAAGAGGCCGACCACGGTCCGGGCCGGCGGCGGGGCGGAGGGCCAGGGGGTCTGACCGTCAGTCAGCACCACCACCACGTCCGGGTGCGGGCGCAGTCGCAGCGCCCTGGTGAAGCCGGCCCGCAGGTTGGTGCCCCCGCCGCCGATCAGCGGGATGCCCGCGTCCTCGCAGAGCGTGCGCGCCAGCGTCGCCGAGGCGTCGCAGGAGATCACCGAGACCTGGTCCCGGCGGTTGCCGACGGCGCGGGTGATCGCGGCCACCTCCAGCAGGGCGGTGCCGAGTTCGTGGTCGCTGACCGAGCCGGAGGTGTCGATCACCACCGCCACCCGGGGCGGGCGGCGGCGCAGGCTGGGCAGCACCACCCCGGGCAGTCCGGCCGAGCGGCGGGCGGGTCGGCCGTAGCTGTAGTCCTCGCCCGCGCCGGAGCCGGAGACGGCCGCGCGCAGCGCCGCACCGAGCAACTGCCGCCAGGGCTGCGGCGGGTGGAGTGCCTCGTCGGCCCAGCGCCGCCAGCCCTTGGGTGCCGACCCCGGAGCGCCGTTGATGCCCTGTGCCACCCGGAACCGCACCGCGTCCCGCTCGTGCGCGGACAGCCCGTTCGCGCCGCCGGGCCCGAGGTCCCACTCCCGCTCCAGGCCGTCGGCGCCGCTGCCGCAGTCCAGCCAGGCCCACGCTTCGGTGAGCTTGCCTAGCCCCACGAAGTGCAGGTACTCCTCCATCAACTGCCCTTCACCCAGAGCCAGCTGATCCGGCGTCAGCGCGCCCGCCGGCTGCACCAGGCCGTCCCCGAAGGCGTCGTCGTTGATCTCCAGATCGGCCGCGATGTTCATCCGCAGCCGCTCCGCGGGGCCGGTGAGCCCGTGGCGCCGGGCGTACCGCTCGCTCCGGCCGTGATGGTCGCGGAGCAGGTGGGACACCTCGTGCACCCAGACCGAGGCCAGGTCGGCGAGCGGGGTCTTGGCGACGAAGGACGGGGAGACGTAGCAGCGCCAGTGCGAGTCGACGGCCATGGTCGGCACCCGCCGGGACTCCACCACGTGCAGCGCGTACAGCGCGGTGGCCAGGTACGGACGGGCCCGGGCGGCGTGCAGGCGGGCGGCGTACAGCTTCTCCAGGTCCAGTGCGGGCGGTGGCGTCGGGGTCGTGGGGGTGGCCGGCCGTTGCGGCACTACCGGCGGGCCGGGGTGGGGTTGCGGGCGGGGCCTCGGCGGGGCGGGCTTTGGGCGCGGCGGCACGGTGTCGATCGGCGCGGTGTCGGTCGGCCAGGTGCTGACCGGTGCGTTGTTCATCGGCCCACCCCCGCAGCCTCCTTGGCGGTGGCGGCCGCCAAGCGGTCGGCGCGCTGGGCCAGTTGGACCGTCCCGGCCAGGCGGTCGACGATCGTGGGCACCGTCCAGCCGTCCTGCCGGAGCGAGGCCAGGGTGTTCGCCGGGACCACCACCAGATCGGGCGCACCGGTCTCCAGCGCCAGGGCCAGCACCTGCCAGGCGGCGTCCCAGCGCTGCTGGGTCGGCCGCTTGCGCACCGCCGCCACCACACCGTCCAGCACCGCCTGCCGCAGGTCGCCGCGGTGCGGCAGCTCGACGGCGGCCGGGTCGGCCAGCAGCAGCTCCGGATCGGGCAGGTCCATCCGCTCCGCGCTGGCCATCAGCTCCAGACCGGGGCCGTCGCCGACGGTGCCGCGCACCAGCATCGAGAGCACCTCGCGGGAGGACCCGGCGGCGGTGGCGAAGGCGATCAGACGGAGCGTCATCTCCCAACTGCGCGGCGAGGGCCAGGGCCCGCCGCGCCGGGTCTCGCCGTCGGGCAGCCGGTGCACCAGCTCCGGACGGACGGTCAGCAGCGTGCAGACCGCCCGGCGGGCGAAGGCGACGGCCTCCGGCAGTGCGTCCGGGTCGAGGGCCGGCAGGACCGCGCGCGGCCAGGTGCCGCCGAAGCCGCGCACCACCACCTCGTGCTCGTGGGTCCACCGGAGGTGGACGAAGCGGTTGGCCAGCGGTGCGCTCAGCTCCCAGCCGTCGGCAGCCGAGGAGCGCGGGTTGGCGGCGGCCACGATCCGTACGCCGGGCGGGAGTCGGAGCGCGCCGACCCGGCGCTCCAGCACCAGGCGCAGCAGCGCGGCCTGGACGGCCGGGGGTGCGGTGGAGAGCTCGTCCAGGAAGAGCAGCCCGCGCCCGGCCCGGACCAGCCGGACCGCCCAGTCCGGTGGGGCCATCGGCACGCCCTGGACGGCGGGGTCGTCGCCGATCACCGGAAGGCCGGAGAAGTCGGAGGGCTCGTGCACGCTGGCGATCACGGTGGTCAGCGGCAGGTCGAGGGTCTCGGCGAGCTGGGTGAGGGCGGCGGTCTTGCCGATGCCGGGCTCGCCCCAGAGCAGAACCGGCAGGTCGGCGGCCACGGCCAGGGTCAGGGCCTCCAGCTGGGGGTCGGTCCTGGGCTCGGTGGTGGTGCTGCCGAGCAGCGTCAACAGCTGCTCGGCGACGTCGAGTTGGGGCATCGGGGCAGGGGAGGTCATCATGGCGGGTCACCTTGGGGATTCGGGAGCCGAGGCGTCTTCGTGCGGCAGGGGGCAGCCCTGCGGCGGCGCGGCCGGTGCGGCTCGGGTTCAGGGACGGGGGCGGAGCGAGGGTCAGTGCTGCGGAGGAGGTGCAGAAGCCGTCGGAGCGGCCGGGGTCAGCGCGGCAGGGCGGCGAGCCGGGGACGGTTCCGGAGCCGGTCCCGAAGGTCACCCCGGACCCGGACCCGGCCGTCGATCCGCCGACCGGTCCGGGGCGTCGGGCGGTGGCGGCTCAGCAGGTCGGCCCGGTGGAGGCCGTGCACGACGCGCCGTTCGGCCGCCGCCTCCAACTCCTCACGGAGTCTGCCCGGGGGCAGCAGGGCGGCGGGGCCGAGCAGCGCCTCGATCACGGCCAGCGCGCCGGAGGTGTCACCGTGCACCAGGCGCTCCCGGACGCCGGTCAGCTCCTCGGGGTGCCGGTGGGCCCGCTCGATCGTCTCCAGGCACGGGAGCTGGCGACCGCCGAGGGCGCCGATCAGCTGCTCCCGGGCGATCTCCGCCGGGTCGTGATCGAGTGCGCTGAGGACGCCCTCGACCAGGCCGATCCGGTGCCGGGCACCCTGGCAGTCCACCAGCTGTGGTCCGGCGACGGTGGCCGACGGGGGCAGCGGTGAGGCGGGGTAGCCCGGTGCCAGGGCCGACGCGACCAGGGGATGGAGCCGGCCGGGGTCGATCACGCCGCTGCGGAGCAGCAGCAGGTCCGGCAGCGTCCAGGTCGAGGCGTCGGGCAGCACGGGCAGGGCAGCCCACCCTCCGCTGCCGAACCTCCGCAGGGCTGCCGGTGGTTCACCGTCGACCAGCCGACCGTCCGGCAGCAGGAGCCGGCGATGGCGGATGCCGAGCCGCACTACCACCGGGTGTTCCGGGCAGCCGTCGGCCGCCCGCAGCAGCGCTGCTTCGGCGGCCCATCGTGCGGTCGCCAGTTCGGGCTGCCGCATGGCCACCAGGTCGGGCTGCCGCAGGGCCGCCAACTCGGGCTGCTCATCGGGAGGTTGACGGTCAGCGCCGACCCTGGTCGGCAGCTCGGCCGTCCGGCGGACGTCCCAGAGGTGGCGGTGCAGATCGAACCGGAAGCGCGGGTCCGGCCGCAGGTGCGGGTGCGGTACGCCGGGGTCGGTGTCGTCGGCTCCCCAGAGGGCCAGCGAGAAGCGCTGACCGCCGTCCGCCCAGGCGGGCGGGGTACGGGCCACCAGGTGCACCGGCGCCGACCGGCCGGGCAGCCGGTACCGGGCCAGGCTGAGCGTCAGCCCGGCCCGGAGCAGCCCGTCGGGGGCCGTCCTGGGCAGGTGCCAGCGCAGCAGATCGGGCGCCAGGTGGCGGAGATCGGAACGGAGTCGACCGGTGAACTCGCGGCCGAAGGCCCGGTTCACGGTCCGTAGATCGAGGTCCACGTCCAGGTGGGCGGCAGCACAGGCTCCCGCCCAGTCGCCGACGGCGCGGCGGGCGGTGGACTGCTCGATCATGACGGGCGGCACGGCGTACTCGCGCACGCGCAGCCAGCGGGAGAGGTAGGAGTCCTCGTACACGGGGTGAGTGGCCATCAGCACTCACCGAACGTGGACGAGACCCCCGATCCGAAGAAGGAGTGAGTGATCATCGTGGGGGAGCGTAACCCCTACCGCCCGTCCGGCGCCAGTGGGTTGGGCGACACCGGTCCCCGTACCACCGGGATGCGCTCCGAGATCAGGTCGAGGCATGCGTGGATGCCGGGCTTCGGCGCGGCGGAGCACTCGCGCATCCACCAGATCGCCCGGACGTGCTGCCCGGCGGCGATCAGCCGGTCCGCTTCGATCCGAGCCTGCGGCGGTAGCCGGTCCCACGGGGAGTTCTCCATCCAGGCATCGCATCATTCCGGGGAGCAGCCGGGCCAGGGGTTTTCCGGGCGGGGCCGGGCCCGCCCGGCGACGAGCTCAGCGGGCCTGACGGCGGTAGTGGTCGAGGACGTCCTGGCGGAGCAGGTGGCCGAAGCCGGCCGACTCCAGGCGCAGGCCCAGCTGGTGCTCCTCCAGGCCGAGGGCGGAGGCGGCGTTCGTCAGGTGCCAGTCGTGGGCGGCCAGGGTGTCCAGCAGGTGGCCGCGCTTGGTCTGGGCCTCGGAGAGGCGGAAGGTCTTCAGGTAGGCCAGGCGGCCGTGCTCGTCGGTGATCGCCTCCCCGATGTGGTTCTCCTGCCGGGGGCGGAACTCGGGCAGGAAGCGCAGCAGCGTGAAGCGGTCCATCCGGCGCACCGTCCTGCCGCGGTAGACGGCGCCGAGCAACTCCCCTGCCATCGTGGAGTCGTGGAACTCCGCCCAGGCATGCTCCTGCTGCCCCACGGCCGCCCGCAGCTCGGTCAGCGAGCGGATCGGCGGGCCGGAGCGGAGATCGGCCCGGAAGTCCGGCACCGGAGCGGAGAGCAGTGCGTAGTGGTGCACCGCGTCGCCGTAGAGGTCGAGCAGCAGGCTCCGGTGCAGCGCCCGGTAGTCCTCCGGGTGCGGCACCACGAAGGCGGCGGCGAGCGCGTCCGCGACGTACAGCAGCAGGCCGCACTGGCCCGGGTGCAGCTCGAACACCCGGAGTGCGTCGGCGAGTCCGCGCACGGCGGCCCCGCAGTACGCCTCCTCCTCGCGCGGCGACAGGCCGTGCCGCAGCGCGCGCTGCGACCACTCGCGCCAGGCCAGGGCGGGCCCGCCGAAGTGCAGGGCGAGGTAGCCCTCCAGGGCCAGGTGGAGCGGGAGGAAGCGCAGCCGGGTCCGGTCGGCCCGCTGGGCGAGCCGGCCCGGCCGACGCTCCAGCGGCACGGACTCCGGTGCGGCGGAGCCGAGTTGGGTGCCGTAGGCGGCGGCCGGGGTGCCGTCCCGGGTCCAGTCGGCCACGAAGCCGTGCGGCAGGAAGGCGGTGTAGGCCTGCGGGCCGGCGGTGACGGTGGCCTCGCGCTCGCCGTACAGCTCCTGGCGCAGCCGCAGGTCGGTGATCGGCTGCTCGCGGACCAGGGGCACCAGCCGGACCCCGCCCCAGACCTGGGCCGGCCGGGTGGTCAGCCCGTCGAGGGTGAGGGTGAAGGGGGTGGTGCTCACTGCGCTCCTCCCGTTCGGGACGGGTCCGGCGACGGTTCCCCAGGCTCCCCGGGCTTCCCTGAGTCCCCGGACGGTCCGGGCTCCCCGGCGCGTGCGGGGTCGAGGAACCGCTCGATGCGCAGGGCCAGGTGCGCGGTCAACTCGCCGATACCGGTGCGCCCTTCGGCGAACCGGGCGAACTCGGCCAGGGTCGGCAGGTCCGCCGCGTCCCGCAGTCCGGCGGTGGGCACGGTCGGGGCCAGGCGGCGGACGTCGAAGGTCTCGGCGTCGAAGACCGGGTTCAGATGGACGATGCCGGTCCGGTGGTCCGGATCCAGCCGGGTGTGCCAGACCCGCAGCACCTCGGCGGCCATCCCGGGCGGGGCGTTGTCCCAGCCGTCCGAGAGGATCACCAGCCGGTCGGGCGTGGTCTCCAGGGCGTCCACGATCCGCCGCCCCAGCGGTGTCGGGCCGAGCGGGTGGAGCAGCAGCGCATCGGTGCGACCCGAGGTCCAGAAGGCCCGGTACCCGCCCTCGGCGGCCAGCGCCTCCAGCAGGAAGTGGCAGGCCAGGGCGGCAGCCAGCGGTCGGCGGCGCTTCTGCCCGGAGCCGGCCGAGGAGAAGCTGTCGTCCAGCACCGCCGAGACCCGTCCCCAACTCCCTTGCTGCGTACCGGCGGTGCGGCGAGCGGCGGCGCGCAGCGCGTCGGTGAGCTCGGCCCGGCGGGCGATCCGGTCGGCGGTCGGCAGCCCCAGCGCGTAGACCGCGAGCCGGGTGAGCGGCATCCGGTGCAGGTCGGCGGCGACCTCGGCGGCCCCGGTCCGGCGGGCCGATTCCTGGAGCCGGAGCCGCTCCAGGGCCGTCATCCGGGGCTCGATCTTCCGGAGGAAGGCCTCCCGCGGGATGCCGTGCTTGGCGGCGAAGCCCTCCGCCACGGTGTACGGCAGCTGGTAGAGGGCGCCCTGCTCGTAGTGCGCCCTGGTCCAGGCGTCCAGCAGCGGTGCCCGGTACCGCCCGGCCCGCCGGGCGGCCTTGCCGAACAGGAAGTCCCCGGTCTCGGGCTCGGCGGGCCGCAGGTGCAGGTGCCGGAGGGCCAGCTTGAGCCCGCCCCGGTACTTGACCGCGTCCAGCGTCTGGTCCGGCCGGGCGGCCAGCCAGTCGCGCAGGATGGCCCGGGTGCGGCGGTTGTTCACCCGGGCCCGGCGCAGCTCGCCGATCAGCCGGTAGACCCGCTGCGGCGGCAGCAGCGCGAGCCGGCGGGCGATCAGCCGTCCTTCGGTGCGGCGCTGCTCCTCGGTGGCGTCCTTCGCGGTCTCCAGCAGCTGGCGGACGATCAGCGCGGCATTGTGGTCGTTGATGTCCAGCGCGAGCGAAGCGGCGTACGGGCCACGGTAGTTGACCAACATGTACTCGTGCAGGAAGCCGAGCGAGAGCTGCTGCTCGGCCGCCTCGGCATGGAACTCGCGCTGGCCGGTCGCGGTGATCGCGGCGTTGACGAAGAGCAGTACGTCGTCGGCGGCGATCAGGTCGCCGTACGTCTCCACGGTCTCTCGTCCTCGCTGCCGGCCTTGAATGGGGAGCCGGCCGGGGAATGGGGGCGCGAACTGCGAATCACTGCGTTATAGGAAGGCTCCGGAAGTCGCACCGGAGTCCCGCGGCCGGCCGTCCGACGGTAGCACTCAGGCCCAGGGCAGTGCCGAGCGGGTGCGCCAGTACTCCTCGGCGGGCTCGGCCAGCGGGGCCAGGGCGGCGAGCTGGCCGGCCGTGAGCCGCAGCTCGGCGGCGGCCAGGTTGGAGGCCAACTGTTCGGAGGTGGCCGCGCCGGAGAGCACCACGTCGGCCCACGGCTGCGCGGCGGCGACCGCCAGCGCGACGGCGTCCGGGCCGGCCCCGGTCTCCGCCGCCACGGCGCGCAGCGGGGCGGTCCACGGGGTGGTGGCGTGCCGGCCCGCCAGGCGGCCGTTGGCCATCCCCTCCTTGATCACCACCAGCCAGCCGGCCGCGTGCGCCTCGGCGAGCGCGGGCCCGGCGGAGGGCTCCAGCACGTTCCAGGTGGACTGCACGGCGCTGAACAGCGGCTGCCCGTCCACCGTCACCCCGCCCGCCGCGCGGAGGGTGGCGGCCTGCGCCGGGCCGCTGGTGGAGAGCCCGATCCGGATCCCCTCGGCGGCCAGTGCCGCCAGCCGGCCGTGCAGCGCGGCGTCGGTGAGGGCGGGGCTGTCGGGCGTCACGGAGTGCACCAGGTAGACGTCCAGCCGCTTGCCCAGCAGCGTGCGGCTCTCGGCGATCTGACGGTCGAACACCTCGACCGAGTGGTCCTTCACCTCGTGCACCGACACGCCCGAGGCCTGCCAGTCGGCCGTGTAGGTGTAGCCCCACTTGCTCCCCACCGTGACCTCGCGCGCCGCCTGCGGGTGCCCGGCCAGCCACTCGCCGAGGAACTCCTCGGCCAGGCCGTAGGAGCGGGCGGTGTCCAGGTACCGCACGCCCGCCGCGAACGCCTGGTCCAGCAACTCGTGCGTCCGCTGCCGCAGCCCGGCCACGCTCCGCCCGGTCGGCAGGTCCGCCTCCCGGCCCAGGTTGATGTACCCGGGCCGCCCGACCGCCGCCGTCCCCAGCCCGAACCGGGTGACCCCCGCGGCGGAGCTGACGGTGGATCCGGTGGTGGGGGTGGTGGCCATGCTGGGCGTCCCTTCGGCGAGGCGGGTTCCGTACCCGAACCCTACGTCAGCGGCCGGTCACGCCCGCATCCTGCGGATGTGGTCCGGGACGCTTCGCCGGCCGGGGCCGGTGCCACCCTGGTGGACCTCGGCGATGCCAGGTCGATACCTCCCGGCCGGCTGCCGGTCGGCAGCGTGCTGCTCTTCGACGAGTGCGAGTAGCTGCACCGCACCGAACACGTCCCGGCCGGTGGCGACGCTCCGACCTGCCGGGACGTCCTGGTAGTGCTTCGTCAGGCCGGGGCCGGGGCTGAGGCTGAGGGCGGGGCCGGTGTGGGTCGGGCAGGTGGTCGGTGGCGCGTCGGGCGCGGGCCGTCCCAGGTCGCGAGGAGTCGCCGGAATCCCCTGGCGACCTGGTGGAGCGTCATGCCCGGGCACGGCGCCCCGTCCGGCGGACGCGCACGCACTGCGGGACGAGGCCGGAGGCGGACCGATCGCGCGCGCACCCTCCTCCCAGGACCGTCTCGGACGAGGCGGTCCCAGGGCATGCGCCATCGATCGTCCAGGACTCGATCACGAGCGCGACGAGCGTACGGACGAAGCGGCGCGAGGACGCTCAGGCGGCCGGGACCAGCCCGAGGAGCTCGCCGAGGCGGCGGACGGTGGCGGCGGACTCGCGGTGCAGGCCGGCGATGTCGAGGCCCTCGTCACCGAGGACCATCAGCAGGGCCTGATCCCCGATCGCCAGCACCACGACGTAGCCGCCGCTGCACCGGGTGACCACGTCCCGCAGGCCGCCCACGCCGAACTCGGCCGCTGTGCGCCGGCCCAGGCCGAGCATGGCGGCCGAGAGGGCGGATGCCGACTCGGGATGGACGCCAGCGGTGTCGGCCGCGACCAGCAGGCCGTCGGCGGTGGAGATGACGCTCTCGGAGATGCCCATGACCCGGTCACGGAGGGACTGCAGCTCGCCCACGAGGACGGCGGCGGGTGTCTGACTGGTCATGGTGTGCTCTTCTCGGTGGTGTCCGTGGCGCGGGCGCGGTGAGGGACTGCTGGGCTGCCGAACGGAGCTGACGCCCCCTCGGCCGGTGTGGTGCTGACGGCGGAGCGGTGGTGCGAGGCGGGGTTGCGTCCGCCCGGCACGCGGCGCGGCAGGGGGAGCGGGTCGGCGCCGGGGCGGCCGGCCTGCGGCTCGCTCGGCGGGGTGCGCCGGGCCACGCTCGGAGCGGTCGCGGCAGGGGCCGCGGGCCGGTGGAGCAGGCGCCGGGCGTCCAGCCGGACCAGGTCGAGGAGCACCGCGAACACGCCCCGCCCCAGGGCGAAGGCGATGTCCCGTGCGGTCCGCCGGCCGGTGGCGGCGGCGAGCACCTCCCGCTGGCGGAGCGGGATCCCCGGGGAGGTGGCGACGGAGGTCGTGGCGGGTGTGATCCGCCGGCGGGCGAGCTCCCCGGGCGGGCCCCAGAGGCGGGTGAGCAGGGCCGTCCGGCGAGCGGTCTCGGCGAAGAGCCGCTGCGGTTCGACCCCGGGACGCAGGGCGAGCCCGGCAGGCGGAGTCGCAGCGTGCGTCTCCCAACTCCCGGGCGGGCTCAGCACCAGGGCGAAGGCCCCGTCGAACACGGCGGCGGCGCATACGGTTTCGAGCTCGGCCGCCCCGATCGATGCCTGGGCCACCAGGGCCGCCCCGAGGTCCGCAGGCCGGCCTGCGGCATGGTCGGCCGACCGGGCCGCCGCCTCGGCGGCAGCCCAGTCGTGCTCGCTGACGCGTCGTGACTTCAGCAGCAGGGTCTCGGCGGTCGGAGCCCCGGGCGTCTCGATGGCGGTGACCAGTCCGTGCTCCAGGTGGATCGTGCCGCCGGGGGCACTGGAGATGACGACCGAGCCGGTGAAGCCCTCCTCGCGCAGCGCGAGCAGCAGCGCGGGCACGTTCCGTACGGCGGGCTGTCCTGTTGGTGCGGATGCCGGTGCCGGTGCCGACGTCGGGTCGGGAGAGGGACCGGTCATGCCAGCAAGTCCCTTGCCTGGACGGCGCTCTGGTGGACCGCCAGCGCGAGATTGGTCCGCTCGCGGTCCAGCACCGTGACGAGGAGCAGCGGATCGCCGTGGCCGTGCAGGACCCGGGTGACCTCGTGGTGGCGGGTGCTGGTCACCACGATGCCCTCCAACCCGTCGCCCGCTCCCGCCGCGCAGAGGCGTTCCTCGATCAGAGCAGCCAACTCGGCCAGCTCCGGCCCGGATCCGGCTCCCAGCAGGGGGTGGTCACCACAGGCCCGGTAGGTCAGGCCGGTGACGCCGTCGACGAGGGCGGCGCCGACCACTCCGGGGGAGCCGAGCACGTCGGAGAGGGCGGCTTCGAGCGCGTGCACCTGCATCCCTTCGCCTTGCGAACACTGGGACCGTACTTTAGTGCACCCATTCCATGAGGTGATCATCGCCCGGGAGTTTCTTGCTACTTTGGTCCCGCACGCGGGAGTTCCACTCGGAAGTCATTCAAAGGACGAACAGCGCATGAACATTGACGTCGCACTCAAGGAAGCGATGGCCATCGAAGGTGCCGTCGGCGTGGCCCTCGCCGACTACGAGAGCGGTATGTCGCTCGGGGTCCTCGGCGGCGGTCAGCAGCTCGACCTCGAGGTCGCGGCGGCCGCCAACACCGAGGTCGTCCGGGCCAAGGTGCGGGCCCTCGCCGCGCTCTCGATCGACGACGTCATCGAGGACATCCTCATCACCCTCGGCACGCAGTACCACCTGATCCGCCCGCTGGCCCGCAGTCACGGATCGCTCTTCCTCTACCTCGCGCTGGACCGCTCGCGGGCCAACCTGGCACTCGCCCGGCACGGTCTCAAGCGCATCGAGGCCGCGCTCGACTTCTGATCCGGGCGTCCCGGCCGGCGGAGGTGGCACGACGGTGAGTTCGTGCACGATGTCCTGTCGTGGTGATTCCGGAATGCGTGACGCGGCAATGACGGGGTGTCACGGATCTGTGGTCCGGTCAGGTGATTCGTTCCCGGTCGGTCCCGTCAATCACGCTGGCGGCGGCCGGGGTGACCGATCGTCGGGCGGAGAGGTCGGCGTCGAGGTCCGGGCGGGGCGATGTGCTGGAGTGCGCAGGCGGACCTGGTGATGGGCGCCGGGGTCTCGGGCCTCGGGGTGGTGTGCCTGGGGGCGGTGCGTGACCGTCGGCAACTGCCCTTGGCGGCACTGCCGTTGGTCCTCGGGGTGCACCAACTCGTCGAAGCCGTGGTGTGGTTGGGCGAGGAGGGTCGGATCGGTCCCGGGCTCGCCCGGTCGGCCGGGGTCGGGTGGGCGCTGATCGCCATGCCGCTGCTCGCCCTGCTGGTCCCGGTGGGTGCCTGGCGGGCCGCCGGGCGGCCCCGCCGGTTGGTCGGGTTCGTGGCGATCGGGCTGGTCACCGCAGTGGTGCTCACCCTCGCAGTGCTGGGCGGGCCGGTCACCGCCGAGGTGCGCGGGCACACCCTGGAGTACGCGGTCGGGGTCCCGTTCGCCCCCGTGTTCCTGACGACCTATCTGCTCGCGGTACTGGGCCCGTTGGTGCTCAACCCCGTCCCGGAACTCCGCCTGCTGGGCTGGTCGGTCGCGGTGGCGGCGGGGGTCTGCGCGCTGCTCTGGCGGACCGCCTTCGTCTCCACCTGGTGTGCACTGGCCGCGCTGGCCAGCGTCCTGCTGCTGCGCTGGCTCCGTCGGCCGTCCTCGGAGCCGGAGCGGTGAAGGACGGTTGAGAGCGGTCGAAGCCCCCGTGCGCCGTGTGGGTGGGTGCGCGGGGGCTTCGTGGTGTGCCGTGGCTGGTCTTCTGTGGGGTCAGATGCTGAGGACCTGGCCGGGCAGGATGAGGTCGATGTCGTCGCCGATGACGGAGGCGTTGTTGGTGTAGAGGGTGCCGAGGTCGACGCCGTTGGTGGCGGCGATGGCGGCGAGGGTGTCGCCGCTCTTGACGGTGTA
Organism: Kitasatospora sp. NPDC096147; assembly: GCF_044763225.1. Classification (NCBI taxonomy): domain Bacteria; kingdom Bacillati; phylum Actinomycetota; class Actinomycetes; order Kitasatosporales; family Streptomycetaceae; genus Kitasatospora; species Kitasatospora sp. NPDC096147. The sequence continues at coordinate 720,328 of NZ_JBIWFX010000001.1, read as the reverse complement.
GCTGTCACTGGTGTTCTGCTGCGTGGGGGCGGCGGGGGTGGTCTTGGTGACCGGGGTGCGCTCGGTGCTGCGGGAGGCGGCCTGGGTGTCGTTCTTGGGGGCGGCCTTGGTGGTCTGGTCCGCGGACTTGGCGGTCTTGGTGGACTTCGCCGGGGTGCTCGCGGTGGTGGTGTCGGTCTGGGCGGGGGTGCCGCCCTTGGTGAGGCCGGCCTTGACGGAGCAGACGGGCCAGGCGCCGGGGCCCTGGCCCTGGAGGACCTTCTCGGCGACGGCGATCTGCTGTCCCTTGGTGGCCTGGTCGGCGGAGCCGGCGTACTGGGTGCCGCCGTAGGCGGCCCAGGTGCTGGGGGTGAACTGGAGGCCGCCGGAGAAGCCGTTGCCGGTGTTGGTGTTCCAGTTGCCGGTGCTCTCGCACTGGGCGACGGCGTCCCAGGTGGAGGAGGACGCGGCGGAGGCCGAGGTGGCCGTGACGAGGCCTGCTGCCGGGAGGGCGGCCACGGCGCCGCCGATGAGGACCATCCGCAGGCGGTTGCGCTTGGCGGAGGAGGTGGTGGTGGCGGCGGTGGTCTCGTGACGGAAGGTCATACGGATCCTCTCGGAAGTCCCGGACGGACAGCACGGAGTGGGCCCTGTGAGGGGGGTGTTCCGTGATGTCGCACTCGGTGGGCGGCTGTTCGCGTGTCGGTCGCGGTCTGCCGCCCCGGTCACCTTCGCCGTGTGTGCCCGGCCGCCGGGTGGGCGGGGGCTGCGGGTGGTGGGCCCGGGTGGTGCGCTGTGCACTGGTTTCGAAGCTACGAGTGGTTGGGCGTGGGGGCAAGGATTCGGAGGAGATCGCAGCTCAGGGTGGGGTTACCGAAGGTAGGGTCCGGGCGTGGGGCCCGAGGTGGCGGGCCGGACGGGTGGTGGGGGAGATCGTTGCGGGTGTTGTTGTGACCGGTGCCACGGCCTGGCGGTGGTGCTCGGGGGTGCGGTCTCGACCGAGTGCGAGCGCCCGGCCACGGAGGGTCCGACCCGACCGCACCCGCCCGTGGCCCCCCTCACACCCACCCCACCCGCGCCCGGATCAGCCGTGGTCCAGCGGGCGGAGGGTGCAGGAATGGGGGAGGTAGGAGCCGAGGAAGCCCTCCCGGTCGTCGGGCTTGTAGGCGACGGCCCGGCCGGTGAGGGCGCCCTGCCGGAAGCCGAGGGCGAGCCCGAGGTGCGGGCTGTTCAGCCGGGCGTCCGCGGTGGGGAGCTGGAGCGGCGCGGTGGCCTGGAGGTCGTGGCGGGTGGAGGCGGTGGCGCCGCAGGTGATGGGCGGGGCACCGGCGAGGTGGATCCGCACCCGGTCGGGCGGCAGCAGGTCGAGGCGGAGCGGGACGGGGCCCTCGGGCGTGGTGATCCCACCGCTCCAGCGACCCGCCGGGAGGTCGGCCGGGCGGGAGGCGTCGGAGCCGGTGTCGAGGTGCCGCTCCGGGTCGAAGCCGGGGACCAGGCCGGTGCCGAGGTGACGGACCACCAGGTCGCGGGTGGACTTGTCGGTGGAGTTGGTCAGGACGGCGAGGGAGACCTCCTGCTCGGGGAAGTCGATCATCATTGCGGCGACCCCACCCATCCCTCCGCCGTGGCTGAGGACCAGCGGGCCCGGGCCGCGCGACACGAGCCGGCCGTAGCCGTACCCGGTGTGGGCGTTGAGGGGCTCGGCGTCCTCCGGTGCCGAGGCGACCAGGCGGGCGGAGGTCCGGGCGAAGAGTGCGATGTCGGCGGCGGTGGCCCAGGCGGCGGTGGCGGCCGGATGGCCGGTGCGGCAGGTGGGGTAGGCGCGGCCGGCGGCCGAGTAGCGGGTCGCCACGGCGGTGGAGTCCGGGGCCGGACCGGCGGCGCCGTGGGTGAAGCCGGTGAGGCCGAGCGGTGTGGCGATCCGGTCCCGGAGGAAGGTGGCGAACGGGCGGCCGGTGGTGCGCTCCAGCAGGTCGGCGAGCTCCTGGTAGCCGAGGTTGGCGTACTCGAAGTCGGTCCCGGGTGCGCGTACCTGGGCACGGTACCGCTCGGCCCGGACGGGGCGCGGGCCGGTGCCGTAGTGGAAGTCGTAGAAGGCCGGGAGGCCGCCGCGGTGCAGCAGGAGCTGACGCGGTGTGGGGGCGCCCCGGTCGAAGCGGCCGGGGACCGGGGAGTCCAGGTCGAGCAGGCCCTCGGCGGCGGCCAGCCGGACGGCGGTGGCGGTGAACGCCTTGGTGACGGAGGCCAGCCCGTACACGGTCTCCGGGGTGGCGGGGCGACGGGTGGCCAGGTCTGCCTGGCCCCAGGCCCGGGTGAAGACCACCTCGTCGCGCTCCGCCACCGCGACGGAGACCGAGGCACAGCCGTGTCGGGCCAGCGCCTCGGTGCACAGCTCGTCCAGTCCGTCCAGCACGTGACGACCTCCCCACGGGCGTCCGGACTCCGGGACCCCACTGTCCGGCTCTTCGGGTTCCGGTCGAACGATAGTGCCGCGCCGTCGAAAGCGCGGTGCCGGGGTGGGGTGACGGCCCGTCAGGGCCCGGCGGGAGAGGGGATGCCGAGGACCGGGAGACAGGCCTCGACGCCCGCGAGGGTGATGTCGGATCGGCGGTGGGCGGACCACCGCGCGCGGGTGAGGCGCCAGCGGTCGATCGGGGCCGGCTCCAGCAGGCGGGTGGCCCACTCGGTGCCGTTGGGCGTGTAACCGAGGGACTCGGAGACGCGGTTGGATGCGAGGTTGTCGGAGAAGGCGGCGCTGGCGGCCTCCCGGGCGCCGAGGCCCTCGAAGGCCAGGTGCAGGATCGCCTCGCGCATCTCCCTGCCGAAGCCCTTGCCCCGGGCGGCCGGGCCGAGCCAGGAGAAGGTCCCGACGGTGCCGAAGGTGTCGAAGTCGGTGCCGAACACGTCCTGCATGCCGACGGGTTCACCGTCCACGACCACCACGAAGTAGAGGCGCCAGTTCCCGTCGTGCACCTGGGCACGCCCGTTCCAGACGCCCCGGAGCCAGGCCCATTCGCGGTCGGGGCTGTCCAGGTAGAGCGAGATCGGGTCGTCGAACGGGTGGGGCGGCCCGTCGGCCACGCCCGCGCGGACCACCGGGAGCAGGCGCTCCAGCAGTTCGTCGGTGGCGCCGAGGAGTTCGAGCCGGGGGGGTGCTCACCCGGAGGTTGAGCGGCGGATAGGCGGACGGGGTGGTGGTGCCGGCAGTCATGGCGGACACCGTAGGGGCGGGGCGGCCCGGTCGCACCGGATTTACGGCCGCCGCTCCGGCCGGCTTGACGGCCGCCGGCCCCGGGACGGTCCGCCCCGGCCCTCCGTGGGGGAGGGGAGCCGGGGCGGACCGCCGTCAGGGGGTGGTGCGGTAGGTGAGGTGGAGGGTCCCGTTGTCCAGGACGGCGGAGTGGGCCAGGGTGAGCGCCCGGCGTGGCAGGGTGCCCTCGAACAGGCGGGCGCCGGTGCCGAGTACCACCGGGTGGACCAGCAGGGTGAGTTCGTCGAGCAGGTCGTTGGCGAGCAGCCAGCGGACCAGGGTGGCACTGCCCGAGACGGCGATGTCGCCACCCGGTTGCTGCTTGATCCCGGTGATCCGCTCGGCCAGGCCCTCGGCGCCGAGCAGCGTCGAGTTCTGCCAGTCGGCCGTCTCCAGGGTGCTCGACGCCACGTACTTGGTGAGGGAGTTGAGGTGGGCGGCCAGCGGGTCGTCGTCGGGCTGGGTGGTCCAGTGGGAGGCGAACTCCTGGTAGGTGTGCCGGCCGAAGAGCATGGCGTCGGCCTTGGCGGTCATCGCCATCACCGCCTCGGTGACCTGGTCGGTCAGGTACGGGAAGTGCCAGGTGTACGGGGCTTCGACGACTCCGTCGAGCGAGACGAAGAAGCCGGCCGTGAGGCTGCGCATGTGAACGTCCTTCCGGATGAAGGGAGTCGGGGCCGGAGCGGGAGGCGCCCCGGGTCAGGAGACCGGGAGCAGCTCCTCGTGGCCGTCGGCGTCGATGCCGATGCCGCCCGTCGCCGGCCGCCCGGCGAAGGCGTAGGTGTGACCGATCACCCCGGCCGGGGTGGAGCGGACGTCGGTGAGCCGCCAGGCGGCCGGCACGGTGCCGGGCTCGAACAGGCGCTTGCCCCGGCCCAGGACCACCGGGAAGGTGAGCAGCCGCAGTTCGTCCACCAGGTCGTGGGCCAGCAGCGACTGGATCAGCCGACCGCTGCCGTGCACCTGGAGCGCCCGGCCGTCCAGCTCCTTGAGCGCCCTCACCTCGGCCGCCAGGTCGCCGGAGAGCACCGTGGTCCCGGCCCATGCGGCGACCTCGCGGCCGGTGGACGGGACGTACTTGGGCAGGGAGTTGAGCTTGACCGCGGCCGTGTCGGCCGGATCGGTGACGTGCGGCCAGTGTGCCGCCATCAGCTGGTGGGTGCGGCGGCCGAGCAGGAAGGCGTCCGCGTCGTCGAACCACGGGCCGGCGATCTCGCCGAAGCCCTGGTCGACGTACGGGACCAGCCAGCCGCCGAGGTCGAAGCCGTCGGTGGCGTCCTCGGTCGGCCCGCCGGGGCTCTGCAGGACGCCGTCGAGGGAGACGAAGGTGGTCACGGTGAGCTTCATGGTCACTCCGGAATGTCGGTCGAGTACGGGCCTTCCACCGGGAGTCGATGTCACCGGGAGCCCGGCCCGGCCGATCTGACGCGGCCGGACGGCTCCAGCCTGCCGGGGAGCCGGGAGGGCGATCAACGGCCATCACCGGCACGAGCGTTTAGCCCGGTTCAACGCCCCCGGGCCGGACCGGCTAGCGTGCTGACGGATCGGGTGGACAGTTCGCGGACGGGGGAGTCGTGCTGGAGAGGCTGGAGTTGGAGGCGTTCCTGACGCTGGCGGAGGAACTGCACTTCGGCCGCACCGCCGAACGCCTGCACGTCAGTACGGGGCGGATCAGCCAGACCATCAAGAAGCTCGAACGGCAGGTCGGTGCCCCGCTGTTCGAGCGGACCAGCCGGGACGTGCGGCTGACCGCCCTCGGGGAGCGGCTCCGCGCCGACCTCGGGCCGGCCTACGAGCAGATCGGCGCCGGGCTGGCCCAGGCGATCATCGCCGCGCGCGGCATCACCGGCAGTCTGGCCGTCGGGTACTCCGCACTCTGGTGCGGCGATCTGGTGATCCGGGCCGCCGAGGTGTTCCGGGCGCGGTACCCCGACTGCGAGGTGCGGATCGAGGAGGCCCAGCTCGGCGACCCGTTCGGGCCGCTGCGCGCGGGCCGACTCGACCTCCAGCTCACCGAGTTCCCGGTCCGCGAACCGGACATCACGGTCGGGCCGCTGGTCTTCTCCGAGCCGCGCGCCCTGATGGTCGCGGCCGACCACCCGTTCGCCGGCCGGGCCACCGTTTCGCTGGAGGACCTGGCGGACACCGTGCTGCTCCCGATGACCGGGAAGATCCCGGACTACTGGCTGGAGTACCACTACCCCAGCCGCACCCCTTCCGGCCGGCCGATCCCGCACGGGGCGCCGATCACCTACTGGCAGGAGGTGCTGGCCCACATCAGCGCGGGCAGCGGCGTCTCGGTGGTCGCGGCCAGGGGCGCGTCCTACTACACCCGGCCCGGGGTGGTCTTCGTCCCGTTCGGCGACGCACCGACCATCGACTACGGCCTGCTCTGGCTGACCGCCGCCGAGAACGCCCGCATCCGCGCCTTCGTCAACGTCATCCACGAACTCCGCGAGCAGGACGACCCCACCACCCGCTGACCAGGGCGCGGCCTCAGGGGGCCACCACCTCCACCCCGGCGGCAGGCATCCGGGCCACGATCCGCTCCGCCGGCTCCTCGTGACGGGTCACCAGGCAGGACGGGGCCGGTCCCCTGCTGAGCGGAAGACAGCCGTCACCGGCCCGCTCCGGCACCCGGGCGTCGCGGTCGGTGGTCCACAGGGCGGCGTACCCGACGGAGGACGAGCCGGTCACCGGACGATCCCGAGGCCGTGGCCGGCTCGGCGCAAATGCCTCGCCCGGACCCTCGGCCTCCGGCGACAATGCCCGCATGCAGATCAGAACCGCCCGCACCGAGGAACTCCCGCTGCTCCAGGAGATCGAGGTGGCCGCCGGCCGCCTGTTCGCCGGGATCGGGATGGACGAGGTGGCCTCCGACGACCCGATCCCGCTCGACAGGATGGCCGCCCACCAACGGGCCGGCCTGGCCTGGGTCGCCCTCGACCCCGACGACGGCGCACCGGTCGGCTACCTGCTGGCCGAGCCGCTGGACGGCTACCTGCACGTGGAGCAGGTCTCCGTGCACCCGGACCACGGCCGCCGGGGCATCGGCCGCGCCTTGATCGACCGGGCCGCCACCCACGCCGCCGCCGAGGGCCTGCCCGCCCTCACCCTCACCACCTTCACCGACGTGCCCTGGAACGCGCCCTACTACGCCCGCCTCGGCTTCCACACCGTCCCCGACACCGACCTGACCCCCGGTCAGCGCACCGTCCGGGAGGCGGAAGCCGCCCACGGCCTGGACCGCTGGCCCCGCCAGGTGATGATCCGGGAGCTCTGAGGACGCACGCCCGCCGGACCGCTGCGGTGCAGCGTCACAGGTCGGCATCTTCGGCATCCCACCACCGGAGCGCGCACTACCGTCTCCCCAACTCTCAATGCACCAGGGGAAAACATGCGCTTCGGCAGCACCATCACCCTCTCCGTCCTCCTCCTCACCGCCACCACCGCGTGCGGTGAGGCCGCCGGCCCGGCCCCGGTGGCGGCACCGCCCGCCACGGCCGCGGACAGCCCGTCCGCACCGTCCGCACCATCCGCCTCGTCCGCCCGGCCGGCCGCGCCGGCACCCGACGCGAAGAGCGTCACCGAGAAGCTCGCCAGGACCCTGCCGGTCCGGCTGACCGTGACGTACGACGCCACTAGCGACCCGAACGGCAAGCTGGGCCGTCCGCACCAGTACCTGTCGAAGACCGCGTTCGACGACACCCGGGTGAGCGACTCGCCGAAGGCGAAGGACGGCGCCTCGCAGGGGCGGCGGGACAGCATCTCCTACGGCGGGACGGTCGAGGTCTTCGCGACCCCGGAGGACGCCGAGACCTGGGTGAAGTACGTGGACGCCATGCAGGCGACGTTCAGCGGCTTCAGCACGCCGGACCACCTCTACCGCTCGGGCGTGACGGTGGTGCGGGTGTCGCACGTGCTGACGGCGGATCAGGCGAAGGCCTACGAGAACGCCATCCGCTGATCCCGGTGCGGCGTCGGCCCGCTTCCGTACCGTCCCCGGACGGCGCGGAAGCGGGCCGACGGGGGATCAGTACGAGCGGGGCAGGCCCAGGGTGTGCTGGGACACGTAGTTCAGGATCATCTCCCGGCTGACCGGGGCGATCCGGGCCACCCGGGTGGCGGTGAGCAGGGCGGCCAGGCCGTACTCCTGGGTGAGCCCGTTGCCGCCCAGGGTGTGGACGGCCTGGTCGACGGTGCGGCAGGCGGCCTCGGCGGCGGCGTACTTGGCCATGTTGGCCGCCTCGCCGGCCGCCTGGTGGTGGCCGAGGTCGTAGAGCTGGGCGGCCCGGGAGGTCATCAGACGGGCCAGCTCGATCTCGATCGCGCACTGGGCCAGCGGGTGGGCGATGGCCTGGTGGGCGCCGATCGGGGTGTCCCAGACGGTGCGGGTGCGGGCGTAGTCGGTGGCCACGTCCAGGGCCTGCCGGGCCAGGCCGAGGGCGAAGGCGGCGGTCATCACCCGCTCGGGGTTGAGCCCGGCGAAGAGCTGGTCGAGCCCGGCGTCCTCGGCGCCGACCAGGGCGTCCGCCGGCAGCCGGACGTCGTCCAGGAAGACCTGGAACTGCCGTTCGGCGGTGACCAGTTCCATCGGGATCGGCCGGTACTCGAAGCCCGGGGTGTCGCGCGGGACGACGAACAGGGCGGGCTTCAGCCGCCCCGTCCGGGCGTCCTCGGTGCGGGCCACGAAGAGCACCGCGTCGGCGTGGTCCACACCGGAGATGAAGACCTTGCGGCCGGAGAGCAGCCAGTCGGTGCCGTCCCGGCGGGCGGTGGTGGTGAGCCGGTGCGAGTTGGAGCCGGCATCCGGCTCGGTGATGCCGAAGGCCATCCGCCGGGTGCCGTCGGCCAGACCGGGCAGCCAGCGCTCACGCTGCTCGGCGGTGCCGTAGCGGGCGATCACGGTGCCGCAGATCGCCGGGGAGACGATCATCATCAGCAGCGGCGCCCCGGCTGCGCCCAACTCCTCCAGGACGATCGCGAGTTCGGTGATACCGCCGCCCCCGCCGCCGTACTCGGCCGGCAGGTTGACGCCCAGGTAGCCGGCCTTGCCGGCCTCGGCCCAGAGCTCGTCCACGGGCTCGCCGGCCCGGGCCTTGCGGCGGAAGTACTCGGGGCCGAAGCTGCGGGCGAGATCGCCCACCGCGCGGCGCAGGGCCTGGTGTTCCTCGGATTCGACGGTGCTGGGCAGCGGTGCGGACGCGGACATGAGGGTGGTCCTTCCGTGCGGGGTGGACGGTCTTCGGGAGAGGGCGCGGTCAGCTCTCGACCACGGCGAGCAGGGTGCCGGGCTCGACCTGCTGGCCGACGGCGACCCGGAGTTCCGCCAGCACGCCGTCGGCCGGCGCGCTGATCCGGTGCTCCATCTTCATCGCCTCCAGCCAGAGCAGCGGCTGCCCGGCGGTGACGCGCTGGCCGGGCTCGGCGGCGGTGCGGGTGACGGTGCCGGGCATCGGCGCGAGCAGGGCGCCGGGGGCGTGGGTGGCCACCGGTGCGGGCAGCAGCGGGAGTTCGGTGAGGGTGACGGCGCCGGTCGGGCCGTCCAGGTACAGCCGGTCGCCGTAGCGGGCGAGCCGCCAGCGCCGGGTGACCCCGGCGACCCGCAGGGCCACCGACTCGGGTGAGCGCTCCAGGAGTTGGAGATCCGGGAAGCCCTCGACGTGCAGACCCGAGCGGTCCAGCCGGTAGCGGACGAGGTGCTCGGTGCCGTCCTCGGCGCGGAACGTCCGCTGCTGCGGCTGGGAGGGCAGATTGCGCCAGCCGGGCGGGAACGGGCCGCCGCCGGCCCCGGCCAGCGCTGCCACCAGGGCGGCGAGCGGCAGGTCCGGCCGGCCGCCGCCCAGGTCGTGCGCCGTCAGGAAGCCGGTGTGCAACTCGCCTGCCAGGAAGGCGGGGTGGCGCAGCGCAGCGGTGAGCAGCGCGCGGTTGCTGCCGGGCCCGTGGATCCGGGCCCGGTCCAGCGCGGCGGCGAGCAGCCGGGCCGCCTCGGCGCGGGTGGGAGCCCAGGCGATCAGCTTGGCCAGCATCGGATCGTAGTGCGGGCCGATCTCGGTGCCGTCGCCCACCCCGGAGTCCAGCCGCAGGCCGGTCTCCGTCGAGCCGGTCTCGAACTCGGCCGTCACGCCCGGCACTTCGAGCCGGTGCAGGGTGCCGGTGCGCGGCTGCCAGTCCTGCTCGGCGTCCTCCGCGTAGAGCCGGGCCTCGATCGCGTGGCCGCGGGTGGCGGGCGGCTCGGGCGGCAGCGCGGCGCCCTCGGCGATCCGCAGCTGCCAGGCCACCAGGTCGAGCCCGGTCACGCACTCGGTGACGGGGTGCTCGACCTGGAGGCGGGTGTTCATCTCCAGGAACCAGCACCGGCCGTCCGGCCCGAGCAGGAACTCGGCCGTCCCGGCGCCCCGGTAGCCGATCGCCCGGGCCGCCGCCACCGCCGCGCGGTGCAGCTCGGCCCGGAGCGTCTCGGAGAGGCCCGGTGCCGGGGCCTCCTCGACCACCTTCTGGTGGCGCCGCTGGAGCGAGCAGTCCCGGTCGCCGACCGCCCAGATGGTGCCGTGCCCGTCGGCCAGCAGCTGCACCTCCACGTGCCGGCCGTCCGGCAGGTAGGGCTCGCAGAACACCTCCTGGTCCCCGAAGGCCCGCTCCGCCTCCGCCCGGGCCGCCGCCAACTCGCCCGGCAGGTCGGCCAGTCGGCGGACGATCCGCATGCCCCGGCCGCCGCCGCCGGCCGCCGCCTTGACCAGCAGCGGCAGATCCGCCTCGGTCGGCTCGGCCGGCACCGCGAGCACCGGCACCCCGGCCTCCGCCATCAGCCGCTTGGCCGCCGTCTTGGATCCCATCGCGGCGATCGACTCCGGCGGCGGACCGATCCAGACCAGCCCGGCGTCCAGCACCGCGCGGGCGAACTCCGCGCTCTCGGAGAGGAATCCGTACCCCGGGTGGACCGCGTCCGCCCCGGCCGCCAGCGCCGCCTTCACCAGCAGCTCGCCGCGCAGGTAGGTCTCCGCCGCCGTCGCCCCGGGCAGCCGGACGGCCGCGTCGGCCTCCCGGACGTGCGGGGCGTCGACGTCCGGGTCCGAGTGCACGGCGACGGTGGCGATGCCGAGCGCCCGGCAGGTGCGGAAGACCCGGCGGGCGATCTCGCCCCGGTTGGCGACCAGTACCGATGTGATCATCCGTCAGTCCCTCTGTGTCGTGGTGGGGCGGGCCGTTCGGTGGGAGGGGGCGTGCGCCGTGCGGGATGGGCAGCCGGTGTGCCGTGCGCGCGTGGAGCTGTCGGTGCGGCCCCGGTCTACATCCGGAAGACGCCGTACCCCCGCGCGCCCTCGACCGGTGCGCTGTGGATCGCGGAGAGGCAGATGCCGAGCACGGTGCGGGTGTCCCGGGGGTCGATCACCCCGTCGTCGTAGAGCCGGCCGGAGAGGAAGACCGGCAGCGACTCGGCCTCGATCTGCTGCTCCACCATGGCCCGGATCGCCGCGTCGGCGTCCTCGTCGTACGGCTGCCCCTTGGCCGCCGCCGACTGGCGGGCCACGATCGACAGCACCCCGGCCAGCTGCTGGGGGCCCATCACCGCGGACTTGGCGCTCGGCCAGGCGAACAGGAAGCGCGGCTCGTACGCCCGCCCGCACATGCCGTAGTGCCCGGCCCCGTAGGAGGCGCCGACCAGGACGGAGAGGTGCGGGACCTTGCTGTTGGAGACCGCGTTGATCATCATCGCGCCGTGCTTGATGATGCCGCCCTGCTCGTACGCCCGGCCCACCATGTAGCCGGTGGTGTTGTGCAGGAAGACCAGCGGGATGTCCCGCTGGTTCGCCAACTGGATGAACTGGGCGGCCTTCTGGGACTCCGCGCTGAACAGCACGCCCTGCGCGTTGGCCAGCACGCCGACCGGGTACCCGTGCAGCTCGGCCCAGCCGGTGACCAGGCTCGGCCCGTACAGCGGCTTGAACTCGTCGAAGTCCGAGCCGTCCACGATCCGGGCGATCACCTCGCGCGGGTCGAACGGCACCTTGAGGTCGGCGGGCACCAGCCCGAGCAGCTCCTCCTCGGCGTACTTCGGCGGCCGTGCGGCGAGGTCCGGCCCTGGGCCGGCCTTCGTCCACCGCAGACGGCGGACGATCCGGCGGGCGGTGCGCAGCGCGTCGTGCTCGTCCTCGGCCAGGTGGTCGGCCAGCCCGGAGGTGCGGGCGTGCATCTCGGCGCCGCCGAGCGATTCGTCGTCGGACTCCTCGCCGGTGGCCATCTTCACCAGCGGCGGTCCGCCGAGGAAGACCTTGGCCCGGTCGCGGACCAGCACGGTGTGGTCGGACATCCCGGGGACGTAGGCGCCTCCCGCCGTGGAGTTGCCGAACACCACCGCCACGGTGGGGATGCCGGCGGCCGAGAGCCGGGTGAGGTCGCGGAAGAGCGCGCCGCCCGGGATGAAGATCTCCTTCTGGCTGGGCAGGTCGGCCCCGCCGGACTCCACCAGGTTGACCACCGGGAGGCGGTTGGCGAGCGCGATCTCGTTGGCGCGCAGTGCCTTGCGCAGGGTCCACGGATTGCTCGCCCCGCCGCGCACGGTCGGGTCGTTGGCGGTGATCACGCACTCGGTGCCCTCGATCACCCCGATCCCGGTGACCAGCGCCGCCCCCACCGGGTGGTCGCTGCCCCAGGCGGCCAGCGGTGACAGCTCCAGGAACGGCGCACCGGGGTCGAGCAGCAGCTCGATCCGCTCGCGGGCCGGCAGCTTGCCCCGACTCCGGTGCCGTTCCAGGTACTTGGGCCCGCCGCCGGCCAGTGCCTTGGCGTGCTCGGCGTCCAGCTCGGCCAGCTTGCCGAGCATCGCGGCGCGGTGCTCGGCGTACTCCGGGGAGGACGGGTCCAGGCGGGTGGGCAGCGTGGTCACAGCAGCTCCTCGGGAAGGTCGACGTGACGGGCGCGCAGCCACTCGCCCAGGGCCTTGGCCTGCGGGTCGAAGCGGTGCTGGGAGGCGACGCCGGCCCCGAGCAGGCCGACGAGTTCGAAGTTGACCGCGCGGAGGTTGGGCAGCAGGTGCCGGCGGATGGTCAAGTCGGCCGTCTCCGGGAGGAGTTCGCGGAGCCGGTCGACGGTGAGGCGGTGCGCCAGCCAGCGCCAGCCCGGCTCGCTGCGGGCCCAGACGCCGAGATTGGCGTCACCGCCCTTGTCGCCGCTGCGGGCGCCGAAGGCGAGGCCGAGCGGTGCGCGGCGGGTGGGGCCGGGCGGTGGCGGCGGTGGCAGCGGCGGTACGGCGGCCGGCTCCAGGGCCCGGGTGGTCCCGGGGTGCGGCACGGACCGGCGGGTGCCGTCGGGGAGCACGGCGGTGTGCGGGATCGTCGCCGCGTCCAGGTGGACGGACTCGAAGACGCCGTACGGGGTGGCCGGGCCGGGCGGGGCGGTGACGTGGAAGCCCGGGTAGCCGGAGAGGCCGAGCTCGACGGCGGCTGCGGTGAAGGCCCGGCCGACGGCGTGCTGGTCCTCGCTGCGGACCGTGACGCGGAGCAGCGCGGAGGCGGTCTCCTCGGTGCCGGCGTCCGGGTGGTCGGTCCGGGCGAGCGTCCACCGGGCGTCGATGTCGCCGATCTGCGGCGCGAGTTGACGGCGGACCAGGTCCGCCTTCCGCTCGATGTCCAGGCCGGTGAGGACGAACACCACCTCGTTCCGCCAGCCGCCGAGCCGGTTGAGCCCCACCTTGAGGGTGGGCGGCGGGGCCTCGCCCCGGACCCCCTCGATCCGCACCCGGTCCGGCCCGTCCTGGCTGAGCCGGACGCTGTCCAGCCGGGCCGTGACATCCGGCCCGGCGTAGCGGGCGCCCGAAGTCTCGTACAGCAGCTGGGCGGTGACGGTGCCGGTGGTGACGGCGCCGCCGGTGCCGGGGTGCTTGGTGATCATGCTGGTGCCGTCGGCGTGCAGCTCGGCGATAGGGAAGCCCGGGTGGGTGACGTCGTGCTCCCCGAAGAAGGCGTAGTTGCCGCCGGTGGCCTGCGCCCCGCACTCCAGCACGTGCCCGGCCACCACCGCCCCCGCCAGTGCGTCCACCTCGCCCTCGCCCCAACCGAAGTGGGCCTGGGCCGGCCCCGAGACCAGCGCCGCGTCCGTCACCCGCCCGGTCACCACCAGCTGGGCGCCGGCCCGCAGGCACTCGGCGATGCCGCGCCCGCCCAGGTAGGCGTTGGCCGCCAGCAGCCCGGGCGGCAGATCCGGGCGGCCGAGCAGGTCATCGCCCTCGACCACGCCGACCGCGAGCGGGATGCCCTGCTTCGCGGCCGACTCGTGGACGGCCTCGGCGAGCCGGCCGGGGTTGAGGCCGCCCGCGTTCACCACGATCCGCACGTTCCGGTCGGTGGCCTCGCCGAGGCACTCCTCCCACTGCCGCAGGAAGGTCCGGGCGTAGCCCAGCCCGGGGTCCTTGAGTCGGTCCCGGGCCAGGATCAGCATGGTCAGCTCGGCCAGGTAGTCCCCGGTGAGCACGTCCAGCGGCCCGCCGGTCAGCATCTCCCGCATCGCCGTGAAGCGGTCCCCGTAGAACCCCGACGCGTTCCCGATCCGCAGCACCCGAGCACCCCTTCGGCTGGCCCCGCCCGACGCGCAGCAGCCTGACAGGCCCTCAGACACAAATCAAGCATGCCTGCTTGTTTTGCTGCGGTCCCCGGACGGAAGCGGGCGCGATGGGCGGGCGCGGCTCCGGTGGTGCCGTGTGTTAGGACCGGCGCCCCGGCCACCGGAGGCCGTCGGCCCTCCCGCCCCGGTGGGCCGCGGAGCGCTGACTCAGGCCGAGCGGGCGGCTGCCGCCCAGGCGTCGGGGGTGGTGTGGTGGTGACGGTGGCCTGCGGTGAGGACGGTGCGGAGTGCGTGGAGGTGCGGGGTGTCCGGCGGGAGGGCGAGGCGGTCCAGCAGGGCGAGGGCCGGGGCGGGCTCCAGGCTGCCGTAGACGTCGTGGTAGCTGGTCAACAGGCCTTGGAAGAGGGGCTCGTGCAGGCCGGCACACCGGAGGGCGGTGGCGTAGGCGGGCTGCTTGACGGCCCACGGCACCGGGCCGGAGCAGGCCAGGACACGGGCGGCGCGGCGGAGCAGGGGGGCGGACGGGGCGGTCACGATGCGGGCGAGGTCGTTGCCGAGCACCTCGGCGAAGGCGTTGGCGGAGGTGGTGCGGTCCTCGAACCAGGCGACCCAGAGGGAGTAGGTCACGGGCTCCGGGTCGCGGTCCGCCTCCAGCCGCCGCCGGTAGCCGGCCCACAAGGCGTCGGTGGGCAGCGGACCCCCGGCGCCCTGGTGGGCGAAGCGGATCTCACAGGTCACCCAGTAGTCGTCCAGGAGGTCCAGCAGGCCGAAGGCGACCGCCAAGCGGCCGGCCTGGTCGAGGCCGTCGTCGCTGAACACGGCGGCGGCCCGGGAGTGTGCCACCTGATTGGCCGTCAGCAGCTCGGACGGCTCCTCGGCGTCCAGCCAGCCGTCCGGGGTTTCGGTGACGCCGCATCCGGCGAGCCAACGGCGGGCCTGCTCGGCGAGGTGGTCGTCCATCCGAGGAGTATGACGGGGCATCACCGGAAGGACAGGCGGATTTCCGCCGCCGGAGCGGCGCGGCACCTCAGGAGCGGCGGAGGCGGCGGACGGACGGGACGGCGAGGAGGGCGGCGCAGCCGACGAGGCAGGTGGCGGCCGAGAGCAGGAGCAGGTGCTCCGGGGCCGCGAGGCGGGTGGCGGGGCCGGCCAGCAGCTGACCGAGGGTCATGCCGGAGATGGAGCCGGCGAGTTCGTAGGCGGTGACGCGGTTGAGGACGGCGGGCGGGGTGTGGGTCTGGACGCTGGTGGCCCACATGACGGACCAGAAGGCGAGGGCGGCGCCGCCGAGGACGTGGGCGGCGAGCAGCAGGGGGAGGGAGGTGGTGAGGGCGGTGCCGAGGGGGAGCAGGGCGTAGAGGGGGAGGACGGCGGCCCCGGCGGCCAGCGGGCGGGCCGGGCGCAGGCGCAGGGCGAGCAGGCCGCCGAGCACCGTGCCCAGGCCGAGGGAGGAGACCGCGAGGCCGTACGCGTCGGGCCCCAGGCGGGTGCCGATCAGCAGGGAGCTGAGCGGGACGAGCGGGCCGAACAGCAGGACGCCGTAGAACAGCCAGACCAGGATGACCGACCACATCCACCGCCGCTCGCGGAACTCCCGCCACCCCTGGCGTAGTTCGCGCAGCAGGGCGGGGGAGGGAGAGGGAGCCGGGGCGGGGAGGCGGAGCAGGGCCAGGCAGAGGGCGCTGAGCAGGAAGGTGGCGGCGTCGATCGCGTAGACGGTGCCGGGGTTGGTGAGCGCGATCAGCAGGCCGGCCAGGGCCGGGCCGAGCAGGTGGGCGAGGGCGTCGGCGACCTTGAGGGTGGCGTTCGCCCGGTGCGGGTCGGAGGTCACCAGCGGCACCATGCCGTTGACCCCGGGGAGGAACATCGCCACCGCCGCGCCGGCCAGCGAGGCCATCGCGACCAGCAGCCAGAACGGCGGCGGCCCGGCGAGGAAGGCGGCGGCCAGCACGCCCTGGGTGCCGACCCGGACCACATCCGCGCCGACCATCATCCGCCGCGCGCCGAAGCGGTCGGAGAGCACCCCGCCGAACAGCACCAGCAGCACGAAGGTCCCCGTCCAGGCGCCGAGCACGGCGCCCACCCCGGACACCCCGTACAGCGCGCCGACCGCCAGGGCGGCGGCCACCGGCATCATCGCGTCGCCGAGCAGGGAGACCGCCCGGGCGGTGAAGTAGAGGGTGAACCGCCGGTCCCAGAGGGGAAGTCCGGCGGTGGGCGCAGTCAGCTGTGCGGTGGTCACGGGCTCGATCCTGGCCCGCAGCCGGTGATCACCCCAGTGTCCGGAACGACATGATGGGGTACTTTCGCGCCATGACGCACACGCCGACGGCCGCGCCGCACCGGGTGGTGGCCCTGCTCCGCCCGCCGCAGTCCGCCTTCCTGCTGGGCTGTGCCTCGGAGGTCTTCGGCGGGAGCGGCGAGCGCTACGCGTTCGAGGTCTGCGCGGAGCAGCCGGGGGCGGTGCGCACCGGAGCGGGCTACGAGCTGCTGGCGACCGCCGGGCTGGCCGCCCTGGAGCGGGCGGACACGGTGCTGGTGCCCGGCTGGGGCGGGGACGCGGAGGTTTCGGGGGCGGTGGTCGAGGCGGTGCGGCGGGCGCACGCGCGCGGTGCGCGGATCGTCGGTCTCTGCTCGGGGGCCTTCGTGCCGGCCGCCGCCGGACTGCTGGACGGCCGCCGGTCGGCCACCCACTGGGCCAGGGCGGCGGAGCTGGCGGTCCGTCATCCCCGGGTGCGGGTCGATCCGGCGGTGCTGTACGTGGACCACGGGGACGTGGCCACCAGCGCGGGCGCGGCGGCGGCCGTCGACCTCTGCCTGCACCTGGTGCGGACCGACCACGGGGCGGCCCACGCACTGCGCACGGCACGGCAGTTGGTGATGCCACCGCACCGGGAGGGCTGCCAGCTGCAGTACGCGGAGCTGCCGAGCGAGGGGCCGGTGGCCGACTCGCTGGCGCCACTGCTGGACTGGCTCGGCGGGCGGCTGGACCAGCCGGTCAGCGTGGCGGAGATGGCCGCGCACGCGCAGGTCTCGGCCCGGACGCTGACCCGGCGCTTCACCGAGCAGCTCGGCCTCAGCCCCGGCCGCTGGTTGCTGGACCGCCGACTCGCCGCCACCCGGGCCCTGTTGGAGGAGACCGACCTTCCGGTGGAGACCATCGCCCACCGGGTCGGCCTCTCCTCGGCGGTCAACCTGCGGCGCCGCTTCCACGAGGCGCTGCGCACCACTCCGGCCGCGTACCGCCGTGCCTTCCGGGCGGCGGCCGGGAGCCACGCCGGCTCGGGAGCGGGCCCGGGTGCCGGTGCGAGACGCTGACGCGGCGTCACC
The DNA here is from genome assembly GCF_044763225.1 of Kitasatospora sp. NPDC096147. Classification (NCBI taxonomy): domain Bacteria; kingdom Bacillati; phylum Actinomycetota; class Actinomycetes; order Kitasatosporales; family Streptomycetaceae; genus Kitasatospora; species Kitasatospora sp. NPDC096147. Next base: position 703,209 of record NZ_JBIWFX010000001.1, on the reverse strand, counting down.
CCGACCGGACTGCCGGGCGGCGCACCCCGAGGAGTGAGTGTGCGCCCCTGAACGTCCGTGCCCGGCCCGGCTCCTGGGGCGGCGAGCGGGCCGGGCGGGGAGCGGGCCGGGACTGCGGCGGTCGGTCAGGGCTTGCTGGGCAGCGTGTAGACGTGCCCCGGCGTGGCGATCTCGGTGATGGCCTTGGCGAACAGGCCGCTCGGTTCGTGGCCTTCGTGCAGGACGTCGGTGTTGAGCAGGACGACCAGGGTGGCGTCGGCCTCAGGGAGGTACATGGTGACGCTCTCGTAGCCGGGCAGCGAGCCGTCGTGGCCGACCCAGCCGTGGGTGGCGAACAGGCCGAGGCCGTAGCCGCCGTCGTCCAGGTTGGGGACGGGGAGGAACTTCTCGCGCTGTGCCTGGGTGGCGGGGGAGAGCAGTTCGCCGGTGGCGACCACCTTGGCCCAGCGCCGGAGGTCGCAGAGGTCGGAGATCATCGCCCCGGCGGCCCAGCCCCAGCTGGGGTTCCAGTGGGTGGAGTCCTCGATCTGCCCGCTGAGGGTCTGGTCGGTGTAGCCGTGCGGGTAGGGGGCGGGGAGCTCGGCGCCGACCGGGAGGAAGGTGCGCTCCAGGCCGGCCGGGCCGGTGACGTGCTCGTGGATGAAGTCCGCCAGCGGCATGCCACCGAGCTTCTCGACCACCAGGCCGAGCAGCACCGTGTTGGTGTTGGAGTACTGGAACTGCGTCCCGGGGGGGAAGACGTTGTCGTGCTTGAACGCGTAGCCGAGCAACTCCTGCGGGGTGAAGGGGCGTTCGGGGTCACTCAGCAGGTCGTGGACGAAGTCGTCGTCGAAGGTGTAGGAGAACAGGCCGCTGCGCATCTCGGCCATCTGACGGATGGTCACCTCGTCGCCGCAGGGCACGCCCTCCAGGTAGGTGGAGATCGGCGCGTCCAGGTCCACCAGGCCCTGGTCGACCAGCTCCAGCAACGCGGTGACGGTGAAGGTCTTGGTCTCGCTGCCGATCCGGAAGTGCATCGAGGTGTCCATCGGCTCGCCGGTCTGCCGGTCGGCCACCCCGAAGGTCCGGACGTACTCGCCGCGACCGGGCAGCCAGAGCCCGGCGACGACGCCGGGGGTGCCGGTCTCCTGGCGGACCCGTTCGATCGCCTCGTCCAGGCGCGCGGCCAGGGCCGGGTCGAGCTCCTCGCCCCAACGGGTGTGCGCGTCGGTGGTGGTCGCGTGCTGCGCGGTGGGCCGGAGCTCGGCCTGGGCGGGCGGGGCGGCGAGGGTCACCGGGATCAGGGCGGAGAGGGTGAGCAGGGCGGCGGCGAGTCTGCGGGCGGGGGTGCGTCGCATGGGCGGGACGGCCTCGATTCTGGGAGGAGGACCTGGTCCGCCCACGCTCACACCGCAGCCGGGTGCGGGCCGACCGGCCCAGCGTGAGGTCCGGCGAGTCCACCCGTACGGAGCCTGGGCGACGCGGGAGCCGCTGGTGGGGATACCCCCTGGGGTATGGTGAACGGGAAGGCGAGGTTCGACGTCCGCTCTCCCGATGGCGGCGAGGGCGGCAGTGCGCGCCGAGGGCGTGGGCCTTCGGCTGACCGGATGGATACCCCCTGGGGTATGGAGAGAGGAGTCGACATGGCGATGGTGGAGCAAGGTGACGGTCTGGGCGTCGCGGTGGAGGCCCCGTACGCCGAGGTGGTCGCGCGGGTGCGCGAGTCGCTGGCGGAGCAGGGCTTCGGCGTGCTGACCGAGATCGACCTCCGGGCCACGCTGCGGGCCAAGCTCGGCGAGCAGGCCGGGGAGATGGAGGAGTACCTCGTCCTGGGCGCCTGCAACCCGTCGCTCGCGCACCGCGCCCTCGCGGTGGACCGGAGGATCGGGCTGCTGCTGCCGTGCAACGTGGTGGTGCGGACGGAGGGCGGGCGGACGCTGGTCGAGGCCGCCGATCCGCAGCTGATGGTCGGCTTCACCGGCCGCCCGGAGCTGGCGCCCGTCGCGGACGAGGCGGCCGGGCGACTGCGAGCCGCCCTCGCTGCCCTCATCGAGCCCGCAGTCCCCAACGGGCCGGCCGCTCTCGCCGAGCCCGCCCAGCCGGCCCAGCCCGCCGAGCCCGGAGGGCCTTCCGGGCTCTGATCGTCCGTCATGAAGGGGCCCGCCGAGGCGGGCCCTCCTTCGGCCCTGCCATATACCCCCACCCGTATAGGGAGACCCCCGTGAACCACCCAGCAGCCCTCGCCGCCCCATCCGTCCCGGCGGTGGACGAACCACCCGACCGCCCTGGCCTGTTGGGCCGCCTCGGCCTCTGGTCGGTCGCGCACGTCAAGGCGGTGCTGGTCGGGTGGCTGGTGGTGGTCGCCGGGCTCGGGGCCTTCGCCCCGCAGGTGACCACCGCGCTCTCCGGCGCGGGCTGGCAGGCGGACGGCTCCGAGTCGGTGCAGGTGCGCGAGCTCGCGCAGCGGCACTTCGGCGGCCGGGCGTCCTCCGCGCTGCAGATCGTGGTCAGCGCCGACCGGCCGGTCACCGACCCGGCCGTCCGGCAGGTGATCGAGCGCGCCGGGGAGCTGGCCGCCGCGGATCCCCGGGTGTCGGTGGTGGTGCCGCCGCAGCCGGGGGTGACGGTCGGTCAGGACGGCCGTACCGCCGTGCTGCTGGCAGGGGCCGCGGCCTCGCCGGATGACATGGTGCGGGCGGCCGACGACCTCAAGGGGTCGCTCGCCGCGCTCTCCGGCGACGGCGTGGCGGTGCACGCCACCGGGGCGTCCGTGCTGTGGAGCGACTTCAACGAGGCGAACCACGACGCGATGCTGCGCTCCGAGGTGATGTCCTGGCCGGTCACCCTGGCCATCCTGGTGCTGGCCTTCGGTTCGCTGGTCGCTGCCGGGCTGCCCCTGCTGCTGACCCTGGCCGGGCTGGTGGCGTCGGCCGGTTCGCTGGTGCTGGTGAGCCGGCTCTTCCCGGTCTCGATCTGGGCGATGAACTTCGCCATGATGTTCGCCCTCGCGCTCGGCATCGACTACGCCCTCTTCCTGGTGGTCCGCTACCGGGCCGCCCGGGCCGCACGCGCGGCCCGGGCCGGTGCGGACGCCGGGCGCGAGGGGAGTGCCGGGGCGGTGGCGGAGACCATGGACACGGCGGGCAAGGCCGTGCTGCTCTCCGGTGGGACCGTCCTGGTCAGCCTCTCGGCGGTGCTGCTGGTGCCCTCGCCGGCCGTCCGGTCGATGGCCGGCGGCATCATGCTGGCGGTGCTGTTCGTGCTGGCCGCCACCCTCACCCTGCTGCCCGCCGTGCTCGGCCGCCTCGGCCACCGGGTGGACGCCCTCGCGCTCCCCCGGCGGCGGCGGACCGTCCGGGCACCGGCGGACGGTTCGCCGCGCTTCGCGGCCTGGGGCGAGCGCCTCTGGCGGCATCCCGTCCGCTACGGCGCGGTCGCCCTGGTGGCGCTGCTGGCACTGGCCGCTCCGGTGGTCGGCCTGCGCACCGCGATGCCCTCGATCGCCGTGCTGCCCGCCGAGGCCGACGCCCGGGCCGGGTACGCCGTCGTGCAGCGGGCGTTCGGGCCCGGCGCCCCGGGTGCCCTCCAAGTGGTCGCCCCGGCAGGGCAGGCGGAGACGGTCGCCGGGCAGCTGGCGGCGGCGCCGGGGATCGCGGGGGTGATGCCCGGTCAGCCGGCCGCCGACGGTTCGGGCCTGACGCTCATCCAGGCCGTCCCCTCCGTCGATCCGTCCAGCCCGGAGCTGGAGCGGACCGTGCGGGAGCTGCGCGCCGGGCTGCCGGACGGGGTGCTGGTCGGTGGTGCGGCGGTGGAGAACCTCGACCTCCAGGCGCTGCTGACGGCCAAGACCCCCCTGGTGATCGGCGCGGTGCTGCTGCTCGGCTTCCTGCTCCTGCTGGTCGCCCTGCGGGCCCCGCTGATCTCCGCACTCGGCACGCTGGTCAGCCTGCTCTCGACCGGCGCGGCCTTCGGGGTGGCCCGGCTGGTGTTCCAGGACGGCCACGGGGCCGGGCTGCTGGGCTTCACCTCGCAGGGCTTCCTGGACGGCTGGGCGCCGGTGTTCTTCTTCGCGATGATCTTCGCCATCGCGATGGACTACACCGTCTTCCTGCTCGCAGCCGCCAAGGAGCAGTACGAGCGCACCGGGGACCCGCGCCGGGCGATGGTCGGCGCGCTGGCCCACTCCGGGCGGGTGGTGTTCGCGGCGGCGGGGGTGATGGTCGCGGTGTTCTTCACCTTCGCGCTCTCCGGGCCGCTGCCGCCCAAGGAGATGGGCATCGTGCTCGGCACGGCCGTCCTGCTGGACGCGGCACTGGTGCGGCTGGTGCTGCTGCCGGTGCTGCTCCGGCTGACCGGCCGGGCCGCCTGGCACACCCCGCGGTGGCTGGACCGTCTCCTGCCGAAGGTCACCTTCTCGCACGGCTGACGGGCCGTCAGGGTGGTGCCGTCACACCGGAGCTGGCGTGAGCGTGTCAGGATGGCACGGTACGCGAAGCACACGACGAGGGAGCGGGCGGGATGGCGCGGATCGTGGTGGTCGGGGGCGGGATCGCCGGTACGGCGGCGGCGTTGGCGCTCCGGAAGGCCGGGCACCGGCCGGTGGTGTACGAGGCGCACCCGCAGACCGGTGCCGACATCGGCGCGTTCATGACGCTGGCGAGCAACGGGATGCGTGCGCTGGCCGGCTTCGACGCGGCCCGGGCGGTGGCCGGCGCGGGCTTCGACGTCACCACGATGAACGTGCTCGACGAGGCCGGGGCCGAGCTGGCCTCGGTGCCGCTGGGGGAGGCCGAGGAGCCGTTGGCCCGCTACCGCTGCCTGCGGCGGGCCGAACTCGGTGAGGTGCTCCAGGCGGAGGTCCGGCGGTGCGGCATCGAGCTGCGGCACGCGGCCCGGCTCACCGGCCTCACCGAGTCGGAGGACGGGGTCACCGCGCACTTCGCGGACGGCACCAGCGCCGAGGGAGACCTGCTGGTCGGGGCGGACGGCCTGCACTCGACGGTGCGGGGGTACGTCGACCCGGACGGCCCCGGGCCGGAGTACGCGGGCCAGCGGGTGTTCTACGGCTACAGCACGGCCACCCCGCCGCCGGTCGCGGGCCCGGACCTGATCACCATGGTGCGCGGCAGCCAGGTGGCCTTCGGCTACCTGGTCTCGCCGGCCGGGCGGACCTTCTGGTTCGCCCGGGTGCCGGGCCCTCCGGTCGGCCGTGAGGAGCGGGCGGCGACCACGGCCGCCGGGTGGCGGGCGTGGCTGGAGCCGCTGCTGCGGCCGGACCGGACCCCGTGCGCCGACATCGTCGCGGGCACCGGCGAGGAGCTGATGGTGACCAACGCGCTCCACCTGCGCGCGGGCGACCGCTGGCACCGCGGCCGGGTGGTGCTGATCGGGGACGCCGCGCACGCCGCCTCCCCGGCCACCGGGCAGGGCGCCTCGATGGCGCTGGAGGATGCGCTGGTGCTGGCCAAGGCACTCCGCGACGCACCGTCGGCCGAGGAGGCGCTGAGCCGCTACGAGTACCACCGCCGCCCCCGGGCCGAGCAGAACACGGCCACCAGCGCCCGGCTGACCGCCAGTCGTCCGCCGGCCGGCAGCGCCTCGCAGGGCGGTGGGCCGCCGCAGGACTCGGCACGCTCGGTGGGCCGGCCCGACGAGGCGCTGCTGCGCCTGCTGGACTGGCACACCCCGCTCCCGGCGCCGGGCGCCTGACAGCGGGTCAGCGGCGCAGGCGCCGGAGGGGCCGTGGCGCGGGGCCGTAGGAGATCGGCTGCTCGGCCGACGCCTCGGTGACGAGGTCGTGGGCGAGGCGCTCGACCTCGCGCCGGTCGTCGGATGCGCTCGGTTCGGGTGGCGGCATCCGGGCGGTCCGGCAGCGGAGCCGTCGGCGGACCCGGCATTTCCCGTCGCCCCGGAGGCCTGGCGGTCCGTCAGTCGCTGACGATCGAGGTGACCAGGGCGGCGACCAGGGAGAGCAGGGCGCAGAGGGCCAGGGTGACGGCGGCTCCGGTGGCCAGCTGCTCGGGGAGGCGGGGGCGTAGGACGACCCGGGCCAGGCCGAGCAGGAGCCGGCAGCCGAGCGCGAGGGCGGCCAGGGCGGCGAACCCGGCGGCTGCCCAGGTGACGGCGATGGTGGAGGAGACCCGGTGGCAGGCCGCACCTTCGCAGCGGACGGGGACCTCGCGGTTCAGCTCCGCCGCGCTGTCGACGCGGGCTTCCGGGACGGAGGCCGCGTCGCCGTCCGGGTGGAAGACGCCCCGGCAGGAGGTGACCAGGGTCGGTTCGGAGGTGGAGTACTCGCAGGAGGCGGCGACGAAGCGGCCCGCCGTGCCGGTGAAGCCCGCCGCGTGGGCGAAGCCGTCCACGGACCTGACGGTGCCCCAGATGCCGAGCGCGCAGAGCGCGAGCGCCGCGCCCAGGATGCCGAGCGCGCGCGTCAGTGCCCGGCGGATGTCCGGGTCCATTCCCCACCCCCATGGTCGTCCACCGGGACCGCCCGGCGTACGACCGGAGGGACGCGCGAGCCGGGCCGGAGGTTCCCCCGGCCTGCGGGCGGCGGGCTCAGCGACCGGCCGGGCGGCCGAACAGCCGGGCGAGCAGACCCTTGCGGGCGGCCGGGCCGCAGTCGCAGCGGGCGGCCTCGGGGATGCCGGCCAGCACCTGTTCGACGTGCAGCCCGCAGCCCGCGTGGGTGGCCTTGCCGCAGCTGCGGCAGGTGGTGCGTCGGCACATGGGAGAGCTCCTCGGGTGGGGGACCGTACCGCCCACTATACCCCCATGGGTATCGAAGGCGGCGGCGGGCTTCGCCCGGCAGGTGGCAAGTGCCGCGCGGTACAAGGGAGTCGGGTCCGTCCCCGGGTCGGGGCCGGCGCCGGCCGGAGGCGGACGGCCCGGCCGCGGCCCGATCCGGCCGGGGCCGTCGGCGCTCTGTCGGTCCGGGCTCCGGGGCGGCACTCTGGGAGGGCCCGCACCACCCACCCCCGGCTTGGAGGACCGCATGGTGTTCCGCAGTGACTACCCCGCGATCGAAACGCTCGACCTGCCGATCCACGACGCCGTGCTCGGCAACGTGGCCGAACACCCGGACCAGCCGGCCCTGGTGGACGGCGTCACCGGGGAGTCCGTCAGCTACGCCCAACTGGACGGCGCCAGCCTCCGGTTCGCGGCCGGGCTGGCCGAGGCGGGGGTGCGCAAGGGGGACGTGATCGCGCTCTACAGCCCGAACACCATCGCCTACCCGATCGCCTTCTACGGGGCCACCCGGGCCGGTGCCACCGTCACCACGGTCAGCTCGCTGACCACCGCCGCCGAGCTGGCCGGTCAGCTCAAGGACAGCGGCGCCCGCTGGATCATCACCATCTCGGCCTTCCTCCCGGTGGCCGTCGAGGCCGCGAAGGCGGTGGCCGCCGAGGGCGTGCCGATCACCGAGGTCTTCGTCTGCGACCGGGCCGAGGGCCACCGCTCGCTGGCCGACCTGATCGCGTCCACCGCCCCCGCTCCCCGCCCGGAGATCGATCCGGCCACCGACATCGCCGTGCTGCCCTACTCCAGCGGCACCACCGGCCTGCCCAAGGGCGTGATGCTCAGCCACCGCAACATCAGCAGTAACCTGCTGCAGACCGACTCCGTGCACGCCACCGGCCGGGGCGAGCGGATCCTCGCCGTGCTGCCGTTCTTCCACATCTACGGCCTGACCGCGCTGCTCAACCACCCGCTGCGGTGCGGCTCCACCGTCGTGGTGCTGCCCCGCTTCGACCTGGAGCAGTTCCTGCGCACCATCCAGGACCAGCGGATCGAGGGGGTCTTCGCCGCCCCGCCGATCGTGCTGGCGCTCGCCAAGCACCCGCTGGTCGACCACTACGACCTCTCCTCGATCCGCTACGTGCTGAGCGCCGCCGCCCCGCTGGACGCCGAGCTGGCCGCAGCCGCCGCCCGCCGGCTCGGTCTGGAGCGCATCCACCAGGGCTACGGGATGACCGAGCTCTCGCCCGTCACCCACGTGGTGCCGCTGGACGACGAGGACCCGCCGGCCGGCACGGTCGGCAAGCTGGTCGCCTCCACCGAGCTGCGGGTGGTGGCGCTGGACGGCTCCGGCGCCGACCTCGGAGCCGGTGAGCGGGGCGAACTGCTGTTCCGGGGCCCGCAGGTGATGCAGGGGTACTTCGGGCGCAAGGGCGAGACCGACGCGATGATCGACCCGGACGGCTGGCTGCACACCGGGGACGTGGGCGTGGTGGACGAGCGCGGCTACCTGTTCGTGGTGGACCGGGTGAAGGAGCTGATCAAGTACAAGGGCTACCAGGTGGCCCCCGCCGAGCTCGAGGCACTGCTGCTCACCCACCCCGAGGTGGCCGACGCCGCCGTGATCGGGGTGCGCGGCGAGGACGGCGAGGAGCGGCCCAAGGCCTTCGTGGTCCGGACGCCCGGCAGCGGGCTGACGGAGGACCAGGTCAGCGCGTTCGTGGCGGGGCAGGTCGCCCCGTACAAGAAGGTGCGGGCGGTCGAGTTCGTGGAGGCGGTGCCCAAGTCGGCGGCGGGCAAGATCCTGCGCCGGCAGCTGCGGGACCACCAGGGCGCGGGCGGGGCCGGAGGCTGAGCACCATCCGCCCCGGTGCGGTCGGGCCGTCGGCGGGGTCGGCCGCCGGCGCCGCTGACGGGTGCTCAGCGGGCCCGGGGCGGGCGGGGCTCCGCCGGTCTGGCAGGATCGGCGGGGTCCACGGACCTGGCAGAGAGGCCGTCATGAGCACCCCAGCCACCACCCGCGAGCCCCAGCAGGACCGCAGCCGGGCCACCCGCCGCCGATTGCTGGAGGCGGCCGTGGAGTGCCTGGCCGAGGTCGGCTGGCAGGGCAGCACGGTGGCCGTGGTGGCCGAGCGGGCCGGGGTGACCCGGGGCGCGGCCCAGCACCACTTCCGGACCCGGGAGGACCTGTTCACCGCCGCGGTGGAGCACGTCGCGGCCGAGCGGCTGGCGGCGCTGCGGGCCCACCTGGACGGGCTGGCGCCACCCGCGGAGCAGCGGACCGAGGCGGTGGTCGAGCTGATCGTCCACCTCTACACCGGTCCGCTGTTCCGCGCCGCGCTGCACCTGTGGGTGGCCGCCGCGACGGAGGAGCCGCTGCGCGGGCGGCTGGTCGCGCTGGAGAACCAGATCGGCCGCGAGGCGCACCGCGCGGCGGTCGAGTTCCTCGGCGCCGACGAGGCGCACCCGGGGGTCCGGGAGACCGTGCAGGCCACCCTCGACCTGGCCCGGGGCCTCGGGCTGGCCAACCTGCTGACCGACGACGGGCCGCGCCGGGCCGGGGTGGTCCGGCAGTGGGCCCGCACCCTGGACGCGGTACTGGCGGAAGCCGGCAGCGGCTGAGCCGTGACCCGGGCCGTGACCCGGGCGTGGCCCGGCAGGTCACAGCTTGTCCAAGGTGCTGCACGACCATGTCCGAACGGGTGTCCGCTGTCGTAGCCTGTGCCCGGCCAGCACCCTGACCACCCTCCCCGTACTCCACCTGACGGACCAGCAGTCGCCCCCGCACCCGGGGGCGTGCAGTCTGGTGGAGAGCCGATCCGTCCCGGCCCGGCCGGGGAACGTACCTGACAGGTGATCCCCTGATCATGCAAGGCAGCGAGCGGAACACACCGGACGGCACCGGCCCGGCGGCGGGTGCCGCCCCGGCAGACCTGACGGGTCATCGGCTGGTGCCGCTGGCCACCGCCCTCATCGAGGGCGACGGCCGGATCCTGCACTGGAGCGGCGACGCCGAGGCGCTCACCGGTTACACCGCCGAGCAGGCGATCGGCTCCTACGCCGGCCGGTTACTGATCCCGGAGAGCGAACTGGCCCCCGCCCGCGAGCTGTTCGGCCGGATCATGTCCGGCACCGGATGGTCCGGCGTGTACGCCGTCCGGCACCGGGACGGGCACCGGGTCGAGCTGGAGTTCCGCACCTACCCGATCACCGGCCCGAGCGGTGAGCAGCTGCTGCTGGCCACCGCCTCCGACCTCGGCGCGCTGCGCCAGGTGGAGGGCGACCTGGCGGTGCTGGACGGGATCTTCGCGCAGTCCCCGATCGGGATGGCGGTCTACGACACCGAGCTGCGCTACGTCCGGCTGAACGACGCGCTGGCCCGGATCAACGGGCTCCCGGTCGAGCAGCACCTCGGACGGCGGATCAACGCCGTGCTGCCGGGCATCAACTCCACCGAGATCGAGGCCGTGATGCGCCAGGTGCTGGCCACCGGCCGCCCGGTGGTGGACGCCCGCTCGCACGGCCGCACCCCCGGCGACCCGCGCCGGGAACGGGCCTGGTCGGCCTCGTACTTCCGGCTGGAGGACTCCACCGGCCAGGTGCTCGGGGTCTCCTCCTCGATCATCGACGTGACCGAGCGCTTCCAGGCCGAGGCCCGCGCCTCCCGGGCCCAGGAGCGGCTGGCCCTGCTGGCCGAGGCCACCGCGAAGATCGGCACCACCCTCGACCTCCAGCGCACCGCCGAGGAACTGGTCGAGGCGGTCATCCCGAGGTTCGCCGACTTCGCCACCGTCGACCTGCTGGAGCCCGTGCTGCGGGGTGAGGAACCGTCACTGCTCCAGCCGGACCGGGGCGTCAAGCTCCGTGCGGTGGCCGTCGGCGAGGCGTATGAGGCGGGCATGACCAGCGCCGCCGACGCCGTCGGCGAGACCACCGAGTACGACTCCAAGCGCACCTACACCGAGTGCCTGCGCAGCGGGCGCCCGCTGCTGCGCCCGCACGTGGACGAGCAGGTGCTGGCCGCCCTGGTGGCCGAGCCGGACCGGGTCGCCCCCGGGGTGCGGGCCGGCATCCACTCCTACCTGATGGTGCCGATCATGGCGCGCGGTATGGTGCTGGGCGGTTCGGAGTTCGTCCGGATGCGCAACCCCGAGCCGTTCTCGGCGGCGGACGTGGCACTGGCCGAGGAACTGGTCGCGCGGACCGCCATCGCGCTGGACAACGCCCGGCTCTACCGCCGCGAGCGGGAGACGGCGCTGACCCTCCAGCGCAGCCTGCTGCCGCAGGAGATCCACCGCACGCTCGGCCTGGAGATCGCCTACCGCTACCTGCCCAGCAGCCTGGTCAGCGAGGTCGGCGGCGACTGGTTCGACGTGGTGCCGCTGTCCTGCGGCCGGGTCGCCCTGGTGGTCGGCGACGTGATGGGCCACGGCATCCGGGCCGCCGCGACGATGGGTCAGCTGCGCACCGTGGCGCGGACCCTGGCCACCCTGGACATGCCGCCGGAGCAGGTGCTGACCCGGCTGGACGAGACCGCGATGGGCATCGGCGAGGGCCAGTTCGCCACCTGCATCTGTGCCGTCTACGACCCGGTCGAGGGCACCTGCACGATCTCCTCGGCCGGCCACCTGCCGCCGGTGCGGGTCAGCCCGGACGGAGTCTCCCGCGCCATCGAGCTGCCGCCGGGCGTCCCGCTCGGGGTCGGCGGGGTGGCCTTCCAGTCCACCGAGTTCACCCTCACCGAGGGCAGCCTGCTGGCGCTGTACACCGACGGTCTGGTGGAGCGCCGGGGCGAGGACATCGACCACGGCATCGGCCTGCTGGCCCAGGCGCTGTCCGGGCGCGGGCGGACCCTGGAGAAGAGCTGCGACGCGGCGCTGGCCGCCCTGGTGCGGGACGGCGACACCGAGGACGACATCGCCATGATCATGGCCCGGGCGCTGCCGATCCCGTCCGACCGGATCGCCACCCTGCACCTGGACGGCGACGGCCCGGCACCGAGCCGGGCCCGCCGGTTCACCCGGGAGACCCTGCGGGCCTGGGGGCTGCCGCAGCTCACCGACTTCGCCGAGCTGATGGTCAGTGAGCTCGTCACCAACGCGCTGCTGCACGCCGAGGCGCCGCGCCGGCTGCGGCTGTTCCGCGACCGCACCCTGACGGTGGAGGTGGCGGACTCGGGCGGCCAGGCGCCGCAGCTGCGGTCGGCCGCCGAGCAGGACGAGGGCGGCCGGGGCATGCACCTGGTCAGCGAGCTGGCGCACCGCTGGGGCACCCGGCAGACCAAGGACGGCAAGGTGGTCTGGGCGGAGCTGGAGCTGGACTACCGCTTCCGCTGAGCGGGCTCGGGCTCCGACCGCGGCCCCGGTCATGGAACCGGACGAGCCCCCTGACGGGAGGTCAGGGGGCTCGTCGCGGTGGGTCAGTGCACCAGGTGGTCGGCCGGCCGCTCGGCCGAGGCCCGGCCGTCCTCGCCGCGCAGCTTCCACCAGCCGAACAGGGCGGCGGCCAGCAGCAGCGCGGCAGCCGCGAAGGCGGCCACGTTCATGCCGTGCACGAAGGCCGTCCGGGCCGCGGCGGTGAGCTGGTCGCCCAGCTCGGCGGGCAGGGTGGAGGCGGCCTGCACCGCGTTCCCGATCGACTGCCCGGCCTCGGTGGCGAGGGCCTCCGTCCCGGCCGGCAGCACCAGCGAGCCGGCGTAGATGGCGGTGACCACCGAGCCCAGCAGGGCGATGCCGAGCGCGGTGCCCAGCTCGTAGGCGGTCTCCGAGACGGCGGAGGCGGCGCCGGCCTTCTCCGGCGGCGCGGCGGTCAGCACCAGGTCGGCGGAGAGGGTGTAGACGATGCCCTCGGCCGCCCCGGCGGTGAGGAAGGCCGCGCCGAGCAGCAGGTACGGGCTGCCCTGGCTGACCCAGCCGAAGACCGCGATGCCCGCACCCATCGCCAGCAGACCGCCGGCCAGGGTGGCCCGGACCCCGGCCCGCCGGGCCAGCTTTGCGGTCAGCAGGCCGCCGACCACGGCGCCGACGAAGGCCGGCAGCTCGGCCAGACCCGCCGTCAGCGGGGAGTACCCGCGCACCAGTTGGAGGTACTGCGACATGAAGAAGATCACGCCGGAGAGCCCGATGAGGGAGGCGAGCGAGCTCAGCACGGCCGCCGTGAAGCGCGGGTCGACGAACAGCCGGACGTCCAGCAGCGGGGACTCCAGCCGGAGCTGGCGGCGGACGAAGACGGTCAGCGCGGTGGCGCCGAGTGCGAAGGTCACCGGGATCGGCCAGTGACCGAGGCCGTTGGCCGCCGCCTCCTTGATCGCGTAGACCACGCCGATCACACCGGTCATCGAGAGCAGCACGCTGAGCACGTCCCAGCGGCCGGGCTTGGGGTCCTTGGACTCCGGCAGCAGCCAGCCGCCGAGCACCAGCAGCAGGGCCAGCACCGGCAGGTTGAGCAGGAAGACCGAGCCCCACCAGAAGTGTTCGAGCAGGATCCCGCCGACCACCGGGCCGAGCGCGGCACCGGCGGTGGCGCCCGCGCCCCAGATGCCGATCGCGGTGGCCCGCTCCCGGGCGTCCGGGAAGAGGCTGCGGATCAGCGAGAGGGTGGACGGCATGATGGTGGCGCCGGCCACGCCGAGCAGCGCGCGGGCCAGGATCAGCCAGCCGGAGCTCGGCGCGTAGGCGGCCAGCAGGGAGGCCGCACCGAAGGCGGAGGAGCCGATCAGCAGCAGCTTCTTGCGGCCGACCCGGTCGCTGAGCGCTCCCATGCTGACCAGCAGGCCGGCCAGCACGAAGGAGTAGGCGTCACCGATCCAGAGCAGCTGGGTGCCGCTGGGGTGCAGGGTCTCGCTGATCGAGGGCAGGGCGAGGGAGAGCACGGTCGCGTCGAGCGCGACCAGGGTCACCGCCAGTACCAGCACGCCGAGGCCGAGCCAGCGGGAACGGGGACTGGCGGAGTGGGTGGTGCTCATTTCTTTTCAGGGCTCCTGAGGGCGCCGCCGAGGAACAGCTCGGCGAGCGAGTGGGCAGAGTCACGAGGGGCGAGGCGGCCGTCCTGGACGGCCCAGCCGATGCCGGCCACCAGGTCGAAGAACGCCTCGCTGAGCCAGCCGGCGGAGAGCTCGACCCGGAAGACGCCCTCCTGCTGGCCGCGGAGGAAGAGCGCGCGGACCCGGGCGTCCTGGACCTCCCAGAGGTCGTTGATCTCCTGGTCGTCGAAGAGCTGGTTCTCCCCGGCGAGGAACGCGCAGAGCGCGGCGTCCGGGACGACCGCGTCCACCAGCCGGCGCAGGGCAGCCTCCGGGCTGCCGCTCTCTATCGCGGCCGTGTCCAGCGCGGCGGCGAACTTGCGCAGGCCGAGCGCGCCGACCTCGCGGATCAGCGCCTCGCGGCCGGGGAAGGTGCGGTGCAGGGTCGCACGGCTGATCCCGGCGGCACGGGCGATCTCGTCGAGGTGGGCGGTCGGGCGGCGGGACAGCACGCCGACGGCGGCTTCGAGGACTGCGTCGCGATCGGTGGCCATGGTGTGACCATACCTCAAATGAGACTCCTGTGTCTCACTCTCGACAGTGAAGTCTCGGGGTGGGCATGCGTCGCAGGGAGCCGATGTGATGTGGGTCACGTTTTGATTTGTGGACGATCTTCAATCGGACATTCCCATGCGGGCAAATTGGGCATGCCGGAAATTTGCCAGAATTATTTTCTTTTGACGAAGGGGGTGGGTCGTGGGACGCTAATGCACGTTCGGCTACGGACAAATTCCAACGGGTCTGATTTGGGGAAATCATGAAGAAGCTCCGCGCTCTCTCGGCGGCTGGTGGCGTGGCCCTCGCCATCGGTTTCGGCGGATTCGCCGCGACGCCGGCTGCCGCCGCCTCGTGCACCACCTGGTTCGACGGCGCAACCTTTGGCGCTAGCTGCAGTGCCGGGGGTAGTCAGTTCCAGGCATACGCGAAGTGTGGTAACGCCAGTAACTACACGTTCGTCTACGGCGATGTGAAGAATGTCGGCAGTGGTCAGTGGTCGTACGCGTACTGCGCGTCCGTCGGGCGCCCCCTCATTTCCGGGGGAGTCCTGTTCCAGTAAAGACTCGACGTTCGGCGGATTTATTTCTGCTGGAATCGGGGCGGGGTGGCGGAGATGGTCCGTTGCCCCGCTTTTTCGTGCCTCGGGTCCTTACTGGAAAGAGCCGGAAAGGATGAAAGTAGGGCATGCGTTCTGAAGTCGCCCTTGGCCTCGGCGAGGCCGCAGAGCAGCCGGGGTGCCCCGTGGCCGCCATCAGGCCATGGGAGGGGGGAGGCGCCGTGGTCCACGCTGACCGACTACGGGCGCAGCGCGCGGTGTACCCGGCGCGGCCGGACGGGCGGCGCGGGGTGTCGAGGGAGCGGACCGAGGGCGAACTGACGGGGCATCTGGTCCGGGGGCAGTGCGCGGGGGACGGGAGCAGGACCGGTGGGCAGGCGGCCCGCACACCGAGGAGACCGGAATGGGGGAGCCGGAGCCGTCGGCTGACAGGACGGCGACACCGTACGGGGTGCGGGCCGCAACGCTCTTGCCGTCGCGGGAGCAGACGCCCTTGGCCACCGGGCTATCGCGCACCCGCAGGTAGTCGTCACGGGTGTTCACGGCGCCCTTGGTCGTTCTGGTGAAGAGGATGTCGTTCGGACGCCGGGGTGCCGCCGGGGGTGAGCAGTGGGGCGCTGCCTGGGGTCGGGGCGCAGACGGGCGTGATGGCGGAGCGGTGGCCGGTATGAACGGTGGCTTTCCTGCCGGCGGGTGCGCGGTGCTGGTGAGCGGCGGTCGCGAGCCCTCCGGTCGGTGGGACCGCCCGCGTGGACCGACCGCCGGTTGCTGCGGACGACGGGTGAAGCCTGGCTGGTCGAACGGCAACGGACGGCCGGCTGGTCGTCATTCCCGGGTGACGACTGCTGACGAACCGTCGAGTCCGCCCCGTTGGTCCCTTCGCTCCGGCCGGTGGCGAGGCCGCCGGGTCGCCCCGTCGAACGGGGGATGGTGGGGGTTCGCGGGCGCTGGTAGGTTCTCGGCCCCGCTGCCCGGTCGGTGAAGATCCTGGACGAAGGGACTCCGGGGGCGGGGAATCGGGGGGACAGCATGCTACTGGTGCAGTACGGGGAGCAGTCGGCGGACGGCAGGCCGAGCGTCCTGGAGCTGGGGGCGGGGGAGAGTGCGCGCTTCGGGCGGGACGCCTCGCAGCACGGCGTGCGGATCGTCTGTGCCGATCCGGCGGTGCCGCGGGTGGCGGGGGAGATCCGGGCGGCCGAGGACCACTGGCAGTTGACCAACTTCAGCGAGACGCTCAGCTACCTGGTCGAGAATCCGGAGGGGGCCGGCGAGTACGTCCGGGTCGCACCGCGTCGGGTGGGGGCGCCGATCCCGTTCGAGTTCGCCCGGGTGGTGCTGCCCTCGCGGGGGCCGCTGCAGACCTTCAAGGTGTACGCGCCCGCGCACACCTACCAGGAGGTGTCACCGGTCGCGCCGCTGTACGGCCCGAGCACCGTCGCGGCGTTCTCGCTCGACGAGTCGGCGACGTACTTCCTGGTGCTGGTGGCGCTCTGCGAGCCGCAGCTGCGGGACCTGTCGGTGTCGGCGGTGCCGACCAACCGGCAGGTGATCGAACGGCTGCGCGATCACCGGGCCGGCCGTGAACTGACCGACACGGCGGTCGACTTCCACATCGACTACCTGGCCCGGCACAAGCTGCGGATCCGGCGGCCGACGGCGGGTGGGCCGCGCACCACGGGGCGGCGGGAGGCCGTGGTGGCCCTGGCACTCCGGTTCGGACTGGTCCGGGAGGAGCACCTCGGCGTGCTGCCGGGGCGCCAGAACGCCGTGCGGGAGGCGGCCGGCTGAGCGCCGGCCGCCTCCCGCGCGGTCCGTGGGGGCCCGCCCGATCCCCCGAGGCGCGGGCGGGCCCCGGTCACTGACGCCCGGTCAGCACTCGCCGCGCCAGGTGACGGAGGTGAGGACCACCGGGTTCAGGTTCCACTTGTAGGCGCCGGGGCCCGGGTTGAAGTGCAGGCAGTCGGAGTAGTTCTGGCCGTACTGCCGCCAGCCGACCTGCACGTGGTCCTGCTCCGGGTCGTAGGCGCCGTTGTTGAAGACCGAGCGGATGCCCGCGACGCCACCGGTCCAGTTGCCGGCCGTCTTGAGCGCCAGGGTGCCGGTCTGGTTCTCGCCGGTGTAGGCGCAGAAGTAGCCGCGCGGGCAGCCGGGCGGGTTCCCTTCGGCGTGGGCGTTGGTGGCGCCGGCGATGGTGGCGGTGATCGCGAGGGCGGAGGCGGCAGCCGCGAGGCGTGCGGTCAGGCGCATGGTGGACTCCCCGTGTCGTGGGTGGTGGATGCCGGGCCGGTGCTGGCGGCCCGACACCGCCGAACCTAGGCGGTGCCGCCGGGCGGGGGTACCTGTGGACCGACAGGGTGGCCGTCGCCGCTGTGGGCCGGAGGGGAGGGGGCGGCCCGGAACGACGGAGCGGCCCGGCGCCCCGTGGTCGGGGTGCCGGGCCGCTCGGCGGCTGGTGCCGCGTCAGCTCTGGTTATAGAAGCCGGTCTCGTCGAGCGGGCGGTCGATGACCATCACCTCGACGTCGGCGGGGGTGAGCAGGAAGACCCGGCGGGCGATCCGCTCGATGCCGCCCATGGTGCCGAAGACCAGGCCGGAGGCGAAGTCCACCATCCGCTTGGCCTCGGCGTCCGACATCTCCGTCACGTCCATGACCACCGGCGTGCCCGCACGGATGTGCTCGCCGACGGCGCGCGCGGCCTCGAAGCCGGTGGGCTTCAGGGAGACGATCTTCGCCGGGGCGGGGACCGCCACGGCGTTCTCCTGGGTCGGCCATTGATCCTCGTACACGGCAGCCGGGTAGTGGCCGGAGGGCATCAGCCACCCGTTGTGGTGCTCGTCGCGAAGTGCTCCCATGCCGCGCCTCCCTCGTTCCGTCCCGTACTCGTCCCCCCGGGTGTACGCGGCTCTTGACGCGTCATCCATCCGTCGGAACTGTCCGAGTATCGCACTGATCACCACTCAGGCGCCCGTCCGTGACCGCCGTACGGGCGCGGGTCGTGACAGAATCCGGACACTCCCGGGCATCAGCAGCGACTCCGCCGGTCGGCGAGAGGTGGCGCGCGTAGACCATATCGGTGTGCGACAGGCCACAGTTGACTCCTCGTCAACAGTCCGGTAACAGCTTGGCGGCGGCGCGGAAGCGGCGTGTCGCGGTGTGGCGAGGGCCACTCGGGAGGATCGGCGCGGTGCGGCCGAACGGCCCCGGGGCGGGCCCGACGGGGCGTCAGGGGCGCTGTGGCGCCCGGCCGTCGGGTCGGATCCGCCGCGCGAAGGGCCACCGGGGGTCGGGTGGCGGGCCGACTGGGGCCGGGGGCGTGCGCCCGGGCGGGTGAGGGTCGAGGTCTGTTCGGAAAGTTTCCTAACCATACTCTTGACCGTGCCTGCTCAGCCCGGGATTCTGAACGGGTCCGTCCGGAAGGGGAGTTCGCCGTCCGCGCTCCGGCCCCGGCGGTGAACTCCCGGACCTGGTAGGAGAATCGGATGAGAGTCAGGACCCTCGCGGCCACCGGCGGCGCCCTCGCCGCCCTGGTGCTCGGCACGGTCGCCGCACCGGCTGCCACCCCAGACCGTCAGGAGTCGGAGCTCGCCGCGGCGAGCACCGACTACCAGGCCGAGGATGCCACCCTCGTCCAGGCCGCGGTGGCCACCAACCACACCGGCTACACCGGCACCGGCTTCGTCGACTACGTCAACGCGGTCGGCTCCGCCGTGGAGTTCACGGTGAGCGCGGGCGCCGCCGGGACGGCCCCGCTGGCCCTGCGGTACGCCAACGGGACCACCGTGGACCGCCCGATGGACCTGCTGGTGAACGGCACGGTGGTGGCCGCCGGAGTCTCCTTCCCGGCCACCGCGAACTGGGACACCTGGGCCGTGAAGAACCTGAACGTGCCGCTGCGGGTCGGCACCAACACCGTCCGGACGGTCGCCACCACCGCCAACGGCGGTCCCAACCTGGACCGGATCACCGTCGGCACCGCCACCGACACCCAGCCGCCGAGCCGTCCGGACCAGGTGGCCTGCATCGGCATCGGCCCGAACGGGCTCACCCTGACCTGGGCCGCCGCCACCGACAACGTCGGGGTCAGCGCGTACGACGTCTACGAGCACGGCAACAAGCTCGCCGAGGCCCCGGGCGACGCCACCAGCAAGGTGATCGGCGGGCTGGCCCCCAGCACCACCTACAACCTCACCGTGATCGCCCGGGACGCGGCCGGGAACGTCTCCCCGGCCAGCGTCGCGATCGACTGCACCACCACCGCCTCCACCGACCCGGTGCCCACCGCGCCCGGCACGCCCGCCGTCTCGGAGGTCAAGGCCAGCTCGGCGAAGCTGACCTGGGGCGCGTCCACCGACGACAAGGGCGTGGTGGCCTACGAGGTGCGCAGCGGCAGCGCGGTGCTGGCGACCGTGACCGGCACCCCGCCCGCCACCACGACCACCGTGACCGGCCTGGCCTGTGACGCCCCGTTCGCCCTCACCGTGGTGGCCAAGGACGCGGCCGGCGGGTACTCCCCGGCCTCCGCGCCGGTCTCCTTCACCACCGCCGCCTGCACGGCGGACGGCGGCGTCCCCGGCTCCCCGGCCACCCTGTCCTCCGGCTGGACCGTCCCGTGGGGCATCGGCTGGTTGCCGGACAACACCAACGCGCTGGTCACCGAGCGGGACAGCTTCAAGGTCTTCCGGCAGGCCAAGGACGGGACGAAGACCCTGGTCGGCACGGTGCCCAACGCGGTGACCACCGACGGCGAGGGCGGTCTGCTCGGGGTGGCGATCGACCCCAACTGGGCCTCCAACAAGTACGTCTACTTCATGCACACCGCCTCGGAGGGCAACCGGATCGTCCGGATGACCTACAACGGCAGCGCACTGAGCGGCTACACCGTGCTGCTCCAGGGCATCCAGAAGAACCGCTACCACAACGGCGGCCGGCTGGCCTTCGGCCCGGACGGCTACCTCTACGCCACCACCGGCGACGCCCAGGCCAAGAGCCTGGCCCAGGACAAGAACTCGCTCAACGGCAAGATCCTGCGGATGACCACGGCGGGCAAGCCCGCCCCGGGCAACCCGTTCGGCAACTACGTCTACAGCCTCGGCCACCGCAACCCGCAGGGCCTGGCCTTCGACCGGAACGGGCGGCTCTGGGAGGCCGAGTTCGGCGACTCCAAGTTCGACGAGCTCAACCTGATCAAGCCGGGCGCCAACTACGGCTGGCCGACCTGCGAGGGCACCTGCTCCACCGCCGGGATGACCAACCCCAAGGCCACCTGGGCGGTCAACGTGGCCTCGCCGAGCGGCATCGCCATCGTCCGCAACGTGGTCTACATGGCCGCCCTCAAGGGCACCCGGATGTACCGCATCCCGATCAACGGCGACACCGAGACGGTCGGCTCCGCCACCTCCTACTACGTCGGCACCTACGGCCGGCTGCGCACCGTCAGCAAGGTGCCCGGCGCGGACCAGCTCTGGCTGACCACCACCAACGCCGACAACAACGGGGGTGCAGCAGACGGGGCCGACAAGATCTTCCGGATCTCGATCGGCTGACGCCGGGTCAGCCGGCAGGGGTCGGTCGGCAGGGTCGGCCGGTCAGTCGGAGGGGGAGGTGCGGCGGGCCCGTCGCACCTCCTCGCTGACCGCCCAGGCGTCGGCGACCGGGCCGAGGTGGCGCAGCTTGTCCGGGTTGAGCACCACCCGGACGGCCTGCACCCGGCCGTCCAGCACGTCCAGCACGAGGGTCTGGAGCACCGCCCCGTCCCGGTCCCGGAAGACCGCGCCCGGCTGGCCGTTGACCTCCTGCGGTTCGAGCGTGACGTCGATCCGCAACAGCACCGGGAAGACCGTGGCCAGCAGCCGTGCGACGTTGCGCGCGCCGCTGATCGCCCGGGCCAGCTGCGGGGCCTTCCCGCCGCCGTCGCCGACGAACTGCACGTCGGCGGCCAGCAGTTGTTGCAGCCCGGCCAGATCGCCGTCGGCCATCGCGGCGAAGAAGCGGTCCGCGAGCGCCTGCCGCTCGGCGCGGTCGGCCTCGAACCGGGGCCGGCCCTCGGCCATGTGCCGCCGGGCCCGGACCACCAGCTGGCGGCAGGCGGCCTCCGAGCGGCCCACCGCCGAGGCCACCTCGGCGAACTCGAAGCCGAACACCTCGCGGAGCAGGAACGCCGCCCGCTCCAGCGGGCTCAGCCGCTCCAGCAGGAGCAGCGCCGCCATCGACACCGAATCCGCCAACTCGGCCGTCCGGGCCGGGTCCTGGTAGGGGTCGCCGAGCAGCGGCTCGGGGAACCACGGCCCGACGTACGCCTCCCGGCGCACCCGGGCCGAGCGCAGCACGTCGATCGAGAGCCGGGTGACCACCGCCGAGAGGTAGTTCTTCGGCGAGTCGGGCCGGACGGTGGAGGCGGCGTAGCGCAGCCAGGTCTCCTGCACCGCGTCCTCGGCCTCGGTCACGCTGCCGAGGATCCGGTAGGCGATCGAGAACAGCAGCGGCCGGAGCTCCTCGAACTCCTCGACCTCGGTCATGCGGGCACTCCTCGGCGGATCGGTGGTGCGGTGGACGGGCGGCGGTCCGGACGGACGGTCAGTGGAACTGTCCCACCCGGTAGTCCCCGCCCGGCTGCCGGGTGATGGCGTTCAGCCGGTTGGCCATGTTCATCATCGAGACCAGCATCACCAGCGAGGCCAGCTGCTCGGGGTTGTGGTGCAGCGCGGCCCGCTCCCACACCGCGTCGTCCACCCCGGGCGCCCCGTCGGCCAGCCGGGTGCCCGCCTCGGCGAAGGCGAGCGCGGCCCGCTCCGCCTCGGTGAAGACGGTGGCCTCTCGCCAGACGGCCACCAGGTGCAGCCGCAGCGCGCTCTCGCCCGCCGCCTCCGCCTCCTTGACGTGCATGTCCACGCAGACCGCGCAGCCGTTGATCTGGCTGACCCGCAGGGCGACCAGCTCCTGGGTCACCGGCGGCAGCGGCGAGTCCTTGAGGATCCGGCCGAGCGCCATCATGTGCTTGACCGCCTTCTGCGCGGTCGGGTCGGCGAAGAGGTCGAGTCGGGCGTCCATGGTGGGCTCCTCCTGCTGTCGGGTGGTCCTTCGCCCCTTGTGACGAGACGGCCCGCCCGCCCGTGACACGGGCCGGTGTGACGTGCGTCTCCCGCCGCCTGACGAACCGTGAGTTCCGGGGAAGACCGGCGCGCGGTCACGCTCCGTTCATCCCGATGCCGCCGGGCCCCGACTGAATGGCCCGTGTTGTACAGCCAACTCGACGAAGCCGCACGCCACCCGCTGCGGCGGACAGGACCCCCGTGGCCGCAGGTTCCTCCCTCAGCCTCTCCACGCCCGCGCAACCGACCGAAGGCGACCGGCTGACCTTCCGCTGGTCCACCGACGCGCCGGACGCCAAGAACTGGGTCGGCATCTACGACGGCGACCGGCTGCCCGGCACCGGCTCCTCGCTGCTGTGGAAGTACACCCCGGCCGCCTCCGGGGAGGTGCAGCTGGACACCTCGGCGCTGACCGACGGCCCGTACACCGCCTACCTGCTGGCCAAGGACGGCTACGGGGTGCTGGCGAAGAGCGCCCCGTTCTCGTTCCGCCCGCGCCCGGTCGCACCCCGCGCGCACCTGGCGGTGGACGCCTTCACCGCGACCGCCGTCGCGCCCTCGGCCGCGTTCCGGATCAAGCTGGGCGGGCTGTGGGTGCTGGGCACCTCGGCCCCGGTCTTCCGCAAGGTGAGCGGCGACTCCTGGCTCTCCGTCAGCTCCGACGGCACCGTCACCGGCACCGCCCCGAACGCCGCGCTGCCGCGCCCGGCCGTGCTCACCGTCGGTGTCCGGGACGCGGCGGGGAACACCGACACGCTGACCGTCCAGGTGCCGGTCAACTCCCGCAAGCCGCAGCTGAAGACGGCCACCCTCAACCTCTGGAAGGCCGGCACCGTCGCGGCCGACGCGCTGGAGAAGCAGCTGCGGGTGGTGCTCACCCAGGGCTGGGACGTGGTCGCCCTCCAGGAGACCGGCGGCACCGCCGCCCAGCAGCTGGCCGACGCGCTCGGCTGGTACGCCTACCAGAGCGCCGGCAGCGTCGGCATCCTGAGCCGGTACCCGCTGGCCGAGGTCACCCCCGCCACCGCCGAGCTGCCCGCCGCCGGGGTGACGGTGCAGCTGCCGGGCGGCCGGGCCGTGCGGTTCTGGGCCGCCCACCTGGACGAGGCGGACTACGGCCCGTACGCCGTCCAGGACGGCCGCAGCGCCGAGGCGACGGTGGCGAGCGAGAACGCCTCCGCCCGGGGCCGCCAGGCGCTCGCGCTGGCCGCGCTGGTGAAGGCCGAACTGGCGGGCCGCAAGCCGCTGCCGGTGGTGCTCGCGGCAGGCTTGGCCTCGCCCTCCCACCTGGACTGGACGCCCGCCACCGCCACCGCGCACGGCGGTGTGCCGGCGCTGGCCTGGCCGGTGACGGTCGCGCTGCAGAACTCCGGTCTGTACGACGCCTTCCGGCTGGCCCACCCCGATCCGGCGGCCGTGCCCGGTAACACCTGGTCGGTCACCCGGACCGCGCGCGGTGCCAAGCCCGAGCCGCAGGACCGGATCGACCAGGTGCACTTCGCCGGACGGCTCACCCTGGTCGAGGCCCACACCCTGGTCACCGGCTGGCCCCGCCCGGAGCCCGACGCCGCCGCCAACGGCTGGCCCTCGGACACCGCCGCCGCCGTCGCCACCTTCACGATCTGAGAGGCCGCCAGATGACTCCCCAGCTCAGCCGCCGTACCTTCGTCTCCGCCTCCGCCGCGGCAGCCGCCGCCGGTGTGGTCGGCGGTGCGGGCCAGGCCGTCGCGGCGGACGCCGCCGCCGAGGCCGCCAAGGCGAAGAAGCCCAAGCCCGGCAGCGTGGCCGACGTGAAGCACGTGGTGATCCTGATGCAGGAGAACCGCTCCTTCGACCACTACTTCGGCACCCTGAACGGCGTGCGCGGCTTCGCAGACAAGCAGGCGCTCCAGTTCCCCGACGGCGGCAACGTGTTCCGCCAGCCCGACGCCGGGCGCAGCGACGGCGGCGTCATGCTGCCGTACCGGATGGACACCGCCAAGTACAACGCGCAGAACGCGGGCGGCCTGCCGCACGACTGGGCCACCGGCCACCAGGCCATCAACAACGGCGCGATGAACAAGTGGATCGCCGCCAAGGGCGAGCGGGCGATGGGCTACTTCACCCGTGAGGACATCCCCTACCAGTACGCGCTGGCCGACGCCTTCACCCTCTGCGACGCGTACTTCTGCTCGCTGGCCGGCCCCACCGACCCGAACCGGCTCTACCTCTGGACCGGCACGGCCGGCCCCGGCCGGGACGGCACCACCGGCCCGTGGATCGACAACACCCCGGTGACGGACAACCCGGTGGCCGACTGGACCACCTACGCCGAGCGCCTCCAGGACGCCGGGGTGAGCTGGCGGGTCTACCACAACCCGAGCAAGGACGAGCGGACGGGCGACTACGACGACAACGCGCTCTCGTACTTCAAGCAGTTCCACGCGTTCCCGAAGACCGACCCCCGGTACGTCAACGCGATGACCAAGTTCGACCCGGCGGCCTTCGACGCCGACTGCAAGTCCGGTGCGCTGCCGACCGTCTCGTGGCTGGTCGCCCCGTACCTGTTCTCCGAGCACCCGGAGGCCGGCCCGGCGTACGGCGCGCACTGGGTCAACCAGGCGCTCCAGTCGCTGATGTCCAACCCGGAGGTGTGGAACCACACCGTCTTCCTGGTGATGTACGACGAGAACGACGGCTACTTCGACCACATGGTGCCGCCCACCCCCGAGCCGGGCACCCCGGAGGAGTTCGCCCAGGGCCGGGCGATCGGCCTGGGCAACCGCGTGCCGCTCTGGGTCGCCTCGCCGTGGTCGCGCGGCGGCTGGGTCAACTCCCAGGTCTTCGACCACACCTCGGTGGTGCAGTTCCTGGAGGTGGTCACGGGCGTGAAGGAGCCCAACGTCTCAGCCTGGCGCCGCACCGTCTGCGGCGACCTGACCAGCTGCTTCGACTTCACCAAGCCGGACTTCTCGATCCCGGTGCTGCCCGACACCAACGCCCTGATGGCCAGGGCCGACGCGGGCACCGCCCTGCCGCCGGTCAAGCTGCCGGCAGCCGGCAGCCAGTCGCTCCCGCCGCAGGAGCCGGGCGAGCGGCCGCACCGCAGGCTCCCCTACGGCCCCGGGGCGGAGGCGGTGGTGGACCGCACCACCGGGAAGGTCACCTGCACGATGACCAACACCGGCACGGCGGGCTTCGCCTACACCGTCTACCCGAACATCCGACTCCCGTTCGCGGGAACGCCGTTCACGGTCCCCTCGGGCGGGTCCGGGACCTACGTCTGGGACGCCGCCGCGACGGACGGGCGCTACGACTTCACCGTGCACGGCCCGGACGGCTTCGTCCGCCGCTTCGCCGGTGAGGTGGTCCGCACCGGGCAGGACGACGTCCCGGTGCCGGTGGTCGAGGCGCTCGTCCAGCGGAACAAGGTCGCCCTGCACCTGCACAACGACGGCGGCACCGAGGTCTCCTTCACCGTCTCGGCGAACGACTTCGCCGGGCAGACCCAGACCGTCTGGGTGGCCGCCAACAAGCAGGCGACGGTGAACTGGCCGCTGGACAACGGCCGTTACGACGTCACGGTGACGGCCGCCACCGGCACCCGGTTCGCCCGGCGGTACGCCGGCACCGTGCACTGACGCCCGAGGCCGGGGTCCCGCCCGTGGCGGGACCCCGGCCGGGCGGTCAGGCCAGCGCCCCGGCGACCACCGTGGCCGCCGCGGCGATCAGCGGCTCGTCGGCGACCCCCGACGGGTCCTGATGGGTGGTCAGCACCACGACGCTCACCGGCCCCCGGCCGGGCGGCCAGGCCACCCCCGCGTCGTTGGCCGTCCCGTAGGAGCCGGTGCCGGTCTTCTCCGCCACCCGCCAGTCCGCCGGCAGCCCGGCCCGCAGGCGGTTGCCCCCGGTGGTGTTGCCGAGCAGCCAGGCCGTCAGGCGCTCGCGGTCGGCGCGCTCCAGCGCCCGCCCGGTGACCAGCTTCGCGTTGGTCCGGGCCAGCGCGCGCGGGCTGGTGGTGTCGGTGACCCGGCCCGGCTCCGCCGAGTTGAGGGCCGGCTCCCAGCGGTCCAGCCGGGTCACCCCGTCGCCGAGCGAGCGGCAGAACCGGGTGACGGCCTCCGGGCCGCCGAGCTCGCGCAGCAGCAGATTGGCGGCGGCGTTGTCGCTGTACCGGATCGCCGCGTCGCAGAGCTGCTCCACCGTCATCCCGGCGGCGACGTTCTCCGGCAGGCCGGTGACCGGCGCGTAGCCGGAGTCGGCGCACTCCTCCGCCGTGTAGCGGAGCCGGCGGTCCAGGCCGCCGAGGTCCCGCAGCACGGCGGCGACGGCGAGGGTCTTGAAGGTGGAGCAGAGCGGGAACAGCTCGTCGGCCCGGTACCGGACGGTCCGGCCCGAGTCGGCGGCGTGCGCGTACACGCCCAGGCGGGCGCCGTGCCGCCGCTCCAACTCCCGCAGCCGGTCGGCCACCCCGCTGCTCCGGGCGTCGGCCGTCCCGGTCGGGAGCAGTACGGCCGCCGCCGTGACGGCGCCCCCCGCGATCAGCCGGCGGCGGCTCGGGCCCTGACGTGTGCTGTGCATGTCCATGCTTGCCAGGACGCCGATCGGGCCCGAACCGTTCCCCGGGCCGGTGACGTCGCGTCAGCGGCGCTGTCGGCGGGGGCGGATAGCGTACGGGCATGAGTTCTTCGCTGAGCGTGTACCTGCTCGACCTCGATGCCACCCACAAGCTCGTCGGCTCCGGCGACGAGCAGCTGCTGACGGTGGTCCGCGACCGCTTCGGCGACGACCTGGCCTCGTCCGACGACTGGTTCTCCTCGGAGATCGCGCAGGGGGCGCCGACCGCCTTCGAGGCCCTGACGGCGGTGGTGCACGGCGGACCGTACCCCGCGCCGGCGCAGTACGCGTTCCAGTACGGGTACGCCTACAAGCGGCTGTGCTCGCTCACCGGGAGCTTCCTCGACAACTCCTCCTTCTCGCCGTTCCGGGGCTCCTGGCTGGAGGTGGTGGACGAGGGCCTGCGGGCCCTGCGGATCACCGCCGTCTCGGTGGCCGAGCTCGGGTACTACGACGGGCTGCCGGCGGGCGTGCCGCACTACGAGCTGCCGCGCTGCGGCGAGTGGACGCACGAGCAGTGCCTGGCGGCGCTGGAGCAGTTCGAGCAGACCAAGCGGGACGACCACGCCCCGCCGCTGGAGCCGGAGGTGGTCGAGGCGGTGATGGACGTGCTCGGCTGGCTGCGCCACGCCCAGCAGCGCCCCGGCTTCGGCATCGTGGGCTTCGTCTCCTGACCCCCGGGCGGGGTGGCACGGCACGGCCCGGAGCGGCGACGTCCTGATCTCGTCACAGGTGGGCGGTCGTCCACGGAGGACCGGGGCCGGTGCTCCTAGGGTGGGGCGCATGAGCCTTCCTTTCGCCGATGTGGCCGCCGCGAGCAGCGCCTGGGTCTGGGACCCGCCGGACGCCGAGCGGGTGGGGACCGGGGAGTACCGGCTGGTCCGGCTGCCGGAGTACTACGCCTTCGACCTCTCGGTGGTGTCGTTCACGCCGGAGCGGCCGTTGGCCGAGGCGGTCGACGTGGTGCTGGAGCGGGCCCGGGAGTTCGGGGTGCCGGCGCTGGACTGGCAGGTGCTGATCGGTCATCCGGCCGGTCTGGCCGAGGAGTTGGCCGCGCGCGGGGCCGGGGTGAAGCTGGTCCTGGAGGTGGTGGCGGCCGACCTGGGCGCGGGGTGGTCCGAGCCGGCCACACCGGAGGTGGCGGTGGAGTCCCGCTGGGCGACCGACGTGGCCACCGCGCGGGACGGGATCGCGGTGTCGCTGACCGGCTTCGGCGGCGAACTGCCGCCCGAGGAGCGGATCGTGGCGGCGGCGGCCCGGAGCGCGCGGACGCTCGCGGCGGGCGAGGGCGGCATGCTGGTCGGGTACGTCGACGGAGTGCCGGTCGGGTACGCCGGTCTCGAACTCGTCGACGGCGTGGCCCGGTTGACGGGCGGCGTGGTGGTGCCGGAGTGGCGCGGCAAGGGCGTCTACCGGGCGCTGCTGACGGCCCGGCTGGTGTACGCGAGGGAGCACGGGGCGCGGATGGCGCTGGTGAAGGCGAACGTCGACACCTCCGGGCCGATCCTGCGGAAGGCCGGCTTCACCGGCTACGGCCAGGAGCCGGTCTACGCCGTGCCGTTGACCTGACCTGACCGACGGTCGCGGTCCCGGACCTGCGCCCGGACGCTCCGTCAACCCCGTCCTGCCGGCCCGTAGCGCAGGCAGTGGCTCGGCGTGCACAGGTGGGAGCCGCTCTTGATCACCCGGGACCGGGTCGGCCCGGCTGACGTGCCGTCGGCCGACGGTACCGCCGGCCCGGAGCCGGAGCCGGAGCCGGAGCCGGGAGCCCGTAGTGCGCGGCGGGCGGCCGGTCCTGGGTGCCAGGCCGCCCAAGGGCCGGCGGTTCACTCCCGGACGCCGCCCGCGCCTGCGGCGGAGCCGTGTGGTGTGTCGGCCGGCGCCGTCAGGGAGACGGCCGTAGGTGCCCGTCGGGGAGCAGGGCCAGTACCTCGCGGACCACTACCTCCGGTTCGGTCAGCGGCACGTAGTGGCCGGACGCGGCGGCCACCACGTGGCGGCCGGCCGGGGCGAGGGCGGCCCGGTGGGCGTGCGCGGCGTTGGCGGCGGCGCGCACGGTGCGGTCCATGCCGTCACCGGGCAGGCCGCCGGAGACCACCGTGACCGGGACGGCACCGGTGTCCGGAGGGGTGTCCCGCCAGTGCGCCAACTCGTCCAGGTAGGTGCGGGCCTGACGGCGTTGGGTGCGCAGCACGCCGGTGGTGAAGCCCTCCCGGGCCATGTCCCGGCGGGCGTCCTCGGGGAGCAGCGCGAGCTGGTGGCGGAAGAGCGGTCGCAGTAGGCCGAGGGCGGCGAGGGCCAGGCCGAGGCCGAGGGCGATCCGCTCGGCATGCCGGAAGCGGCTGCCGAAGAGCAGGTCGGCCGCCTCGTCGGTGGGGTCGACCAGGACCAGCCCGGCGATCCGCCCCGGGCGCTGAGCGGCGGCCAGCCGGACCAGCGGGCCGCCCGCACTGTGGCCGACCAGCACGTACGGGCCGGGGCCGAAGTGGTCCAGCAGGGCGCCGAGGTCCTCGGCCATCCGGGCCAGGGTGCGCCCGGCCGGGTCGGCGGGGCTGCGGCCGAGCCCGGAGCGGTCGTAGACCACGGCCCGGGCCCGGGCCGCCACGGCGGGCTGGACCAGCGCCCAGGAGGACCGGCCGGCACCTGCCCCGGCCTCGAAGACCACGGTCGGGACGGTCGGGGACGAGGGCACGGGCCCGGGCAGCACCATCGCGTGCAGCCGCCGGCCGTCCGGCAGCGGGACCCACTCGGTGCTGCCCTGGAGGTGGTTCGGCGCGTCGTTCACCGGGCGGTCTCCAGGGTGAAGAGGTTCATCCGGTACGCGTTGACGGTGGGCGGGGCCAGCCGGGCCAGCACGGGAAGGCCGTACCGGTGCCGCCAGGGCCACCCCCGGCCGACCTCGGGCTGCGGGGTGGCGAAGGTTCGGGTCTCGTCCAGCCGGATGCCCCAGTCCTCCAGCGCCCGCGGGTCGTCGCAGGTCCAGGTCATCCGGGCGTCGACGGCGCGGAAGACCGGATTGCGGTCCTGACGGCTCATCAGGGCGTGCCCGCAGGTGTCGAAGCTCAGCGCGGAGCCGGGGAAGCGCGCGCCGAGGGCCTGCACGGCCGATCGGACCTGGGCGGGCTCGAAGTAGAGGAGGACGGCCTCGCTGAGGAAGAAGTACGGCCCGCCGGTCTCCGCGACCCGTTCGTGCCAGTCGGTGTCCAGTACGGAGGCGGCCAGCGTGGTGGTCCGCTCGGAGTCGGCGAGGAACTTCGCGCGCAGTTCGACGGTGTCCGGCAGGTCCAGGTCGAACCAGCGGGCCCGGCCGTTGTCCAGGCGGCGCGAGCGGGTGCTCAGGCCCGCGCCGAGTTCGACCACCGTGCCGTCCGGGTGGGCGGTGAGGAAGCGGCGGACCCAGCCGTCGAAGATCGCGCTGCGCAGCACCGAGCCGCCGAGCGAAGGCCCGCGGAACTTCGCGAAGTCGTAGTCGATCCGGGCGACCATCGCGCGCGCTGCGTCGTCACCGAGGACCGGGCGGCGGGCCGCGGCGTCGAGGGCGCGGCCGTAGAGCGGGATGAGCAGGGTCTCCTGGACCGTGCCGAGCCGTACGGACTCCTTGGTCATGCGATCACCGTCTCCCTGTCGGGTGGTCAGTTCCCTGGTGAGGGCGGGCACTCCGGCCGGGGAGGTGGCCGAAGTGCCCGCCGGTGCGGCGCGTCCGGGTCAGGGACGGTGGAAGCCGACCTCCGGGAAGGCGGCCGTCGGGCCGTTCAGCAGTGGTGCGGGCGTGCCGCGCAGGTGCTGGTCGAAGAAGGCGCCCAGGTAGGAGCGGACGATCTGCTCGGAGCGGGCGCCGGCCAGCGGGGTCTCCGGGTGGGTGTAGCCGGAGGCGTCGCCGAGCACCGGCCAGTCGGTGAAGCCCGGGTGGCCGAGGCCGGTGACCACCAGCCAGCGCTTCCAGCCGTTCAGGCGCTGCCAGGCCTCGTCCCAGGACGGGTCCTCGAAGTCCGGCGGCAGCAGGGTCGGGTCACCCGAGAACATCAGCAGCGGCCGGCCGCCGAGACCGCCCACCGGGACGGGGGTGAAGAAGGTGCCGTCCAGGTTCGCCCCGGCGTCCACCCGGGGGTCGGCCGCCATCACGGCCGAGGCCGCGTTGCCGCCGATCGAGTGGCCGGCCGCGCCGATCCGGCTCCGGTCGATCAGCCAGGAGTACCGCCAGTCCGGACGCGGTCCGGTCAGCCGGTCCAGCACGAAGGAGAGGTCGAGCGCCCGGCCGTCCGAGACCCGCTTCAACTCACCGGTGGGGAAGACCTGTTCGCACGCCTTGCAGCCGAGCAGCCGCCCGCCCGGGAAGAGCGTGCCGTCCGACTCGTAGGCGTGGTCCACGGCGGCCACCACGTACCCCCGGCTGGCCAGGTCCTCGGCCAGGCCGGTCAGTGAGGCGCGCGGCATGGTGAAGCCGGGGGAGAGCAGGACCAGCGGGTAGCGCCCGAGGGCGGGGCGGGGAAGGGCGTCGGTGCGGGCATGGGTGCGGGTGGCCGCGACGCGCTCCGGCGTGGTGTGGTCGGCGAGCTGGCCCCGGTCGGTGAGCAGCGCCGTGGCCTCGGGGACGGCGAGGTAGGGGGTGGGGGTGCCGGTGCGGGCGATCGCCGGGTAGTAGAGGGAGAGCAGCAGCTCGCGGTCCTCGGTGGGCACCCAGGGGTCCTTGCGGCCGTGGTCGGTGAGCGCGAGGGTGTCCCGGCCGACGGCGAACGCGCCGGTGGGCGCCGGGAGTTCGATCCGGCGGGGGCCCTCGGTGGCGGCGGTGGCCGGTGCCGCGAGGGCGGTCGGGACGGCCAGGGCGGTGGCGAAGGCGACCGTCACCACAGCACGGATGATCTTCTTCATTCCGGCATCATATGCAGATAAGGTAAGGCTTGCCTAACTTCGCAGCTCGGGGCCTGTCGCCGTGGCCGATGCGGCACTTGACGGTGGGTCAGGTGTGGCGAAACGGAGTGGAGCGGCAGTGGCGTGCCCTGCCAGGATCGCCGGATGGGTGTACTGGACGCGGTGGCGGCGAGGGTGGCCGGTGGGGCCTCGGTGGAGTTCCGGCCGAGCGGGGATTCGATGGTGCCGTTGATCCGGAGTCGGCAGTCGGTGACCGTCGCCCCGGTCGACCCGGCGAGACTGGAGGTCGGCGACGTCGTGCCGGCCCGGGTGGCCGGCACCGTGTACCTGCACCTGGTGTCCGCCGTGGACGGGCCCCGCAGGCGCGTGCAGATCAGCAACAACCGTGGCCGGGTGAACGGTTGGACCGGCCACGACCGGGTCTTCGGGATCTGCGTCGCGGTGGACGGTGTGCCCCGCCCCGGTGCGGCGGCCAAGGTGGTGGCCGCCGCACCGGACCGATCTTCGGTCAGGCGCCCTCGGCCGCCGCAGTGGGGCCACCGCCTTCCGGGGTCGGCCGGGAGACGACGGAACGGATCTCACCATCGGTCGCATCGAGGAGCTCGACAGGCTGGTCTTCCGCGTTCGCCACCTCGATGACTGCGGCTGCTGCGGCGCGGTCGGCGCTGCGGGCGGCCAGGTGGGCCTTCACCCGCTCACGCAGGCTGAGGAGTCCGTCGGTCAGCCCGATCACCGCTCCGGCGATTTCGAAGATGGTGAGCGGATCCAGGGCCCGGACCGTACGGACCCTGCCGACGGTGATGGCGGGGTCCTCCTCCAGGACTTTCTGGATGAGGGCCTGCAGGTCGGCGTCCTCGCCGGTGAGGCTGATCTCGAGTTCGATGTCGGTCATCGTCGGTCGTTCCTTCTCGTCGGTTCCACCAGGTCGGGCAGCCCCAGGTAGGAGAAGGCTGCCCAGTCGTCGATGGCGTGGGTGAGTCGCATCGCCCGTTGGGTCGTTGCCACGGCCTGCTGGGGGCTCGAACCTGCTCGGATCGCCGTGTGCAGGTGATGCATGAACACGCGGGCCGAGTCGTCGAACACCGTCCACCTGCTGCCGACCACACCCCGCGCACCCATGCGTAGGAGGGCTCCGGTCAGGCCGATGCAGTCACCGCTGAGGTGCCAGGAGGTGAGTGCGGACTGACAGGCCGACAGAACGACTACCGGAGACCGGGGCAGGGACCGGCCCGCGAGCTCACCTGCCTCGAGCACCAGCGGACGCCCATCGCCGGCCGCGCCGAAATGGAGGGCTGACCTGCTCTCGTCGCTCGGGTCGAACGAGCCGTGGCAGGCGAAGTGCAGGAGTGCGTACGAGTCCGCCGAGATGGTGTCCAGCAGGTTGCCCTTCTGCCGGATCTCCTGATCGAGCAGATCAGCCCGGTCTCCCCACATTGCCGTGATCTCTTCGGACTCGACGGAGGATTCGGGGAGATCGGAACCTCGGTAGCCTGAGACCAGCACGCGGCCCGGGCCCGGCATGGTGGTGCGCCGACGTGCCATCGCGGCGGCCGAACGGAGCGACGGGATCAGGAAGACCTCGAACTCCTCTCCGAACGGAATGCCGTCGAACTCCAGCGCTTCGAAGGGGATCTGGCTCAAAGTACCCGGGGCTGAGATCGCGACGCGGTGCACGCCCGAGTCCCTCAGCAGGGGCACCAGGCCTTTGAGGAGAATCGGCGACGCCTTGGCGCAGTACGTGGCCATCCGCCGGCTGCGGAATCGGGCCGCGTGCGCCAGATCGCCGATGGAAGAGCCCTCGAACAGCGCTGTGACATCCACCGGCCACTGTGCGCCCTTGACCTGCCAACGGTCACCGACCGGGACGGCGACGACCACACTCGCCGTATTGGAGGCGAACACGAAGGAGCAGAAGGCGGTGTCCGACGGCCAGCCCGAGTCCGTCAGGTCCCGGAGCGCGGCCTCGGTGAGGGGAGCGGGCCGCTGCTCCGACGTGTTCGTGGCTCGAAAGCCACTGAATCGCGGCGGCTCGGGCGGGTTTGTCAGCAGGTCCGTCAAGATCCTGGTGAGGGATGCCTTGGCGAACTGCCGCTTGGCCTCGTGGGAGGGCGTTCCGTGCCGGAGGACGACCAGGGCCCGTGCCTCCTCGACGGCTTCCATCGCGGTCAGCGGGCTCCCGAGCCGGACGTTCAGCCGGGCCAGTTCGTCGAAGTACCGGTGGTAGTGGCGGACGGTGGGGATCAGCAGGCTGTCCGGTGTGGTCCGGAGCTCGGTCGATGCGAGGTCCGCAGCTTGGCGCAGTGCCTCCTCGGCCGCCAAGTCATGCCCGTCCGCCTCGAGTTGGATCGCCGCCCGGTGTAACCAGATGCACCGGTCATGGTTGGGGAGCGTCGCCCAGTCCGTCCTGCTGTAGTCGATCTCCCAGCGGCCCGGCGGGGGGCCGTCGGGGGCGAAGAGGCGCAGCTGGCCCAGGGCGCTGGTGCGCGACTCCGTGATGTCGGCGCGCAGGGGCTCGGAGATCGCTGGCTCCGCCAGGGCCAGGTCGAAGTACCGGACCGCCCCGCGCAACCGGTCGGGACCGGTGGTCGGCTTGCGGGTGATGTCGCCCAGGAGGTAGTTGATCCGTGCGATCTCCACGGACTGGACCTCGGGAGGGAGGGAACGGTCCGCGCCGATGGAGGTCAACGCGTGTCCGGCTAGGCGAAGCGATCGTGTTCGGATCTCCTCCGGGTCCTCGGTCGGGACAGCGACGTGGGCGTTGTTGAGGAGGCTGAAGCCGGCGGCCGCCGCGTTCTGCGC
Organism: Kitasatospora sp. NPDC096147; assembly: GCF_044763225.1. NCBI lineage: Bacteria > Bacillati > Actinomycetota > Actinomycetes > Kitasatosporales > Streptomycetaceae > Kitasatospora > Kitasatospora sp. NPDC096147. Next base: position 669,064 of record NZ_JBIWFX010000001.1, on the reverse strand, counting down.
GACCATTCCCAGGGCGCTCAGGTCCGTGGGCGCGTCCACCCCTTCGGACAACCCGGCGAGGGTGTGGAAGGCGAGCAGCCCCGCGTGGACGACCCCGGTGCGCCGGTAGAACTGATGGAGCAGGATGCCTTCGAGGTTGCGTAGACGCCAGATGTCGCAGTCGTAGTGGTTCCAGGTGGCGAGGCGTCCGGCGAAGAGCGCGGCGGGCACGAGTTGCCGGATCGCGTCGGGGGACGGCTCCGTTGACAACAGTGCTCGTAGCTCCTGGCTCAGGGTCTTCTCGTCGGCGCCCGCGTTGAGTCCCCATGCGCGTGATTCCAACGGCCGCGCGTCCCGCAGGTCCAGGACGGCCCGGGGCAGGTCGGTGTGCGGCTGCGCCGACAACTGGGTGGCACGCTCCGATGCGCACTTCGGGCACGTGGGTGTGAAGAAGAACCTCGTGGTGAGGGTCCCGTACTGGTGGTTGCAGTCGTCGCAGGACAACTGGACGCGGAAGACGAAGAGTGTCGGCTCCAGGGCGGCGGTGCCGCAGCTGGGGCATCGCGTCGGCCGGTGGAGTGCGTCAGGAACCGCGCCGTGGGCGGGATTCGACCGCAGGTACATCCCGCAGCCGTCGCAGTGGAAGTAGACCTGGGCGTCGAAGGACAGTGCGGGAAGCACGTCCTGGGCGAGATGCTGACGAGGCAGTAGATCGTAGAACGGACCACCCTGCAACCTGTCCGCTCCTTCGGTGAGAAGGGACCGACCGGATCGTCGCGACCGGTATGGGCCGAGCGGGGCATCGGCTCGGCCTCGACCAACCTACACACGGCGGGCGTTGGTGGAGGGGCTTTCGGGTAGGTTCGCCCGGCCCGTTGGTACCGGTGCGTCAGGCGGCGTCGGCCCGGCTCGGCACCGGCGCGGCCGCCCGGGCCCGGCGGGAGGTGTGCCAGAGGGAGTAGAGGCTGCCGACGCAGAGCAGGGCGATCACGGCGGCGGAGATCAGGAAGGCGGGGGAGCCGGGCTCGGAGGCGGTGGCGCCGGCGATGACGTAGGCGGCGGTGGCGGGGAGGGAGCCGAGGGCGGTGGCGGCGGTGAAGGGGAGGGTGCGGACGCCGGAGAAGGCGGCGCCGTAGTTGGCGGCCTGGAAGGGGACGCCGGGGATCAGGCGGAGCAGCAGGACGGAGCGGAAGCCGCGTTCGGTGAGGTGGCGGTCCAGGGTGGTGAGCACCCGGCCGCGCAGCAGCGGGCGGACGGCGTCCCGGCCGAGGGTGCGGCCGAGGGTGAAGGCGAGCAGTGCGCCGAGGGTGGTGGCGGCGAGGGCGACCGGGATGCCCAGGGCCACGCCGAGGAAGAGGCCGGCCGCGGCGTTCAGGGCGGGCTTGGGCACGAAGGCGACCGTGGCGAGGGCGTAGACCACCAGGAAGAGCGGGGTGGGGATGCCGCGCTCCAGCAGCTCGGTCGGGCTCCAGAGCAGCAGCGAGCCGGCGCCGGCCGCGAGCACGGCGAGCAGAGCGCCGAGCCGCAGCCACGGGGAGCGCAGCCGGGGGGAGCGGGCCATACGTGCGAGGGCGGTCACCCGGTGAGCCTAACCCGCTCCGGGGCGAGTCCGGGGCGAGGGTGCCGCGGCCCTGCCGCCGGGCCGGAGCGGGTGGTCCACCGGCGGCGCCTACCCGGCGGGGAGGGCGGCCGGGAGGGCGTCGAGCAGGCGGGAGAGCTCGGCCTCGGTGTTGTAGTAGTGGACGGAGGCCCGGACCACCGAGGGCAGGCCGCGCGACCCGAGGTCCCACTGGGCACTGGTGGCGTGGGAGACCGAGACGTTGACCTCCCGGGAGCGGAGCAGCTCGGCCAGATCGGCGGGCTCGTGGCCGTCCACGGTGAAGCTGACGATGCCGGACAGCCGCAGGCCCCGGTCGTGGACGTGGACGCCGGGCAGCGAACGCAGCCCGTCGCGGAGCCGGGCGGCCAGCGCGGTGACGCGGGCCTCGACGGCGTCGAGGCCGAGGTCGAGGGCGGTGTCCACCGCCACGCCGAGGCCGATCTTGCCGGCGTAGAAGGTCTCCCAAGTCTCGAAGCGGCGGGCGTCGGGGCGGACCCGGTAGCTGTCCGGGCCGGTCCAGGTGGCCGAGTGCAGGTCGAGGAAGGGCGGCTCCAGACGCTCCGTCAGCCGGCGGGAGGCGTACAGGAAGCCCGTCCCGCGCGGTCCCCGGAGGAACTTGCGGCCGGTCGCGGTGAGCAGGTCGCAGCCGATCTCGGCGACGTCCACCGGGAGCTGGCCGACCGACTGGCAGGCGTCCAGCAGATAGGTGACGCCGGCCTCCCGGGCCACCTTGCCGATCTCGGCGGCCGGGTTGACCAGTCCGCTCTGGGTGGGCACGTGGGTGACCGCGATCAGGCGGACCCGCTCGTCCAGCATCGAGCGCAGCGCCTCCACCGAGAGCTGCCCGTGCTCGTCGTCCGGCACGGTCTCCACGCTCACCCCGTACCGCCGGGCGGTCTGCAGGTAGGCGATCGCGTTGGAGGCGTACTCGGAGCGGGCGGTCAGGATGCGGTCGCCGGGCTCGAACCGCAGGCCGTAGAAGGCCATGTCCCAGGCCCGGGTGGCGTTCTCGATCACGGCGATCTCGTCGCGGTCGGCGCCCACCAGGCGGGCCAGCGCGTCGTAGACGTGCTCGATCCCCTCCTGGGCGGCCGCCGCCGCCTCGTAGCCGCCGATGGTGGCCTCCAGTTCGAGGTGGGAGGTGACGGCCGCCAGGGTCTGACGGGACATCAGGGCGGCCCCGGCGTTGTTGAGGTGGGCCCGGTGGGCGCAGCCGGGGGTGTCGCGGCGGAGCGTCTCGATGTCCATGTCCGTACGGCCTCTCCGGTGGGTGACATCAGGCGGGCGTGCCGCCACCACGATCGCAGGTCCGGAGCGCCGGGGGGAGTCCGGATGGAGTCAGTGCGGTGGGCGGACGGGTGAAAGGCCCCGGTGGGCCGAGCCGGTGACCTATGGTCAGCTCTTCCACGGTCCGGCTGCTCCGTTGGGGCGGGGGCGTGCGCCTGCCGCGCGCCGGGCGGGGGTGGCGCGGGGTGGCGGTGGAGGAGGGAGCGGAGAGGTCACGGGTGCGGCGGTCATCTCTTCGGGTGGTGGGTGATTTGTGCCGAATTCTCCCTCGGGCGGAGAGTGGCGGCCGTCCCCCCGAAGCAGCCCGTCCCGGGCTGCCCGACCTGCCAGACCTTCCCGAGAGCGAGGCGATCCGCATGTCCGTGCCACCCGTCCCCTTCGCACCGGGGAGACTCCCCGGACTCGGCCACGCCCCGGCCCTGCTCCGTGACCCGCTCGGCTTCCTCGGCTCGCTCGCCCGGGTCGGCGAGGTGGTGCGGATCGGCCTCGGACCGCGCACCGTGCACGTGGTGACCAGCCCGGCCCTGGTGCACACCCTGCTCGCCCCGCTGGCCAAGTCCTGTCCGCGCGGCGCCGTGCAGCAGACCCTCAGGGACGCCTTCGGCGACGGACTGCTGATGAGCGAGGGCACCGCGCACCGGGACCGCCGCCGCTCGCTCCAGCCCGCCTTCACCGCCGAGCGGGTGGCCGGGTACCTCCCGCTGGTGGAGCGGCTGGCCCGGGAGCGGATCGGCCGCTGGCAGCCGGGCCGCCCGGTCGACGTGGCCCGGGAGATGAACCACCTCGCCCTGGAGATCGTCACCGGCACCCTGTTCGGCGCCCGGCTGCGCCCCGTGCACACCGAGGCGTTCCACCGCGCGCTGCCGGAGCTGGTGAAGGGTCAGATCCTGCAGTCGCTCTGGCCCCACCCCTCCCTGGCCCGGCTCCCGCTCCCGGTCAACCGCCGGTTCGCCGCCGCCGTCCGGGTGCTCAACCGGGTGGTGGACCAGGCCGTCCGCACCCCCGGCCTGGAGGAGGCCGGCCCGCTGCTGGCCCTGCTGCGCACCGTCACCGACCCGGCCACCGGCCGGCCGCTGGCCGAGCACGCCGTCCGGGCCGAGGCGATCACCATGTTCGGGGCCGGCACCGAGACCGTCTCCACCACCCTCACCTGGCTCTGCCAGGAGCTGCTCGACCACCCCGGGGTGCACCGCGAGCTGCTCGCCGAACTCGACCGGGAGCTCGGCCCGGACGAGGAGCTGACCGTCGAGGCGATCGAACGGCTGCCCTACCTGCGCCGCGTCCTGCGCGAGGTGCTGCGGCTGCACGCCCCGAACGCCTTCCTGATGCGCACCGCCGCCGCCCCCGTCCGGCTCGGCCCCTACGCCGTCCCGGCCGGGGCCGAACTGCTGTACAGCCTCACCGCCCTGCACCGCGACCCGGCCCGGTACACCGACCCGCTGCTCTTCGACCCGGACCGGCCGCTCCCCACCGAGCGGCACGCCTTCCTCCCGTTCGGCGCCGGCAAGCACCGCTGCATCGGCGAGGCGTTCGCCTGGATGGAGCTCGCGGTGGTCGCCGTCACCCTGCTGCGCAGCTGGCGGCTGCGGCCGGTGGCCGGGGCCGCCCCGCGCGAGGTGGTGTGGACGACCGTGCAGGCCCACGGGGTCCGCCTGAAGCCCGAGCGGCTGACGGTCCGTCCGGCCCGGGGCCGGACGGCCACGCCGGTGCCCGCCCCGGCGGCGGAGAAGGCGGCCTTCGAGGAACCGGCCCAGGCCACGTCCCCGGCGGGATACCGGTGAACTCCGCGCTGGACGCCCGGCAGCACGAGGACCTGCGGCACCAGGACTGGCTGCTCATGCACGGCCTGCTGCGCCGCCACGGCCTGGAGCGCTACCGGGCCTACGGACTCCCGGAGTTGATCGACCTCAGCTACCCGGCCGCGCCGGCGCCCGAGCGGCGGCTGCTGCTGGACGTGCTCGGCTGGTTCACCCTGCTGGACGACCACTTCGACGGCCCGATCGGCCGGCACCCGTCCAGCGCCGCCGAGTTCACCGCCCGGCTGGTCGGTGTCACCCGGACCGCCGGCCGCCCCGGCGGCCCGCTGGTGCCCCCGGCCGACCGGGGGGACGCCCTGCTCGGGGCCTGGGCCGAGCTCTGGCACCGGCAGTGCCTGGGGCGCAGCGCGCGCTGGCGCCGCCGGGCGGCCCGGGACTGGGCGGACTGCCTGCGCACCTTCGTCACCGAGACCGAGCACCGCAGCCGGGGCACCCTGCCGGGCGGCCTGTCGGCGGTGCTGCTGCGCCGGCACGCCAGCTGCCTCTACCCGTTCATGAACCTGCTGGAGCGGGTGGCCGGCCGCGAGCTGCCGCGCCGGCTCTGCCTGCGGGCCGACTGGCGCCGGCTGCGCGCGCACACCGCCGACGCCGCGACGCTGATCAACGACCTGTTCTCGCTGGAGCGGGAGGAGACCCAGGGCAGCGGGTTCAACACCGTCACCCTGCTGCGCCGGGAGTTCGGCCTCAGCCGGGAGCTGGCCCGCCGGGTGGTGGCGGACCGGACGGCGGGGCTGCGGGCCGAGAGCGAGCTGCTGCGCTGCGGCCTGGCGCTCCGTCACCCGGGTGCCCGCTGGTACCTGGAGGGGACCAGGCAGCTGGTGGACGGTGTCTACGCCTGGACGAGCGCCAGCCGCCGCTACCGTCACCAGGTCTGACGGGTGCGGCGCCGCGCCGTGGTGCTCACATGCACGGTGCGGCGCCGCCGGCGGGGCGTCAGCGGAGCGGGCCGAACAGCCAGTTCCCCGGGGTGTCCGGTTCCTCGCTGGTGTAGTACTCCTCGACGGCGTGGCAGACCTGGTTGAGGCTGATCGCGCCGTCGCCGTCGGTGTCCAGCATGGTGAAGGCCACCTCCAGCTTCTCCTGCCGCAGGCCGAGGGTGCGGCCGTACATGGTGATGAACTGCTCGCGGTTCAGCCAGCCGTCGTCATCGGTGTCGCAGAGCTCCAGCCAGGCCCGGAGCATGGTGTTCATCCGGCCGAGGAAGCCGGACCGGTCGGTGGCGACCGCCTTGCGGACGCCGGCCCGCCACTCCTCCCGGTCGATGGAGCCCTTGTGGGCGGTGTCCATCGGGATGAGGTCGATGTCCCAGAGCGCGGCGAAGGCGCCCTCCAGGCGGGCCACCACGCTGAGCGAGTGGCTGTCGAAGGCGGAGCTGAGCCGCGAGGCCAGTGAGATCAGGTCCTCTTCGCGGATGTGCCCGTCCTGGTCGGTGTCGAGCATGTCGAACGAACGGTCGAGCTTCTGGTCGAGCACGGTGCGCGTGGTCATTCGGGTTCCCCTCCCCGGCCCCTCCGGGCCGTCGGTCGCCCGGGACCTACCCCGGCGGTGGGGGCCGAGTCTCACTCCATGGAGTGGTTTGACGGATCGTCAGACTGGTTCTGTTCGAGGGGACTCGTGGACCGCAGGGATTTGAGCAGGGCGATGTCGGCGGCGTGCCGAGCGCCCTCCACCCGGTCCGGGTCGTGGCGCCCGTCCGGGGTCTCGATCACGAACGGGACGCCCTCGGTGGCGGGGTGGGCGAGCAGGGCCGCGAAGGCGGCCGAGCCGATGTGTCCGGCGCCGATGTTCTGGTGGCGGTCCTTCCGGGCGCCGACCACGTCCATCGAGTCGTTGGCGTGCACCAGGCGCAGGCGGCCGGGGCCGGCCGCGGCGGTGAGCGCGTCCAGGGTCTTCGTGACGCCCTCGGGGTCGGCCAGGTCGTGCCCGGCGGCGAAGGCGTGGCAGGTGTCCAGGCAGACCCCGACCAGGGGGTGGTGGTCCAGGGCCTCGACGTAGGCGGCCAGGTCCTCCATCCGGGAGCAGAGCGAGCTGCCCTGTCCGGCGGTGGGCTCCAGCAGCAGCCGGGGCGCGTCCTCGCCGAGGGCGTCCAGCTCGTCCAGCAGCGGCCGGACGTCCTCGCGCACCTGGCGCATGGCCGCCGCGTACCGGGAGCCGCCGTCGGCCGACCGCCCGACGGCGGAGCCGGTGTGCACCACCACGCCGAGGGCACCGATCCGGTGGCCCCGGCTCAGTGAGTGGCGCAGGGAGTCGGCCGAGCGCTCCCGGGTCGCGGTGCTGTCCGAGCCGAAGTTGATCAGGTAGGGCGCGTGCACGTAGGCCGGGATGCCGGACTCCGCGCACGCCGCCCGGAACTGCTCGTCACGGGCCGGGTCGCCCTCGGGCGTGGCCCAGCCGCGCGGGTTGGCGACGAAGACCTGAACGGCTTCGGCGCCGACCCGTTCCGCGTACGCCAGCCCGGTGCCGACCAGCCCGCGACCGGCCACCGGTACGTGGGCGCCGATGGGGTTGCGGGGGACGGTGCGGGCGGGCGGGGCGGCGTGGTTCATGGCCCCGAGAGTAGCCGGGCCGCCGTCCGGATCGACGGCCGGTGCTCAGGGGGCGGGACGGTGTGGGGGCGGGGGTGGGGCGAGGGTCTGGATCAGACCTCGAAGCTCGCGGCCCAGGTGGCGAACGCGGCCCAAGCGGCGGTACCGAACTCCAGGTGCGGACCCTGCGGGTCCTTGGAGTCGCGGACCGGGACGAGGCCGTGCGCAGCGGAGAGGTTGAGGGCCGGCTGCACGCAGTTGCCGCCGGACGCCCCGCTGTAGCTCGACGACTGCCAGTCAGCTCGGTTCAGCTCGCTGTTCGTCAGCATGGTGTTGGTGCTCCTTAGCTACCTTTTCAACGAGGTTCAGCGACGCCTCCGGCGACAGTGCGTCTGCCCGGGCGAGGTCGTAGGAGAGTCTCAACTCCCTCACCCGGTCCGGGTTTTCGACCAGGACACCGGTGTGCGGCGCTTCGACGTACCCCGTGTCGGGGGTGCCGTCGGTGAAGGACATTAGCGTCATCGAACCTTCCAGCAACGCATGCGCCCCACGAGACGTCTCCAGTACCTGGATCACCACCATTCTTGACCGGACCAGGGTAAGGAGCTTCGCCAACTGATCGGCCATCGTGTCAAAACCTCCCACCGGTCGGCGAATGGCATTTTCCGAAAGAAGCCACCACAACAGCGGACGCGTTGGACCGGTGAGCAGTTGTTGTCGTCCGAGGCGCGCGGCGACCTTCTCTTCGATCAGTTCCGGTCGGGCCAAGGGCAATCCGGCTTCGAATACTGCACGCATGTACGGCTCGGTCTGACCGAGTCCGGGGATCAGGTCGCCGCCGTACTCCAGCATCTGGCAGGCCCGGGGTTCGAGTTCGGCGTAGGACTTGAAGAAGCTCGGGAACTGGCCCCGGGTCACGTGCGGCCAGAGCTTCGAGAAGATGCCGGCCGCGTCGAGGGTGGCGTCCACCCGTTCGGCGAACTCCCGGGTGGGGGTGCGGCGGCCGGTCTCGATCTGGCCGATCAGCGAGCCGGTGTAGCCGAGCAGGTCGCCCAGGCCCTCCTGGCTGAGCCTGGCCTTGGTGCGGTGGTCGCGCAGCTCCGAACCGAAGAGCGCCAGCATGGATTCGGACGGGTCGAGCTCACGCGGGCTGGGCATCTGTGGACGTTCCCCCGGTCTGTCGGATCAGTTGTTGGACCGTCACCCCTGGCCTCGGTAGCTCTCCGTGTCGATCCTGTTACCAAGCTAGTCGATCGACTTCACGGTCGGCAGGACAACGAGGCAGTGCGCGACAACGGAGGTCGGCGATGGGTGAGTTGACGGAGCGGGTGGCCGAGCGGGTGCAGGTCCGGGGGGAGTACGGCAGCCGCCGCGACTTCGACCGGGCCGAGTACGTCTCGGGCGCCGCACTGTCCTTCGGCGAGTGCGGGTGTCCGATGCCGGACTGCCCGATCCGGGCGGGCGACGGCGAGCGCCTGCGGCTGGACCGCCGGCTTCCCTAGGGGCTGCCTCCTCGGGCCGCGAGCCCTTGTGCCGGCTCCCGCGAGCGGTGATCATCGGCGGATGGACGACGAACCGAGAGAACTGCCCGCAGCGCTGGCCGCGTTGCACGAGGCGGCCGACCGCGCCGGGTTCACCATGTCGTGCGAGGCGCGCACCGGGGCCCTGCTCGCGGCGCTGGCCGCGGCCCGCCCCGGCGGGCGGCTGCTGGAGCTCGGCACCGGGGTCGGGGAAGGCACCGCCTGGCTGCTGGAGGGCATGGACGAGAAGGCGTCGCTGGTGACGGTGGAGCTGGACGGAGCGCTCCAGGCGGTGGCCCGCGGGCAGTTCGCTGAGGACGGCCGGGTGTCCTTCGTGACGGCCGACGGCGGTGCCTGGCTGACGGACTACCGGGGGCCGCTGTTCGACCTGGTCTTCGCGGACACCTGGCCCGGCAAGTTCACCCACCTCGACCGGGCCCTGGCGCTGGTCGCGCCGGGCGGCTGCTACCTGATCGACGACCTGCTGCCGCAGGCGGGCTGGCCGGACGGGCACCAGCGGGCGGTGGACGCGCTGCTCGCGGAGCTGGCGGCGCGTCCCGACTTCCGCTCCGTCCGGCTCGACTGGGCGAGCGGACTGCTGCTCGCGGTCCGCCGCTGACCCGGCCGTCGACCTGCCGCTGACCCGGCGTCAGCGGCCGGCCACCCCGGTCGCCCCCGATGGGGCGGCCCCTCAGACGTCGGCCCCTCCCGGCTGCATCCGGGAGGGGCCGACCCGCGTTCGGTGGGCTCAGTGTGCCCGGGCGTCCTCGGGTACGGCGCCCGCGACCGCCTGCCCGGGCCGGCGGTCCTGCCGCAGCGCGCCGGCGCCGAGCACCATGGCGGCGGTGAGCGCGGTGACCACGGTGAAGGAGACGGTCAACGAGGTGGCCTGGGCGATCCCGCCGACGATCGCCGGGGCGACCAGGCCCGAGGTGTAGGTGATGGTGGCGACGCCCGCGATCGACCGGCTCGGGTCGCCGCCGCTGCGTCCGGCCGCCGCGAAGGCGAGCGGGACGACCACCGCGATGCCGATGCCGATCAGCGCGAAGCCCGGGATGGCCGCCGCCGCCGAGTCGGTGGCGATCACCAGCAGGCCGCCGGCGGTGGCCAGCGAGCCGCCGAGCCGGACCGCGCGGACCGCGCCGAGGCGCTGTACGGCCAGGTCGCCGAGCAGCCGGGCCACCGTCATGGTCGCGGCGAAGGCGGAGTAGCAGGCGGCGGCCACGCTCGGCGAGGCGCCGGCCACGTCGCGCAGGTAGACACCGCTCCAGTCCATCGAGGCCCCCTCGGCGAAGACCGCGCAGAAGCCGACCAGGCCGATCGCCAGCGCCGAGCGCGGCGGCAGGGCGAAGCGCGGCGGCGCCTCGGCCTCCGGCTCGGGCCGGACGTCCAGCAGCCCGCCGCAGACCGCGTACCCGGCCAGTGCCAGCACCCCTGCGGTGAGGGCCAGTTGGAGGCGGGCGTCGAACTGCTGGTGGGCCGCGAGCACGCCGAAGCCGGAGGCCAGCAGCCCGCCCGCGCTCCACATGCCGTGCAGGCCGGACATGATGGAGCGTCCGTACCGCTGCTCCACCTCCACGCCCTGGGCGTTCATTGCCACGTCCGACATCCCGGAGGTGGCGCCGTAGACCAGCAGGGCCAGGGTGAGCAGCGGCAGGTTCCCGGCCAGGGCGGGCAGCGCCAGCGAGAGGCACCAGAGCACCAGCAGCCACCGGACGGCGGCCAGCGCGCCGTAGCGGTGCACGATCCGGCCGGCCAGCGGCATCGCCAGCGAGGCGCCGACCGCCGGGGCGACCAGGGCCAGGCCGAGCTGACCGGGGCTCAGGCCGAGGTGCTGCTGGAGCCAGGGGATCCGGGTGACGAAGCTGCCGGCGACGGCGCCGTGCACGGCGAAGACCAGGGCTATCCGGATCCTGGCTCGGCGGACCTGCTGACTGGACTCCACGGTCTCCATGCTCTCCATGGTGGGACTTCCCCCTTCGGGCGGACGGATCGACGGCCGGGCACGGCGGTCCGCCCCGGCTTCCCCCGGCCCGCCCCCGGCCGGGGGGAGCCTGGCGGGGACGGGGCGGCAGGAGCCGGTGGCGGACCGCTCCGCCCGGTGGGCGGAACGGTGCCGGCAGGGCGATAAGCTATCAGGCAGGGACCCTGATAGATAGCTCTGGAAGGATGCCTTCCCATGACCATCGCGCGCACGGCCACGCCGAGCACCGCCCGCGCCATCAACGACCGTCTGGCGCTCGACCTGCTGCTGGCCCAAGGGCCGCTCACCGCCACCGAGTTGCGCGGCCTCACCGGCCTGTCCAGGCCGACCGTCGCCGATCTGCTGGAGCGGCTCCAGCGCGCCGGCCTGGTCACCGTGGTCGGCGAGAGCGGCGAGCAGCGGCGCGGGCCGAACGCCCGCCTCTACGCCCTGGTCGCCGACCGGGCCCACCTGGCCGGGATCGACGTCCGGGCCACCGGGGTCTCGCTGGTGGTGGCCGATCTGACGGGCCGTACGGTGGCCACCGCCGAGGTGCCGGCCGGGCCCGAGCACGGCGAGGACCTGACCGGCCGCAGCCTGCGCGCGCTGGCCGAGGCGTGCGCCGGGGCCGGGGTCCGGCGGCTGCACACCGTCGCGGTCGGCGCCCCCGGGGTGGTCGACCCGGCCACCGGGGAGCTGCACAACTCCGGGCAGCTGCCGCGCTGGCACGCCGAGTTGCTCGCCGGGCTGCGGGCCGAGCCGGAGACCGAGGTGCTGCTGGAGAACGAGGTCAACCTGGCCGGGATCGCCGAGCACCGGATCGGCGCGGCCCAGGGGCGGGAGGACTTCGTGCTGTTCTGGCTGGGCCACGGCACCGGCGCCTCGGTGGTGCTCGGCGGTCGGCTGCGCCGGGGTGCCTCCGGCGGCACCGGGGAGATCGGCTTCCTGCCGGTGCCGGGCACTGGCGGCCTGCCGACGGCCGACGGCTGCGACGGCGGTTTCGACTCCATGGTGAGCAGCCGCGCGGTCTGCGAGCTGGCCCGGGAACACGGCCTTGCGGTGCCGCCCGGCGGCCCGGTCGAGCAGGCCGAGGGGGTGCTACGGGCCGCGATCGAGACGGGCGAGAGCGCCTTCCTGGCGGAGCTGGCCGAGCGGATCGCGGTCGGGGTGGCGGCGGTCTGCGTGGTGCTCGACCCGGGCTGCGTGGTGCTCGGCGGGGAGCTCGGCCGGGCCGGCGGAGCGGAGCTGGCCGCCCTGGTGGAGCGCCGGTTGGCCGGGCTCTGCCCGTTCAACACCGAGGTGCGGGCGGGGACGGCGGGCGGCGGTGCGGTGCTCGCGGGTGCGGTGCTGACGGCCGGTGACGCGGTCCGGCGGGACTTCTTCGGCGAGCCCTGAGCGGTCCGGGCCCTGAGTGGTCCGGGCCCTGAGTGGTTCGAATCCCGGGCGGTCCGGGCTTCGAGTGGTCCGGGCCCTGGGTGGGTCGGGGTGGCCTGCCGTGGTCGGGGCAGTGGCCGGCGCAGCGGGCGGGCCGGGGCCGGGTCCCTGACCCCGGGTCAGGCGGCGGGGGAGCGCAGCGCGGGCATCCCGAGGGCGACGGCCGCGAGCAGGCCGGCCAGCACCACGACCGTCACCAGCACCCCGCCCAGCACCCGGCGGGCCGAGCGCGGCTCGGGCTCCGGCGGGGCGACGTTGCTCTGGTAGCGCTCCGCCTCGGCTATGAAGGCGAACGGGACGGGCTCGGGTGCCATGCTGTGCTGCTCCTGCGGGTCGGTGCGCTCGGTGGACTCTGCTGTCCGTTCTGTCCAGTTTACGGCCGGTAAAACCCTGACCTGCCGTTACCTGACGCCGCGCCGGATGCGGCAGGATGAGCCGGGTACAGCCCCCCTCGCCCCAGGAGCCCCGCATGGCCGACCGGCCGGTCCACCCCTACCGCATCGGCGAGGCCGCCTCGCTGCTCGGCGTCAGCACCGACACGGTGCGCCGCTGGGTGGACGCCGGGCGGCTGGCCGCCGAGCGCGACGAGCACGGCCACCGGATCATCGGCGGCGCCGAACTGGCGGCCTTCGCCCGGGAGTTGGCCAAGCCGGAGAACGCCGAGAAGGAGGGCCGGCCGTCCTCCGCGCGGAACCGCTTCCCCGGCATCGTGACGGACGTGCTGCTCGGTGACGTGGCCGCCCAGGTGGAGATCCAGGCCGGGCCGTTCCGGGTGGTCTCGCTGATCAGCCGGGAGTCGGCCGAGGAGCTCCGGCTGGTGCCCGGGGCCCGGGCCACCGCCGTGATCAAGTCCACCAACGTCGTGGTGGAGCGCGGCTGATGGCCGGCCCGCGCCCCCGGGTGCTCGCGGTCGCCCACCGCGGCGACCCGTACCGCCACCGGGAGAACACCCTGCCCTCGGTCGAGTCGGCCTTCGCCGCCGGGGCCGACGCGGTGGAGGTGGACGTTCAGCTCACCCGGGACGGCGTCCCGGTACTGCTGCACGACCTGACGCTGCGCCGGCTCTGGGACGACCAGCGCGCGGTCGGCTCGCTCACCCTGGCCCGGCTGGAGGAGGAGGTGGGCCGGCCCGGCCTGCGGGTGCCGACGCTGGCCGAGGCGCTGAAGACCGCCGCCGCCCACCCGGAGGCCAGGCTGCTGCTCGACCTGGACGAGCCGGGGCCGGCCGCCGCCGCGCACGCGGTGGTCCGCGAGCTCGGCGCCGGGCACGCGGTCGGCTGGTGCGGCCCGGCCGGTGCGATGCTGGCCGTCCGCTCGCTGGACCCGGACGCCGAGCTGGCGCTGACCTGGAAGCTCCCGCAGCAGCCGCCCGCCGCCCTGCTGACGGACCTGCGCCCGCGCTACCTCAATCCGCCGTTCGGCCTGCTGGACGACGCCTTCGTCCGGGCGGCGGCCGACAGCGGACTGGCCGTCAGCACCTGGACCGCCGACCGCCGCCGCACCATGACCCGGCTGCTCGCCCTGGGAGTGGCCTCCGTGACCAGCAACCGCATCGGGCTGCTACGCCGGGTCGTGGACGGCACCCGGTAGCGCACCGGCCGCCACGGAGGACGCCTGCCCCCGAACCGCCTCACCAAACCGGACATTCCGTCAGATCCTGTGATCAGATGGACGGATCGGATGAGCGTGCTGGACCGACCCGGACCGGACGGGTGATCCGGCACGGGTGACGGGAGGCGGCGGCATGGCAGTGGAGCCCGGCACCGAGGCGCAGGGGCCGCCCGAGGACCACCGGCCGCCGTACCTGATGCTCCCGCCGACTGTCCGGTCGGCCGCTGCCTGGTCGGTGGCGGTGGTGCTGTTCATCACCGTCGCCACCCTGGTGGTCTACGCCCTGGTTGCGCTGCGCGCCGCCACCATCCCGGTGATCCTCTCGCTGCTCGCCACCGCGCTGCTCTACCCCGTGATGCCCTGGCTGGTCCGACGCGGCGTCAAGCGCGGCCTGGCCGCCGCCCTCACCTGCGCGGTGCTGGTGCTGGCGGTCGCGGCGGTGCTCACCCTGCTCACCAACTCCCTGGTGCACAGCGCCCCGCAGATCGCCTCCTCGCTGCGCGAGACCGGCCAGCGGATCGCCGACTGGCTCGGCCCCACCGGCGAGAAGATCCAGTCCGGCATCTCCTCGGCGGCCGGCACCGGGTCCACCGTGGTGGGGCAGCTGGCCAACGGCGTGCTCTCCGGCATCGGCGTGCTCACCCAGCTGGTCACCGGCGGGGTGCTGGCCCTGGCCCTGGTCTTCTTCTTCCTCCGGGACGGGCACCGCACCCCGGACGCGGTGCGCGGCCTGCTGCCGGAGCGTCAGGCCGCGCTGGTGATCTCCTGCGGGCAGCAGGCGTTCAGCGCGATGGCCGGCTTCATGCGGGGCACCACCCTGATCGCCCTGATCGACGCCACCTTCATCACCATCGGCCTGCTGATCCTCGGCGTCCCCGGCGCCCCGGGCCTGGGCGCCCTGGTCTTCATGGGCGCCTACATCCCGTTCGTCGGCGCCTTCCTCTCCGGCACGGTGGCCGTGCTGGTCGCGCTCGCCGACGGCGGCCTGGGCACCGCGATCTGGACCCTGGGCGTGGTGCTCGCGGTCCAGATGATCGAGGGCAACGTGCTCCAGCCGATCATCCAGAGCCGCACCGTCGAGCTGCACCCGGCCACCATCATGATCGCCGTGGTGGCCGGCTCCGGGATCGCCGGCATCCTCGGCGCCCTGCTCGCCGTGCCGGTCTGCGCCGCCGGGCTCGGCATCGTGTCGGTGCTCCGGGGCTCCGCGGGCCGGCCCCACCGGGGCGCTAAGGTCGCATCCGTAGACTGACGGCCGATCAGGAGTGGGTACCCCGTGGAGTTCCGGACCGACACCCTGCTGGGTGCACCGTACGAGGCGGCCGAGCTGCCGTTGACCGCCGACGCGGAGGGCCCGGTCAGCGCGACCCTGGTCCGGCGCCTGGTCCCCGGCTCCCGGCGGGCGGTGCTGTACGTGCACGGGTACGTCGACTACTTCTTCCAGACCCACCTGGCCGACCACTTCGCCGAGCTCGGGTACTCCTTCTACGCCCTCGACCTGCGCAAGTACGGCCGCTCGCTGCGCCCGCACCAGTCACCGAACTTCATCACCGACCTGGCCGCCTACGACGAGGAGCTGGACGAGGCGGTCCGGGTCATCCGCACGCTCGACGGCCACGACCGGCTGCTGGTCAACGGGCACTCCACCGGTGGCCTGATCACCGCCCTGTGGGCCTCCCGCCGGGCCGGGCGGGGCCTGGTGGACGGGCTGTTCCTGAACAGCCCCTTCCTCTCCATGCCGGCCGCCCCCGCCGTCCGCACCCTGGGTGCCCCGCTGATCGACGCGGTCGGCCGGGCCGCCGCCACCCGCAAACTGCCCAGTGCGCTCAACCCGCACTACGTGCACAGCCTGCACCGCGACCACCGGGGCAGCTGGGAGTTCGACCTCACCCTCAAGCCCGCCGAGGGCTTCCCGCTCTACGCCGGCTGGCTGGCCGCCATCCAGCGCGGCCACCGGGCCGTCCGGGCCGGCCTCCAGGTGGACTGCCCCGTCCTGCTGATGGCCTCCACCGCCTCCATCACCACCTCCCGCTGGGACCCCCGGCTGCACCGCAGCGACGCCGTGCTGCGCGCCGACGACATCGCCTCGCTGGCGCCCAGGCTCGGACGGCACGTCACCACCGTGCGGATCCCGGACGGCATGCACGACCTGGTGCTCTCCGGCGAGGCGGCCCGCGCCCGGGTGTTCGCCGAGCTGGACCGCTGGCTGACCGCCTACCTGCCGCAGCTGCCGGTGGAGGCGTGAGCCCGGTGGCACCGCAGGACCGTCCGGCCGTGGCGCCGGAGGACCGGCTGCCGGTCGAGCGGGTCACCGACCTCGGCCGGGCCAAGCTGATGCCGGACCTGGACCACGACGCGGGCTGGCTGCTCACCCTGGACGGCACCCCGCAGTCGTACGTCGACCTGGCCGACCCCGGGCACCTGGAGTTCGAGTACACCCGGCGGATCGCCCACCTGCTGGACGTGATCGCCCCGGCCGGGCAGCCGCTGACCGCCCTGCACCTGGGCGGCGGGGCGCTCACCCTGCCGCGCTACCTGGCCGCCACCCGGCCCGGCTCGGTGCAGCGGGTGGTGGAGGTGGACGGCCTGCTGGTGGAGCTGATCGGCAGTCAGCTGCCCTGGCCGTCCGGCATCGAGGTCACCGTCGGCGATGCCCGGGAGGCCCTGACCGCCGCACCGGCCGGCGGTGCGGAGGTGGTGGTGGCCGACGTCTTCCACGGCTCCCGCACCCCCGCGCGGCTCACCTCGGTGGAGTTCGTCCGGCTGGCGGCCGCCGCGCTCGCCCCCGGCGGCTGCTACGCGGCCAACCTCGCCGACGGCCCGCCGCTGGCCTTCGCCAAGGCCCAGGCGGCCACCCTGCGCGCGGTCTTCCCGCACGTCTGCCTGGCCGCCGAACCCGCGGTACTGCGCGGCCGGCGCTACGGGAACGTGCTGCTGCTCGGCTCCGACCGTCCGCTCCCCGAGGCCGAGCTGACCCGCCGTCTGGCCGCCGACGTCTTCCCGGCCCGGCTCTGCCCGGAGGAGGAGACGGCGAAGCTGGCCGGCCGCACCGCCCCGGTCACCGACGCCGAGGCCACCGACTCCCCGCCGCCGCCGGAGGGTGCCTTCAGCGTGGGCTGACCCCGGCGCGAGGTGGGATGCTCCCGGCAAG
>NZ_JBIWFX010000001.1:492067-652080 GCF_044763225.1 Kitasatospora sp. NPDC096147 | reverse complement strand
ACGCGGGCAAGCGGGCAAGCGGGCAAGCGGGCAAGCGGGCAAGCGGGCAAGCGGGCAAGCGGGCAAGCGGGCAAGCGGGCAAGCGGGCAAGCGGGCAAGCGGGCAGCTCGGCGAACTGGTGGGTGGTGGGCGGGCGGTCGTTCGAGCAGCGGGCCGACGGGTCGGCGGTGCTGTGGTGCGTCGTCGGTACCGGTAGCACCTCGGGCCCGCCCGGTCCGGGCCGTCCGCCGGGGCTGCGCGGCGTCCGTCCCCGGGTGGGGGCCTCGGCTGACCGGGCGTCAGCCGCTCGTGGTGTCGGGCCGTCGGCCGGGGCCCGATGGGGCACCCTGAGGAGATGGAACAGCTCTCCGCGATCCCGGAGACCGCGCTGTGGACCCTGCACCACCGTGCGGTGGCGGCCCGTCAGCCCGGCACCACCTTCCACGACCCGAAGGCCGTGGAGCTCACCGAGCGGCTGGACTTCCCGTTCGCCGAGCGCTTCGGCAGCGGCCAGGGCCTGGGCAGCCGGATGCAGCGCCACCGGGTGGAGCTGATCGACGGCGAGGTGGCCGACTTCCTGCGGCGGTGCCCGCGCGGCACCGTGGTCTGCCTCGGGGACGGGCTGGAGACCCAGTACTGGCGGGTGGACAACGGCCGGGCCCACTGGCTCTCGGTCGACCTGCCCGAGGCGATCGGCCTGCGGGCCCGGCTGCTGCCGCCGGAGCCCCGGCAGCGGCTGCTGGCCTGCTCGGCCACCGACCCGGCCTGGCTGGCCGAGGTGGAGACCGAGCATGGGGTGATGGTGGTCGCCCAGGGCCTGCTGATGTACCTGCGGCCGGGCGAGGTGCACACCCTGTTCGAGCGGTGTGCCGACCGCTTCCCCGGCGGGACGCTGGTCTTCGACTCGATCCCGCACTGGTTCGGCCGGGCCACCCTGCGAGGCGTCTCCCGGCAGGCCGGGTACCGGGTGCCGCCGATGCCCTGGTCGGTCGGCGGTCGGGAGCTGCTGCGGGACCCGCGCACGGTGCCGCTGGCGGCCCGGCACGGCTGGCTGTTCCGGGTGCTGGCGCTGGACCTGCCGGACCGGCGGGCCCGGATCGTCGGGTCGGTCGGCCTGCCGGAGCTGTTCCGCGCGGGTTGAGCCGGGGCGGCGGACGGCAGACGGCGCCGGGAACCGTCCGGGGCCGCCGTACGTGGGAGTGTGCGGGGGACGGGCCGGGTTAGGCTGCGCACGACTTTCTTCGGCACCGCCCACCGGGTGCTGCCCCGCCCACGGAGGGAAACCGACCTTGCACCTCGACGTCTGGCTGGAGCACGTACCGCCCACCGCGGTCTACGCGGTGGTCGGAGTGATCATCCTGTTGGAGAGCCTGGGCATCCCGCTGCCCGGCGAGATCGCCCTGGTGACCGCCTCGGTGCTGGCCGCCAGCGGTGTGGTGAACCCCTGGGGCGTGGCGATCTGCGCGATCGCGGGCGCGATCGTGGGCGACTCGATCGGCTACTCGATCGGCCGCAAGGGCGGCAAGCCGCTGTTCGAGAAGGTCGGGAAGAAGTTCCCCAAGCACTTCGGGCCCGACCACCTGGCCACCGCCGAGCGCTCGTTCCAGAAGTGGGGGATGTGGGCGGTCTTCTTCGGCCGCTTCATCGCCCTGCTGCGGATCTTCGCCGGGCCGCTGGCCGGCGCGCTGAAGATGCCGTACTGGAAGTTCCTGATCGCCAACGTGCTCGGCGGCATCGTCTGGGCGGGCGGCACCACCTGGCTGATCTACACCGTCGGCAAGGCGGCCGAGCACTGGCTGAAGTCCTTCTCCTGGGCCGGCCTGGTGCTGGCCGCGCTGTTCGGCGTCGGCTCGGCCCTGGTCCTCAAGCGGCGGGCGGCCAAGCACCGCGCCGCCCACCCGGAGACCAGCGGCGGCACCCCCGTCCCGGAGCCCGCCCCGGCTGACTGACCGTCAGCGCAGCTCGACTAGCCTGGCGCGATGGAGATCACCGGCTTCGACTTCACCGCGACCGACTGGGACGACGTGCCCGTGGAGCGCCACCCCGGCGAGACCGGGGAGGCGCTCTGGCGCACCCGGACCTTCGGGCCGATCCGGGTCCGCCGGGTCGACTACACCCCGGGCTACCTGGCCGACCACTGGTGCCGCAAGGGCCACGTGCTCTTCGTGCTGGAGGGCGAGCTGGTGACCACCCTGGACGACGGACGGGTGGTCACCACCCGGGCCGGCTCCAGCTACCAGGTCGCCGACGACCGCGAGGCGCACCGCTCGGCCGCACCGGCCGGCGCCCGGCTGCTGATCGTGGACTGACCACCTCGTGCTCCGCCCGCCCCTCGGACTAGGCTGACGATCAGTCGACGGAACGGAGGGCCACGGTGGGCCAGGAGCAGTGGACCAGGGTGGACGAGTACTTCAGCGAGGTGCTGATCGGTGACGACCCGGTGCTGACGGCGGCTCAGGCCGCCGCCGACGCGGCGGGGCTGCCGAGGATCGCCGTGGCGGCGAACCAGGCGCGGATGCTCCAGCTGTTCGCCCGCTCGGTCGGGGCGAAGCGGATCCTCGAGGTCGGCACCCTCGGCGGCTACAGCGCGATCTGGCTGGGCCGGGCGCTGCCCGAGGACGGGCGCATGATCACCCTGGAGATCGACCCGGCGCACGCCGAGGTGGCCCGGGGCAACCTGGAGCGGGCCGGGCTCGGCAAGCAGGTGGAGGTCCGGCTGGGCCGGGCCGTCGACAGCCTGGCCGAGCTGGCGGCCGAGGGCGTCGAGCCCTTCGACTTCGTCTTCGTCGACGCCGACAAGGCGAGCAACCCCGACTACGTGGCCTGGGCGGTGGAGCACTCCCGCCCCGGCACCCTGATCGTGGTGGACAACGTGGTGCGCGGCGGCGCGGTCGCCGACGCCGACTCCACCGACCCGTCCGTGCTCGGCACCCGCCGCCTGCACGAGCAGCTGGCCGCCGAACCCCGGGTCACCGCCACCTCCGTGCAGACCGTCGGGTCCAAGGGGTACGACGGCTTCACCCTGATCCGGGTCGAGCGGTGACGCG
Organism: Kitasatospora sp. NPDC096147; assembly: GCF_044763225.1. Classification (NCBI taxonomy): domain Bacteria; kingdom Bacillati; phylum Actinomycetota; class Actinomycetes; order Kitasatosporales; family Streptomycetaceae; genus Kitasatospora; species Kitasatospora sp. NPDC096147. Next base: position 649,054 of record NZ_JBIWFX010000001.1, on the reverse strand, counting down.
GATGCGGATCGGTCTGCTCGGCACCGGCCCGTGGGCGGAGCGGGTGCACGCGCCCGCGCTGGCCGCCCACCCGGAGGCGGAGTTCGCCGGGGTCTGGGGCCGGCGCCCCGCCGCGGCGGCGGAGCTGGCCGGGCCGTACGGCGTCCCGGTGTTCGAGGACGTCGACGAGCTGCTCGCCTCGGTGGACGCGGTCTCCATCGCGCTGCCGCCGGCCGTCCAGGCCGAGTACGCGGTGCGGGCGGCCGAGGCCGGCAAGCACCTGCTGCTGGACAAGCCGGTCGCCCTGACGGTGGACCGGGCCCGCGCGGTGGTCGAGGCGGCGGAGCGCGCCAAGGTCGCCTCGGTGGTCTTCTTCACCCTCCGGTACCACCCGGACATCGCCGACTGGCTGGCCGAACAGGCCGCCCGGGACGGTTGGTTCACCGCGCGCGCGGAGTGGTTCGGCTCGGTCTTCGCCCCCGGCAGCGGCAGCCCGTACGCGGACTCGCCCTGGCGCCGGGAGAAGGGCGCCCTCTGGGACGTCGGCCCGCACGCCCTCTCCGTGCTGCTCCCGGTGCTCGGCGACGCCGAGGTGCTCTCCGCCACCGCCGGCCCGCTGGACACCGTCCACCTGGTGCTCCGCCACACCTCCGGCGCCCTGAGCCACCTCACCCTCAGCCTCACCATGCCGGTGGCCGGTGCGGTGGAGGGCGTGGTCCTCGAACTGCGCGGTGAGGCCGGCCGGTTCACGATGCCGGAGCGCCACGAGTCCCCGCAGCAGGCGTACGCCCGCGCGGTCTCCGCCCTGCTCCGCTCGGCGGCCGACGGCACGCCGGACCCGCAGGACGCGGCCTTCGGCCTGACGGTGGTCGAACTCCTCGCCGCCGCCGAGCAGTTGCTGCGCTGATCCGTTCGCGGTACCGGGGCCGGGACGACCACCGTCCCGGCCCTTCGGTGTTCCGGCGGCGTTCGGCCGGGGACGGTCGGCCGTCTCAGGCCGGCCGTCTCAGGTCGGCCGTCTCAGATGCCGAAGGCCGCCGCGTAGCGGACGGTGCCGGAGGGGAGCGGGACGGCCGGGTCGAGGGCGAGGGCCATCAGGGCCTCGTCGGGCACCTCGATGGAGAGCTTGATGCCGTGGGCGGAGGCGCGGGTGAAGCCGAAGCGCGGGTAGTAGCCGGGGTGGCCGAGCACGACCACGTGGTGCTCGCCCCGGGCGGTGGCCGCTTCGAGGGCGGCGCGGATCGCGGCGGCGCCCGCACCCGTCCGCTGGTGGGTGGGGAGGACGGCGCAGGGGGCCAGGCAGAGGGCCGGGGTGTCGTCGATGTGACAGCGCGTCAGCAGGGCGTGGCCGACCGGGCGGTCGTCGGCGTCGACGGTGACCAGGGAGAGGCCGTCGAGCCAGGCGGCGGGGTCGGCCCGCAGGGCGTCGACCAGATCGGCCTCGCCGGGGGTGGGGAAGGCGGCCAGGTTGACCGTGCGGACGGCGTCGGCGTCGGCGGGGCTCTCGGGGCGGGTGGTCCAGGAGGACGTAGGCATGCATCGGTCCGTTCGAAGGGGTGGTGCTCGGCCTTCGAACCTAACCGACCGGGCCGGGGTGCGGCGGAGCGCCGCGCCCCCGGGGGGGGGGGGCGGGGCCGGGGGGGCGGGGGGGGGGGGGCGCCCCGCCGGGGGGGGGGGGGCGGGGGGGGCGCCGCCGCTGGCGACGGGGGCTCAGCCCCAGGGGGAGGGGGCCGGCGGGGCGACCACGGGCGGGCGGTCGTCGCAGGTCAGGGTGTTGGGGAGCTCCCAGGGCGCGAGCCAGGGGCCGGTGGTGCCGCCGCCGTCGTTGCCGCCGAGGTCGGTGAGGGCGAACTCGGAGCCGGCGGGGGTGAAGTGGAAGGTGCCGCAGTTGTTGACGCCGACGGCGCCGACGTTGCGGGCGTCCACGTTCTCGAAGCTGGCCGCGCCGGCCACCCGGGCCGAGAGCACCGAGGTGCCGGTGCCGTCGATCCGCAGGTCCTTGAACTTCAGGCCGTTGATGGCCACCTGGTCCTTGACCGGCCAGTCGGAGACCAGCATCAGCGCGTTGTAGGTGGAGTCCAGCAGGTGGTCACCGGTCACCCGGATGTCGGCGTCGATGGAGCGGTCGAGGGCGTAGAACCAGATCGCGCCCAGCCCGATCTTCCAGTTCAGCTCGAACGTCCCGGCCCGGACCGTGGTGTTGTCGGTGATCGAGAGCTTCCCGGCGAACGGCTCGGCGCCGAACCGCGAGCCGGCGTGGATCGCGCTGCCCTCCCGGACCGGATCGGCCACCAGGTTGTTCGACAGGGTGGTGTCGGTGCCGCCGTAGATCGCGATGCCGTTGGCCAGGACGGGGGACTGCACGGTGTTGTGGTCGAAGACGTTCCGCGCGTTGGCGGTCTTCTCGGACCACATGGCCAGGCCGTCGTCCCCGGTGTTGCGGACGAAGTTGTCGGCGACCAACGAGTCGGTGACGGCGGTGTGGAAGTTGAGGCCGTCGGCGATCTGGTCGGCGATGACGTTCCCGGTCACCTTCAGCCGGCTCATCGGGCCGTCCAGCCAGAGGCCGACCTTGGTGTGGTGCAGGTAGAGGCCGGAGACGGTGGAGTCGCTGAGCGCGCCGCCGATCGCGTTCACCTGGTCGGTGTCGATCCGCTCCCGGACGTCGCCCTCGATCGCGAAGCCGGAGAGGTGGACGTTGCGGCTGCCGCCCTCGGCGGCGCTCTTGGCGTAGAGGCCGACGCCGGTGTGCACCGAGCCGTCGGGCGCGGGCTGCGGGAGGGTGGTCTGACGGCCCTTCAGCACGGTGTGCCAGCTTCCCGCGCCGACGATGGTGACGTCGTCCACGGTGATGTGCCGGTTCACCTGGTAGGTGCCCGGCGGCAGGTAGACCTTGAGCCGGGTGCGCTGGGCGAAGGCGATGGCGCGCTCGATCGCGGGGGCGGAGTCGCGGCGGCCGGTCGGGTCGGCGCCGAAGGCCAGCACGTTGGCGGCGAAGGTCTCGACGTGCGGGGCGCCCGCGAGCTCGGAGTCCAGCAGGTCGACCACCGTCCAGTCGGCGGTGGCGCCGCGCGGGACGGTGAGGCGGACCACGTCGCCGGCCCGGTACCGCTTGCCGAGCAGCAGGCGCTGCTCGTCGTAGAAGTGGCTCGGGCGGAACGGCTTCGCGATCTCCGGGGCCGGGGTGGTGGCGGCCGGGACGCAGGCGCACTCGGTGATCCACCAGTCGGGGTGGAGCAGGCCGGCCTGCGGGTCGTTGGAGAACGGGTACTGGTTGTAGAGCCAGGAGTACTCGGAGGTCAGCGTCATGGTGCGGCGGTTCTTGCCGTTGACGGTGACGTCCAGGGGAGAGGTGATCCCGCCGCCCCGGGGCGCGTCCGGGATGCTGTACCGGACGGTGATCGCGTCGGCCGCCGCCGGGAGGGTGAACTCCACGTACTGACCGGCCGTCAGCTTCACCGCCTTCCGCCCGCTGGCCTCGGCGGGCAGCGTGTAGGCGGTGCGGTCGGGGCCGATCACGGTGCCGGTGGTGACGGCCGACTCGGCCTCCTGCTCGGCGAATCCGACCCGGGCGCCGCGTCCTTCGGTGAGGGCCGGGGCGAGCCCGGCCCGGGTGAGGACGGGGGCCGGTGCGGTGGTGGCCGCCTCGGCCGTGGTGGTGAGCAGCGGGCCGAACAGGAGCAGGGTCGCGGAGAGCGGTGCGAGCGCCCTGCGGAGGTTCCGTGCCATCAGGTGCCTGTCTCTGGAGGGGGATTGGCACGTGACAGTAGGGCCTCCGCAGCTGCGCCCACAAGGTTCTTGCATTCAGTTGTTACTGATCTGCGCTTCTGATGTCAGGAATTTGCGAACGGCAGGTCAGCTGCGCCGACCCCGACGGGAGAGGCGGAACAGGACGAAACCGACGATCAGGGTGGCGCCCGCCATCAGCGCGGCGAGCGTGACGGTGGCGCCGGTGTGCGGGAGCAGCCCGCCCTGGTCGGTGCCGGAGTCAGGGGAGTGGCTCGGTCGCGGGCTCACACCCGGGGTCGGGGTGGTGCTGCCGCTGGGCGCCGGGCTGCTGCTGGGGCTCGGCTCGGGGCTCGGGGAGCCGGAGGGCTCGGGCGAGGGGCTCGGAGACGGGCTGGGGGACGGGCGCTGCACCCGGACGGTGGCGGTGCAGGCCGGGTCGGTGGAGTCGGCGAGGCAGTTGCCGCCGGCCCGGTCGGTGACCGCCGTGTTGACCATCGAGTCGTCGCCGGCGGCGGGCTGCCGGACCGTCACGGAGTAGGTGATGGTGGCCTTCGCGGCCGGGGCGAGGTCGCCGGTCCAGCTCAGCACCGGTGCCTGGTAGGAGGTCTGGCCGGTCGAGGCGGTGGCGTCACCGCCGTATTCGGCGTCGTCCAGCACCTCGGTCAGGTCGTCGGTGAGGTTGAGCTTCTCGATCGCCACGGTGCCGGTGTTCTCCACCGTCACGGTGTAGGTCACCCGGTCGCCGGGCGCGGCGTCGGCCTTGTCGGCGGCCTTGGTGACGGCGTACTTCGGGGCGTCCGTCACGGTGTTGCGCACCGTGTTGCTGTCGCGCTGCTGGGTGCGGCCGGTCTGGGCACCGGTGAAGGAGACCGAGCCGGTGTTGTCCAGCTTGGTCCCGGCGGCGGTGCCGGGCTCCACGGCAGCCTTGAAGGAGACCGTGGCGGAGGCGCCCGGCGCCAGGTCCGCCACCTGGCAGGTGACGGTCTGCCCGCTCGCCGAGCAGTCCGGGTTGGAGCCGGCCACGAAGCTCGCGCCGGCCGGCAGGTCGTCGGTCAGCGCGACGCCGGTCGCGGTGTCCAGGTCGGTGCCGGAGCCGTCGGCGTGCCGGTTCGTCACGGTGAAGGAGTAGGTCACCTGGCCGCCGGCCTCGACCAGCCCGGGCGGGTTGTCGTCGGTGCTGCCGGCCGGGTCGTTGGCCTTGGCGATCTGCAGGTCGGGCTCGACCGCCGCCAGCGCCAGCCAGACCGCCTGCGGGTGCAGCGCGTCGCCCTCGCCGTTGATCCGCAGCACCGCCTGCCGGCTGCCGGCCGGCAGCTTGCCGGTGATGTCGATGATCCGGGCGTCGTAGCCCAGGTTGTTGACCGGGTTCGGATCGCGGTCGGTGATGTTGCTGCCGGTGCCGTCGGCGGCCACCCGGTCGATCCGGCCGGTGAAGGCGTTGTCCTCGACCACCTGGCCGCTCGGGGTCGGCATCTTGAGCTTGGTGAGCGAGGAGGTGTCGGGGCCGACCTCCAGCGAGTCGCCCGCGATCGGGGTGTCGCCGTCGCCGACGGTGACGCCCATGGTGGCGGCGGGCGCCTGGTTCGGCGAGGTCCGGATGCCCGAAAGGGTCATCGTGGTGGCCGAGTTGGGCGGCCGCACCAGCTGGTAGCCGTCCCAGACCTGGAGGTAGCGCAGCGGTTCGGACGGGTTCTCGTACGCGACCACCAGCGACCAGCCGCCCCAGCAGCCGACGTTCTGGCCGCCGTAGTCGGCGGTGGAGGAGCGGCCCTGGCAGGCCTGGATGTCGGCCACCGTGTAGGAGCCCGAACCGGCCGCGCCCACCAGGTCGGTGACGTCCTTCACCCCGGCGTGCGCGGTGATCGGCTTGGGCGGGTTGCCCCCGGTCTGCTGGTCGAACCAGTCGTAGGTGTCGGCGGTCAGCCGCTGGTACCCGGCCGCGCCGGGCACCTTGAACTCGACCTGGTCGGCCTTCGAGGCGTCGCCCGAGGTGGAGGTGACGCTGGTGCCGTCCGGGTTGAGCTGCCAGTACAGCCGGGCCGAGAGCACCTTGGAGCCCGGAGGGATCGTCAGGGTGGCGGCGGAGGCGGTGTTCCCGGGTGCGTTCGGGTCGGACTTCACCCACTTGGTGCGGCCGTTGTTGTAGCTGTTGTCGGTGCACTCGTCGCCCTGGCTGTCGTCGCAGGCGAGCACCGAGTTGGAGGCCATCGTCAGGTTCCCGCGTGCCAGCAGGTTGACCGCCGGGTCCTGGCCGATCGGCCGCTCGGTGCCGGCGCCGCGAGTCTTGGCGGGGCTCAGCTGCGGGGCCGGTCCGGCGGCGACGGTGGCGATGGCCGCCACGCTCGCCGCGAGGGCCAGGGCGCGGGTGCGGGCACGTTGGCGCTGCACGTGGGTACCTCCGGTGCGGGTGGTTCCGTCCGCCGCTGGTCAGGACAGCGGAGATCGTCAAACAGTCGCAAACCATTACAGGTGACAGATCTCGCACAATATGGACATTCTGTGAATCGGCGTGGCGCGCCCTCCCGAAGGAGTGAGGAGGTGACGGCCGTTCGGTTCATCCGTCGTCAGCCGTGCGGCGCGCGACGGCGATCGGTTGCCCGGACCGGGTCCGCCACCGCCGACCGCCCCCCAGCGGAGGGCTGATCCTCCGTCAAGGCCGGGCCGCTCGGGACGGGTCCGGACACGGGGGGTGGGGCTCGACCGTCGCCGACCTGCTCGCCGGGCGGCCGAGGGCTCCCGGGGTTGCTAGGGTGCTGGGCGTCGTCCGGAGCCATGGGGGAGCGAGATGCAGCAGGGACAGCCGACGGATCAGCAGCCGGTGGTGGCACCGCCTCCGGGTCAGCGGTCGCAGGCGAAGCTGTGGGCGACCGGTGCGGCGGTGGCCAGCGCGTTCGCCGGCCTGGTCTCGGCCGGGGTGGCCATCTTCGGGAGCGGATCGCCTTCGGCGGCGCCGCCGCTGCCGGTGCCCGCCGTCACCGTCACGGTGCCGCCGGGGCAGTCGGGTCAGCCGGTGCCGGCCACCGCCGGTGCGGCACCGACGAGCGCCCCGGCCGTGAGCCCGGCGGCGCCGGCCGCCCCGGCGGGTGCGGTGCGGTGGTCCGGCGCGGTGGTGCTCGGCATGGAGGGGATCGACCTGGAGCAGGTGCCGCCCCGGAAGGGGACGGACTCCCTGTACTCGGACCGGCCGCGGGCCGCGCGGGAGGGGTCGAGCGGGATGCAGATCCAGGGCACCTCCGCCCGGTGGACCGGCTCCGGCGAGGCCACCGCGCAGGGCTGCCGGGAGCTGCTGGCCACCCAGTCCGTCGATGCGGTGGTGGTCGGGGTCGGCCAGACCGTCTGCGTGGTCAACGACCACTCGCCGATCGCCGCCCTCAAGGTCACCGGCACCCGCTACAAGGAGGGCTCCTACGGCCTGATCGAGGGTCAGCTGACGGTCTGGGACCTCCGGGCCGACGGGTCCTGAGGGCGGCCGGGCGCCACGGGTCCGAGTCTCTCGTGAGGGGGGACGGCAGGGCAGGCCATGAACGGGTGGACGCTGTACTCGATGGGTGACCTGGCCGAGCTGACGGGTCTGACGGCGGTGGGCGGTGGTCCGCCCACCGCCGTGCCGGTGGTCCGCTACTCGCCGGCCGCGAACCTGAGGTGGAGTTCGTACAGGGTGCCGGGCAGGACCACGAGCGCGGTGATCAGCCCGGTCAGGGCGTAGTTGCGGAGGCCGGCCACGTGCAGCGGGTACAGGGTCCAGCCGCTCAGCCAGGTGACGGCCCAGAGCTTCCAGGCGGTGGCGGTGGCGGCTGCGACCACCCGGCTCCGGAGGAAGTCGGCGGCGGACATCGGCCGGGGTTGGGGCGGGAGCAGTCGGACGCTGAGCAGGGCCGCGAGCAGGACGAAGGTGAGCCGCTGATGCCAACCGCCGTCGCCGGACTGGGACACCCCGCTGAGCACGGCGGCGGACAGGGCCAGACCGCCCACCAGGAGGAGACGGCGTAGGAGGAGCGGCTGCGGGCCGTCGGGCCCGATCGGCGTGCGCAGCCGGAACGGCAGCTGCGTCAGGAGGGAGATCAGCGAGGCCGCCTCCATCGCGAGCAGGGCGGCCGTCACGACCGTGCCGAAGCCCGGTGCCGCCGCGGGCAGTCCCAGGAGCCGCTGCCCCTCGGCTCCCGCCCAGAGCGTCACGGCGCCCAGGACCATCGGGCCCGCGAAGACCACCAGGACACCCGGGACGGTCCTGGTCCAGCCGGTGCGGTCGGTGGTGACGAACCGCGTGAACACCCCGAGGGCGTAGCTCATCAGACCCGCGATCACTCCGGCCGCAGCGATGCGGGAGGAGAGCGTGCCGGTGGAGCCGAGCGTGAAGCCGGGCGCCAGGAGGTCGGCCAGCAGCACGCCGGCGATCAGGGTGAGGTAGTCGAAGAAGGCGTCGGCGTACGCGGCCCAGCGGGGCGGTCCGGCGGGTGCGGACGGTAGTGCATCGCTCTCCGGCACGGGCTCCCCCTCGGGTCTGGAGGAGGGGACTGTACCGCCGCTTGACTGATGGATCGTCAGGAACCGTTGTCAACAGTGCAGTTCGTCGTAGCCGTGGGAGCGGAGGAGGCCCCGGGCCCGGTGGGGGGCGGGCCCGGGGGCTGCTCAGACCGGGGCGGGGACGCGGATGACCTCGGCGGCGCCGCCGGTGCGGTTGTGGCGGTCCTCCCAGGTCTCCAGGGCGGTGCGGCAGGCGTGGTCGAGGTGACGCAGGCCGTGCAGGTCCAGGTGGACCGGGCGGTCGGTGGGGAGCCGTTCGAGGGTCTCCAGCAGGCGGGGGAGCCGGAGGAAGGTGGCGTTGCCGGCCAGCGCGACGTGTATCGGGCCGTCCGCTCCGGGATCGGAGACCTCGACCTGGAGGTGCGAGGTGTCCCAGGCGGACTTGAGGACGGCCAGCAGCAGGCCGAGCAGCACGCCCTCGAAGAGGTTGGTGGCGACGATGGCGACGGCGGTGACCACCAGGATCAGTGCCTCGTGACGGTGCGAACGCCACAGCGGGACGAGGGACTTGACCGGGATCAGCTTGAAGCCGGCGTGCACCAGGACGCCGGCCAGGGCGGCCAGCGGGATGACGGTGAGGGCGGCCGGGATGAGGGCGGCGAAGAGCAGCAGCCAGAGGCCGTGCAGGACGCGGGAGGCCTTGGTGCGGGCGCCGGCCTGGACGTTGGCGGCGCTGCGGACGATGACGGCGGTCATCGGGAGGGCGCCGAGCAGGCCGCAGACGGTGTTGCCCGCGCCCTGGGCGAGCAGTTCCTTGTCGTACTGGGTGCGCGGTCCGTCGTGCAGGCGGTCCACGGCGGCGGCGCTGAACAGGCTCTCGGCGGAGGCGATCAGGGCGAAGGCCAGCACGGTGCCGAGCACGCTGATGCTGCCGAGGGCGGCCAGATCGTCGGTGCCCGGCAGGCTGATCACCCCGGCGAGGCCGGCCACGTCCACCTTGGCGACCGGGAGGGAGAGCGCGGCGGTGACGGCGGTGGCCCCGGCGACGGCGGCCAGCGGCGCCGGCAGGGCGCGGAAGGCGCCCGGCAGCTTGGGCCACAGGACCAGCACCGCCACCGTGCCGACGCCGATCGCGGCGGCGGTGAGCGAGGTCCGGGAGGAGGCCGTGTCGAGGACCAGGCCGGGCAGGCCGGCCAGCTTGTCCAGGCCGGTGGACGGCGCCTTGAGGTCGGCCATCGCGTAGAGCTGACCGGCGATCAGGACCAGGCCGATGCCGGCCAGCATGCCCTGGACCACCGAGACCGAGATGGCGCGGAACAGCCGGCCGAGCCGGGCGGTGCCCATCGCCAGCTGGATCAGCCCGGCGGCGGCGGTGATCACGCCGAGGGTGCCCAGCCCGTGCTCCTGCACCGCGCCGTACACCAGCACGGTGAGGCCGGCGGCCGGGCCGGAGACCTGGAGGCTGCTGCCGGGGAGCAGGCCGGTCAGCAGACCGCCCACGATGCCGGTGACCAGGCCGAGTTCGGCCGGGACGCCGGAGGCCACGGCCACGCCGACGCAGAGCGGCAGCGCGACCAGGAAGACGACCAGGGAGGCGGGTAAGTCGGCCTTGAGGGCGGCGAGCCGGGAGCGGGCGGGCGCCGGGGGTGCCGGGGCTGCGGGGACGGGGTGAGGTGGCATGGGTTCCTCGCGAGGGTCTGGAGGCGGCAGGACGGGGGCCTCCCGCCGGCACGGCCGGGACGGCCCTCGTGGCAGGGCGCGTCCACCGCACGGCCGGTGGCCGGGGGAGGCGGGAGCAGGGTGTCGGGTGTGAGCGCGTGGTGCGGCCGGCCGGGCGGAGCCACGGACGCGGCGGGCCGGTGCGGCGTGCGGCGTGCGGTGGCCCGGAGGGCCGGGGGTGTGGTCGGCGAGGCCGGCGCGATGGGACGGCCGGCCCGGGCGGACCGGCTAGAGCGGGAGGAAGAGGCCGCTCTCCGGGCGGTGCGAGAGCACCAGGCCGGTGTGGATCTCGTAGAACCAGCCGTGCAGTCTGAGCCGACCGTCCGTCAGGCGGCGGGTGATGCCCGGGTAGGCGCGCAGGCGGTCGAGTTGGGCGAGCACGTGGCGCTGGACGGGGCCGGCCACGGTCGGGTCGAAGACCTCGGTCTCGTCGCCGGAGCGGAGCAGGTGGTGGTCGGCGGTGCGCAGCCAGGCGTCGACGGCGGGCAGCACGCTGAGGTCGTCGCCGCGCACCACGGCGCCGACCGCGCCGCAGTGCGAGTGGCCGCAGACCACGATGTCGCGCACGCCGAGCACCTCGACGGCGTACTCGATGGTGGCGGCCTCGCCGGAGGTGGTGCCCGGTCGGTGCGCCGGGACGATGTTGCCGGCGGTGCGGAGCTCGAACAGGTCGCCGGGGTCGGCGCCGGTGATCAGGCTGGGCACCACGCGGGAGTCGGAGCAGGTGATGAAGAGCGCCTGCGGGGTCTGGCCGGCGGCCAGACCGGTGAGTTCGCGGCCGGCGTCGCCGGCTCGCTGCGGGAAGGCCCGGGCTCGGTCGATCAGCGGTTCCATGCGGATTGCCTCCTTCGGCCACCCTCGCGTCTGGCGCTGCGGGGGGCGTGGTCGGATCGGGCAGACGGGAGCGGGCGTACGGGTACGCCGGTGAACGCCAGGCGTGACCCAGGGTGCATCCCCGGTGACCTGATGTCGCGTCAAGACTCAGTAAAGCATGAGTATGTACCAGTCAAAGTCGATGCGAGGGGAGGAGACGTGCCGGTGTGGTTAACATCCTGTTGCCGGATGCGACGGGAAGCCTGCCGAAGTGCCAAGGAGCATGCCCGGTACGGAAGCTGACGGACCGTCTGGCAGGACGCGAGGAGCCCGGGCGGGCCGGGGTCAGCGGCGGACCATCAGGTCCAGCGTGTCGGCGACCGCCGTGCTCACCGCTTCGCGGTGTCGGAGCGCACACTGCGGGGCCTCGCTCCGGGCGCGCACGCCCCGGTGTGCCAGCAGGTGGAGCAGGCACAGGGTGCGCAGGCAGTTGCCGTACTCCGCCGGGACGGGCATCGCCGGGCCGTCGGGTCCCGTGCGGAAGCGCTCGCCCAACGGGACCAGCCAGGAAACGGCCTGGGACTCCGTCAGGTCGGGGCGGGTGAGCACCCGCCTGATCGCCCGGGCCGGCCGGTCGCCCTCCAGCTGCGCCCGGACGTGGGTGGTCGGCGCGGCCAGCCGGGCGGCGGCCAGGGTGAGCATCCGCTCCGGCGCCACCTCCGGATGCAGCCCGAAGGTGGCGAGCAGATCGGCGCCGTGGGCGACGGCGTGCAGCCACCCCGGCTCCGGACGGTGGCCGCGCAGGTCCGGTTCGGCCGGGTACCAGCGGGCGAAGGCGGTCACCCAGTCGGGGGCGAAGTCGCCGGCCGTCACCAGCATGTCCAGGACCAGCGGGGCGAAGGTCCGGGCCTGCACCCGGGGACCGGCGAAGCGGGCGGCCATCTCGTCGCCGAGCGAGCGGCGCAGCGGCGGCGGGATGACGCCCCGTTCGATCCAGGTGTCCAGTACGGTGTAGGCCGCGCCGTCCCGGACCGCCGGGTCCGGATCGGCCGGCGCGGCGGAGAGCTGGGGCAGCAGCCCGGCCACGGTGCGGTCGGCGGGGACGGCGAAGCCGGCCGCCTCGATCAGCTTCCAGTCGGTCACGGCGCGGACGGAAGCCGCCCGGGGGCGCGCGGGGCTCGCGAATTCCGGGAGCGCGACGGGGTAGGTGACGGAGAGTCAAGGTGCCGAACGTCACGCCTTGATCCTGCCTTTACTTTTCGTTGACCCTTTCGAAGCTGGGTGGTCCCCTGAAAGACTGTGCGACCACCCCTTGACCTGCGCCCCAGCGCCCTGCCGGAGGGAAGCCCCGTGCCCGTGCCCCGTCTGCAATCGACCCCGCTGCCCGGAATCGGCGTGCAGTACGACCTGACCACCCGAGAACATCAGCACCTCTCGGTGATCGCGCACCGGGACGGCACCCGCACCCTCAACACCTACCGCCGGGACGACCCGGACGCCTGCTCGCTCTCCGTCCACCTGACGGAGGGTGAGTCCGCCGCCCTGATCGACGCCCTGACGCCCGCTCACCACAGCCCCACCGTGCTGCACACCGTGGAGCTCGGCCTGGTCGCCGAGCGGATCGAGCTCTCCGGCTCCTCGCACTGGAACGGCCGCGAGCTCGGCGACACCCGGATGCGCACCGAGACCGGCGTCTCGATCGTCGCCGTGCTCCGCCGCACCGGCGCCGTGCCGTCCCCGACCCCGGACTTCCGGCTGGCCGGGGGCGACACCCTGATCGTGATCGGCACCCGTGAGGGCGTCGACGCCGCCGCACTGATCCTTGGACGGGAGTGAACGCTTGCACACCGCCACCATCTTCATCGAGCTCGGTGCGATCATCCTGACCCTGGGGCTGCTGGGCCGAATAGCCGGCCGGTACGGCCTCTCGCCGATCCCGCTCTACCTGCTCGGCGGCCTGGCCTTCGGCCACGGCGGACTGCTGCCGCTGAGCAGCAGCGAGGAGTTCGTCGCCACCGGCGCCGAGATCGGCGTCATCCTGCTGCTGCTGATGCTCGGCCTCGAGTACACCGCCTCCGACCTGGTCACCAACCTGAAGAGCCAGTACCCCGCCGGGATCGTGGACTTCGCGTTCAACGCCCTACCCGGCGCGGCGATGGCCCTGCTGCTCGGCTGGGGCCCGGTCGCCGCCGTCGTGCTGGCGGGCGTCACCTGGATCTCGTCCTCCGGGGTGATCGCCAAGGTGCTCGGCGACCTCGGCCGGCTCGGCAACCGGGAGACCCCGGTGATCCTCAGCATCCTGGTGCTGGAGGACCTGGCGATGGCGGTCTACCTCCCCATCCTGACCGCCCTGTTGGCGGGCGCCGGGCTGGTGGCCGGCGGCATCACGCTGGCCATCGCGCTGGCCACGGCGGGCGCGGTGCTCTTCGTCGCCCTCCGGTACGGCCGGCTGATCTCCCGGTTCGTCTCGCACGACGACCCCGAGAAGCTGTTGCTGGTGGTGCTCGGCCTCACCCTGCTGGTGGCCGGCGTCGCCCAGCAGCTCCAGGTCTCGGCCGCGGTCGGCGCGTTCCTGGTCGGCATCGCGCTCTCCGGTGAGGCGGCCGAGGGCGCGCACACCCTGCTCAGCCCGCTGCGCGACCTGTTCGCGGCGGTGTTCTTCGTCTTCTTCGGCCTGAACACCGACCCCGCCAGCATCCCGCCCGTGCTGCTCCCCGCGCTGGCGCTGGCCGTGGTCACCGCGCTCACCAAGATCGCCACCGGTTGGTGGGCCGCCCGGCGGGCCGGTCTGGCCTCCCGGGGCCGCTGGCGGGCCGGCGGTGCGCTGGTCGCCCGGGGTGAATTCTCCATCGTCATCGCCGGGTTGGCGGTGGCGGCCGGGATCGAGCCGGCGCTCGGTCCGCTGGCCACCGCGTACGTGCTGCTGCTGGTCATCATCGGCCCGCTGGCCGCCCGGTGGACCGAGCCGATCGCCACGGCGCTGAGCGGCCGATTCGGCGGGGGCCGGCGGACCGCGCCGGCGGAGGCCGAACGGCGCACCGAGGAGTCCGAGGTCGTCGCCTGACAGCAGGCGGTCTCCGGGGCACTCGCCTCCCTCCCGGGGGAGGCGGTGCCCCTTCTGCCTGCCCGGGACGGTTCAGCGGCGCTGGTGACGGCGGCGGTGGGCTTCGCGGCTCGGGGGACGGGCCGGACGGGCGCCGCCGCGTCATGCCCGCGGAGCCGCTGATGCGGCTGGTGGAGCCGGGGTGGGTCGTGCCGGAGGACCGCCGGAGGCGCACATCGACGGGGCGGACCGGGTCGAGGACCGGGTCGCGATCGGGGCCGCGTGCGCCGGGCAGGCGAACCGGCGCTTGCACCACGGGAGTTCGCCGGCACCGCGTGGCCCGGCGGCCGGGCGCCGGTGGCAGAGGTCTCGCGGTGGTTCCCGGACGCGGCGTCGAGCCCCGCTGACGTCCGGCCGGAGCTGCGGTGGTGAGCGGGCGGCCGGGCCCCGGTGGGGGCGGCATCCGGTCCCGAGCGGTCGGTCATCGATCGGAGACGGGCGGAACGAGGCGGCATCGGACATCCGGCGAGCAGTCAGCAGTGCGGTGGCTACCGTGATTTGACAGCACGGGGCCGGTCGGTCCGGTGCTCGGATCCGGTGGAGGGGTGGGGCGGATGACACTCGTGCTCGGGGACAGGGTGAGACGCGGGACGGCCGGGTTGGTGGCCGCCGCGCTGGTCGGGGCGCTCGGGGCGGTGGCCGTACCGGCGGGGGCGGCGCACGCGGAGGCGGAGGCGGCGCGGCTGGTCTACGTCGCCAACCTGCGCGGCAATTCGGTCAGCGCGTACGACCCGGTGAGCGGCGCGGTGGTGGCGACCGTCCCGGTGGGGCGCAGCCCCGAAGGGGTGGCGGTCTCGCCGGACGGCGCCAAGGCGTACGTGACCAACAACAGCGACAACTCGGTCTCGGTGATCGACACGGCGACCAACACGGTGGCGGGCACCATCGCCGTCGGCCGGCTGCCCGGGCCGGTGGCGATCTCGCCGGACGGGCGCTCGGTGTACGTGGGGCGCTTCATCAGCCCCGGGGTGGGCGGTGTGGACGTGATCGACACCGCCACCCAGGCCGTCACCGGCACCGTGCAGGTCGGCAACCAGCCGTTCGCGATCGGCTTCGCCCCGGACGGGCGGCGGGCCTACGTGGCGAACTTCGTCGGCAGTTCGGTGTCGGTGATCGACACCGCCAGCACCACGGTCAGCAGCACCATCGCCCGGCCCGACGCCCGCACCCCCTCCGCCCTCGCGGTCAGCCCGGACGGCGGGCGGGTGTACGTCGCCAACTTCAACAGCAACAACCTCTCGGTGATCGACACCGCGACCGACACCATCACCGCCCTGGTACCGACCGGCGGCGGCCCCGGCGGCGTCGCGGTCTCACCGGACGGGCGCTTCGCGTACACCGCCGACGAGAACGCCAACACCCTCTCGGTGCTGGACACTTCGACCCTGGGCATCGTCGCCTCGGTGCCGGTCGGGTCGATCCCGGTCGCGGTGCTGGCCGACCCGGACGGTGACGCCCTGTACGTCGCCAACGGTGGCGGCAACACCCTGTCGGTGGTGGACCCCGCCACCCACACGGTGACCGGTACCGTCCCGACCGGCAACACCCCGTTCGCCCTCGGGCAGGCTCAGGCGGCCCCGGTCGTCGACCGGATCACCCCGGACCAGGGCCCCGCAGCCGGCGGCACCACCGTCACCCTGACCGGCCGTCACCTGGCCGGCACCCGGTCGGTGAGCTTCGGCGGCGCTCCGGCCGCGAACGTCACGGTGGTGAACGCCACGACCGTCACCGCGACGGCCCCGCCGCACGCACCGGGCACCGTCGACGTGCAGCTCACCTCGGCCGGCGGCCGCACCGTCCCGGCCGGGCGCTACACCTACCGCGCCCCGGCCCCGGTGATCACCGGCATCGCTCCCGACCACGGCCCGGCGGCCGGCGGCACCGTGGTCACCATCACGGGCGGCAACCTCGGCGGCGCCACCGCCGTCTCCTTCGGCGCCGTCCCCGCCGCCGCGTTCACCGTCGAGAGCGACGGCCGGATCAGCGCCACCGCCCCGTCCGCGAGCGCGGCCGGCCCGGTCGACCTCACGGTGACCACCCCGGGCGGCAGCGCCAAGGCCGGCTACAACTACACCCGCGACACCAGCAAGCTGACGGCCAGTCCGCTGCTGCTCTCCATCGCGCCGGGCCAGCTGAGCGTCAACCTTACCCTCGCGGCCACCCTCACCGACACCACCACCGGCCGCCCGGTGCCCGGCGCCACCATCCGCTTCACGGTCGGCTCCACCGCAGTCTGCTCCGGCGTCACCGACGCCAACGGCACCGCCCGCTGCACGGGGCTGGTCCCGGTGCTCACCGTGCTGCTGCACCTCGGCTACACCGCCACCTACGCGGGTGGCCCGGCACTGGAGCCCGCCTCCGCGACGGCCGGTCTGATCCGGCTCGGCTGACACCCGGTCGGCTGACATCCGGTCGGTCGGCGTCCGGTCGGCTGCCCCACCGGTCAGGTGCCGGTGAGGGCAGCCGTGACGCCGTCCAGCACGGCGGGGTCGGTGAGCAGGTCGTTGTGCTTGAGGCAGGCGGCGGTCTTGGTGTTGACGGCGCCGGTCAGGGGAGTGCTGGTGGGCGGGGAGATCTGCTCGTCGCAGTCCGACCAGAAGGTGAAGTAGCGGACGGGGGAGGGGGTTTCGGGGGCGGCGTTGAGGCGGCCGACCACGTAGGAGTTCGGGGTCATGTCCTTGCACCCCTGGTCCCACAGGGCGCAGAACCAGGCGAGCCCGGTGCCGTGGTTGGGGCCGGCCAGCGAGACCCAGGTGCGGACGGTCCGGGAGCCGTTGCCGTACTTGACGTACCAGCGGGTCGGCAGACTGCCGAGGCTGTGGGCGACCAGGTCGACCTGGGTGGCGCTGGTCTGCCGGAGCACCTGGTCGACGTAGGCGGAGAGTTGGCCGGCCAGTACCTCGTTGGTGGAGCGGGAGGTGTCGTAGGACCAGGCGAAGATCCGGTCCGCCGGTATGCCGCGCGCGGTGAGGGCGGCGGTGGCGGTGCCCCAGACCCCGGGGCCCGCGTTGCGCCCGTGCACCAGGATCACGGGGATGCGCTCGGTCGAGGTCGAGGTCGAGGTCGAGGTCGAGGTCGAGGCCGAGGTCGAGGTCGAGGTCGAGGTCGAGGCGGTGGTGGTGGCCGTGGCCGTGGGGGAGACGAGCAGGGTGGCGGCCAGCGCGGTGGTGGTGAGCAGGCGCATGCGAGGGTCCTCCGGCTCCGGTGGGATGCGAGGAGTACAGCATGGACCTGCCAGGCCCCGCCGGTCAGTACCCGGGACGCGGCTGCGGTGTCTTACCGTTCGCTGACGGCGGGCCCGGCGCGCCCGCCGGGGCGGGGTGGGCGCTCTAACGTGCCGTCATGGACGTTCTGGTGACCGGCGGAGCCGGATTCGTGGGGTCCGCCGTGGTGCGGCGGTTGGCGGCGGAGGGGCACCGGGTGCGGGTGCTGGACGCGCTGTTGGAGGCGGTTCACCCGGGGCGGCGGCAGCCGGAGCTGCCGGCCGAGTTCGTGGTCGGGGACGTCCGCGATCCGGCGGTGGTGGACCGGGCCCTGGCGGGAGTGGATCTGGTGTGCCATCAGGCCGCGATGGTGGGGCTGGGGCTGGACCTCGGCGACGCGCCCGACTACGTGGGGTGCAACGATCTGGGGACGGCGGTGCTGCTGGCCGCGATGGACCGGGCCGGGGTGCGACGGCTGGTGCTGGCCGGATCGATGGTGGTCTACGGTGAGGGGCGGTACGCGTGCGCCGAGCACGGCGCGGTGGCGCCCGCGCCCCGCCGGGTGGCCGACCTGGACGCGGGGCGGTTCGAGCCGCCGTGCCCGCGCTGCGGTGCGCCGCTCGCTCCGGGTCTGGTCGGTGAGGACGCTCCGGCCGATCCGAGGAACGTGTACGCGGTGACCAAGGTGGCCCAGGAGCAGTTGGCGGCGGTCTGGGCCCGGACCACCGGCGGGGCGGTCCTGACGCTCCGTTACCACAACGTCTACGGCCCGGGGATGCCCCGGGACACCCCGTATGCGGGGGTCGCCTCGCTGTTCCGCTCCGCGCTGGCCCGGGGCGAGGCGCCCCGGGTGTTCGAGGACGGCGGCCAGCGGCGGGACTTCGTGCACGTGGACGACGTGGCGCGGGCGAACCTGGCCGCGCTGGCGGCGGTAGGGCGGCGGCCGGCCGGCAGCAGCCGGGCCTACAACGTCGGCAGCGGTGATCCGCACACCGTCGGCGAGATGGCCGCCGCGCTGGCGGCCGGGTACGGCGGGCCGGCCCCGGTGGTCACCGGTGAGTACCGGCTGGGCGACGTCCGTCACGTCACCGCCGACTCCGGCCGGCTGCGGGCCGAACTGGGCTGGCGCCCGGAGGTCGGCTTCGCGCAGGGCATGGCCGACTTCGCCGGTGCGCCGCTGAGGGGGTGAGGGTGTGTCCGGCCCCGCCCGCCCTCACCCGGGCGGGGCCGGACACCGGGGAAGGATCAGCCCCAGATCCAGCGCTGGTTGTCCCAGCCGTTGCGGTCCCAGAGCTGGACCTTGGTGCCGTTCCCGTTGATGGTGCCGAGGTCGGCGTCGAGGACGCGGGCGTTCTTCTTGGTCTGGAGGGTCTGTCCGTCCCAGATCCAGATCTGGTTGTCCCAGCCGTTGCAGTCCCAGAGCTGGACCTTGGTGCCGTTCCCGCCGATGGTGTTCAGGTCCGCGTCCAGGCAGCGGTAGTTCTTCTCGGTCTGGATCCAGTAGTAGCCGACCGGCTGGCCGGAGACCGGGGTCCAGATCCAGGTCTGGTTCGACCAGCCGTTGCAGTCCCAGAGCTGGACCTTGGTGCCGTTCCCGTTGATGGTGTTCAGGTCCGCGTCCAGACAGCGGCCGCCGTGGCCGCTGCTGAAGCGGGTGGTGCGGTAGTTGGCGGCCAGTGCCGGAGCGAGCGCGCCGGTGCCGGCCGCCGGCGGTGCGGCGGTCCGGGTGGGGGCCTCGGCGGGGGCCGGGGTGGCCGCGGTGGCGCCGGTCGCCAGCGGCAGGGGGAGGACGGTCAGGGCGGTCGCCACGACGAGGGAGAGCCGGAACCTGGTCATCTTTTCCTCAATTCATCAGTACTGAACTGTCTTCTGCATACGGTGAATTGACCGGCCCGGAGGGCAAGCGGGCCGTCAGCAAAAGTAGTTCGTCAGCGGATGACCGGGAAGCGGCGTACGGAAGTGCGGTACCCCGCGCTCAGGACGGCTGGGGCGCCGGGAGGGTGATCTCGAAGCAGCAGCCGCCGGCCACGTTCCGCACGGCGGCCCGGCCGGCGTGGGCCTCGGCGATGCCCCGGACGATGGCGAGGCCGAGTCCGGCGCCGCTGTCGCCGGGGAGCGGGGCGGAGCCCGGCAGCGGAGTGCGGGCGGGGGCGCCGCGCCAGCCGGTCTCGAAGACCCGGTGGAGGTCGGGCTCGGGGATGCCGCCGCAGCCGTCGGTGACGGCCAGCACCACGTGGTCCTGCTCGCGGCGGGCGCTGACCGCCACCTCGCCGTCGGCCGGGGTCGCGCGGATGGCGTTGACCAGCAGATTGCCCAGCGCACGGCCGATCTCCCGGCCGTCCACCTCGACCGGCACGGGGGCGACCGGGCCGCCGACCAGGCGTACGCCGTGCCGGGTGGCCAGCGGGTGGGCGCCGGCCAGTGCCTCGTCCAGCAGGTCGTGCACCGAGACCCGGGAGGGGGTCAGGGTGAACGCGCCGGCTTGGAGCCGGGAGAGCTCGAACAGGTCGTCCACCATGCCGCTCAACCGGTCCACCTCGGTGCGGATGGAGCGGTGGTAGCGGTCCGGGTCCTCGGCGACGCCGTCCTCCAACGCCTCGGCCATCGCGCGCAGACCGGCGAGCGGGGTGCGCAGGTCGTGCGAGATCCAGGCGATCAGCTCCCGGCGGGACGCCTCCAGGGTGCGCTCGCGTCGGCGGGACTCCGCCAGCCGTTCGTTGGTGGCGGCCAACTCGGCGCTGAGGTCGGCGAGTTCGGAGCCGAACGGCCGGTCAGGGGCGGTGAAGCCGGCGTCGCTGCCGACCGTCCGGGCGGCCAGCGTCAGGGCCCGGCTGCCCGCGACCACCTGCCGGCCGAGCAGCGCGGCGGTGAGCAGCGAGACCACCGCGCCCATGCCGAGCACGG
Source organism: Kitasatospora sp. NPDC096147 (assembly GCF_044763225.1). Lineage (NCBI taxonomy): Bacteria > Bacillati > Actinomycetota > Actinomycetes > Kitasatosporales > Streptomycetaceae > Kitasatospora > Kitasatospora sp. NPDC096147. Next base: position 629,140 of record NZ_JBIWFX010000001.1, on the reverse strand, counting down.
TGAGCACCACGCCCAGGTCGTGGTCGGAGAGGAACATCGCCTGCGCGACCGAGGCGGTCCCGGAGACCATGGCGAGCACGGTCACCACGGCCACGGCGAACAGCGAGAGGGCGACCGAGCGGCGGCGCAGCATCCGGACGGCGGGCCAGCCCAGCAGGCCGGCCAGCCCGGCTCCGACGGCGGCGAACAGGGCGATCAGCAGGATGTCGTTCATGGCGGTGCGTCAGCTCTCCGTCGGGCCGTGCGGGGCGGGATGGTGCCGGGCTTCCGGGGCGGACCGGTCGACGGGCGGGACGGGATCGAGGGCGCCGACGTGCTCAACGGTGACGGTGCCGGTCGCGCCCGCCGTGCCGGTGGGGTCGAGCGGGTCGAAGCGGTAGCCGACGCCCCAGACGGTGTGCAGCCGCAGCGGTGCCGCCGGGTCGTCCTCGATCTTCTCCCGAAGCCGCCGGACGTGGACCGTGACGGTCGACTGGTCACCGAACTCCCAGCCCCAGACCCGGCGCATCAGCTCGTCCCGGGAGAATGCCGCCCCCGGATGCCGGAGGAGGAACTCCAGCAGGTCGAACTCCCGCAGGGTCAGCTGGAGTTCACGCCCGGACCGGAACGCCCGGCGGGCCTGCGGGTCGAGCGAGAGGTCGCCGGCCCGCACCGAGACCCCGGCCGGCGGGGTGGCCGCTCCGTGCCGCCGGAGCACCGAGCCGACCCGCAGGGTGAGCTCGCGCGGGCTGAACGGCTTGGTCACGTAGTCGTCCGCGCCGAGCTCCAGGCCCAGGATCCGGTCAGCCTCCTCGCCCTTGGCGGTCAGCATGATGACGGCGGGGGAGCGGCCGTCGGAGCCCGCCCGCAGCCGGCGGCAGACCTCCAATCCGTCCATGCCGGGCAGCATCAGGTCGAGCACCACCAGGTCGGTGCGGTGCCCGGCCAGATGGGCCAGTGCCTGCGGGCCGTCGGCGGCGTGGTGGACGGTGTGGCCCGCACGGCGCAGGTACCCGACCACCACCTCGGCCACCGTGGGGTCGTCGTCCACCACCAGGACGGTCGCGGGAGGATTCGGCTCTGTCACGGGTCGAGCCTAGGAGAGGGCTCGGCCGGACGGGTAACGCCGGGCCGGACGTCCGCGTTCCGTAAGGAGTCGGTGCGGCCCGTCCCGGCGGCCGTCGGCCTACGGTGCAGGGGTGACCCCTCCCCTGCACCCTCTCGCCGGTCCCCTGCTCCCGCCCGCCGGTCCCTCGGTCGACGTCGTGCTCCCCTGCCTGGACGAGGCCGCCGCGCTGCCCTGGGTGCTCGGCCGGATTCCCGCCGGCTGGCGCGCCCTGGTGGTGGACAACGGCTCGCGCGACGGCTCGGCCGAGCTGGCCCGTGAGCTCGGCGCCACCGTGCTGACCGAACCGCGCCGGGGCTTCGGTGCCGCCTGCCACGCCGGACTGCTCGCCGCCACGGCCGAGCTGGTCTGCTTCCTGGACTGTGACGGCTCGCTCGATCCGGCCCAACTCCCGCTGGTGGTGGGCCCGGTGGTGGACGGGACGGCCGATCTGGTGCTCGGCCGCCGTCGGCCCACCAGGCCGGGTGCCTGGCCGCTGCACGCCCGGCTGGCCAACGCCGAGCTGGCCCGCCGGCTGCGGGCCCGGACCGGTGCGCCGCTGCACGACCTCGGCCCGATGCGGGCCGCCCGGCGGGAGCGGCTGCGGGCCCTCGGCCTCGGCGACCGGCGGTCCGGATACCCGTTGGAAATGGTGCTGAACGCCTCGGCCGCCGGGCTGCGGATCGCCGAGGTGGACGTCGACTACCGTCCCCGGAAGGGCCGTTCGAAGGTGACCGGCACCCTTCGCGGCACCCGCCAGGCGGTCCGGGACATGCGGGCCCAGCTGGCCGCGCCGCCGGCCACCCTGCTGGTGATCGCCAAGGCCCCGGTACCGGGCCGGGTGAAGACCCGGCTCACCCCGCCGTGCACGCCCGAGCAGGCCGCCGAGCTGGCCGAGGCCGCCCTGCGGGACACCCTGGACGTGCTCTCCACCGTGCCGGCCGGGCGCCGGGTGCTGGTGCTGGACGGCGAGCCGGGGCCCTGGCTGCCGCCGGGGTGGCGGGCGGTGCCGCAGGTGGCGGGCGGCCTGGACGTCCGGCTGGCCGCCGCGCTCGGCGCGGCGCCCGCCGGGGCGCCGGTGCTGCTGGTCGGGATGGACACCCCGCAGCTGCCGGCGGAGGTGCTGGCGGAGGCGCTGTCGCCGACCGCCCGGGCGGGGATCGACACCTGGTACGGCCCGGCGGCGGACGGCGGCTTCTGGGCGGTCGGCCTGGCCCGGCCCGAACCGGCGCTGGCCGAGCGGGTGTTGACCGGTGTCCCGATGTCCGTGCCGGAGACCGGAGCGGTGCTGCGGGAGCGGCTGGCCGGAGCCGGGCTGCGGGTGCGCGAGCTGCCGGTGCTGACCGATGTGGACACCGCGGCCGAGGCGGCGCAGGTGGCGGCGCTGGTGCCCGGTGGGCGGTTCGCCCGGGTCTGGCGCTCCGTCGGTGCGGAGGTCCGGTGAGGGCCCCGGGCCGACGCGCTCCGCAGCCGCGCGGCGTGGCGGGGGCGCCGCGCCCGTGGATCGACGATCCCTTCGCCGAGGCGATCCGGGCCGGTCGCGGACCGCTCTGGCTCCGACGGGCCGACGGTGGACGGCAGTTGCTCGATGTGGAGCGCTGGTGCGCGCCGCCGGACGCGGCCGACCGGACGGTGCTGGAGCGCTGCGTCCGGATCGGCCGCCCGGTGCTGGACGTCGGCTGCGGCCCGGGCCGGCTGGTGGCCGAGCTGCTGGCGCTCGGCGTGCCCGCGCTCGGCATCGACCTCACCGAGGCCGCCGTCGAGCGCACCCGCCGCTCGGGCGGCAGCGCGCTGCACCGCTCGGTCTTCGACCGGGTGCCCGGGGAGCACCGCTGGGGTGCGGTGGTGCTGTTGGACGGCAACCTCGGGATCGGCGGGGATCCGGCCGCGCTGCTCCGGCGGCTCGCCCAACTCGTCTCGCCGGAGGGGTGGTTGTTCGTCGAGACGGAGTCGGAGCCGGTGGACGAGCGCGTCCGGGTCCGGATCGAGGGCGGTGCCGGCCGGCTGGGCCCGCCGTTCGTCTGGGCCCGGCTCGGACCGGGCGCGCTGGCCCGCCGGGCCGCTGCGGCCGGCCTGGTCGAGACGGCCCGCTGGGTCAGCCGGGGGCGCAGCTTCACCGCCCTGCGGGTGGCCGCCGGTTGAGCCGCCGCCGCCGGGCCGCCTCGCGCGGCCCGGCGGCGGCGGGGTCGGTCGGCCGGTCAGGCGCCGACGCCCGGAAGTCCGGTGGTGAGCCCGTCCAAGGCGTGCGAGCAGAGGCAGTCCCGGGCGTCGGGCAGCCTGGTCAGGGTCTCGAAGAGCACGGTGCGCAGCCGGTCGACGTTGCGCCCGAACTCCGCGAACACCTCCGCCTGGCTCACCCCGTCGCCCGTCTTCACGCCCGCGTCCAGGTCGGTGACCAGCGCCAGCGAGGTGTAGCAGAGGCCCAACTCGCGGGCCAGCACGGCTTCCGGATGGCCCGTCATGCCGACCACCGACCAGCCGTTGGCGGAGAACCAGCGGGACTCGGCCCGGGTGGAGAAGCGCGGGCCCTCGATCACCACCAGCGTGCCGCCGTCCACCGGCTCCCAGTCGAGCCCCTTGGCGGCATCCAGCGCGGCGGCCCGCCCGTCCGGGCAGTACGGGTCGGCGGACGAGACGTGCACCACGCCCGGGACGCTGCCGTCGGCCAGCGGCAGCCCGTCGTAGTAGGTGCCCGCCCGCCCCGAGGTGCGGTCCACGAACTGGTCCGGCACCACCAGCGTGCCCGGCCCGTACTCGGCCCGCAGCCCGCCCACGGCCGAGGGGGCGAGCACCTGGCGGACGCCCAGCGAGTGCAGCGCCCAGAGGTTGGCCCGGTAGTTGATCCGGTGCGGCGGCACGGAGTGCTCCCGGCCGTGGCGGGGCAGGAAGGCCACCCGCCGCCCGGCCGCCTCGCCGAGGAGGACCGAGTCGCTGGGCGTCCCGTACGGGGTGTCCACCACCACCTCGGTGACCTCGTCCAGCAGGGCGTAGAGCCCCGATCCACCGATCACGCCAAGTGCTGACGTACCGTCAGTCATGCTGTACCGCCCAGGTGTTGGATGTGCAGATGCGCTGCTCAGCCTAGGTGGGCGAGCCGGCCCCGGTGCCCCGGGTCTCCTTACGGTCCGCGAACGCCGTGCCCAGCAGGACGACCGCCAGTGCCGTCCCGTACGCCGCCTGCTGGGCGCCACCGCCCGCCAGGTAGACCACCTGGGCCGCCGCCGGGACGGCCAGCCACTCCCACCGTCCGTCGAGGGCGACCAGCGCCACCACCAGCAGTCCGTACCAGGGGTAGCCGGGGGTGAGCGCCAGCAGGGCGGTGCCGACCACCAGCAGCGAGCCGCGCCAGGGCCGCCGGGGGTCACCGCGCCACAGCACCCGACCGACCGCCAGCAGCACCGCCAGCACCGCCGCCGGGGCGGCCCAGCGCTCCGGCAGCACCAGCCGGAGCAGGGCGAAGCGCTCCAGATGGCCGTCCCGGTAGCCCTCCTCGCTGAGGTAGCCGGGCAGGTAGCCGAGCACTCCGGTGCCGGAGCGCAGCACGTACGGGAGGTAGCTGAGGGCGAAGACCGCGAGGGCGGTCAGCGGCAGCACCAGGTCCCGGGCGCGCGGCCGGCGGGCCAGGACCCCGGAGAGCGCGCCGGGGAGCGCGAGCACCGGGATCAGCTTGGTGGCGGTCGACAGCCCGAGCAGCGCGCCGCCGGCCACCGCCCGCCCGCGCTGCGCCGCCAGCAGCCCGCCGACCAGCAGCAGCGCGCCCAGCACGTCCACGTGCGCGTCGTTCACCGCCCAGACCACCACACCCGGGCACCAGCCCCAGAGGGCGGCCTGCCAGCGCCGCTCCCGGCCGAGCGCGGCGAGCAGCAGGCCGGTGACGGCCAGCGCCAGCAGCGCGCCGCCGACCTGCGCGGCCCGCACCCCGGCCCGGCCGCCGGCCGCGTACAGCAGGGCGAACCAGCCCTCGGCGACGGGTGGGTAGATGGTCACCACGGCGGGCCGGTTGACGTGGCTGCACTCCCCGGCGGCGGTGCGGCGCTCGTCCCAGCCGGTGCAGGCGGTGCCCCGGGGGAACAGCTCCGGCGCGCGCAGCCGCAGCCCGGCCAGGCCCGGTGCGTCCGGTGGCTCCGCGTACGGGGAGAGCCCGGCGGCCTGCACCCGGCCGTCCCAGAGGTAGCGGTAGGCGTCGTCGCTGGTGCGCGGCGGGGCCAGCAGCCCGGCGCAGGCGGCGGCCAGACTGCCCGTCAGCACCAGCGGGAGCACCGCCCGGGCCGGCACCCGGCGCAGCAGCACCAGCGCGAGGGCGAAGAGCAGCAGGTCCGCCGCGTACCAGGGGAGCAGGTGATCGCGGTCGCCGAGGGTGCCGCCGGTGCGGACGGTGGCGGCCAGTGCGGACAGCAGGGCGGCGAGGGCGAGGACGGCGGCGAGCAGCCGGCGGGCGGGAGCGGACACACCGTCAGGGTGCCACCGGGGCCCGGCCGTCCGGCGGGTGCGCGCCGCGCCGTACGGAGTCCGTAAGGTCACGGCCCGGGCGGGGGCGCCGTACGGCGTCCGTCCGCACAGCGCGGTCAGGGGGAGCGCGCGGCTCTGCGGTACCGGTGGTGCTCCGGCCGGGGCCGGGTGGTGGCTTCGTCCGCACGTCGCCCCCGGGAGGCAGGTGAGCGTCCCCGGCTCCGGGCTCCGCACGGCCGACGGTCCGTCGGATGACGGGCCGGGCGCGGGTGCCGTACGACTTCCGTAAGCATGTCGCAGGCCCCGGGCGGTGCCGGTCGGCGCTCTGATGGAGGGGTGACCGATCCCGACACCGGCGCCCCGCGCCGCTTCGACCTGCCGCTGCCCACCCCGCCGGACCGGCTGCGGGTCGGCCCGTTCCGCCCCGGGGCGTTCCGCTCCGGCCTGCACGAGCCCAGGACGGCGGTGGTGATCGGCCGCTGGCTGGGGGCGGCGGTGCTGGTCTGCTTCGTCACCGGGCTGACCAGCCACTACCTCCAGGAGCCCCCGGCCTGGCTGCGCACCCGGCTGCCGAGCCGCCCGGTCGACGGCTACCGGGTCAGCCAGGGCCTGCACGTGATCTCCGGGCTGGCCGCGATCCCCCTGCTCGGGGCCAAGCTCTGGACCGTCTACCCGGAGCTGTTCGCCTGGCCGCCCGCGCGCAGCCTCCGGCACGCGCTGGAGCGGCTCGGCATCGCCGTGCTGGTGGCCGGACTGCTGCTGGAGCTGTTCACCGGCCTGCTCAACACCGTCCAGTGGTACCCCTGGCCGTTCCCGTTCCGGCAGACCCACTTCTGGCTCGGCTGGACCGTGGTCGGAGGTCTGCTGCTCCACCTCGCGGTCAAGGCGCCGCAGATCGCCGCCCACTGGTGGCGGCGGACGGCCGGGGCGGTACCGGGCCGCCGCGCCCTGCTCGGGGCGGTCGGCGCCGCCACCGCCGCCGTCACCCTCACCACGGCCGGCCAGACCGTGCCCTGGCTGCGCCGCCTCGACCTGCTCGCCCCGCGCCGCCCCGACCTGGGGCCGCAGGGCCTGCCGGTGAACCGGACCGCGGCCCAGGCCGGCACCACCGCCGTGCCGGCCGACTGGCGGCTCACCGTCGACGGCCCGCGCCCCTACCGGCTGAGCCTGGCCGAGCTGCGCGCCCTGCCCCAGCACACCGCCCGGCTGCCGATCGCCTGCGTCGAGGGCTGGAGCGCCGACGGCGAGTGGACCGGCGTCCGGCTGCGGGACCTGCTCGACCTGGCGGGCGCCCCGCCCGGCGCCCTGCTGCGGATCACCTCGCTGGAGGCCGACGGCCCGTACGCGGTCACCGAGATGCCGCCCCGGTACGCCCGGGACGAGCTCACCCTGCTCGCCCTGGCGCTCGACGGCGAGGAGCTGGCCCCCGACCACGGCCACCCCGCCCGGATCATCGCGCCGAACCGGCCCGGTGTGCTCCAGACCAAGTGGGTCTCCCGGATCGAGGTGCTCGGATGACGCTCCGTCTGCTGACCGGAGCGGCCGGCACCGCGCTGATCGGGCTCGGCCTGTACGGGCTGCTGACCGACCCTCAGATCGCCGACCCGCTCGGGGTGCTGGTCTGGGCGGTGGGCGGTCTGCTGCTGCACGACGGCCTCTGGCTGCCGCTGGTCCTGCTCACCGGGACGCTGCTCGCCCGGACCTGGCCGGTGCGCACCGGTTTGGTGGTGGCCGCCGCGCTCACCGCGGTCGCCCTCCCCGTGGTGCTGCGCGCCGGGCAGGACCACGGCAACCCCTCCGTGCTGCCGCTGCCGTACCTGCGGAACTGGCTGCTCCTGCTGGCCGGCACGGTGCTCGCCACGGCGGTCGCCGTCGCCGTTCGGGCCCGGCGCCGGCGGCGGGCGTCCCCCGGACGCCCGTAAGGCGGGCGGGCCGCAGGGCGCGGCGGTAGGAAGGCGGGGACCCGCAGTGCCGAGGAGAGGACACGCCGATGTTCGAGGACCGCCGGGCCCGCCGGGAGGCCAACCACGCGTTCGACCGGGGAGAGGGGGTCAGCCGGTACCGGATGCAGCAGAAGATGTTCTCGATCGGGAACGACTACTGGATCGACGACGAGGCGGGGCAGCACGCCTACAAGGTGAACGGCAAGGCGCTGCGGCTGCGCCGCACCTACGCCATCGAGGACCCGGACGGGCACCGGGTGGCCAAGGTGCAGAGCCGGCCGATGCGGATCAAGGACTCGATGGAGATCGAGGACGCCGACGGACACCGGATCGCCCTGGTGAAGAAGGCGCTGATCAGCCCGCTGCGGGAGCGCTGGGTGATCAAGCAGGAGGACGGGGGCGAGCTCTCGGTGCAGGGCAACGTGCTGGACCACGAGTACACCATCGAGCGGGACGGCGTGAAGGTGGCCGAGGTGTCGAAGAAGTGGTTCCGGGTGCGCGACACCTACGGGATCGACGTCTCGGACGCGGTGGACCGGGCGACCGTGCTGGCCGCCGCGATCGCGATCGACGCGATGGCCCACCCGGGGGAGTGACGGTCCGTCGGGCCGCCGGGGGCGAGGTGACCCGCCGTCAGCGCTTGGCGCGGCGGCGGGCCGCCCACCAGCCGATCGCGGCGCCCACCAGCAGGGTGGCCGCGAGCACCAGCCAGAGCGGGAGGGTGACGGTCGGGATCCAGAGCCTGATCCGGACCGAGGCGGTGTTGACGGCGATGAACCAGACGGCCAGGGCGGCCAGGACCGCGACGCCGATGGTGCGGAGGCGGACGGCCCGGCCCCGGACGGTCACGGTGGACGGGCGGTCGGAGGTGTTCGTGTTGTCGGCCATGTGACCAGTATGAGTGGGTATGTCGTTTTGGATGTCTTTACTATTGCTTTACGTATTTTGTTAGGATGACTGCTCATTCGCTCGCGGCACGGTGGGGGAGCCGCCCCCGACAGGCAGGTGAGCAGCATGGTCAGGACCACGCGCCGACGGCTGGTGGCCGCCTATCCCTTCCTGGTCCTGGGCGGGGTGGTCGGCGCGGACGCGCTGGCCGGCGAGGACTTCACCCTGCTGGCGGCCTACTCCGTGGCCCCCGCCATGGCGGCGGCCAACGAACGCGTCCGCCGGGTGGTGGCGGCCGGCGGCGTCGCCCTCGTGGTCTGCCTCGCCGTCGCCCTCGCCGCGGGCACCGCCGGGACCTTCCGGGCCCTGGTGGCCTACGCGACGATCTGCGGCGTCACCGCCGCTGCCGCCTACGCGGCGGTGCTGCGCCACCGGACCGAGCTGGCCCGCGACGAGGCGCGCAGCGCGCTCGCCGAGCTGGCTCCGGTGGTCGGGGTGGCCCGCCAGGTGGTCTTCGAGCCGGTGCCCGCCAGCGTCGGTCCGGTCGCGGTGGCGGCCTCCTGCACCTGCGCGGGCCACGCCGTGCCGATCGGCGGCGACCTCTACGGGGTGGCCGCGTACCGGGGCGGCGTGCGGATGGTGATCGGCGACGTGCAGGGCAAGGGGCTGCCGGCCGCCGGAGCGGCGACCAGGGTGCTCGGCGCGTTCCGGGAGGCCGCGCCGTACGTGGAGAGCCTGGACCAGATCGGCGTGCGGATGGAGCGGGCGCTCCGGCGCGGCCGGGACGGGGACCGGTTCGTCACGGCGGTGCTGGTGGAGTACACCGAGGACGGCGTGCTCAGCGTGCTGAACTTCGGTCACCTCCCGCCGCTGGTACGGGCGGTGGGCGGCGGCACCCGGTACGCCGAGCCGGCCGCGCCGGGGCTGCCGCTGGGTCTCGGGGACCTGCTGGACGAGGGCCCCGGCCGGAGCCGGCTGCGGCTGGCCGCCGGGGACCGGGTGCTGCTCTACACCGACGGCATCGTCGAGGCCCGGGACGGCGCCGGCCGGTTCTTCCCGCTCGCCGACCACGCGCACCTGCTGGACGCACCGGACTACGGGGACGCCCTGGCGGACCTGCGGGCGGCGGTGGAGCGGCACACGGGCGCGCCGAGCGAGGACGACGCGGCGCTGGTGCTGTTCGGCCCGGCGGCGCGCTGACGGTGGCTCAGGTGGTCCCTGGCGGGCCGGCCTCGGGCCCCGGGGCCGGTTCGGCGTCGGGTTCGGGCGTGGGCTCGGGCTCGGGTCCGCGGGCCTGGTGGAGGGACCAGCCGGCCAGGGCGCCGGCGTAGATGGTGTAGCCGACGCCGATCAGCCAGGACTGGACCACCAGGACGGTGCCGACCGCACCGTAGGAGACCGCGCTGTCGGTCACCAGGGGGGCGAAGACCAGCCGGGAGAAGACCCGGAGGCCGGTGAGCGCGAGCACGGTGCAGACGGCGCCGGGGAGCAGGGTGCGCCAGGGGACCCGCGAGTCGAGCAGGAAGTGCTGGAGCCACCAGAACAGCAGGACACCGCCCACCTCGGTGGTGAACCAGCGCAGGGTGGTCCCGGCACCGGTGTCCGGCCAGGGCACGCCGCTCCAGGCGGCGACCAGGATGTAGCCGATCAGCCCGGCCAGGGCGAGGACCTGGCGCCAGACGTTGTGCCAGGCGCCGGGGCTGAGCCCCCAGATCCGCTCGTAGGCGTTCTGGACCGCGCCCATCAGGGCGATGCCGAAGACCGCGAGGGCGGTGAGGCCGAGTGCGGTGGTGGTGCTGAGGACCTGGCGGGGGGAGGCGAAGAGCTCGGAGACCCGTGCGGCGGAGGCGCCGGAGAGGCCGAGGCCGTCGATCAGCCAGTCGGAGATGCCGCTGCCCCCGGTGGGCGAGGCGGCGGCGATCACCACCAGCAGCGGCACCAGGGTGACGAAGCAGAGCGCGGCGAAGGCCATCGCCCGGTGCAGCAGCTCGACCTCCCGGCCGCGTGCCCACAGGGTGGTCGCGAGCCGTCGCAGCCCCCGCCTCACCGCTGGTGGCCACGGCCGGTGACCCGGTGGGTCGGGACCAGGACGATCATGGCTGTCTCCGTTCTGACCTCACCGCGTGTACCCGGTGGGCGGGCCCCGAAGCGGTGGCTCAGCCGTTCGGCGCAGCCCGGTTCACCGGCCGGAGCGGGCGTACCAACGGCCCTCGTCGTGGGTGACCCGGACCGGGCGGCCGAAACAGGCGGAGAGGTGGTCCGAGGTCAGGGCGGTGGCGACCGGGCCGGAGGCCAGCACCCGGCCGTCGCGGAGCAGCAGCGCGTGGGTGGTGTTCGGCGGCAGCTCCTCCAGGTGGTGGGTGACGGTGATGGTGGTCAGGCCGGGCTGACGGGCCGACAGCAGGCTGAGCGCGTCGATCAGGTCCTCGCGGGAGGGCAGGTCGAGCGCGTTGAACGGCTCGTCCAGCAGCAGCAGGGCGGGGTCGGCCATCAGGGCGCGGCTGATCAGGATGCGGGCCCGCTGGCCGCTGGAGCAGTCGCCGAAGCGACGGTCCGTCAGCTCCTTGAGGCCGAGCTCGGCCAGCAGGCGGTGGGCCCGCTCGTGGGTGGCCGGGTCGTATGCCTGCCAGACCGGCTGCACGGTGCCGGTGGCGCCGGTCAGCACCACGGTGTGGGCGGTGGCCTCCGCCGGGACGCGCTGCGCGCTGGACACCAGGCCGATCCGGGCCCGGAGTTCGCGCAGGTCCACCCGGCCGAAGCGGGAGCCGAAGACCTCGACCGTGCCGGAGGTGGGGAAGGTGACCGCCCCGACGATCTTCAGCAGGGTGGTCTTGCCGGCCCCGTTGGCGCCGAGCAGGGCCCAGTGCTGACCGGTGCGGACGGTCCAGTCGACCCGGTCGAGGATGACCGCCTGGCCCGAGGTGGGCCGGTGCAGCGAGACCCCGTCGAGCGAGAGCACGGCGGGGGAGGTGACGTCGTCGGCGACGGGCGGGGGCGTGGGCTCGGAGGTCATTGCGGCACGATAGCGGCCGATGGGTCGTCAGGTGGTGGTGCGTCTGCGGAGCGAGACGCCGCAGGCGGGGCGCGGATGGCGCGTCGCGGTGCGTGAAGCGGGGGATCGGGGGCAGGCGGAACGCGACGGAACAGGGGACCGGGGATCGGGAGGGCGAGATGTCGCACGTGGCGGAGTCGGTGGAGGTGGCGGCGCCGGTGGCGGTCGCCTACGAGCGGTGGCTGGCGAGCCCGGGCTACCCGGGCTTCCTGCACGGGGTGGAGTCGGTGCAGCTGACCGGCGCGCGCATGCGCTGGGTGACGGTGGTCAACGGGGTGGAGCAGGAGTCGGAGGCGGAGCTCACCGAGCTGGTGCCGGGGGAGCGGATCGCCTGGCGCGCGGTGCGCGGTGCGGAGGAGTCCGGGGTGGTCACCTTCCATCCCCTGGGCGACGGGGAGACCCGGGTGATGCTCCAGCTGGACCATACCCCGCACGGGGTGCTGGACAACCTCGGCGACTGGCTGGGCTTCGTCGCGCACGACGTGCAGCGGTGTCTGCGGGACTTCAAGGAGCTGCTGGAGGGCGGTAGCGCGCAGCAGGCCTGATCGCGGGTCGGATGCCTTGGGCGAGTGACCGGGGCGGCCCGCCGGTGGGCCGGAGGCCGAGAGCGGCCGGCGGCGTGCAGGGGCCCTGACCGGCCGTCTGATGTGGGGCGGCCGGTGGGCCCGGCCCTGCCGGTGCCCCGGGCGGGGGCAGGCCTGATCGGGCGTCAGGTCCGGCTGGGGAGGTGGCCGGTGCCCCTGGGCGCCGGAGCCGCGTGGCTGCGGCCGTCCGTGTGCCCCGCCCACCGACCCACGGGTGGGCTGCCCGGGTGCTCGTGCGGCCCCGGACGACTGGAGCCCGTCTTCGAGGGGCCGGCCGTCGGGCGGGACGCGCGGTCAGGCGGCCCGAGGCTGCTAGGCACCATCGCCCGGCGCGACCGCACCGCCGCCGTCAGCCTCAGCTCCCGCCGCACGGGCCGACTCGTCCGCCTCACCCACCCGTTGGCGTCCTGGCTGCGCGATCCGGCGGTGCTGACCGCACCCCCGGCGCTCTCGCTGCGCGCGATGGACCAGCTTCTACGCGGCCGGGGCGGTCACCCCGGAGGCGGCCGCCGTCGCGCTGGCCGGCCTGCTGCACCACTGGATGACGCGGGCCCGGGAGCGGCAGCTGGTCCGCTTCGAGCTCAGCCTGGAGGCGGCCCGACGGCCGGAGCTGCGCGCGGAGTTGGAGCAGGCGGGCAGTTTCGCCAGGGTCCGCGCGGTGGCGCTGCTCAAGGCGCTCGGTGCCCCGGAGTCCGAGGTGGCGGCCGATCTGCTGGTCTCCTGGACTGAGGGCCTGCTCTACGACCGGCTGGCCGGCGCCACCGCGCGCATCGGCCCGGCCCCGGACGAGGCCGAACTCGCTGCGGTGGTATGGGCGATGCTCCGCGCGGTGCTGCCCTGACCGGAGCGCGGCGGGCGCTGCTGCGGTGGCGCTGCTCAAGGCGCTCGGTGCCCCGGAGCCCGAGATGGCGGCCGATCTGCTGGTCTCCAGGTCCGAGGGCCTGCTCTACGACCGGCTGGCCGGCGCCACCGCGCGCATCGGCCCGGCCCCGGACGAGGCCGAACTCGCTGTGTTGGTACGGGCGATGCTCCGCGCCGTGCAGCCCTGACCGGAGCGCGGCGGGCGCTGCTGCGATGGTGCTGCGGAGGTCGGATTCCCTGGCGGGGGACGGATGGTCGGCCGTCCTGCTGCGGCCGCCCGGGCCCGGTACGACGGCTCCCGCCTGATCGTCCGGACCGTAGTCCGGGCCTCCTGCTGCCTGGGGGGCGGCGGCGGGCCGAGGGCCGAAGGGCTGACGGCCGCCGGGTCCGTCGGGGTGGGGCCGGTGCCGCCCGCGACGGGCCGCGAGGCTCGTCTGACGTGCGGCTGTGGCACGATGCGGGGGCGGGCCGACGGGCGGTCCGGGATGCGGAAAGCGAGTGGCGACGATGAGCTCCGAGACCTCCGAACTCACCTTCCGGCCGGCCGGGCCGGCGGACGTGCCGGCCCTGGTGGCCCTGGTCGAGTCGGCCTACCGGGGGGACAGCAGCCGGGCCGGCTGGACCACCGAGGCGGACCTGCTGGAGGGTCAGCGGACGGACGTCGAGGGCGTGACGGCGGTGATCGACGCACCCGGCAGCCGGCTGCTGCTGGCCGAGCGGGACGGCGAGTTGCTCGCCTGCTGCCAGCTCGAACATCGGGGCGAGCGGGCGTACTTCGGGATGTTCTCGGTCCGGCCGGGGCAGCAGGGCGGCGGGGTCGGCCGGCGGGTGCTGGCGGAGGCCGAGCGGGTGGCCGGGGCCGAGTGGGGCGTGCGGGAGCTGGAGATGACGGTGATCGAGCAGCGGGCCGAGCTGATCGCCTGGTACGAGCGGCGCGGCTACCGCCGGACCGGCGAGTTCTCGCCGTTCCCGTACGGGGACGAGCGGTTCGGTGTGCCGCTCCGCCCCGATCTGCGGTTCGAGAAGCTGATCAAGGCGCTCTGAGCCGGGCGGGAGGGCCCCGAGGCGGCCTGACGGGACGTCAGGGGCCGTACTGCCTGGCGTGATTCACGCCCTGTTCACGATTGGTCCAGACCAATGTGGAAGACTGGCGGCAGTACGGTCCCGTCCGTCCGAGCCCGGGGGGGCTTTCTTCCGCATGCCTGCACGCCTGATCACTCCGCCCGCTCCGGCCCTGCCGGAGCCGCCCGGCGACCGGGAGCTCTACTGGTACTTCGGCCCGCAGCGCAGGTGGGTCCTGCTCTGCTCGGCCCTCTCCTACGCCGGGGCGACCTTCACCCTCGGGCTGTTCGCCCTGAGTCACCCGCTGCTCTGGCCCTTCCTGCTGCTGGTGGTGCTCAACGGCGCGACCTGGCTGCTCGGCCTCGGTGACGGCCAGCGCCAGCGGCGCCACTCGCTGGACGGCCACCAACTGCTGCTGCGCGCCTGGCGCCCCGAGCGGATACCCGCCGTCGACCTGCTGCTGCCCACCTGCGGCGAGCCGCTCGCCGTGCTGGAGAACGCCTACCGGTACGTCTCCCGGGTGCGCTGGGACGGCGAGTTGACCGTCCGAGTGCTGGACGACGCCGGTGACCCGGCCGTGCGCGCGCTCGCCGAGGAGTACGGCTTCCACTACCACAGCCGCCCGGACCGGGGCCGGTTCAAGAAGGCCGGGAACCTCAACTACGGCCTGGCCGCAGGGACTTCCGACCTGGTCGCGGTGCTGGACGCGGACTTCTGCCCGCGCGAGGACTTCCTCGACCACCTGGTGCCCTACTTCGACCAGCCCGACACCGGCATCGTGCAGAGCCCGCAGTGCTTCGACACCGACCCGACGATGAGCTGGCTGGAGCGCGGCGCGGGCGCCACCCAGGAGATCTTCTACCGCTGGATCCAGCCCTCCCGGGACGCCCAGGACGGCACCGTCTGCTGCGGCACCAACGCCCTCTACCGCCGCAGCGCGCTCGAACTCGCGGGCGGCTTCTTCGAGTCGGACCACAGCGAGGACCTCTACACCGGCCTGGCCCTGACCCGGCACGGCTACCGCACCCGCTACGTGCCGACCCTGCTGGCCAAGGGCATGTCGCCGACCGGGCTGTCCGCCTTCATCAGCCAGCAGTACCGCTGGTGCCTCGGCTCGCTCGCCCTGCTGCGCGACCCGGACTTCCACCGGGGCCCGCTCTCCCGCTCCGCCCGGATGTGCTTCTGGAACGGCATCCTCGGCTACCTCAGCAGCGCGGTGAACGTCTTCGCGGTGCCGCTGCCCGCCCTGCTGCTGCTGTTCTTCGCGCCCGAGCGGATCGAGCCCTGGCAGGTGCTGCCCTTCCTGCCGCCGCTCTGGGTCTCGCTCGCGCTGCTCCCGGCCGCCTCCCGGACCCGCTGGCGGTTCGAGGTCACCCGGGTCCAACTCCTCGGCGGCTTCTGCCACCTGATCGCGCTCGGCCACGCGCTGCGCAGCCGCAGCGCCGACTGGGTGCCCACCGGGGCGATCGCCGGCCGCTCCGCGCTGGGCCGCACCGTCGGCCGGATCGGGGTGCTCTGGCTGTCGTTCTGCCTGCTCGCCGGGGCGGTCGGCCTGGTCCGGGCCGTGCTGCTGCACGGCTGGCAGCCGTACTGGGCGCTGGCCGCGCTGCTGCTGCTCACCGCCTACACCACCGTGCCGGTGCTGACCGCGCTCTGGGCGCTACTGCGCGGCGAGGACCAGGTGCGCGCGCCGAGGAGGAGCGGGACGGGCGAGCGCTTCGAGCGCCCCGAGGCACTCGCGGTCACCGCGGTGCTGGCGCTCACCGCGCTGCTCGCCTCGGGCTGGGCCGACCCGCTGTTCTGACCCGGTGTCCCCGTTGAGCCGCACCACCGTTGAGCCGCACCGCCACTGAGCCGCACCGCCACTGAGCCGCACCACCGTTGAGCCGCACCGCCACTGAGCCGCACCACCGTTGAGCCGCACCGCCGCTGAGCCGCACCACCGTTGAGCCGCACCACCGTTGAGCCGCACCACCGCTGAGCCGCACCACCGCTGACCAGCCCTCAGAACCTCCGTGCGCGTCGCCCCACCGGCGCGGGAACGGCCCCCGGCAGCCCACCCCCATGGGCCCGGCGGCACCACCCACCGCAGCCGTCGCAAGGAGCACCACCGTGTCCGACCTGATCACCCTGACCCGGCCCACCGACGCCGGCACCGCCCCGCCGCCGAAGACCGTGCCGAGTACCAAGGGCGGCGCCTTCCGCCCCGACATCGAGGGCCTGCGCGGCGTCGCCGTGCTGACCGTGCTCGCCTTCCACGCCGGAGTGCCCGCCCTGAGCGGCGGCTACGTGGGCGTCGACGTGTTCTTCGTGCTCTCCGGCTTCCTGATCACCGGCCTGCTGGCCGGCCCCCGGCCGCCGGCTCTGCGGGACTTCCTGGCCCGCCGGGCCCGCCGCATCCTGCCCGCCGCCGCCGTGGTGCTGACCGCCACCGCACTGGCCGGCTGGCTGCTGCTGGACCCGCTGCGCTCCACCGACCTGGCGCGCGATCTGCTCTCCGCAGCCGGCCAGTTCGCCAACTGGCGGTTCGCCGGGCAGCAGACCGACTACCTGACCGCCACCCGGGACCCGAGCCCGGTGCTGCACTTCTGGTCGCTCGGCGTGGAGAACCAGTTCTACCTACTGTGGGGCGGCCTGGTGCTGCTGCTGGCCAAGGGCCGCCGCCCGGTGGTCTGGGCCCTCACCCTGCTGGTCGGCGCGCTCTCCTTCCTGCTCTGCCTGCGCTGGACCGCCGACGCCGCCCCGCTCGGGTACTTCTCCACCGCCACCCGGCTCTGGGAGTTCGCCCTCGGCGGCGCAGCCGCGCTGCTGTACCGCAGGCGACTGCCCGGCGCCACCCTGCTGGGCTGGCTCGGCCTGGCCGCCGTGGTCGCCGCCGCGCTGGTCTACGACCGCTCCACCCCCTTCCCCGGCAGCGCCGCCCTGCTGCCCGCCCTCGGCGCCGCCGCCCTCCTGCTGGCCGGCCCCGGCACCGGCCGGTGGTACCAGGCGGGGCGGTTGCTCGCCAGCCCGCCGCTGCGGGCCGCCGGCCGGCTCTCCTACGCCTGGTACCTCTGGCACTGGCCGGTCCTGACGATCGCCCAGGCCCGGTACGGCGCCCTGCCGTTGACCGTTACGGTGGCCCTCGCGCTGGGCTCCGCGCTGCCCGCCTGGCTGACCCTGCGCTACGTCGAACAGCCGCTGCGGCGCGGCCGGTCCAACGCCCCGCGCAAGGGCCTGGCGGTCGGCGCGGTGGCACTCACCGTGCCGCTGATCGCCGGGCTCACCCTCGGCGGCGGCGCGGTCCGCGCGCTGGGTGACCCGGACGCCGCCGTGGTGATCCCGGCCGGTGCGCCGAGCGGCCCGCTGCTGCTCGCGCCCAACGTCCAACTCGCCGGTCTCACCCCGTCGCTGGCCCGGGCCCGGACGGACCACCCGCCGGCCGGCGGCTGCCAGATCCCCCTGACGGCGGACCAGAGCCCGACCTGCCGGTTCGGCAACCCCGACTCCCCGGACCGGGTGGTGCTGCTCGGCGACTCGCACGCCGGGCAGTGGATGGCCGGACTGCTGCCGGTGGTGCGCCAACGCGGCTGGGCGCTCGAGGTGTTGGTCAAGCCCGGCTGCCCGCTGCCGACCATGACGGTGCGGGACGAGGTGCTCGGCCGCGAGTACACCGAGTGCGACCGCTGGCGCGAGCACACCCTCAACCGGCTGGCCACCGGGGCCAAGCCCCGGCTGGTGGTGGTCGCGGGGCTGAACCGCTTCGGCAGCGCCGAGGAGCGCTCGGCCGGCTGGGCCACCACCCTGGAGCGGCTGCGCTCGCTCGGCGCCCCGGTCGCCTACCTGGCCGACACCCCGATGCCGGGCAAGGACATCCCGGTCTGCCTGGCCTCCGGCGAACAGTGCACCTTCCCGCGCGAGCAGGCGCTGCTGCCCGAGCCGCTGCTCACCGACGGCCTGGCCGCTGAGTACGGCGTCACCGTGCTGGACTACCGCGCCCTGCTCTGCCCCGGCGAGGGGGAGTGCCCGCCCGCCCGGGAGGGCGTGCTGCTCTACCGCGACACCGGCCACATCACCTCCACGCTGGCCGCCACGCTGGCCCCCCGGATCGACTTCGACCTGCGAACGGCCGGACTGCTGCCGTGAGGTGACGACGTGGCCGGTTCGCTCGGGGTTCTCCTGAGGCGTCGGTGCCGACGGCGGGCGGCGGGGGGAGGCGCGGAGACCGTACGGCCCCTCCTCCCGTCCCCGCCGACGCCCGACCTCCGAGGCCCCCGCCCGTCGGCGCCTCAGGAGGACCCTTCGATGCCGAGCCGTTCCCGTCCGCGCATCCGGTCGGCGGCCGGGCGCCACACCCACGTCTGCGCGTTCCACACCCGTGTGCGCGGCCGCGACCGGCAGGTGGTCGCGCTCCCGCTGCCCTGACAGCCCGTCCCGTCCCGGTGCGGTCAGCCCGTGAACTTCCCGTCCCGGGCGACCACCTGCCCGCCCTTGACCACCAGGTCACGGGCGGGCAGGTCCACCACCACCTGGGGCAGGCACTCGCCCGCGACCAGGAAGAAGTCCGCCGGGGAACCCGGGGCGAGGGTGGCGGCCGGGAGCCCGATCAGCTCGGCGCCGCCGGTGGCCGCCAGGTCGAAGCACTCGGCGAGGTCCCGGTCGGTCCGGGCGTCGGTGGTCCAGCCGAGCAGGTGGGCCCGGTGCAGCATGTCGGCGTTGCCGAACGGGCTCCAGGAGTCCCGCACCCCGTCCGAGCCGAGCCCCACCCGTACGCCCGCAGCCAGCAGCTGACGGAACGGCAGCACCTGGTGGGCGGACGGCGCCACCGTGGTCAGCCCGATCCCGGCCCCGGCCAGCAGCTCCGCCAGCTCCTCCAGCGCCCGGCCCGAGAGCTCCGGCACGCAGAACGCGTGGCTCACCACCACCCGCCCCTGGAGGCCCGCCGCCTTCGTCCGGGCCGCGATGTCCCGCAGCGGTGCCAGACCGCGCTCGCCCCGGTCGTGCAGGTGCACGTCCACCGGCAGCCCGTGACGCTCCGCCAGGGCGAAGACCTGGTCCAACTGGGCCGGCCCCTCGCCGTCCACCCCGACCCCGTCGAAGCCGTCCGGGTCGAGCCCGCCCACCGCGTCCACCAGTCCGCTCGCCGCCGCCTCGGCGAGCAGCGCCCCCGCCCCCGGCGCGCGGCGCACCCCGTGCTGGGGGAAGGCCACGATCTGCACGTCCAGCGCGGACCGCAGCCGCTCCCGGGCCTCGGCAAGCCCGGTCACCGCCTCCAGCCCGTAGGCCGGCGCCACGTCCACGTGCGCCCGCACTGCCCGGGTGCCCCGGCTCACCGCGTGTGCCAGCAGGCCGTACGCCCGGTCGGCGAGCGGGGTGCGCTGCCAGTCGTGCAGCTCCACGTCCCCCCGGACGTACTCGGCGAGCCCGGCCGCCGGGCGCCGGGTGTACCAGGGCTGGCCCCAAGCCGTCTTGTCCGGGTGGATGTGCGCGTCCACCAGCCCGGGCAGCGCGATCCGCCCGCCGCCCTCCACGGTCTCGACCACCGCCCCGTCCGGCACCCGCTCGGCGAGCACTCCGTCCACGGCCACCAGATCGACGGGAGCCCCCGCGCCGAAGGGCCGGACGTCGCGGTAGACGGTAGCGGTGGACGGGGTCATGGGGGCCTCCTGCGCACGGGTCTGACGGACCGACGGGTCGTACTCGACCGTCATTCTCGCGGAGGCGGCGGGGGCGAGGGGCGGCCGGGGCTCAGGTACCGACGGTGAGGGCGTACGCGACGCTGGTCGAGAAGTCCGCGGAGCTGCCGCTGATGGTGAGCCGGTGGGCGCCGGGGCTCGGCGGGTCGAGCTGGACCCAGAGACCGCAGAGGGTGGCCGAGCCGGTCGAGCGCTTGCCCGTGAAGGGGTTGTTCGCGCCCAGGAACAGGGTGGCGGTGGTGGCCTCGACCCGCTCGGGCTGCAGGGCCCGGCCGTCGAGGACGGCTTCGCCCTGGGCAGTGGCCATGAAGGTCCGGCACTGCTCGTCGGTGCCCATCAGGTTCACCAGCGGCAGCGCGATCGGGACGCCGGCGGGCACCGTACAGCTCCGCTCGGCGTGCCCGCCGGTGGTGCCGGCCAGGAACCACACGTCCGGAGTCTGCCGGTGACCGCACCGCTTGCCGTCCTGGTCGGTCACCGGACTGACGATCGCCGCCGTGCCGCCGGCCCAGTTCCACCAACGGCTCTGGAGGGCCTCCGGCACCAGCCTGCCGGGCGCGGTGGTGGCGGTGGCCGAGGGGGTGCTGTTGGCGGTGGCGGTGGCGGTGGCGGTCGGGGCGGAGGCCGTGGTCGGTATGGAGGCAGGGGCGGGGGCGGCCTGCGGCCCCCCGGAAGAACACGCGCCGACCAGGGTCAGAGCGGTCAGGGCCAGCAGCAGTCTTGATCTTTCCGAGCGCATGGGGCGAGGCTATCCGGGCCGTCCAGCGCTTTTCCGTCCGCGCACCACCCGCCAGGCGACGGCCCGTCAGGCAACGGCCCGTCAGTCGGCCCTCCGTCAGCCGCCGTACAGCGACCGGCAGACGCGGGCCTCCTCGGAGCCCGGGGCCCACTGGCCGAGCTGCTCGGCCTGCGCGCAGATGCCCAGCGAGGCCAGCAGCGGCGGGCCGACCGAGGGGGAGGGGGACGCGGTGGCGGCGGTGGGCTGCTTCGCCGTGCCGGACGGTCCGGGGGTGCGGCTCGGGCGGGCCTTGGGGGAGGGCGTGCGGCGGGCCGGGGTGGCACTCGACGTGGTGGACGGTGAGGGGAGCGGGGACGGGGAGGCGCTCGGCCGGGGCGGCGGTGGCGGCGGCATGGGCACCGGTACGGGCGAGGTCTCCGGACTGGGGGACGGGGTGTCCAGGACGGCGGCCGTCGGTGTGGTGTCCGGGTCGCAGGCGCTCGGCAGCAGGGCCAGCAGGCCGACCACGCCGACCGCGCCGGCCGCCCAGGCGGCGCGGCGCCTCCGGCGGCGGTGCGGTGCCGGTGCGACGGTGACCGGCGGTTCCCAGGGCGGTGGTGGCGGTACGGCGGCCGGGGGCTGGAGCTCCCACTCGTACTGCCACGGGGCCTGCCACTGCTCGTTCACCACTGCTCCCTCACCGCTGCGCCGCCCCTGACGGCCCGTCAGTCGTACCGCCGAACGGCGGACGCCGTGCTCAACGACGGAGCGGGCCGGGCGGTGCGGTCACGGGGGACGGAGCCGGGCCGGTCAGCCGGCCCGCCCGTGCGCGGCCGGCGGCGGGGTGCGGGCGGGATGCCGGGGCGAGGTCGGGGCGGTGCTCGTTCGAGGCCGGGGCCTGGGAGGGTCGGCCCCGGCCGGCCGACCACTGCGGAGCCGGCCTCCCTGTCCACGCTTTTCGGAGGAGTCGTCATGACCCGCACCAAGCGCCTGGCCGCCGCAGCGGCGAGCCTCGCCGCCGCCTGCCTGGTCCCGCTGGCCGCCGCCCCGGCGGACGCCGCCGTCGGGCAGCCTGCCACCCACCTCGGGATGACCTGGGAGGTGCTCAACCACGGGCCGGACGGCAGCGTCCAGGTCGGCGGGCCCGGTGGCAGCGCCAGCAACGCCTACAACGGCGACACCGCGCCGTCCGTCTCGCTGCCGGTGCTCTGCCTCAGGGTGGACGGCAGCCCGGCCCCGGCCGACCTGACCATCGCCTTCCACAACGGCTGGGCGCTGGGCAGCGTCGCGCTGAGTGCCCCGGTCAAGGGCTCCCGGCTGAACAGCCGGGCGGTGGCCGACACCATCTGCCAGTCCACCTACGGCACCGGGGCGGCAGGCCGAGTTCCACGACGGCCACTACGGCCCGGACCTCGCCCAGACCGGCGGCTGGACCTACTGGGCGTACGGCGACATCCCGAACAACACCCGCTTCTGGGTGGCCATCAACGACCAGCAGGCCAACCCCTGGAACTGACGCTGCGCCGGATCACGCCCCCACCCCGCACACGGGGCGGGGGCGTGATCCGTCTCCGGTCACTGGTCGACGGTGAAGACCACCGCACGGCCGTGCCGGGCCGCCGAGCGGTAGAAGTCCTGGAGGTCGGCGAGGTACGCCTGGGTGTAGGCGATGTCATCGGCGTCCCCGGAGCCCTGGTAGCCGGGGAAGTCGAGGGCGGCGAAGCGCTCGGCGATCCACCGGGCGTCCAGCGGCTCCAGGGCGGCGGCGACCGCGCACACCTGCTCGGCGGTCACGAAGCAGACCAGGTACGCGTCGTCCTCGGTCAGCGGACCGTCGCCGAGGATGGCGTGGGAGAGGGGGAACTCGCCGTTGCCGAAGACGAGATCGCCGTCGGTGAAGCAGCGGTGCAGGGCGTCCCAGGACTTGTCCAGCTCGACCAGGTGGTCGGGGTCCCAGCGCTCCTCGACCTCCGCGACCAGCTCCATGAGCCGCCGGTGGTCCTCCCGGCAGGTCAGCAGCCGCGCGGCATCGCGGTCGTCCAGCGCGAACAGCACGGCACGAGCGGTCATCGGGGTCCCCCAGGAGCGGCAGCAGCGTTCGACGAGGGCGATCCAAGCAGACGGCGGCGACACACGCGCGGCCCTGCCCGGGCGGGGGCTGACCGGGGGTCAGGCGGGCCGCTCAGCCGACCGGTTCACCGGCGGTCGGGTCCAGTGCCGCCCGGAGGAGCTGCCGGGTGGCGGGCGGGAGGGCGGAGGCGGCGGACTCGGCGAGGGGGACGAGGGCGGCACGCTCCTCCGGGTTCGCCGGGCGGAGCGTGTGGCGACCGCTGGTGAAGAGGGCCCGGGCCCGGTGCGCGGCGCTGGTGGCTGCCCAGCTCGCGAGCCGGGGGTCCGGGTCGGTGGTGAGCCGCAGGACGCGGGCGAGGTGGGCGACCGGGTCGGGCTCGTGCAGAAGCAGGTAGCCGGCCCGGCGGACGGCGGGGCGGTCGTGCTCGGCCAGCAGGTCGGCCGCCAGGTCGGACGGCAGGTGGGCGGCCCGGGAGCGCAGGGTGCCGGCGGTCTCCCGGACGACCTTCGGGGACGGGTCGCGCAGCAGTGGCAGCAGCGTCTCGGCCGGGACGGGGCCGAGGCCGCGCAGACCGCGCACGGCGGCGGCCCGGACCCGGGGCCGCGGATGCGAGAGCAGCGGGAGCAGCAGCGCGGTGTCCGCACGGTGGCCGGTCTCGGTGAGCCCGGCGATCGCGCCGGGTGACGGCTCGTCAGCGCGGACGGCCTCCCGGTAGTGGGCGAGGGCGTCGCCGCCGGCCCGGCGGACCGCGTCCCGGGCGAGCGCGCGGACCTGGCCCGAGGGGTCGGTGAGCCGCTCGGCCGCCTCGTCCGGTCGGCCGCTGCGGACCAGGGCGGTGAGCGCGAGTGCCCTGACCTCGGCGTGCCGGCTGGTGGTCAGCCGCCGCAGCAGGTCCGGCCGGTTGGTCCAGAGCGCCTCACGGACGGCGGCCTCGGCCGCGATCGAGCGCAGCCGGCCGTCGTGGTCCCGTTCGGCGAGGTCGGTCAGGGTGCTCAGCGGGAGGCGCTGCGGACCGGAGAGCCGGGCCTGCAGGGCGAAGCGGCGGACCCGGAGGTCGGGAGCGGTGAGGAGCGCGGGCACCACCCGGTCGAGCTGCGGGGTGACCGGCAGGTGGGCCAGGGTGGCGGCGGTCTGCCGGTGGGCGAAGGCGCCCCGGTCCCGACGGTCCGTCAGGACCACCGTGCGGACCACCACCGGGAGCAGCTCGGCCGGGTGCTCGTCCAGCGCCAGGGCGAGGGCGGCCCGGGCGGCGCGGCGGACCGGGGCGGCCCAGTCGCCGGTACGGATCACCAGCAGGGCGGCCAGTTCGAAGGCGGGGGATCGGCCGGTCAGCCGGCCCGCGGCCTCGTGCACGGCCCGCTCGCGCAGCCGGCCGTTCCGGTCGCAGAGCGCGAGGGCGAGGGCGGCCGGGTCGGTGGGGAGCTGCTCCGGGCCCGGGTCCGCGACCTGCCGGGTCCCGTCCGCCCGGACGGCCCGGTCCAGTTCGAGCAGGGCCCGGGGGTGCTCGCCGAGCAGCCGCAGGGCGGCGCTGGAGGTGGCGGTCCGGGCCGCGGTGGCCAGCTCGCCCAGGGCCGCGAGCAGCTCCGCGCCGGAGTCCGGAGTGCGGGCGGAGGCCAGGACGCGGCGGATGCGGGCGAGCGGCGCGGGAGCGGTCATGCCGACATCCTGGGGGACGGGCGGCGGCGCTGACCAGCGCTTTACCGCTGATCGGACGCGGGCCGGGCACGCCGACGGCCTCCCGGTGGGTGGGCCGGGAGGCCGGGGCGGGGGTGACGCGGGGTCAGGCGGGGAGCTGGGCCTCGATCGCGGTGGTGACCTCGGCGGACTCCGGGTCGGTGCGCGGGCGCAGGCGGGCGGTGACGGCACCGGCCGGGGAGACGACGAACTTCTCGAAGTTCCACTGGATCTCGCCGGCGATGCCCTCGGCGTCCGGGGTCTTGGTGAGCTCGGCGTAGAGCGGGTGCTGGTGCTCGCCGTTGACGTCGATCTTCTCCAGCAGCGGGAAGCTGACGCCGTAGGTGGTGGAGCAGAAGGTCTGGATCTCCTCGGCGGTGCCGGGCTCCTGGCCGAGGAACTGGTTGCACGGGAAGCCGAGCACGGTGAAGCCCCGGTCGGCGTAGCGCTTCTGCAGCCGCTCCAGGCCGGCGTACTGCGGGGTGAGACCGCACTTGGAGGCGACGTTCACCAGCAGCAGGGCCTTGCCCGCGTGGTCGGCGAGGGAGGTCGGCGTGCCGTCGAGGGTGTGCAGCGGGATGTCGTACAGGCTCACGGGGATCGATCCTTCGGGTCGGGGGCGGCGGGGAACGGGCCCGGCGGGGAGAACCGGTCGTCGGCACACGGTATTCCGGTGCGGCTCGGGTGCGACGGCCGGGGTGCCGTTCGGGCGGTGGTGGCCCGTCGCCTATCCCGGGGTGCCGAAGTTCTGGGTCCACCAGGGGCCGCCGGAGCCGGTGTGGATGCCGACCCCGAGCTCGGTGAAGGCGCAGTTGAGGATGTTGGCCCGGTGGCCGGGGCTGTTCATCCAGGAGTTCATCACCGCAGCGGCGTCCTTCTGGCCCTTGGCGATGTTCTCGCCCCAGGTGCTCCACTGGTAGCCGGTGGCCTCGATCCGGGGCTGCGGACCCTTGCCGTCGGGGTTGGTGTGGTCGAAGAAGTTCCGGGCGGCCATGTCGTCGGAGTGGCCCTGGGCGGCGGCCTGGAGCTTGGCGTTGGCCTTCAGTGGACCGCAGTTGTTCTTGGCGCGCTCGGAGTTCACCAGGTCGAGCACCTGCTGCTCGGCGGTGGTGGCGCGGGTCGGGGCGGTGGTGGTGGCGGTCCGGCTCGGGCTCGGCGAGGGGGTCGCGCTGGGGGTGGGGGCGGCGCTCGGGGTGGGCGTCGGGCTGGGGCTCGGGGGCGCCGAGGACGGGCTCGGGCTCGGCTTCGGCGAGGCGGTGGAGGCCGAGGGGGTCGGGCTCGCGGAGGTGGGGGCCGCCGAGCTGACGGCGGGGGAGGGCGCCGGGGTGGAAGCGGTCGGCTCGGCCGGCGGGGCGGTGAACTCGGCGGCGGTCGCGTCGACCCGGGGGGCGGCGCTCTGGGTGGTCGGCTCCTGGTCGGCGCCGACCACGCCGACGGCGGCGACGGTCACCACGGCGGTGCCGATCACCGTGATCAGCACCCGGCGGCGGGCCCCGGGCTTGGCGCGGCGGCCGTGCCGCCCGGTCGGGGCGGCCTGGCCACCGTGCTTGCCCCGCCCGGCGGCGGCGCGGCGCAGCTCGGCCCGGCCGGGCCGGACCGCGGGCATCGAGGTGGTGGCCGACGTACCGTCAGCGGGCAGCCCGCCGGCGGTGGGGGCGGAGCCGGAGCCGGCCGCCGAGGAGGCGTGCGCGGCGAGCAGGGTGGCGGGGTCGACCGGGTGCGGCAGCGGCAGCAGGGCGAGGCCGGCCAGTAGGCCCTCGGCCGGGAACAGGTCGGCCCACTGCCGCGAGCAGTAGCCGCACTCCCGGGCGTGCCGGGCTATTCGCTTGCGCCAGAGCGCGGACGGCACGCCGTCCCAGGAGCCGGTCAGCTCGGCCAGCGGCGGGCAGGCCGGCTGGGCGGCCAGTGCCCGGACCACCACGCGGGCGGTCTCCAGCTGACCCTTCATCCGCTGCACCCGGACCGCCGCGTGGGCGGCCGGGAGCTCCATCGCGCCGGCCAGGTCGGCCCGGCTGAGCTCGCCGGCCGCCTCCAGCCACCAGAGCGAGAGCAGTTCGCGGTCGCCCTCGTCCAGCCAGCGGGTCGCCTCGGCCACCTCGCGGCGCTGGCCGGAGAGGCCCAGCCGGACGATGGTGAGGTCGACGAAGTCGGCACCCGGGTCGGCCGAGTCCCAGGCCGGGTCGATCGGCAGCTGGCTCTGCTGGAGCACCTGGTGGCGGCGGCGGATCTGGTTCATCGCGATGGCCACCAGCCAGGACCGGAAGCTGCCGGGCTCCCGGAGGGCGGGCAGTTGGTCGACGGCGCGGAGCATGGTCTCCTGCACCACGTCGTCGGTGTCGGGGTGGCCGCCGAGGGCGCGGCCGACGATGTTGTAGACCAGCGGCAGGTGGGTGCCGATGAGCTCGTCCGTGGCCCGCTGGTCACCGGCCTGTGCCTGAAGCACCGTCTGCCCGGTCTGTTCGGCGTGCTGCCTGTCCATCCGCCTGGTCCACCTTCTCCGTCGGCCCCGTCCGTACTGCCCTGTCGTGATGGGAGAGCGGGGTGCCGTCCGCCGATAACGGAAACTGCCCGGGGGACCTGTGGGACCCCTGTGCTGTCGGGGAGCGTAGTGGATGCCGGGGTGGCCTCCGGCGGCGGGCCGGGGGATTGCGCAGGTCAGCGCCTCGACGGAGAACGGCCTTAGTGTGAAGGGAAGTTGAGGACCTGGTGGGAGTGCTGGGCAGGGGGCCGGACCGGCCCCCTGCGGGCCGCCGTGTGGCGGTCCTCACAGGGGGCCGGGGTGGTCGGGTGTGACGCGGATCACCAGGCGCGCGGGACGCTCAGGCGGTGAGCCCGTCCAGCAGGGCGCGGCCGACCGGCCAGTCGCCCAGGCCGGAGGAGGCGTTGAGGTGTCCGTGGTCGCCGGCCTCGACCAGGCGGGAGCCCCAGGCCCGCGCGTAGTCCCCGGCCCGCTCCAGGGTGCACCAGGGGTCGTCGCCGCTGGCGACCAGCACGCTGGGGAAGGGGAGCGGGCGCAGCGGCACCGGGCGGAAGTTGACCAGCTCCGGGACCTCGGCGGTGTCGATGTCGGCCGGGGCGACGAGCAGGGCGCCGAGCACCTTGCCGTCCGGGTTGGCGGCCCAGTGCGCCACGGTGGTGCAGCCGAGGCTGTGCGCGACCAGGACCACCGGACCCTCGGCCCCGGCCACCGCGCGGTCCAGGGCGGCGACCCAACTGCCCAGCTGCGGCCGGTCCCAGTCGTCCTGCCGGACCCGCCGGAAGCGGGCCGGGTCGGTGCGCTCCCAGATGCTCTGCCAGTGGTCGTGGTCGGAGTTCTGGTAGCCGGGCAGGACCAGGTAGGTGGGTGCGGTGCTCATGGCGGCGGGCCTCTCTGCGGAACGGAAACGGCACTGGACGCGAGACGAGCGTCATCGGCCGTCCCCTTTCTGCCCTGACCCTATCGGGAGGGGGTTATCCTCCTGCGAAGGAGCGGGCTGGGGAGCGGGGAGGGGGCCTCGGTGGCCGGAGGAGAGCAGGTCGGTTCGATCGTCTTCGACGAGCCGGAGGGGCCCGGACTCGACACCGGGGCCGAGGAGTTGGCGACCGGCCCGGCCCGCAGCGGACCGTCGCGGCGGCAGCTGCTGCTCGGCGCGGCCGGGCTGGCCGGCGCCGGGGCGGCGGGCTGGTGGTGGAGCCGCGGCCCGGAGCCCGTGCCGCCGAAGCCCGCCGTGCTCTCCGGGCCCGAGCCGAGCTGGACCTTCCGGGCCGAGGAGCCCCAGGCACCGGAGCGGGTGACGGGGCGGACGGTCCTCCCCCTGGTCGCGAGCGGGTCCGAGCTGACCCTGCTCACCCCCGAGACCGGCGCGGTGGCGAAGCGGATCAGCCTGCCCGGTGGCCCGGACGACACGCTGGTGGCGGCCGGTGACCTGCTCTACCGGCCCAGGGCGGGCGAGTTCTCGGTGCTCGGCTACGGCGTCCCGATGCAGGTCTTCCTCCCTCCGGTGCTCGGCGAGAGCTGGCAGTTGCACGCGGTGGACGGGGACGCGCTCTACGGACGGTCCGCCCTCGGGACCGAGCCGGTCCTGTTCGCGATGTCCGCGAGCAAGCAGGAGCTGCTCTGGACCCGCCCGGCGGTGGACCCGGGCGGCGGCTTCCTGACGGACCTGCAGACCGCCGAGCACGGCGGTGTGCTGCTGGCCCGCAGCACCCGGGACGAGGTGGTCGCCGTCCACCCGCTCAACGGTGACCTGCTCTGGACGGCGCCGGCCGACCAGGGCCTCAGCTGGCGGGAGGTCGGGTCCATGCAGGTCTACGTGGCCAACCGGGCCACCGGCATACGGGCGTTGTCGCTGCTGGACGGCAGCGTGAGCTGGACGGTGGAGGGCCGCGAGGGCGCCCGCCCGCTCCGGCCGCACGCGTCGGGCCCCTACCTGCTCTGGGACACCGGGCTGGTGACCCGGCACGACGAGGCGACCGGGGAGGAACTCTGGGCCGCCCGGCTGCCGTTCCGCCTGGACTGGCGCTGCCGTCCGGTGGCGGTGGCCGGATCCCTCTTCGTGCCCGGCCCGCTGGCCGGGGGCGTCTGCGCGCTGGACGAGCGCACCGGCGCGATCCGCTGGACCCTCCGGGACGCCGAACCGGGCGTCCAGTACTGGCGGGTGGCCACCGACGGCCGCCGGGTCTTCGTCGGCCACGACAGGGTCCTGCACGGCCTGGCCCCGGCCTGAGAGCGCGCCGGGGCGAGACGTCCTGCCGGTGGCGCCCGCCCCGGTGAAAGACTGGTGCGCGGTCACCCGAACTGCTGAACCGCCGCGTGGCGGCAGGCCGGGCGGCCCGCCCAACTGGTAGTCCGGACACGGAGTTTCCCCTCACGAACGGAGTCACCCCGTGTCCAAGCCCACCGCCCCCGCCCGACTGCTCGCCGTGCTCACCGCCTCGCTGGCGCTGACCGCCACCGGGTTCGCGGTCGCTCCCGCCCAGCCGGCCGTGGCGGCGGCCTGCACCGGGGCGGGGTGCAACGGCAAGGACCCGGAGGCCACCGGCTGCGCCCGGGACGGGAAGCTGCTGGAGAGCAGGACCTGGGGACAGCCGGGCAACGTCAAGGTGCAGTTGTACTCCAGCGCGGCCTGCAAGGCGAAGTGGGCCCGGAGCGTGGACGCACCGAGCGGTGGCGCGGTGATGGTGGCGAACCGGGACTACACGGTCAAGCACGTCCGGAAGACCGACGGGGCCAAGAAGTACGTCTGGACCCCGATGGTGAACGGGAACGCCACCGCCCGGGCCTGCGTCGGCCCGCAGGACAGCGACGCGCTGACCTGTACCGGCCTGCACTGACTCGAACCGTACCGCCTCGGCCCGCACCGAACCGGCCCGCACCGAACCGGAGGGTGCAGCCGCCGCCGGGGTGTCAGGGCATCCTGGCGGCGGCCTTCTTGACCGCCTCGCGGATCCGGGCGTAGGTGCCGCAGCGGCAGACGTTCTCGATCCGGTCGATGTCGGCGTCGGTGGGGTTGCGGTTGGTGCGCAGCAGCGCGGCGGCGGTCATGATCTGGCCCGGCTGGCAGAAGCCGCACTGGGCGACGTCGCACTCCAGCCACGCCTCCTGGACGGGGTGCAGGTGGTCGCCGTCGGCCAGGCCCTCGATGGTGGTGACGGTGCGTCCGGCGCAGTCCGCCACCGGCACCACGCAGGGCTGCACCTCGGCACCGTCCAGGTGGCTGGTGCAGGCGCGGCAGACGCCCACCCCGCAGCCGTACTTGGGGCCGGTCACCCCGAGCTTGTCGCGGAGCACCCAGAGCAGCGGCATGTCGGCGGGGGCGTCGACCGTCACCGGAGAGCCGTTGAGGACGAACTGGTAGCTGGGCACGTGGAGGTCCTTGGAGGAGAACGGAAGGGCGACGTCAGAACGCGATCGGGAAGCGCCGGGGGCTGGTGCCCGTCGCGCGGGCGTAGGCGTTGGCCACGGCGGCGGCCGCGGCCGGGAAGCCGAGCTCGCCGGCCCCGCCGGGCGGACCGCTCGGTGGCAGGAAGTGCGCCTCGAAGGAGAGCGGACTGTGCCGCTGGCGGGCGTACTTGAAGTCGGCGAAGCTGCCCTCGCGGATCGCCCCGTCGTCCAGGTGCACCCCGGCCCGCAGGGTCACCGAGATGCCGTCGGTGACGGCGCCGAGCAGCTGGGCCTCCAGGCCGCGCGGGTTGATCACCCGGCCGACGTCCGCGGCCGTCACGGCCTTGGTGACCCGGGGGTTGGCCGGGTCGGTGGCGTCCAGCTCGACCAGGCAGGCCACCGCCGAGCGGTACTCGGCGTGGTAGGCGAAGCCCTGGGCGTGGCCGGGCGGCATCGGGCGGCCCCAACTCCCGGCCTGCGCCGCCTTGTCGAGCACCGCTCGGCCGGTGGCACTGGTCAGCCGGGCCCGCCGGAAGGCCACCGGGTCGCGGCCCAGGGTGCGGGCCAGCTCGTCCAGCATCACCTCGTCGGCCACCCGGACCAGACCCGAGTAGACGGACCGCCAGCTGCTGGTGGGGATCTCCAGCGGCAGCTCGGAGAGCAGCTGGGTGGTCACCCCGAGGTCGTACGGGATCTCCTGGGTGAGGTCGAAGAAGGTCTGGGAGAACAGCGCGTCGCCGATCGGCAGGCTGGCCCCGGCAGCGGTCAGCAACTCGCCCAGGCCGTGGCCGAAGTCGGTCCGCACGGTGGCCACCCGGTGCTCGTAGGTGAGCACCTGGCCGAGTGCGTGGGTGGCCCGGATGCGGTGGTGGCTGGCGGGACGGAACCGGCCGTGCCGCAGGTCGTCGTTGCGGGTCCACATCAACTTGACGGGCCGTCCGGCCGCCCGGGAGACCCGGGCCGCCTCCAGCGCCGCGTCGTGGAACAGCCGGCGGCCGAAGGAGCCGCCCGCCCGGACCACGTGCACCGTCACCGCCGACACGGGCAGGCCGAGTTCGAGCGCGATCTGCTCCTGGGCGGCGATCGGGGACTGCGCGGCGAACCAGATCTCGGCCCGGTCGGCGCGGACGTCCGCGACGGCGGTCAGCACCTCCATCGGCGAGTGGCTGACGAACGCGAAGTCGAACTCGGCGTCCAGTGAGAGGGTGAGCAACGGCGGTACCAGGAAAGGGGCGTTGACCGCGCGCAGGCCGGCCTTCACCTGGGCGTCGGAGACGCCGGCCAGCGGGCCCGGACGCCAGTCCACCCGGAGCGCGGCCTTGGCCTTGAGCGCCTGGTCGAAGGTCTCGGCCAGCACGGCCACGCCGCTCGGGATGCGGACCACGTCCAGCACCCCCGGCATCGCCCGGGCGGCGCCGTCGTCCACCGAGCGGACGGTGCCGCCGATGGTCGGCGGGCGGTGCACCACGGTCGGCACCGCGCCCGGCACGTCCAGGTCGCCCGCGTACCGGGCCTTGCCGGTGACGATGTCCCGGGCGTCGATCCGGCCGGTCGGGGTGCCGACCAGGCGCTGCGCCGCCTCCGGCTTGGGGGCGGTGGAGACCGCCGGGACGGTCACCTGAGCGGCGGCCAGGGCGAGTTCGCCGTACCCGGCGGAGCGTCCGTCGGGCGCGGTGACCCGGCCCCCGGCGGTGCGCAGGCTGTCGGCCGGCAGTTGCCAGCGGAGCGCGGCGGCGGTCACCAGCCTGGCCCGGGCGGCTGCGGCGGCGGCCCGGACCGGCCCGTACAGCGAGCGCACCGAGTTGGAGGCGCCGGTGAGTTGGGCGAACAGCAGCTCCGGGCGGGCCGGCGAGAGCGGCACCTCGACGTCGGCCAGCCGGGCGTCCAGCTCCTCGGCGACCAGCATCGCCATCGCGGTGGTCAGACCCTGGCCGACCTCCAGGCGCGGAAGGTGGAGCACCGCCCGGCCCGCCTCGGTCACCTCCAGTACCAGCAGGTGCGCGGTCGGCAGCCCGGCCAGGATCAGCACGTCCCCGAGGTCGGCCAGCTCGGGCAGTCCCGGGATGCCGGGCACCCCCACCAGGGCCTCGGCCGGCCCGGCGTCCAGGGCCAGTTGGGCACCGACCGCGAGGGCGGGGGCGGCCACCAGGTAGGTGAGGAAACGGCGGCGGCCGGTCGGCCGGGGAGCGTCGGTGTCCCGCTCCTGTGCTGCGCTGGTGATGGGAGGGGCCTTTCCCGGAGTGGAACGTGTTCTCGGAAGGGCCGCAGCATAGGGATGACGGGTCGAGTCGGTCAACATGCGCATGCCGAGGCGCCCGGTGGGGAAGATGACGGGGAGGAATATGACACTGGATCAGGCCGGAGGTACGGCGGATCGGCACCGATCATGCGCGACACACGGTACCGTCGGTACGTTGCGTGCACGGGAGGTGACGGTAAGGTGGCTGAGCCTCAGCTCTGCCCCGGCTGCGGTGGCGGCCGGGTGACCGAGAAGACCGAGCACACGGTGGAGACCGACAGCCGGGGCGACCAGGTCGCCCGCGAGTACCGGTACCTCTCGCCGTGCGGACGCTGCGGCGGTACCGGGGAGGTGTGGGGCTGATGCGGTTGGTCTTCGTCTGCCAGGAGTGCGGGGTGCACTACCTGCCGCCGGAGGATCTGCGGTACGGGGACGGCAGCGCGGCGAGCGCGCTCTGGTGCTCCCCCTGCCAGGGCCGGATGGCCGAACTCGGCATCCGGGAGCCCGCGTTCGCGGCCGCGTTCGCGCTGCGGACCGCGCGGGCCGCAGCCGAGGCCGCCGCCGAGACCGAGGGCGCGCGCCGCACCCGCGCGCGCCGCCCCAGCCGCGCGGGCTCCGGCCCGGGGACCCGCACCCGCCTGCGCTGAGACCGGAGGGTGGCCCCGGGTGCCCGGTTGACGCCGGGTCAGCCGGTCGGCGGAGGCCTCGGCGGGCCCGGTGCCGGTGCGGCGACGGCCATCGTTCGGGGTCGGCCCTCCGTCACCCCGGCCCGGCCCGTCACCTCGAAGGTGAGAGTGTGCAGCTCCACGAGCCCCGTCCGGAGGAGTCCGGAGCGGTGCCGGGGTGGCCGCTGGTCCGGTGCGTCGGCCGCCGGAGCTCGGTGCGCGGTCCCCCGGCGGGCACCCTGCGGGGACGGTCACCGCGCGGTCCCGGGCGCTAGCCCCGGGCGTCGCGGGCCAGCAGCGCGGCCTGGACCCGGTTGTCGCAGCCGAGCTTGGCCAGGATGCGGCTGACGTAGGTCTTCACGGTGGCCTCGCTCATGTGCAGGCGGGCACCGGCGTCCGCGTTGGAGAGGCCCTCGCCGAGCAGGTCGAGGACCTCGCGTTCGCGCGGGGCGAGGGTGGCGAGCCGGGCCCGGGCGTCGGCGGCGCGGGCGTCGGCGGCGGGTGAGGCGGCCAGGCTGTCGACGATGTGGCGGGTGGCGGCGGGGGAGAGGAAGGCGTGCCCGACGGCGGCGGCCCGGACGGCCTGGATCAGTTCGGCCGGTGCGGTGTCCTTGAGCAGGAAGCCCGCCCCGCCGGAGGTGACGGCCCGCAGGACGTTCTCCCGCTCGCCGAAGGTGGTGAGGATCAGCGCCCGTGCGCTCGGCGCGTAGCGCGGGAGCTCGGCCAGCGCGCCGAGCCCGTCGAGCACCGGCATCCGGATGTCGAGGAGCAGGACGTCCACCGCGTGCTCGCGGGCGAGTTCGAGCGCGGCACGGCCGTCGCCCGCCTCGGCGACCACCTCGATGTCCGTCTCGCTGCCGAGGATCATCCGGATGCCGGCCCGGATCAGCGGCTCGTCGTCGGCGACCAGGACTCGGATCACGGTGCCGTCCTCCCTCCCGGATCGCGGTGGCCCTCACCGTGATCATCCGTCCGCACGGTACTGCACCTTCTCCATCAGCACGCCGTCCCGGAAGCAGAGCCGGGAGACCTCACTGGTGGACAGCCCGTCGGGCTGGTCCTCGGAGAGGTACCAGACGCACGTCGCCCCGGGCGGCACGGCCGGCCCCTGGCGCTCGAAGCCCTCGGTCAGGAAGCCGCTGCCGTGCGGGAGTTGGCGGCGGACCTGGTCCTCGGGCTGGCCGATCTGGAAGGAGACGTAACGGTCCTGGAGGAGGGTGGTCTCCTCCAGCGACTGGACGAACTTGACGCCGCCCCAGACCAGCAGGCCGATCAGGACCAGCGCCACCGCGCCGACCGCCACCGCGCAGCCGAGCGCCGGACGGCGCCGCTTCAGCGGCGACGCCCCGCCGGGCAGTGCCAGCCCGAGGTCCGCCTCCAGGTCCTCGCCGGCCGGGCGGCCGGTGCCGTCGTACGGGAGGACGCCGGCCAGGCGGTAGCCGCCGTCCGGGGTCGGGCCGGTGTGCAGCATGCCGCCGAGCAGACGGGCCCGCTCGCGCAGCCCGGTCAGGCCCTGGCCACCACTGACCGTCGCCGGCGCACCGGGCGGGCAGGGGGAGTTGACCACCTCGACCAGCAGGGCGTCCGGCTCGAAGCGCAGCGCGACGGTGATCGGGGCGCCGGGCGCGTGCTTGTGCGCGTTGGTCAGCCCCTCCTGGACGATCCGGTAGGCGGCGTGGCCGGTGGCGGTGGTGACGGTGCGCGCGTCGTCCGGCCGGGTGAGCGTCACCTGCGCACCGGCGGCCCGGGACGCCTCGACCAGACGCGGGATCTCGGCCAGGCCGCCGGACTGCTCCTCCTCGGTCTGGTCGTCCTCCCGCAGCAGGCCGATCACCCCGCGCAGTTCCCGCATCGCGCCGACGGCCGCCTGGCGCAGTACTCCGACCGCCTCGCGCTGACGGTCGGTCAGGGTGCGGTCCACCTCCAGTGCGCCGGTGTGCACCGAGATCAGGGCCAGCTGGTGGCCGAGGCTGTCGTGCATGTCCTGGGCGATCCGGTGCCGTTCGCGCAGCCGGGCCTGGCGGGCGATCATCGCCCGTTCGCGGAGCAGTTGGGCGTTGCGCTCCTCCAGGGCGGTGAGCAGGGCCCGGCGCTGGGCCCGGTACCGGCCGAAGACGGCCGGCAGCACCGCGAGCACCAGGAAGGCGCCGGTGCTCAGACCGAGCAGGGCGGGCAGCGACAGGGCGTGCCGGTCGGCGATCAGGTCGTAGGTCATCATCGCCGCGAACGCCACGACGGTGGCGATCACCGCGTCCCGGGCCCGGGTCACCCGGCGGCCGAGCGACCAGGCCGAGCCGATCAGGGTGGGCAGCCAGGCGGAGAGCGGGCCGCAGCCGAACGCGGCGAGCACCAGCACGGTGCGGGGCAGGCCCCGCCGGAGCAGGAAGAGCAGGGCCGCGCCGCCGGAGGCGAGCACGGTGCGGAGCGGCGAACCGGCGCCCAGCACGTCGAGCCCGGCGGCCAGCAGGGCGGCGAGCAGCGTGCCGACGGCTTCGTTCCGGACGGTGCGGCGGTCCCAGGGCCCGGGCAGGACGGTGCGGACCAGGTGCTCCCACCGGGTCCGCGCGGTCCGCCGCCCCCTGTCGGCGTCGTCGCCGGGGGACGTGCCGGGGTTGCTGCCTGGGTGTTCCGCAGTGCGCTCGCTCACGCTCGCGAGGCTAGACGACGGGCCGGGCCGGACGGGAGTCGGCGATGGTCGCGGCGCGGGCGCGACGAAAGTCGCGAGGCGGGGTGGAGCCGGGTGGCGCCTGCCTCGGCCGGGTGACGGGCCGTCACACCCCGGCCGGTGGGTCGGGCGGGGCGGCTGGTCGGCTGGTCGGCTGGTCGGTGGCTCGGAGGAGGGGACGGAGTGCGGCATTCGGTGGACCCGACGGCGCGGCAGGGTGGTGCGGGGCGTTCCGTGCGGAAGATGTACTGGTATGTCCATCGGATCATCTCGGATCACCCGGAGCCGCCTCCTGGCCGGGCTCTGTCTGGCCGTCACCGCAGCCGGCTGCGGTTCGCTCCCGTCCGAGCCCGGGCGGGACACCGCTCCACCCCCGGCCGCCGCTGCCGCCGTGGCGAACCCCGCCGCAGCCGTGCTGCCCGGTCGGGCCTCGGAGCAGGAGTACCACCCGGTCGCCGAACCCCGGGTGCGGGCGGCGCCGCTCACCGGCTCCGAGCTCACCGAGCTGGCCAGGGCCTGGGGTCTCGACGCGCCGCCGCTGCCGGCGCCCGCGCCGCCCGCCGTCAAGCCGGAGCTGCGCGAGAACGGACCGCACGTGCAGCTCTCCGGGGACGGGCTGCCGGCCCGGGTGCGGCGGGTGCCGACCACCGACAAGGTGGTCTTCCTCACGGTGGACGACGGCCTCGAGAAGGACCGCCGGTTCAACCGGATGATGCGCGAACTCGGCGTCCCGTTCAGCGCCTTCGTCTCCGGCTACCTGGCCCGGTCGGACTACGGCTACTTCCGTGAGCTGAACGACCAGGGGGTGCGGGTGAACAACCACACCCTCGACCACAAGGACCTGCGCCGGCTGGACCGGCAGCAGCAGAGCCGGCAGATCTGCGGCCAGCAGGACGAGCTGGTCCGCGAGGTCGGGCCCCGGCCGGTACTGTTCCGGCCCCCGTACGGGGAGTTCAACGCCGACACCCTGCGGGCCGCCAAGGACTGCGGCATCACCGCGATGCCGCTCTGGAACGAGGAGGCGTTCCCCGACCGGATGGAGTACCGCCACCTCGACCAGCGGCTGCACCCCGGGGACATCATCCTCACCCACTTCCGGGGCGCCGGGCAGTGGGGCGGCTCGATGACCGACCTGGCCCGGCTGGTGATCCGCACCGCCACCGAACAGGGCTTCGCCCTGGCCCGGCTGGACGACTACCTGGGCTGAGCCGCTCAGTGGTGGTGGTGGTGCGGTGGCGGTGCGTCAGAGACCGCCGCCACCGGGGCCGTAGCCCCCGTCCCCGATGTTCGAGCCGCCACCGCCGCCGCCACCCCCGGCGTCGCCGAAGAGCAGGCCGTAGCCGGTGCCCCCCGCGGCGATTGCGATGAGCAGCAGCACCGTGAGCAGCCAGCCGGGCGCGGAGTCGTGGAGCGCCAGGTACAGGCCCAGGCTCACCACCCCCGCCGTCAGCAGCACACCACCCGCGACCCGTCTGGTCTCCATGGCTTCCCCCGGTGCGGAGATCCGTTCCGACGATGAGGGTGCACCCCGTCGGCGGCCGTCCGGCACCCGGCGGGGTGCGGTGGCGGGGTGTCAGATGGCGCCGCCCGGGCCGTTACCCCCGTCCGAGCCGCTGCCGTCCCCGCCGGCGGGTCCGAAGCCGTCGATGACGAGGAAGCCGGCCAGCACCCCGAAGAGGCTCGCGACGACGCAGGCGCCGATCGCCCACCGGGGCCAGTCGGCAGCCCGGACCACCACGCCCGCCGCGAAGGACGTCACCACCACCGCCCATCCGGTGATGACCCTGGACCTGCTCATGGCTTCCCCCGAGCTGTGGTGGCCGGCTGTCAGAGCGCGCCGACCGGGCCGTAGCCGCCGTACCCGTTCCCGCCGACGTCACCGCCCTCGCCCGGGATCGTGCTGGCCACGGCGAAGAAGGTGACGAGTCCCGAGACGCACAGCAGCAGCGGGAGGAGGCGCACCAGGAAGGGCCGATCGCCGTCGACGACGGACATCAGGAGCAGGCCCACAGTCGACGTCGCGGCTGCCGCCCAGGCGATGACTCCGGCCCTGCCCACCACTGCCTCCCCGAGCACCGTGCCCGCTCCCGAACCGGGGATACCCGCTCGGAGGCAGCTTCGCACCCGTCCGGCCTCAGGACCCTGCCCCGGCCCGGAGTTGGTGGACCCTCAGGTGGAGGGTGGCGACGTCGAGCAGCGGGGTGGGGACGCCGAGGGTGCGGGCCCTGGCGGTCAGGTCGCCCAGCAGGTGCTCGACCTCGGTGTGGCGGCCGGCCAGCACGTCGCGGGCCAGCGAGGCGGTGAGCGGGGAGCCGGGGGCGGTCACCACGGCGCGGGTGGCGGCGAGTTCGGCGGCTGGGACGGGGCGGCCGGCGGCCTCGGCCACGGCGGAGCACTCGGCCAGCACGGCCTCCGCGAAGGCGGTGCCGCCCGGCACGGCGCCGACCTCGCCGACGGTGCCGCGCAGGAAGCCGGTGACGGTGGCCAGGGTGGTGATGAAGACCCACTTGTGCCACATCGCGGCGAGCACGTCGGGTGTCGGATCGGTGGGCACGCCCGCCTCGGTGAGCGCCGTGCGGAGGGCGGTGACGCGCTCGGAGAGGTGGCCGTCCTGCTCGCCGAGGGTGAGGTTGACGGGAGGGG
Source organism: Kitasatospora sp. NPDC096147 (assembly GCF_044763225.1). Taxonomy (NCBI): domain Bacteria; kingdom Bacillati; phylum Actinomycetota; class Actinomycetes; order Kitasatosporales; family Streptomycetaceae; genus Kitasatospora; species Kitasatospora sp. NPDC096147. Next base: position 591,004 of record NZ_JBIWFX010000001.1, on the reverse strand, counting down.
CGAGCTGGACGATCTCGCCCTCGGGGCCGAGCGTGGTCACCACCTTGGCGACGCCACCGAGCACGGCGGTCGGGCCGAAGCGGGCGTTGAGCACGTCGAGGTGGGCCAGGCCGTTGAGCAGCGGCACGATCGCGGTGCCGGGGCCGACGGCCGGTGCCAGGTCGTCGAGGGCCCGGTCGAGGGCGGTGGCCTTGACGGAGAGCAGGACGAGGTCGAAGTCGGCTGCCGTCAGCTCGTCGGCCGTGACCAACTGCGGCTCGGGTAGGTGGAGTTCGGTCAGGCCGGTGATCCGCAGGCCGTGCGTGCGGAGGTGCTCGGCGCGGGCCGGGCGGACCAGGAAGGTCACGTCGTGGCCGGCCCGGGCCAGTCGGGCTCCGAAGTATCCGCCGGTGGCACCTGCGCCGACGACCAGGCTCTTCATGCGGTGTGGCCCTTCCTGTCCGGTTCCCGTGGGGTGTGCCACGGTCAGCGAACGGCGGGCTCCGCTGATTCCCGGGCAGGCCCGGGGGAGCGGGTCAGTGCATGGTGCCGCTGGTGCTGCCGAGCACCCAGACCAGGAGGGCGACCAGGGCGGCCGTCACCAGGACGAGGGCGATGCAGCCGGAGAGGCGGCCGAGGCTGAGGTTCCGTTTGTCGCTCACGGGGCCCATCCCAGCGGGGTGGTCAACGAACAGTCAAGGGTGTGGCCGCAGTTGGGCCCTGGTCGGCGGACCGGGAGGGATTCCGGACCGTACTCCGGGAAGTCGGCCCGGGGGCGCACCGTGGGCGGCTGGGGGTCCCTGCCGGGCGGGCACAGTTACCCCCACAGGGGTACGAGCCCTCGAATCCGCTCCGGCAGACTCTGAGCCCCGGCGGAGGTCCCCCGGGATGAGCGGGAAGAGAACTCCTTGAAGAAGCTACGTCTGATGATCGCTCTGTTCGCCGTCCTCCTCGGGGTGTTCGGCGGTGCCGGGACGGCGAACGCCGCCGGCAGCGGCTACGTGGACATCGAGACCGCCAGCGCCCCCGGCTGGTACGACGGGACGAGCGCCTGCACCACGTACTTCCCGGCCGGAGCCGCCTCCCGGCAGCTGCTCTGCGCGAGCCAGTACACCGTTGTGACGTGGACCGACGGCCGCAAGGAGATCAGCGGACTCGGCGCCGACCGCGCGGTCTGGACCACGATCCAGACCACCGCCGGAGGCGCGTGGGGGCCGTGGGTGAGCCTGGGCGGGGCCAACCTCAACCTGCAGTACGGGGTGGCCTGGCCCAACCGGCACACCATCGGGTCGTGGAGCGGCAGCACCTTGTACTGCCTCTACTCGGACCACGGCAGCCGGGCCTCCTGGTGGTCCACCAACTGCTGACCTGACCGTCCCGCAGCGCCGCCGACCCCGAGGGCGGTTCCGGTCCACGCACCCGGAACCGCCCTCGGGGGCGGCCCGTGGCCGGGCCGGGTCATTGTCCGCCGGGCTCCCCGCAGGGGTGAGCCGGTGCCGCCGGTACGTCGGGCGCGGGGAGCAGCAGGAGTGCCGCGCGGGTGCTCCCGGAGGCAGGTTCGGGGTCGGTGCGCGCGGCGGTGACGGCGGCGTCGACCGGCAGCGGGGTGAGGGAGGTCTCCCAGGCGGTGCGGTGCTCGCCGGTGGCGTAGCGGGAGGTGAGGTACTCGAGCGGGGTCAGGGCCGTGCCGTCGGCCTGGTCCCCGGGCGGGGCGAGCTCGTGCGAGGGGAGCAGCCAGGCGATGCCCTGGCGGGCGACGAGGTCGAAGACGCGGTGCTCGTCCGGGACGGCCCAGTCGCCGGTGCCGGCGGTGGCGGCGGCGAGCAGCCGGGCGAGCATCGCCTCCTCGCGGGGGCCGGCCGGGCGGTCCGGGTGCGGGCGGTCGCCGATCATCTGCTCCAGGTGGTAGCGCTGACCCCAACTGCCCACCCAGCGGCGCAGGTTGCCATCCCTGGTCTCCCGGATCGCGGCCAGCGCCAGGGCGCGGACCGTCAGGTGGCGTCGGGTCAGCACGGCGGTCCGGTCCGGCTCCTCCCGGTGCAGGGCGGCCCGTACCTCGGCCACCGAGGGGCCGTCGTACCAGCGGAGCGTCCAGCTCTGCCGCGCCGGGTCGTACAGCGGCTCCAAGGTCGTCCGGTGCTCGGTGCCGAGCCGCTCGGCGAGCCGCCGCAGACGTGCCTCACGCAGGGTGTCCGTCATGCCCGCACCCTAGCGACGGACCGCGTCCCGGCCCGGCGACCCGCCGTCCGGATCACCCGTCCTGCCGTGCGTGGCGTGGTACGGACGGGTACCTGACGGAACGGGCGGGAGGGTGGACGGGGAGGAGGCGGGAGGACCGGTCGCCTGCGGGCTGCGGGCTGCGGGCCGCGGTTCGGGTGACGGTGGGTCAGTCGGTGAAGGTGATGCGGTCCAGGGCGAGGGCGCCCGGGCGGGAGAGCAGCACGGTGGAGGCGCAGCCCGGGAGCGGGCCCGAGGCGAGGGCGGCGTGCAGCCGGGTGGTGGCGCGGCGGTGGCGGGCGAAGGCGTAGGCGGAGACCCGGCGGCCCCGGGCGAGCTGGCCCTGACGGGCCTGCTGCGGGGTGGAGTCGAGGATCAGCAGGTGCAGGCGGCGGCCCTGGCGGGCGGCGGTGCGGGAGAGCCAGGCGCGGACCCAGGGCAGCGTGCCGCAGTCGTGCACCACCAGCGGGCCGCCGGCCAGCAGGGCGCGGCGCAGCCGGAGGTAGTGGTGGGCGCGGACCAGCGGCCGGTACAGCGCGTACGGGACGGCGGACGGCAGCCGGGCGGCCCAGTGCTCCCGGCTGTGCTGGGAGTCGATCACCGGGGCTATCGCGCAGCGCCCCATCAGGGTGGACTTGCCGCTGCCGGGCAGGCCGGAGACCACCAGCAGGTCGGCGGCGGGGTAGCTGAGCACGCCGGGGACGGGCAGGGCCCGCAGGTCGTGCAGGTCGTGCGGGCGCAGGACGACACCGCTCCCGGTGTGCGCACGGGGCGCTGCGGGCTGCTGCGCCGGCACGCGGTGCCCGGTCGGATCCGGCCGGACCGGACCCGGGCTGACGGTCTCGCGCACTGACCCTCCTTCACGGCCCTCCCCCTCGCCCCGGCCGGCGGGCAGGTGCCGGAGGTGGGCCTATTACCAAGAAAGGGTAATGGGCGGGGCGGACAGCAGGCACTGACCAGCCCGGAACGGGGTCGGCTCGGGACGAAGCCGTGACCTTGGAGGGCGGACTGTGGCAGGTCTGTGGCCGATTCCTTACGGGGTGAATGATCTTGGGGTGCCCGATTCATGGCAAGCTGGGCGTTCTCTGACGACGAGACGGCTGGCGGGTAGGGGGCGAGGCGGATGAGGATCTGCTTCCTGGTGGAGGAGCTGTACCGGAACGACGGCATCCCCCGGGACGTGGTCCGGCAACTGGCGGACTGGGGGCACCGGGTGGACGTGCTGCGGCCCAGCGGCTCGCTGCTGGCGCTGGACGGGCTGGTCCGGGCGGGCAGCCATGACCTCTGGGTGTTGAAGACGGTCTCCGGCGGACCGGGCCTCGGCCTGCTGGAGGCGGCTGCGGCGGCGGGGCTGACCACGGTGAACGACGCCCGGGCGATCCGGGTGGTGCGGGACAAGGTCTCGGCCGCGATCCGGGCCGCCGGGCAGGGCCTGCCGGTGCCGCCGACCTGGGCGGCGGCCCGGCCGTCCGACCTGGCCGGCATCCCGGGCGACTACTACCCACTGGTGGTCAAGCCGGCCGAGGGCAGCCGGGGCCGGGCGGTCCGCCGGGTCGACTCGATCGACCAACTCGGCCAGCTGGAGGCCGAGTTCGCAGATGAGGGGATGCTGATCGCGCAGCCCTGGGTGCGCAACTCCGGGATCGACCTCAAGGTCTACAGCCTGGACGGCGAGCTGTTCGCCACCGAACGGACCTCCCCGCTGGTGGCGGGGGAGAAGCGCGAGCGGGCGGTGCCGCTGAGCGCCGAGGTGGCCCGGATCGTGCACCGGATCGGGGAGCTGTACGGGCTCGACCTGTTCGGCGTGGACGTGGTGTTCGGCCCGGACGGCCCGGTGGTGGTGGACGTCAACGACTTCCCGAGCTTCCGTCAGGTGCCGGACGCGGTGCCCCGGGTGGCCCGGGCGATCCTCGGCCTGGCCCGGCGCGGGTCCTCCGTGCCGGCACCCCGGGCGGTCGTCCCGGTGGCGGGTGCCCTGCTGTGAGGATCGGGGTGATCTGCCGGGATCCGGAGCATCCGCTGCTGACCGGCACGGCGGCGCTGCTCACCGCCGCGGGGCACCGGGTGGAGTGGGACGCGCCCGACCCGGCGGATCCGGCCGAGGTCTACCTGCTGAAGGCGCGCACCCCGGCGGCGCTCGGGCTGGCCCGGGAGCTGGAGCGGGCCGGCGCCCGAGTGGTCAACCCGGCTGCCGCCACCGGGAACTGCCAGGACCGGGAGTGGATGGCGGCCACCGCCACGGCGGCCGGGCTGCCGTTCGTGGAGACGCTGGCGGAGCCGCGCTTCCCGCTGGTGGTGAAGAGCCGGTACAGCCGCAAACTGGACCTGGTCGCCAAGGCCCGGGACGCGGGGGAGCTGGCGGAGCTGACGGCCCGTTGGCCCGGCGAGCCCGTGGTGCACCAGCCCTTCCTGCCCGGCGACGGCTGGGACCACAAGCTCTGGGTGGTCGGCGAGCAGGTCTTTGGCGAGCTGCGCCGCTCCGAACTCGCCCCCGGGGCACGGCAGTCCGTCGACCACCGGCCCCGCTACCCCGAGCTGGCGCTGCGCTGCGGCCCGGCCTTCGGCCTCACCGTCTACGGCGTGGACGTGCTGGAGGTGGCGGGCGAGCCGGTCATCGTGGACGTCAACGCCTTCCCCGGCATCCGGGGCGGGCGCGGCGCCCCGGAGGCGCTGGCCGCGCTGGTGACGGCCGGCTGAGGGACCTCACCGAGGCGCGCGGGGCCTGCGGTCACGGCCGCCTCACGAGTTCCCGGAAGACCGCTTCGTGCGGTCAGGCCTGCCCGTGGCCGGCGCGGAAGGGCTCCACCCCGACGATGTGACGGACCTTCAGCGGACGGACCACCACGGCGACCCGCCGCTCGCCGGGGACCAGCCACTCGTACCGCTCGGTGCCGAGGTACTTCCGGGCCAGCCGGTCCATCCGCTCGACGGCCTCCGGGCCCTCGACGAAGCGGCTGACCACACCGCTGATCTGGATCCGGTCGTAGGGGTCGGCCGGGTCGGCGTGCGAGAGGTAGACGCGCGGATCGCGGCGGAGGTTCTCCTCCTTGACCCGGCCGGCCGAGGAGTTGAAGGTCAGCTCGCCGTCGCCCTCCAGGTCCACCCACATCGGGCTGACCTGCGGGGAGCCGTCGGCGTTCACGGTGCCGACGTACCAGAAGTGGGGGGCCAGCAGCCGTTCACGGACGGCCGGTTCGAAGCTCACGGTCATGCGGGCACGGTATCCGGTCGGTGGGGCCGTCGGGCCGGGAACGGCGAAGCGCGGTGGCTCCGGTGCGCCGCAGGGCACACCGGAGCCACCGCGCTCGTCTCGGTGAAGCCGGCTCAACGCGCCGGGCTCGGTGCGGTCGGCCCGGCGCGTTTCGGCTCAGTACAGCGGGGCGACCTGCTCGCCGGTGTCGGCGCGGTGGACGGTGATGGCCTCCACCGGGCACAACTCGGCTGCCTCGGTGATGAGTTCGAGGTCGCTCGGGGAGCGGCGCAGGGTCTGGGCCCGGCCGTCGGCGGTCAGCGTCAGGTCGGCCGGTGCGGTGGCCGCGCAGGCGCCGGTACCGACGCAGCGGGTGCGGTCGACCCGGGTCTCCAGCGGGCCGGTGGCGGCGGTCACCAGGTGACCGGGAGGGTGTTCGGGCTGCGGGTGAGCAGGCCGGTGCGCCAGTCGATGTCCGGCTCGGTGACGGCCAGTTCGAGGGCCGGGAAGCGGGCGGCCAGGCGGTGCAGCCCGTCCTCCAGCTCCATCCGGGCCAGCCAGGCGCCCAGGCAGTGGTGCGGGCCGGCGCCGAAGGTCAGGCTCGGGGTGCCGACGGGGGAGAACAGGTCGCGCCTGCCGTCCTCGGGCAGCGGCGGGTAGACCGCGGGGTCGTTGTTGGCGGAGCCGGTGTCGGCGGCCACGATCGCCCCGGCCGGGATGGTCACCCCGCCGATCTCCAACTCCTCGGTGGCCCGGCGGAGCAGCCCCGGGAAGCTGTCGCGGTCGCCCAGCGGGATGGTGCGCAGCACCTGCTCGGAGGCGGTGGCAGCGGCCTCCGGGCTCTCCGCGATCCGCGCCCAGGCGTCCCGGTCCCGGCCGAGCAGGTAGACCAGCGCGTTGCCCAGGGTGGTCATGGTGGTCTCGTGGCCGGCCACCACCAGGCCGAGCACCAGCATGATCACCTGCTCGTCGGTGACGCCCTCGGTCTCGTCGGCCGCCTGCACCAGGCTGCTGACCAGGTCGTCGCCCGGGTTCTTCCGCCGGTCGGTCACCAACTGGTGGCAGAAGCCCGCGAATTCGCCCATCGCGGTCTGGATCTCCTCGGCCGTGTAGGCGGAGGCGGAGAGCGCGTGGTCGCTCCAGTGGCCGAGCCGGCTCATGTCCAGCCCGTCCAGGCCCATCAGCCGGCTGATCACCGCGACCGGCAGCGGCCGGGTGAAGGCCCCGATCACGTCCACCGGGCCGTCCTGGGCGGCGAGTTCGTCCAGCAGGCCGTCGATCACCGAGGTGACCCACGGGCGCCAGCGCTCGATCGCCCGGGGAGTGAAGGCCCGCTGCACGGTGCGCCGCAGCCGCTGGTGCTCCGGGCCGTCCAGGTTGATCAGGGTGCCGGGCACGTCGAGGATGTTCGGCGTCAGGGTGACGGCCGGGGCGTCCTCGGCGTAGAGGGTGGCGCGGCCGAGCCGGGGGTCGGTGAGCGCCTGGCGGACGTCCGCGTGCCGGGTGCAGAGCCAGACCGGGGTGCCGGTCGGCAGGGCGGCCTGGCGGGGCGGCCCCGCTTCGAGGTGGCGCAGGCAGTGCAGCGGGATGAGGGGTGCAGTGGTCATGGGGGGTGTACTCCCTGATACGGAGCGGGTCCGGGCCACCACTGACCGTAGGCCCCGTAGACCGTGTCAGGTAGGGGGCGAACCAGCCAAGCGCGCGCTGGGATCTAGCCACGGGGGCGCACCTTCGAACGGGTGCGCCCCCACGGTGAGCTGGGAGGTCGTCAGATGCCGGTCTCGGCCGCCAGGCGGCCCGAGCGGACGGCCGCCAGCAGCTCGGCGTGGTCCGCCTCCGCTGTGGCCCAGCCGCTCAGCGCGTCGGTGACCACCTGCATCCGCTTCTGGCCGAGCACCAACCGCTGGCCCTCGTGCGTCGCCCAGGCAGTCACCGGGTAGCCCGCGCGCGCCGACGGGCTCCGTCAAGATCGCCTGCCAGAGGACGCCGGTGACCTTTGACGGACGGCCTTGACTGATGGGCAGGCGAGTTGGACCGCCCGTTCAGGCGCCTTCATCCTCGAACATGCCGGTCAGTCGAGGTGCACCTCCCGGCGCCCGGCCACGTACACGGGAACGTGCCCAGTGGCGGGGCAGCGGCATGATTTTGGTGGCTCGCGTGGCCCGTGGCCGCACCTGAGATCATGAACCCATGCCTGCGGAATCGAACCTGTTGTCGGACATGTGGCCGCTCGCGCCGATCGGCGCGACGGACTGGCTGCTTGAGCTGTGCGGCGACGGTTTGACCGGGTTCATGCCGCCGGCGATGCCCGATGCGGCCTGGGTGCTCAATGCCATGTACGAACACGAGCACGGGCCGGGCGACGTGTCGCACCACGAGTACCGCCAGGCACGCCTGGCGGACGGGAGCGCGCCGCGCGACACTGTCGCGGGCATCGACCTCGACGCCGTGGGCGTCGCCACGGGAGGCGGCCTGGGCCGCGCCGAGCACCCCGGCCCCGGCTGGCGGCGGCTGCGCTGGGCGGAACTCGCCCGGCGGACCGGCGACCCCGTCGTCCCCGACGGGCTGCGGCCCTGCTTCCGCTGTTTCCCCTCGGTGAAAAGGAACGGCAGTTGGCCGCTGGGCATCGCCCCTCCCACCGAGGGGAGCCTGGACCGTGAGAGCTGGATCCGGCTGATCGACATCCTCACCGCGCACAGTCCCGCAGGCCCGGACACCCGTTGCCTGATCTACTACAACCCGCTGACGCTCGGAGCCGAAGACTTCGACAACCTCCATGTGCGGGTGGGGCGTCTCGGTGACGCCAAGCTCCTCTACGACGTTCCCGAGGCCGACCTGGCCGACTTCAGCCCGACCAACCTCTGGGCCGAAGACCGCTCATGGGTCCTGTGCACCGACTACGACCTGTGGGCCACCAAGGTCGCCGGGCCTCCGGCCCTCATCGAGGCGCTGCTGAACGACACCGTTGTCGAGGCGGTACGACTGCCCTGAGCGACACGAGGGCAGGCTGCGCCCGCCCGTACCCGTCCCCAGCGGCGAGTCACTGATCGTCACATCGGCACGTCCGCACCGAATCCAAGCCGTCCAACTGTGTGGGCACTGACCAGGCACAGCATCTGCTGGCGGCTCACCGGCCGGTCCCTCCACGTCAGCCACGACGAGCAGCCCTACCAACCGGTCCAACTCCCATGGGACGGACCGCCCTCCGCCACGTCGCTCGGGCTGGGCCGGGCTCTAGAAGATCCGGCGCCACCAGGGCCGGGAGCCGACAGGCGTCGGGGCGTCTGCGCCCGTCGACTCCCGGCCCACTACGGGGGACTCCCATTCGATCAGGGCGGCGGGGTACCAGGTGCCGGGTGTGTCACCCCGGGCGTTGGCCCAGGCGGCGACCAGAGCGGCGGCTTCCCGGTCGGGCAGCAGGACACGGTCGGGGTCGGTCGTCACGCCGAGTTCGCGCGCGCCGTCCTGCTGCAGGTCATTGCACAGCCAGGTGTGAACCTGGCCCAGGTCGTAGCTGAGCACCTCCCAGCCGATCTCGCGCCCGCCCTCGGCGAGCTCCCCGGCCGGCACACGGCAGTGGCGGCCGAGGTTTCCGAGGAGCACCGGCTCGTCCGTGCCGTCAGCGCGGATGTCGGCCGTGAGGCCGTCGGCGTGACCGGATGGCACCAACAGGGCGTAGAGGCGGGCTCCTTCGGGGACCGGCAGGAGCCGACAGGCCGCCAGCGCCTCAGGGGCGCTGGCGAACCAGCGCCCGTCCTCCGGCAGTCGCTCAGCCCGGCAGTCGGACGCCGTCGTCAGCCCCGGCCTGCGGGGCACGGCCGAACCGTTCGACGACGCCGGCACCGCGACGAAGTAGCCGGCCAGCAGCAGCCCATCCGGCTCACCGTCACCAGCGGGAAGATCCTCGATCATCCCCGTACCGTACCCGGACTGCCATATCAACCTTCGATGAGACAAACCCCCAGCCGTCAAACCCCGATGAGACGGATCAAACCTCGATGAGACGGTCACACGGCATCGGATGCCCTCTGACAGGCGATCTTGACCGAGTGTCAGAAGATCGTGACCGCCCATCCGGCCGACTGAGCGTGGGGGTCATTCGTCGTGGAGGCGCTGGAGGACCTGGGTGAACTCACCGTCGTCGAGCAGGCCGGCCAGCACCTGCGTCTTGCTGTCGATGCCGGGCTCCCGGACGACGAGGCCGTCGGAGCACCAGAAGGAGCGGCCCTCCAGCGCCTCGCCGGTCCGGGACCACCTCTCCACGAGGCGTCCGACCTCGGCGAGGGTGAACACGGTCGCGCTCCAGCGTGAGCCGTCCGCTGTCAGCCGGACCTCCACGTCGGCGTTGCAGACGCCGTCCAGGGCCTCGCCTGTGCTGGGCAGGAACGACGCCTCGAAGCGGTCCGTGCGGACGCGGTACCAGGGGCCGTCCCATCCCTGGTCCGCCGGCACGGCACCGCCCTCCGCCCGCGCAGGAACCCCGCCACGCCCCGATCCGGTCAAAAGCAGAAACCTCCTGACGGTCAAGATCGCCTGCCAAACGCTCAAGGTCACCTGTCGAAGAACACCAAGCGCGCGCTGGGGACAAGCCGCGGGGGCGCACCTGCGAACGGGTGTGCCCCCACGGTGAGCTGGGAGGTCGTCAGATGCCGGTCTCGGCCGCCAGGCGGCCCGAGCGGACGGCCGCCAGCAGCTCGGCGTGGTCCGCCTCGGTCCGGTCCGCGTAGGCCACCGCGAACGCGGCCACCGCCTCGTCCAGTGCCTCGTTCTTGCCGCAGTAGCCCGCGGCCACCGCCGCGTCCAGGGTGTGCGCGTGCGCCCGGGCCAGCAGCGCGCCGGTGAGGCGGCCGTAGTCGTCCAGCTGTGCGGGCTGCAGCGCGGCCGGGTCGACGCTGCCCTTGCGGTTGCGGAACTGCCGTACCTGGTACGGGAGTCCGTCCACCGTGGTCCAGCCGATCAGCACGTCGGTGACCACCTGCATCCGCTTCTGGCCGAGCACCACCCGCTGGCCCTCGTGCGTCACCCGGGTGGTCACCGGGTAGCCCGCGCGCGCCAGGTGGGGCAGCAGCACGGACGGGCGGGCCTCCTTCACCTGGAGCACCAGCGGCTCCGAGCGCTGGTCCAGCAGCAGCACCACGTACGAGCGGGTGCCGACGCTGCCGGTGCCCACCACCCGGAAGGCGACGTCCTGGACGCTGTACCGGGAGAGCAGCGGGTGCAGCTCGACCGGCACCGTCTCCCGGTAGCCGGACAGCGAGGCCGCGACCAGGTCGGCGGTCTCGTCGCGTACCGCCCGGAGCACCGGCGGCGCCGGGACGAAGCGCGAACGCCCGTCCGGCTCCTGGACGGTGGACTTCGAGGCGAAGCGGGCGCTGGTGTTGCGCAGCGCCTTCTCCGCCACGCCCTCGATCACCACCCGGAGGTCCTGCGCCTCGGCGAAGGTCACCAGGTGCTCGTCGGCCACCGCGTTCCAGGCGTCTATGGCCGGCAGCCCCGCCAGCAGGCGCATGGTGCGCCGGTAGGACCCGGCCGCGTCGAACGCCGCCCGGCGGCAGGCGTCCTCGTCCGCCCCGGCCTGACGGCCCGCCAGCACCAGGCTGGCGGCGAGGCGCTTGAGGTCCCACTCCCAGGGGCCGGGCACGGTCTCGTCGAAGTCGTTGATGTCCATCACCAGCCGGCCCCGGGCGTCGCCGTACAGGCCGAAGTTGGCCGCGTGCGCGTCCCCGCACAGCTGGGCGGTCAGGCCGCTGGTGGGCGTGGAGACCAGGTCGGCCGCCATCAGCCCGGCCGAGCCGCGCAGGAAGGCGAACGGCGAGGCGGCCATCCGGCCAACCCGGATCGGCACCAGCGACTGCAGCCGTCCGGCGTTGGCCGACTCCACCGACTCCACCACCGACGGCCGGTCCGCCGGCGGCTCGAACCAGGCGTGCGCCTCGCGCGGCGTCTTCTCCCGCAGGTCCCTGCCGCGCCGCTTCGCCCCGCCCTGCGGCGGCCAGGCCGCGAACCCCTCGACCGCGAACTCCCGCACCGTGTCTCCTCCCCGTGGCACTCCCGCGCCCGGCTCCCCGTGGCGCCCGACGGCGCCGGCGCCGCCCGCACAGCGCGGGTGACGAGCAGACGCTACCCTGCGCAGGGCCCGGGGAGCAGTCCTGAGCTGCAACGGAGCTGCCACAGGGGTGTCACGACCCGGACGGCGCGCGGCCCCGTAGCATGCGGAGCATGTCTCACGATCTCGCCGCGCTGGGCGACGGCTTCCTCCCGTTCTGGACCGAGCGGCACCTGGCCACCTTCACCACGCTGCGCCCCGACGGCACGCCGCACGTGGCCCCGGTGGGCGTCACCTACGACCCGGAGACCCGGACCGCCCGGGTGATCAGCAGCGGCTCCAGCCGCAAGGTGCGCAACGTGCTGGCGGCCGGTCCGGCCGGGCTGCGGGTGGCGGTCTGTCAGGTGGACGGTGCCCGCTGGTGCACCCTGGAGGGCCGGGCGGTGGTGCGCGACGAACCGGAGGCGGTGGCCGAGGCGGTGGCGCGGTACACCGCGCGGTACCGGGCGCCCCGGGAGAACCCGGCCCGGGTGGCGATCGAGATCGCGGTCGACCGGGTGCTCGGCCGGTTCTGATGTGTGATTGATCGGTTCCGGTTCGAACGGCGTGTCGTTTATCGGCTGTTGAGCCGTTCGGGAGAGCATCGCAGGGTCGAACGAACGAACCCTCAGGGATGCGGACCGATACGTTGAACGAGCAGGAAACCGTGAACTTCCAGCGTCTGCTGGACCGCCTGACCGAGCACTTCGGCCCGGACCGCGAGCCGGTCCGGGCCGATCGGGTGCCGCAGCAGGGTCAGTTGACCGCGACCGCGGACCACGCGGCGGCCACCGCGGCGTACTCGGTGCTGCCGGCCCCGTAGAGGTCGGTGGCGGCCTTCAGGGTGGCGGTGCGGGCCCCCGCGTAGGTGGTGCCGGAGGTCATGTAGACCGTCAGCGCGCGGTACCAGATCTTGCCGAGCTTGTCCCGGCCGATGCCGTTCACGGTCGAGCCGTTGCAGGTCGGGCTGTCGTAGGAGACGCCGCCGACCACCCGCGCGCCGCTGCCCTCGGCCAGCAGGAAGGCGAAGTGGTTGGCCACGCCCGAGGAGTAGTGCACGTCCAGGTTGCCGACGCTCGAACTCCAGCAGTCGGCCGACTTGGTGTCCTTGGACGGCTTGTCCATGAAGCGCAGCGCGGCCTTGCCGAAGCCGGGCTTCACGATCTCCTCGCCGATCAGGTAGTCACCGGGGTCGTTGGCGTTGCCGGCGTAGAACTCCACCAGGGTGCCGAAGATGTCCGAGGTGGCCTCATTGAGGCCGCCGGACTCGCCGGAGTAGACCAGCTTGGCGGTGCGCGAGGTGACGCCGTGCGACATCTCGTGCCCCGCCACGTCGAGGGCGACCAGCGGGCCGAAGACGTTGCCGTCCCCGTCGCCGTAGGTCATGCAGAAGCAACTGTCGTCCCAGAAGGCGTTGTTGTAGTTGCTGCCGTAGTGCACCCGGTTGTAGGCGCCCTTGCCGTCGCCGGCGATGCCGTTGCGGCCGTGGACGGTCTTGTAGTAGTCCCAGGTCACGTTGGTGCCGTACTGGGCGTCCACCGCGGCCGAGGCGCGGTCGGTGGTGGCGCCGTTGCCCCAGTGGTTGTCGGCGTCGGTGAACAGCGTCGCGGGGGCCCGGCTGAAGCAGATGGACCCGAAGCACAGGTCGGTCTTGTTGGCCGCGTCGCCGGTGTAGGTGTTGCCCCGGGTCGGGTCCTTCAGCTGGTTGGTCGAGCCGGAGACGGTGGTCTGCAGCGGCACGGTGCCGCTGTACAGCGACTGGCCGTCGCCGGCGGCGGTCTCCAACGCGTCCCAGGCGTCGATCTGTTCACCCGTCCGGGCGTCCAGCAGAACGGTGCGGGAGACCGGATTGCCCAGCGAGTCCTGCCCGGTGGTGGTGGTCTGCCAGGCCAGCCGGGGTGCGCCGTGCAGCGCGTCGATCACCAGCTGAGGCTGGGCCTGGGCCCTGCCCACCGCCTTCCCCTCGGCACCGGCTGCCCGGGACAGCTCGCGGACGGCCTGCGAGCCCGCGCTCTCGCCGGAGACCTTCGGCGTGGTGGAGGCGACCGCGATCGACCCCTCGGTGGCCCGGTCGGTGGAGCGCAGTGCGCCGCTCGGGGCCAGGTGCTCGATCAAGTCGCCGCCCAGCACCGGGAGTCCGGCGTAGGTGCGGTCGTAGCGGACGTGCCGGGTGCCGTCCGCGTCGGTGATCACGTCACGGACGGTGCGGGCCTGGGTGGCTCCGCCGTCCCGGCTCACGGAGGTGGCCGGGGCGGCGGCGGTGATGGCGCCGGCGGCCAGTGCGACGACGGTGGCGACGGCGGCGGTACGCGTGCGGAAGTGCATGGTGCTCCTCGGGACGCGGGGGCAGTGTGCAGCTTCGGCGGCGACCGGTGGCGCGACGGCACGGTGGTGCCGGGCATGGTGGTGCTGTGCATGGTGGTGCTCTGTGCACGGTGGCGCTGGGCACGGCGGAGGGGCGCGCTGTACGGGTGAGGGCGAGGGGGCGGACGCAGCCGGGACAGCTTTTGTACATGTACCCGTCAGTATCTGTCCAGAGTGCGGACGCGCCCGCCCCCGGTCTCACCGCAGTCGGGAAGCCTCCTGCTTGACCACCGCCCGCACCGCGTCCCGGAGTTGGTCCCGGCCCGGCTGGAGGGCGCGGTCCAGTTCGCGGGCGAACGGCAGCACGGTGCCGTCCGGGCGGGTGATCCGCCGGGGCGGGGCCACCAGCCGGTACTGCTCGGCGGCGGTGGCCAGGATCTCGCCGCCGATGCCGCAGCTGCGGTTGGAGTCGTCGACCACCACCAGCCGCCCGGTCCGCTCCAGCGAGGCGCCGAGCGCGTCCCAGTCGAACGGGTGCAGCGTGCGCGGGTCGAGCACCTCGGCCGAGATCCCCTCCGCCGCCAACTCCTCGGCCACCGCCAGTGCGTCGTGCACCAGGTGGCCGACCGCGACCACCGTGACGTCGGTGCCCGCGCGGTGGATCCGGGCCGAGCCCAGCGGGACGGCCGGCAGCTCACCGGTCACGTCGTCCCGGACGGCCAGTGCGGCGGCCGGGGCGAAGACCACCACCGGGTCCGGGTCGGCGATCGCGGAGCGGAGCAGACCGTAGGCGTCGGTCGGCGTGGCCGGCACCACGGTCTTCACGCCCATGTGGGCGAACAGGCTGTAGGGGTGGTCGGAGTGCTGCCCCGCCCAGCCGTCCCGGGAGCCCGAGCCCGGCACCAGGCAGGTCAGCGGCACGCTCGCCTGACCACCCGTCATCAGCGAGAACTTGTGCGCCTGGTTGGTCAGTTGCTCGAAGACCAGGAAGAGCAGCGCGGGGATCTGGAACTCCACCACCGGCCGCAGCCCGGCCAGCGCCGCCCCCACCGCCATCCCGGTGAAGCCCTGCTCGGAGAGCGGGGTGTCCACCACCCGGCCCGCGCCGAAGCGCTTCTGCAGCCCGAGCGTCGGCCCGGCCAGCCCGGCCCCGATGTCCTCGCCGAGCACCACCACCGAGTCGTCCTCGGCCATCGCGTCGGTCAGCGCCCGGTTGAGCGCCTTGGTGTACGAGAGCCAGCTCATCCGAGCGCCCCCGCCCTCGGCCGCAGGCCGCTGGCGTACAGGTGGTCGGCCGCGCCGGACACCTCGGGAGCCGGGGAGGAGAGCGCGAACTCCCTGGCCTGGGCGAGTAGTTCGGCCACCTCGCGGTCGACCTCCCCGGTGTCGCCGAGCAGAGCTGCGGCGTGATGCAGTGGATCCCGCAGCCGCCAGTTCTCCTGCTCCTCCTCGGAGCGGTACCCGAGCCGCATCCGCCGCTCCATGGTGTGGTGCCCCTCGAAGCGGTAGGTGGTGCACTCCAGGAAGACCGGGCCGGCCCCCGAGCGGGCGTACGCGACCGCGTCCAGCGCCGCCTCCCGGACCGCCTCGGTGTCCATCCCGTCGACTGCCACCGCCCGGATGCCGAAGGCCTCGGCCCGGCCGAGCGCGCTGCCGGCCACCGCCACCGAGGCGGGCAGGGTGGTGGCGTAGCCGTTGTTCTCGCAGACGAAGACCACCGGCACCTGCCACATCGCGGCCAGGTTGAACGCCTCCAGCACCACGCCCTGGTTGAGCGCGCCGTCGCCGAAGAAGCTGGCCACCACCCGGGACTGCCCGGCCAGCCGTGCCGCCCAGGCCGCGCCGACCGCGATCGGGGCACCCGCCCCGACGATGCCGTTCGCGCCCAGGATGCCCAGCGACAGGTCGGCGGCGTGCATCGAGCCGCCCCGGCCCCGGTTCAACCCGGTCTCCCGGCCGGTGAGTTCGGCCAGCAGCCGGGCCGGGTCGGCGCCCTTGGCGAGCACGTGGCCGTGGCCCCGGTGGGTCGAGGTGAGCTGGTCGCCCGCCTCCAGCGCCGAGCAGACCCCGACCGCCACCGCCTCCTGGCCGATGTACGGATGGGTGCCGCCGACGATGTCCCCGGTGCGCACCAGCTCCAGGGCCAGCTCCTCGAAGCCCCGGATCAGCCGGACCATCCGGTACCGGTCCCGCTCGGTGGCCAAGGGATGCGCGGCAGTCGTGGGGTCCGTGGTGGTCGTGGGGTCCGTGGCCGCCGGGGGGTGCGTGGTCGTCACACCGACCCCTGCCAGATCGGCGGGCAGAACTCCGGGTCGGCGTAGTCCGGGCGGCCGTCCGGGGTGCGGCGCACCAGCACGTCGTGGTTGTAGACCACCGGCGTGCCGTCCGCCTTCGCCCACGGGCGGTACTCGTTGGCGCCGTCCTGGAGGTGCAGCGAGACCGCCCGGCGCGGGTACGCGGCCAGGTTCGGGCCGCTGCCGTGGTAGGTGCGGCAGTGGTGGAAGCTGACGTGGCCGCGCGGGATCTCGATCGGGACCTTGACCACCTCGACGCCGTTGAACGCGGCGTTGTCGTCCAGCAGCTGGTCCAGCTCGGAGTTGTCGCGCTCGGCGAAGTGCCGGCTGGAGTCCTCGCCGGCCGGCAGCTCCCGCCAGCGGTGGCTGCCGTCCACCATGGTGATGGTGCCGTTCTCCACCCCGCAGTCGTGGAACGGGATGAAGGCGGTCAGCATCCGGTCCGAGGTGCTGGTCTGCCAGTAGTGCTTGTCGAAGTGCCAGGGCACCAGATTGCTCGGCTCGCCCGCCACCGGGGGCTTGAGGATCAGGGTGGACTGGAAGACCCGGATCTCCTCGGTGCGGGCCAGCAGCGCGGCCACCGCGCCGAGCAGCGGCTTGCGCAGGATCCGGCCGGCCGTCTCGCTCTCGTAGTGGAGGTAGTCGTTGTGCCGCTGGACGGGGCCGTCCGAGGGCTGCCAGGAGGCCAGCTTCGGCGGCCGGACCGGCAGGGTGCGGTCCCGGTGGCCCTCGTAGTACTTGTCGGTGGCGTCCTGGAGCAGGTCCAGCTCCTCGTCGGTGAAGAGCTTCTTCGACAGGTACCAGCCGTGCTCGGCGTAGTGGTCGAGCTCCTCCGGGGTGGGCAGCAGGGCGCGCTCCGCCTCGGTGAGGCTGAACTCGTGCGCGGTGGCGTCGGTCATGGCTCCGGCTCCTCTCAGTTGGCCGTGGTGGCGTGCTGGCGTTCGACGGCCTCGTAGAGGGCCTTGATGTTGGCGGAGCCGAAGGTCTCCGCGCCCTGACGCTCGATCAGCTCCAGGAAGAAGGTGCGCCGCTCGTGCACCGAGCGGGTGAAGATCTGGTACAGCTGGCCGCCGTGGTCCTGGTCCACCAGGACGCCGAGCTCGCGCAGCGTCTCGACCGGCACGCTGGTCGGTCCGACCCGGGTCGGCAGCAGCTCGTAGTACGCGTCGGGGGTGGACAGGAAGCCCACCCCGCGTGCGCCGAACTCCCGGACGGCGGTGGCGATGTCGGCGGTGTGGAAGGCCAGGTGCTGGACGCCCGCGCCCTCGTGGTTGTTTAGGAAGGTGTCGATCTGCCCTGGCTCCCGGGCCGAGTCCGGCTCGATCAGGGTGAAGGTCACCCGGCCCGAGGGGCTCTGCACCACGCTGGAGTCCATCGCCTGCCGGCCGACCTCGATGTACTCCTCGTAGATCCGCCGGAAGCCCAGCGCCTCCTCGCAGAACCGCACCGCCGCGCCCAGCTCGCCGGCCGGCACGCAGAGTGCCGCGTGGTCCAGGAAGCCCAGCAGGCCGTGCTCGTCGGCGGGTTCGTCGCTCTCCGGGACGAAGCGCAGCGAAACGTCACCGAAGCCGGAGACCAGCCCGGGGGAGAGCGGCCGGGCCCCGGCGCCGACCGCCCGGTCCAGCGCCGCGGCCGGGTCGGTGCAGGCCAGTGCGAAGACCGCGACCCCGTCGCCGTGCCGCGCCACGTACCGGGCGATCGGGTGGTCCGGCTGCTCGGCCGAGGTCAGCAGGAAGCGGATGGTGCCCTGGCTCAGCCAGATCCGCCGCACCCCCGGCTCGGCCGGGGCCGGGGTGACGGTGAAGTCGAAGGCAGTGGCCAGATCGGCGGCGAAGCGGTCGGCGTCCGCGCAGTGGAACTCGACGTGGGCGATGCTCTGGACGGTCAACGGATCTCTCCAGGCTGCTGATGACGGCCGGTGGTGGACGGCTCGCCGAAGATCAAGCTGAGGTTGTGCCCGCCGAAGGCGAAGGAGTTGGACAGCGCGGCCCGTACCCGGGTCTCGCGCGGCTGCCGGACGTGGTCCAGTGCGCAGGCCGGGTCGGGCTCCAGCAGGTTGACGGTGGGCGGCAGTTGGCCCCGTTCGACGGCCAGCACCGAGATGACCGCCTCGACCGAGCCGGCCGCGCCGAGCAGGTGGCCGGTGGCGCCCTTGGTGGAGCTGACGGCGGGCCGGTGGTCGCCGAACACCGCGTTCAGCGCGGCGGATTCGGCCACATCGCCGAGCTTGGTGCCGGTGCCGTGCGCGTTCACGTAGCCGATGTCGGACGGGGCCAGCCCGGCGCTGCGCAGCGCGGCCCGCATCGCGGCGGCCGCCCCGGCGCCGTCCGGGCGGGGCATGGTCGGGTGGTGGGCGTCGGTGGTGCCGCCCCAGCCGAGCAGCTCGGCGTGCGCGGTGGCGCCCCGGGCGGCGGCGTGCTCGGCCCGCTCCAGCACCAGCACCCCGGCGCCCTCGCCGAGCACGAAGCCGTTGCGCTTGAGGTCGAACGGCCGGCTGGCCAGCGCCGGGTCCGGCCAACCCCGGGCCAGCGCCCGGGCGTTGTCGAAGGCGGCGGCCACCGTCGGGTGCAGGGACGACTCGCTGCCGCCGCAGACCACCACGTCGGCCTCGTCCGCCCGGAGCAGCCGCAGGCCCTCGGCGATCGCCTGGGCGCCGGCCGCACAGGCCGTCACGGGAGCCGAACTGTAGCCCTGGGCACCGTACTTGATGGCGACCCGGGCAGCCGCCATGTTCGACAGCATGCCCGGCAGCAGGTACGGGCTGACGGCGGGCCGGCCGCGCTGCACGCGCCCGTGCGACTGCTGCTCGAAGGTCTCCAGACCGCCGCCGCCGGTCCCGATCACCACGGCGATCCGGTCCGGCGCCACGTCCCGGCCGACCTCCAGGCCGGCGTCGGCGATCGCGTCGTCGGCGGCGGCCAGCGCCATCAGGACGAAGCGGTCGACGCAGCGGATCTCGGTCGGCGGCAGCACCTCGGTGCCGTCGATGTGCGGGGCGATCCCGGCGAACGGCAGCCAGCCGTGCGCGGCGTGCCCCTCCGGCACCGCGACGATGCCGCTGCGGCCGGCCAGCAGCGCGTCGAAGACCTCGTCGGCCTTCCGGCCGAGCGGGGTGACCAGGCCCAGGCCGGTGACGACGGCGCTCACTCGGCGGCTCCGGCAGTGCTCCCGGTCCCGGCGGTGCTCGCGGCTCCGGCAGTGCTCCCCGCGAGGGCGGCGGAGGCCGCCGCCGACTCGGCGAGGTGCTGCTCGCGCAGCAGGATCTTGCGGACCTTGCCGGTCGGGCCGAGCGGGATCCGCTCGTCCGGCACCACCAGCACCCGGCGGACGGTGGCGGCGGTGTGCTCCTCCAGCGCGGCCGTCACCTCCTTGGTGCGGTCGGCCTCCGGGTCGGCGCCGGGCACCAGTTGGAGCAGCACGTCGGTGACCACCGCACCGTCCTCGCGGACCGCGACCACGGTGCAGTCCAGCACGTCGGGGCAGGCGGCGAGCACCCGCTCCTCGGACATCGAGGTGAAGAGCCGGTGCCCGCCGCCCAGGTCGACCGAGTCCACCGCGCGGTCCACGTGGTAGTAGTAGCCCTCCTCGTCCCGGTACATCAGGTCGCCGGTCAGGAAGTAGCCGCGGACCCGGGTGCGGTAGGTGGTGACCGAGTCGTTCCAGTAACCGAGCGCCAGGGTGGGCGACTTGGTGCCCAGCTCGCCCACCTCGTGCGGGCCCAGCTCGGAGCCGTCGGGGGCCAGCACCGCGCAGTCCACGAAGGCGTGCGGGCGGCCGACGCAGCGGCCGTAGCGGTTGCTGTCCTTGCTGTGGCTGATGAAGAAGTGCGAGTGGCCCATCTCGGTGGAGCCCAGACCGTCCACGAAGACCGAGCCCGGCTCGCGGACCCGGCCCTCGCGGGAGACGGACTCCCGGGAGCCGGTGGCGATCAGGCGGCGGATGTGCGCCTCGTGCGCGCAGTCCCCCGTGTTCCACCAGAGCGCCACCGAGTCCAGCTGACGCTCGCTCAGGTCGTGCCGGGCCAGGTCGGCCCAGGTGGCCGCGAAGCCGATCACGCCGCCCGGCTGCCAGCGCTCGATGGCGTCCAGCACCCCGGCGCCGGTCTGGCTGGAGAGCACCGCGAGCTGGGCGTGCTGGCTCATCACCAGGTTGGAGATGATCAGCGTGGCGGCGTGCGGGGCGGGCAGCGCGGAGAGCATCCGCTCGGAGCCCTGCGGGCGGGGCAGCGCCAGGCGGTAGCGGATCGCCGCGTAGAGGCTGTCGTGCGAGTGCACCACGGCCTTGGGCAGGCCCGTGGTGCCGGAGGAGTGGGTGATCGCGACCGGGTCGCCGCCCCAGTGCCGGTACGGCTCGGGGGCCTGCGCCGGGTCGCCGAGGCCGAGCGAGGCGATGTCCGGCAGCAGCGGGGCGCCCGCGTCCCGGCCGGCCAGCCGCTCGCGGTGCTCGGCGTCGGTCAGGATGCCGACGGCGCGCAGGCGCTGGATGTAGAGCGCGGCCTTCTCGCCGTCCAGGTTCGGGTTGAGCAGTGCGGGGATGGCGCCGAGCCGGGCCGCCGCGAGGAAGGTCAGCACGTGGTCGGCGGCGGCGGTCGACCAGACCACCACCGGATCGCGGCGGCCGATGCCGAGGCCGTGCAGCGCGGCGGCCCGGGAGCGGACCGCGAGGTCCAGCTCGCGCAGGGTGAAGGGCTGCCAGGCCGCGTGGTCGTCGACCGGGGTGTCGAAGGTCAGCAGCGGCTCGTCGAGGCCCTCGCCGAGGGCGATCCGGGTGGCCAGCACGTTACCGGCGCCGAGCGCCGGATCTGCGGCCAGCCGGGCGCGGATGCTGCGAATGCTCACGGGCAGGGGTTCCCTTCTGGAGGCCGCACCGGGCGCACGGGGGAAGCACCGGGTGCGGTGCCGCCCGGGCGGACGGCGTCGGATGAGGGTCGGGACTACTCGGGACTGCTGATGGCTGCTCGGGTCGGTGCTGTGCTGTGCCGTGCTGCTCGGTACTGCGTGGTCCGGCGGGGTGCTGCATGGTCCGGCGGGGTGTGGCTCCGGGCCGTCGGGCTCAGGGGGCGAGCAGGACGGCCACCGCGTGGCCGGGGTCGGCCGGATCGGCCTGCTCGGCGGCGATCAGCAGCACCTCGTCGGCGTCGCCGTCGAGCAGCAGCAGATCCGCCAACTCCAGTGCCTCCCCCGGTACTTCTCCCGGTGTGGCGCTGGACGGGCTGATCGCCAGCACCGGGCCGGTGAGGCCCCAGCGGGCGGCCAGGTGGCCGAGTACCGCGTTCGGGTTGGACTGGAAGAAGAGCAGCGGGGGCACCCGGCGCTCGCCGGCCGCCGCGCGGGTGATCGCCTCGGCGGTGCCCAGGTCCCCGCTGTGGCTGGCGAGGAGCAGGGCGGTGCGCGGCGCCGCGCGGTGCTGCCCGAGGCAGCGGTCGGCGGCGGCCACCACCAGGGGGTTGAACGGGGAGTCGGCGAAGCCGGGCAGTCGGGGGAGTGCCCCGTCCTGCGGCTCGGGCCAGCGCCCCTCGGCGAGTTGCTTCACGCGGCGGCCACCAGGAGTGCGGTGTTGGCGCCGCCGAAGGCGGAGTTGAGGCTGAGCGCGTGGGTCGGTGCGGCCCGCTGCGGGCCCTCGCCGACCAGATCGAGGGCGCACTCCGGGTCCGGCCCGAGCAGCCCGGCGTTCACCGGGAGCAGGCCCTCGCGCAACGCGCCGATGGTGACGGCGAGTTCGAGCAGGGCGGAGGCCTCCAGGGCATGGCCGTGCACCGACTTGGTGGAGCTGACGGGAGGGCCGCCACCGGGGCCGAAGACCGACTCCAGTGCCCGGGCCTCCGCCTGGTCGGCCAGCGGTGAGCCGGTCGCGTTGGCGTTCACGTAGCCGACCTGACCAGGGGTCAGACCGGCCCGCTCCAGGGCGGCCCGTACGGCCCGGGCCAGGCCCGAACCGTCCGGCACCGGGCGGCAGACGTGGTACCCGTCCCCGGCCCGGCCCCAGCCCGCGATCAGGGCGAGCGGTTCGGTGCCGCGCCGCCGGGCCGCCTGCGCGGACTCCAGCACCATTGCCACCACGCCGTCGCCGAGCAGCAGCCCGGTGCGCCCGGAGCTGAACGGGCGGGCCACGCCGTCCCGGGCCAGTGCCCGGCCGGCGTCGAAGACCGCGAAGGTGTCCGGCTCGACCAGGTAGCCGGCCGCGACCAGGACGCGTTCGGCCCGGCCGTGGGTGATCAGCGCGGCGGCGTCGGCCACCGCCGAACCGGCGGCCGTGCAGGCCCCGGTGTAGACCCGGCCCCGGCCCCAGCGCTCGTGCACCGGACGGCAGGCCGCCGCCGTCACGGGGTCGCCGTGTCGGGCCAGCAGCAGCGGGCCGGGTGGCTCGTGCGGGGGCAGGCCGGCCTGTGTGACGGCCTCGGTCAGGACGGCCGGGAGCGCTTCGCCGAGGACAGGGGAGCCCGGCGCCAGCGCGGCCCGGTGGGCCTGGCGGTGCGTCACGTCGAAGCGGCCGACCGGGGTGAAGGCCGGCAGGCCCCGGGTGGCGGCGGCGACCAGCGGGGCAAGCCCGGCCCCGAAGGCGGAGCGGACACCGATCCCGGTGACCGCCACCTGGGTACCGGTCACGACCGCACGCCCCCGGCCGGGACGCCTTCGCTCGGGAGACCCTCGGCCGATGCGCCCGGGGCGAGGCCGTCCTCGGTCGGCACGACGGCCGATCGCAGCAGCTCCACCGCGTCGGTCACCGTGCGGACCGTGTCGAGGGCCTCGTCCGAGTACGCCAGCTCGCCGTAGCGCTGCTCGAACTCGGCGAGCAGCCAGGTGAGTTCGAGCGAACCCAGCTCCTCGTCCACGGTCTCCGGGGATCGGCCGCCGAAGGCGGCCAGCACGGCCAGCACCTCCGCCCGGTCGGGCGGCGGCGCGGCACTCACGCCGGGATGCCGGCAGCGGCGACGCGCTTGGCCACGTCGGCGGTGAACTCGTCGAGGGTCATCAGCGCGGTGCCCTCCATGTCGTCCAGCTCGAAGCGGACGCCGTACTGCTCCTCGACCTGGACCGCCAGGTCGGCGAGGGCCAGCGACTCCAGGTCCAGGCCGGCCGGGCCGAGGTCGGTGTCGCCGGTGACCTCGGAGACGTCGTAGTTCATCGCGGTGAGCGTGGCGAGGACGAACTCGCGGATGGTGTCCTGCATCGGGGGGCTCCGTAGACGATCGGAGGGACAGGGGAACTCACAGGAGACGCACAGGACTTGCCCAGCCACTGCCCAGTCTCGGCGGCCGGGCGGCGGCGGGTGTGGCGGGGGTCCGGTGCGGTGGGTCAGACCGCCGCGGCGGCGGCGCGCAGCCCGGCTGGGTCGCGCAGCAGCTTGCCGGTGGCGGTACGGGGAAGGGCCGGCAGTAGCGCCAGCCTGCGCGGGCGCTTGTATCCGGCGAGCCTCTGCTCCAGGCCCGCGCGGATCTGTTCGGCCCCGGCCCCCTCGGTGGGGACCAGGTACGCCTCGACCGCGCCGTGCTCGAACACCACGACCGCCTCCCGGACTTCGGGCAGAGCGGTCAGCGTGTGCTCGACCTCGGTGAGGTCGACCTTCAGCCCGCCGATCGAGACCTGCGAGTCGCGGCGGCCCTGCACGGTGAGCAGGCCGCTCGCCGCGTCGTACGCGGCGGCGTCCCGGGTGTGCAGCCAGCCGTCGGACCAGCGGGTCGGATCGGTGAGCCCGAGGTAGGGGGAGTCGGGGCGGCGGATGTGCAGCTCGCCGCCCTCGGTGCGCAGCTCCAGTCCGGGGACCGGGCGTACGCTCGGGGCAAGAGTGCCCGTCAGATCGGTGGCGATGACGCCGAGTTCGGTCATCCCGTACATGGTGCCGAGCGGCACACCGTAGCGGTCGCGGACCGCCTCGGCCACGCCGGGCCTGGTCAGCTCGCCCGCGACCACGATCCTGGTCAGGTGCGGCAGCGGTCGGGGTACGCGTACCCCGGCGAGCAGTTCGGCGTGGAAGGGGACCCCGATCACGGTGGTCGGCAGGTCCTCCTCGGCGATCGCGGCCAGGATGCCGGCCGCCGTCATCCGCTCCGGGACGGTGAGCCGGACCCGGGCGTGCAGGCTGTGCAACAGCCCGCCGACCAGGCCCAGCACGTGGACCACGGAGGAGAGCAGCACGGTGCGGCTGCCCGCCTTCGGGAAGTCCGGCAGGGTTCGGTAGCAGTCGAGTTCGCGCAGCAGGTCACCGGCGGTGCGGGCGATCACCTTGGACGGGCCGGTCGAGCCGGAGCTCAACTGGACCAGCGCGTGCGGTGACTGCGCGGCGCGGCCGTCCGGTCGCGTGGTGACGACCGGCTCCGCTTCGCTGAAGCCGCGCAGCCCCGCCGCCGGTGGCCGGTCCGCCTCGACCAGCACCTGAGGGGCGAGGCGGGTCAGCGCCGCCGCCGTCTCGTGCTCGGTCAGCCGGTGGTCCAGCAGGGCCACCTGGGCGCCGAGGCGCCAGGCGGCCAGCAGGACGCTGACGTACCCGAGCGAGGGCGGCAGCCGCAGGGCCACCGAACCGCCGGCACCGAGTCCGGCGGCGGCCAGTTCGGCCTGCCGGAGCTCGACCAGCGAGCGCAGGGTGGTACGGGTCACCGGCTTTTCGAACCGGAGACAGACTTCTTGACCGGGGCCGGCCAATAGGAAGCGATCGACCCAGCCTTCCGGTGCATCGGAATGCGGGTGTGTATCGGTGGAGAAACCGGACAACGCCACTCCACGAATCGGGGCGACAAGATTGGCAGCGGTTCGCTTTCGACGGACTGAATTCCGCGATCCCTGACCCTGGCACAGGACGATTGACCGGGTCAAGGTCTATACCAATGGGGGTTGCGGCTCCTACGCTGCCGAGCCCGGGGTCCGCCGTGCGCAGCCGTGCTGCCGCCGTTCCGGCGACCCCGCCCCGTCAGTGGCTCGCACCCGGCTTGACCTGTGCATGGCTGACGGCCCGTCGAGAGCAGGAGAGGCGCGAACCACCGTGAACCGATTTGCAGGCTGGGACTGGGAGAATCCGGAGACCCTGGCGGTCACCCTGGACGGATTCAGCGCCGGAGTGGCGGTCTGCGAGAAACTCGAACCGATGGCGGAAGGAATTCCGCGCACCCGCGCGGAATTCCAGGAGCTCGGGCTCACCGGAATCGAATTCGCCGCCTTCCGCACTGATCACCCGAACGGGCTCGGTTCCGATCTCACGCCACTGCGCAGTGCCACGGCAGTGAGTGAGTCGGGCACCCTTTACCGGGTGGACGGCGATCGCTGTTTCACCCAACTCGACATCTCCCGACCTCTTCCCTTCGAGGACGGCGTGGTCGACTGGATCTACGCCGAACACCTCATCGAGCACGTGCCGCTGAACGTCGCGCTGTACTGGCTGAAGGAGTGCCACCGGGTGCTCGCCCCGGGCGGGCTGCTCCGGATCACCACCCCTGACCTGGCCAAGTACCTCACCTCCTACGTGCAGGACGACGGCTTCCTGACCCGCCACCGCCGCCGGCTGAGCAAGCTCGGTTTCGGTCCGCCGATGCCCGACCGCAAGGCGTTCCTGATCAACCAGATCTTCGCCTACTACGGTCACCGGTGGATCTACGACCAGGCGGAACTGACCTACGTGCTGACCGAGGCGGGATTCGACGCCGAAGCCGTCCGGTTGTGCGCGTACCGTGTCGGACTGCTCACCGAAATCGCCGATCTGGACACCGCGTTCCGCAGTGACGAGACCATCTATGTCGAGGTGCAGCGACGGAGTTGACGGAGAAGCGGCCCCGCCGTTGACGAACCCGTCCCCACTTCCCGTCAGTTCCCTTTCCCCGAAGGAAGGTTGGGCGAAGCGATGCCACTCGACCCGCAAGTCCTGGCCCTGCGGGCCCGCCGGGCCGAAGCCGGTACCCCCCCTCTCTACACGCTCGACCTGGCCACCGCCCGGGCCGCCGACCTCGCCTCGATCCAGGCGGCGGGCGGCAGCCCCGAGGCCGTGCACGAGGTCGGCGAGCTGACCGTGCCGGGCCCCGGCGGGCCGCTCACGCTGCGGTTCTACCGCCCGAGCACGGCGGCCGAACTGCCCGCGCTGCTCTACCTCTTCGGGGGCGGCTGGACGCTGGGATCGCTGGACACGGGTGACGCGATCTGCCGCCGGCTGGCCAACGCGGTGGGCTGCGTCGTGGTCGGTGTCGGCTACCGGCTGGCGCCGGAGCACCCCTTCCCGGCGGCCGTCGAGGACGTGGCCGCCGCCGCCCGCTGGCTGGCGGAGCACGCCGCCGAGGTGGGTGTCGATCCGGCCCGGATCGCGGTGGGCGGAGACAGTGCGGGCGGCAATCTGGCCGCCGCGCTGACGCTTCTGGCCCGCGCGGACGGCGGACCGGGCCTCCGGCACCAGCTGCTGGTCTACCCCAACACCGACCGGCACGCCGCCACCGCCTCGCTGCTGGAGAGCGAGGACCCACTGCTGTTCAACCGCCGTTCGGTGGAGTGGTACTGGGGCCACTACCTGAAGGCGGAGGCCGACGGTGACTCGCCGCTGGCTTCACCGCTGCGGGCCGACGACCTGTCAGGACTGCCGCCGGCCACGGTGATCACCGCCGAGTACGACCCGCTGCGGGACGAGGGCGAGGCGTACGCCGAGGCGCTGCGCGCGGCCGGGGTGCCGGTGGAGCTGCGTCGCTACGAGGGGATGGTGCACGGCTTCTTCGCGATGGCGGGGGTGCTGGACGCGGGCCGCGATGCGCAGGAGTGGGCGGCGGAGCGGCTGCGGGAGGCGCTGGCATGAGCGGGGACCTGCTGCCGGGCGAGCTGCACGGCTCGCTCGCCGATCCGCTGCTGGACGCGATGACCTTCCTGAACGAGGTCACCGAACGCTACCCGGACGCGCTCTCCTTCGCCCCCGGCCGCCCGCACGAGGGCTTCTTCGAGACCGACCAGGTCGCCAAGCACCTGGAGGTCTACCTCGACCACCTGCGCGGACGGGGTCTGACGGAGGCGCAGGTGCGCACGGCGCTGTTCCAGTACGGACCGACCAAGGGCATCATCGGGGACCTGATCGCCCGCACGCTGGCCAACGACGAGGGCCTGACGGTCGAGCCGGCCTCGGTGGTGGTCACCGTCGGCGCCCAGGAGGGCATGCTGCTGGTGCTGCGCGCCCTCTGCGCCGGCCCGCAGGACGTGCTGCTGGTCAGCTCGCCCTGCTACGTCGGCGTGACCGGCGCGGCCCGGCTGCTGGACATCGCCACCGTCCCGGTCCCGGAGGGCGATTCGGTGGCGCTGGCGGCGATCGCGGGGCGGCTGCGGGCGGAGGGCCGCCGGCCCCGGGCGCTGTACGTGGTGCCGGACTTCGCCAACCCCTCCGGCACCAGCCTCCCCACGTCCGTCCGCGAGGAGCTGCTCGCGGTGGCCGGACAGCAGGACCTGCTGGTCCTGGAGGACGACCCCTACGGCTTCTTCTCCCGGACGGGCGAGCGCCGTCCCACCCTCAAGGCACTGGACCGGGACCGCCGGGTGGTGCACCTCGGCTCCTTCGCCAAGACCTGCTTCCCCGGCGCCCGCCTGGGCTACCTGATCGCCGATCAGGTGGTTCGGGCCCCGGACGGCTCCACCACCCTGCTGGCCGACCAGCTGGCCAAGCTGAAGAGCATGACCACCGTGAACACCCCGGCCCTCAGCCAGGCGGTGATCGGCGGCCTGCTGATCGCCCACGACTTCCGCCTGCGCGAGGCCAACGCCGGGGCGGTGGCGCACTACGCGGCCGGCCTGGACCGGCTGCTGGCCGAGCTGGAGCGGCACTTCCCGGCCGCCGAGCGCGAACGGCTGGGCGTGGGCTGGAACGAGCCGGAGGGCGGCTACTTCACCGTCCTCACCGTCCCGTTCACCGCCGACACGGCGGCCATGGAGCGCTGCGCGGCCCAGTACGGCGTGCTCTGGACCCCGATGGCCGACTTCTACCCGGACGGCGGCGGTGAGCACCGTCTGCGGCTCTCCATCAGTGCGCTGACGGCCGATCAGATCACCGACGGGGTGGCCCGGCTGGCCGACTTCGTCCGCGCCGAGGCGGGTGCCTGAAGGACATGACGGAGGGGGTGGGAGCCATCGGCTCCCACCCCCTCCGTCATGGCACGACTCGGGTCAGCGCACCCGCTCGGCGAACAGCCGGGCCGACCACCAGACCGCCAGCGCGGCCAGCGGAGCGATCACCGTGATGCTCTGCCAGACCACCGCGTCGCCGACCGCGCCGGAGAACAGCGAGCGCATGCCCTCCACCGCCCAGTAGAAGGGATTCCACTCGGCGATCGACCGCAGCCACTGCGGGGCGAGCGCCAGCGGCAGCAGGGTGCCGGAGAGCAGCGCGATCGGCTGTGCGGCGGTGTTCACCACCGGGGCGAGCGCGGCGTCGTTGCGCACCAGCAGGGCGATGCCGAAGGAGATCGCCGAGGTCATCAGCGCCAGCAGGCCGAGCAGCAGGAAGGCCAGCAGCAGGTCCAGCAGGCCCACGGTGAGACCGAACGGCAGCGCCAGCAGGGTGATCACCACCGCCTGGGCCAGCAGCGCCACGACCTCGCGCATGGCCCGGCCCAGCAGCAGGGCGAGCCTGCTGACCGGGGTCACCCGGGAGCGCTCGACGATGCCCGCCTTCAGCTCGCCGAGCAGGCTGAAGCCGGAGAACAGGCCACCGAAGATGACCAGCACGGCGAGCAGACCGGGGACGTAGACGCGGTAGGCCTCCGCGTAACTCCCGGCGCCCAGGGCGCCCTTGAGCAGCGGGGCGAAGAGCAGCAGGTAGAAGAGCGGCTGGACGATGCCGACGACCAGCCAGACCGGGGTGCGCCACATCAGCAGCACCTGACGCTGGAACACCAGCCAGGTGTCACGCGCGAGTTTCATCGGGGAAGGGCTCCAGGAGGTGCGGTCGGGATCAGGTCAGGGAACGGCCGGTGCGGGCCAGGAAGACGTCGTCCAGGCTGGGGCGCTGGAGCTGCACGGTGGCGGGTGTCAGACCGGCCCCTGCCAGGGCGGGCAGCAGCTGCGGGATGGCGGTGGCGCCGTCCCGGACGTAGAGCCGCAGGCCGCCCTCGGCGGGGGTCTCGGTGCGGTGCAGGTAGGGGGCGTCGGCCAGCGCCTTGGCGGCGTCGTCGGCGTCCAGGCCGGTGAGCACCACCACGTCCCCGGAGACCTCCTGCTTGAGCTCCTCGGGGGTGCCCTCGGCGACGATGCCGCCGTGGTCGATGATGCCGATCCGGTCGCAGAGGGCGTCGGCCTCGTCGAGGTAGTGGGTGGTGACGAAGACCGTCATGCCCTCGGCCCGCAGCCGGCGGATCTCCTCCCAGACGCCCGCCCGGCTGGCCGGGTCGAGGCCCACCGTGGGCTCGTCCAGGAACAGCACCGCGGGCTGGTGGATGACGCCGAGCGCGATGTCCACCCGGCGACGCTGGCCGCCCGAGTAGGTCTGGCAGGGGCGGTCCGCGAAGTCGGCCAACTCGAAGGCGGCGAGCGCCCCTTCGGCCTGCTTCAGGGCCTCGGCCTTGGACGAGCCGTACAGCCGGGCCTGGTGCACCAGCTCCTCGCGGCCGGTCACCGTGTCGGCGGTGCCGCCGCCCTGGGCGACGTAGCCGATCCGGCGGCGGACCCCGGCCGGGTCGGCCCGCAGGTCGGCCCCGGCGATGACGGCGGAGCCGCCGTCGGGACGGATCAGGGTGGCCAGCATGCGCAGGGTGGTGGTCTTCCCGGCGCCGTTGGGCCCGAGGAAGCCGTAGATCTCGCCGGCCGCCACCGACAGGTCGAGGCCGCGCACGGCGTCGACGGCGGCGGCCTTGCGGGACTGGTAGGACTTGCGCAGCCCCGTGGTCTCGATCAAGCCAGAACTCCCGTACAGGGGTGGGCCGACAGGGTGTGGAGGGGGTCGGCCGTGCAGGGGCGGCCGACGCCGGGGCAGGCCGGACACCCGGGCAGCGCGACGGCGGCCGGGGGAGCGGGCCCCGGGCGTCACCCTAGGGGGTCGGCCGGGCCCGCCACAATGGTCTGGACCAGGTCGGTGGCCGGATCCCGCCTGTCGGACGCCAGCCGCTCCAGGTGGTCAACTGCCGTGCGGGCACCGCCCGTCGCGAGCAGTTCGTGGCCGAGGCGCCCGGCCGCCGCGCGGTAGGAGGGCTCCTGGTGGACCGCGCGGACCGCCTCCGCCAGCTGCCACGGGGTGGCCCTGGCGAAGTCCACCCGGAGTCCGGCGCCGGCCGCCGCCACCCGCTCGGCCACCAGTGGCTGATCGTGCCGGATCGGTGCCAGCACCACGGGCAGGCCGTGGACCAGCGCCTCGCCGGTGGTGTTCAGCCCGCCGTGGCCGAGCAGGGCCGACAGCCGCCCCCGGGTGAGCAGTTCGAGCACCGGGGCCCGCTCGACCGGGACCGACCAGGCCGGGAAGAGCGTCCAGAGCTCCGGCGGCGCCACCACCACGGCCGGCCATTCCGGGCCCAGCAGGTGCAGCGCGGCGGCCACCCGGTGCAGGAAGTCCACCGAGACGTCGTCGGCCAGCGTGCCGGTGCTGACCAGCAGGTGACGGCGGGTCGGGTCCAGCCGCTCCCACGGGAAGTCGGTCTGCGCGGGGCGGGCCGACAGCACCGGGCCGACCAGCACGGGGGCGGCCTCGCCCGGGGCGGTGGCGGCCGGTGGCACCAGGGCCGCGCCGGTCAGGGCCAGCAGCAGGTCCGGGGAGAAGCGCGGGTCGTGGTACTCCCCGGCCGGCAGGCCGGCCCGCTGCCACAGGCCGCGCAGCCGTTCCCCGATCCACGGCTCGGCCTCCGGGAAGGGCCGCCCCAGCTCCATCAGCCCGGGTGCCAGCGAGGCCCAGGGCAGCCCGTGCCGATGGGCCGTCAGGGCGCCTGCCGGGGCGTGCTGGTCCACCACCAGCACGTCCGGCCGCTCCGTGCGCACCGCCGCGTCCAGCGCCTTCGCGGTGAAGCGGGCGTAGGGCACCACGAAGCCGTCCCAGAGCGACTCCAGGGCCTCGCGCCCCGAGCCGCCCTGCGGCCGGTACAGCCGTGACCCGGTGCGCAGCACCCGGGCGTCCGGTCCGAGCAGCGGTCGCAGCACCAGCTCGGAGCCCGCCCAGGCCACCCGGTGGCCGCGCTCGGCCAACTCGCGGCCTAGACCAATCGTGGGCAGCACGTGCCCCGCCAACGGCGGCACGACGAACAGGAAGCTGCTGGTCACAGGGGTATGACGATCCATCAGAAAGGTCTCCGGGGGTTGGGGGGCTCCGGCCGAAGAGTCGAAACACATCTTGTGCGGCTCGCGGGGCGTGGGAATACTAGCCCGGTGACCGCACTGGAGGCAGTGGCCGTCCACCTACCCGGCCCGGCCGTGCCCTTGGAGGCGGTC
This sequence comes from Kitasatospora sp. NPDC096147, assembly GCF_044763225.1. NCBI lineage: Bacteria > Bacillati > Actinomycetota > Actinomycetes > Kitasatosporales > Streptomycetaceae > Kitasatospora > Kitasatospora sp. NPDC096147. The sequence goes on along the minus strand of NZ_JBIWFX010000001.1, from coordinate 559,582 downwards.
GGGGAGCGGATCGGACTGACCCCGCGCCAAATCTCCCTCTTCCGCCGCTTCCACGGCCTGGACCAGGTGTGCCTGGATCCGGACGGGACGCTGTACGACCTACTGGCCGGCGCCCTCGGCGCCCTGACCCAACTGCGCGGCCGGGAACACCTGGTCCGCCACGTGCTGTACGCCCGCAGCATGCCGGTGGCCCTCCCGTACCCGCTGGACCCGATGCCCGAGCTGCTCCGCCGCTTCGGGCTCGGCCACGCCGAGCACTTCTCGATCTCCCACCACGCCTGCGCCGGCAGCCTGCTGGCGGTGGACCTGGCCGGCCGCCTGCTGGCCGCCGACCCGGACCCGCAGGCCCTCGCCCTGGTGCTGACGGGTGAGAAGACCTTCACTCCGGACGCCCAACTCGTGCCGGAGACGGCGGTGTTCGCCGAAGGTGCGGCGGCCTGCCTGGTCCGGGCGGGTGGCGGACCCGGCGAGGTGCTGTCCTACGCGGTGCGCCAGCTCGGCGAGTTCGACGGCCGCTTCGCCGAGGACCCGGAGCTGCTCAGCCGCTACCAGCGGGCCTACCCCGAGACCATGGCCGAGGTGATCCGGACCGCCGCCGAGCGGGCCGGCATCGAGCTCGACGAGCTCGCGCTGATCCTGCCGCACAACGTCAACCAGGTGTCCTGGCGGCGCCTGAGCCGGGAGTTGAAGCTGCCGATCGAGCGGGTACTGCTGGACAACGTGCCCACAGTCGGGCACAGTTTCGCCGCAGACGGGTTCATCAACCTTCACACCGCCGTCGCCAAGGGCCTGCTCCGCCCCGGTGACCGGTACATGATCGCGGCCTCCGGCCTCGGCGCCACCTTCTCGGCGATGACCGTCCGGCACTGACCGCCCGGCACCGGCCCGCCCGGTGCCGGTCGTCCGCCACCGACCGGCCGAGCCCCTTCACTTCCGGGTGCTCCCACGTCCGCCCGCGCTGACCACACCGCGCTGCTCCGCCACCTCCGATGGGATGTACACGATGGACGACACCACGACCGCCCTCGACCCGGTCCTGCGCGGCCGGGTGCTGGAGAGCATCGGCACCCTGCTGCCCCGGGTGCTCCGCCGCGAGCTCACCGAAATCCCGGAGAACGCCTGCCTGTTCGACGACCTGGGCCTCACCTCGGCCGGCACCCTGGAGCTCATCCTCGAACTGGAGGAGGCCCTGGACGTGCAGGTGGACGTCGAGGAGATCGGCGAGGACGACCTGCGCTCGGTCGCCAGCCTCGCCGACTTCGTGGCCGGCCACACCATCACCGAGGACTGAGCCGTGCAGCCGCGCCCGACCGGCCGGGGCGGCCTGCGGATCAGCCGGGCCGTGCACCGCCGCTTCGACGGCCGCTCGGCCGCCTCGCTCGATCCGGACCTCCGACGGTTCGCCGCCGACCAGGCCCGCCCCTACGGGCTGGCGCTCCGTGAGGACCTGCTGTCCGAAGGCGTCGGCCACACCTACGCCGAGATGGGCGAGGCGCTGCTCGACGACCTGGCCCTGACCGGAGACCGGCTGACCGAGGACCGCCCGGCCGATCTGCTGCTGCTCGCCTTCGACGTCCCCGACGTCCAGCCCGGCCTGGCCAACACCCTGCGGCTCAGCCGGGCCTGCCCCGGGCAGCCGCTCGCCTTCGCGATCGGCGACCAGGGGCCGCTCAGCCCGTTCACCGCCCTACGGATCGCCGACCGCTACGCCCGGACCGGCGCCTGCGAACGCGCCCTGGTGCTGCTGCTGGAACAACCCGCACTGCACTACCGGCCACCCGGGCCGGTCGAGCTGCCCGAGCACGCGGAGGGGGTCCTGCTGCTCTGTGAACAGACGGATGACACCAGGACCCTGACGGTCGATCAGAGCGAGTCCGCGCCGAGGCCGGCGCCGGCGCCGGGTCCGGAGGCCTGGCGCTCGTCCTGGCCGTACCCCGAGCCGCCGCCCCCGGCGGACGCCACCACCGGCCAGCCGCTCACGGGAGCCTGGACGGCGGTGCTCGCCGGCTGGCACGGCGAGGGCCCGCTGCTGGTCCGGGGCACCGACCGCCGCACCGGCCGCACCGCCGAGCTCCACCAGCCGTGAACCCCGCGCCGTGAACCCCGAGCCGTGAACCGCGCTCCGTGAACCCCGCGCCGTCGGCCCCGTCCCGGAGCCCACGGCGGAGCGTTCCCGCTCCACTTCCCCGACCGCACCCCAATCAGGAACACAGGTACAGCGGATGACTGACCTTCGGACGGCTGACCCTCGGACGGCGGAAGCCGCGACCCTGCTGCCCACCGACACCCCCGGTGTGGTGCTCTACTCGGCCGGCTTCGAGCGCCTGATCGCCGACCTGCGCCTGGGCATCGAGGCGCTCGGCGCCGACGAGCCCTTCGAACGGCTGGCCATCCCGCCGGTCATCTCCCGTGCCCTGGTGGAGCGGGCCGGCTACGCCAAGGCCTTCCCGCACCTGCTCGGCACCGTGCACAGCTTCACCGGCACCCCCGCCGAGTGGCGCGAGCTGGCCGAGACCCCCGACTGGCACCGCGAGCAGCGGATCGGCGACCTGGTGCTGCTCCCCGCCGCCTGCTACCCGGTCTACGCGACCCTGGAGGGACGGGAGTTGGCGGCTCCCGCCCGCTTCGCGGTCTCCGCGCACTGCTTCCGCCAGGAGGGCAGCGCCGAGCCCGGCCGACTGCGCAGCTTCCGGATGTCCGAGTACGTGACCGCCGGGACCCAGCAGCACTGCGAGGACTGGCGCTCCGCCTGGCTGGCCCGGGTGGCCGAGTGGCTGCGCGCGATGGACCTCAAGGTCTCGGTGGAGGTGGCCGACGACCCGTTCTTCGGCCGGGCCCGCAAGGTCTTCCAAGCCGCCCAGCGCGCCCAGGAGTTGAAGTACGAGCTGCGGGTGGAGGTGGCCGACGGGCTGGTCCAGGCGATCGCCTCCGCCAACTGCCACAAGGACACCTTCGGCACCGTCTTCTCCTTCACCGCCGACGGCGAGGCCGGCCACACCGCCTGCGCCGCCTTCGGGCTGGAGCGGATCGCGCTCGCCCTGATCCACGCCCACGGCCCGCACCCGGCCGACTGGCCCGCGCCGGTCCGCGCCGTGCTCACCGGCGCGGTGTCCGCCACCGCTCAGGCCGCCGGGGCCGACCGATGACCGTGGTCACCGTCCGGTACGACGGCACGAGCACCGGCGAGGGGCCGGTCACCCTCGGCCAGGCCAACATGATCCTGTGCATCCGCCGGGACGACCCCGACCAGATCAACAAGCACGCGGTGTGGCCCGTCCCGCCGGGCGCGACCGTCCCGGAGGCACTCGGCGCGCTGCGCCGCCTCGCCGAGCGGCACGAGTCGCTGCGCACCACCTTCGCGGTCGACGGCCGGCAGGCGGTGCACGCGGCCGGCAGCTTCGAGGTCACCCTGGTGGAGGCCGGCCCGGATGACCAACTCGACGCGAAGGCAGACGAGTTGGCGCGGCTCGACCGGCCCCGGCCGTTCGACCTGGCGGCCGACTTCCCGCTCCGCTTCACCCTGCTGACCCAGGACGGGCAGCCCGCCCGGCTGGCCGTGGTGGTCTGCCACACCAGCGCGGACGGGGCGGCCACCTCGATCCTGTTCGAGGAGTGGTACACCCTGCTCTCCGGTGCGGAGCTCGCCGCGCTGAGCGCGCCCACCCCGCTGGAGATCGCCGAGGCGGAGCACTCGGCGGCCGGGCGCCGCCGCACCGCCGCCTCGCTGAAGCACTGGGAGAAGATCCTGCTGACCAGTCCGGCGGCGGTCTTCGCCGACTCCGGACTGACCGGCCCGGCCGACCAGTTGGCCACGCTGGCGATCCGGTCCCAGGAGGCCGCCCGGCAGCTCGAAGCCGCCTGCGCCCGCACCGGGGCCAGCCACTCCAGCGTGCTGCTCGGCGTCTTCGCCGCCCTCGTCGCGCACCGGGCCGACCAGCCGCAGCTGGCCATGGCGGCCCTCTCGGCCAACCGGCACCGGGCCCAACTCGCCACCCACGTCGGCACCCTGGCCCAGGACGCGCTGATCGCCCTGGACGCCGGGGTGGGCGACCTGGACGAGCTGATCGGCCGGACCAAGGCCGCCGCCTTCGCCGGCTACTGGCACAGCACCCTGGACGCGCCCCGGATCTGGGAGCTGGTCGAGGACGCGGCCCACCAGCGCGGCGCCCGGTGGAACCGCCAGGTGGTGGTGAACGACCTCAGCCTGACCGTCCCCGAGGCCGCCGCCCGGGCCAGGCCGCTGCCGACCGCCGAGCCGGAGCTCAGCTGGTACCCGGACGAGCCGGTGCCGGTGCGGGTGATGATGAACATCTGGCGGGTCAGCGAGGTGGTGGAGATCTCCCTGCACACCTGCCCGCAGGTGCTCGACCGGCAGGAGAGCGAGCTCTTCGCCTGCGGCCTGCTGAAGCTGGTCGCGGCGGTGGCCGAGGGCCCGGTGGAGCTCTCCCGGCTGACCGAGCTGACCGGCCTGGAGCGCCGCGTGCGGGTGGGGGAGTGGGAGGAGGTGGACGGCAGCCGGATCGACCTGGCGGCCGTGCGCACCCTGCTCGCGGACGCCCTGGGTGCCGATCTCGCGGCCGAGGTGGCGGTCCGGGACGGCCGGCTGACGGCCTGGCTGGACGCGGGTGACCGGCCGCTCACCCCGGCCAAGGTGCACCGCGCGGTGGTCGCCGCGCTCCCGGGGCGGGAGACGGCGATGGCACCGCAGTACTACGTGCTGCGCGGGGCCGCCCCGGCCGAGGGCAGCGGCCGGGAGACCGGCCCGGCCGCAGTGGCGGGACTGCCCGGCACACCGGTGGGTGCGCTGGGCTGACGGACGGTCGGCCCCCGCTGCGCCCAGGGGGAGTGCAGGAGTGAGGCCGACAGCACCGCCGGACGTGACGTGCGCCCGCGGCCCCAGGCTCGACGCCTCGGGGCCCGGGCGCTCACGCGTGGGCTCAGGCCTGCTGGGCGGCCCAGAACTCCTCGAAGTTCAGCTGGCCATCCTTGCTGGTGTCGGCCTTGTTGATGACCGCCTGGGCGACCGTCTCGGTGACGTAGGGGTCACCGAGCTCGGCCATCGCCTTGCTGTACTCGGCAGCGGTGATGAAACCGTCGCCGTCCGCGTCGAAGCGCGCGAAGACCTGCTTGGCGTTCTCGATGTCAGCCATGTCTGCCCCTCCTGGAATGGGTCGTGGTGCCCGTACCCTATCGGCCCGCCCGGCGGCCGGGTGCCGGACCCCCGGATCACGACGCCCCAGGTCAGGAGTGTGGTCACCGGCCCGCTCGGAGCGGGGGCTCAGCCCCGGAGCACCTGGGCCAGGAAGGCGTCCAGATTGGCCACCGTCCGGGCGATCTGCTCCTCCACGGTCAGCGATTCGGCCACCCGCTCGGCGGAGGCGGTGCGCTTGCGGCCCCGGACGTAGAGCGAGCAGGCCAGGTCGGCGCAGACGTAGGTGCCGACCGTGCTGCCCTCCCGCCCGGCCGCCCCGGCCCGGCGGGCGGCGAGCAGGGCGACGCCGGTTCCGGTGTGCGAGGTCAGGCAGAGCGAGCAGAGGTTGCTCTTCAGCGAGGAGCGCCGCACCGTCGGCACCCGCAGCGTCACGCCGACCGGGCCGTCCTCGGACGGGGCCACCAGATAGGCCCGGTCCGGCGCGCCCGGGTCCCGCCAACCGAGGAAGTCCAGGTGCTCCCAGGGGAGTTCGGCCAGCCCCCGGGGCAGGTTGAGCCGACCCGCCTCCCCCTTGGTGCAGTTGACGAAGGAGGCACGGATCTGCGGCTCGGTGAGTGGGTCCATGGGTTCGGACGCTAACACCCCGGTTCGGGCGGTGTCGTCCGGTTTTCCGCACCCTGCCGGTCGGTGGCCGTGGCCCCTAGGGTGGGGACCATGATCAGACACCTGGAGTTCGACCGGCTGCGCAACTTCCGTGACCTCGGCGGCTATACGACCACCGAGGGCCGACGGGTGCGGCCGGCCACCCTCTACCGCTCGGACTCGCTCGGCAAGCTGACCACCGAAGCCGACCTGGCCCGGTTCGCCGCCCTCGGCATCGGTACCGTGATCGACCTGCGCTACCCCTGGGAGATCGAGCGCGGTGGCCGCGTCCCGGACTTCCCCGGGCTGACCTTCCACAACCACAGCATCGAGCACCACCCCTACGACCAGGCGGCCCTGGGCGCCGACGTGGACCCGGCCGTCTACCTGGTGGACAAGTACCTGGAGGTGGCCGAGGAGGGCACCGCCGAACTGCGCCGGGCCCTCCAGGTGATCGCCGACCCGGCGGCCGGCCGCACCGTCTTCCACTGCGCCTCCGGCAAGGACCGCACCGGCATCGTCGGTGCCCTGGTGCTCACCGTGCTCGGTGTCCCCCCGGCCACCGTCGAGGAGGACTTCGCCCTGACCAACCTCGCCACCGACGCCCTGGCGGCCGACTGGCAGGCCAAGTACGGCCCGGGTCCGCTCTGGCCCGGCTACGGCCAGGCGCCCGCCGCGCTGATCCGGTCCTTCCTGGCCGAGTTGACGGCCCGTCACGGTTCCGTGGCCGGCTACCTGGCCGGGCCGCTCGGTCTCGGGGACGAGTACGTGGCGGCCCTGCGCGAGCGGCTGCTCGAACCGCTCGCGCCGTAGCGGTCCGCCGGGAAGTCCACCGGGAAGTCCGCCGAGCGGTCCGGAGCGCAGCGCGGTGCGGCACACGGCCGTGACCGCGGGTGGTCGAATCGGGGTCCGTGCCGGAGCGGGGGGAGCGAGGCGCCGCGTCGCCGAGGCGGTGCTCGATCCGCTGCGCCTACCGCTGCCTCCGCCCCCGGCGGGCGTCCGACTGACCACCCTCGCCGCCGAACCCGACCCCGAGCGGGCGGCCCGGGCCCTCCACCGGCTCTACCTGGAGACCCTTCCCGACAACCCCGGCTTCGTCGACGCCCTGCCCGACTTCGCCGACTGGCGCGAGGAGGTGCTCGACGGTCCGGGCCACCGCCCCGACTGGATCTTCCTGGGCCTGGCCGAGGACGGCCTGGCGGGCGCCACCGTCGTCGAGCAGACCGAGTCCCGAGGCCTGGCTCACGTCTCGTACACCGCCGTCCGGCGATCCTGGCGTGGCCAGGGCCTGGCCGGCGCGCTCAAACTGACCGCTGCCCACCACCTCGCCGAGGCCGGTGTCCGCCGGATCAGGACCGAGGTGGAGGCCGCCAACTCACCGATGCTGTCCGTCAATTCCACCCTCGGCTACCAGGCCGTCCCCGGCGGCCACCACCGGACGGTGCTGACCTTCTGAGCCCGAGCGCCCGGCTCACCGCCGGGCCGCGACGGCGCTGCGCAGCCGCTCGGCGAGGGCGGCCCGCTCGTCGTGGGTGTAGGCGAGCACCCCGTTCTCGAAGCCGAGGGCCTCGAACTGCTGCCGCTCGTACGGCACTCCGTGCGGGAGCCGGGCGATGTGCCAGTGCAGGTGGCTGTTCCCGTCCTGTGAGCCGAGCGAGAACAGGTAGGTGCGCTCGCCGCCGAGGACCTCCTCGGCGGCGAGCGCCACCAGCCGGACGGTCGCCAGGAGATCCAGGTACTCCCGCTCGCTCAGGTCGGTGACCACGTGCTCCAGGTGGCGCTTCGGCACCACCAGCAACTTGCCCGGGAGCACGGGCCACTTGTCGAGGAAGGCGAGGTGGTGTTCGTCCTCGTGGACGACCTCGTGCGCGTACTCCGGGTCCCCGGCGACGAACCGGCAGATGAAGCAGGGGCCGCGCCGGGCGTTCTCGGTGTAGGTGGCCACGTCCATCGGTTCGCGTTCCACGGTGTCCCCTCCCGCTGCGGCCCCGCCCGGACGGGCAGCCCGCCCGACGTTCCACCCTCGACCGTCCGCCCGTCAAGGGCGCCTCACCGACCGTCAGAGCTGCTGCCGGGCGGCCCGCTCGACCGGCGGCCCGTTCGTCCGGCGGCCCGGCTCTTGCGGCCCGGGTCCTGCGGCTCAGCCGGTGCGGAGCACGCGGAAGCCGTCGGGCAATGCCGGGTCCCGCTCCGCCACCTGTACCGGCGGCCAGGCCCACTGGCGGACGCCGACGCCGGGCACCCGGGAGAACCGGACGGTGCCGCGCGTGCCGTCCACCGCGAGCCCCGACCACCCGGCGGCGACGGTGGCGCGGTCCGCCCCGTGGCCACGGAGCGCTCCCGCGAGGACGGTGACGGCGTCGTGGCCCTCGAAGGCGACGAACGAGGGTGCGGCAGCCAGCCGTTGACGGAGCGTGGACTCGACCCTCGCCTGCCGGGGGCCGGGACGCTCGGGCAGGTAGCGCAGGAAGGGCACCGAGTCACCGTCCGCGCCGAGTAGCCCGGCCCACTCCGCGAACTCCGGCTGCCCAGCCGGTGCGCCGATCAGCAGCCCGGCGAGACGGGGGTCCCGCCGGACGGCGCGGACGACCGGGACCGCCGGGTCGGGGAAGCCACAGAGCAGCAGCAGGGCGGTGGCGCCGCTCCGGGCGACGGCGGTGAGGTCGAGCGCGCGGGCGTCGAACTCGCTCACCACGCCGTCGCGTTGCTCGAACGCGGTGCGCAGGAGGGCGGTGCCGGCGGCCCAGTAGACGCTGGGTTCGACCGCCACGGCGAGATGACGGTGCCCGGCGGCGAGCAGGTGATCCCCGTACACCCGCCACGCGTGCGACTGTGCGGGCGCGAGCCGGGCCACCCAGTCGGTCGGACCGTCGGTGAGCGCGTCCAGCACGGCCGAGGAGCAGAGGAACGGCACACCGAGCCGATCGGCCCGCGCGGCGGCGGCCCGGGCGGCCACGCTGTGGTACTCGCCGACGATCGCCGTCACCCCCAGCCCGGCGAGCTCCGTCACCGCGGCCTCCGCGCGCTGCGGGTCGGCTGCGGTGTCCCGGACCGTCAACTCCAGCCGCCGCCCGCGGACTCCGCCGGTGGCGTTCACCTCCTCGACCGCGAGTTCGGCTCCGGCGATCAGGTGCCGGCCCGCCTCGACCCAGCCGGGGCGGGAGAGCGGCGCGAGCGCGCCGATCCGGATCGGCGGTTCAGTGGGGTCGGCTGCGGTCGTGGCGTTCATGCGGTGCGGCACCTTCCTGGGATGGGTGATCGTGCCCCGCCGAAGGGGCTGCTGCTCGGTGGCCCGCCTTCACCCGGCCGAGGTGGCCGGGGGCGGCCCGGCCTCCAGGATGACGGCCGTGCCCGCCACCGACCGGACCTCGTGCATGGTGATCTCCTGACCGGGCCGGAGCCGCCGCCACCGCGCGGCGTCCAGCGGTGCGAGCCGCACCGGGGCCTGCCCGCCGGGCTCCAGCTCGGGTGCGTACTCCACCCAGAGCCGGGCGATGTGCAGCACCGGTCCGCCGTCGGCGGACCGGTCACCGATGTCCCACATCGGTCGCAGCACCCCGGCCCCGGCGACGGGCGTGCGCCGGGTCGCCTCGGCGGCGGGGCGGAGGGTGAGGCGGGCGCGGATGATCCCGTGGCGGGCCTCGTACGCACGCCAGTGACACCAGGCCGTGCTCCGCTCCAGCCGCAGCTCTTCGGCGGCGGTGGCCAGGCCCTCCCAGAATCCGGGCGGCAGCGCGTGGACGTCGCCGAGCTCCTCCAGCAGACCGAGGGCCACCTCCCACTCGTCGTGGGCGAGGTACTCCCAGACGTCGCCCACCGTGAGGTCGTTCTCGGTGGCGATCCGCTCGGGCACCAGGAGGGAGGCTGCTTCCAGCAGTTCGGGGACGTCCATGCTCTCGATTCTGGCCCACGGCGTCCCGCCCCCGGCCGCCGGGCCCGCCCCCGCCGGTCGGCGCGACCACGGCCCCGCGCTCAGGGATGAGCTGCTCACCGTGAACTCCTCGCGCCTGTCCGGCGTGCCGACCCCGTGCGGCGAGGTGGAGACGTGACCAGCCCACCGCTCCCCGTCAGGCCGTCGTCCTCGGCGACGGTGCAGGCCACGGTGACCGCCACCGGATACGCCGTGTCGGGGCCGAGCCCACCCGTCGCCGCGAAGATCGGGGCCTCATCAACCAGTGACCAGCGCTGCCCCGCCGCAGCGGTGAACCGGACTCGACCACCCCGGGCCACGGCTCGTCGTCCACCCAGCGGACTGCCTCACACCGCAACCCGGCCACTAACGTCCCCCATTTCCCGACCGAGCAGAGCGTCAGCATGCCGCGCGCCCCGGTCCTGCCGACGTGACGGCCCTCAGCCGGCCGGCCGCGCGCCCCGGAGCGCGGCGGTGAGGACGGCCGGGGCCTCGACCAGGGAGGGGCCGTACCAGGTGAGGTGACGGCCACTCACCAGCGCTGCGGGCACCCCCGGGAACGCCTCGGGCCCGTCGTCCGCCGTGAAGCGGTAGGGCTCGTCCGGGAGCACCACCAGGTCGGGCCGCTCGGCGCGCAGCCGCTCCACCGGGATGGCCGGGTAGCGCTCGGGGTGGTCGGCGTGGACGAGCTCGACGCCGAGCCGGCGCAGCACGTCCCCCGCGAAGGTGTCCCGGCCCAGCACCATCCACGGCCGCCGCCAGATCGGCACCACCGCCCGCAGCCCGGGGCCGCCCCCGTCGTCCGGCAGGTCCGCCCAGGCGCGTTCGGCCTCCGCCAGCCACCCGGGCCGCCCCAGCCCCAGATCCTCCGTCAGCAACCGGCCCAACTCCGCGAACGCCTGCGGCACCGACCGCACCTCGGTCACCCGCACCGCCACCCCGGCCGCCCGCAGCGCAGCGATGTCCGCCGCGCGGTTCTCCTCCTCGTTGGCGATCACCAGATCCGGCCGGAGCCCCACGATCCGCGCCACGTCCGGATTCTTGGTCCCCCCGACCCGCACCACGTCGAGGTCGGCCGGCTCACTGCACCAGTCGGTCACCCCGACCAGCAGCTCCCGCCCCGTAGCCGCCACCGCCTCGGTCAACGACGGCACCAGCGACACCACCCGCATCGTCATGCGGCCACGCTACCCGTGCGGTCCGAGCACCGGGCCCACCGGACGTCGGTACGGTTCGCCGGGTCGGGGGGAAGGTCACACCAGTCCGAGCCCCTCCGAGAGGCCGGCCACCACGAGGGCGACGGCTTCTTCCGGACTCTCGGTGCGTCCGACCAACTCCCCGCTGCTGCGACGTACCCCGTACCGCCGCTCGTCGTGCGGGAACAGGCCGCACCCGACCAGCCCTCCCCAGTGGCCGAACCCGACCTGCCTGTTGTCGGAAGGCTCGATCCTGGTGGTGAACCAGACGTTCAAGTGGCTGGTGATCGGAGTCAGTCGGCGGAGCGCCGGCTGGGCGTATGCCGCCGTCAACAGCGCTCCGTGGCGAGTGAACCGGCCCCGCTGCGAGGTGTGAAGGCTGTCGAGCTTGACCTGCCACACCAACTCGACCGCACCGAGCGGCTCCTGTTCGTGTGCCAAGGCCCACGGGCGGAACGAGATGCGCGGGGCCCGGGCCCGAGTCTCCGCCAGCCCTGCCCCGCTCAGCCACACCGCCGTCGCCCTGACCACTTCGGCCGGTTCTGCGATCCATCCACCGGCCATGGTCACGCCGTGGCTCCCGAGGGCCGTCCAGAAGCCCCCGTCCTGTTCACCGGGTGGATACGTCTCCCGCCGTCGTGAGCCCTCGATCGGCTCGCAGGGCGGAAGCACCGTCACCTGTCGGCCGGTCCCCTCGTCGCCGTACTTCGCGATGCCCGAGAACGCAGGATCCGGCTCGGGCAGTACGACTCCGAGGCCCTCTGCCGTACGCCTCAACTGGTCGCCGATCATCATGCTGCCCCCTGGCACCCGCTCGCCCCCGCCCCTGCCTCCCACCCATTGTGCGGCAGCCGCCGGTCGGCCAGGTCGGGACAGCCGGGACTACTGCGCCGGAATCCGCCCGCACATCACGTTGCCCGGCTCCGACGGGTCGGCGCTGATCCAGAACTGCGCCCAGAGCAGGGCGAACTCCGGCCGGCTCAGGAAACCGTCCCCGTCCAGGTCGAGGTGGTCGAAGACGTCCTCGGTCTCCACCGTCCGGCCGTGCCAGACGTCGATGAGCCGGCGGTGCTCCTCGCGGGAGATCCGGCCGTCCCCGTTCTCGTCCACGGCGTCGAAGACGGTGTCCGCCGTGGCGGTCACCGTGCCCCGGATGGTGGGGAGTTGGTCGACCAGGGCGAGCATCTCGTCCATGTCGACGCGGTCGTCGCGGTTGGTGTCGGCCACCGCGGCCAGGTGGTCCCACCAGCCCAGCAGGAACGCCTCGACCCGGGCGTGCAGCTCTGAGCTCCGTTGCACGGCGGGGAGTTGGCTCCAGCGGACCACCAGCGCCTCGAAGTCCGCCTTCCGCAGGTAGCCGTCCCCGTCCGCGTCGAAGGCGGCGAAGACGTTGCGGAGCTTGCGTCGCTGGAACTCGTTGGCCATGGATGGACCTCCCTGTGCCGAACCGCTGCGCCAGCAGAACGTGGCGACCTGGCGGTCACCTTAGGTCCGTTGGCGTCGGGGACGCCGGAATTCAGACGGTTTCCAGCGGTATGGCCAGTCGATGTGGTACGCACCGGCCGGGCCGGTGCTGGGGGGCGGTTCCGCAGCCTGCCGCGCCCCGGAACCCGGTCGGTGCAACTCCCGCGCGGATCTGGGACGATGACACCATGGCGGACCAGGAACCGCACAACCAGCCGCAGCCGGCCGGGAGTCGGCGAAGGCAGCTGATCGCCTCGCTCGTCTCCCTCGGCGCCCTCGGGATCGGCGTGCTGCACACCGTCCGGCCGGAGCTGAAGGTGGACGCCGTGACGGTGGTGCTGGCCGTGGTCGCGGTGGTGCCGTGGCTGGGCGAGCTGTTCGAGAGCATCGAGCTCCCCGGCGGCACCAAGCTCCAGTACCGGCAGTTGCAGGAACGGGTGGAGGCGGTCGAGCTGCAGGCCGCCCAGGCCCGGTCCGTGGGCGACGACGCCAGTCGGCAGGCCCGCGTGGCGCTGGCGGCGGCGGGTGGGGAGGGTGTCCGTGGCGGCACCGAACTCGCCGCGCTGATCGCGGAGTTCACCGACCTCCGGCGGCGCGAACCGTCCGGGCCGGCGCGGACCTACCAGCAGGAGCAGATCTTCGTCGAGCTGGCCAGGATCACCCCGGGGCTCGACGCCTTCGACCCGGCCACGGCTCTGCGATCCACCGACGCCGGAGTGCGGCTCGCGGCCTACGCCCGGCTGTACGCCAAGCCCGAGCTGGAGTACTGGCCGGAGCTGGTCGAGGCGGCGCTCGCGGAGCCGCTGGGCTTCAGCCAGTACTGGGCCATCCACGCGATCAACGCGCTGATCACGGTGAGCGGGGTCGGGCACGTCCGCCTCGACGCGGCGCGTCGCCTCCGGGCCCTGCTCCCGCAGCTCCCGCCGGGTGGCGACCGCCACGGGGTGCTGCGGACGGTGCTCGGCCGGATGGAACGCGCGCTGGGCTGAGCGGACCGGTCCCGGCCGACGGGCTGCGCACGAGGAGAAGCAGCAGAAGCAGCCCGCCGACCGGTGATGGGAGGTGGTCAGGCCGCGCCCTCGCCGACCCGGGCCGTGGCCATCCGAGCGGCCCGGGCCCGGGCCCAGCGGAGCAGCAGGACCGCGACCACCGCCGCCATCAGCGCGGCCCTGGCGACCGCCGGGCCGGTGCCGGCGCGGAGGGCCGAGGAGAACAGCGGGGTCAGTACGGCGATCCCCACCGCCGGGCCGGCCGCGTACCAGGCGGCGAAGACCAGCGGGCCGGTGCCGCCACCCGCGCCCTGGGCCGGGGAGAACAGCAGGTCCTTGCGCACCACGCCCCGGCAGGCGTTCACCATCCCGGCCGCGACCAGCGCCGGCGCCGCGGCCGGTGCCAGCCAGGCCACCGCCCCGGCGCCCGCCGCCGCCAGGGCGGCGGCGCAGGCGAGGCCGAGCAGCAGGGCGGCGACGGTCGGGACGACGGCGTGACGGAGCATCAGGCCCGCGAACGGGTACGGGGACCAGGAGGCCCGGCGGACGTCGTCGGTCTCGATCCGGGCGGGCTCCAGCAGCTGGGCCACCGCCAGGTAGCCGAAGACCAGGGCGACGGCGGTGGCGAGCCAGGACAGCAGGCCCTGCGCGCCGTGGGCCAGGACGGCGCAGAACGGTGCGGGCACCGCCAGGGCGACCGCGCGGCCCAGCCGGGCGGGGGAGCGGAGCAGGGCCAGGGTGTCCCGCCACGGGACCACCAGCCACGGCCGTCGCGGTGCCGGGAGCCGGAGCCGGAACTGCCGGGTGCTGCCGTTGGCACTGTTGACGGCCAGTCGGGCGCTGCGCAGCTCCACGGTGCGGAGCGCGGCGAGCACACCGGCGGCGGTCCGGGCCCGTTCGCGCAGGCGGGCCAGCGGGACGGTGGCGGCGGTCCGGTCGGCGGCCACCAGGGCGGCGGCGGTGGAGAGCACCAGCAGGGCGGCGGCCACCCAGCCGCCCGGGACGGCGGCCGGGGTCGGCGCCAGCGCGGCGAGCGCGGCCCAGCCCCACGGACCCGACCAGAGTTCGATCCGCTCCAGCCACGGCACCGGGTGCCCGGCCACGGTGAGCACGGTCTGCGCGGTGAGCGCGAGCACGAGCGCGGTGAGGTAGGGGGTGAGGCGGCGCACCCAGTGCGCGGCGCGGTCGCTGCGCTCCACCACCAGGGCCGCACAGGTGGCCAGCAGCGGGACGCCGAGCCCGCCGAGCAGGCACCAGCCGAGGGCGGCGGGCAGGCCGGTGCGGACGGTCAGTCCGAGGGCGACCATCCCGCCGACCGCGGCGACCAGCCCGGGGAAGGCGGCCACCGCGCAGGACAGCCAGAACCACGGCCGGAGCACCGGGCGCGGCCGGACGGGGTGGGTGAGCAGCCAGTCCATCGCCGCCCGGGGCGGCACCACCGGGCCGCGCCACAGGCCGTCCCGGAGCAGGAGCAGGAAGGTGGTCAGCCCGATGGCGGTGATGCCCGCCGGCATCGCGGCGAGCAGGTCACCGCCATGGCCGGTGTAGTCGGCGCCCATCGACGCCTGGAGGAAGAGGCCGAGGCTGGGCACACCGCCCCAGACCACCAGACCGAGCAGCACGCAGTAGAGCGCGAACCCGACGGACTTGGCGCGGTTGCGGCGGTGCGGCGCGCGCAGGGCGCGCAGCAGCGCGAGGGTCTCGTCCGTCCAGTCGTCGTCCGGCGACCACGGTTCGGGTGCGGTGTCGGGCTCGGCCGCCGCCGGGCTGGTGGGGGTCGCGGTGCTCATCGAGTGCCCCCCGAGCGGGCGGCGCGGCCGGAGCCCGAGCCGCTTCCGGCGTCGGCGCCGGGGCCGTCGGTGGCGGTGTTCGCCGTCGCGGCGGCGGTGCGCGCGGCGTGCTCGGCCGCGAGCACCTGGCGGGGCTTGCCCTGCCTGACCACCCGGCCGTCCTCCAGCACCACCACCCGGTCGGCCACGTCGAGGGCCAGATCGGTGTGGTGGGTGACCAGCAACACCGCGACGCCGTCCGCGAGTTCGCCCTTCAGCAGCTCGGCGAGGTCATGCCGGGCCTCCGGGTCGAGCCGCTGCTCCGGCTCGTCCAGCAACAGCAGGTCACGGGGCCGGACCATGGCACAGGCCAGCAGCAGGGCCTGCATCTGGCCGGAGGAGAGGGCCGAGGGCAGGGCATCGGCCCGTTCGGTGAGGTTGCGGTGGGCCAGCACCTCGGTGATCCAGTCGGCGGCGTCGGCGACCCCGTGCGCGACCGCCACCAGCAGCAGGTGCTCCCGGACCGTCAGATCGGGGTAGCAGGCGACGGTGTCCCCGACCACCGCGACCCGGGCCCGGATGCGGGGGTCGTTCTGGTCCATCGGGAGGCCGTCGAACCGCACGGTGCCCTTGCTGGGCGCGTCCCGCCCGGCCGCGACCCGGAGCAGGGTGGACTTGCCCGACCCGTTGTGGCCGAGCAGTGCGACGCACTCGCCGGGGGCCAGCGAGAGACTCATCGGGTGCAGCACCTCCCGGTCGCCGTAGGAGCGGCTGACGCCGGTCAGTTGCAGCAGGGCCTTCGGGGCCTTGGCAGGTGATCCGGCGGCGTTCTTGGCCATGGGGGAGGGAGCCTTTCGAGGGAGGACCCGCCCACAGTACCCACCGAACCGTCCGGGACCGTCGGGAGGTGTTCAAGGTCTGTTCAAGCTCTGTCCCGGCCGTGCGTCAGGGCGTGCCGCGGTGCGCCCAGTGGACGGCGACGAGGGTGGCCAGGAGGGCTGCCACGACAGCGAGTTGGCTGGTCAGCAGCCAGCCGGCGAGTCGGCGCAGCTGGCGGGCGGCCGGAGCCGGGTACCAGAGCGCCCGGACGGCGGCGACGGTGGCGCCGCCCGCGTGGAAGGCGAGCAGCAGGTGCCCGGCCTCGGTGACGACGAGCAGCAGGAGGAGGTCGAGGACGGCGGTGGCACCGCCGAGCAGGGCCGCCAGGTGCAGATCGGTCCGGTGGTGCGTGGCACGGGGTCTCTCGGTGGTCCGCACGGACTGTCCCCTCGTCATGGTGCACCAGCGCGCGGCGCACCAGCGCGCTGGTGCAGCCGAGCGCGGTGCAACGGAGCGTGGTGCGCAGGCAGGGGGGCGTGGTGGACGGAGCAGCGCGGAGCGGGCACCGGTGCGGACATCGGCGAGCACGTCGAGGCGCGCTTCCGAGTGCACCGGTGCCTGGGCCCGGCCGGGTCCGGCGTTTGCCCCCGTGACGCCCCGTCAGACCGGCCGTACCCAGTGTGGCGGGCGGAGCTCGTTCGTGGGCGTGGGCATGCCCGAACCGAGACCGGAGCGGTACCAGGGGGAGATCGGGGTCACCGGGCGGCGTGGCGGCGGAGCGGAGCGGGTACGCGCATTTCATGGGAATCATCCGACGGAGGAGAGCCGGGCAGCCCGATCCCGGGCCGGACAAGGGGAGTGCGGGCGGCGGGGGCGGGGACGTCGCCGGGCAGCTGGCCGCCCTCTCGGCCGAGATGGAGCGCAGCCTGCCCGACAGCGCCCCGGCCGTCCGGGAGGCGTGGTACCGGCGCAAGGGCAGCCAGCGGGCCGGTGCGCTGGTCGGCTCGCTCGCCACCGCGCTGGCCCGGGGCGGGAAGGCGGCGGCCAAGGGCGCCGGCTACGGCGGCAAGGCCCTCACCGACCGGCTGCTGGACGCCGCACCCCGGATCCCGGTCCGCAGCCTGGCCACCCTCCGGGCCCAGCACCCGAACGCCGCCACCCCCGCCGAACTGGCCGAGCTGATCACCCTCGGCGCCTGCCGCTCCTCCGCCGCCCTCGGCGCCGGGGCCGGCGCGGCCGCGATGATGCCGGTGCCGCCCGCGATGCCGGTGGAGATCGCGGCCGAGACGCTGTCGGTGGCCGCCGTGGAGATCAAGCTGATCGCCGAGCTGCACGAGATCTACGGCGTGCCGGCCGAGGGCACGATGGCGCAGCGCGCCACCGCCTACGTCAGCGCCTGGGCGGACGGCCGGGGCATCGACCGGGCCGTGCTGGTCCGCCCGGCCGGTCTGGCGGCGATGGCGGTCAGCTCCGAGGTCCGCTCGAAGCTGCGCAAGCGCCTCACCCGCAGCACGCTGCGCAAGCTGCCCTCCCTCACCCCGCTGCTGATCGGCGCCGGCCTCGGCGCCACCATGAACCGCCGCGACACCCGCAGGCTCGCCGACCAGGTCCGCGAGGACCTCGCCCGGCGCGCCCCGGCGGACCCGGACTACTGGACGGCCGCCGGCATCTCCGCCGCCGCCAAGCGGAAGGCCCTTGACTGACCGTCGGCTCCGCCCGAGGAGGGCAGTCAGGTACGGGGCGGTGAGGCGTTGAACGCCTCACCGCCCCGCTCCGTCAACCTCCGGGGGAGAGGTGCGGTGTCAGTCCACCGCCGAGCATCTTGAACTGTCGTGCTGTAAAAGCGAGTTCGCTGTGGCTCGGCCTGAGGATCCGGCTCCTGGGTGTGCCCCCGAGGGGCCGGGCGGACTCAGCCGAGCCGGGCGATGACGGCGCGACAGGCGTGCTGCAGCTCCTCGTCCCTCTCGATGCTCCCGAAGAAGCCGCCGCCGCGTTCGGGCCGGTCGAGTTCGGCCCGGAGCAGGGGGAGGGCGGGTGCGGCGGCCGGACCCATCCGTTGCAGGCAGCGCACGACGTCGAGGGCGGTCACGTCGTTCTCCGCCCAGAGCTCCAGCACGGTGGGCAGGAGGGTCTCGGACTCGGCCGGGCCGCCGATGGCCTGGATCGCGGTCGCGGCGTGCATCCGGGGCCACAGGTGGCTGGCTTCCAGCGTGTGCCGCAGACGGGGCAGAGCATCGGCCGCCTGCGCGCCGATCCGGGCGAGGACCTCGGTGGCGCCTTCGTGTTCCGGGGTGTCGATGCAGGCGATCAGCAGGGGGACTGCGGCGGGGTCGTGAGCGATGTCCCAGAGGGACCGGGCCGTGGCGAGGCGGAGGGCCGGGTCCGCGGCCTCCGCGAGCGGTCGGATGGTGGCGAGTGCGGGAGCGGCGTCGGGGCCGATGAGGGTGAGGGCGTGGATGATGGACCTGGCGCCGGCCCACTGCTCCTGACGGATGGCCTCGGTCAGGCCCGAGATCAGCGCCGGCACGGCGGCCGGGTGGCCGAAATCGCCGAGGGCCGCGATCAGTGACGAGGCGTCGGACCAGAACCACTCCTCGGTGAAGTCGATCCCGGCCAGGCGGGGCAGGAGCCTCGGCAGCAGCTCGTCGGCGGCTCGGCCGAGCGGGCCGACCGCCCGGAGGGCACGCCAGTCGTCGGTGCCGGTGTCCAGTGCGGTCAGCAGGCTGGGCAGTGCGCGCTCGTCGCCGAGCCCGGCCAGCGTGGTGACCGCCTCCTGGTGGGCCCGGCGCAGCGCGGGCTGCCGGGCGCACCAGACGTCCGGCCCGTGGGTCGCCCGGTCCGCCGCGACCAGGGCGGCGAGGGCTTCGCGTGCGGGTTCGGCGATGGTGGCGGGGAGTGAGCCGAGGGCGGTGGCGGCCTCGGCCGTGGTGTACGGGTCGTGCGGCAGCAGGCAGTCGGCGAGCAGCAGGACGAGGCCGGTGTGGTCACCGCGCCAGGAGCGGACCAGGGAGTGGGCCATGCCGATGGCGTCGTAGCGGATGGCGCGGTCGGCGCTGCGCAACTGTGCGGTGAGCAGGGCGGTCCGGTCGGAGACCCGGGAGTCCACCAGCCGGTGCAGGGTGATCAGCGGTTCGGTGGTGGGCGAGTAGGCCTGGCCCTGCCGGTCCAGGGTGGCGAGGATGGCGTCCAGCTGCGGGTTGCTGCTCGGCCTGGGCGCGGCTGCCGCCGCCTGGTCGTCGTCCTCGGCCGTGCAGGTGCATTGCTCGCAGGCGGCGGCGCCGGTGGCCGCCGCCGGTGCGCCGGGCGCCGGTGCGCCGGGCGCCGGTGCGGGCCCGGGGTCGAGGGGGAAACGCCCGAGCAGGTCGATCGCCGTGGGGACGAGCGTGGCGTCGATCGTCTGGGGTGCGCACTCCGCGCGGTGAACCAGGGCGGCGAGCCGGAGGCCGGCGTCCGAGACCGGGTCGGCGGCGAGGGTGCCGAGCCAGCCCGTCACCGGGGCGAGTGCGGAGGCCAGCCGTCCGGCCAGGGACGCGGCGGCCTCGACCACCAGCAGGCGTTCCGCCGTGTCGGTCGCGGCCGACAGCCGATCGCGCAGGAGGGCCATCGCCAGGTCACCGTCGTCGAGGAAGTGGCCCAGCGCCGGGATGGCGGCCCGGCGCAGCTCCGGGTCCGGGGCCGCCGAGTACCGGACGAAGTCACCGGCGCGCTCGCGGAGCTGTGCCGCCGCCTCCGAATCGGGCGTGGCTCCGTGGACGGCCGGGTCGTAGCCCTCGGAGTAGAAGGTGAGGTGCTCCAGTGCCGAACTGCCGATGGCGACCAGCAGTCTGACGACGGCGGCCCGGTCGGGTGTCCTGGCGTCCCCGGCCAGTGTGAACAGGTGCGGCACGCTCGCCGTGGTGGAGTCGTACACCGTGCCCTGGTGGAGGGCCGAGCTGTAGAAGCGGCTGAAGCCCTCAGTCCGGACCTCGGGGTCGGGCGAACCCATCTGCTCCAGCCAGTGCGCCACTTCGTCGGCTCGGCCGTAGGCGTGGCTGAGGGACGACCAGTCGGTGCCCTCGCGGTTTTCGATCATGAGCCGCACGTTCGCACGGTGCACCGACAGTCGGTGCCGGGCTCCGTGCGGCGCGGTCGGACCGGTGTCTCCAACTGCCCGGCGGGGCGCGGAAGGTGACGGGGCGCGGGGCGGCGGAGCGGGAGGTGCGGTGAGAAGTATTGACGGTGTGTCTAATAGGGCCTACCGTCCGGCGAGAGGGTGCGCGCGCCGCGTGTGAGCGCCCGTCAGCCGAGAGGAAGGAAGAGGGCCGATGACCAAGGCCGTCCGGACCGCCCCCGAAGCCTGGCCCGAGGAGCGCCGCCGCACCGCCGAGCGGCTGCTCGCCTCCTCGGCCCGGCTCTCCTTCGACCCGCTCACCGAGGTCGACTGGGACGCCCCGCCGATCCCCGGCCGCTACTACTGCGGGCCGCACCGGCTCTCGCTCTACGGCACCGAGCTGTGGCAGGGCCTCGACGAGGAGCAGCGGATCGAGCTGAGCAAGCACGAGGTGGCGAGCGTGGCCAGTCTCGGGATCTGGTTCGAGGAGATCCTGATGCAGATGCTGCTGCGCCACGCCTTCGACCGGGACCCGACCAGCGCGCACGTGCAGTACGCGCTCACCGAGATCGCCGACGAGTGCCGGCACTCGGTGATGTTCGCCAAGATGATCTCCTGGATGGGCGTCCCGTACTACGGCCCGGGACGGCTCTCGCACGAGCTCGGCCGGATCTTCAAGGCGATCTCGACGCACAGTCAGACCTTCGGCGGCACCATGTACGTGGAGGAGATCCTGGACGCGTTCCAGCGCGAGCTGATGAACGACGAATCGCTCCAGCCGCTCACCCGGCAGGTCTCCCGGATCCACGTGATCGAGGAGTCCCGGCACATCACCTACGCCAGGGAGGAGCTGGTCCGCACCCGGGTCGGCCGGCTGCGCCGCTGCTACGAGCAGCTGCTGATCGGCCTGATCATCCACCGCTCCACCCTCGGCCTGATCAACCCCCGGCTCTACGCGGCGGTCGGCATCGACCCGAAGGCGGGCCGAGCCGCGGCCCGGCGCAACCCGCACTGGCGGGCCACCAAGACCGAGATGGCGGCGAAGGCGATCGGTGTCCTCGACCGGGCCGGGTTGGTGGGCCGGACCAACCGCTGGCTGCTCCGCCGTGCCGGGGTGATCTGACGGGCTGGCCGTGGCGGCTCCGGCTTCGGCTCCGGTTCGGATCCGGCTGAGCCGGCCGGGGTGGTCGGACGGCTCGGCCCGGGCCTCGTGGGGCGAGGTCCGGGCCGACGGCCGACGACTGTGACTGGTGGGACGCGGGCTGGGTGCCGGCTGCTCGACGCCGGGTCAGAGCGGGAGCAGCTCCGGGCGCTTGGCCTCCACGTTGTCCCCCGAGGACTCGCCGCGCAGGCGGCGGCCGACCCACGGCACCAGGAACTCGCGCGCCCACTGGAGGTTCTCCCGGCGCTGCTCGGCGGTGGTCGGCTCGGGCACGGCCGGCCAGGGCGCCTCCGGGTCCTGGTCCGGACCCAGCGGCAGGCCGAGCGAGCGGGCGGCCAGCAGGGCCACCCGCTGGTGGCCCTCGGGGGAGAGGTGGAGCCGGTCCTCGCTCCAGGCGCGGCGGTCGTGCACCGAGCGCAGCGACCAGAGGTCGGCCACCGTCAGCCCGTGCCGGTCGGCGATGGCCCGGAGGTGGCCGTTGTAGGTGGCGATCTTGCCGCGCAGCATGCCGAGCACCGGGATGCCGCGGGTGTCGAAACCGGTGCAGATCAGCACCGTCCCGGCGTGCCGGGCCAGCTCCACCACGGCCGCCTCGAACCGTTCGGCCACCGCGTCCGGGTCACTGCCCGGCCGGAGGATGTCGTTGCCGCCGGCGCAGATCGTCACCAGGTCGGGGCGGATCTCCGCGACCCGGGGCACCTGCTCCTCGACGATCTGGTCCAGCAGCCGACCGCGGACCGCCAGGTTCGCGTACCGGAAGTCGCCGAACGGGCGCTGGGCGGCCAGCAGTCGGGCGAGCCGGTCGGCCCAGCCGGCGTACGCGCCGTCCGGGCGGGCGTCGTTGAGGCCCTCGGTGAAGCTGTCGCCGAGTGCCACGTACGAGCTGAGGTCAAGGGTCTCCTGTGTGTCAGCCATGGAGGAGATAGTTCACCTTGTGAACTACCTTACGCGACCGTAGGTGACGGAGTCCCGTGGGTGATCTTGCTCACAAGGCCGGGTCGGAGGCGGGTCGGCCGGGCCAGTGGGCGAGCTGTCGGGTGCTCTCGAAGCGGAGCTCCGATCCGGTCAGGGGGTCGGTGAACTCCAGCGTGTGAGCCAGGAGTTGGAGCGGATCGCGGAAGTCGTCCGGTGCCTGCTCGGGCAGTACGCAGGGGTAGAGCGGATCGTTCGCGATCGGGATGCCCAGGCCGGCCAGGTGGACCCGGAGCTGATGGGTCTTGCCCGTCTCGGGCAGCAGGCGGTATCCGCCCCACCGTCCGTCCCGGGTCAGCAGCTCCACCACGCTCCGGCTGTTCGCCTCGCCCGGCACCTCACGGGCCGTCAGCTCGGTGCGCTCCTTCACCAGACGGTTCTCCACCGTGCACGGCAGTTCCAGCCCAGGACGGTACGGCGCGACGGCCCGGTACTCCTTGCGGACCCGCCGCTCGGCGAACAGCTCCTGGTACGCCCGCCGGTCCTGGGGCCGCACCACGAACAGCACCAGCCCGGCGGTCAGCCGGTCGAGGCGGTGCGCCGGGCTGAGCTCGGGGAGGCCGAGCCGGTGTCGGAGCAGGGCGAGCGCGGTCTGGGTGACGTGCTTGCCGCGCGGAGCGATGGAGAGGAAGTGCGGCTTGTCCGCGACGACGATCCGCTCGTCCCGGTGCACCACCGTGAGCGGGAACGGCACCTCCACCTCCGACGGCAGGTCCCGGTGGTACCAGATCCACGCCTCCGGCACGAACGGCGAGTCCGCCGTGAGGCGGCCGTCCGTGCCGTGGACACCGTCGCCGGGGCCGTCGCCCTCGAACAGCGCGTCCACCGACTCCGCATCCACCGGCAGGAGTTCGCGCAGGTAGTCACGGACCGTCAGCCAGCCGCCGCCGTCCTCGCCCCCGTCCTCGCCCCGGTCCGCAGCCGGGAGCCGACGCCGTACGGGGTCGACGCCGAGCCGCTGCGGCAGGGGGGAGGGCGGGGCGGCGGGGCGGCGTCTCATGGGGCGCCAGCCTAGTCGCTGGGCGGGTAGGTGCAGGTGAGGGCCGTCGCGGGTGCCACTCGCTGTGCTGCTCCCTGCTCGCTGCTCCCTGCACCGTGTCCGGTCAGGTGCGCGACACCCCGCCGTCTCCGGCCGCTGCCGCGTCGGCGCGGTAGCGGGCCAGGTCCAGGCCGAGGCGGAGCAGGCTGCCGCCGAACATCAGCACACCCAGCGGCACGTGCAGGCCCGCCCAGTGCGACACCCCCGCCACCACCTGCAACGACGACAACAGCAGGAACCCGGTCGCGTACAGCACCGGCCGCGCCGACCCACCGCCCGGCCGCCAGGCCAGCACGGCGGCCAGCACGTAGAGCATCGTCGCTCCGTACGTCACCCGGGCGCCCACCGAGTGCAGCAACTCGCCGTAGGAGGTGGTGAAGGCCAGGCCGGCGCTGATCGCCTGGGCCAGGATGGTCGCGGTCTGGAGGCCGACCGCCACCCGCACGAAGGGCTGGAACCTGGGGGTGGGGGTGTGATGGGTCGTCATCGTCAGGGTGGCCATCGCCGTCCGTCCTCTCACCTGTACTCGGCGCCGGGGGTCCGTCCCGGTCGCTCACCCTTCTGACGAAACGGCTCGCCGGAATGTGAGGTCGGTGGTCGCGGCGAGGGTGGTTGCGCGAGGTTCGCCGCTGGAGGACGGCTGATCCTGCTGTCTCCCGGATCGTTCGTGCAGGGGGACGCCCGGACCTCGTGCCGGTCCCGGAAAGGGTCTCGCCCCGGCGGGACGGACAGTGGATCATGGCAGGGTTCTGAGCCGCCGTCGGGAAGCGCCACTGTCAAGGAGCCAGCCGGATTATGACCACGACCACGTTGGACGGTGCGCGCCACCGGCTCCTCAACATCGGCTACCGACTGCTCGGCTCCCTGACCGAGGCGGAGGACGCCGTCCAGGAGGCGTACGCCCGTTGGTACGCCCTCCCGGTCGCCCAGCAGGAGGCGATCCGGACGCCCGACGCCTGGCTCGCGACCGTCACCAGCCGGATCTGCCTCGACCTCCTCGGCTCGGCCCGGGCCCGGCGCGAACGGTACGTCGGCGAGTGGATCCCCGAGCCGGTGCCCGACCGCACCGAATGGCCCGCCGCCCAGCCCGGCGACGGCCACCAGGACCCGGCGGAGCGGATCGCCCTGGACGAGTCGGTGGACATGGCGCTGCTGGTCGTCCTGGAGACGATGACCCCCGCCGAGCGGGTCGCCTTCGTCCTGCACGACGTCTTCGGCTACCCCTTCGGCGACGTGGCGGTGGTGCTCGACCGCACGGCGGCGGCGTGCCGGCAGCTGACCGCCTCGGCCCGGCGACGGGTCCGGCAGGCCGAGCTGTCGAGCGGTGCGGAGGCGGGGGTGACGGCGGATCAGGCGCGGGTGGTGCGCGACTTCAAGCACGCCTGGGAGCGGAAGGACATAGCGGCTCTCGTCGCGCTCCTGGCCCCCGGGGCGGTGCTGACCGCCGACGGGGGTGGGCTGGTCAGCTCCGCCCTCCAACCGCTGGTCGGTGCCGGGCAGATCGTGGGTGCCCTGCTGGGCATCGCCGACCGTTCACCGGGCCAGACGCTGCGGGAGTACTCGGTCAACGGCCGGCCCGGGCTGGTCTCGCTCCTCGGCGGCACCACGGTCACGGTGGCGGCCTTCGCACTGGACGGGGACGGGCGGATCGCGCGGATCTGGGCGGTGCGGAATCCGGAGAAGCTGCAGGGGTGGGAAGCGGCGCCGGGGCAGCGGTGAGGGTGGTCGGCGGGATCTGCCGGAGCGTCAAGTGATTGAGGGTGGGCGGCGGTTTGGGGTGCATGGGGCACTGCCTCTGGGCGGTGTGGTGAGCAACTGACCGGAAGCCTCAAGCCCTGCTCGCGGAGTGGGCAGCCTCGCGCGTGCGGGGAGCAGACTCTGTGAGCTGGGGTGATGTCAGCGCCTGGAGGCGTTCTGTGCAACTTCCGGGAAGTCGGACATTGCTCGCATTCTGGAGATGTTGTGTTCAACGGTCAGACTACCGTCCTGACGGACCGTCTGGAGCTGTCGCGATCCACCTGCGGTGTCAGGTCACCTCGTGGTGCCCAGCCGGTCTGATGGGGCGGCGCCGACGACGAATCCGGCATTATGTATCGCCCCTGTCACCACCGTTGAGTGGTACTCCCACAGCGACAAGAGAGGCGTCTGCATGTCCGTCGAGGTGGAGCTCAAGGCGGTGGTGCGGGAGCCTGCGGCGGTGGCGGCCCGGCTGGAGGGGATGTGTGGGCCTGGGCGGGAGGAGATCTATCGGGACACCTACTACGACGGCCAGGGCGAGGAGTTGGGCCGGGGCGATCGTGAACTTCGGGTCCGGACGGTGGTCGGGAGCGGCGGCGTACGGACGGTGCTGACGTACAAGGGGCCCCGACTGGACGGGGCCTCCGAGGCGAAGCCGGAGTACGAGACGGAGGTGGCGGACGCGAAGGCGGTGGATGCGATCGTCCGTGGGCTCGGGTACCGGCCGGTGATCCGGTTCGAGAAGCACTGCCGGAACTACGCGCTGCGGGAGAGCGGTTGGGACCTGCTGGCGACGCTGGTACGGGTCCCGGAGCTGAACGGGACGTTCATCGAAATCGAGGCCGTGGTGGCGGAGGGCGAGGTGGCCTCTGCCCTGGGAGCGGTACGTTCCGCGCTCGCCGGACTCGGCATCCACGTAGGTGACTTGACGACGGAGCTGTACACCGAGGCCGTGGCGAAGGCACGTTGAACCTGATCTGCGGACCCCGCACCGATGGTGACGAGGAGTCGGTCGTGCGGAGCGGCGAGAGAGGGTTCGTTCGCTGCTGGTCAGGGTCGGTGCCACACCAGGGTGTAGCGCCAGAACAGTCGGCGGCGCAGGCGGGCGCCGGGAAGGATGCGGTGGGCCTCGCTTGTGATGTCCGTGAAGGTCATCGTCGCGGGTGCGGTCGGTGCGGTCATCGCCGTTGGCCGGGGTGCTGTGCGGCCCTTGTTCTTGAGCCAGGCCATGGCCAGGTTCGCGGGGATGGCGATGGCGTCGATCAGGAAGTCGCTGCGGGTGTGCGGGCGGTAGACGCCGACGACCACCAGGGTCCCGTTCGGGGCCAGTTGGTGGCGGAAGCAGGTGAGGGCCTCCCCGAAGGGCAGGTGGTGGATGGCGGCCACACAGGTGATGACGTCGTGCTGGCCGGCGGCGGGCGGGTCGAGCAGGGCGTCGCCGACGGTGAAGGTCACCGCGCCGGAGTGAGGGGTGAGCGCCCGGGCCCGGGCGACGATGGCGGGGTCGGCATCGATGCCGTGCACCGTGGTGGCGCGGGTGGCCAGGAGCCGGGCGAGGTCGCCGCTGCCGGAGCCGATGTCGAGGGCGCTGCCGAACTGCTTCGGGAGGTGACGGAGGATCCGGCGGTGGTAGTGGGCGTTGTGGTCCCAGGGGTGGGTGGAGTGGAAGCGGTCCAGCGCTCGGAATGTGCGGAGGAGGAGGGGATGCATGGGGTGATTGGATCAGATGGCACCTGTGGGAGGCCAAATGAGAAGCAAGGAGTGGTAGAGGTGCTGAAGTGTGAGCTGGGGATGGGTAGTTCGCTCCGGATTCTTCCTAGCCGCGCCTTCCCGGTGGTGGTGACTGCACGGGTGGCCGGGGTGGGTCGGAGGATGCGGACCTGGGCCTGGATCTGTCGCTGACCGGTGTCCCGGGAATTCGGCCAGGACGTCGCCACGGGTACGTAGCCCAGCCGATCAGGGCATTCGGCCGGCCGCTGGAGCGTCACGGCGCGCAACTTCGGCCGGATGTCGTACCGGTGAGGCCGATAGGGTCTCGGTCATGCCCTTCTCCGCTGTGATCTTCGACTTCTTCGGCACCCTGACGCCGAGCACGCCCACGGAGATCTGGGACGAACACGCGGCCCGCAGCGCGGCCCCGCTCGGGATCCCGGTCCGGCAGTGGCGTCGGGCACTGGACGCATCGTTCCCGGAACGGGCCGTCGGGGCGCTGGGTGATCTGCCTCGGACGATCCGCACCCTCGCCGGGCGCTGCGGAGTCGACCCGGACGACGAGGCGCTGGCGGCCGCGACGGCGGCCAGACTCGCGTGCCAGCGCGAACTGTTCACTCTCCGCGAGGACGCGCTCGACACCCTGGAGCGCCTTCGCCGTGACGGCCTTCGGATCGGGGTCCTGAGCGACTGCACGGTCGAACTCGCCGAGACCTGGCCGACGCTGCCGCTCGCCCCGCTGGTCGACGCGGTCGTCCTGTCCTGCGAGGAGGGGCGCAGGAAGCCGGACCCGGAGCTGTTCCGCAAGGTCGCCCGGGACCTTGGTGTACCGGCCGGTGAGTGCCTCTACGTGGGCGACGGTGGCGGCGACGAACTCAGCGGCGCGACCGCACGAGGAATGACCGCGGTCATGCTGCGGGCCGCCGACTGGGCGGTCAACGACGCACACGCCCGTGAGGACAGCTGGCCGGGACCGTTCTTCCCGGCGCTGTCCGACGCCGTCGCCGCCGCCGGCGATCCGTCCTTGATCGGCACCTGAGGGTGCCGCCTCGGAGCGCCCTGTCCGGCTCATCGCGGTCCGGGCATTCGCGGCCCGTCGGCGCAGGGCCGCAACTCGCGGGCAAGTGAGGCGAGTTCAGTCGCGTGACGGCTACGTCCGACCAGTCGGCGGCCCGGTCGGCCCAGTACGGCGCGACTCGGTGATCGCCGCAGTCGTGAAACAGCCACCGGGCCGTCGGTCGGACGGGTCTCGAGTGCGGCGGGGGTATACAGGTGGGAGCGGTTCCGCGTGAAGTGGCTCTGGGCGGGAGCGAGTTGGCCCAGGGGCGGGCGGCTCGGGAGAGGCAGCTGGGTTGGGCCGCCGGTAGTCGAGGACCGGACGGTGGTGCACGGGGGATCCGGGGGCGGGCCCGGAGGGCAACGGGAGGCCGTGACGGGGAAGTGTCCCGCCGGTGCCGTACCGGGGTCGCAGGGCAGTGAAGGCCACGGGGGTGCGGGGCCTCGTACCGGGCGGCGGGCGTTCGGTGTGCTCCGACCGTTGCGGTCCTCGTGCTGACGGTGGGTCACGGGCTGCTGGTGCCCGGCCCGGAGGGGCCGTCGTCGCGCCGGACGTCCGGCGCCGAGCGGTCCGGGCAGGCCACCGACGGACCGGCCCGGGGAGGTGGTCGGCGAGGAGTGTGCTCCGGGCACGGCAGAATGACCGTCGGGTGGCGGGCAGACCCGTCGGGGGACGTGGTGTCAGGAGGCCGGGATGGATGAGGGTGTGGCGCGGGAGCGGGACGGGCGGCTGGCGGAGCTGCGGGAGGTGCTGCGGTCCCGGCCGCCGATGGCCCGCGAGCTGCCGGGCTTCGACGTGACGGAGGTGCCTGCGGAGCCGGCCGAACTGCACGTGGCCTGGCTGCTGGAGGCCCTGCGGGCCGGGGTGCCGGATGCACAGCTGGTGACCCTCTCCACGGTGGACGGGGACGGGCGGCCGGACGCGCGGATCGTCGGGCTGCGGGACATCGATCCGGCTGCGGGCACCTGGAGCTTCGTGGCGGACCGGCGGAGCCCGAAGGGACACCAGCTGGCGACCGCGCCGTGGGCGGCGATGACTTCGTACTGGCCCGCCTCGGGGCGGCAGGTGCGGCTGCGCGGGCCGGTGGTGGCGGTGGACCAGCAGGACGCGCCGAGGGCGGAGCGCAGCGTCAGCCCCGCCGCGCACGCCGCCGCGCTGGTCGGGCGGCAGAGCGAGGACCTGGGGTCGCTGGCGGAGTTCGGACCGCTCTGGGAGCGGGCGCTGGCCCTGGCGACGGTCGATCCGGACGGGCCGGTGCCGGGGCTGACGAAGTATCTGCTGCGGGCGGACACGGTGGAGTTCTGGCAGGGGGACGCGGGGCGGCAGCACGTGCGGTTGGCGTACTGCCGGGGGAGCGAGGGGTGGCGGCGGTCGCTGCTCTGGCCCTGACGGGACCCGTGCGGGGCGGCACCACCCCGGGCCGGTGGTGGGACGGGGCGTGGGGGCGGCTCCGTGCGATGATCGCGGGGTGGCGAGGACGACGGAACGGGCGGTGCGGCGGGCGGCGCGGCGGGCGGTGGTGGCGCTGCTGGCCGTCCTGCTGGTGGCCGGGCCGGCGGTGGGGCCGGCGGCGGCGGCGGAGGGCTCGCGCCGGGAGTTCACCGTCCGGGACGAGCGGATCACCGAGTCCAGCGGGCTGACGGCGAGTCAGCGGCACCCCGGCGTGTACTGGACCCACAACGACAGCGACGACGGCCCCTACGTCTACGGGGTGGACGCCGCCACCGGGCGGACGGTGGCCACGCTGACGCTGCGCGGGGTGAAGCCGAGGGACGTCGAGGCGATCGCGCTCGGACCGGAGGGCCGGCTCTACCTGGCCGACATCGGGGACAACCTCCACGGCAAGTGGCCGGAGGTCTGGCTCTACGCCTTCGAGGAGCCGGCCCGGCTCGCCGACCAGACGGTGCAGGTCACCAAGTACCGGGTGCGGTACGCGGACGGGCCGCGCGACGCGGAGGCGCTGCTCGTGCACCCGGTGACCGGGCGGGTGTACATCGCCAGCAAGGACCAGCGGGAGGGGCACCTCTACGAGGGGCCGGAGAGCCTGTCGAGCACGGCGGTCAACGTGTTCCGGCCGGTCGGTGACGTGCCGTGGGTGACGGACGGGGCGTTCTCGCCGGACGGTCGCCGGGTGGTCCTGCGCGGGTACTTCTGGGCGAAGCTGTACGACTGGACGGGCGGTGGGCTGGGGGCGGAGAAGTCGGTGTCGGTGCCGTTCCAGCGGCAGGGGGAGTCGGTCACCTTCACGGCGGACGGCTCGGCGCTGATGTTCGGCAGCGAGGGGAAGGGCTCAGAGGTGTGGCGGGTGCCGGTCCCGGGCGCCGAGAAGAGTGCGGACCCCAGCGCCACCCCCGGCGCGCAGCCGACAGGGAGCCCCACCGGGACGGCGGCGCCGTCGGCCACGGCGTCCGGGAGTCCGGTGGCCACGGTGGCGCAGCCGGGCGAGGGGCCGAACCACCTCGGGGCGCTGCTGCTGGCAGCAGCTGCCGTCGGGGCGCTGGTGTGGTGGCGCAAGGGCCGCGCGAAGGGGTGACGGACCTCGCGGCCCGCCGTGACGGACCCCGCGGCCCGCCGAGCCGGACCCGGCGGCGTACCGTGCCGGGGTGAGGACCCGTCAGCCGGGCGGGTGGTGAGGAGCGGTGACGTGAGCCGAATCGGGTACCAGGACGTCCGGGCGGCCGGTGCGCGGATCGCGGGGGCGGTGCGGCCGGTCGGGGTGGTGCCGACGGGGACGGCGGGGGTGTGGTTCGCCCTGGAGCAGCTCCAGCACACCGGGAGCTTCAAGGCCCGGGGCGCGCAGAACTTCCTCCGCGCCCACCGGGAGGCCGGTACCCTCCCCGAGGCGGGGGTGACGATCGCCTCCGGTGGCAACGCCGGGCTGGCCTGCGCCTGGGCGGCCGGACAGCAGGGGGTGCGGGCCACCGTCTTCCTGCCGGTGAACGCGCCGGCGGTGAAGGTGGAGCGGCTGCGCGGGTACGGAGCGCAGGTGCGGCTGGCCGGGCGGGAGTACGCCGAGGCGCTGGCGGCCTGTCAGGAGTACGCGGCGGAGAGCGGGGCGCTGGCCTCGCACGCCTACGACCACCCGCTGATCGCGGCCGGGGCCGGGACGCTGCTGGAGGAGATCCGGGCCGGGCTGCCGGGCGTGGACACGGTGGTGGTCGCGGTGGGCGGCGGCGGACTGTTCGCCGGCGTGGCCACGGCTGCGGCCGAGCACGGCATCCGGACGGTGGCGGTGGAGCCGGAGAACTGCCGGGCGCTGAACGCCGCGATCGAGGCCGGGGCGGTGGTGGACGTCCCGGTGGAGTCGGTGGCCGCCGACTCGCTCGGGGCGCGGCGGGTCTCGGCACAGGCGCTGGCGGTGGCCGGGCGGGGCGGTGCGTCGGTGCGGTCGGTGCTGGTGCCGGAGGCGGCGATCACCGGGGCGCGGCAGGCGCTGTGGGAGGAGCACCGCCTGGTGGTGGAGCACGCGGCGGCCACCGCCTGGGCGGCGGTGCGGCACGGTGCGTACCGGCCGGCCGAGGGGGAGCGGGTCTGCGTGGTGCTCTGCGGGGCGAACACCGATCCGGCCACGGTGTCGGGGGTGGATGCGACGGACTGAGGGCCGTGCGCGGAACGGGCGGGGGTACGTCGTGCCGTGGGGTGCGCGCAGTGGGGTGCGTGGCGGGGTCGTGCGGCAGGGGCGTGCGGCGATGCTCAGAGGCTGCTCAGAACGGCGTGGCGGGTGGGTGGGGACCTGACGGAGACACCGGGGACTTGCTACCGGGGCGGCCGGGAGCGGGGCAGCATGTGCCTGCCACGTGATCGTGGACCCAGCCGTCGGCGCGCTCGGGGACCCCGGGTGGCCCCGGCGGCCTGAACCGCAAGGACATGCCCATGGACTCCACCAGAACCCGCCCCCCGCAGGACGACCCCACCACGGGCCGTCCGCCCGGTGCGGACCCGGCCGGCTCGCCGGAGGGCCTGCACGCCGGTCTGAAGAACCGTCACCTGTCGATGATCGCGATCGGCGGGGTGATCGGCGCCGGTCTGTTCGTCGGGTCGAGCGCCGGGATCGCCAAGGCGGGGCCGGCCATCCTTCTGTCGTACCTGCTGGTCGGCGTGCTGGTGGTGCTGGTGATGCGGATGCTCGGGGAGATGGCGGCGGCCAGCCCGGACCCGGGCTCGTTCTCGGCGTACGCGGACCGGGCGCTGGGCCGCTGGGCCGGCTTCTCGATCGGCTGGCTGTACTGGTTCTTCTGGGTGGTGGTGCTGGCGGTGGAGGCCACCGCCGGGGCGGTGATCCTGGAGGGCTGGGTCCCGGCCGTCCCGCAGTGGGCCTGGGCGCTGATCGTGATGGCGGTGCTGACCGTCACCAACCTGGGCTCGGTCGCCTCCTACGGCGAGTTCGAGTTCTGGTTCGCCGGGATCAAGGTGGTGGCGATCTCCGCCTTCGTGGTGGTCGGCCTGCTCGCCGTCTTCGGCCTGCTGCCCGGCTCGGACAACCCGGGCGCCGGGCTGGCCCACCTGACCGACACCGGCGGCTTCTTCCCGCACGGGGCCGGGGCGGTGCTGACCGGTGTGCTGATGGTGGTCTTCTCCTTCATGGGCAGCGAGATCGTCACGCTGGCCGCCGGCGAGTCGGCCGACCCCCGACGGGCCGTCACCCGGGCCACCAACTCGGTGATCTGGCGGATCGCGGTCTTCTACCTGGGCTCGATCCTGGTGGTGCTCACCCTGCTGCCGTGGAACGACCCGGCGATCACCGAGAAGGGCTCGTACGTCGCCGCGCTGGACTCGATCGGCATCCCGCAGGCGGGCACCATCATGGAGGTGGTGATCCTCACCTCGGTGCTGTCCTGCCTCAACTCCGGCCTCTACACCGCCTCCCGGATGGCCTTCTCGCTGGGCGAGCGCGGCGACGCGCCCGCTTCCTTCGCCCGGGTGAACCGGCGCGGCGTGCCGGTGGCGGCGATCCTCGGCTCGGTGGTCTTCGGCTTCGTCGCGGTGTACTTCAACTACCAGTTCAAGGACACCGTCTTCAGCTTCCTGCTGAACTCCTCCGGGGCGATCGCGCTCTTCGTCTGGCTGGTGATCTGCTGCACCCAGCTGCGGATGCGCGGCATCCTGCTGCGGGAGAAGCCGGAGGGGCTGACGGTGAAGATGTGGCTCTTCCCGTGGCTGACCTGGGCGGCCATCGCGATGATCGTCTTCGTGATCGGCTACATGTTCACGGACGACGAGAACCGCGAGGTGGTGTCGCTCTCGCTGGGCGTGGCGGCCTTCGTGGTGCTGCTCGGCGTGGTGCACGGGCAGCGCAAGCGCGGTGAGCGGGAGGGCAAGCAGCGGGCGCGCGAGGCGAAGGGTGAGGCCGAGGCCGACTCGAAGAGCGGGGCGATCAGCGGATCGTGAAGCCCTGGTGTGCGGGCCCGGTGGCCGGGGAGTCGTCCCACTGCTCGGCCACCGTGCCCACCCGGCCGGGGGTGTCGCCGGACCGGAGCCACTCCAGCAGGCGGGTGCACTCCGCCCGGCCACCATCGGCCAGCACCTCCACCCCGCCGTCGGCGAGGTTGCGGGCGTAGCCGGTCAGCCCGCCGATCGCGGCGGCCCGCTCCCTGACGGACCATCGGAAGCCGACGCCCTGGACGAGCCCGTGGACGAGGACGGTCAGACGGGTGCGGTCGTCGGCGCTCATCCGCCCACCGTAGCCGAGCCGGTCGGACCGGCGGCGCCGTCCCACGCCGGGTCGGCACACCGACGGACCGGTCCGGTGGGCCGCGGTGGGCGGACCAGCGCCGCCGTGGCCGGACCCTAGCGGTCGAGGGCGTCGAACCAGCGGATGATCTGCGGCGTGGCCAGCCGCAGCGTGTCGAAGTGGCCGACCGGGCCCTGGTCGAGCACGGCGGCCCGCACCCCGTGCTTGGCCAGATCGGCCGCGCAGGAGCGGGAGTTGGCGATCGGCACGTCGCGGTCGCCGTTCGCGGCGTACAGCCGGACGGGCGCGGCGGGGCGCCAGTCGCAGCCGCCGTCGGTGGCGTCCAGCGCTGCCGAGAGCCCCGGGCCGGGCGCGCCGAGCTGGTCGTGGAAGGAGTCGGTGAGCAGCTCGCGGACGGTGCCCGGCAGGGCCGCGACCACCTCCTCCTCGGTGTGCCGGGTGTCGAAGAGCCCCTCCACCACGGCGGCGTACGGAGCCCGGAACACCTCGCTCGGATCGCGGTAGAGCGGGTGCAGGCGGTTGGCGGCGGTCAGGTAGTAGGAGAGGTAGAAGACG
Source organism: Kitasatospora sp. NPDC096147 (assembly GCF_044763225.1). Classification (NCBI taxonomy): domain Bacteria; kingdom Bacillati; phylum Actinomycetota; class Actinomycetes; order Kitasatosporales; family Streptomycetaceae; genus Kitasatospora; species Kitasatospora sp. NPDC096147. The sequence goes on along the minus strand of NZ_JBIWFX010000001.1, from coordinate 525,627 downwards.
GCCGAGCGCTCGTCCACCCGCCCGTCCAGGATGCCCGGCAGCTCCGCGCCCCGGACGTCGTGCGGCCCGGCCACCGGGGCCAGCCCGCGCAGCCGCAGGTGCCGGTCGGAGATCCTGGCCAGCTCCCGGCCGAGGGCCATGGCCACCTGGCCGCCCTGGGAGAAGCCGGTGGCGTACACGTCCCCGGTCAGCGGGCGCCCCAGCCGACGGCCGGCCTCGTCCGCGGCGCGCAGCAGGTCGAGCGAGGCGGAGACGGCGGAGCGGGTGTCCATGTAGGGGTGCAGGCCGGGGCCGAGCCCGAGGCCGAGGTAGTCGGGGGCGGCGACCGCGCGCCCGGCCGAGGACTGCAGGTAGGGGGAGAGCTTGCCGAAGTCCTCGGCGGTGGACGGCGCGTAGTCCCGGTGCACCATCGTGCCGTGGGTGTCGGAGACCACCGCGAGGCGGCGCGGACCGCCCTGCGGCAGCACGAACAGACCGGTGGCGGTGGTCGGGGCGCCCTGCGGGGTGACGGTGCGGTAGGTCAGCCGGTAGGCGGTGATGCCGTGACGGACGGTGCCGGTGTCCACGCCGAAGTTCCCGGCGAAGGCGGTCAGCTGAGCGGTGCTCAGCCGCTCCAGCGGGGTCACGGAGAGCAGGGCACCCCGACCGGTGGTGGGGGTGGCAGCCGAGTCGGCGGCCGTGGTGGTGCGGGTGGTGGCGGCTGCGCTGGCGGGCGCCGCGACGCCGACCGCCAGGAGGGCAGCGGCGGCCAGGGCGAGGGCCCGTCGGCTGCGGGAACGGCCGTACGTGGAGCGGGAGTTCTGCGGGTCGGTGGTCATGGTGAGGACGCTACGGGCGGGCGGCCCGGGGCCGGTACCCGGCCAGCACCCCGCCCGGGGTGGGGCTGTCCCCCGTAACGAGGACGGGAGACGGCCCCTGGGGAGCGGGACCGCATCGGGGCGGGTGTGCTGGGCGCCACAGGGCTGGGACCCTTACCGGTAAGGGGAGCCTTGTTATGCTGCCAAGGCGTCCCGAGGGAGAAGTCCGGTGAGAACCCGGCGCTGACCCGCAACGGTGGAACGGCCCCTGACGGGCCGTGAGTCCGATCGCCCCCGGCGGCGCTGTCCTCCCGAGAACTCGCCGCGGACTGCGAGGGGAAGTCGAACGGCGCGCCCGCCCGGCGTGCGGACGCCCGTCGTCCGCCACCGCCGCAGCCGGCTCCACCGGTCGCGCCCCCGTACGCCCGGCGCCCGACCGAAGGCCCGGCCCGTTGAGCAGCGCGACCACCGCGACCACCGCCACCGGACGTCCCGGCGGCGCCACCAGCCCGCCGGGCCCCGCGTCGCCCACCCGGCCACCGCTGCGCACCGGTGCCCTGGCCGTCGGTCTCGCCGTGGTCCTGCTGGTCTCGCTGCTCTGCGGTGTCGCCCTCGGGTCCTCCGGGCTGAGCCTCGGCCAGGTCACCCACTTCCTCCAGGCCGGGCTGACCGGCGGGCGCATCCACGCCGACCAGGCGGCCGGCTACGCCATCGTCTGGGAGATTCGGCTGCCCAGGGTGGTGCTGGCCGCCGTGGTCGGCGCCGGGCTCTCCGCCGTGGGCGTGGCCGTTCAGGCCATGGTCCGCAACGCGCTGGCCGACCCCTTCGTGCTGGGCATCTCCTCCGGCGCCGCGGTCGGGGCGAACGCCGTGCTGCTGCTCGGCGCCTTCGCCTCGCTCGGCGTCTGGGCGCTCTCGCTCTCGGCCTTCAGCTCGGCGCTGGCCGCGATGGTGCTGGTGTACGCGGTGGCCCGCACCGCTCAGGGCCTGACACCGCTGCGGCTGGTGCTCACCGGCACCGCACTGGCCTACGGCTTCTCCGCCGTCACCTCGCTGATGGTCTTCTCGGCGGAGCGCGGCGAGGCGGCCCGGACGGCGATGATGTGGCTGCTTGGCAGCCTGGGCGGGGCGACCTGGGCCTCGGTGCCGATCGCCGCCGCGACGGTGCTGGCCGGGCTGGTCTACCTGCTGGCCGCCGCCGGGAGCCTGGACGCGCTGGCGATGGGCGACGAGACGGCGGCGGCGCTCGGCGTGGACGCGTCCCGGCTGCGACGGGCGCTGTTCCTGGTGACCGCCGCCGTCACCGGGACGGTGGTGGCGGTGAGCGGGGCGATCGGCTTCGTCGGGCTGATGGTGCCGCACCTGGCCCGGATGCTGGTCGGGGCCGGGCACCGACGGGTGCTGACGGTGGCTCCGCTGCTCGGCGCGGTGCTGCTGGTGTGGGTGGACATCGTCTCCCGGCTGCTGCTCGCCCCGGCGGAACTGCCGGTCGGGGTGATCACGGCGGTGCTCGGGGTGCCGTGCTTCCTGCTGCTGATGCGGCGCCGCTCGTACAGCTTCGGTGGCCGCTGATGGGGACTCAACGGCGGCGCGGCACACGGCCGGGGAGGGACGCGGGGACGGACACGAGGGCGGAGACGGCAGTGGGGACGAAGGCGGGGACGGGCGTGCGGGGCGCCGCCGTTCCGGTGGGAGGACGGGCGTGAAGGTCGAGATCGACGCGGTGTCGGTGGAGATCGCCGGGGCACGGCTGGTGCACGAGGCGAGCCTGGCGGCCGACTCCGGCCAGGTGATCGGGCTGGTCGGGCCGAACGGGAGCGGCAAGTCCACGCTGCTGCGGACCGTCTACCGGGCGCTGCGCCCGAGCGCCGGCCGGGTGCTGCTGGACGGCGAGGACCTGCACGGCCTGACGGCCCGTGAGGGGGCCCGCCGGGTCGGGGCGCTGCCGCAGGAGACGGTGTCCGAGTTCGACTTCACGGTGGCCGAGGTGGTGGGCATGGGCCGGCTGCCGCACCGGCGCGGCTTCGGCGGTCCGTCGCCCGAGGACGCCGTCGGCACCGAGGCCGCGCTGGCGCAGGTCGGTGCCGCCCACCTGGCCGGGCGGGGCTTCCTCCAACTCTCCGGCGGTGAGAAGCAGCGGGTGCTGATCGCCCGCGCGCTGGTGCAGCGCCCGCAGGTGCTGGTGCTGGACGAGCCGACCAACCACCTGGACATCGCGCACCAGTTGGAGGTGCTGGCGCTGGTCCGCGACAGCGGGCTCACCGTCCTCACCGCGCTGCACGACCTCAACCTGGCCGCCGCCCACTGCGATCTGCTCCACGTCATCGAGGGCGGTCGGATTGTCACCTCCGGTCCGCCGGGCGAGGTGCTCTCGGCCGGGCTGCTGGCCGAGGTCTTCGGGGTGCGCGCGCACCCCGTCCGGCACCCCGTGACCGGGGCCGTCCAACTGCTCTTCGACCGTCTCTCCACCGATTCCTGAGGAAGTACCACGTTGTTCACCGCACCCCGCCGCGCCCTGGCCGGCGCCGCCGCCCTGACCCTCTCGCTCGGCCTGGCCGGCTGCGGCGCCGAGGTCGTCCCCTCGGCGGAGACCGCGAAGTCCGCGCACTACCCCGTCACGGTGGACAACTGCGGTCGTCAGGCGACGTACCAGCAGAAGCCCGCCCGGGTGGTCACCAACGACATCGGGATCACCGAGCTGATGCTCGCCCTCGGCCTGGCCGACCGGATGGCCGGGTACGTCATGCCGGACGAGAAGGGCGACCTCGCGGCGGTGCCGTGGGCCAAGGAGTACGAGCGCGCCCCGTGGCTCTCCAAGAAGGAGATCACCAAGGAGCTGGTGCTGGACGCCAAGGCCGACCTGGTCTTCGCGGGGTGGAACTACGGGTGGAACGAGACCGCCGGCCTCACCCCCGAGGGCCTGGGCAAGCTGGGCGTCGGCACGTACACGCTGACCGAGTCCTGCCGCAACGGCAACGAGAAGGCCCGGGGTGTGATGCCGCCGCTGGACGCGCTCTACGCGGACCTGGCCAACCTCGGGCGGATCTTCGAGGTGGAGGAGAAGGCGGCTCAGCTGACCGCGGAGTTCAAGGCGGAGGTGGCGAAGGCGGAGGCCGGCGCGGCGGGCGGGCGGCAGCCGAAGGTCTTCCTCTACGACAGCGGCCAGGACAAGCCGTTCACCTCGGGCCGGTTCGCCGCGCCGGAGCAGATCATCACCAAGGCGGGCGGGAAGAACGTCTTCGGCGACCTGGACGACTCCTGGACCACCGTGGGCTGGGAGGCCGTGGTCTCCCGCGATCCGGAGGTGATCGTCATCAACGACTACGGCGACACCGGTGCCGAGGCCAAGCGGCAGTTCCTGAAGTCCTACCCGCCGCTGGCCCAGGTGTCCGCCGTGAAGAACGACCGGATCTTCGTGCTCTCGTACGTCGACCTGGTGGAGAGCCCGCGCAACCCCTCGGCGATCACCCGGCTGGCCGCCTACCTGAAGGGCGTCACCGGCTGACGTCCGGCGGCGGGTCCAGCGGCGGGTCCGGGTCCGGTGGCGGGTCTGTCGGGTCCGGGTCGTCCGGGACGAAGACGCTCAGCTGGTAGGTGGTCGGGAAGACGCCCCGTCCGCAGAACATGTCCCCCCGCAGCTCGCTCGGGTCGAGCTCGGGCCGTGCGGTGAGGAGGTCCCGGAGGAACGCCGTCTGCTCCTCCGGGTCCTGGGTGCTCAGCAGCACCTCCCAACGGCCCGACGGGCGCGCGTCCCACTCGGCGGCCCGCCGCTGCCGCTCCTCCTGCTGCTTGCGTCTGCGCTTGCGCTGTCCGGGCACGGGGTCAGCATGGCCCCACCGGGTGGGCCCGGCAAGCGAATTGCTAGCGCCAGGGGCGGTGGTCGGTGGGCAGGCCGGCCAGCACCCGGGCGGCGCGGGCCTGCCAGGTGTGGTGGGTGAGGTGCCCGCGCAGGGCGTTGGTGGCGAGGCGCTCGCGGAGTTCGGGGTCCTCGGTGAGGCGACGGACGGCCTTGATCCAGTCCTCCACCGCGTCGGGCGGGCAGAGCAGGGAGTCGACCTCGTCGGTGAGCAGCTCGCGCAGCAGCGGGTGGTCGGAGGCGATCACCGCCCTACCGTGGGCGAGGTACTCGGCGAGGGCGGTGGGCACGGTGCGCCGGGCGGCGCCGTCGGCGAGCTGCTGGTGCGGTGCGAGCACCAGGTCGAAGGCCCGCAGGTAGCGGGTGACCTGGGCCGGTGGGCAGTGGCCGTGGAAGTGCACGTTGACGGAGCGGCAGCGGTCGCGCCAGTGGCGGACCTCGGCCTCGGTGCCGCCGACCAGGTGGAAGTCCGCCTCCGGTAAGCGGTCGGCCAGGGCGAGCAGCAGGCCGGTGCCCCGGCCGGCGGACAGGCCGCCGACCACGCCGATCCGCAAGGCGCCTGCCCGGCCCGGGAGTTCGGCCGCCGGACCGTCCGGAAGGACCGGGTCGGCGCCGGGCAGTGCGGTGATCAGGTCGGGCCCCGGCAGCTCCCGACCGGGGCCCCGGGTGTCCGGGGTCCGGGGCGGGGCTGCCGGGTCGGGCGCCGGTGTGGTGGTCGGTGCGGCGGCCGGTGTGACGGCGGGTGTGACGGCGGCTGTCCCGGTGCTCCGGGCCGGTGGGTACGGGAAGGCCGCCAGCAGTTCCTCGGCCAGCGTCCGGGAGGCGGCCACCACCCGGTGGAGCCGCCGGCGCCGCAGTAGCCGGCGCTCCAGGGCGCGGTCGAACCGCGCGGTCGGCACCCGGTCGGTCTCCTGCACCATCGGGGCGACGGCGGCGCAGGCCAGCAGGGCGAGCCGGTCGTCCCCGTAGAGCAGGTCCGGCTCGGCCCGTCGGCGCAGCTCGGCCCGGACCCGGCGGGCGCGCAGCCAGGGGCCGAGCAGCGGGACGGCGGGCTGGGGGAGGACGCGGACCTCGAAGCGGTTGCGGGTGCCGTAGTAGGCGTAGAGGTCGTCGGCCGGCACCGACCCGGGGCGCGCGTAGAGGATCACCTGGTGACCGGCGTCCACCATGGCGTCGCACATCCGCACGGCCCGGACGCCCGCGGCGTGCTCGGCGGGGATGCTGCCGTCGTGCAGGTACGCGATGCGCATGTTCGGGGGCCTCCGGGAGTGGTCCAGACCCGGGACATGCTTCCCGGTGCCGTCACCCCGTCACAACGGCGCCGGGGTACGGGCGGTGGTACGCCGGGGCGCACGGGGGCGCGGGCGGCCGGTGCGGCGGGACGCGCGCGTGGTCAGGCGGTCTCAGAAGAGGGCGGCCTGCTCCGCCGGGCGGACGTGCGGGCGCTCGGTGAGGCCGGTGCAGGGGCCCGGGGCGCACGGGCGGAGCGTCCAACCGGTCAGCAGCCGGGTGTCGAGGAGCAGCGGGACCTCGGGGGGAGTGGCGGTGGCGGTGGTGGCAGCGGCGGGGAGCTGATCGGGCGTCAGGAAGAGCTGCTGGCCGACCGGCGCGCGCAGCACGCCGCTGATCCGGGCCCCGTCGGAGAGCGCGGTGACCTCGCGGTAGGCCGGTGGTGGCCCGTCGGCCAGGCCGAACAGGGCCACCTGGTCGACCACCGGCCCCTCTGGGAAGAGCTCGACCGCGTGCCCGGCCAGCACCGGCAGCACCTCGGCCCGCAGCGCCCGGACGGCGGCGGCCCGCTCGCGCGGACCGGGCAGGTGCCACCACCCCTGGTTCTTGGCCTTGGTGGTGAAGCGCTCCCGGGCCAGGCCGGACTGGGACACCGTCCGCTCCGCCCGCCGCACGCCCGGCAGCGGCCCGCGCGCCAGGAAGGTCCAGGCCGGGGCGGCCTGCTCCAGCAGGCGGGCGGTGCCGCGCTGCTCCGCGGTCAGGCCGATCTTGGCCAGGCCGGGGCCGAACCAGGCCAGGTAGAGGTGGTAGGTGCGGCCGTCGTCCACCACCCGGTCGCGGGCCAGCGCCAGGCCCTGGTCGGCGTCCTGACAGGCCGGACACTGCCCGGCCTTCCCGGCCGGGTCGAGCTCGGCGGAGGTGGGGCAGGGGTGGTGGCGCTGTGCCGTGCGGATGCCGGTGCAGCGGCGCGGGCCGGTCAGCTCCCACCCGATCCGGGTGCCCGCGCCGACCTCGCGGTGGTGCACCTCCGCGCCCCGGGCGGCGGTGAGCCGCGGCACGCCCTCGCGCCAGCGCAGCCCCGTCGCCGTCCAGCCCTGCTCCGCCCGGTTCCCGTCCATGGGACGTGAGCGTACGGCCCGGCACCGACAACCGGTCCGGCGGGTCCGGGGGGAGCATTGGCGGTGATCGGGAATCCTGTTGGGAGGACGATCTGACGATCGGCTATATTCGCGCAGCCGTCCCCGTCGACGGAACCACGTCTTCAGGGAGAGCCCCTTGTCGTCCGAGCCCGACCGGCCGAGCCCGCCCCCCACCGCCGCAGGCGCAGCCGAGGCCGCCCCCGTGCCGCCGCAGGCCGCGGACCCGTTCGCCGCGCCCCGGGTGGTCGATCCCTTCGCCCCGCCGTCCCACGACCCGTCAGGTGCCGCCCCGTACCCGGGCCCGCCGTACGGCGGTGCTCCGTACGGCGCTCCCTATGGCGGTGCTCCCTACGGCGGTGCTCCCCATCCTGGTGGACCGTACGGCGGGGGCGGGTACTGGCAGGGACCGGTGCCGCCGGCCACCGGGACCAACGGGATGGCCATCGCCTCCCTGGTGGTCGGGGTGCTCGGCCTGTTCTGCCTGGCCTGGACGGTGGGCCTGGGGCTCGGCATCGCGGCGCTGCGCCAGATCAGACGCCGACCGCAGCGGGGCAGGGGCCTGGCGGTGGCCGGCATCGTGCTGTCCACCTGCTGGGGCCTGGTGACGCTGGCCCTGAGCCCGTACGTGTACGAGGGTTTCAAGGAGGGCCTGGCCGCCGGCGACCGGGTCGCGGTCTTCGACCTCAAGGCCGGCGACTGCATGAAGGAGCCGACCGGAGACCGGCAGGTCCGGCCGCGCTTCACCCTGGTGCCGTGCAGCGAGCCGCACCACGGAGAGGTGTTCGGCGTGGCGCACCTGCCCGGTGCGGACTACCCCGGGACCGCCCGGCTGGAGCAGCTTTCCGCGCTGGAGTGCATCGGCCCGCAGTACGCCTACACCCCGGACTACCTCAGCGTGCCGCGCAGCGTCGAGTCCACCACCGTCTACCCGGAGCAGAAGGCCTGGGCGGCCACCAAGCGGGCGATCTGCCTCTTCGACTCCGAGCAGACCCGCACCGGCACCCTCCGGCAGGACCAGTCCCGCTTCACCGCCGAGCAGTCGGGCTACCTGGCGGCGACCCGGGAGCTGGACATGGCCCTGGACGCGGAGCCGACACTGTCCGTCGAGGATGCCGTCGACGAGTACCAGGAGTGGGGCCGGAAGGTCTCCGCCGCCGCGACCGGTGCCAAGTCGGGCCTGGCCAAGGTGGTGTGGAGCGAGGCGAACCGGCAGCCGATGGTGGAGCTGCTGGCCGAGCTGGACGAGGTCATCGCCCAGGGCAGGAAGCTCCACGAGACCCAGGACGAGGACGTGGACGCCCTCTACGACGCCTACGACGCCCTCGGCGAGAGCGCCAACAGCGAGGCCGACAGCGCGCTCCGCTCGGCGATCGGCCTGCGCTCCAGCGCCCCGGACGAGCAGGCCGCGCCGGTCTGACGCTCCGTCAGGACGGGCCGGGGGCAAGGCCGTCGGGCCCGGGCCGTAGAGTGCCCGGTGTCCGCACCGGCCCGGCCCGAGGAGTCCGCCCCCATGACCGCCGATCCTTCCGCCCCCGCCCCCGCCCGCTTCGATGCGGTCCTGGCGGGGGCGTTCGCCGTCCTGCTCGGTGGCGGCAGCGGTGACGGCGTGGAATTCGGTGCGCAGTACGCGGTGTTCCACGCCGACGACTCGCTGGATGAGTTCCTGTTCCCGAACGCGTGGTGCCGGGCGGAGGTGCTCGCCGATCCCGCGCCGCGCGAACTCCCTTACGGCGAGGACGAGTACGTCCTCGGGGCGGCGGGCCGGAGGTTCCTCCCGGCGGAGAGCCTGTTCCGCTTCGACCCGATGCTGCTGGACGGCACCGGCCCCTGGGGGGAGGACGGCCACAAGGGACCCCGGCCGTTCGACGCCGGGTTCGGCGCCGCCGTCCGGGCCGTCGGGGTGGAGCCGGAGGAGGGCGGCGAGGTGCTGGTCCGCGGCGCCGAACTGGCCGCGCTGCTGACCCGGTACGGCGTCGAGCTGGCCTCCGTCGGCGCGCTCAACGGCTGGCTGGGGGTGGTGCTGAGGGTCGACTGCGACGGGACGCTGGACGACGCGATGCGGGCGGCGACCTTCACCACCGGCACCCCCGCCGAGTGGGCCGGACTCCCCGGTGAGGACCGGGAGCCGAGTGCGGCCGACCCGTGGCAGGACGCCCTGGCCGTCGTCCCCGACGCCGCCGTGCGGCGACGGCTGCGCCACCTCTCCCGTTCCGCGCGTGACGCCAGGGCGTACGGTGCCCGGTACCGGGCGGCGGAGACCTGGCCGGCGGCCACCGAGTCGCTGGCGGCGGCGGGCCATCTCCTGGTCGCGGGCTGGGAGTTCGGCGAGTGCCAGGCCGGCACGGCGGTCGTCCGCCTGGCCGGACCGGAGCGCACCGGGTAGCGCTGCCACCGGCGGACCCGGGCAGGCCCTGCGGTGGAGCTGTCGTCAGGTGCCCGGCTGATCACGGCCTGGAGCGTGCCCCGCGAGGCCGGTGCCTCGGCGGCTCGCTCGGCCTGCCGGCGGCCTTTCTCGGAGAGCGCCGGACCGCTGCCGCTGCCGATGCCGGGTGGCCGCGCGGGTCACCGGCGGACCCGGGCAGGCCCTGCGGTGGAGCTGTCGTCAGGTGCCGGGCTGATCACGGCCTGGAGCGTGCCCCGCGAGGCCGGTGCCTCGGCGGCTCGCTCGGCCTGCCGGTGGCCCTTCTCGGAGAGCGCCGGACCGCTGCCGCTGCCGCTGCCGGAGCCGGGTGGCCGCGCGGCTGCTCCCGTTCGGGCGAAGAGCCGGTCGGCCACCGCTCCGTCGTCGTCCGGGCGTCCGCGCCGTGATGACGCCGGACCCCGACGGCGGCTCGGACCGGGGCGGCCCCGACCCGCTGCACCGTGGTGGCGGAGGTGGTGCTGACGGTCCGTCACGAGGCGGGGGCACCGTCGAGCGGGTCGCCCAGGACGAAGGCGTGCAGGTGCTGGTCGTGCCAGCCGTCCGCGTGGCGGAGGGCGCCGCGCATGGTGCCTTCGAAGGAGTAGCCCGCCTTCTCGGCGACCCGGCAGGAGGCCGGGTTGGCGGTGGAGTGGCAGAGGCGGAGGCGGTGCAGGCCGTACTCCTGCACCGCCCAGCGGGTGACCCGCCGGACGGCGGCGACCGCGAGGCCCCGGCCTCGGGCGGCGGGCAGCAGCCAGTAGACCAACTCAGCCGTGCCGTGGTCGAGTTCGAGGTCGTTGCAGCCGATCAGGCCGAGCACCTCGGGGCCGTCCGCGATGGCCCAGACGGCTCCGGTCCCGGCCTGCCAGCGGTCCTGCATCCGGGCGATCCGGCCACGGGCCTCGTCCGCCGTGGCCACCTCGAACAGGTTCCACTGCCGGATCGCCGGATCCCGGCCAGCCGCGAGCAGGGCGGCGGCGTCGGTGGCCCGCCAGGGCCGCAGCTCGGGGCCGCCGAGCACGGCCGGGCCGGCCGGCGGCAGATCGAGCACGGGCTGGTCGGCGCGAGGGGCAAGGGGGGTGAGGGTGTCGGTCATCCCGGCATCCTGGCACGTCAGGGCCTGGTGTCCGGCTCAGCGGCGGCGCAGCCGCGCCAGCACCCGTTCGCGCAGCAGCAGGTACTCGGGCTTGGGACGGCGCCACTCGTCGAAGGGCGGACGGGGCACCACGGTGCCTTCGGTGACCAGCTCGTGCGGGCCGAACTGCTCACGGGTCAGGTCGATCTCGACGCCGGCACCGAGCCGGTTCCACCAGTGGAAGTCCACCCGCTCGCCGTCGACCAGCACCTCGCCCCGCAGCAGCTCGCCGCCGAGCAGGTCGTGCACCACCATCGCCGTGACGCCGCACTGGTCGCGGGCCGGGTTCTCGGCCGTCCAGCGGGCCCGGTACTCGGGCGTGCAGGTCTCGGCGGTCCAGGACGCGCGGACGGCCCGTTCGATGTCGGTGAGGAGGAGGGGTGTCATGCCGGGGATGCTGTCAGGTGCCTCCGACAGGACGGTCCGTCAGGAATCGCCAGGTCACGGAGTCTGACGGCCTTCGATTATGTGATTTGACTACGGCGAGGATCACCACGCATAGTTCCCCGCATGGCTGGATACCTCGTTTCGCGCAGGCACATCGACCTGCGCCGTGTGACGGCGATGAGCTGTCGCCCCAGCTGCTGACGCGCGCCCACTCCCGGCGCTGACGCCGACCGCCCGCCGCGTTCCTCCTCCCCTCCGCACCACCCGCACCCGTGTGCCCGCGTCTGGGCCCGCGTGCCCCGCGCTGCCTCCGTCCCGCCCCGGTGCTCACGACCGCGGCCGGTCCGTCGGCGCGCGGTCTTCCTCCTGCCGATCCCCGCTTCGCCATGTCTGGAGCCCCCGTGTCCTCGCGCCGTTACGTCGTCGCCGCCCTCGCCGCCGCCCTCGCCCTGGCTCCGCTCACCGCGTGCAGCTCCTCCGCCGGGTCCTCGGACAAGGCCGCCGACAACCCGTACAAGCTCACCACCCCCGGCACCGTCCGGGTCGGCACGCTCTCGGACGCGCCGCCGAACGTCTACCTGAAGGACGGCAAGTTCACCGGCTTCGACAACGACCTGTTCAACGCCGTGGCCGCCAAGGCCGGGCTGAAGGTGGAGTACGCCTCGACGGACTTCTCCGCGCTGCTCTCCCAGGTCGCCAACCGCAAGTTCGACGTGGGCAGTTCGTCCATCACCATCACCGAGGCCCGGAAGAAGACGGTGGCCTTCACCAACGGCTACGACTTCGGCTACTTCGGCCTCGACGTGCCCGCCGGCTCCCCGATCAAGAGCTTCGACCAGCTCGCCGGCAAGCGCGTGGTGGTCGTGCAGGGCACCGTCCAGGACGACTACGCCACCAAGAACAAGCTCGACCCGGTCCGCGTCCCGGACTACAACAGCGCGCTCAACCAGCTGAAGACCGGCACCGCCGAGGCGTGGATCTCGCCCGCCGAGATCGGCGAGAAGAGCGCCAACGACAGTGGCGGCAAGGTGGTGCTGGCGCAGAAGCAGCTCAGCTCCTCGCCGACCGCCTTCGCCGTCGCGCTGGACCGCCCGGAGCTGCTCGGCGCGCTGAACAAGGCGCTGGACGAGGTGATCACGGACGGCACCTGGACCAAGCTCCAGGCGCAGTACTACCCGGGCCGTCCGATCCCGGAGGGCTTCAAGCCGGGCAGCGGCTCGGTCGCCTTCCCGCCGCTGCCGGCCTCCTGATCACCCGCGACCACTGACGACACAGAGGACCGGAGACTGACGTGGACCAGCTGGGCACGCTGGCGGAGACCTTCTTCAACTGGGAGTCGATGCGCGCCGCGATTCCCGACCTGCTCACCACCGGCGTGCCCAACACGCTGATCCTCGCCGTGAGTTCGGCCGTCGTCGGGACGGTCCTCGGCCTGCTGCTGGCGGTCGCCGGGATCGCCCGGACCCGCTGGCTGCGGTGGCCGGCCCGGATCTACACGGACGTGTTCCGGGGCCTGCCGGCCGCCGTCACCATCCTGCTGATCGGGGTCGGGCTGGCCCCGCAGGGCATGCTGATCTGGGGGCCGGACCCGTACCCGCTCGGCATCCTGGCGCTCTCGCTGATCGCCGCCGCCTACTTCGGCGAGATCTTCCGCTCCGGCATCCAGAGCGTGGAGCCGGGCCAGCTGGAGGCGGCCCGGGCGCTCGGGTTCTCCTACGGGGCGGCGATGCGGCTGGTGATCGTGCCGCTCGGGGTCCGGCGGGTGCTGCCGGCCTGGGTGAACCAGCTGATCGCCCTGATCAAGGACTCCAGCCTGATCTACTTCCTCGGCCTGATGGCGGACCAGCGCGACCTGTTCCGGATCGGCCAGGACGCCGCCGCCAACACCGGCAACGAATCCGCCCTGGTGCTGGCCGGACTCTTCTACCTCCTGCTCACCGTGCCGCTGACCCACTTGGTCAACGTGGTCGACCGCCGCCTGCGCGACGGCCGCGCGGTGGTCGAGCCCGACGCCGCCGAGCCGGCCCCCGTCCCCGAAGGAGCGGCACGTGCCTGACACCACCACCTCCGCCTTCTCGCCGGTCAGCCTGGCCACCCGTGACCTGCACCTCTCGCTGGGCGGCAACGCGATCCTGCGCGGCGTCGACTTGGATGTCCCGAAGGGGCACACCGTCTCGGTGATCGGCCCCTCCGGCTCCGGCAAGTCCACCCTGCTGCGGACCGTCAACCGGCTGCTGGAGCCCGACCGGGGCGACGTGCTGCTGGACGGCGAGAGCGTGCTCGGCGGCAGCCCCGACCTGCTGCGCCATCAGATCGGCATGGTGTTCCAGCAGTTCAACCTCTTCCCGCACCTGAGCGTGCTGCGCAACCTCACCCTCCCGTTGCGCAAGCTGCGCGGCCTCTCCCGGGAGGAGGCGGCCGAGCAGGCGCTGGAGCAGCTGGACCTGGTCGGGCTGCGGCACAAGGCGGAGGTCCGGCCGGGCCGGCTCTCCGGCGGGCAGCAGCAGCGGGTGGCGATCGCCCGCGCCCTGGTGATGCGACCCCGGGTGATGCTCTTCGACGAGGCGACCTCCGCGCTGGACCCGGAGCTGGTCAAGGGCGTGCTGGCGCTGATGGCCGACCTGGGGAAGGAGGGCATGACGATGGTCGTGGTCACCCACGAGATGGGCTTCGCCCGCTCGGTCTCGGACGGCGTCGCCTTCATGGACGGCGGCGTGGTGGTGGAGTCGGGCCCGCCGGAGGCGGTGTTCGGCGCACCGGAGAGCCCGCGGCTGCGGCAGTTCCTCGCCGACGTGCTGTGAGCGCACCGCGCTGAGCAGCGGAAACCCGGGTGCGCCCGGGCGGCCCGGCCGGGCAGACTGCCGGGATGGAGACGGTCGGGGCGGTGGTCGGGTGGGCGTTGGCGGCGGCGCGGGCGGGGGAGGAGTACCGGAAGCCCCTGTGGCGGGCCGCTGCTGACGCGGCGTCGGCCCTGGCGCTCGGCCGGGAGCTCACCGGCTCGGCGGATGCGATCGAGCGCGAGGTGGGCGCCGCCCTGGTGGGGGACGCGGCCGACCATGAGAAGGGGCTCGGCGCGGAGGCCGCCACCGTGCTGCTCGCACTCGCCGGGCGGGAGACGGCGGACGCGGTGCCGGCAGTGCTGCCCCGGGCGCTGGGGCAGACCGAGGACCGGCGCGCGCTGCCGGCGGTGCTGGCCCTCGCCGGGCACTCCGAGGCCGTGATTCGGCGCGAAGTGGCTTGCTCCCTCTCCTCGTTGGCCACCGGCCTGCCGGACGGACCGGACGTCCGCGCGCTGATCGCGCTGACCCGCGACCGGGACCCGGAGGTGCGGAACTGGGCGACCTTCACCCTCGGCTTCCTGTACGAGCTCGACACCGTCGAGGTCCGCGCCGTGCTGTGGGAACGGACCGCCGACGACTTCCCCGACGTCCGGGAGGAGGGCATCCGGGGCCTGGCCCGGCGCCACGATCCGGGCGCGATCGCCCTGGTGGCCGAGCTGCTGGCCGATCCCGAGGGTGCGCACGTGCACACCTTCGCGGCGGCGGAGATCCTGGGAGTCCCCGAACTGCTGCCGTACCTGGAGGACTACGACCCCGACGACCCGGGTGTCAGCGCGGCGGTCCGGGCCTGCGACCCGGAGCAGCGGGGCAGGCTGGACGCCCTCGCCTGGGCGCTGGTGTGCGAACTCGCGCGGCTGGCACCCGAGTCGGGGGCCGGGGTGTACCGGGAGCGGTTCGGCCCGGATCTCCGGGTGGGTGCGGGTGGGGTCGCGTGGGACGTCGAGGCGCTGCTGCGCCGGGCCGGCGGTGACCCCGTACGAGCTGCCGGACTGGCCGTTGCCGATCTGGCGTAATCCGGTCGACACCGGCCCCGGCGCCCGGCAGAGTGGCCGCCCGTGACGACCAGTGAACTGTGGGACCTCGAGACCGCCGAGCGCTACGACGCCGAGGAGGCCGAGAACTCCTCGCCCGCCGCCCTGGCGCCGACCCTGGACTTCCTGGCCGAACTGGCCGGAGACGGGCGGGCGTTGGAGTTCGCCATCGGGACCGGCCGGGTGGGTGTCCCGCTCCGGGAGCGGGGTGTGCCGGTGGCCGGCATCGAGTACTCCGAACACATGGCGGCGGTGCTGCGGCGCAAGGCCGACGAGGGCGTCCTCCCGGTGACCGTCGGGGACATGGCCACCACCGTGGTGCCGGGCGAGTTCGCCCTGGTGTACCTGGTCTACAACACCATCACCAACCTGCTCACCCAGGACGAACAGGTCGAGTGCTTCCGCAACGCCGCGCGTCACCTGGCGCCGGGCGGCCGGTTCGTGATCGAGCTGGGGCTGCCGCCGCTGCGGCTGCTGCCGCCGACCCAGATCGCGGTGCCGTTCGACGTCTCCGGGCAGCACGTCGGCTTCGACACCTTCGACCTGGTCGACCAGATCCTGGTCTCGCACCACTTCACCCGGGACGGCGAGGACGGCCGCTACCGCCGGGAGAACTCCCGGCACCGGTACGCCTGGCCGGCCGAGCTGGACCTGATGGCCCGGATCGCCGGGCTGGAGCTGGAGCGCCGGGTGGCGGACTGGGACGGCACGCCGTTCACCGGCGAGTCCACCCGGCACGTCTCGGTCTGGCGCAAGCCGACCTGAGCCCGGGCCGTGCCCGGACCGCGTCCGGCCGGAGCCCGGACCGCGCGCGATCAGGTGGACGGCGCCAGCAACTTGAGGATCTCCGGCCAGGCGGCGCGGCCGAGTGCCGCGTCGGTGGCCGGGGTGCCGCCGTAGGCGTAGACGGTGGAGGGGGCGGGCGCGGGCTCACCGGGGAGCAGGGTGCCGTGGCCGGCCTCCGGGTGGCTGATCACGGTGGCCGGCAGCCCGGACTCCCGTCGGCGGGCGGCCAGTTGTCCGGCGTAGCGGAGCGAGGGCCACATCGCGTCGGCGGCTCCGGCGATCAGCAGCAGCTCGGCGCGGGTGCGCTCCACCGGGATGGCGGCGGCCGGCAGCCGGTCGGCGAAGGTGCGCTCGCTGAGCTCGTACCAGCCGAGGATGGCCACCGGGGTGCCCTCGGGTTCGGTGGGGCGCCACTCCTCGTCGATCGGGACGAACGGCAGGGGTGCGCCGCGCCAGGTCCAGGAGGAGCGCAGCGGGCGGTTGCGGCCGTCCAGGCCCGGACCGGCGTTGCACCAGACCACGGGGGTGGGGGAGAAGGCCACCACCGCGTCCACCCGCGGGTCGTGAACGGCCGTCAGCATCGCCGCCTCCGCGCCCTTGGAGGTGCCGAGCACCACGATCCGCTCCACCCCGTGCGACTTCAGCAGGTCGACGGCGGCGACGAAGGTCTCCAACGGCACCTCGCACACCCCCGGTACCTGCCCCGGCCCGCCGAACCAGCGGACGGCCAGGGCCAGCACCCCCTGCTCGGCGAGCAGCCGGGCCCGGACGCGGTTCACCCGCCCGCTGGAGCCGCCCAGCACCAGCGCGCCGGTGCCGGCACCCCCGCCGGCCGGACCGACCAGCAGGGCCTCCCAAGGGGTCGTCAGTTCCTGCTCGGTCACGGCCATCGGTGCCCCCCGGGGTCGTCGTGCTCCTGGTACGGAGGACCCTAGCCGGGAGGCCGTCAGGCGGTAGCAGCGGGGTCCGGCACCAGGCCGGCCGCGACCAGGCCGCGCAGCACGGCGGCGGAGAGGGTCTGGACGGCGGACAGCGGGCGGACCATCACGGTGAACTCGTCGATCCGGCCGTGCTCGTCGAAGTGCAGCAGGTCGATGCCGTGGATCTGCCTGCCGTCCACCGTGGTGCGGAACGGCAGGATCGCCGAGCGGCCCGGCTCGCCGCCGGCGGTCGGCTCGGCGGTGCCGTCGAACTCGCCCAGGTAGCGGAAGTCCTCGAAGGTCTCCAGCAGGACGCCGAACAGGCCGAGGACCAGCGGGCGGCCCTCGAACGGGGTGAACTTCACCGGGCTGAAGAAGCGCACGTCCTCGCCGAACAGGTCCAGGAGGGCGGCGTGGTCGTTCTTCTCGACGGCGGCGCGGAAGCGTTCGGCGGTGGGGTGCAGCGGCATGGCGGGGCCCTCTCGATAGTCATCGATCTGACTAGTCATTTTCTTGAGTATGATGCAGTGGCGGACCTCGGAACGGAAGGGGTGGCCGGATGGCACTCAGGCACGCGGTACTGGCAGCACTGCTGGACGGCGAGTACAGCGGCTACCAGCTGGCCAAGGCGTTCGACATCGGCGTGGCCAACTTCTGGCACGCGCTGCCCCAGCAGCTCTACGCCGAGCTCGCCAAGCTGGAGAAGGACGGCCTGGTGTCGGGCCGTCAGGTGCTCCAGGAGGGCCGACCCAACAAGCGGCTGTTCCAGGTCACCGAAGCCGGCCGGGCCGAACTGGAGGCCTTCGCCGAGACGGTGGCCAAGCCCTCCTTCATCCGGGACGACCTGATGGTGAAGGTGCAGGCCGCCGACCGGATCGGCACCGCGGCGGTGCTGGCCCAGCTGGACGAGCGGGCCGAGATGGCCGCTTCGAAGATCGACTTCCTGACGGAGCTGCTGCACACCCTGCGCGGCGGCGCCGACGAGGACGAGTACCTGCGCCACGGCGAGCGGATCGGGCCGTACCTGACCTGCCTGCGCGGTGTGGCGTTCGAACGGGAGACCAGGGACTGGTGCCTGCGGATCGCGGCCGTCCTGCGAGCACGCGAGGAGAGCCGTGCCGAACACAGCTGAGCAGACCGGGCCGATCGAGCCGGCCGGGCAGCGCCCCTACCTGCGCTACGTCGCCCTCGGCGACAGCCAGACCGAGGGCGTCGGCGACGGCGACGACACCACCGGCCTGCGCGGGTGGGCCGACCGGCTGGCCGAGAAGCTGGCCGCGCTGGAGCCCGGCTTCCAGTACGCCAACCTCGCGGTGCGCGGGCGGCTGGCCGGTCAGGTGCGGGCCGAACAGCTCGGCCCCGCCCTGGAGTTGAAGCCCGATCTGGCCACCGTGGTGGCCGGGGTGAACGACCTGCTGCGGCCCGGCTTCGAGGCGGCCCGGACGGCCGCCGAGCTGGAGGAGATGTTCGCCGCGCTGACGGCGGCCGGCGCCCGGGTGGCGACCGTGACCTTCCCCGACATCACCCGGATCGTCTCGCTCGCCAAGCCGCTGCGCCCGCGCATCCTGGAGATCAACGACCACATCCGGGCGGCTGCCGCCCGGCACGGCGTGGTGGTCGCCGAGACCGGCCTGCCGGAGGCGTCCACCGATCCCCGGATGTGGGCCGCCGACCGGCTGCACGCCTCGCCGCTCGGCCACCGCTGCATCGCCGACGCCGTCGCCGAGGCGCTCTCCCTGCCGGGCAGCGACGGCAGTTGGGCCGATCCGCTGCCCCCGCAGCCGCTGCCCGCCGGCCTGCGCGCGACCGCGGCGGACCTCCGCTGGGCGGCCGGCTTCCTCGGCCCCTGGCTGGGCCGCCGCCTGCGGGGCCGCTCGTCCGGCGACGGCCGCAGCGCCCGCCGCCCCGCGCTGACCCCGGTCGTCCCGGTGGGCTGACCCGCAGGCGGTGCAGCGGGCCGCCGGGGTGGCCGGGACATCCGGTGCGGCCCGCCGTCCGGACCGTGCGCCGATCCGGACGGAGCCGCCCGGTGTCCCGGGCGGCCTGCTCGGAGCGGTGGCCGATGCGGTGGCTGACCCGGTGTCAGTGCGCGAGGGCCGGGACGGGCGCCGGGTGCGCGGTGCGCTGGGCGAACCAGCGGACGGTGGTGACGTCGGGCTCGGCCCGCAGGGCCTCGGCGTGCACCGGGAGACCGAGGGTGGCGCGGAGGTACTGGCCGACCAGGTCGGCGCCGGCCGCCAGCGAGATCGGCAGGCCGCCGGAGAAGCGCGGGTTGACCTCCACCACCCGGGCCGGGCCGTCCTCGTCCAGGAAGCCCTGCACGTTGCAGACCCCGGTCAGGCCGAGCGCGGCGGCCAGGCCGGCCACCAGCTCGTCCACCCGGGGGTCGGTGAAGGTGGTGCCCCGGGTGGAGATCCCGGCCCGGGTCTGCGAACGCCACCGGGGGACGGCGCCGAGCACCGTGCCGTCCCGCCCGATCAGGCAGTCGGCGGTGAACTCACGGCCCGTCAGGCGGGTCTGCACCAGCGGCTCCGGCACCCGCCGCAGCAGGGTGGGGAAGTCGGCCGGGTCGTCCACGGCGTGGACGTCCCGGGAGCCCCGGCCGGCCCGGGGCTTGACGATCCACGGGCCCGGCAGGTCCTCGGGACCGCCCAGGGCCGACCGCGGCCCGGCCACCCCGGCCGCGCCGATCCGCCCGGCGAAGGCCCACTTGTCCAGGCAGTCGGCCACCGCCCGCGCCGCCGGGAACCAGGCCGCCACCCCGTGCGCCGCGAACTCGGCCTCCCGGCCCGCCACCCGCAGCAACTCCTCGGCCACCGTCACCACCACCGCCGTGCAGCGCTCGGCGACCGCCGCCGCGAGCAGCCGCTCCGGATAGTCGGCCGCGTCGGCGAACGGCAGCAGCACCGCCGGGTGTCCGAGGTGCAGCCCGGCCGCGTACGGGTCGCAGTCGGCGGCCACCGGGACCGCGCCGAGCGCGGCCAGCTCCTGCACCACGGCGACGCCGGCCGGGCCGCCGCAGCCGGTCACCAGGACCCGGAGGCCGGCCAGGGCGGGGTCGGCGGTGAGGGTGAGCGGACGGTCGGTCAGGTCCATGGTCAGGGTCCTTCGGGAGAGGCGGGGGAGGTGGGGGAGGTGCGCCGGCGGCCGGGGAGCCGGACGGCGATCAGCAGGAGGACGGCGGCCAGCAGCAGGGCGTACGAGAAGACCGTGCCGCCCCAGTCGTGGAAGGTGACCATGGCCGGCAGGCCGGCGCCCCGGCCGACCCAGAGCACGGCGGCCAGTCGGACCAGATTGCCCAGCGCCAGCACGGCGACCGCGAGCACCGCGCCGCCGATCCGCTGGCGCCGGCTGCCGCCGAGGATCAGCAGCGACACCCCGGCCGCCGCCGCACCGACCGTCAGGGCCGAACAGGACGGGGTGACCCGGATGTAGAAGGGCTGGTGGCCGTGGAAGCCCCGGACCAGGTTGGTGCCGGGCACCGCCCGGGTCAGCTCCAGCCCGGTCCAGCCAGCCAGCCGGGCGGTGGCGGCGGCCTCCAGCTCGGTCACCGGACCGGCCGCGTACCAGCCGAGCAGCACGGTGATCAGCACGACCGCCAGCACCCGCAGCAGCGGGTGGCCGAGCCGCACCCGGCGGGCGGTGCGCGGGCGGGAGGGAGCGGCGGTCACGTGACCGCTCCCCGGGCGTTCGGGGCCTGCGCGGTGCGCTCGGTCTTCACCCAGGAGTACCGGGAGCCCGCCCAACCGTCCAGCAGGGCACGGGTGCAGAGCAGCATGGAGACCACGAAGAGCAGCGGGAAGAGCAGCAGCGGCAGCACCTCGCGGCGGCCCGCCCCGGCCCGCACCAGTCCGCCGCCGATCTCCAGCACCGGCCCGGCCGCCATCAGCGGGGCGACCGGCCAGAGCACGCCGACCACCGACAGGCCGGGCACGCTCAGCTCGATCCCGGCCAGCAGCACGGCGGCCACGCAGAGCACCGGCACGTGGAACACGTAGAGGAACAGGAAGGCCTCCGCCTTCTCCAGCAGGCCCAGGTGCGGGGTGCGCAGCAGCTGCCGCCGGTAGTCCCGGCAGACCTGCTGGTGGCCCCGGGCCCAGCGGTAGCGCTGGCGGTAGTAGGCGCCCAGGCCGGTGACGGCCAGCTCGGTGTCCAGGGCCCGCTCGGCGTAGCCGATCCGACGGCCGCTCAGCCAGATCCGCACCGAGAGGTCGGTGTCCTCGGTGACCGAGGCGACGTTCCAGCCGCCGAGCTCGCGCAGCACCTCGGTGCGCACCGCGCAGTTGGCGCCGCCGTAGGCGGGCAGGCCGAACACCCGGGCCCGGCCGGCCATGTTGACCAGGTAGCCGCAGAGGTAGTCGACCGCGACCAGGCGGGCGATCACGCTGTCGCCGGGGTTGCGGACTACGCAGCGGCCCTGGGCGGCGGCCACCAGCGGATCGGCGAACGGGCGCAGCAGCTCGCGCAGGCAGTCGGGGGCGGGCTGGTGGTCGGCGTCGAAGACCACCACGATCTCGCCGGTGGCCAGCTCCAACGCGTCGTTCAGCGCGGCCGACTTGCCGCCGACCGCGTCGGCGGCCCGGCGCAGCACCTGCCAGCCGGGGCGGTCGCCGATCGCGGCCTCCAGCAGGTCGCCGGTGCCGTCCGTCGAGCGGTCGTCCACGAAGACGACCTGGAGCAGCTCGGCCGGGTGGTCGAGGGCGGCGAGGGCGGTGGTCAGGCCGTCGACCACCCTGGCCTCGTTGTGACAGGGCACCAGCACCGTGACGCGGGGCGGGTGTTGGGGCTGCGGCGGGTCGGCGGGGGCCGGGCGCAGCGCGGCGGTCAGGAAGACCAGGTGGCGCAGCAGGTAGGCGGCGAACACGGCGGTCAGCGCGGCCACCGCGAGCCGATGCACCCAGAGCGGGGCGAGCAGCAGGACCACCACCAGGAGGGCCGCAACGCCGAACCGCAGCACGGCCGTTCGGGTCGGCCGGGGCAGCCGGGTCACCGGGCGGCCCCCGGGGTGCAGAGTGCGATCAGCAGGTCCAGGGCCTCGGCGGTGGAGGCGGCCGACCGCCAGAGCCCGTCCGGGTCGGGACGGTCGGCGTACTCGCCCTGCCGGACCCGCAGGGCCCGGATGCCGAGCGCCTGCGCACCGGCCACGTCCTTCTCCGGACGGTCACCCAGCATCACCGCGTCCTCGGCCGGACAGCCCAGCAGCGCCAGGCCGTGGAGGAAGCCGGACGGATGCGGCTTGCGGTGGCCGCGGCCGTGCGGCTCGTCGGTGCAGACCACCGCGCGGAGCGCGGGGCCGAGCCCGGTGGCGGCCAGCTTGGCCCGCTGCTGGTCGGGGTTCCCGTCGGTGATCAGCACCACCGGCACCAGCGCGGCGAGCGCCGCCAGCCGCTCGGCCACCCCGGGGTACGGGGTCAGCCGGGTGGGGCGGAACGCACGGAAGACCCCGACCAGGGCGGGAGCTGACGCCGGGTCGGCGCCGAGCTCGGCGAGTGCCGCGTCGATCAGGCCGCCCCGGTCGCTGCCCGCTCCGGCGGCCCGGTGCAGCGCGGCGCGCAGCGCCGGGCCGTCCAGGCCCAGCTCCGCCCCGGCCGCCGCCACCGCCGTCCAGGTCTGGGCGAGGAACTCGGCCTGCGGGTAGAGCGTGTCGTCCAGGTCCAGCAGGACGCCCAGCGGCGCCCGGTCGCCGCTCACACCAGGCCCTCCGCGTCGGCGGCGTACCGGGGCCCGGGGACGGCGAGGCTGCGGACGTCCAGCAGGGCGCGGGTCACCGAGAACCCCTCCGCCTCGGTCACCCGCCCCTGGAAGCCGCGGAACCTGGCCTGGGCGGCGAGCGCCTCCAGATCGACCCGGCCGGCGCCGATCACCTGGGAGACGTGGTGGCGCAGCAGGGTCAGCTTGTCGGGGAGCAGCCCCGTCACGTCGCCGAACACGGTGGGGTGGAACTCCAGGGTGGACGGCGACTCGTAGTGCAGCACGCCGGACAGCAGCCGGGCGGCGGCGACCGTGGCCTCGGCGGCGGCCCGGTGGTCCTGGTGGGAGTCGTTCGGGGCGTGGGTCAGCACCAGGTCCGGGCGGACCTCGGCGAGCACCTCGCCGATCCGGTCCACCAGGGCCGGGCCGCAGGCGAGTTCACCGTCCCGGAAGCCCCCGACGATCAGCTCGGCGCCCAGGTACTCGGCGGCCTGCCGCTGCTCCCGGGCCCGCAGGCCGGGATCGCCCGGGCCGCGCCGGCCGTCGGTGAGCACCAGCATGGTCACCTCGGCGCCGTCCCGGCGGGCACGCAGCAGGGTGCCGCCGCAGCCGAGTTCGATGTCGTCGGGGTGCGCCCCGACGGCCAGCACGCGGGTCATCCGGAGGTCTCCTCGGGGGTGGGGCGGCCCGGTTCGCGGAGGGCGAGCAGGCCCCGGCGGTGACGGTCGGTCAGCAGCGCGGCGATCCGTTCGGCGGACCGGCCGTCGCCGTACGGGCAGGGCATGGCCGCGATCCGGCGCTGCTCGGCGGGGGCGAGCAGGGTGGTGGCGGCGGCCAGCGCCCGGCCGCGGTCGAGACCGGCCAGCACGGCCTGGCCGAGCGCGACGCCCTCGGGGCGCGGGGTGCTCTCCCGGAGCACCACCGCCGGGACGCCGAACCAGCCGGCCTCCTCCTGGAGGCCGCCGGAGTCGGTGACCACCAGGGTGGAGCCGGCGATCAGCTCCAGCATCCGGCGGTGCGGCTGGGGCGGCAGCAGGGTGATCCCGGGGTGCCCGGCCAGACGGTCCGTCAGGCCGAAGGCGGCCAGCCGGTCGGTGGTGCGGGGGTGGACGGGGAAGACCACCGGCCCGTGCCGGTCGGCCAGCGCGCGGACCACGGTGACCAGGGCGGTCAGCCGCTCCGCCGTGTCCACGGTGCCGGGCCGGTGCGCGGTGACCAGGACACCGGAGCGGTCGGCGGGGGCCACGGCCGGGACGCCGGAGGCGCGGAGCACGTCGCAGACCGTGTTGCCGACCAGGTGGACGGCGTCCGCCGGGACGCCCTCGGCGCGCAGGTTGGCGCCCGCGCCCTCGGTGGGGGCCAGGTGGACGGTGGCCAGCGCCGCCGCCACCTTCCGGTTGGACTCCTCCGGGGAGAGCGGATTGCCCGAGCGCAGCCCGGCCTCGACGTGCGCCACCGGGACGCCGTGCCGCCGGGCGGCCATCGCGGTGAGCGGCACCGTCCAGGTGTCGCCCTGCACCAGGGCCAGGTCGGGCCGGTCCGGGCGGTCGGCGGCGAAGTGGGCCAGGGCGTGGCCGAGCAGCGCGGCGACCCGCTCGGACTCGTCCCCGGCCGGCGACCAGCGCTCGTCCGGCTCGACGCCGAGACCGGTGAAGAAGTCCCCGGCCATCCGCTGGTCGTGGTGCTGCCCGGTGGCGATCAGCCGGACCTCGGCCCCGGCCGCGCGCAGCGCGAGGACCACCGGGGCGAGCTTGACGATCTCCGGCCGGGTGCCCGCGAACACGTGGGCCCGCAGGGCCCGGCCGGGGCGGTGCGCCCCGGCCGGGCCGTGACTCTGACTGTCCATCAGGAGGACGGCACCTCGAGACCGCTGCGGCGCTTCTGCCAGGCCAGGTAGCCCGCACCGGCGGCCAGCGCGGTGCCGGTCAGCACGGCCGGCATGCCGAAGGCCGGGGTGTCCACCACGGGGGTGGTCCGGACGATGGTGACCCGGTCGATCTCGGTGCCGGTCTTGGCGCCCTCGACCGAGATGCCGCGCATGGTCAGGGTGGCCTTCTGCCCGGGCGCGGCGGGCGTGACGTCCACCGCGATCAGGTTGTGGCCCCGGTAGCGGACCCGGGACCAGGCGACCGTCTCGGTGCTCTTGCCGCCGGAGCCGTTCCAGGCGTAACCGGCCACGCCCGCCGAGTCGTTGACGTTCCCCGCGTAGCTCTCCGGGCCGTTGGCGGGCAGGCTGTAGAGGCTGGCGCCGCCACCGCCGGCGACCACGTAGACGGTGCCGTCGGCGACCGGGTCGACGGTGCCGCCGACCGGGACGGTGCGGGTCGGGGTGCCGCTGCGGATCGGGTCGGTCCGCTCGTACATGTGGTTGTGGCCGTTGACCACCAGGTCGACGTTGTACTTGTCGAACAGCGGGGTCCAGGAGGTGCGCACCCCGCCCTCGGAGGCGTGGCTGGTGGTCACCGCGTAGGCGCAGTGGTGGAAGAAGACCACGATGAAGTCGATCGCCGGGTCCGCCCGCAGGCCCTTGAGGGTCTGCTCCAGCCAGGTGGTCTGGGTGCCGCCCGAGTAGCCGCGGTTGGCCGGGATCTCGTTGCTGACGTCGTTGGCGTCGAGCGAGAGCACGGCCAGGTTGCCGTAGGTGAAGGAGTACACCGAGGGGCAGTTGGACGGGCCGTTGGTCGGCAGGTCCAGGCGCTTGGCGTGGCCGCCGTAGCCGTTGGCGGAGTACCAGGGCTCCATGTCGTGGTTGCCGGTGGCCACCATCCACGGGATCGACTGGGCGACCGGCTCGATCTGCTGGAGGTAGCTGTCCCAGACCAGCGGCTTGTAGGAGTCGGTGAGGGTGCCCCGGCCGCTGGAGTCGGCGTAGCAGATGTCGCCGGCCAGCAGGTGGAAGACCGGCTTCTGAGCCAGGATCTGGGCGTTCTCCAGGGCGGCCTGGGTGCTCGCGCCCTGGTCGCCCATCGCGGTGAAGGTGAACGGCTTGAGCGAGCCGGCGCCACCGGCCGGGGCGGTGGTGAAGCTGTTCACCGGGCCGGACGCGGCCTCCAGGCCGTCGTGGCCGATCGCGTAGTAGTAGGTGGTGCCGGGGGCCAGACCGTCCAGGGCGGCGTGGCCGTAGAACTGGTCCAGCGGGGCGGCGGTGCCGTACTCGCTGTGCAGCGAGCGCAGGTCGGCCTGCACCAGCTGGCTCAGGTCGTTCGCCGACGTGCCCAGCCGCAGCACGGGGTTGCTCACGGCGGCCGGGACCTGCCAGGCCACCCGCATCTGCTGGGTGGGGTCGTTCCCGAAGGCCAGGTGCCGGCCGAAGGGGGTGACGGCGTCGCCGGGGGCGGCGTGCGCGGAGCTGCTGAGCAGGGTCGGCCCGACCGCGGCGGCGGCTGCGCCGACGGCGCTCGCCTGGAGGAAGCGGCGGCGGGTGACGCTCTTCCTGACGTCCTGCCAGTAGTCGTACTGCTCGGCGATGGTCATCTCGTCGGCGCGGCGACGGGAGACCCGGAACCCGGGGAGGTCCACCTGGTTGCCTTTCTCGGTGGAGCGGGAAATCGGACGGGAGAATTCCGCCTCGGTGAGGCTCCAGCGGTCGCGTGACCAGGTGGATGATCACTGCTGAAGAACCGGGGGTGGTCGGGTGTATGTTCGGTTAACCGCTCGGTTAACCGCCCCCGGGTGGCCCGGGGGATCGGGGCGTCCCACGAACGAGTGGGTTTCGGCAGCCGAAGGGCGTCGGCACCCCGGCCTGGCCGCCCCCTCGCACTAGAGTCACCGGACATGTCCGACACGACGTCCGACGAGCCCGTCCCTGCCCCCGTCGATCCGACGAAGCCGAGCATCGCCAGGGTCTACGACGCCTTCCTGAACGGCACCGACCACTACGAGGTGGATCGTGAAGTGCTGCGGAAGGTGCGTCAAGTCGCTCCGGAAGCAGCGGAGTTGGCGGTGGAGAACCGTGCCTTCCTGATCCGCGCCTGCCGCTTCCTGGCCGCCCGGGCCGGCATCACCCAGTACCTCGACTGCGGATCCGGCCTGCCCACCGCCGAGAACACCCACACCGTGGTGCGGCGCACCCTCCCCGACGCGCGGGTGGTGTACGTGGACAACGACCCCACGGTGCTCGCGCACAGCCGCGCCCTGCTGGCGGGCGAGGAGCGCACCTGGATGGTCGACGCCGACATCTTCGACCCGGAGGCGCTGCTCCGGGACGGGCGGGTGCGGTCCGCCCTGGACTGGACCGCACCGATCGCCCTGCTCCAGATCGGCACCCTGCACCACTACACCGACGAGGCGCTGCGCCCCCGGCGGGACCTGGTGCGCGCGTACGTCGACGCGCTGCCGAGCGGCTCGTACGTGGTGATCAGTCACTTCCTGGACCCGGAGGACGAGTACGGCGCCACCGCCCGGAAGCTGGAGCAGGCCTTCCTGCACAGCATGATGGGCAGTGGCACCTTCTCCACCCGGGCCGACCTCGAACGCCTCTTCGGCGGCCTGGAGATGGTGCACCCCGGCCTGGTGCCCTGCGCCGACTGGTGGCCGGACACCCCCTACCACGGCCCCCGGACGGCGGGCCGCCGCTGCATCGCCGGAGGCGTCGCCCGCAAGCCCTGAGCGGCCGGTCCGGCGCCCGGCCGTTCCCCGGCCGGGCGCTACTCGCCGACCTCGCCGTCGATCGCCTCGCGGAGCAGGTCGGCGTGGCCGTTGTGGCGGGCGTACTCCTCGATCATGTGGGTCAGGACGTAGCGGTACGAGAAGACCTCGCCCCGGAACTCCGCCGTGTCGTCGAGCGATCCGGCCGCCGCCACGGTGGCCCGGGACAGCTCGCACGCCTCCCGCCAACGGGCGAACGCCTCGTCCACGTCGGCCCCGTCCACCCGGAAGTCGGTGCTCTCGCCGTCCGGCCCGGGCCAGAGCGGCCGACGCTCCTCCCCGCTCAGCACCATCCGGAACCAGCCCCGCTCCACCCCGGCCAGATGGCGCACCAGGCCGAGCAGGGTCAGCTCGGAGGTCGGCACCGCCCGCCGCTTCAGCTGCTCGGCGGTCAGGCCCCGGCACTTCATCTCCAGGGTGGCGCGCTGGTAGTCGAGGAAGCCGGTCAGCGAGGCGCGGTCGCCGGCCGTGGTGGAGGGCTCGGTGCGGTGGTCAGCTGTCATGCGGCGATGATCCCAGAGGACTCGGGGTCCCGTAGCCGCCCCGCCCGACCGCCGGCCTCCGTCCCCGCCTACCTGCGCAGGGCCTCCAGGGGCTCGATCCTGGCCGCCCGCAGGGCGGGGTAGAGGCCGGCCAGCAGGCCGACCAGACCGCCGATGGCCGGGGCGGGCAGGACGGTGGCGGGCTCGATGACCGCCGTCCAGTGCTTCGCCAGGGAGATGGTGACGACCGCGAGGACGCCCAGACCGGTGCCGATCAGGCCGCCGAGCAGCCCCAGCCCCGTCGACTCGGCCAGGAACTGCGCCCCGATGTGCCGGGAGCGCGCACCGAGGGAGCGGCGCAGCCCGATCTCGGAGGTGCGTTCCAGCACCGCCACCAGGGTGGTGTTGGCGATGCCGAGTGCCCCGACGGCGAGGCAGATCGCGGCGAGCAGCAGGAAGAGCCCCGACAGGTCGGTGTCGACCTGGTCGCGCAGCGAGCGCGGGTCGGGCGGTGGTGCGGCGGAGAGCAGCTGCGGCTGGTCGGGCCGCAGGGCGAGCGGGGCCTGACGGGCGATCAGCTGGGCGGCGCCGAGCCGGACGTGGACGACCGCCTGGGCGGGCCGGTCGGACGGCGGGCCGTACGCGGTCAGTGCGGTGCCGGCCGGGATGATCACGCCGAGCAGGGTCTCCGGGAGGCGCTGGGTGTCGGCGATGATGCCGACCACGCTGTAGGCGGTGTCGTTGACGAAGACGGCCGGCCGGTTGTCGACCCGGGTGATCCCGAGCAGCCGTGCGGCGGCGGCACCGAGCACGCAGACCGGCTCCCCGCGCTCCTGGTGGAAGGAGTTGAACAGCACACCGCTCTGCAGGGTGGGCTGCATCGCGGTGAGCGCGCCCGGGGTGGCCGCGTACAGGCCGAGGCTGGCACCGGGATTGCGCCGGGCCGGGTCCGAGCCGCCGGGCCGGGCACTGATGACCGGGCTGCGCAGCGGCACGCTCCACCAGACGCCGCCGGCCACCACGCCGTTCAGGCCCGCCAGCCGCGCGTCGGCGTCCTCCGGGAAGCCGGTCCGGGCCCGGTCGGCCGACCGGTCGGCCGGGGACGGGTCCCTGCGGTCCGGGGGCCGGGCGTCCGTGACGGTGACGGTGGTGGCCTGCAGCACGCTGAAGGACTTGCCGATCTGTCCGGTGGCGGTGCTGGTGAGGGCGAGCACGGTGACGAAGACGCCGACGCCGAGCACGGTGCCGAGCATGGTGAGGACGGATCTGGCGGGCCGTTGGATCAGGCCGGTGAGCGCCTCGCCGATCAGGTCCCGCGGCCCCAGCCGGGTGAGTCGGACCACGCGCCTGCGGCGGCGCAGCGGGACCGGGCCCCGGCGGTGGTCGCCGTCGGCGCCGCCGCCGCTGCCGTCGGACCGGCCGGTCACGCGGCCTCCTCGCGCGTCGCGTCGGGCCGGGTCTGAAGCCGGCCGTCCAGGATGGTGATCCGGCGGGCCGCGCGGGCGGCGACGGTCGGGTCGTGGGTGATCACGACGACGGTGACGCCGCCCGCGTGGAGCTCGTCGATCAGGTCCATGACGGAGTGCGCCGTGGCGGAGTCGAGGTTCCCGGTCGGCTCGTCGCAGAGCAGCAGATCGGGCTCGTTGACCAGGGCGCGGGCGATCGCGACGCGCTGGCGCTCCCCACCGGAGAGGGTGGTGGGCAGGGCGTCCAGCCGGTGGCCCAGACCGACCCGCCGCAGCACCTCCTCGGCGGTGCTGCGGCGGCCGTGCCGCCTGGTGGTGACGTAGAGCTGCGCGAGCGCGACGTTCTCCACCGTGGTGCGGTGGGCGATCAGGTGGAAGGACTGGAAGACGAAGCCGATCCGCCGGCCGCGCAGCGCGGTGCGTTCGGCGTCGCGCAGACCGGCGAGGTCGATCCCCGACAGCCGGTAGGTACCGGAGGTCGGCCGGTCCAGCAGGCCCAGGAGGTTGAGCAGGGTCGACTTGCCGGAGCCGGAAGGGCCGGTGACGGCCAGGTAGTCACCCTGACCGACCGTCAGATCGGTGGGGTGGAGGGCCTGGACCGGCGGGGAGCCGGGGTAGGACCGGGCCACGCCGAGGAGCTCGATCACCGGCTGCGCGGGTGCGGGTATGGGTGCGGTCGCCGGCCGAGCCGGTGCGGGCCCGGCCGCCGACCCGGTCGGGGTGGTGACGGTCACTGGCCGATCACCACCCGGTCGCCCTCGGCCAGCCGGCCGCCGTCGACCGGTGTCACCTGGACCAGCCCGTCCGCCGACGGACCGGCCTGCACGTTCACCACGCGCTGGCCGCCGTCGCCGGGGGAGAGCACCGTGACGTTGGTCCGGGTGTCCGCACCGGCGAAGATCGCGGCCTCGGGGACGGCGAGCACCGGCTCGGAGGTCTTCGCCGAGGTGATGGTGATCCGGACGTTCTGGCCGGCCCACCCGGCCTCCCACGGCTGGTCGGGCCGGATCGCCAGCGGGAGGTACGGCGCCCCGCCGTTGGCCTGCGCGGTCGGTGGTGCGTCGGTCCGCCCGGCCGCCGCCGGGTCCGGGCCGCCGGGGACCACCAGCGTGCCGACCGACTCCACCGTGCCGGTCGCCTGGAGCCCCTGGGCCTCGGCCGTGATCCGGACGGCCACACCGGCCCCGACCAGACCGGCCTGCGCGGGGTCGAGCATCCCGCTCAGCTGCATGTCGTCCCGGGCCAGGGTGACCACCGGTCCCTTCACCGGGTCACCGGCCGCGAGCGGCAGGGCGACCACCCGGCCCGGCAGCGAGGGCAGGTAGACCACCTCGGAGGCCGGCAGCATGGGGCCGTCGGCGGCCTCGGCCTTGGCCAACTCCTGCTGGGCATCCGCGAGTTGCCTGCGGAGGCCGCCCAGGTCCGGGCCGGCCGCCCGGCCGGTGGCCGGCCCGGTGGGGGCGGCGGCGGGGGCCGGGCTTCCGCCGGGAGCGGCGCCGGGAGGGGCGCCGGGAGGGGTCGCGGGCACGGGCGGGGCCTCGGCGCCCTTCAGCGCGGCCCGGGCCTGGTCGACCGCCTGCCGGGCCGCCTTGACGGCGGCGGCGGTGGCCGCGCCGGTCACCGGCACGGGGTACCCCATCGCCGCGTACAGCCGGCTGACGGCCCGTTTGGTCCCGGTGCCGAACACCCCTGGAGCGTCCGGGCCGCAGTCGTGGCCCAGGGACTCCAGCGCGGCGCGCAGTTGGGTGACGTCCCGGCCGGTCATGCCGGGCATCAGGTCGCGGTAGGCCGGCAGGCTCCCCGGCAGGGCGAAGACCGGCCGACCGGAGTACTCCAGCAGTGGGACGGCGGCCTTCACCTGCTCGCCGCGCCTGGCGAAGACCTCGGTCACCACCGAGCTGCCCCCGCCCGGATTGTCGGCGGTCGCGGCGACCGCCGTGGGGGTGGCGGAGACCGTCCGGCCGTCGGAGAAGGTGCCGCGCAGCACCACGGTGCTCTGCAGCACCCGGGAGGTGACCGGGGCGGTGATCAGGCTCGCCGCAGGTGCCTCGGTGTCCGCCGCCGCCTGGGCCGGCGACTGCACGAAGGTCGATCCCACCAGACCGCCCCCCGAGACCAGGGCGGCGCCGATCGCGGCCAGCACCAGCGCCCGCCGTCGCCGCCGGAGCCGCCGCCCGGCGTCGGAGGGCGGGCCCGACGGTGCGTCAGGCCGGACGAGGGGCTGTGGGGGAGGCGGGCTCGCCTGCACCTGACTCATCGGTCCTTCCTCCTGGCCGTCACGGGTGCTGCTCAACCCACGACCGCAGTCGCGGACTTGACGGCTGCGGTGATGCGGGCGCGGACGTCGTTCAGCGCCAGCTGGTTCTTCTCGATCAACTGCCGCTGGATCTCCGAATCCGCCTTGAACCAGATCGGGACCAGATTCGACTTCTCCTTGCAGTCGATGTCGGCGAGCGCGATCGTGACGCCGGAGGCGCCCGTGCCCGGCGCGTTTCCGTTCGAGGTGAGTTTCACGGCGTCGTACGGCAGGTCCACCTTGTAGCCGAGGCCCGCCATGCAGGCCGACCACTGGCGCAGTGCGGCTTGGACGGCCGGGGAGGCCTGCGAGCGGTTCAGGCTTTCGCTGTCCAACTTCGAAGGCAGTGTGCTGTCCACCCGGCCGCCGACCTTGCCGAGCGCCTCACCCTGGCAGCCGTCCTTCGGAATGGGCATTCCGTTGGCCGCGGACGGTGCCACCGCGGCGCCCGGCTTCATGGCCACGTGGCCGCTGAAGACGGCGATCTCGGCGTCGCTCATCCGGGGCGAGGAGGGCGGGGAGGCGTCGTCGTCGCCCAGGCCGTAGCCGGCTTTCGCGGCCAGCTCGCGGTCCGTGATCCCGTAGCGGCGGGCCATGTTGGTGTCGTCGTAGCTGGGCGAGTAGCCGGTGGTCGGATTCGGCAGGTCGAGCGTGAAGCCGAACCGGGTCATGCACTCCCGGGTGAGCTGGGTGATCGCCGCGTCGACGGTCACCGCCTCCGGGTACGTCCGCATGTAGGCGGAGAGCGGGAGCGAGAGGCCCTTGGCCAGCCCGTTCTGCGGGACGGCGGGGGGTGGCTGGCGGGTCGCCTTCGCCCGGGCCGAGGGGGTGGCCCGGGCGGGGGCGCTGCCGGTCGCCGGGGTGGTGGGGGAGGCGGAACCGGAGGAGCCGCTGCACGCGGTGAGTCCGAGGAGCAGGCAGCCGAGGAGTGCCGACGGCACCGCCCGGGCGGTGCGGTGCGCCGATCGGGGAACCGCGTTGGTGCCGGTCATGAGTCCCACTGCTTTCGTGAGCGACGGAATGGTCGACGAGCCGGGCCGGTCCACCGAGGAGGGCGTGATGACGTCTCGGCGGACCGGCGGCGGAAATGCGGTCAGGCCCAGTGCTGGGAGGCGTTGTCGTTGCGCAGCCACGACGCCAGGTTGACGCCGTGTTCGCAGCCGTAAGAGCCTTCGATGTACTGCGAGCTCCCCTGGTATCCGGGGCTGTAGTAGATCCGGTAGTTGGCCCGTGAACCGCAGCCCATGGCGGACGCCGCATTGTTCCGCACGGGCTGGCCCACGCCGGAGCCGTAATTGCCGAAACGGTAGGCGTAATAGGTGACCATTCCGTCCCCCGCCCCGTAGGCGCCGTTGTAGTCGCTGACGTTTCCGAGGAACTTCGCCCAGGCCCCGCCGCCCGAGCCGTCGGAATTCGTGGGGCTGTACTGGACATTCAGCACGTTGATCCCGTTGTAGCAGTCCCAACTGCCCGCCGTGGCGCAATTGTCCGAGACGTACTGGGTGACGGTCGTGGCGCCGGCGGGTGTGGCCGTGACCATGGGCATGGCCAGCGCTGACAGGGCCAGCGCCACCCCGAGGGCCCGTGCGGCCCGCTGCCCGGTCTTCGGTCGGTCGGTGCTGAGGCTTTCGACAGTCATGGGTATTCCCCCCGTTGCTCGTCATTGAATTACTCGATCGCACACGGTGCCGATCGGGCGGCGCCCGGTCGGCGGACGGATTCTCATCACGGCCGTGTCGGCGCTGTCAAGTCGCCTCGGGGAGGGGGTAGTTCGGGGTCATCCGGAATTCGATGCTCCGCTCGGACGGAAAGGAGGGGTAGCTCCTGATGGTGTCGCGATGACCGTTTTGCGGGCTTTGCCGGGAGCCCGTGGTGAACGCGCTGGTCAGACTGTTCGTCAGGAAATCATTGGTGCAGTGTGCACGAAAGGTGTGGCGTCGGAGTGGGCATGGCCCCTAGATTGATCGGCGCGCACCGAGGGGGTGGCTCGGTACGTCGCACCGCGACCGTCTCCGTGTCCCTGTCAAGGAAAGCGGCGGCCGGTTCGCCGCCGATCGAATCGAACAATTCGGAACTGGGGGACTATATGAGACG
Source organism: Kitasatospora sp. NPDC096147 (assembly GCF_044763225.1). Lineage (NCBI taxonomy): Bacteria > Bacillati > Actinomycetota > Actinomycetes > Kitasatosporales > Streptomycetaceae > Kitasatospora > Kitasatospora sp. NPDC096147. The sequence continues at coordinate 492,430 of NZ_JBIWFX010000001.1, read as the reverse complement.
CCGCCCATGGTGGATCGCCCTGCTGCCAGCCGCTGCGATGCTTCCGGGCACGGTCGGTGCACTGCCGGCCGGGGCAGTCGGGAGTAGTCCGCCGGTGGATGCCGGACGGTAGGTCCAGGCGCCTGGCCGCCGTCGGCCCAGGTGCCGGGGCGCCCGGACTCGCTGATCCGAACGGCATCGGGACCGACCGCTACGCACTGGCCTTCCAGAACGCGCTCGCGAGGTCCTGACCATCGTGGTGGGGGGGGGGGGGGGGGGGCGCCCCCCCCCCCCCGGGGGGGGGGGCCCGGGGCGGGGCGGGGTGGCAGGGCGGGGGCGCGGGCGTGCGACGGGGGGAGGGGGGGGGCGAACGTGGCCAACGCT
>NZ_JBIWFX010000001.1:475304-492057 GCF_044763225.1 Kitasatospora sp. NPDC096147 | reverse complement strand
CCCCCCCGCCGCCGCCCCCCCCCCCCCCCCCCCCCCCCCCCCCCCCGCGGGGCGGGGGGGGGGCCCGGGGGGGGGGGGGGGGGGGCCCCCCCCCCCCCCCCCGCCCGGGGGAGGAGCAGAAGTGAAGGTCCGTGGTTGCCTGACCGGAGTCGCGGTCGTGCTCGGGATGCTCGTGGTCGTCATCGTGGCCATCCTGTGGACCGGTCAGCGGCAGGAGGACCGGGACCGGCAGGCGGCACGGAGGTCGGCCGAGACGGTGGCCCGGGAGTTCGCCGCGGAGGTGGTGCGGCGGGCCTCTCCCCGGAGCATCACCGCGCAGGAGGTCAGGGAGATCCAAGCGGGCATCCGGGAGAAGTACCGGCTCAAGACGCAGGTTTCTTCCACGAACCGCTGGCAGCAGGGCGACCAGGAGGCGCTGACCTTCACGGCGATGGCCCATGTCGAAGGGCATCCCGATCCGATCGGTGAATCCTACGAGCAGCTCTGCTACCGGCTCGTCCTCCCGGGGACCGCAGGCGACCCCGTGGAGGCGCTGACGGCTTCGGGCTGCGGGGAGTTGACGGGGTGGACCAAGGTGCCGTGGTGATCCGGGCCGACCCGGTTAGGGGCGCCAGCGGGCGGTGATCTCGGCGGCTGCCGCGCGGTGGGCGGCAGCCGCTCCGGCGTTGCCGAGGAAGTCGGCGAGATCGGCCAGCGTGGCGGCGACGGGGCGGAGGGCGACGGTGTACCCGGCGGTCGGGGGTGGGGCGGCGGCCGAGGGGAGCAGGGCGGCGTAGACGGCTTCGGCGTGCGGGCGGTCGCCGAGCGCCAGGGCGGTGGTGGCGCGGTAGGTGGCGTAGAGGGTGTGGAAGAAGTCGGTCGGGACCGGGCCGGCCCGGTCGAGCAGGGCGCGGGCCTCGGTGGTCTGCCCGGCCGCGCAGAGGGCGGCGGTCAGCAGGTCGGCGGCGGGTGCGAAGTGGGCGGCCAACAGGCGCAGCTGCGGCAGGAGTTCGGGAAGCCGCTGCTGCCGGGTGCGGATGGTCGCCAGGGCGATCAGGTGGAAGCCCTCGGCGTGCGGGGAGCCCTGGGCGGCCATCCCGGCAGCGGCCTCCGCGTAGAGCCGCTCGGCCTCCTCGTAGCGCTCCGCCAGCACCGCCCGGACGGCGAGCGCGGTCCGCCCCACCATCAGGGCCTGCGGCAGCCGGTACGCCTCGGCCACCGTCATCGCCTCGTCCAGCAGCGGATCGGCGGCGGCGGCCGAGAGCTGGGCCGAGGCGCCGGAGAACAGTCCGAACCAGCGCAGGCCCGGCAGGTCGTGGGCGGTGGCCAGGCTCGCCAGCTCGGCGGCCCGGGCGGTCAGTACCTCGCGCTCGCGATCCGCGTCGAGCTCGCGGAGCAGGGCGGCCAGCGCCCGGCAGTGCCGGGCCGGGTCGGGGGTGCTGAGGGCGAGGGCCTGCTCGGCGGCCGAGCGGGCGCGCCGGTGCCGGAGGTCGGAGAGTTCGGCGCAGAGGGCGAGCAGGAGCTCGCAGCGCTCCGGCCCGGTCAGCTCCGGTCGGGTCAACTGCCGCTCCAGCAGCGCGATCAGAGGGTGGTCGAGCTCCCCGTAGGGCCGGATCTGCCAGGGGGTCGGGACCGTCCAGGCGGTGAGAGCGGTGGTGAGCAGGGCGGGATCGCCGAGCGCCGTGTCCACGGCCTGCCGGCGGGTGGCCCGGGCCTCGCTCACGGCACCGGCCCTGACCTGGGCGCGGAGCAGGCGGCCGAGCAGCTCGATCCGGTCGGCGGGGGAGGCGTCCGGGATCCGCTCGGCGGCGGCCAGGGTGGTGACCAGCAGGGTGGCAGCGGTGTCATGGGCATACCGCCGGCCGGCCAACTCGGCTGCCAGCAGGCCGTAGTGGACGGCCTGAGGTGCGGTGGCGGCGGAGGAAGCGGCGGCGAAGTGGTGGGCCAGCGCGGTGACGTCGGTGGAGCCGAGCCGCTTCAGGCCGGCGGCGATCCGGCCGTGCATCCGGCGGGCCCGCAGGCCGGTCAGATCGGCCAGCAGGGTCTCCCGGACCAGCGCGTGCACGAAACGCACCCGTCCCGGCGTCGGCTCCTCCAGTAGCCCGGCCAGCACCCCGGCCTCCAGAGCGGCGAGCACGCCGTCCTCGTCGCCCTCCGCGGCCTCCGCCAGCAGCTCGACCTCGGACTCGGTCCCCATCAGCGCGGCCAGCCGCAGCACCGCCACGGCCGGCTCCGGGAGCCGGGCGAACCGACGGCGCATCACGTCCCGTACGCCGTCCGGCACTTCGGACAGCGCCGCCGTGACCCCGGTGGCGGCCAGCAGGCGGGCGCTCTCCCGCAGGTGGAACGGGTTCCCGCCGGTCCGCTCGGTCAGGGTGGCCACGGCGTCCGGGCCGAGGGCGGGACCTTCGCCTTCGGCCAGGGAGCGCAGCAGCTCGGCGACGGCGGACGGGGTGAGCCCGGTCAGCGGAAGCCGCAGCGGTTCGCGGCGGGCGAGGCGGGCCAGCGCCTCGGCGAGGCCGGGCGGAGCCTCCTCGGCGCGGTACGCCCCGACCACCAGCAGGTGTGCCCCGGGCAGGAGGTCGGCCGCCGCGCCGAGCAGGGCGGTGCTCTCGGCGTCCGCCCAGTGCAGGTCGTCCAGCAGCACGGCCACCGGCCGGTCGGCGCTCGCCGCCCCGGCCAGCCAGCGCCGCACCGTGCGGTGCAGCCGGAAGCGGGCGGCGGCGCCGTCATCGGAGCCGGCCGGGAGGGCGGAGGCATCCGGGGCGTTGGGGTCGTCGACGAGCAGCGGTGCGAGGACCCCGGCCTCGCCGGGGGAGGGCGGGGTCGTCCGGGCCAGCTCCCGGAGCGCCTGGACCCACGGCCAGGCGGGGGGCGTCCCGGCGGAGTCCTCGGCCCGACCGGTGACCACCGACCACCCGTCGGCGGCCAGCCGTTCGGCGAGCCGGCCGAGCAGTGCGGACTTCCCGAGGCCGGCCTCCCCGGTGACCAGCGCGAACGCCGGCCCACGGCCGGTGGTCACCTGGGTGGCGGCTTCGGTGAGCTGCGCCAGTTCGGTGGCACGGCCGACGAAGGGGGCGGGCCCGGTGGGTCCGGTGAAGGCGGTTGTCCCGGAGGGGAGTTCGGGGGGTGTGGGTGGGGTGGGCAGGTGTGGTGGGGCGGCCGGTTGCGGCGTGCCGTCCGGCGCTGGGTGGCGTGCGGTGGCGGTTCCGGTGAAGGCGGTTGTCCTGGAGGGGAGTTCGGAGGGTGCGGGTGGGGTGGCCGGTTGCGGCGTGCCGTCCGGCGCCGGGTGGCCTGCGGTGGCGGCTCCGGAGGGCGGTGTGCCGTCCGGGGCGGGCTCCCGGAGCGGGAGGCGGCCGTGGATCAGCCCGGGGAGCAGCTCGGTGCGGCCCGCCAGGACGGCCGACTCCAGGGTGGTGAGCGCCGGGCCCGGGTCGAGCCCGACCTCCTCCGCCAGCACCCGGCGGGCCCGCCGCAGTGCCGCGAGGGCGTCCGCCTGCCGGCCCGCTGCCCAGAGCGCCAGCGCGTGCAACCGCCAGCCCTCCTCGCGGAGCGGGGCGTCCCGGGTGAGCAGCTCGGCTGCCACGGCGGCACCGGCGGCGTCCGCCGTCCTGAGCCGGACGAGCGCCTCCGACTCCCGTGCTTGCAAGCGGAGTTCGTCGAGGCGGGCCACCTCGTCCCGGGCCCACGGCTCGTCGGCGAACTCGGCGTGGGCCGGGCCCTGCCAGAGCCCGAGCGCCTCGGCGAGCAGGTGGCGGGCGTCGGCCGGGGGAGCGGTGGCGGCCTCCGCCACCAGGTGCTCGAACCGCCAGGAGTCCACCGCCGCGCCGTCCAGCCGCAGGGCGTAGCCGGGGGCGGCACTGACCAGCAGGCGGGCCGGGGTGCGCGGGGCCCGTCCGGGCTCCAGCAGCCGGCGGAGGTTGGAGACGTACGACTGGAGCGAGGTGACCGCCTGGGCCGGGGCGGCGGACTGCCAGAGCTCCTCGACCATCCGGTCCACCGAGACCACCCGGCCCCGGGCGATCACCAGCAGCGCCAGCACCGAGCGCTGCCGACGCCCACCGAGCGGCAGCGCCTCGCCGTCCCGCTCGGCGGCCAGCGAGCCGAGCACCGATATCCGCACCATGTCGCGCGCCATCATAGGCGGCGGCCCCGGCTCACGGACCGTCAGGTGCCGGGCAGGGCGGGCTCCAAGTCGTTTCCGAACGGGCTCCAAGCGGCTTCCAGGGAGCCCCCGCCAGTCTCGTCCCCATGAACACCGACACCGAGACCCACCAGGACGACCGCCCCTACACCCACGGCATGGTGGTGATCCACCGCGGCCTGCGCCGCGAAGCCCGCCTGCTGGCCGAGCTGATCGCGGCCGTCGCCCCCGGCGACACCACCCGGGCCGCCGTCCTGGCCGCCCACTTCCGCGACTACCGGCTCGGTCTGCACAACCACCACCACGGCGAGGACGAGTTGCTCTGGCCGGTGCTGCTCACCCGGGTGGACCTGGAGGCGGAGGTGGTGCTGCGGATGGAGGCCCAGCACGAGCGGGTGGCCGCCACCCTGGCGGCGGCCGAACTGGTGCTGCCCTCCTGGGTGTCCACGGCCGGCGAGGCGGAGCGGGACCGGCTGGTGGCGGTGCTGACGGAGCACCTGGCCGTTCTGGTGGAGCACCTCGACGCGGAGGAGCGGGAACTGCTGCCGCTGGCCGCACGCCACCTGACGGCCGCCGAGTGGGACGCGATGGGCGAGCACTTCGAGGCCGCCACGCCCAAGCCGAAGCTGCTGTTCTTCCTGGGCATGGCGCTGGAGGAGGCCGACGCCGCCGAACGGGCCGCCCTGCTCGCCGGACTCCCGCTCGCCGCGCGCCTGTTGTGGCACACCCTGGGCCGCGCGTCCTACTCCCGGGCGGTCCGCCGCATCCGGGGCCGAGCCGCCGTCGCCTGAGCCGCCGGTCCCGAACGCCTGCCTCACCCGAACCGCCTGCCCCGCCCGAACCGCCGGGCCCGAGACACCCTCGGCCCGACCGCTCCAGAAGGAGAACCCACCGTGAAGAAGCACCTCGTCACTGCCCTCGCCGCCCTCGGCGCCGCCTTCATCCTCTACATCGGCCTCGGCTACCTGCTCGCCCCGCAGGCGATGGCCGCCGGATTCGGCCTGCCCGACTGGCCCACCGACCAGGGCACCGGCTTCCTGGCGGTGAAGGGCGTGCGCGACCTCGGCTTCGGCCTGATGACCGTCGCGCTGCTGATCACCGGTCAGCGCCGGGCCCTGGGCTGGGCGTTCCTGGCCACCTCCGCCATCCCCTTCGGCGACATGCTGGTGGTCCTCACCCGGCACGGCTCCACCGTCACCGCCCTGAGCGTGCACGGCCTCACCGCCCTCGCCGTGCTGGTCACCGGCGTTCTGCTGATCCGCGAGCGTCCTGCCGCCGGGCGGTCGGACCGGTCGGTGCGCTCGGACCGTCCGGCGCGGTCGGACCGTCCGGTGCGGGCAGGCCGGTCCGGAGCGGGGCGGGCCTCGGCCTGAGCACGCCGGCGGTGACGATCAGTCCGGCGGTGAGCGCGGTGACCAGGGCGAAGGAGGCCCGCAGCGAGGCGGCCTGGGCGATCAGTCCGATGGTGGCGGGTGCGCTCAGACCGGCGGTGTAGGTGATGGTGGCCACCCCGGCGATGGCCCGGCTCGGTTCGGTGGTGCGGCCGGCGGCGGCGAACGCGAGCGGTACCACGGTGGCGACGCCGATGCCGATCAGGGCGAAGCCGGGGACGGCCAGCCGGGGCGCGTCGGCGCAGACGACCAGCAGGCCGCCCAGGGTGGCGACGCCCCCGCCGAGCCGGACGGTGCGGACCGGACCGAGGCGGCGGACGGCGAGGTCGCCGCCGAGCCGGGCGGCGGTCATGGTGGCGGCGAAGGCGGTGAAGCTTCCGGCCGCGACAGCGGGCGAGGCCCCGGTGACGTCCCGGAGGTAGACCCCGGCCCAGTCCATGCTGGCACCCTCGGCGAAGACCGAGCAGAAGCCGACCAGCCCGATGGCGAGCGCCGATCGCGGCGGAAGGGCGAACCGCGAGGGGGTGTCCTGCGCACTCCGGGCGCTCGACCGGTCGGTGTCGGTGCGGAGATCGGGAAGTCTGCGGCAGGTCAGCAGGGCGAGCGCGGTGAGGACCAGGGCGGTGACGCCCAGGTGGATCCTGGCGTCGAGGTGCTGCCCGGCTGCCAGAACTCCGAAGCCCGAGGCGATCAGTCCGCCCGCGCTCCACAGACCGTGCAGCCCGGACATGATCGAGCGGCCGAGCGCCTGCTCGACCTCCACGCCCTGGGCGTTCAACTGCACGGAGGCCATCCCGGAGACGGCGCCGTAGAGGAAGAGCACGAGCCAGAGCACCGGCAGGTTCGGTGCGAGGGCGGGGAGTGCCAGCGCCAGGCACCACAGGGCCATCAGCGTCCGCAGCGCCGAGTGCGGGCCGAGCCGGTGCACCACCCGGGGGGCCAGCGGCATCGCGAGGAACGCGCCGACGGCGGGGGCCAGCAGGGCGATGCCGAGCTGACCCGGGTTCAGGCCGAGGTGGTGCTGGATCCAGGGGATCCGGGTGACGAACGTGCCGGTCACGGCCCCGTGGACGGCGAAGACCACGCTGAACCGCGCTCTGGCCCGGCGGGCCTCCTGACTGTCGCCCATGGGATCTGGGCCCTCCCCTCCCGAGTGACTGCTGCCCGACGCGGCAGAACCTATCAGGAAGGGTTCCTGATGAATAGATCGATTTCCGGGCAGGCCGGGAGGGCATCGGGGCGGGGCAGGTGCGCGCGGTGGGCCGGGCGGGGCGGCAGGGAATGCGGTGGAAGCGGCGGGGGCCGGGTGTCTAGCATCCGGCCCCATGCTGCAAGGAGAGTTCCGCGACCCCCGGCTGGTGCCCGTATACGACGCGGAGTGCCCGTGGACCAGGGAGGACGACTACTTCGCCGCCGTGGCGGCCGAGACCCCCGGGGCCCGGGTGCTGGACCTGGGCTGCGGCACCGGTCGCCTGGCCCTCGGTCTGGCCGCCGCCGGACACGCCGTCACCGGGGTCGATCCGGCCGCCGCCTCGATCGCGGCAGCTCGGGTCAGATCCGGTGCGGCGAAGGTGAATTGGCTGGTCGGAACATCCACCGGCCTGCCCGGGACGGCCTTCGACCTGGCGCTGATGACCAGTCACGTGGCCCAGTTCCTGGTGGCGGACGACCAGTGGCGGCGCACCCTGGCCGACCTGCGCCGGGCGTTGGTGCCGGGCGGCCGGCTGCTGTTCGACAGCCGGGACCCGGCCGACCGCCGCTGGGAGCGCTGGAACCCGGCCGAGACCCACCGGCGCACCGCACTGCCGGACGGTCGGGTCGTGACGGCCTGGACGGAGGTGACCTCGGTCCGGGGCGCACTGGTGGACTTCACCCACCACTACGTCTTCCCCGACCACGGCGAGCTGCTCAGTACCGCCACCCTCCGGTTCCGCCCGGAGGAGGAGCTGCGGGCCGACCTCGCGGCAGCGGGCCTCACCGTCGAGCGGGTGCACGGAGGTTGGGGCGGTGAGCCGGTGGGTGCGGGGGACGGTGAGTTCCTGGTCCTGGCACGGCGGGCGTGACCGGGCCGGCTCCACGGCGGCCGGCGGTCGGCACGGCCGTGGGCGCCGAGTGCCATGGCCGGTCAGCGCTCTTGACAGATCGTCAGCTGGGGGCGCTGATGTGTACTCACCGGTAGTCGGCCGGTGCCGGGGCAGTACCGAAGGGGGCGGACGGCGGATGACACGGTCCGAGGACGTGGGGCAGGGGCAGCAGCAGTACGACGTCGTCATCAGCGGGGCCAGCCTGGCCGGCTGCGCCGCCGCGATCCTGCTCGCCCGGCAGGGCGTCCGGGTCGCACTGCTGGAGCGGCGCACCGACCCGGCCGCGTACAAGGTGCTCTGCACGCACTCGCTGACGGCCAACGCCTACCCGGTGCTGGCTGAGCTCGGCCTCACCGAGGCACTGGACCGGACCGGGGCACCGCACAACGACGCACGGTGGTGGACCCGTTGGGGCTGGATCGAACCGAAGGCCGCACCCGGTGGACCGGAGCTGCCGTACGGCTACAACATCCGGCGCAGCAAGCTCGATCCGCTGATCCGGGACCGGGCCGCCGGGACTCCCGGGGTCGACCTGCTGCTCGGCCACCAGGTGAGCGGCCTGATCCGGGAGGACGGCCGCACCCAGGGGGTCCGGGTGACCACCCCCGACGGCGAGCGGGAGCTCCGGGCCCGGCTGGTGGTCGGTGCCGACGGCAAGGACTCGGCTGTGGCCAGGCACGCCGGGATCGCCGCCCGCCAGTACGAGAACGGGCGGTTCGGCTACCTCGCGCAGTACCGCGACCTGCCGCTGGCCGGGGGCAGCGGCCAAGTCTGGTTCCTGGAGCCCGACATGGCCTACGCCTTCCCGAACGAGGACGGGGTCACCGTGCTGGCGGTGCTGGTGCGGAAGCAGGAGCACCTGGCAGCCTTCCGGGAGGACGTCGAGGGCAGCTTCCTGAAGTTCGTCCGGGCCCTGCCCGAGGCTCCGCCGGTGGACCGGGCGCAGCGGATCTCCAAGTTCATCGGCACCGTCAACTACCCGCTCCAGAGCCGCCGCCCGACCGCTCCCGGGCTGGCCCTGATCGGCGACGCGGCGCTCACCACGGATCCGCTCTGGGGCGTCGGCTGCGGCTGGGCGCTGGAGTCCGCCCGCTGGCTGGCCGAGGTGGTCGGTCCGGCGCTGGCGGCCGGCGGGCCGCTCGACCGGCCGCTCGCCGCGTACGCCTGGCGGCACCGCCGCCGGCTCTCCCCGCACCAACTGCTGGCCGCCGACTACGCCAAGGCCCGCCCGTTCAACCCGATGGAGCGGCTGGTCTTCGCGGCGGCGGCCCGGGACGCAGCGCTGGCCCGGCACATGCACCGCTTCGCGTCCCGGCTGATCAGCCCGGCGCGCTTCCTCGCCCCGGCCGTGCTGGCCCGTGCGGCTGCGGTGAACCTGCGCCACCGCCGCGCGGCCCCGTCCCAGGGCGGCGCGGTCCGGAGCTGACCGGCAGCGTGCCGAGTGCGCACCCGTGTGCCGCGCCCTTCCCCTACCAGGTGAACCGCACGGACATCGACGACGTGGTCGCCGCCCTTCCCGGCCTCCGGGTGCAGGCCAGCACCTGACCCGGCGGCGGTTCGGTCCCTCACCCCGTGCGGACGGGGTGAGGCCCCGAGCCGTCTCCCCGGCCCCGGTGGCCCGGACCGGTCCGACCTGCCCGAGTGGGGTCCCCGACCTGACGGTACGTCCGACGGCGGGACGCCAGGCTGCCGCCCGTCGGTACGGTGACCGGCACGGGGACGCCGACCCGGCCGCCCCGTGTCCGTCCGGGAGGGGACCGTCTTGCGGATCAACGTCATCGGCACCGGCAACGCCGGCTCCGTGCTGGCCCGCCGCCTGGCCGGGGCCGGCCACCTCGTCACCACGGCCAACACCGCCACCCCCGTCGCGGACGCGGCCCGGCAGGCGGCCGAGGCCGAAGTGACCTTCCTGGCCGTACCGTTCACCGCGACCCTGGCCCCCGAGGTCCGGGCCGCGCTGGCCGGCCGGATCGTGGTGGACGCCACCAACCCGCTCAGTGCCGACTTCCTCTCCCTGACGGTCGGTCACACCACCTCCGGCGGCGAACTGACCGCCGAGGCCCTGCCGGGTGCCCGGGTGGTGAAGGGCTTCAACACGGTGCTGGCAGCCGCCACCCAGGCGGGCTCCTACCAGGGCCGCCCGCTGCTCCTGCTGCTGGCCGGCGACGACCGCGAGGCGGTCCGGACGGTGGCGGGCATCGGCGCGAGCCTCGGCCTGGACCCGGTGGACGCCGGCCCGCTGGCCGTCGCGCGCTACCTGGAGCCGCTCGCCGAGGTGCTCATCCACCTCGCGTACGCCCAGGGCCTGGGGCCGGAGATCGGTCTCGCCCTGCTCCGGGCCGCCGATCCGCAGTAGTGCGGCAGGGCAGCCCGCCGTAGGGGCGTGACGGTCCTCGGCCCAGCGTGGGCGGCGCCGCGTACCACCGGGAGTGCACTCCAGCGCGCGGAGGTGCTGCGGGGCGCTTTCACTGGGTACCAGGGCGGCACGAGCCGGTGCGCGCCACCGGGAGCGAGGGCGTCCCCATGGCAGAGATCATCTTTTCGGCCGTCCGGCCCCGGGGTCTGCAGTGCCCGCAGTGCCGTGCCGGGGTCGAGGCCGAGTACGTGGACACGGCCCCCGACTTCGACGGCGTGCGCCGCTACGTCTGGCGCCCCGGCCCCTGCCGGAACCCCCAGTGCTCGCGTGCCCCGAGGGGTGGGTAGCGGACGGGGGAGGTACCTCAGGACGCCTTGGCCACCGCGATGACGTCGACCACGAAGACCAGGGTGTCGGTCCCCCTGATCTTGCCCTGGCCGGTCGAGCCGTAGCCCAGGGCGGGCGGCACGGCGAACTCCAGGCGGCTGCCGGCCCGCTTGCCGATCAGGGCCTGGTCCCAGCCGGCGATGAGCTGGCCGGTGCCGATCTCGGCGGTGAACGGCTCGCCCCGGGCGAAGGAGCTGTCCAGCACCTCGGTGCGGTCCCAGGTCTGGAGCAGGTAGTGGCAGGTGGCACGGTCGCCCTTGGCGACGGCGGTGCCGGTGCCCTGGACCAGGGTCCGGACGGCCAGGGCGGTCGGTGCCGGTCCGGTGCCGGTGGCCAGGGTCGGCCGCTCCCCGAAGCCCTGGCCCGAGGTGAGCGCGGGGAGAGCGGGGAGCGCACCGTCCGAGACCGGTTCGGCGGCGGCTGACGGAGCGTCGGGCGAACGGGAGGGGGAAGGGGAGGGAGACCGGGACGTGCCCGGCGACGGGGTGCCGCTCGGTGAGGGACCGCCGTCCGTACGGGGCGAGCCGGACGCGCCGGCTGCCCTGGGGCCCGACGGGTCGTCAGGCCGGAGCAGGAAGGCCGCCGTCCCGCCGCCCACGGCCAGCAGCGCGCCCGCACCGCCGAACAGGACCGTCCGACGGCGCGGCTGGACCGGCGGGACGGTCGAGCCGTCCCGCCGGCGGAGGATCAGGGTGGTGTGCCGCTCCGGGAGCCACGGGCCGCCGCCGCTGCCCAGGGTGCCACTGACGCTGAAGAGGGCGCGCAGCTCGTCGAGGCCGGGCCGGTCGTCGGCCTCCTTGGCCAGGCAGCGCGCGAGGACCGGCCGCAGGGCGTCCGGCACGCCGTCGAGCCGGGGCTCGTCCTCGATGGTCCGGTAGACCAGGGCGAGCGGGTCGCCGTGTCCGTGCGGACCGTGGCCGGTGGCGGCGTACACCAGGGTGGCGCCGAGGGCGTAGACGTCGGCGGGCGGGCCGACCTCGTCGCCGCGCACCTGCTCGGGGGGCATGTAGCCGGGGGTCCCCGGGGACGTGCCGGTGGCGGTGATCCGGGTGTGGTCCCCGGCCCGGGCGATCCCGAAGTCGATGACGCGGGGGCCGTCCACGGCCAGCAGGACGTTGGAGGGCTTCAGGTCACGGTGGGTCAGACCGGCGGCGTGGATCGCCTCCAGGGCGGCCACCATCCCGGCGGCGAGCGCCCGGAGCGAGGGCTCCGGCAGCGGCCCGCCCTCGGCCACCGCCTCGGTGACCGACGGGCCCGCGACGTACTCCGTCGCCAGCCAGGGCTGCGCGGCGTCGGGGTCGGCGTCCAGGACGGCGGCCGTGAACCGGCCGCTCACCCGCCGGGCCGCCTCGACCTCCCGGGCGAAGCGCCGCCGGAACTCGGGGTCCTGGGCGTACTGGGCGTGGGCCGCCTTGACCGCCGCGACGCTCCGGGTGGCGGACCGGCCCAGGTAGACCGTGCCCATCCCGCCGCTCCCGAGCCGGCCCAGCAGCTCGTACCCACCGATCCGCGCGGGATCGCCGCTCGTCAGCGCTCGCATCACCAGCTCCCCTCCCGTCGTGCGGGAGCGAGCGTACCGCTGAGGGGGCGTCAGGTGGTGCGGCGGTAGGTCGAGACGGTGACGGTCAGCGGGCCGTCGTCGGGGGCCGCCTCGGTGACCCGGACCACGGCGAGGTCCTGGTCGTCGCGGGAGCGGAGGCAGAAGGGGCGGCCGTCGCGGACCTCGCCGAGCGGGACGGCGGAGACCGGGCGTGCGTCCAGGCCGGCGATGCAGTCGGCCAGGGTGAGGGAGGCCGTGGGGGAGAGGTAAGCGCCCGCCCCCTCGGGGATCGTGAGGTCGTCGGCGTGGCGGCCGAGGTACCAGGTGGAGACGTCCTGCGGGGTGACCTTCCCGGCGCGGAGGTCGAACTCGTGGGAGGAGTCGGGGGCGGTGAGGACCAGATCGGTGCGGACCGCCGCGTAGCCGGGAGCGACGGGTGGGGAGGGCACCGGGGACGTCGTGGGCGTCGGTGACGGCGAGGTGGTGGGCGAGGAGGTCGCGGAGGGGAGGGGGAGTACGGTCCCGGAGTCGTCGAGATCGTACGGGTCCAGCAGCAGGAAGCCGCCGACCGCCCCGAGCAGCAGGGCTCCGGCCACCGCCGTCACCCACCACCCCGTCCGCCGCCGCCCCTGCCGGACCGGAGCGGCGGCGGACGGGGCGGCGGGTGCGGAGGGCTCGGCGGCCGGAGACGGGAGGAGCACGGTGCCGAGCGCGGAGGGGGTGGACGGGGGTTCGGAGGGGGTGGGCGTCGGCGGGAGGTCGCTGTGGCCGGGCAGTGCCGCGCTCACCGGATCGGGCAACCAGCCTTCGGAGAAACGGAGTTCACCCCCGATGGCCGGGTGGCTGCGGACGTGCTCGATCAGCTGCGCGGTGGTCGGCCGGTCGGCCGGGTCCTTGGCGAGGCAGCGGCGGGCCGGTTCGAGGAGGGCGGGCGGGAGGCGGTCGAGGTCGGGCTTCTCGTGGACGGCGCGGTAGAGCGAGCCGGCCTCCGGACCGAAGCCGAACGGGAGGGTGCCGGAGCCGACGAAGGCGATCAGCGCGCCGAGGGCGAAGACGTCGGTGGCCTCGGTGGCGGTGCGGCCGAGCGCCTGCTCGGGGGCCATGAAGCCGGGCGAGCCGATACGCAGGCCGGTGCTGGTGAGGGGGAGGGCGTCGGCGGCCCGGGCGATGCCGAAGTCGATGACGCGCGGGCCGTCGGCGGCCAGCAGGACGTTACCCGGCTTGAGGTCGCGGTGCACCACCCCGGCCGCGTGGACGGCCTGGAGGGCCTCGGCGATCCCGGCCAGCAGCAGCAGGCAGGTCCGCTCGGGGAGCGGTCCGTGCCGGTGCACCACCTGGTGGAGCGAGGGGCCGGGGACGTAGGCGGTGGCCAGCCAGGGGAGCTCGTCCTCGGGGCCGGCGTCGACCACCTGGGCGGTGAAGAGGCCGTGGATCCGGCGGGCGCTGGCCACCTCCTGGGCGAAGCGGTGGCGGAACTGCGGGTCACCGGCCAGTTCGGGGCGGACCACCTTGAGGGCGACCGGCCGCCCGCCCGGGGTGTAGGCGAGGTAGACCCGGCCCATGCCGCCCGCACCGAGCCGGGCCCGGAGCCGGTAGCCGCCGACCTCGGCGGGGTCCTCGGGGGCGAGCGGGGCGAACGCGCCGGGGGCCTTGTTGCCGAAGAGGTCAGCGGTCACGGGAGCTCCCAGCCGGTCGGTGCAGGTGTGCGAAGGGTGGGTGGTGGTCGGGGCCCGGCCGTGTGCGGGGGTGAGGGCAGGTGCCGCGGCCGGGTGGCGAGGACTATACCCTGACTGAATTGTCAGCCAGGATGGTGGGCGGGCCGGAGGGAAGCCGACGGCGGTGGCGGAAGGCGGGGCGGGTAGGGTGATCGCTTGTGGCAGACCGTAGAACCTCGATCATGGAAGCGGCGGCCCGGGTGATCGCCCGGCGCGGTGTCCGCGGGCTGCGGGTGGAGGAGCTCGCCGCCGAGGCGAGCGTGTCCACCGCGCTCATCTACTACCACTTCAAGGATCGGGCGGGGATCCTCCGCGCGACGCTGGAGTTCATCAATGACCGGGCCGGCCGGTACACCACCGAACGCCTGGCCGACGGCCCGCCGCTGACGCCGCGTGGCGAGCTGGAGCAGACCCTGCTGCTGGAGTTCCAGGACACCCCCGAGGTGCGGGAGAACAGCACGGCCTGGGGCGAGCTGCGGGCCAGCGCGGTGTTCGACCCGGACCTGCGGGAGGACCTGGCCCGGGCCACCCTCGGCTGGGTGCAGGAGGTGGCCGAGCTGGTCGGCCGGGTGCGGCCGATGAACGGGGCGGCCGTGCTGGCCGGCTCGGCGGAGCGGCTGACGGCCATGGTCGAGGGGCTGAGCGTGCGGTGGCTGAGCGGCAGCCTGCCGCTGGACCACGCCCGGGAGCTGATGAGCGGCGCGATCGACAGCGAGCTGGAGCGCCTGCACCACTGATCGGCGGGTGACGGACCGAAGGCCCCGGGCGGCGACGCGCCCGGGGCCTTCTCCATCGGTGCTTTCTTGACTGAAAATTCAGTCAGTGCGACAGTGAGGGGGCGGGGCCGGGCCGACAAGCCGGTGGCTCCGTGCAATTCTCGAGATGGAGATCCCATGAGTGACAGCCGATCCTTCATCAGCCGCCTCTTCGGAGCCGCTCCCGAGGGGCCGCGCGGGGCGACCCAGACCCAGTGGTGGGTGGACCGGGACGACGTCCCGCACGCCCGGACCTGGATGTCCTGGCCGTCCCGCCGTTCGGTCTGGGGGCGTCAACTGCCCGGTGTCCAACAGGACATCGCGCTGATCGCCCGGACGGTCGCCCGCTTCGAGCCGGTGGTGATGTGCGCGCCGGACGAGTACAGCGTCCGGGAGGCGCGCTCGCTCTGCGGGCCGTCCGTCTCCGTCACCGCCGAGATCCCGACCGACGACCTGTGGATGCGGGACACCGCGCCGGTCTTCCGCCGGGACGGGCACGGGCGCCTGGACGCCGTCGGCCTCAACTTCAACGGCTGGGGCGGCAAGCAGACCCACCGGGACGACGCCGAGGTGGCGCGCGGGATCGCCCGGCACCTCCGACTCCCGTTCTCCTGCGCCGAGTTCGTCGGGGAGGGCGGCTCGGTGGAGACCGACGGGGACGGCACCGTGATGGCCACCGAGAGCAGCCTGGTGAACAAGAACCGCAACCGGGGCTGGAGCCGGAGCGAGGTCGAGGAGGCCGTGCTCGACGTCTACGGCGCCGAGAAGATGATCTGGGTGCCCGGCATCAAGGGCCGGGACATCACCGACGACCACATCGACGTCACCTCCCGGTTCGTCGCGCCCGGCGTGGTCATGGTGCAGCTGCCCCCGGCGGACCGGCACGACGTCTGGGCCCGGGACGCCCGCGAGCAGTTCGACATCCTCTCCCGGGCCACCGACGCCCGGGGGCGCCGGCTCCGGGTGATCCGGATCGACGGACCGGACGAGGTCCGTTCCCGGGACGCGAAGTTCGTCGACTCCTACCTCAACTTCCACGTCGTCAACGGGGGCCTGATCACGGCCCAGTTCGGCGACCCGGCCAAGGACGAGGCCGCCCGGCGGACCCTCGCCGAGGCGTTCCCCGGCCGCGAGGTGGTCCAACTGGACGTGGACCGCCTGATGGCCGGTGGCGGCGGCATCCACTGCTCGACCATGCAGGAGCCGCTGCCGTAGTCCTGCCCGCCGCCATCTGGCGAGCGACCACCCCCCCCCACAGCAGAGCCGGAGTGATTCCGTGTCAGATCGCACCAACCCCTCCTCGCCGACCCGCCGTACCGTGCTGCGCTTCGCCGCCGGTGCCGGGCTGCTCGGCTTCGGCGCCGTCTCCTGCGGCGTGCTCGACGAGGAGGAGACGCCGCAGCCGCAGCCGCCGGCCGGCACCGAGCGACCGCCGTCCCAGCCGAACCCGCCGGCGAAGCAGGAGGGCCGCCGGTTCGGGGCGGAGTGGGAGAGCCACGCCCGGACCTTCATGTCCTGGCCGGCCTCCACCGGCATCTGGGACGACCAACTCCCGGGCGTACGGGCGGACATCGCCAGGCTGGCGAAGGCGATCGCCGGCTACGAGCACGTGGTGCTGTTCGCCCGGCCGGGCCAGGTCGACGCGGCCCGGAAGGCCTGCGGCGACGAGGTCGAGGTGGTCCCGCTGGCGGTGGACGACCTGTGGGCCCGGGACACCGTGCCGGTGTTCGTCGAGGAGGGCGGCCACGTCAAGGGCGTGGACTTCAACTTCAACGGCTGGGGCAACAAGCAGAAGGAGCACGGCAACGACTCCGCGCTGGCCGCCGCGGTGCTCGGCAAGTACGGCATCGAGCGGATCCGCACGCCCCTGGTCGGCGAGGGCGGCTCCTTCGAGTCCGACGGCCAGGGCACCCTGATGGTGACCGAGAGCTCGGTGGTCAACGACAACCGCAACAAGGGCAGGAGCCGCGACCAGGTGGAGGCCGAGCTCAAGCAGGCGCTCGGGGTGAGCAAGGTGATCTGGTTCGCCGGGGTGAAGGGCGAGGACATCACCGACGCGCACGTGGACTGCCTGGTGCGGTTCGTCGCCCCGGGGGTGGTACTGCTGGACCAGCCGTTCCCCGGGGCGCCGGGCGACGTCTGGTCCCGTTCGGCGGCTCAGGCCCGTGAGGTGCTGAAGACCGCCACCGACGCGCTCGGCCGGCCGCTCAAGGTGGTCGAGCTGCCGCAGCCCGATCCGGACCGGATCACCGGGCGGGGTGACGCCTTCGTCTCCTCGTACATCAACTTCTACATCGCCAACAAGGCGGTCGTCATACCGAAGTTCGGCGACGCGGAGGCGGACGAGCGGGCCCGGCGGATCATCGGCGAGCAGCTTCCCGGCCGGGAGGTGGTGCAGGTGG
>NZ_JBIWFX010000001.1:373835-475206 GCF_044763225.1 Kitasatospora sp. NPDC096147 | reverse complement strand
GGTGGTCGACAACATCGCGGCTGGTGGTGGTGGTATCCACTGCGCCACCCATGACCTGCCCGGCACCCCCGACGCGGGCTGACCGCGCGGCGGTTGCCGGGGCGGACGAGGACGGGCGGGGCGGCCAGGGGTCGTCTGTCGGGTGGAGCTGAGCAGCTTCCCGGCCGGGAGGTGGTGCAGGTGGTGGTCGACAACATCGCGGCTGGTGGTGGTGGTATCCACTGCGCCACCCATGACCTGCCCGGCACCCCCGACGCGGGCTGACCGCGCGGCGGTTGACGGGGCGGACGACGACGGGCGGGGCGGCCAGGGGTCGTCTGCCGGGTGGAGCTGAGCGGGCGTCGCCGGAGCACGTGCCCTCCTTGCCCGGCATCGGGCGGGAGGGGGCTCCACGCCGGCTTCTCCTCGGTCGCCGATGCTCCATGCGGACCCTCCCCGGCATCCGGCCGGGAGGCGGCACCTTCGCGGCGCCGCCGAGGCGCGCGCCCTGCTGTCCCCAACGGGCAGGAGGGGCCCTTCGGCGACGCCCGTCAACCGGCAGGAGGGGCCTTCGCCGACGCTCGCCCACGCGGCGCAGCCGCACGGTGTCACGGCCGCCCCCTACGAGGAGACCGCCCCCGTGGACGGCAGGCGCCTGGCCGGGCGTCAGCTGAGGCGGCGTCACACGGCCCTCCGGACCGAGCCGGTCCGGAGGGCCAGCGGCATGTCCGAGGCCCGGGCCCGCCTGCGGTCCTCGGACTACCGCCCGCGCGGCGGGAGTTCGGCCTCGATCGCCTCGGCGAGCAGCATCCGGGCGTGCTCCAACGGGATCGAGCCGCTGAGCCAGCGGACGCTGAGCCCCTCCAGCAGGGCGGTCAGCCGCTCGGCGGAGGAGGCGTGGGCGGGGGCGGTGCCGGTCGGGTCGGCCTGGCCGAGCAGGTAGGCGATCTCGTGCACCCAGGTGTGGGTGGCCCGGGCCAGGTCCTCGCGCAGCTCCGGGTCGAAGACCGCGCTGGCCCTCAACTCGCCCCAGGCGGTGCTGTTCTCCCGCACCTCGGGGGTGTCCTGGAGCTCCAGCAGCAGGGCCTGGGACAGCTCGGCGCGCGGGTCACCGGCGGTGGCCGGGTCCTGTTCGGTGGTGTACCGGTCGGCCCGCTCGCCGATGAACTCCAGCGTCTCGCGCAGGATCCCGGCCCGGTCGGTGAAGTGGTAGTAGATGAGCGCGGCCGAGACGCCCGCCTCGGTGGCGAGCTCGGCGACCCGCAGGCCGCGCACGCCGCGCCGGCTGATCACACGGGTGGCGGCCCTGAGTATCTCTGTTCGACGGTCTGACACGGGCGTTCACTCTACCTGCACAGTAGTCGTCCTGACGAGATTTTCAGCGAATACCTCCGCTGGTTGCTGGCCTGTAGGGGTGCGTAGGCGGCGTGAGGGAGGCTCATTCCCCGATCCGCTGCGTCTCATGCCTTGACTGAATTTTCAGTCCAGAGCAGGATGTGTGTCACCCCACACACCTCCCGATCCCTCCAGGGAGTCCTGATGAGCGCCATCTCCACCCCCACCCGCCGCAGCCTGCTGAAGTTCGGCGCGGCGGCCGTACCGCTGGCGGCCCTCGGTGCCGCCCTGCCGGGCGCCGGAGCCGCCCGGGCCGCCACCACCCCCGGCGGCGCCACCCTGCGGATGCCGGCCGAGACCGACCGGCACGTCCGTACCTTCATGGCCTGGCCGGCCCTGCGCTCGGTCTGGTCCTACGACCTCTCGGTCGTCCGGCGGGACATCGCCAACGTGGCGTACGAGATATCCCGCTACGAGCCGGTCGTGGTGCTGGCCCGGCCCGAGCAGGCCGCCGACGCCCGCTACACCTGCGGCTACGGCGCCTACCACCGGATCGAGGTCGAGGAGATCCGCAACGACGACCTGTGGATCCGCGACTTCGGCCCCACCTTCGTGGTCGCCCCCGGCGCGGTGGCCGGCGTGGACACCAACTTCAACGGCTGGGGCAAGCGCGGCACCGACTACTACCAGCCCTACGGCAACGACGCGGTGGCCGCCGAGGAACTGCTCTACCGCTACGGCGTCGACCGGATCAGGGCCGGGTTCGTCGGCGAGGGCGGCTCGCTGGAGACCGACGGCGAGGGCACCCTGCTGGTGACCGAGAGCTCGCTGGTCAACCCGAACCGCAACCCCGGGATGAGCCGGGCCCGGGTCGAGGAGGAGCTCAAGCGCTCGCTCGGCCAGGACAAGGTGATCTGGGTGCCGGGCCTGGCCGGTGCGGACATCACCGACTGCCACATCGACTGCCTGGCCCGCTTCACCGCCCCCGGCAAGGTGCTGCTGGACAAGCCCGGCCCGGACACCGACCCCCGGTGGGTGCGGGTCTACCAGGACACCAAGCGGATCCTGCAGAGCGCCACCGACGCCCGGGGCCGCCGCCTCCAGATCACCGAACTACCCGGCCCGGACAAGAAGTTGATCCGGGGCGAGGGCAAGGAGTTCCTCTCCAGCTACAGCAACTACTACACCGTCAACGGTGCGGTGATCGCCCCGCAGTTCGGCGACCGCTACGCCGACGGCCTCGCGTACACCATCCTCCAGGCCGCCTACCCGGACCGCCGGGTGGTGCAGCTGAACATCGACGGCATCGCCTCGGGCGGCGGCGGCATCCACTGCGCCACCCAGTCCCAGCCCGCCGTCCCGCCGGCCCGCTGAGCGCACCGGGCCCGGCCGCTCCACCCTTCGAACCACCATTCACGAGAAGAGTTGTCATGACGTTCCGCATGCCCGCCGAGTGGACCGAGCACGAGGGCTGCCTGATGGCCTGGCCCACCCGCGAGGACCTCTGGGGGGCCACCTTCGAGGATGCCAAGCGCGAGTACGCCGAGGTCGCCCGGGCGATATCGGAGTTCGAGCCGGTCACCATGGTGGCCGCCCCGGGCCAGGGCGAGGAGGCCCGCGCGCTCTGCGGTGAGGGCATCGAGGTGACCGAACTGCCCATCGACGACGCGTGGTTCCGGGATTCGGCGCCGATCTTCGTGCTCGGCCCGGACGGCGCCCGGGCCGGGGTGGACTTCCGCTTCAACGCCTGGGGCCGCAAGCACAGCCCGTGGGACGCCGACGACCGGATCTCCGGCCTGCTGCTGGAGCGCCTCGGCGTCGACCGGATCGAGTCCGGGATGATCCTGGAGGGCGGCGCCGTCACGGTGGACGGCGAGGGCACCCTGATCACCACCGAGCAGTGCCTGCTGCACGAGAACCGCAACCCCGGCATGACCAAGGAGCAGATCGAGGCCGAGCTGATCGCCAGGCTCGGCGTCAGCAAGGTGATCTGGCTCCCGTACGGCGGCCTGCTGGACACCGAGACCGACGGCCACGTGGACGGCGTCTGCGCCTTCACCGCGCCCGGTCAGGTGCTGATCCAGCTCCCGAGCGACCCGGCCCACCCGGACTACCAGCGGATGCGCGACAACCGCGCCGTGCTGGCGGCGGCCACCGACGCGCAGGGCCGCGCGCTGGACATCGTCGACCTGCCGCAGACGGTCTTCACCGAGATCGCCAGCCAGGAGATCGAGGTCTGCTACCTCAACTTCTACGTCGCCAACGGCGGCGTGGTGGTCCCCGTCGCCGACCTGCCCGGTGAGGAGGAGGCGCTCGCGGTGATCGCGGACTGCTTCCCGGGCCGCAAGGTGGTCGGCGTCCGGGCCCGGGCCATCGCCTTCGGCGGCGGTGGCGTGCACTGCATCACCCAGCAGATCCCGAAGGAGCCCCGCGCATGACGCACCGTCAGTACCGCTCCGCAGCAGTGAGAGCCTCGGCGCTGGCCGCCGCCGCACTGCTGGCCCTCACCGCCTCGGCCTGCTCGGGCCCGCCGAAGGCCGACACCGCCGACGCCGCCGCGTTCAAGCTCTCCGCCGGGACCCCGGCCGGCAAGGCCGGGCTGGACTCGTTCAGCTGGGCGGTCTACGCCGAGCCGCCCACCCTGGACTACGTCTCGGCCTTCGGCTACCCGCAGAACACGGTGCTCTCGAACGTCTGCGAGTCCCTGATGCGGTGGAACCCGGACCTCACCCTGGGGCCCGGCCTGGCCGAGAAGGCGACCAACCCGGACCCGAACACCTGGGTCTACGACCTGCGGCCGAACGTCCGCTTCCACGACGGCGGCACGCTCACCGCCGACGACGTGGTCTACAGCCTCGGCCGCCAGATGAACCCGGACAACGCCGCCGCCTGGGCCCAGCAGTTCCAGCACGTCAGCAGCATCACCAGGACCGGGCCGCTCCAGGTGACCGTCAAGCTCACCCAGCCCGACTCGCAGTTCAACCAGTACATGGCCACCGCCGCCGGGGTGATCGCCTCGAAGGCGGGCGTCGAGGCGGCCGGCAAGGACTACGGGACCACCGGCAGCCTGGCCTGCACCGGCCCGTTCAAGCTCGGCGCCTGGACCAAGGGCCAGTCGATCGAGCTGGAGCGCTTCGACGGCTACTGGGGCAACAAGGCCAAGGCCGGCAAGGCGGTCTTCCGCTTCCTCACCGACCCCTCGGCCCGGGTCAACGCGCTGCTCAGCGGCGAGGCCGACGGCGGCTACCTGATCCCGACCGAGGCGTACCAGCGGCTGCGCTCCGGCGGCAACGGCACGCTCTACCACGGCGAGGGCCTGAGCACCGTCAACGTCAACGTGACCAACATGAAGGGCGTGCTCGGCGACCTGAGGGTCCGTCAGGCACTCTCGCTGGCGCTGGACCGCTCGGGCTTCGTCAAGGCCGGCCTCGGCGGGGCCGGGCAGGTCACCGGCTCGCTGACCAGCAAGGCGGTCTGGGCCGGGGCGCCGGAGACCGTCCGGACCCAGGCGTTCACCGGCCTCACCCCGACCGAGCCGGACCTCGCCAGGGCCAAGGCGCTGATCCAGGAGGCCGGCGCCACCGGCAAGAGCATCACGGTGGCCACCAGCCCGATCGGCCTGGACGTCTCGGTGCTGGCCACCGCCGTGCAGGCGGCCGGCGCGAAGATCGGACTGGACGTCAAGCTGAAGACCATCGCACCGAACGCGTTCACCGCGCTGTTCACCGACCCGCAGGCGCGCGAGGGGATCGACATGTTCCCCGAGACCTACTACGACTCGATCACCGACCCGCTGGACCTGCTGGCCAACTTCAAGACCGGCGCGTACCAGAACTTCGCCGGCTACAGCGACCCGGCCTACGACGGTCTGGTGGACGAGGCGGTCAAGGCGACCGACCCGGCCCTGCGGTACGCGCTCAGCGCCAAGCTGCAGAAGACCGCCTCCGAGCAACTGCTCTGGATCCCGGTCGCCGAGTGGCCGACCGCGGTCTTCCTCAACAAGCGGATCAGCGGCGCCCCCACCACCATCTCCTACCTGTACCAGCCGTGGGCCGCCGAGGTGGGAGCAGCCCCGTGAGCTTCCTCAGATTCGCCGCCCGGCGGCTGGCCGAGATGGCCGCCACCCTGGCGGCCGCCTCCTTCGTGATCTTCGGGGCGATGTACCTGGCGCCGGGCAGCCCGGCCAGCTTCCTGCTGGCGGGCCGCTCGGCCTCCCCCGAGGCCATCGCGGCGGTCAACGCCCAGTACCACCTGGACGACCCCTTCCTCGTGCAGTACCTGCGCTGGGCCGGCCAGATCCTCCAGGGTGACTTCGGACGCTCCGTCACCTACCGCACCGACGTCTCCCGGCTGCTCGCCGACCGGCTGCCGGCCACCCTGCTGCTGGTCGCGATGGCCCTGGTCCTGGTGCTGGTGGTCGGACTGCTGCTCGGCTGGCTCGGCGCGGTGAAGGGCGGTGCGGTGGACTCCACCGTGCTGGTCGCCACCACCGTCGCCGTCGGCACCCCGTCCTTCGTCGCGGCCGTGCTGCTCCAGGCGGTCTTCGCGGTCGGCCTCGGCTGGTTCCCCAGCGGCGGCACCGGCGAGGGCTTCGGCGACATGGTGTGGCACCTGACCCTGCCCGCCGTCGCGCTGGCGCTCTACCTGATCGGCATGCTGGCCCGGGTCACCCGGGCCGCGATGGCCGAGGGGATGGGCCAGGAGCACGTCACGGTGGCCCGCAGCCGGGGGGTGACGGAGCACCAGGTGATCCGGCGTCACGTCTTCCGCAACGCGCTGGGCACCGTGCTCACCACCGGCGGCCTGATCGTCTCCACGCTGCTGGTCTGCACCGTGCTGGTGGAGACCGCGTTCGCCGTCGGCGGCATCGGCCAGCTGCTCGAACTCTCCACCACCACCAAGGACTTCCCCACCGTGCAGGCCATCTCACTGATCATGGTCGGGCTGTTCATGGGGGTGAACCTGCTGGTCGACCTGCTGCACCCGCTGGTCGACCCCCGGGTCACCCTCGGCGCGGGGAGGGGCACCGGATGACCGCCGCCCTGACCCGCCGGCCGGGCCTGGCCCGGATCCGCACCGACCGCAGCGTGCTCCAGCTGGTCTGCCTGGGCTTCGTCGCCCTGGTGGTGCTGGCCGCGCTGCTCGCCCCCTGGCTCGCCCCCGCCGACCCGAACGCGGTCGAGCTGGGCAACGCGCTGGCCGCCCCGTCCGCCGAGCACCTGCTCGGGGTGGACGCCTCCGGGCGGGACACCCTCGCCCGGCTGCTGCTCGGCGCCCGCACCTCGCTGCTCGGCCCGCTCGGCGTGGTGGTCTTCTCCACCCTGGCCGGGGTCGCCGTCGGCGTCACCGCAGCCTGGCGCGGCGGCTGGCTGGACTCGGTGCTCTCCCGCAGCACCGAGCTGGTCTTCGCCTTCCCCGGCATGCTGCTCGCCATCCTGATCGTCTCGGTCTACGGCGAGGGCCTGCTGGCCCCGGTGATCGCGCTGGCCGTCGCCTACCTGCCCTACGTCAGCCGGCTCACCCGCTCGCTGGTGCTGGCCGAGCGGGCCCGCCCCTACGTGGAGGCCTACCAGGTGCAGGGCCATTCCGGCCTGCAGATCTGCCTGCGGCACGTCATCCCCGGCATCGCGCCGGTGGTGCTGGCCCAGTCGACGATCAACTTCGGCTACGCGCTGATCGACCTGGCCGGCCTCTCCTTCCTCGGGCTGGGCGTCCCCGCGCTCACCCCCGACTGGGGCCGGATGGTCTTCGACGGCCAGTCGGCCGTGCAGAACGGCTACCCGCTCTCCGCGATCCTGCCCTGCGTGGCGATCGTGCTGACCGTGGTCGCCTTCAACGTCGTCGGCGAACGCTGGGCCGACCAGGTCGCCAGGAGGGACCGATGACCACCCTGGAGACGACCACCTTGGAGAAGGCCCCCACCCTGGAGGTCCGGGGCTACCGGCTGCACCTGCCCGGCACCGCCCGGCCGGTGCTGGCCGGGGTGGACCTCACCGTGGCCGCCGGGGAGACCGTGGCCCTGGTCGGCGAATCCGGCTCCGGCAAGAGCCTCACCTCGCGCAGCGCGCTCGGCCTGCTGCCGCCCGGCGCCGTCACCGAGGGCACCCTGCGGGTGGCCGGGGACGACGTGCTCACCATGACGGGCCCTCAGCTGCGCAAGCTGCGCACCCACACCGCCGCGATGGTCTTCCAGGACCCGAGGGCGGCGGTCAACCCGCTGCGCCGGCTCGGGGACTTCCTCACCGAGAGCCTGCGGCTGAACGACGGCCGCTCGGCGAAGGAGGCCGAGCGGCGCGCGGTGGAGATGCTGGACGCCGTCGGCCTGCCCGCCTCGGTGCTCGACCGCTACCCCGGCCAGGTCTCCGGCGGCATGCTCCAGCGGGTGATGATCGCCGCCGCCCTGATGGGCGATCCGGCGCTGATCCTGGCGGACGAGCCGACCACCGCCCTGGACGTCAGCTCGCAGGCCGAGGTGGTGGCGCTGCTGGACGACCTCCAGCAGCGCTTCGGCACCGGCCTGCTGTTCGTCACCCACGACCTCGGCCTGGCCGCCGCGATCAGCGACCGGGTGTACGTGATGTACGCCGGCCGGATCGTGGAGACCGGCCAGGCCGAGGCGCTGTTCGAGCGGCCCCGCCACCCGTACTCCGCCGCCCTGCTCGCGGCCACCCCGCGGCTGGACGCACCGGGCGGTCGGCTGGCGGCGATCGAGGGCCGGCCGCCGAGCCTGCGCGAGGAGGTGACGGGGTGTCCGTTCGCACCACGCTGCCCGATCGCCACCTTCGAGTGCACCCAGCGGGAGCCCGTCCTGCTGCCCGTCCCGGGTGAGCCCGGCCGGCAGGCGGCCTGCCACCACAGCGACCGTACCGGGGAGGTCCGGGCCCATGGCTGATCAGCTGACCGCACCGTCGGCAGCCACCGCCGCACCCGTGTTGGAGGTGGTCGGACTGCACCGCTCCTACGGCGGAGTGCGGGCGGTGGACGACGTCTCCTTCACCCTGGCGGCGGGCGGATCGCTCGGCATCGTCGGCGAATCCGGCTCCGGCAAGACCACCAGCGCCCGGATCGTGGTCGGCCTCGAACGGGCCGACCGCGGACGGGTGTCGGTCAACGGCCGGGACCGGACGGCCTCCGGCGGGCGGGGCCGGGCGGCCCGGCTGGCCCGGGCCCGGGAGGTGCAGATGGTCTTCCAGGACCCCTACCTCTCGCTGGACCCGCGCTGCTCGGTCGGCACCGCGCTGACCGAGACGCTGCGGCTGCACTTCCCCGGGGCCGACCACCGCGCCCGGATCGACGAACTGCTGGAGCAGGTCGGCCTGGGCGCCCGCGAGGCGTCCGCGCTGCCCCGCCAGCTCTCCGGCGGACAGCGCCAACGCGTCGCCATCGCCCGGGCGTTGGCGGTCGAGCCGGCCCTCCTGGTGCTGGACGAGGCGGTGGCCGCGCTGGACGTCTCGGTGCAGGCGCAGATCCTCAACCTGCTGGCGGAGATCCGCGAGCGGACCGGGATCGGCTACCTCTTCATCACCCACGACCTGGGCGTGGTGCGCTGCGTGACCGAGGAGGTGATCGTGATGCGCCAGGGCAAGGTGGTGGAGGCGGGTCGGACGGCCGAGGTGCTGGCCAATCCCCAACACCCGTACACCCGGCTGTTGTTGGACTCGGTACCGAGGCTGGGCTGGGATCCGAAGGCGATCGCGGCGGCTCGCCGGGCGCTCTGATCCGGTGCTGCGGTGCTGCGGCCGCAGTGCTGTGGAGCCGGTGTCGTGAGCCGCTGCCGTGAAGTCGGCGCGGAGCACCCGCCGTCCGGCCCGTCGTGCCCCTCGCGGCGGCGGGCCGGACGGCCGTTCGCGTGATTCGCCCGAGTGGGGGTGCAGTGCCTGACCGGGAACGGCCGGGTGCGCCCCTACTGTCGGACGGGCCGTTCCGTGCCCGTTCCTGCCGTGAGGGGATCCGTCCGTGAGAGAGCCCGCCCTGTCCCGCCGGACCCTGCTGCGGTCGGGCTCGGTCCTGGCCGCCGTCGCGCTGCTCGACGGCTGCTCCTCCTCGGCGGACGACGGTGGTGCGGAGCCGTCGGCCTCGCCGTCGCCGTCGCCGTCCGCTGCCCCGTCGTCCGCTGCACCGTCGCCGACGCCCGTGGCGCTGGCGATGCCGGCCGAGTCCCGGCGGCACACCCGGACCTTCATGGCCTGGCCGGCCCTGGAGGAGGTCTGGGGTGCCGAACTGCCCGCCGTCCGACAGGACATCGCCCGGGTCGCGCAGGCCGTGGCCCGGTTCGAGCCGGTGGTGCTGATGGCCCGTCCGGAGCAGGCGGCCGAGGCCCGGCAGCTCTGCGGCTCCAGCGTCGAGGTGATCGACCTCGCGGTGGACGACCTGTGGGCCCGGGACACCGGCCCGACCTTCGTGACCGGCGGCGGGGCGATCGCCGGAGTGGACCTCAACTTCAACGGCTGGGGCAACAAGCAGGCCCACGGCAACGACTCCCAGGTCGCCCGCAAGGTGCTGGAGCGCTACCGGTTGCGCCGGATCGAGGCCCCGATCACCGGGGAGGGCGGTGGCATCGAGGTGGACGGCGAGGGCACCCTGATGGCCACCGAGAGCTGCTGGGTGAACGGCAACCGCAACCCGGGCAAGAGCCGGGACCAGATCGAGGCCTCGTTCAAGGAGCTGTTCGGCGTCCGCAAGGTGATCTGGTTCACCGGAGTGGCCGGACAGGACATCACCGACTGCCACGTCGACGCGCTGGCCCGCTTCGCGGATCCGGGCGTGGTGGTGCTGCACCGCCCCGGCCCGGACGCCGAGCCGGACATCTGGTCGCGCGCCTCGGACCAGGCCCTCCAGGTGCTCAAGGACGCCACCGACGCCAACGGCCGCAAGCTGCGGATCGTCGAGCTGGTCGAGCCGGACCTCAGCGGGCAGCCGGACCGGGGCAAGGACTTCCTCGCCACCTACCTCAACTACTACGTCGTCAACGGCGCCGTCATCATGCCGAGTTTCGGGGACAAGGCGTCTGACGACCGGGCGGCCGGCATCCTCGGCGAGCTCCACCCGGGCCGCCAGGTGGTGCCGGTGGAGATCAACGCGATCGCGGCGGGCGGCGGCGGCATCCACTGCTCCACCCAGCAGCAGCCGGAGCCCGTCGCCGCCGTGCCACCCGTCGCCGCAGTGCCACCGGCGGCCGCTGTGCAGTCCGTCCGGTGAGCCCGCTGAGCGCGGTGCGGCGGGCCCGCCCGGCACGGTGGCAGCTGGTGCTGCTGGCGCTGATCGTGGTGCTGGTGGGCGCCGGCATCACGCTCTACCTGGACGAGCGGAACAGCCGCCAGGAGCCGCGCCGTCTCGGGGTCGAACTCGTCGGCGACGGCGTGGAGTTGGACATCACGGTGCAGGAGGTGGACCCGGGCTCGCAGGAGGTCACGCTCTACACCGTGCTGGTGCCGCACGGCAGTCTGGCCACCGGCCCGGAGGCGATGACCTTCACCCGCCCGGTGGAGATCACGGTGAACGCGCAGACCGCCACCAAGCTGAAGGTGGAGGCCGGGCAGGCCGCCACCCCGCAGGCGGTGACCCTCGGCCTGTACGGCGGGACGCCCAGCGACTACCCCTTCGACCGGTACAAGCTGTCGGCGAGCTGGGAGGCGTCCTCGGGTGGTCAACCGGTGCCGCTGGAGGTGCTGTTCACCGATGCCGACCCGTTCTTCCTGACCAAGGCTCAGGACGTGTCGGAGGCACCGGCGGAGGCGGTGCTGGAAGCGAAGATCACCCGCTCCCGGAGCACCTTCATCCTGGCCTGGTTCATGATCGCGGCGATGTGGGCGCTGGCGCTGTCGGTGATGGGCGGCGCGTTCGTGCTGATCCGCAAGCGCAGCCCGCTGGTCTGGCCCGCACTGGGGTGGATGGCGGCCACGCTGTTCGCGCTGATCGGGCTGCGCAACGCGGCCACCGGCTCGCCGCCGATCGGCTGCCTGATGGACTACGTGGCGCTGTTCTGGGCCGAGGGCATCATCGCGGCCAGCCTGGTCGGCACGGTGGTCACCGGCCTGCGGGCCGAGCAGCGGGCGGCGGCGGAGACCTGACGTGGACTCGGAGTGCTGCGGAGCGGGGCGGCCGGCAGCCCGGACCGCCGTGGGCTCAGGCGGCCGGGGCCGTCGATGCGGCCAGGCCGGCGAACAGCGCGCGGAGGGCGGGTGCCGGGTCGTAGGCGGGATCCAGGGACTGGAAGGCGGCCAGCCCGTCCGTCCCGGCCGCGGCCGCCTCGCCCAGCGGCGCGGGGTCGAAGGCGCCGCCGCGCTCCTCGGCCAGCACCGCGTACAGCGTGGTGAAGCAGGCCCGCCAGCGCCGGTACTCCGCCGCCAGTGCCTCCCGGACCGGCTGGTCGTTCACCGCGAACCAGTGCAGTGCCGAGTGCAGCCGGGAGAGGTCACCGGCCTCCGGCTGGCTGAGCAGTACGATCACCCGCTCCGCGCGCTCGGCGAAGCCGCCCGGCCCGGCGGCCGCCTCGGCCAGCGGGTCGATCCACTCCGGCCGGATCGCCTCGACCACGGCCACGATCAGGTCGGTGCGGGTCTGGAAGTGGTAGTGGCACATCCCGTGCGTCACTCCGGCGCGAGCCGCCACGTTCCGCGTGGTGAACGGGACTTCGCCGTCCCCGGCGAGCAGCTCGCGGGCGGCGGTGAGCAGCCGGGCCCGGGTCTGCTCGCCCTTGGCCGAGGCCCGGGGCCGGCGGGCGGCCGGTGTCTGATCTTGGAGCTGCGCCATCCGGGCACTCTACTTCCCCGGATGCCGCTGAGGCTTCGTCGGAGCGCAACAGCTTCTGCGTGAAGTATTGACCGAGCGCTTGGTCAGTTTTACCTTCTGCATCAGGCCGTGGAGCGACCACGGCCGCACTGACGGAAGGTCACTTCATGACCAGCGCACGCGAACCCCACTCGCAGTCGCCCGCCGCCGACGGCAGAGCCGGCACCACCGGCATCGCCGGGGACACCGGCCGGAGCGGGACCGAGCTCGGACGGCGCGGCTTCCTCGCGGCGGCGGGCCTGGCCGCCGCAGGGGCCACCTGGGCGGTGGCCGGCGGCTCGGCCGGTGCCTCCACCACCACCCGGTCCGCTGCCGGGGGTACCGCCCCCGGCCTGGCGGCCGGCACCTTCTCGGTGCCGGTGGACACCGTCCGGCACACCCGCACCTGGATGGCCTGGCCGGACGACGCCTCGATCTGGACCGGCCGCAGCGGCGGCCGGCGCGGCGGCAAGGTGCCCTCGCTCAGCCAGATCCAGGGCAACATCGCCCTGATCGCCAACACCGTGGCCCGCTACGAGCCGGTCTACATGATGGCCAACCCGGCCTCGGCCGCCGCCGCCCGCCGGGCCTGCACCGCCGCCAACATCACCGTCATCACCAGCATCCCGGTGAACGACTGCTGGACCCGTGACACCGGCCCGGTCTTCCGCACCAACGGCCTCGGCGGCCTGGACTGCATCGGCCTCAACTTCAACGGCTGGGGCGGCAACCAGACCTACACAAACGACGGCAAGGTGGCCGCCCGGGTCGCCGCGCTGCTCGGCCTGCCGTTCACCGCCGCCGCCATCGTCGGCGAGGGCGGGGCGGTGGAGACCGACGGCGCGGGCACCCTGATGGCCACCAAGAGCAGCCTGCTGGTCTCCAACCGCAACCGCGGCATGAGCCAGGCCACCGCCGAGACCGCGTTGAAGAACGCCTACGGGGCGAGCAAGGTGATCTGGTTCGCCGGGGTGGCGGGCCAGGACATCACCGGCGACCACGTGGACGCCACCTCGCGCTTCCTGGAGCCCGGCCAGGCGCTCGTCCAGCAGCCCAACGCCACTGACGACCCGTCGGACGTCTGGACCAAGGACGAGATCAACCAGTACAACGTGCTGGCCGCCGCCACCGACGCGCGCGGCGTCCGGATCCAGGCCACCAAGCTCGGCGGCCCCGACTACTACTCCATCCGCCAGTCGGACCCGGCCTTCGTCGGCTCCTACGCCAACTACTACGTCTGCAACGACGCGGTGATCGCCGCCCAGTTCGGCGACTCGCGGGCCGACGCCGCCGCCAAGTCCAAGCTCCAGTCGCTGTTCCCCGGCCGCACGGTGGTGCAGCTGAACATCGACTACCTCGGCCTCGGCGGCGGTGGCATCCACTGCGTCACCCAGCAGCAGCCCGTGCCGTAAGTCCGTGCCGAAGCCCCAGCAGGAGCCCCGCCGAGGCCCGTACCGTGATCCGGTCGGGCCCGGCGGGCAGGTCGGTCCCGGCGGCATACCGTGCGCGCCGGGGCCCGACCGCCGTGCGGCCCCGGACTGTCGGAGCATCACCGGCCGGCCGGTGGCATGGCCGATCGGGCGATCACCACCGGCAGTTCAGAGGGAGTGGCCGGGCTTCGACTCCTCCGGGTGGAAGGGGTGGTCGAACGCGAAGGGGTTCGGGGTGAGGTCGTCGGACCAGAGGCAGGCCACTTCGACGCCGTCCTCGACGGCGTCCAGGACATCCAGCGTCTCCACCACCACCAGGGCGGTCCGGCTGGTGCCACCGGCGCCGTTGGCGTAGGTCCGCTCCTCCCGGCGGCCCCGGGCGAGGGCCTTCGGCAGGGCGTCCTCGAAGTCGTCGGCCAGGACGAGGTAGGCCGAGACCGAGTAGAGGTGGTCGTCGCTGCCGGTCGCCAGGTGCGCGAAGCGGATCCGGGCACTGAACCATCGGAGCCCGGGGGTCGGGTCTGCGGAGATCATGAGGCACCGTAGCCCGGGGGGCCGGCGTCGGCGCAGCCCATTTCTTGGCCGGTGCGGTCAGGGGCTTCGTGGCGGGGGAGGACGGACGGTGCGCGGCGTCGGGGTGTCGGGGACGTCACCGCTTCGTACCGGTGTGCCGAGGGCCGCGTGCGGGGCGGTCGAGGTGCCTAGGCTCGCGGTATGACTGCTGACCGGTGGTACGTCCTCGTCGAGGAGGACACCCGCGCGACCCGACGTGCTGACGGCGTCGAACTCAAGCTGCACCGTTGGACCTTGGTGGCCACCCACGCGGTGGACGGTGGTGAGGAGGCAGCCCGCGCGCTGGCCGAGGAGGCCGCGCTGCGCCACCTGCCCGACCTGATCGCCCGTCACACCAGGCCGGGGGACGTGCCGGCCCGGCACGCGTTCGTCACCTCGGACGGCTCCTGGCTGGTGCTGCTGAAGCACCAGCACCGGGAGTGCCACGTCCGGATCACCACCGCCCGGCTGGTGCACTCCTCCGGCGAGGTCCAGGCCCCGCCGAGGACCTTGAAGGACAAGTTCCGTACCGCGCTGGACGGCCCGGCTCCGGCTCCGGCCCCCTGGACCCCGCAGGCCGGCCACGGGGCACCTGAGTACCCGTACTCAGGTGCCCCGGGGCCGGACGGGCGAGACTGAGCCGGGAATCCGCGAGGCGAGGGGATGATGAGGGTGAGTCAGATGTGGGGCGAGCTGTGGCAGCCGCCGGACGAGCAGCGCCGTCGTCCTCGGCCGCCGCGGACCAGGCGACGGCGGGAGCCGGTCACCGCTGCGGAGGCGATCACCGGGGTCGTGCTCGCGCTGCTCGGGCTCGCGGCCGTGGCGGCCGTCGCCTTTCCGCTGGGAGTGCTGTTCCTGATGTCCACTGCGGGGCCGTACGAGTGAGTCGGGGTCAGATTCCGCGGAGGAAGACGACCGCGTCGGCCTCGCCGACGGTGGCCGGATCGAGCGGGGCGTAGGTGTGGTCGGCCGGAGTGCGCAGGGGGGTCTCCGGGGGGAGGGCTCCGGCCAGGGCAGGGGCGGGGAGCACGGTGCGGCTGCCGGGGTGGGCGGTGTGCAGCAGCCCTTCGATGGTGTCGGGGGCCGGGTGGTCGGTGCCACGCGCGCCGAAGGTGGTGGCGGTGAACGCGTAGCCGTCGCCCAGGCGGGCGGCGAGCAGGGCGCCGCCGCTCCACCAGCTGAGCCGCCGGCCGCCGAACTGCATGCTGCTGACCGTGCGTTGGAGATGGCTGTTGTGGGCGAAGACCAAGGTCGGCCCCCGATCGGCCTCGCGTTCGGCGACGGCTGACAGGTTGTCGGCCATCATCAGGCCGCGCAGTCCGCACAGGCGGGAGAGCCGCTCGGGGTCGGTGTCGGCCAGGCCGGCGTGGTAGCGGAGCAGGCCGGTGGCGGTGCGGGCGTGCAGAGCGGCCGACCGGAGGTGTTCGGCGGAGGTGGCGGCGAGCAGCCGGGGTGCCTGGGCGGCGAGCAGCGCGGTGAGGTCGTCGGCGATCAGGCGCAGCTTGGCGGCCTCGGGGGTGCGGCCGACCGACCTCGCCGGGTCCGCCATCACCCCCGGGTCGGTCCAGCGGGCCGGGTCGCCCAGCAGTCCCGTCAACTCGTCGAGGGTGACCGGGAGTTCGAGGTGGGCGGCGAGCAGGCCGTGCAGGGTGGTGAGCGCCGGGCCCGGGGCGGCGGCGCCGCTGATCTCCAGGGGGCCGTCGATGCCGTCGAAGCGGAGACAGTCCTGCGCGGGGTGGGCCGCGTTCCACTCCCGCATCCAGCGCAGCAGTTCGCGGTTGCCGGGGTAGGCGCCGAAGCCGTGGCTGAAGCCGTGCGCCGTCGCGTGGTCGAGCCCGCCGGTGCCGTCGGCGACGTAGGCGTCGGCGGTCAGGCCCGCCAGGCAGTCGGACTCCAGGGCGATGGAGCGGTAGCCGTGCTGCTCGACCAGGTGGCGGAAGAGCTCGTTGCGCAGGTCGAGGAAGGCATCGGCGCCGTGGGTGGGCTCGCCGAGGCCGAGCACCCGGACGGCGGGGGAGAGCAGGGAGGCCAGGCTTTCACCGCTGAACGGGGTGAGCCCGGTGGGCTGGAAGGTCATGGCTTCGACCGTATCCTTGAACCTTCGGTGTGGACTTTCGGAGATGTGGACCCGAGGATGCGCGGCAAAAGTCTCAAGAAGGGGTTGCGCCCGGTCGATCTGGCCCGGGAGCACGGCCTGTCGACCCAGGCGGTGCGCAACTACGAGGAGGCGGGCTTCCTGCCGCCCGCCGAACGCTCTCCCAACGGCTACCGCGCCTACACGCAGCTGCACGCCGCCGCGCTGCGGACCTTCCTCGCCCTGATCCCCGGCCACGGTCACGCGACCGCCGGTGCGGTGATGCGGGCGGTGCACCGAGGACGGGAGGAGGAGGCGCTGCGGCTGATCGACGGGAGCCACGCGCTGCTCGCGGAGGACCGGCGGACGCTGGAGTCGGTCGCCCTGGCGCTGGGTGACCTGGCGTTGGGTGACCGGGTGTCGGGAGACCCGGCGCCGGGTGACCCGGGACCGGTGTCGGTGGAGGAGGTGCGGGGCACGGACGGTCTGCTGATCGGGCACCTCGCGCACCGCCTCGGCCTGCGCCCGGCCACGCTGCGCAAGTGGGAGGCGGCCGGGCTGGTGGTGCCCGAGCGGGACCGGCGGACCGGATACCGGGTCTACCGGCCCGGGCAGGTGCGGGACGCCCTGCTGGTCCGTCAACTGCGGCGGGGCGGCCACGGGTTGGAGCGGATCGGGCTGGTGCTGGAGCAGGTGCGGACGGCCGGCGGGGCCGAGCCCCTACAGGCGGCCCTGGCGGAGTGGAGTGCCCGGCTGACCGCGCGGGGCCGGGCGCTGCTGGCCGGAGCGGCGGCCCTGCACGCCTACCTGGAGCTGCCCGAGGACGGGGCGGCCACCGGTTCGGCGCCCTGACGCCGGGTCAGCGGTCAGAGCCGGACGGTCAGTTCCACCGCGACCGGGTCGTCGGTGGTCAGGCCGAGCGGGGTGCGGACGGCGAGCTTGAGCGGCAGCAGGTAGCCGCCGTCCTTGGGGAAGAGCGAGGTGGTGAAGGCGGTGCCGGCAATCCTGGCCTCGACCGGGATCACGCCCCAGCCGTAGCTGGCCCGGGCCGCCACCTCGCGGATGGCGGCCGACTCGTCGGCCGGGACGGGGACGTAGTAGTACGGGGCGGGGCCGCGCCACTCGATCACGTGGCCGGTGAAGCTGAGGTCCATGCGGGGGTGGTCCGTTGCGGTGAGGAGGGTCGGGCCCGGCCAGGGTATCCGGCCGGGCCCAGGAGAGGGCGGAGCGGGAGGCCGACCGCGCCGGGGAGCCGCCTGCCGGGCGGCCGTCCGAGTCGGTGGCACCGGGTCAGCGGTGGCCGCCGCTCCCCGGCCCGTGGCGGTGCGGACCGAGGTCCGACCCCGCCCGGAGGGTCGGCGGGCCGGGGTCGGGCCGCGGCTCGGCGGGCCGGGTGTCGGTTCAGGAACTCCGGTGGGTGATCAGGCCGTTGGACACGGTCAGGGCCACCGGGGACTGGGCGAGCTCGTCGGCGGGGACGGCCAGCGGGTCGAGGGCGAGGGCCGTGAGGTCCGCGCGCAGGCCGGGGGCGATCCGGCCGGTGCGGTCGGCTTCGCCGGCGGCGATCGCGGCGTGGGTGGTGTAACCCTCCAGCGCCATCAGGGGGGTGAGGGCCTGCGCGGGGACGACCGGCGGGATGTCGGTGCCAGGGGTGCGGCGCAGCTGTGCGTGGGCCAGCACCTCGCGGGGGTCGAAGTGCGCGATCGGCCAGTCCGAACCGAGGGCGAGCACCGCGCCGGTGTCCCGCAGGGTGCGGCACGGCCAGGCGAGCGCCGCGCGCTCCTCGCCGAGCCGCCGGGACCACTCGTCCGTGTGGTCGGCCCGGGTGTAGGCGCCGTGGGTGGGCTGCATGGAGGCGATCACGCCCAACTCGGCGAACCGGGCGGCCTGCTGCGGGGGCAGGCTCTCGATGTGCTCGACCCGGTGCCGCATCCGGCCGCCCGGGCCGAGCGCCGCGACGGAGTCGAGCACGTGCCGCACGCCCGCGTCACCGATCGCGTGGGTGGCCGTCCGCGCCCCGGCGGCGTGCAGGTGGTGGACGGCGGCCGTGTACTCGGCCGGGTCCAGCCAGAGACCGTCCCGGCCCTGGCCGTGGCAGTCGGCGTGCTCGAACCAGGCCGAGCCGCCCTCGACCGTGCCGTCCATGAAGAACTTCACACCGCCGACCAGCCAGTTCCGGCCGGCGGTGCCCTGGAGCGCGGCCAGCGCGTCGAGGCCGTCCCGGTCGATGCCGGGCATGCACCACGGGGCGATCCGCAGGCGCAGCGGCAGCTCGGCCCGATCCTCGATCGCGCGCAGCAGGTCGAGCACCTCGCCGCCGGCGTCCATCACGTGGGCACCGGTCAGCCCGGTCGAGGCCATCGCGGAGAGCAGGGCGAGCAGCGCGTCGCGCCGCTCGGTGAACGGGCGGCGCGGCACGATCGCGGAGACCAGGTCCATCGCGGCGTGCTCGACCAGGTGTCCGGTGGGAGCGCCGTCGGCGTCGCAGACGACGGTGGCGCGCTGGGCGAAGGCGCGGGGGCCGTCGATGCCGGCGGCGCGCAGGGCGGCGCCGCTGGCCAGCGCGGAGTGGCCGTCGTAGAGGCGGAGGAAGACGGGGGTGTCCGGGCCGAGCACCGCCTCCAGCAGGTCGCGGTGGATCGGGCGGCCGCCGAAGACGTTGTGGTCCAGGCCCCAGCCGACCACCCAGCCGTCGGCCCGCCGGGCACCGGTCAGCGCGGCGCGCAGACCGTCCAGGTCGCGGACCGGGGAGAGATCGGTGCCGTCGGCCATCTCCAGGCCCAGGGCCGGGTGGCTGTGGCCGTCGACCAGGCCGGGGACGAGCGTCGCGGTGCCCAGGTCGATCACCTCGGTGCCGGGGCCGCGCCAGTCGCGCGCCTGCTGCGCGTCGCCGACGGCGGTGATCAGGCCGTCCCGGAGGGCGACGGCGGTGGCCTGCGGCCGGTCGGGGTCGAGGGTGTGCACCCGGGCGGCGAGCAGGACGGTGTCGGGGGCGAGGGTCACGCGGTACTCCAGGGGTGGGCGGGCGGGTTGACGGGTGGTCAGCTGGTCGGAGCAGGGGCGGCGGGTGGGGCGTGTTCGGTGGCGAAGGCGGCGTACACCCCCGGGCGGGTGGCCCGGGCCCGCAGGGCGTAGCCGGTGCCGATCAGGAACACCGTGGGCACCAGCAGGATCAGCATGGTGTTGACGGCCGGTGACGCGCCGGTGATCAGGTCCGTGTGGGTGACGATCAGCCAGAGGGCCGCGGCCAGCAGGACGGTGGCGGTGACCGGGGCCAGGACGGTCCGCAGGACACCCGCACGGTGCGTCAGGCGGCGGAAGTACAGCGGCACGGCCAGCGCGGCGAGCAACTGCAGGGTGACCAGGGCGAGCATGCCGGGGGTGTTCACCCAGAGCAGCAGCTGGGTGTACGGGTCCGCCCCGGCGGCGGCGAAGGCCAGCACCACGACGGCGCCCAGCACCGTCTGCGCGAGGCCCGCCACGTACGGGGAGCGGTGGCGCGGGTGCACCCGGCCGAGCGCTGCGGGCAGCACGCCTTCCTCGGCCAGTGCGAGGCCGTACCGGTTGGTGGCGTTGTGGAAGGCCAGCAGCGAGGCGAGGAGGCTGGTGACGATCAGGACGTGCATCGTGTCGGCGGCCCACGGGCCGACGTAGCCGCTGATCGCGGTGAAGAACAGGCCGCCGGGGTCCTCCGCGGCGGCCGCCACCACCTCGCGGTCGCCGAAGGCCTGGATGACCGTCCACACGACGAAGGCGTAGAACAGGCCGAGGAAGGCGACGGCCAGGTAGGTGGCGCGCGGGACGGTGCGGTCCGGGTCGCGGGCCTCGCGGCGGTAGATGACGGTGGACTCGAAGCCGGTGAACGCGGCGAAGGCCATCGCCAGCACGCCGGGCATCCCACGGTCCGTCAGGTGGGCGGGGGAGAAGGCGTCGAGGGAGAGCCCGTGCGCGCCGCCCTTCAGCAGCACGGCGCCGGCCAGCAGCACCAGGATGCCGGTCTCGGCCAGCAGCAGGACGCCGAGCAGCTTGGCGCCGAAGTCGATCGAGCGGTAGCCGCCGTACCAGATGACGACCAGTCCGGTCAGCGCGATCAGGGGCCAGGGGACGTCCAGGCCGGTCAGCGAGAGCAGGGTGTCGTGGGTGGCCGAGCTGAGCAGGCCGTAGACGCCGATGTTCATCCCGAGGTAGCCGAGCAGGGCGAGCAGCGCCGCGCCGAAGCCGGCCGGGCGGCCGAGGCCCTGGGTGATGAAGGCGTAGAAGCCGCCGGCCCCGCGCACGTGGCGGCTCATCGTGGTGAAGCCGACGGCGAACAGGCCGAGGGTGAGGCCGGCCGCCAGGTAGGCCGCGGGTGCGCCGGTGCCGCCGATCAGCAGGGCGAGCGGGGCGACGCCGGCCATCACGGTGAGCGGGGCGGCGGCGGAGACGACGAAGAAGGCGATGTCGGCGGTGCCGAGCGCGCCGGGACGCAGGGTGGGGGCGGACGCGTGCGGTCCGGGTGCGGGGGTCGGGGCCGGGTGGGAAGCCATGCGGGACCTGCCCTTCCACGGAGGCCGGGGTGGGGTCCGGGGCGTCCTCCGTAAACCTAAAGCATGATGGTTTCGGCACCCTAGCCCGCCCGGATACGCTGTGGGAAGACCCGATGTCCCGCGCCCTCGTGGGCACCGGCCACCCGAGGAGGGGGAACGATGGGGCGGCCGAGCAAGGCCCTGCTGGACCTGGACCGGATCACGTCCACCGCGCTGGAACTGGTCGACGAGCACGGCGACTTCAGCATTCCGCAGATCGCCAAACGGCTCGGCGTGCAGACCGCGTCGGTCTACCACCACGTCGAGGGCCGGGCCGGGATCATCGAGCTGCTGCGGGCCAGGCTGACCGCCGACATCGACCCGGCGGGCCTCGAACTGCGGCCGTGGGACCGGGCGATGGAGGCCTGGGCGCTCTCCTACCGCGCGGCCTTCGCCGCCCATCCGCGAGCCGTCCCGCTGCTGATGATGGCCCAGGTCGCCGCGCCCGAGGCGCTGGCCCACTACGAGCGGGCGGTCGAGCTGCTGCTGGCCGTCGGCTTCCCCGAGCCGGTGGTGATGCCGCTGATCACCGCGCTGGACAACCTGGTGCTCGGCTCGGCGATCGACCTGGCCGCCCCCGAGTCGATGTGGGCCCCGGCCCCGGACGGCTCGACTCCGCTGCTCGCCCGGGCCCTCGACGCCGTGCCCGACGGGCGCCGCGCCGACGCGGGCTTCGCCTTCGCCCTGGAGGGCTTCCTGGCCCACGCCCGCCGCACCCTCGCCGAGGCCGGCTGACGGGTGACGGCGGGCGGGTGACGGCGGGCGGGGGCCCGAGCGGCGCTGACGGTCCGTCGGCACGCACGGCCGGGCCGGACCGCTGGGAGGCGGTCCGGCCCGGAGGTGGTGGGGTGGTCAGCTCGGGTACTCGGCACCCTTGCGGGCGTAGTACCACCAGGTGACCACCAGGCAGCTGAGGTAGAAGGCGACGAAGCCCCACATCGCGCTGGTGACGGCGAAGTTGGCGAACATCGCCGGGATGAAGAAGAAGCCGTAGGCGGCGATCGCGGCGGTGAAGCCGGTGACCGCGCCGGACTCCATCTCGGCCTGCTTGAGCGCCTGGTCGTGGGCGGCGGTGCCCTCGGTGAGGCCCTTCAGGGCGCGGGCCCGGAAGATCACCGGGATCTGCCGGAAGGTGGAGCCGTTGCCGATGCCGGAGAACAGGAACGCGGCCAGGAAGCAGGCGAAGAAGCCCCAGAACGAGCCGCCGTCACCGCCGGCCGGGAGGAAGGTGATCACGCCGACGATCGAGACCGCCATGCCGGCGAACGAGAGCAGGGTGACCCGGGCGCCGCCGAGCCGGTCGGCGATCCAGCCGCCGGCCCAGCGGGCCAGCGCGCCGACGGCCGGGCCCATCCAGGCGTAGGTGGCGACCGAGTAGTCCGGGAAGGTGGTCTTGATCAGCAGCGGCAGCGCGGCGGCGAAGCCGATGAAGGAGCCGAAGGTGCCGACGTACAGCCAGGTCATCAGCCAGGTGTGCTTG
This sequence comes from Kitasatospora sp. NPDC096147, assembly GCF_044763225.1. Classification (NCBI taxonomy): domain Bacteria; kingdom Bacillati; phylum Actinomycetota; class Actinomycetes; order Kitasatosporales; family Streptomycetaceae; genus Kitasatospora; species Kitasatospora sp. NPDC096147. Next base: position 453,021 of record NZ_JBIWFX010000001.1, on the reverse strand, counting down.
CGGCGGAAGATGACCTTCTGCCGGCTGAACGGGGTGGAGGCGACCTTGAGGTCGTTCTGCCCGAACCAGCTGATCGCGGCCAGCAGCACGATCACCGGGATCCAGACGAAGGCGGCGTTCTGCAGGTAGACCGGGGTGCCGTCGGCCTTGTGCTGGGCCGAGCCGATGGCCAGCACCGAGGAGGTGATCAGGATCGGGGTGAGCAGCTGGACCACCGAGACGCCCAGGTTCCCCAGGCCGCCGTTGATGCCGGTGGCGTTGCCCTTCTCGCGCTTGGGGAAGAAGAAGCCGATGTTCGCCAGCGAGGAGGAGAAGTTCGCCCCGCCGAAGCCGCAGAGCGCGGCGATGGCGGCCAGCACGACGTACGGGGTGGAGGTGTCCTGGATGGCGATGCCGAGCCAGAGCAGCGGGACCACCAGGACGACGGTGGAGAGTGCGGTGAAGCGCCGCTGGCCGATCTTCGGGCCGAGGAAGGTGTAGAAGATCCGGGCGGTGCCGCCGGTCAGGCCGGGGATGGCGGTGAGCCAGAACAGCTGCGAGGTGGAGAGCCCGAAGCCGACGTCCTTGAGGTTGGTCGCGGTCACCGACCAGACCTGCCAGACCACGAAGCCGACCAGCAGCGCGGGCACCGCGATCCAGAGGTTGCGGTTGGCCACCCGGCGGCCGGTGCTCCGCCAGAAGTCGGCGTCCTCCGGATCCCAGTCCGTGACGGTGCGTCCGGGCCGGTACTGGCCCGGGTCGGGTGCTCCGGCGGACGGCTGTCCGGCGCGTTGGACGGTGGTACTCATGGCGTGACCCCTGGTGGAGAGGATTGGTCCAGACCACTCCAATGTCCGCCTCCGGGGCGGCCTTTACCTGAGTCCTACGTCGCCATCCCCGCGGACCAAGGTCCCGGGCGCACGGCAGCGGGCCGCCCTCCGGGGAGGGCGGCCCGCTTGACGGTGGGTCAGGGGTGCGAGGGTGTGCGGTCCTCGCCGGCGGAGAGGCCGAGCGCCTCCAGCAGCAGGCGGCGGTCCTCGCCGTCCCTGGCGTGTGCGGCGACCACCTCGTGGACCTTGGCCCGCAGGGCGGGAGGCACGATGTGGTCGGTCGGTTCGATGGTGTCGGCGATGGTGGTCAGGTCACGGTTGGCACGGGGCATCGAGCCGCTCCTCGCAGGTCGCGGTGGATCGCCCACGGTACCGCTTGCGGCGTGCGAACGTCGGGGACGCGCGGGGGGCGTGCGAGACCGGCGGCGGTCATGCCCCGGGGACCCAGTGGTGGTGCACCCGGAGCACGGCCGGGCGCTCCGGGGCGGTGGCCCAGCCGAACTCCGCCGCGATCGGCATCATCCTCCCGGCGAACGCGTCCATCTGCTCCTCACTGGCCCAGAGGTCGAAGATCTCCAGCCCCCGGTCGGTCGGGGCGCAGGCGTGCGAGAGGCAGCCTGCGAAGATCTCCGGGGTCTGCTGGAGCCGGGCGTTCAGCGCGTCGTACTGGTCGACGGTGACCCCGGGGAGCACTGCGTGAACGAGGATGGCCATGGCCGGTCACTCCCTCTGCCGGAGCGTGCGCCCGCCGCCCGGACGGGCGGCGGCCCCCTACCGCAAGCACACGACCTCCGCCCGCCGACGGCATCCGAACGGGTGACGGCGTCCGGGCGGGTGGCAGGGGCCGGGCGGTCGGCATGCGGACGGGCGACGCCCCCGGGCCCTGAACGGGCCCGGGGGCGTCGGAGCGGAGGCGGCCCGGCGGGGCCGGGCCTCAGGGGGCGGCCGGACCGACCAGCTCCTTGAGCACGTCCTCCAGGGTCACCAGACCGGTCGCCGAACCGTCGGGTGCGACGGCGGCGGCCAGGTGGGTGCCGGAGCGGCGCATCACGGTGAGCACGTCGTCCAGCGGAGTGGACTCGGCGACCCGGGCGATCGGGTGCAGGGCCCGGGCCGGGAACGGCAGGTCCCGGCTCTCGTCCTGCTCCAGCGCGTCCTTGACGTGCAGGTAGCCGGAGACCGTCCCGTCCGCCCGCAGCAGCGGGAAGCGCGAGAAGCCCGTCCGGGCGGCCAGCTCCTCCAACTGGGCGGGGGTGGTGCCGGGCTGGGCGAAGACCACCTCGGCGGTCGGGGTGACCACCTCGGAGACCGGACGGCTGCCCAGCTCCAGGGCGTCCTGGAGCAGCTCGGTGTCCCGCTCGCTGAGCAGCTCGGCGTCCGAGGAGTCCTGCACCATCCGGGAGAGCTCGCCCTCGGTGAAGACCGAGCCGACCTCGTCCTTCGGCTCCACCTTGAGCATCCGCAGGATGGTGTTGGCGAAGGCGTTGATCGAGAAGACCAGCGGGCGCAGCGCCCTGGTGGTGGCCACCAGCGGCGGCACCAGCAGCATCGCCGCCTTCTCCGGGGAGGCCAGCGCCAGGTTCTTCGGGATCATCTCGCCGAGCAGCATGTGCAGGTAGGTGGCCACCGTCAGCGCGATCGCGAAGGCGATCACGTGGGTGAGCGCGTCCGGCACGCCGACGGCGTGGAAGGCCGGCTCCAGCAGGTGCGCGATGGCCGGCTCGGCCACCGCACCGAGCACCAGCGAGGAGACGGTGATGCCGAGCTGGGCGGTGGCCAGCATCGCCGAGACGTGCTCCAGGCCCCAGATGACGGTCTTGGCCCGGCGGTCGCCGGCCTCGGCCTGCGGCTCGACCTGACTGCGGCGCACCGAGATCAGGGCGAACTCGCCACCGACGAAGAAGGCGTTGCTGACCAGCGTCAGCAGGCCGATGAAGAGCTGGATCGCGATCAACGGTCCTCCTCCGTCCGGGCGGCGGCGGTCTGCTCGTCCTGGTCCTCGTCCCGGTCCTCGGGCGCGGTGATCCGCACACGCTCCGCGACGTGGTGGTCGACGCTCTCGACCTCCAGCTGCCAGCCCTCCAGCTCGACCAGGTCACCCGGTGCCGGGATCCGGCCCAGCCGGTGCGCGATCAGACCGGCCAGCGTCTCGTACGGGCCGTCGGCCGAGGGCAGGCCGAGGGTCTCCAACTGGTCGGTGCGGGTGATGCCGTCGGCGTCCCACTGGCGGCGCCCGTCGGTGAGGGTGCCGACGAAGAACAGGTCGGGGATCTCGGTGGGGTCGTGCTCGTCGCGGACCTCGCCGACCACCTCCTCGACGATGTCCTCCAGCGAGGCGATGCCGGCCGTGCCGCCGTACTCGTCGATCACCACGGCCAGGCTCTCCTCGCCGCGCAGCTGGTCCAGCAGCCGGTCCACGGTGAGGGTCTCGGGCACCAGCAGCGGCGGGGTCATCAGGGTGGTGACCCGACGGCTCGCGCGCTCGGCGGCCGGGACGCCGAGGGCGTGCCGGATGTGCACGGTGCCGACCACCTGGTCCATGCTGCCCCGGTAGACCGGGAAGCGGGACAGGCCGGTGGCCCGGGTCAGGTTGGCCACGTCGGCGGCGGTGGCGTGCTCCTCCAGGGCCTGCACGTCCACCCGAGGGGTCATCACGTTCTCCGCCGTCAACTCGCGCAGGCGCAGCGCCCGGACGAACAGGTCGGCGGTGTCCGGCTCTATCGCGCCCTCGCGGGCGGAGTGCCGGGCCAGCGCGATCAGCTCCTGCGGGGTGCGGGCCGAGGCCAGCTCCTCGGCGGGCTCCAGGCCGAAGCGGCGGACCACCCGGTTCGCGGTGTTGTTCAGGTGCCCGATCAGCGGGGAGAAGGCGGCCGAGAACAGGTACTGCGGACGGGCCACGATCTTGGCCACCGCGAGCGGGCGGGAGATCGCCCAGTTCTTCGGCACCAGCTCGCCGGCCACCATCAGCACCACGGTGGAGAGCAGCACGCCCAGGAAGACGGCCACCGTGTCCACCGCGCCGTGCGGCAGGCCGATCGCGGTGAGCGGCCCGCGCAGCAGCACCGAGACCGAGGGCTCGGCGAGCATGCCGATCACCAGGCTGGTGACGGTGATGCCGAGCTGCGCACCGGAGAGCTGGAAGGTCAGCCGCTTGACGGCGGCCAGCGCACCGGCCGCGCCGCGTTCGCCGGCGGCGGCGGCCCGCTCGACCTCACCGCGCTCGACGGTGGTGAGGGAGAACTCGGCGGCCACGAAGACCGCGCAGGCGAGGGTGAGGGCCAGGGCGAGCAGGAGCAGCAGGACTTCGGTCACCGTGCCACCCCCGCTCCGGACTGGTCGTCCTGCTGTACGGGAACGGCACGGGTGGAACTGGGAGGCTCGTCCATCGCGGGGACCGCGGCTCCTTCTTTCGTCGGTTGGTGGATCGGTTCGGTCTACAGGAGTGTAAACGAATGGCAAAGCAAGATCACTGAGACTGATCTCACGTGCACGGGGTGTGTCGAATGCTATAGTCCACGCCGTCGGCCTTCGCACGCCCCCCGTACTCTGGGCGCGTCCGGAGGCTTTTTTCATGCCTACCGACACCGTGACCCACACCCTGACCGGCACCGCCGGCCCGGCCCGCACCGGCTACCTCACCCTGCTCCGCGACCGCGAGTTCGCCGGCCTGTACGCCTCCGCCACCCTCAACGCCGCCGCCGGCACGCTGGCCGGCTTCGCCCTCGGCTCGCTGGTCGCCGAGCGCACCGGCTCGCCCTTCCTGACCGCCGTCAGCATGTACGGCGCCACCTTCGCCACCGTGCTCGGCGCCCTCACCCTGATGTCGGTGGCCGACGGCCGCCGCCCGCGCCGCACCCTGCTGCTGCTCCAGGGCGCCACCGTGGCGGGCGCCGCCGCCCAGGCGCTGCCCGGGCTGCCGCTGGCCGCCCGGTTCGCGCTGCTGCTGGTGCTCGGCTTCTTCCAGTCGCTCGGCACCGGCACCCGGCTCGGCCTGCTCGCCGAGGTGGTCCCGGCCGGTGGCTATGCGTCGGCTCGGTCGCTGATGAACGTCACCTTCGGCGCCACCGCCGTGCTCGGCTACGCCCTCGGGGCGCTGCTGCTGCGGTACCTGACGCCCCACCAGCTGTTCGGGGCGGCGGCGGGGCTCGGCGGGCTCGGGCTGCTGGTGGTCGCCGCCACCGTCCGCGAGCGCACCGTCCGGATCGCCCGCCGGCCCGGCCCGCGAGCCACCTGGGCGGCCAACGTCGAACTCTTCGCCGACCGGCGGCGCCGGGTGCTGCTGCTCAACCTCTGGGTGCCGAACGGACTGGTCGTCGGCTGCGAGGCGCTCTTCCTCTCCTACGCCCCCGGCCAGGCCGGCACCCTGCTGGCGGCCGGCTCGGCCGGGATGCTGCTCGGCGACCTGACGGTGGGCCGGCTGCTGGACGCCGCGCAACGGCGCCGGTACGCCTTCGCGCTGCGGCTGCTGCTGGCGGTGCCGTACCTGCTGTTCGTCCTGCACCCGCCGGTCGCGGTGCTGGCGGTCGCCGTGCTGCTCGCCGGGGCGGGCTTCGCGGCCACCCTGCCGCTCCAGGAGCGGCTGCTGGAGGCCAGCCCGGCCGCTGCCCTCGGGCAGGTGCAGGGCGTCGAGTCGGCCGGCCGGATGGCCTGGCAGGGCATCGGCGCCGCCGTCGCGGGGGCGGTGGCCCAGTGGCTCGGGGCCGGCCCGGCGATCACGGTGGTGGCGGCGGCCTCGGTGGCGGTGACGGTGCTGTGCCGGCCGGCGGAGCCGGTGCGCTAGGCACGTCGGAGCACGCGGCTACTCCTCGTCGTCGTCGGTCAGGTCGTACTCGTCGACGCCGAGCTCCGCGCCGGTGGCGGCCAGGAAGTCCAGGACACTGCGGTCCAGGTGCCAGCCGTACGGGGCTGGGGCGTCCCCGGTCTCCGGCCGGGCCGGGGCGACGCTGTGGAAGGACCGCACGACCTGGAGGACCGCGCCGCCCTCGCCGTCATCGGCCAGCCGGTCGGCGAGGTCGGCGATGCGGTCGGTGTGGGGCCGGAGCCGGTCGAGGACGCAGGCGATCTGCTCGTCGACGGTCAGGCCCGGCTCCCGACACTCGATCTGCCAGCGGTGCTCGACCGGGACCGGCCTCGGCGCGGCGCACCGACTGCCACGGACGGACGACTCGTCGGGGTCCAGGCCCAGGTCCGCGGTCATCGCCCGGGCGGGGACGGTGCGGCTGAACAGGGCGAAGTAGACGTACTGCTGGAGAGGCATCCTGTGGAGCCCAGCCGCCAAGGCGACTGTGCGGCCCGGAGTTTGACGGGGCGGCAGTTGCGCGGCAGTTTGGCGCCGGGGCGGAGGGCGGGCCGCCGGATCGACGGCATGCTGCTTGCAACATCACCGTGCCCGGCGCCGCCGGGCCCCGTTGCAGGAGGTCGTGCCATGTCCCTCGCCACCCCGTACGCCGACGCCACCGTCGAGTCGACCCTCTCGCTCGCCGAGGCCGACGGCCTGGACCTGATGGCCGCCGAGCTCAAGGCGGGCGTGAACCAGGACAGCTGCCCGAGCTGCCACTCCGGCTTCGACTGGTCCTTCGGCCGCTCGGCCGCGTACACCCTCGGCGGCGCGGTCCAGGCCGGCTGAGCCGGGCTGCGGCGGGCGGCCGGGCGGCGCGGGGATGGAGCGTCTCGGGGTGGGGCTGACCTACGTGCGGGGTCTGGAGCGGCTGGTGGAGGAGTGTGCGGAGAAGCTCGACGTGATCGAGGTCGAACCGCAGACCTTCTGGCGGAAGCGGCCGGACGGCACCGTCGGCACCGACGAGGAGGCGCTGCGCCGCCTGGCCGGCCTGCCGGGGGCCCGGCTGCTGCACAGCATCGGGGACCCGGTCGGCGGCACCGTCCTTCCGGAGGAAGAACACCTGCGGCTGCTCGGCGAGTTGGCCGATCGGATGGCGGTGCCGTGGGTCAGCGAGCACCTGGCCTTCAACCGGGTCGGCGGGCCGGACGGCTTCCGGACGGGGTTCATGCTGCCGCCCCGGCAGAGCCCGGCCGGGGTGGAGCGCGCGGTCCGCTCGGTGCGCGCGATGGCCGACGCGCTGCCGGTGCCGTTCGCGGTGGAGCTGGGCACCAACTACCTGCGGCCGAGGGCGGACGAGCTGGGCGACGGCGCGTTCGCCGCCCAGGTGGCCGAACGGGCCGACTGCGGACTGCTGTTGGACCTGCACAACGTGCTCGCCAACGAGCGCAACGGCCGCTGCACGGTGGACGAGCTGCTCGCCGGGCTGCCGCTGGAGCGGGTCTGGGAGGTCCACCTGGCCGGGGGCTTCGAGTACCGGGGCTACTGGCTGGATGCCCACAGCGCCCTGCCGGACGAGGAGTTGATGCGGCTCGCCGAGCGGGTGCTGCCCCGGCTGCCCGCGCTGCGGGCGGTGCTGTTCGAGGTCACCGCCTCCGCCGCGCCGGGCCTGGCGGCGGGCGCGGTGCGGGAGCTGACGGACCGGCTGCGGGAGATGTGGCTGCCCGGCGGTCCGGCGGCGGTGGCGGCGCCGAGGGTGGTGGTGCGGCAGGTGGTCGGCGGGCCGTCGCCGGAGGAGTGGGAGGCGGCGCTCGGCGGGCTGGCCGTCGGGCGGGAGCCGCGGACCGCGCTGGAGCGGGAGCTGGCGGCGGACCCGGCGATCGGGCTGCTGCGCGAGCTGATCCTGGAGTTCCGCGCCGGGGCGCTGGCCGGGACCCTGACGCACACCGTCCGGCTGCTGCTGCTGACCCTGGGCGAGGCCGGGGTGCGGGAGTTGGTGGCGGGCTACGCCCGGAGCCGGACGCCCGGGCTGTACGCCACCGAGGAGGCCTCGGCCTTCGCCGACCACCTGCGCCGGGTCTGCCCGGCGGTGCCGCTGCTGCCGGACGTGCTGGAGCTGGACCTCGGCCTGATGCTGGTCCGGCTGGACGGCGAGCCCCGGACCGTGACGCTGGGCACCGACCCCGCCGTGCTGCTGGCCGAACTCGGCGCCGGCCGGCTGCCGGTGGCCCCGCCGCAGGGCCGCTACCGGCTGCGGCTGGTGGACGACCGGAAGGACTGACGACGCGTCACGGCCCGGCCCCCGCACGGAGCGGGGGCCGGGCCGTGACGCGGCCGGGATCAGACGCGGTCGGCGGCGATCAGCAGGTACTGGAAGGAGCCGTCCTTGTAGGACTCGATGAACGCCTCCTCGATGCCGGTGACGATCGAGGTGGTGGCGCGCAGTTCCCAGTAGGGGAGGGTGGCCGGGGTCAGGTCGATCACGGCCTGCGGGACGAGGCGGTTGTCGGCCATCGCCCGCATGTACTCGCGGCGGGAGTGGATGTTGCACTCGAAGTGGGCGTTGATCTGGGAGACCCACTTGGAGGGCTGGCCGTAGGTCGGGTTCCAGCAGCCGGTGATGGTGACGTACCGGCCGCCGCGCTTGAGCACCCGGGAGTGCTCGGAGAACAGGTCCTCGAGGTCCACGTACATGCTGGACTCGTTGTTCCAGGAGGCGGCCATCTGCCCGTTCTCGAACGGCAGGTCCAGCATGTTGGCGACCCGGGAGCGGACGGCGTGGTCGATGCCGAGCTCCACGGCGCGCTTGTTGCCGAAGTCGGCCTGGGTGGAGGAGAGGGTGACGCCCTCGACGGTGCAGTTGAAGCGCTGGTGGGCCATCACCATCGAGCCGCCCCGGCCGCAGCCGGCGTCGAGCAGCGAGTCCTCGGCGGTGATCGGGCCGAGGTGGTCGAGCAGCACGTTGGTCTGGGCGGACTCCAGGCGGTGCAGCTCGGCGATCACCTTGGCCTCGCGCTCGGCCGGGTCGTCCGCCTGGATGGCGGAGTGGTCGACGTCGCCGATGCCGTAGTGGTGGTGGTACAGACCGTCCACGTCGCCGAGCAGCAGGTTGACCGGCCGGGCCTCGTTGTTCCAGTACCGGGCGATGTCGCCCTGGTAGGCACTGGCCGGACCGGGGATCGCGGCGGTGGTGGGGGCGGCGGTGGTGGTCATGGGGGATCTCCTCGTGGCGTGTGGCAGGGGGTGTGCTGGTACGTGGTGTGCCGTCAGATGGCGCGCCGGACCGGCCCGGAGGCCGGCGGCGGTCACCAGAAGTCGGGCAGGGTGTAGCGGTAGGTGTTGGTCTGGTGCCAGTTGTGGTTGCCGTCCATCCAGACCGCGACGCCGCGCAGGAAGCGCAGCAGGGCCGGGTGCGGGACCTCGACGGCGAGCGCGGCGGATTCGGCCTCGAAGGCGTGCATCAGCTCGTTGTGGATCTCGACGGCCTTGAGGTAGGCCTCGCGCTGCTCCAGGTCCTCCTGGTGGGCGATCACCACGGGCAGGTTCATGTGCAGGCCCGGGCTCTGCAACTCCTTGGTGTAGGAGTACAGGTCGTTGACGATGGTGGTGGCGTTCCCGGCCAGGGCGATCACCCGCTGGAGGGCGGGGAGCGCGTGCAGGTCGGCCGGGAGCTCGTAGCCGCCGATCGTGTCGGTGATGGTCGGGCAGGGGCGGAAGTTGTTGAACTGACGCATCGCCAGGTACTCCCACACCTGGGGCACGTGGTCGGTCTGGTCCCAGGCCGCCTCGGCCAGGTAGCCCATGTGCAGCCGGGCCATGTCGTGCCGGTAGCGGTCCGCCTGGGAGGCGCTGGCCAGCTGGCGGAAGTACTCCATCGCGGAGAAGTACGCCCGGCGCGGCGGGTCGGCCTGGAGCGACTCCTGCCAGGCCGGGGTGTACTCGGCGGTGGTGTGCAGCGGGTCGAGGGCGGTGTGCGCCATCAGCAGCCGGCCGCCGAGGCCGACCGGCGAGCCGCCGTGGTCCTCGCAGTAGGTGTCGTCCAGGACGTTCTCGGCGGCCATCAGGCGGGTCGCGGCCATCAGGTGCTCGACGCTCGGCGCGTCCGGGTGGCAGCCGACCATGTAGCGGCCGAGCGAGAACCCGTCGAACTGGTCCTCCCACTCCGGCGGGTAGAGCTCGACCTCGTGGACGGCCCAGTCCTTGATCCGCCGGCTGACCTCCGCCACCCGGACCGGGTCGGGCTCGGCGATGGGGTGGAAGTAGAGCCCGGGCACTGGATCACCCGGGGCCGGCTTGCCGCTGCGGGCCGGAGCCGGAGCCGGCTCCGTGGCCGGGGGCGGCGTCAGGCTCGGGACGGCCAGGCCGGGCAGGGTGGGGAGCGAGGGCGGGGAGAACGCGGCCGAGGGCTCGGCGGGCGCGACCCCGGTGACCGGGAAGGACAGCTCCGGCGGGCCGGGGATGCGGGGTGCGGTCGGCGCCGAGGCGGCAGCCGCCTCGGCCTCGGGCGCACCTGGGGTCTGCAGGGCTCCCGGCACCCTCGGCACCCCCGGCACCCCCGGGGCTCCCAGCGCTCCCGAGGGGGCCGGGACTACCGGGGCTTCCAGGGCTTCGAGGGCGTCCGGAACGTCCAGGGAGTCCGGAAGTGCCGGGCTCTCGGCTGCCTCCGGGCCCCCGGCGGGCAGCGTCGGGTAGAGGCTGCCGGTGCCCAGGCCGCTGGGGCCGCGCAACAGGGAGGCCAGCTCCCGGAGTTCGGTGCCGGTCACGCGGTGGCCCCGATCTGGCAGTTCTCCAGCAGCCCGAGCGCGTCCGGCACCAGGACGGCCGCCGAGTGGTAGCCGCTGACCAGGTAGCGCGAGACGGATTGCTGGTTGATGCCCATGAAGCGGACGTTCAGGCCCGGCTCGACCTCCTCCGGGAGGTCCTTGGGCCGCAGGCCGACGACGCCCTGCTGCTTCTCGCCGAAGCGCATCGCCATCACGGTGGAGGTCTGGGTGTCGGAGACCGGGATCTTCGAGCACGGGAAGATCGGCACGCCCCGCCAGCCGGGCACCGGCTTGCCGTTCAGCTCGACCGGGTCCGGGTAGAGCCCGCGCTTGTTGCACTCGGAGAAGAAGGCCGCGATCACCTTCGGGTGCGCGAAGAAGGCGTGCGTGGAGCGCCGCATGGCGAGCAGCTGGTCCAGGTCGTCGGGGGTCGGCGGGCCGCTGCGGGTGGAGATCCGCTGGTCGTAGGCGGCGTTGTGGAGCAGCCCGAACTCGCGGTTGTTGACGATCTCGTGCTCCTGCCGCTCGCGCAGCTCCTCCACCGTCAGGCGCAGCTGCTGCTGCAGCTGGTCCATCGGGTCGTTGTAGAGGTCGGAGACCCGGGTGTGCACCTGGAGGATGGTCTGCGCGACGGACAACTCGTACTCGCGGGGCGCCAGTTCGTAGTCCACGAAGCTGGTGGGAAGCTCCGGCTCGCCCCGATGGCCGGCGCTGATCGCGATCTCGGCCTCGCCCTTGCGGTTGACGGCCCGGCCGGCCCGGGCCCGGAACTCCTCGGTGTGCGCGCGCAACGAGGGCGTGCGGTCCACGAGTTCGCGGTAGCGCGCCCAGGGCAGGGCGAGCACGGTGGCGTCGGTGGCGGCCCGCAGGGTGGCCGACCACTCGGGAGCCGGGCTCAGGTGTGCCTCGTCGCCGAGGTGCGCGCCGTCGGTGACCACGCCGACCACCTGCGGCTCGCCGTACCGGCCGGCGACGATCCGCTCCAGCCGGCCGTGGGCGATCAGGAAGACCTCCTCCACCGGCTGCCCCTGGTCGGCCAGCAGCTCGCCGGCCCGCACCTCACGGAGCCGGAAGCCGGCCGCCAGCTCGGCCAGCACCTCCTGGTCGGGGTAGCCGCGCAGGGCGGGCAGCGCGTCCAGGGAGGCCGGTACGGGCCGGACCTCGTCCGCGCCCTGCTGGACGAAGAGCACCCGGCCGGTGCCGGTCCGCAGCAGCAGACGGCGGTTCACCCGGTAGGTGCCGGCCTCCACCTCGACCCAGGGGAGGGCACGCAGCAGGTTCCGGCCGGTGATGCCCTGCATCTGCGGTTCGGATTTGGTGGTGGTGGCCAGCAGCCTGGCCGCCTGAGTGGACAGGCTCAGCTGCGGCGCGGGTGGTGCTCCCAGGCCAGACATGACTACTCCTCGGGGAAGGGGCGCCCACAGGGCTGCCGGGGCGCGGTGTGCACCGCGAAAGGCACTGGCGGACAGCACGGACCGGTCGGCCCCGCGCGGTGCACCGGGGACGTCGGGCGGGCCGTGCTGGATCGAGTCGTTCGTTCAGGTGCTCGGAGGTGCCGGTATTCGCCGTCCGTCCGGTCTCACTGCTGCTGTCTCTCCCCTGACCGGTCCGCCGGTCCGCCGGCTTCCGAGATCATGATTGCCGAGTCCGGGTGGGAGGCGGGGCGAAGGATCGGAAGAGACCGAATGTGATCGTTCCATTTCGTACTGATGTGCTGCCCGGGTGTGCATGATCGGTTCGGCTGACGGTTGCTCAACTGGTGTGCCGGGTGTGGCTCTTGGGGCTTGTGGTGCAGTGGGCGGTTCTCGGCCCGGGTTCTCTGTGGCATCCGCCAATACGTCCGACGGGCGGCCGGGGAGAGACTTTCCGGCACGGCGGCGCACGGGGCGCGGTCAGGAGGGGGTACGTCCGTGAGCGGGCAGCAGTACGACCGGATCGGTGAGGCGTTCGAGGGTTTCAAGGCCCTGCCGCTGATGCGGTTCGGGGAGGTGCCGAGCTTCCTGGAGCTGGTCGGCGAGGTCGGCGGCAGGTCGGTGCTGGACCTGGCCTGCGGCACCGGCTTCTACAGCCGGGAGTTCAGGCGGCGGGGCGCGGCCGAGGTGGTCGGGGTGGACATCTCGGAGGGGATGGTCGCGGCGGCCCGGGCGATCGAGGAGGCGGCGCCGCTGGGGATCCGTTACGAGGTCGGTGACGTGCTGGAACTCGCCGAGCCGGAGCGGAAGTTCGACGTGGTGCTCGGCGTGCAGTGCCTCAACTACGCGGAATCCCTGGCGGAGATGGAGCAGATGTGCCGCAACGTCCACCGGAGCCTGGTGCCGGGGGGTGAGTTCTTCGTGCTGGCGCAGAATCCGGACTACGGCTTCGACTGCGCCGCCTTGGAGGACTACGGCTTCCGCTGCGAGCCGGCCGGGGAGATCGAGACCGGCGTCCGGGTGCGGGTGACGGCGCTGCTGGAGCCGGAGCCGATCACTATCGTCTCCTCCGCCCCGGACCGCGAGGCCTACCGGAGCAGCCTGGAGGCGGCCGGCTTCAAGGAGGCCGAGTGGGTGCCGCTGCGGATCAGCGAGGCCGGACTCCGGGAGTACGGCGAGGAGTTCTGGGCCGAGGCGCTGGCCCACCCGCCGCTGGCGATGCTCCGCGTCCGGGCCTGATCGTGCGGCGTCCGCCCCCGGACGGCCGGCCGGGGCTGGGTGGGGCCGACCGGGGGCGGCTGTGGGTGGCCGGGGGTGGCCGGGGGCGGACGCCGGCCCGCGTGGCGGGTGGGTGACCTGACGGTAAATCACGGGCCTGCCGATGGTAAGGAAGCTTTCCTTATCACCATTTCCGCAGGTCCCAACCCATGGCGCAGTAACGGGAGTTGACGTCATTCTGCCTATTGGTCTGAACCTATTGACGTACTGGTCCAGACCTTTCTAATCTCCCCCGTGACAACTGTGGTGAGCGACGGCTCCGCGAGTCGACTCACAGGCGGCGCAGTTCCGTCCCCCCATCCGGCAGCCGCCCCATCGGCTGCCGTGGAACTACGGAGGAGCACCCCTTGACCACGGCACCCCCACGCCCCATCAGAACGTCCAGGCTCCGTCATCGGGCGGCAGCCGCACTCGCGGCCTTCGCCCTGCCCGTCACCGCGCTGGTGGCGCTCGCCCCGGCCGCCCAGGCCGCCGACTCGGCGACCGCCACCTACACCAAGGTCTCCGACTGGGGCTCCGGCTTCGAGGGCAAGTGGACGGTGAAGAACACCGGCACCACCGCCCTCAGCAGCTGGACCGTGGAGTGGGACTACCCGGCCGGCACCGCCGTGACCTCCGCGTGGGACGCCGACGTGACCAGCTCGGGCACCCACTGGACCGGCAAGAACAAGGGCTGGAACGGCACGCTCGCCCCGGGCGCCAGCGTGACCTTCGGCTTCAACGGCACCGGCTCCGGCGCCCCGAGCGGCTGCAAGCTCAACGGCGGCAGCTGTGACGGCACCACCAACCCGACGGACCTCCCGCCGTCCGCGCCGGGCACCCCGGTCGCGAGCAACGTCACCGAGACCTCGTTGACGCTCACCTGGGCGGCGGCGACGGACGACAAGGGCGTGAAGAACTACGACGTGCTGCGCGGTGGCGTGAAGGTCGCCACCGTCACCGGCACCTCGTACACCGACACGGGCCTGACCAAGGGCACCGCCTACGCCTACACGGTGATCGCCCGCGACACCGCCGACCAGACCGGCCCGGCCTCCGGCGCCGTCTCGGTCACCACCACCGGCGGCACCAACCCGACCGACCTCCCGCCGTCGGCGCCGGGCACCCCGGTCACCGGCGCGGTCAACGACACCTCGGTGGCGCTGAGTTGGGCCGCTGCGACGGACGACAAGGGCGTGAAGAACTACGACGTGCTGCGCGGTGGCGTGAAGGTCGCCACCGTCACCGGCACCTCGTACACCGACACCGGCCTGACCAAGGGCACCACGTACACCTACACGGTGATCGCCCGCGACACCGCCGACCAGACCGGCCCGGCCTCCGGTTCGGTGACGGCCACCACCACGGGCGGCGACCCGGGCGGCAGCAAGGTCAAGCTCGGCTACTTCACCAACTGGGGCGTCTACGGCCGCAACTACCACGTGAAGAACCTGGTGACCTCCGGCACCGCCGCGAAGATCACCCACATCAACTACGCCTTCGGCAACGTGCAGAACGGCCAGTGCACCATCGGTGACGGCTACGCCGACTACGACAAGGCGTACACCGCCGACCAGAGCGTGGACGGCGTCGCGGACAACTGGGACCAGCCGCTGCGCGGCAGCTTCAACCAGCTCCGCAAGCTGAAGAAGCAGTACCCGAACATCAAGATCCTGTGGTCCTTCGGTGGTTGGACCTGGTCCGGCGGCTTCGGCCAGGCCGCGGCCAACCCGACCGCGTTCGCCAACTCCTGCTACAACCTGGTCGAGGACCCGCGCTGGGCGGACATCTTCGACGGCATCGACATCGACTGGGAGTACCCGAACGCCTGTGGTCTGTCCTGCGACACCAGCGGGGCCGCGGCGTTCAAGAACCTCGCCCAGGCGCTGCGGACCAAGTTCGGCACCGGCAACCTGGTGACGGCCGCGATCTCCGCCGACGGCTCCAACGGCGGCAAGCTCGACCTGGCGGACTACGCCGGGGCGGCCCAGTACTTCGACTTCTACAACGTCATGACGTACGACTTCTTCGGTGCGTGGGACGCCAAGGGCCCGACCGCCCCGCACTCCCCGCTCACCTCCTACACCGGCATCCCGATCGCCGGCTTCAACTCCGAGGCGGCGATCACCAAGCTCAAGGGCAAGGGCATCCCCGGCTCCAAGCTCAACCTCGGCGTCGGCTTCTACGGCCGCGGCTGGACCGGTGTCACCCAGGACGCGCCCGGCGGCACCGCCACCGGCCCGGCCCCGGGCACCTACGAGCAGGGCATCGAGGACTACAAGGTCCTGAAGAACAGCTGCCCGTCCACCGGCACGGTGGCCGGCACCGCCTACGCCAAGTGCGGCAGCAACTGGTGGAGCTACGACACCCCGGCCACCATCACCTCCAAGATGGCCTGGGCCAAGGCGCAGGGCCTGCGGGGCGCGTTCTACTGGGAGTTCAGCGGCGACACCGCCAACGGTGAGCTGGCGAACGCGGTCAGCGCCGGCCTCCAGTAGCACCGGCAGTACCACTCGCACTGCCCGCGCCACCCGCACTGCCTGCACCACCGGCTGAAGCCGGGGAGAGGGGTCCGCCCCCCGCTCCCCGGCTTCTCCGCGTCCGCCCCGGGCGGCGCGGGAATCCCGATGCGCCCCGGGCGGGCGGCCCGTGCGGGTAAGGTCGTCTCCCGTGCCCCGCTACGAGCCGACCATGCCGTACGACACCGGGTGCCTCGACACCGGGGACGGCAACCGCATCCACTACGCCCAATTCGGCCACCCGGAGGGCAAACCCGCCGTGTACGTGCACGGCGGCCCCGGTGCGGGCGGCCCGAAGGGTCCGCTCCGGGCCTGGGACCCGGAGCGGTACCGGGTGGTCCTGTTCGACCAGCGCAACTGCGGGCTGAGCACCCCGCACGCCGCCGATCCGGCGGTGGACCTGAGCCGGAACACCACCACGCACCTGATCGCCGACATGGAGCGCCTGCGCGAGCACCTCGGCATCGAACGCTGGCTGGTGAACGGCGCCTCCTGGGGCGTCACGCTCGCACTGGCCTACGCGCAGCAACACCCGGACCGGGTCAGCGAGATGATCCTCCAGGCGGTGATGACCAGCTCCCGAGACGAGATCGACTGGCTCTACCGTGGCGCCGGCCGGGTCCACCCGGAGGCCTGGGACCGCTTCCGCGAGGGCGTCCCGGAGGAGGACCGGGACGGGGACCTCCCGGCCGCCTACGCCCGGCTGATGGAGCACCCGGACCGGGCCGTCCGGGAGCGGGCCGCCAGCGCCTGGCTGGCCTGGGAGGACGCGGTGGTCTCGGCCGAGCCCAACAACCGGCCCGGCATGTACAGCGACCGCCCCGGCGACGCCCAGCTGGCCTTCGTCCGGATCTGCGCCCACTTCTTCGCCCACGGCGCCTGGCTGGAGGAGCGTCAGATCCTGCGCGGCATGCCGAAGTTGGCCGGCATCCCGGGCGTGGTGGTGACCGGCCGGCACGACCTCGGCTGCCCGCCGCAGACCGCCTGGGAGCTGGTGAAGGCCTGGCCGGGTGCGCGGCTGCACATCTCCGAGGACTCCGGCCACGTCGGCAGCGAGTCGATGGTCAGGGTGGTCCACGACGCGATCGAGGAGTTCAAGGACCGCTGAGCTGCCGTTATCGATCAACTTGCCGAAGCGTCAGGGTGCTTGACTCACCGACGGGGTGACCACATCCTTACCGGGCGGTACTACCGCTCGGTAGTCACGGGAGCCGTCCGGGGCCGAGTGGTGCGTGCCGTTCCCCCACCCTTCACCCCCACCCACGGAGGCACCCCCATGCCGACGACCGGAATCCCGCGCGCCCGCGCGGCCTGCACCGCCCTGACCCTCACCGCCGCGCTGGCCACCGGGGCGGTCGCTGCCGCCGGCCCCGCCGGCGCCGCGCAGCGCGGGTACGCCCGCTACGTCGCGCTCGGCGACTCCTACGCCTCCGGGGCCGGGGTGCCGACCCAGGTGGACACCGCCTGTGCCCGGTCGGACAAGAACTACCCCTCGGTGCTGGCCGCCGCCCTGGCCCCGGCGGTCAAGGCGGATGTGACCTGCGGCGGTGCCACCACGGTGCACATGACGAGCACTCAGAGCGGCTCCGCCGGGCCGCAGTTCAACGCGCTGAGCGCCGACACCGACCTGGTGACGCTGACCATCGGCGGCAACGACGTGGGCTTCGCCGACATCATCGTGCGCTGCACCACGCTCGGCTTCTTCAACGGCGGCGGGGCCCCCTGCAAGGGGAGCTACACCTCCGGGGGGACGGACCAGCTGGCCGCGAAGGTGGACGCCACCGGCGCCAAGGTGGGGGCGGTGCTGGACGGCATCCGGCAGCGGGCGCCCCGCGCGGTGGTGCTGGTGACCGGCTACCCGGCGATCCTGCCGGACGACGGCTCCAACTGCTGGTCCACCGTCAGCATCGCCAAGGGCGACGCGCCCTGGCTGCGTGACACGCAGAAGCGCCTCAACTCGGTGATCGCCACGCAGGCCGCCGCACACGGGGCCCGCTACGTGGACGTCTACGGCCCCTCGGTGGGCCACGACGTCTGCAAGCCGGTCGGGACGCGCTGGCTGGAGCCGCTGTTCGGCAGCGGTGCGGCGGCCTTCCACCCCAACGCGGCGGGTGAGCGGTCGATGGCCGAGGCGGTCCGGGGAGTGGCCGGCTGAGCCGGGAGCCGTCGGCGGCGCTCTGTTGAACGTGTTCAGTTCTGCGTCTAGAGTCGTCCTCGTCGCAGGACGGGAGCGGACTTCGCCGTCGGCGGCCCTGATCGGCGTGCCGTGATCCCGGAGTGGTTCCGGAGTGATCCCGGTGTGTGCCCGGGCCGTCGCGCCCGCCGTCACCACGAGGGGACCACCATGACCACGCACGAATTCGCCCGCTGGGTCGACCACTTCGAGGCCGAGGCGGCCCGCCGCTCCGCCACCGCCGACCCGGACTGGTCGGCCGGGGCCCACCTGCCGGACCCGGTCTGGGCCAGCCTGCAGAAGTTCCAGGTCGGGGAGGACGGCGACGGGGCCAATCTGATCGGCAAGGCCGACCTCGCGGGGGACCCGCACTACGCGCGGGCCGCCCGGCTGTTCGTCGCCGAGGAGCAGAACCACGCCCGGCTGCTGGCCCGGCTGCTGGCGGCGGGCGGTCGGGCGACCCTGGACGGGCACTGGAGCGACCGGGTCTTCGTCCTGGTGCGGCGGCTGCTCGGCATGCGGACCGAGCTGCTGGTGCTGATGATCGCCGAGCTGGTCGCCGTGCCCTACTACCGGGCCGTCCGGGACGGAGCCGGTGACCCGTTGGCGAGCCGGGTGGCCGGGCTGATCATGGCCGACGAGCAGCGGCACATCCCGTTCCACTGCGACCGCCTGGCCGACTCGCTGGCCGAACTCGGGCCTACGGCACGGAAGGTGACGGTGGCCGGCTGGCGGGTGCTGCTGCTCGCCGCCGCGCTCTTCGTGGCGGTGGACCACGGCCCGGCACTGCGGGCCCTGCGGGCCGGGCGGCTGCGCTTCATGCGGGACGTGTTCCGGATGTCCGGGCCGGTCGCGGCCGAGATCCTCGGCGGGGCGGAGCAGGTCGCGGCAGGCTGGTCCGGAAAGGGACGGGAGCAGCGGGTGGCACGGGTCGTCTGACGGCCCGTCCGCCCGGCACGAGCCCCGGGGCGGCCGTCCGGCCGATGACCGCACGAGAGGTGGTTCGTGCCGCGTGAGGATGGGGCGCCAGGCTGTAGCCCGTCGCGGGCAGGGGCCGCACACCGGATGCCCGTCGCGCGTTACCTCCGCGAGCGCCGCCGCGTGGAAGAGATCGACACCGGTCGCGGGCACCCGCCGCCCGCACGGGCGGGGTCGCACGAGCGGGCGGCCCGGCCGGACTGGCCCACGGGGGTGGACAGTCCGGCCGGGCCGCCGAGGGGCGGGCGCCGGCTCAGGCGCCGACGTACGCCGCCAGGTGCTCGCCCGTCAGGGTCGAGCGGGCGGCGACCAGCTCGGCCGGGGTGCCCTCGAAGACCACCGTCCCGCCGTCGTGGCCGGCGCCCGGGCCGAGGTCCACGATCCAGTCGGCGTGGGCCATCACGGCCTGGTGGTGCTCCACCACGATCACCGACTTGCCGGCGTCCACCAGCCGGTCCAGCAGTCCGAGCAGCTGCTCCACATCGGCCAGGTGCAGGCCGGTGGTGGGCTCGTCCAGCACGTAGACGCCGCCCTTCTCGCCCATGTGGGTGGCCAGCTTGAGCCGCTGGCGCTCGCCGCCGGAGAGGGTGGTGAGCGGCTGACCGAGCGTCAGGTAGCCCAGGCCGACGTCCACCAGGCGGTCCAGGATCCGGTGCGCCGCCGGGGTCGCGCCGCCGCCGGAGCCGAAGAACTCCTCGGCCTCCGTCACCGACATCGCCAGGACCTCGCTGATGTCCTTGCCGCCCAAGTGGTACTCCAGCACCGAGGCGTCGAAGCGCCGGCCCTCGCACAGCTCGCAGGTGGTCGCCACCCCGGCCATCATCGCCAGGTCGGTGTAGATCACGCCGGCGCCGTTGCAGGTCGGGCAGGCGCCCTCCGAGTTGGCGCTGAAGAGCGCGGGCTTGACCCCGTTCTCTTTGGCGAAGGCCTTGCGGATCGGCTCCAGCAGCCCGGTGTAGGTGGCCGGGTTGCTCCGCCGGGAGCCCCGGATCGGGCTCTGGTCGACCACCACCACGCCCGCCTCGGACGCCGCCTTGCTGCGCACCAGCGAGCCGTGCACCAGTGAGCTCTTGCCCGAGCCCGCCACCCCGGTGACCACCACCAGCACCCCGAGCGGCACGTCCACGTCCACGCCCCGCAGGTTGTGGGTCTTGGCGCCGCGGATCTCCAGCACCCCGGTGGACCTGCGCACCTCGTCCTTGAGCGCGGCCCGGTCGTCCAGGTGACGGCCCGTCACCGTGCCGCCCTTGCGCAGCCCCTCCACGGTGCCCTCGAAGCAGACCGTGCCGCCGCCCGAGCCGGCGCCGGGGCCGAGGTCGACCACGTGGTCGGCGATGGCGATCACCTCGGGCTTGTGCTCGACCACCAGCACCGTGTTGCCCTTGTCGCGCAGGCGCAGCAGCAGGTCGTTCATCCGCTGGATGTCGTGCGGGTGCAGGCCGGTGGTGGGCTCGTCGAAGACGTAGGTGACGTCGGTGAGCGAGGAGCCGAGGTGGCGGATCATCTTGACCCGCTGCGCCTCGCCGCCGGAGAGGGTGCCGGCCGGGCGGTCCAGCGAGAGGTAGCCGAGGCCGATCTCCACGAAGGAGTCCAGGGTGTGTCCGAGCGAGTCCAGCAGCGGGGCGACCGAGGGCTCGTCCAGCCCGCGCACCCACGCGGCCAGGTCGCTGATCTGCATCGCGCAGGCGTCGGCGATGGAGATCTTGGCGATCTTGGAGGAGCGGGCGGTCCCGTTCAGCCGGGTGCCGCCGCACTCCGGGCAGGCGGTGAAGGTGACGGCGCGGTCCACGAAGGCCCGGATGTGCGGCTGCATCGCCTCCTTGTCCTTGCTGAGGAAGGACTTCCGGATCTTCGGGATCAGGCCCTCGTAGGTGAGGTTGACCCCGTTCACCTTGACCTTGGTGGGCTCGCGGTACAGGAAGTCCTGGAGCTCCTGCTCGGTGTAGTCGCGGATCGGCTTGTCCGGGTCGAGGAAGCCGGAGTTGGCGAAGATGCCGACCGTCCAGTGGTTGTCCGCCTTGTAGCCGGGGACGGTGATGGCGCCTTCCATGATCGACTTGGAGTCGTCGTAGAGCTCGGCCAGGTCGAGGTCGTTGACGCTGCCCCGGCCCTCGCAGTTGGCGCACATGCCGCCGGTGATGCTGAAGCTGCGGCGCTCCTTGACGGTCTTCCCGGCCTTCTCGACGGTGACCGCGCCGGCGCCGCTGATCGAGGCGACGTTGAAGGAGAACGCCTGCTGCGAGCCGATGTGCGGCTTGCCGAGCCGGCTGAACAGGATGCGCAGCATCGCGTTCGCGTCGGTGGCGGTGCCGACGGTGGAGCGCGGGTCGGCGCCCATCCGCTGCTGGTCCACGATGATCGCGGTGGTCAGGCCCTCCAGCACGTCCACGTCGGGGCGGGCCAGGGTGGGCATGAAGCCCTGGACGAAGGCGCTGTAGGTCTCGTTGATCATCCGCTGCGAGTCCGCCGCGATGGTGTCGAAGACCAGCGAGCTCTTGCCGGAGCCGGAGACGCCGGTGAAGACCGTGAGCCGGCGCTTGGGGATCTCGACGCTGACGTTCTTGAGGTTGTTCTCCCGGGCACCGTGCACCCGGATGAGGTCGTGGCTGTCGGCGACGTGCGGGGCGGGCGGCTGCTTCGCCGACTTGCTGGCGGCCATGCTGACTGTCTCCATCCGTACGACGGGACCGCCGCTGCGCGCTCCCTGACCGGTCATTCGCTCGGCTCGATCTTGCCAGGCCCCGCTGACAACGTCCGGTCGGGAGCGGCGCCCGCCGCGCGCGTCGTCAGTCCTGGATCCGCCGCCAGGGACGGTCCGCCTCCAGGGCGAAGGCCAGCTCCAGCAGCAGCCGCTCCTGCCCGTGGGCGGCGGAGAGGTGGACGCCGATCGGCAGGCCGTCGGCGGAGGCGCCGGTGGGCAGGGTGATCGCCGGGCCGCCGGAGACGTTGTTGACCGGGGTGATGGCCACGTAGCGGAGCAGACGCTCCCTCAACTCCTCGAACGGCACGGTGGGGCTGAGGTGGCCGAGCGGCGGGGTGGTGTGGGCCAGGGCGGGGGAGAGGACCGCGTCGTGCTCCCGGAAGATCCCGGCGTAGGTGCGCTCGGCCTGCCGCAGTCGCCGGATCACCCCGGGGCCCTTGCGGTACTCGTCCAGGAAGCTGCGGCGCAGACCCCGGGTGAGCGGGTCCAGATCGCGGGTGCGGAAGCTGCGGTCCACCACCAGGCGGCCGGTGGAGGCGATCACGAAGGCGATGAAGCCCCAGTAGAGCAGGAAGTCCCGGGAGAAGTCGGTGCCGAACGGCAGGGTGGCCGGGGTGACCTGATGGCCCATCGCCTCCAGCCGGGCGGCGGTCTCCCGGACCGCCTGCCGGGTCTGCTCGTCGCTGGGTGAGACGGGCGAGTCCAGCACCAGGCCGATCCGCAGCTTCCGGCCGCCCGGGCCCTCGACCAGGCCGACCGGCGGGAGGGCGGGGTTGCGGTGGTGCCGCTCGGCCGCCGCGTAGAAGGCGGCGGTGTCCCGGACGGAGCGGGTGATCACGCCGTCGGTGACGATGTCCAGCGGCAGCTTGCGGCCCTGCTCGTTCGGCACCAGCCGACCCCGGGTGGGCTTGAGGCCGACCAGGCCGCAGGCCGCCGCCGGGATGCGGATCGAGCCGCCGCCGTCGTTGGCGTGCGCGATCGGCACCACGCCGGTGGCCACCAGCACCGCCGAGCCGCCGGAGGAGGCCCCCGAGGAGTGCGTGGGCATCCAGGGATTGCGGACCGGCTCGGCGGCGGCGTACTCGGTGGTGGCGTTCAGCCCGAACTCGGGCAGGCGGGTCTTGCCCAGCACCGCCACCCCGGTGGCGAGGTAGAGCTCGGCGAACGGCGCGGTGGTGCGGGCCGGGCGGGCCCGGAAGGCGGCGCTGCCGTGGCCGGTCGGCACACCGAGCAGGTCCACGTTGTCCTTGAGGTACGTCGGCACGCCGTACAACGGGCCGTCCGGGGCGCCGGGCGCCGAACGCGGGGCGTCGTGCAGGGCGAAGGCGACCGGGCGCAGCTCCTCGACCGCCGCGGCCCGGGCCGCCGAGGCGGCGGCCAGCTCGGCCGGGCTCCGCTCGCCGGAGCGGACGGCCGCCGCCAGGGCCACGGCGTCGTGCTCCCCCAGTGCGTCGTCCCCGAAGGCGTGCACCCGACCGTCCGTCATCTCGTCTCCTCCGTACCTACCGCCCGGTAATGGGTCGGGTCGGGCAGCAGTGTACGGGCGGCGTCCCGGCGCGGCCAGGGGCCGGGCGGGCGGGGCTTCCTGACGGGGCGTCGGAAACCGCGTTGACCCTTCGTCCGCGACCCGGCGAGGGTGGTGGCGATGACCGGCCCGGTCACACCCGTCCAACCCGTCGCACCTGGAGGCTGCCGATGATGTTCGGATACTCGGACAGCTGGTGGACCGTCTTCATGCTGCCGGTGATGCTCTGGCTGCCGTTGGGGCCGGTCGTCATGCTCGCGCTGGGCATCACCACGGCCCGCCGCCCCGGCTGGCGGGCCCGGCTCGCCTCGGTGCTCGTGCCGCTGCTTCCGGTGGTGGCGATGGGCGTCATGGTCTCGTTCCCGCTCGAACGCTGGGACCGCTCGGAGCACGACGACGACTTCTACGGTGGCTACCTGAGGGTGTACGTCGGGCTGCTCACCCTGCTGCCCTGGCTGCTCGGGTACCTGGTCACCCGGGCCGTGCGGGCGGTGAAGGGCCGGCGCGGGGCGCCGGTGGCGGCGGAGGCGGCCGGGGGCGCGGGTCAGGAGGACATCAGCCCGCCCCGGTAGGAGATCGCCACCGCCTGGGCCCGGTCCCGGGCCCCGAGCTTGGCCAGCACCCGCTTCATGTGGGTCTTGACGGTGGACTCGGCCAGGTAGAGCCGGGCGGCGATCTCCGGATTCGACCAGCCCTCGGCGGCCAGCCGCAGCACCTCGCGCTCGCGGGCGGTGAGGCGGGCCAGCCGGGGGTCCTCCGGGGTGTGCAGGACCTGCGGGCGGAGCGCGGCGGAGCCGGTGGCGGCGATCCGGTCCACCAGGGCGCGGGTCACGGCCGGGTCCAGCAGCGCCTCGCCGGCCACCACCGCGCGGACCGCCTCGATCAGCCGCTCCGGCGAGGCCCGCTTCAGCAGGAAGGCACTGGCCCCGGCCCGCAGCGCCTCCCAGACGTACTCGTCGTGCTGGAACACCGTCAGCACCAGCACCCGGGTCGGCAGTTCCGCCGCCACGATCCGGCGGGTGGCCTCGATGCCGTCGATCCCCGGCATCCGGACGTCCATCAGCACCACGTCCGGCCGCAGCTCCCGGCAGAGCTCGACCGCGGCCAGACCGTCGGCGGCCTGGCCGACCACCTCCAGCCCGTCGTCGGTGCCGAGCACCAGCGCGATCCCGGCCCGGAGCAGTGCGTCGTCCTCGGCGACCACCAGCCGGATCGGCGGCGCGGCGTGGTCGGCGGCCGGGGGCCGGCCGTCCGGGGCCGGGCTGCTCGGGGTCCGACTGGTCGGGGTCCCACCGCCCGGGGCCCGGCCGTCCGGGGTCGGTCGCGGTGCACCGGTCCCGGACGGGTGCTGATCCGCCGTCACCGGACCGGCAGGACGGCGTGCACGCGGAAGCCGCCCCGGTCACCTCCCCCGTGCTCCACGCTGCCGCCCAGCATCGAGACCCGCTCCGCGATGCCGATCAGCCCGCGCCCGGGGACGTACCCCTCGACCGGGCCCCGGCCGTCGTCGCTGACCTCGATCTCCAGGCGGTCGCCGAGCCGGCGCACCGACACGTCGGCGGAGGCCGCGCGGGCGTGCTTGACGGTGTTGGTCAGCGCCTCCTGGACGATCCGGTAGGCCGAGACGTCGATGCTGCGCGGCAGCCGGGCCAGCGCGACCGGGTCCAGCCGCAGGCCGACCGTCAGCCCGGCCCGGTCCATCCGGCCGGTCAGCAGGTCCAGATCCGCCAGCCCCGGCCGGCCCGACGGGTCGTCAGCTCCCGGGTCCGGTTGGTGCCGGAGCGCGGCGAGCACCCGGTCCAGCTCGTCCAGTGCGTCCCGGCCGGTCTGCTCCAGCTCGGTCAGCACCGTCCGGGTGTGCTCCGGCTCCCGGTCGAGCAGCCGCCGGGCGGCGCCCGCCTGGACCAGCATGACGTTCACCGTGTGGCCCACCAGGTCGTGCAACTCCCGGGCCATCCGGGCCCGCTCGCCGCTGACCGCCTCCCGGTGCAGCCGTGCCCGGGCGGCCTCGCGCTCCTCCTGCCGGCGGGCCGTGCCGTAGCCGATCGCCCAGGCGAGCAGCCAGAGGAACAGCACCCCGGCCGGGATGGCAGGATAGGTCCGGGCGCCCTCCGAGCCGGTGAAGTAGCCCGCCATCCCGGCCAGCGCGATGAACGGGCCGGCCCAGGCGCGGCCCCGGGTGCCGTAGAGGCCCAGCGCGTACAGCCCGAAGAGATTGGCGTACGGCGAGATCGGGGAGTCGAGCACCCAGAGCGCCTCGGCCGACAGTGCGGCGGTCGCGATCAGGTAGGCGCTCAGCGGGGTGGAGCGGCGGGCCGCCACCGCAGCCGCCTGGACGGTGCTGAGCAGGACGGCGAGCGGCAGCCGGTCGCCCAACTCACCTGCCACCGATGCCCGTTCGGCGAGCATCTCGAGGAGGAAGGCAGTGGCGAGCAGGAGGTCGAGCAGGAGGCTGCGGGCAGGTCGCTTCATGGTGGTGGATCCCGGGACGGTGCGTGGTCGGACGGGGCCGGTCCGCGGCACCGTACCGGGGCGCGACGGGCCCGCGCATCATCCCCTCGGGGTAGTCCGCCCGGCCGGTGATGCCCCGAGGGGGAGCGCACGGACCGCTCCGGCCGGGGGACTCCCGGCCCGCACCTCCCGGCCTACCGTCCGCCCCATGGACAACACCACGCACCACCGGGCCGCCCGGCGCCCGGGCTCGCTGCTCCCGCGCCGTGCCGCACTCACCCTGTTCGCCCTCCTCGGGGCGGCGGTCGCCCTGCTCTCCGCCCGGTACTTCACCGGCGACCCGGAGACCTTCCTGGAGGACCAGCGCGCCACCTACCTGGCCCACCTGACGCCGCTGCTGCTGCACATCGGCGGCGGCACGGCCGCGCTGCTGCTCGGCCCGTTGCAGTTCGCGGCCCGGCTTCGGGCCCGCCGTCCCGCCGTGCACCGCTTCGTCGGCCGGGCCTACCTGCTGAGCGTCGCCGTCACCGGCGTCGGCGGCCTGGTGCTCGCCCCTCACGGCCTCTTCCCGCCGATCGCCCCGATCGGCTTCGGGGTGCTCGGCGTGCTGCTGCTGGGCAGCTCCGCCGCCGCGCTCCAAACGGCCCGTCAGCGGCGCTTCGACCGCCACCGGGTGTGGGCCGTCCGCTCCTACGCGCTGATCCTGGCGGCCGTCACGCTGCGGGTCTGGCTCCCGCTCTTCGACGCCCTGGGGGCGCCCTTCGACCAGGCTTACGCGGCGGCCGGCTGGACCTGCTGGCTGATCAACCTGGCTGTGGCCGAGGCCTTCCTCCAGCGCAGGCCCGCGCCCGTGCGGGCGGCCTGACACCGGGTCGGAAGCGGCCGGGCAGCGGGGCCGGGCGAGCGGCCAGGTCAGGGTGGGCAGCGGGGTCGGGCAGGCAGCCGGGCTCAGGGGAGCCGACGGGTCAGGCCGACGGCGGGGATCAGGCGAAGCCGAGGCGGCGGGCGGAGTCGGCCGACCCGCCGCAGCGCACGGCGTGGTGGCGCGGGCTCCGTCGCGTCGACTCGTGGGCCAGGCAGGACGCCTGGGCGGCGGGAGCCTCGTCGGTGACGGCGAGGTCGGAACGGAACGGCAGCCAGGGGGCGGTGCCGTCGGGACGGACGGTGGGGTGGCCGAACACCACGGTCACCTCGTCGGCGGTCCAGGACGACACCGAGACCACCGGGAACCCCCACCGCTCGAACTGCTCCGCCCGTTCGCGCAGCAGCTCGCGGAGCAGCCGGGCCGTGGTCCGGGCGGGCCACTCCCAGCCGTGGTCCTGCTCGGCACGGGCGACCTCGGCGTCGTACCGGCGGGCGTCGAACCGGTGGACCGGCAGGGTGGGCGCCACCCCGTTCGGATGGCGCCGGCGGTGCCACAGCACCTGGCCGTCCACCCGCTCGACCGTCACGCACAGCGCGCCGAAGCACTCCTCGGAGCAGTCGGCGGTGGCCGGTTCGACCTCCCGGGCCACCGTGGCCGCGCGCAGTCCGTCTCCGGTGTGCAGCAGGTACTCCGGCGAGTTGCCGGGGCCGGGGGCGAACGCCTCGGTGACGAGATCGCGGCCGTCGACGACCGGGTGGACGGCGGTGGTGGCGTGCCGTGGGCCGTTGCGGGCGGTCTGCCAGGTGGTGCGGAACTCCAGGGTGAGGGCGTTCAGGTCAGGCATCCGCTGATCCTGGCAGGCCACGGGTCGGTGGTTCCAAGGGATTTGGGCGATCGAGGGGCGGCGGTCGGGCCGACGGGGTCGGGGGCCCGACCGCCGAGGTCGAGTGCCCGGCGTCGGAGCAGGCCGGCCTTCCGCCGGGCCTCGCGCCAGGTCGCGGGAGCCTGGTCGGGGAGGATCAGCACCGGGTGCAGGGCACCGTCCGCCGCATGGCCGACGGTGGCGATCCGGACGCTGCCCCCGCGACCGGCGCGCTCGATGTGGCCGAGCATCTCGACCAGCCGGCCGGGCGGCACCGCCAGGTCCGCCACGACGGTGGCCGCCCCGGCGCCGAGCAGCGCCGCCCCGGCCGCCCGCCGTACGCCCAGCAACTCCCGTGCCCCGTCCGCGCTGCCGGACATCGTCATGGAAGTGGCGCCCTGCTCCCGGCAGAGCCGCACCGTCTCGGCCACCAGCCGCCGGGCGTCCTCCCCCTCGGCCTGCCCGATCAGCAGCGCGGCGCAGGTCCCGTCCAGTCCCGCCACCCGGTGCTCCCGGACGGTGTCCAGGGCGGCCCGGTCGAGGATTTCGAGCAGGCCCGGTCCGCCGGGCTGCCGGGCGATCGCGGCGAGCGCCGCGCCGGCCGCCCGCAGGTCGTCGAAGCCGGCGGTGAAGGTGGCGGTGAAGGCGGTCGGCTCGGTACCCGGCAGCGGGCGCAGCCGCAGGGTGGCGGCGGTGACGATGGCGGGGGCGACGGCCGAGCGGGCGCCGTTCGGGTCGGTGGCCGGATGAGTCAGGCTGCGGAGCGCCGGGGTATGAATCAACTTGCCATCGGAGAGATGGAGTTCGAGCATCAGTGGCACGTCGGCGATGGGGGCGCCGTCCGAGTCGGTGGCCAGGTGGGGTGGGTGGTGGGCCGCAGGGCCTGCCAGGGTGTGGGCCAACTGCCCGTCGGAGAACGCCGGTTCGAGGCCCGGCAGGCCACCGATGATGGGGGTGCCTTCCGGGCCTGCCGGGGCGTGGCCCCGGGTGTGCACCAACCGCCCGTCGGCGAGCACCAGTTCGAGTCCCAGCAGGTCGTCAGTGGTCACGCCGTACCGTACGCAGTGCCGCCCGCCCGGGTGGCCGGCCAGGTCCGTGCCGATGGTGGAGTCCGCCGGGCCGCCCGGGGGGTGCAGCCCCAGCCGCGCAGCCTCCCGGGCGAGGGTGGCGCCGACCACCCCGGCCTCCACCACCGCGTACCGGCCGGTGGCGTTCAACTCCCGGATCGTGGCCAGCCGTTCGAGCGATAGGACGATCCCGCGCGCCGCTCCGGCGGCTGGGCCGGCCCCGGCGACCCCGCGCGGCAGCAGCGGTACCCGGTGACGGGCCGCCCAGCGGACGACCCGCTGCACCTGCCCGACGTCCTCCGGCAGGGCGACGGCCATCGGCGGTGCGTGCTCCGGCGCTCCGGCCGGGTGCCCGGCGTGGCGTCGGACCTCGGCCTCCCCGACGAGCAGGGCGTCGTCGGGGAGCAGGGCGCGGAGCTCGGCGATCTCCGGCGGGGCGGGGGTCCGCAGGTGCAGGGCCGGAACAGCGTTCACGAATCACCCAGTCGTTCGATGTGGTGCGGTGTGGTGCGGTGTGGTGCGGTGTGGTGCGGGTCGGTGCGGGGACCGGTGGCCGACCTGACCCGGGTGGCACGTGCTTGCCACCTCCGGAGGCTCCGCGCACGGCGCCGGTCCGTCGGCGCACCGATTTCCCGCGATCCTTCCGGACGGCGGAGGGGCGTCGACGCACTTTCGGTACACGGCGTCCGGCGGGCCCGGTGCTGTGCGAGAATCCGCACCCCCGCCGTCCGGCTCAGCCGTCGACGAGGTCGAGCAGCAGGTGGGCCAGTGCCTTGTCGTCGTGGGGCTTGGCCCGGGGCCAGGCGATGGCGTCCGGGTCGGCGGCCTCGGTGTCGTGCAGGGTGTCGACCACCTGCTGCGGGTGGGTGCGGCGGGAGGTGGCTGCCAGGGCGGGCCAGTCCAGCAGGTGATGGTCGGTCACGGCCGAGGAGACGCCGTCGGTGAGCAGCAGCACGTCGGTGAGCCCGGCCAGCGGCCAGGCGGCGGTGCGGGCGTGCAGGCCGGCCTCCGGCGTGGCCTCGGCCACCCAGTAGCCGCCGGGGCGGTTGAGCACCGTGTGCTGGTAGGCGCGGAGTTCGCGCATGAGCTCGTGGTGGCGGCGGTCGAAGCCGGAGCCGGCCGCCAGCCGGGCGCGGTACTCGGCGGTCTGCGGACGGGGGTCGAGCAGGGTGGCGAGCCGGTCGTCGGAGAGGTGGTGGACGGAGCCGTCGCGGCCGAGGGCGACCACCGGGCTGTCGCCGAGCACGGCGGCCTCCAGAAGCTCACCGGTGCGGCGGACCACCGCCACGGTGGCGGCCGGGCCGTGGCCGGGGCGCAGGCCGTGCCCGGTCGAGACGGCGGCGATCGAGGCGGCCAGCAGGACCGGCAGCGGGAGGCTCGGGTGGCGGGTGAGGTGCTCGGCCAGCACGCCGCCGAGGGTCCGGGCGTACCAGCCGCCGAGCGGTGCCTCGTCGGTGACGGTGGAGACGCCGTCCAGGACCGCCACCGCCTCCGGGAGCACCACGATGTGGTCCTCCGTCGGGCGTCCGGGCCCGCCGCCGGGCCGTTCGCCGCAGCGGAGGGTCCAGATGTCCTGGCCCGTGCCGGTGGTCGTCCGACCGTTCATGCCGCACCTCCACTGCGGAGTCTGGCGGCGGAAGGTGAACGGCGGAGGATCTCCGGGGGCACGCCAGGGGACGGCCGGGGTGACGCGCGATCAGGTACGCGACACCCCGGCCGGGTCCTCGGCCCCCGCGGGGCGGTTCAGAGCCCGAAGTAGTCCCGGCTGTCGGCCGGGACCAGGTCGGTGTACTCGGGGTGCTTGGCGATCCAGGCCTTGATGTACGGGCAGTACGGCAGCACCGCGAGGCCGCGCTCGCGGGCGTCGTCCAGGGCGAAGCGGGCCAGCGAACTCGCCAGGCCGTGGCCCTCGAAGGCCGGGTTGACCTCGGTGTGGGTGAAGGCGATCTCACCCTCGCCGAGGCGGTACTCGGCGAACCCGGCGATCCGGTCGCCGTCGACGACGACCTCGTAGCGGGAGAGGTCGGTGCGGTCGACGATCTTCGATTCCATCGGGGCTCCAGCCTGGTCGGCGTGCGCGGCGAGGCGCTCGGTGAGGTGCTCGGTCAGTGGCCGTGGCTCACGCAGAACTCGTTCCCGGCCGGGTCCTGGAGGACGGTCCAGACCAGACCGGGCGCCTGCTGCTCGCCGACGACGGTGGCACCCAGGTCCACCAGACGCCGGACCTCGGCCGTCAGGTCGTCGGCCTTGAGGTCCAGGTGGACCCGGTTCTTGCTCAGCTTGGGTTCCGGCACCAGCTGGAACCCGAGCGTCAACGGCTTCGCACCCACCATCACGAACTCGCCGAAGTCCTCGGTGATCTCGGCGTCCAGCACGGTGGCCCACCAACGGGCCAGCGCGCCGGGGTCGGAACAGTCGATCGTGATCATCGTTGCGGAGACAGTCATGGATCACCCTAACCACACCGGCCCCCGGGTGCGTCAAGCGCCTGACATGCCGTCACCTGCGCCGGAGGGGTCCGTCAACTCCCCTGCGGCGGGGGAGGGGAGCGGGATCGGCGCCGTCAGCGGAGGCGGCTCAGGCCCTCGCGGAGCCGGCGGGCGTCGCGCAGGCGGCGCTCGTAGGTGGCGCCGAGCACCAGCAGGAGCAGACCGGCCGCGGCGAGCGGCACCCAGCGGGGCAGCACGCCCAGCACCTGGGTCAGCAGCGGGGTGAGCTCGTGCACCGCCACGGCGGCCAGCGTGCCGGCCCCGAAGAGCAGGGGTGCGCGCAGCCTCCGGCGGGCGCCGAGCAGGGTGAGGCCGAGGGCCGCCGTGCCGAGCAGCAGCGGGCGCAGCCAGTGCGGCTCGGCCCAGACCGCGACCAGGCTGGGCAGCAGGGCGAGCGAGAGCCCCGCGCCGTAGGCGGCGGTGGAGGAGAGCCCGGGGCTGCGGCGGCGGCGCAGGTGGCCGACGGCCAGGGCAGCTGCCGCGACACCCAGCGTGTACGGCTCGGGCACCGTGACCCCGGAGAGGGCCAACCGCACCCAGGAGGAGAGCACCAGCAGCCCGGCACCGACCGGTGCGGCGGCCCGGCGGCGGTCCGGGCGCAGCGCCACCGCGAGGGCCAGCACCCCGGCGACGGCCAGGGCCAGGCTGAGCGCACCCAGGTGACCGCCCGTCAGGGCGAGGGCCGGCAGGACGGCCGCGTACCCGGTGCCCTCGACGGCGAGCGCCAGCCGGTGGTGCGGGCCGGGCGCCGCGAGCCGGGCGGCCGACGGGACGGTGAGGGCGGTCACCGCGAGCAGCACGAAGGCGAGTTCGTGGGCGGCCAGGCCGCCGATCCGCCCGGCGGCGAGCGCGGTGACGGCGAGGGTGGCCACGGCCAGGGCGCCGAACGGCGGGGCCCAGCGGTGCGGGAGCCGGGCGGCGAGCAGCGCCGCGCAGGCGGTCAGGACCGTGCCGACGACCACGGTGGCCGTGCGGTCGGTGCCGCCCCAGACGGCGGCGGCGGTGGCGGCCGGGAGGAGGGTGAGCAGGTGCGGGGTGGGCTCGGTGGGGCGCTGCCTAGCCAGCACGGCGGTGCCCGCCCCGGTGAGCAGCAGGGCCCAGAACGCGCCTGCGGTGAGCGGGAGTTCGACCAAGGCGGGGAGCAGGCAGAGCAGCGCGGCCCCGGTGCCGAGGGCGGCCGGGCGGAGGGCGCCGGCCTGGGCCCGGCGGCCGGTGGCGGCGCAGCGAGTGGCGGTGACCGCCAGCAGGGTGGTGAGCAGGGCCAGCATGACGGCCGGGGCGGCCGGGAGCGACCAGGTGGCGGGGGTGTGCAGGTCCGCGCCGGATGCCTCGGGCCAGGACCAGGCGATGGCCCAGCGCTCCAGCGGGCCGAAGAAGGCGAGGGAGAGGGCGGGGAGGACGGCGAGGACGGCGAGCAGGACGGTGCCGGTGCCCGCGATCAGCAGACCGGTGGGGGTGGGCGGGGTCTGTGACGTGGGGGCGGATCCGGTGGGCGGGATCGGCGGGATCGGTGCGGTCGAGGCGGTGGGCGTGCTGAGGGCGGTCGGGTCGACGGCCGGTGCGGCGGTGAGCGGGCGGGCAGTGAGGGTGGAGAGGGCGAGGAGGGTCAGCAGGGCGGCGGGGGCGGCGTAGCCGAGCGGGATCCAGGCGGCGGGGAGCAGGAAGCGCAGGCCGACACCGATCGCGGCGAGCGGGGCCAGTCCGGCCAGGACGGCTGCCGCGCAGCGGAGTTCGTGTCCGAGGGTGCGGGGGAGCAGGGAGACGGGGCGTCCGGTGGAGACGGCGAGGCCGAGGGCGGTGAGCAGGGCGAGGGAGGGCCAGGCGAGCCGGGACTCCGTCAGGGTGGTGGCGGCGAGCAGCTGGGTGGCCGTGGCGAGGGTGCCGAGCAGGGTGAAGCCGATGGTGCAGGCGATCAGGGCCCGGGAGGCGGTGGCCGCAGTGCTCCGGGCGGTCTTGGTGGCTGCGGCGGTCCCAGCGGTCCCGGTGGTCCCGGTGACGGCGGGTGCCGCGAGGCGGGTGGCCACCAAGAGGTCCAGCAGGGCGGTCAGCAGGAAGGCGGTCGCGTACCCGCCGAGGTTGGTGTCCGCGGCCAAGGCAGTGAGGGAGAGCGGTAGTTGGAGGAGCATGAGCGCGGTGGCGCGCGGGCCCCGGAGGGAGAGGGCGGCGCCGTAGGCGGCTGCGCCGAGGGCGGTCAGCGCAGTGGCGGCTGCCCAGTACCCGGCGCCCGGGAGACGGTCGAGCCCGGCCAGGCCGACGGTGCGGGCGGCGTGCCAGTCGAGCAGCACCAGGGCCAGGCCGAGGACCGCAGAGGTCTCGGCGGTGGCGGTGAGGCTCCGGCGGCGCAGCGGCAGCGGTGCCAGCAGCGCGCAGAGGGTGACGGCGGCCAGCACCGCAGCCCGCCCGCCGATGCCGAGCCGGCCCCAGCTGACCACGGTGAAGACCAGCGCCGCGATCGCGACCAGCAGCCCACCGAGCACCAGCAGGACGGTCTGGGCGGACGGTCCGGAGACCTCCGTGCCGGGCGCGTGGGCCGGCGTCGGCCAGGCTGCCGGCCGGACGGGGGGAGCGGGTGACCACCCCGCCGGGGCGGGAGCCCAGCCCGGAGCGGCGGGTGGCGGGTCGGGGAGGTCCTGGCGGGCGCGGAGCGCACCGAGCAGCTGGTCGCGGCGCAGCACCAGACCGCGCCGCTGGGCGTCGAGGCCGGTGAGGGTGACGGTCACGTGCCAGAGCTCGGCGGCGTCCGGCCCGAGCAGGGGCAGCCGGCAGGCGGGGCAGCGGGCGGCGCCGGGCGCGGTGGCCAGCGGCGCTCCGCAACCCGGGCAGGGCAGTGAACCGGTCGTCATGAGGGAGATTGTCCGGCCGGGGCAGGTGGCGGGCCATGAGTACGGCTACTCAGAAACGGTGCTCAGCCTGGTGGCCGACTGCTGGTGGTCCTCCCGGAGCGGGGTTCGAGCGACTGCGTGGTGCTGCATGCGGAGCCCTGCCGGCCACCGCACCAGGAGCCGAGGTCCCGGGCGCTGGACGGGCGGTGGTCGGTGCGGTGGCAGGGTCTCCGACCATGGCAGGGCTGATCGGCCGTCACCTAGGCTGCGGATCATGAGTGATCCCGTGATCCGTGCGTACACCGACCCCGGCCGTCCCGACTGGTCGCCCGAGGCGGTGGCCGGCACCCCGCGTCCGGTGCGCGCCTATCTGTGGGAGCCTGCGGCGAGGCCGGTCGGCGGGCCGCCCCCGGTGCTGCTGATGTCCCACGGGACGGGCGGCAGTGCCCGTGATCTGGCCTGGCTGGCGGAGGAGTTGGCGCTGGCCGGGTACCTGGTGGCGGGGGTCGACCACCACGGGAACAACTGGGTGGACGGCTACCTGCCGGAGGGTTTCGCGTTCAGCTGGGAGCGCCCCCGCGATCTGGGCTTCGTGCTGGAGCGGCTGCGGGAGGAGCGGGAACTGGGCGCGGTCGGCGCGGTCGGCTTCTCGCTCGGTGGCTACACCGCCGCCGCGACGGTGGGGGCGCGGATCGCGCCCGAGCACTACCGGGCGGTGGCGGAGCGGCTGGTGCCGATGCCGCCGCTGCCCGAGTACCCGGACCTGTTGGACGCGATCGACGCCCGCTACCGGCCCGAGGAGCGGGAGCCGATCATCCGGGCGTCCGGTGCGGACCGTACCGTGCCCGAGGTGGCGGCGGCCTTCCTGATCTGCCCGGGCATCGGCGGGCTGGTGGACCAGGCGTCCCTGGAGGCGGTGCGGCGGCCGGTGGCGATCCGGTGGGGCGGTGCCGACGACAACTCCCCGGGGCCGGGCAACGCCCTGTACTACGCCGAGCACATCCCCGGTGCCGAGGTCGCGTGCGCGGGTGAGGAGGTCGGCCACTACCTGTTCGTCGACGGCTCCGCGTCGGGCGAGCCGGTCCGCCGTCAAGTGGCCCGGGACGCCGTGGAGTTCTTCGGTCGCACCCTCTCCGGGCCTGCTGTCGCGGCCGGCCGAGGGTAGTGCCCCCCGACGGTACCGCCAGTGCCCCCCCTTTGTCCGTGACATGGCCATTCTGGTCGCTCCGCCCCGCTGGTGGCGAAGGATTCGCGCACCGGAGGGGAACGCCAACGGAGGGGAACGGGACGGATGTTCGGTACGGGCTCGGCGCAGACGGGGTGGGAGCCCCGGCAGGGGGAGGTGGTCGTCCTGCGGCGCTCGGGGGCACGGGTGCGGGTGATGGACGTGGTCGGCGCGACGGTCTTCGTCCGTCCGCTGCGGGGTGGGCGGGAGACCGAGGTGCGGGTGAGCGACCTGCTGCCGCCGGACCGGGCTCCCGGTGGGTTCGAGGAGTGGCAGGCGGGGCGGGGGTGACCGGCGGGCGCGGGGCGGGGCGGCCTGCCGCAGCGGGGGCTGCGGCAGGTGGGTCGGGCGGTCGCCCGCCGGGTCAGGCGGTCCAGGAGTGGGCCACGTCGATCACCAGGCGGTTGTCCAACTGCTGCACCTTGAAGGGGAGTCGGGCCCGGACGCCGACCCCGATCTGACTGCGGCCCTCGAAGCTGGAGGCGAACTTGGCCTCGACGAAGGTGCGGTAGCCGGCGAGATCGACACCGGGGAGCGGCTGCCCGGCCCGGCCGGGGTAGGTGGGGCTGCCGGTGTTCGGGTCGTAGGAGGGCGCGTCGGCGTAGATCTCCAGGATGGCGCCGCCCCGGATCGGGATGACGTCGCCGGAGGCGTCCTGGTGGAGGGCGCTGACGTACTGGACGCGGTAGCCGGCCGGATCGGCGGCCGAGGTGCCGGGGATGTCGATGACCAGCCGGTCGAAACAGGGGTGGGCACCGGCCCGGATGTCGGTGAGGGGCTGGGAGTAGTCGACGGCCGGGACGGTCTTCGGCAGGCTGCCCCAGCCGGTCGGGCAGGCGGTGGTGGCGACGGAACCTGCGGTGGCGGGCGCGGCGGAGGCCACGCCGGTGCCCAGCAGGACGGCCACGACGGGTATCACGATCAGGCGCTTCACGGATGACTCCTGGGTGTGCGTCGGGTATGCCACAGGTGAAGACGTGGCCCGGCCGCCGGAGGTTGCGGGCCGGTGGTGGCGACGCTGACCCGGCCCGGGGTACGGCCGCCCCCGCCGTCGCCGTTCGTGATCGCCGACGGCGGTCGCGGCCCGGCTGACGTACCGTCACTCCGCCGGGGCCCGCAGCAGTTCCGCAGCTCAGCCGACCCGGATGGTGCGGTCACGGAGCAGGGGTGGAGCGGGCCCTGCCGATGTGGACGCCGATTGACTCCGTCACCGGGGGCTTCATAGACTCGAACACGGGTGGACTCCGTCAGATACCGGTTCGTGGTCGTGTCAACGGCCGTGTCCGGTCCCGGAGGACCGCCGGAGCAGGTGCTGCGGGGCCTCTCTGCAGCACGGTGACACAGGGTCACCTGCCACGCCCGGGGCGTGGCGGACCGGGGGAACGGAAGCGGGGATGGCAGTGGAGCAGGTGACGGCCGGCCGCGGTGCCACGCGCCTGCGTCTGGTGGCCAGGCTCGACGTGGACCTGCAGCGCCGCGCCAGCTCGCTCTGTCGCTGAGCGAGGCCGACCCGGCGCGCCGGCAGCAGCACCGCCGGCGACGGCCGTGGCAGCGGCAGACCCGCGCTGCGGACCGGTGGAGGCCATGCCCTCCCCGAGGTTCCCGCACCTCTCCTCGCACCCCCGCTCTCCCCAGAACCCCGCGCGCGGGGCCGGCACTCCGCCTGCCGCCCCGGTGCGCCGCCTGCTCCAGGAGTACCGATGGCCACGCACCTCTCCCTGCCGCCTGCCCTGCCGGCCGCGCCCCTCGACCCGCCCAGAGCCCGGCCGATCGGGCGCGAGACCGAGTACGGCCGCTTGGTCGAGGGCCTGGAGCGCTGCACGGCCGGGGTCGGCACAGTGGTGGCCCTGCACGGCTCGGTGGGCAGCGGCCGGACCGAACTGCTCTACTCCTTCACCGACCTGGCGACCCGTCAGGGTGCGCAGGTCCTGCTGGGCACCGGCTCGCCGCTGGAGCGGGAGTTCCCGCTCGGCCTGGCCCGGCAGCTCTTCCAGAGCGCCGATCTGGACCAGGCGGAGGCGGAGAGCGCCGAACTGCTGCTGGCCCAGGGCGTCCGGGAGAGCTCCGGCCCGGCTGCGGCCGACGGCGGGCCGGGCCAGCTCACCCAGCGCACCCTGGAGGGGCTGTTCGGCCTGGTCCGGCGGCTGGCCGACCGGGGCCCGGTGCTGGTCGCGGTCGACGACCGGCAGGACGCGGACCCGCAGTCGCTGGAGTTCCTGCTCTACCTGGTGCGCCGCACCCGGAACGCCCGGGTGCTCACCGTGCTCGGCTCGCGGGAGACCATGACCCCGCCGAACCCCTTCTTCGAGGTGGAGCTGGCCCGTCAGCCGCACCACCGGCAGGTCCGGCTGGAGCTGCTGCCCGTCGCCGTGGTCGCCGAGCTGTTCCGCGAGCGGCTGGGCAGCGGCGCCGCCGACCGGTTGGCGGCCGAGGCGCACGCCCTGACGGGCGGGAACCCGCTGCTGGTGCACGCCCTGATGGACGATCAGGAGCGGGGCGGTGCGGCGGCGGGCGGTGCGGGCGGTGCGGGCGGTGGGTTGGTGGTCGGGGAGGGCTACCGGCGCGGCCTGATGCACTGCCTGCACCGGATCGACCCGCTGGCGCTGCGCTGCGCACGCGGCGTCGCGGTCCTCGGAGCCGGCGCGGGGCCTGAGCTGCTGGCCGAACTCCTGCTGCTGGTACCGGACTCCGTCACCCGGGCGCTCTACCTGCTGAACGCGGCCGGGCTGTTCCGGGGCGACGGCTTCCGGCACCCGACGGCCGGCGGCGACCTGCTGGCCGCCGTCCGCCCGACCGAGCTGGCCGCGCTGCACCGTCGGGCGGGGGAGCTGCTGCGGCGACGCGGGGCGGCGGCGGAGACGGTGGCCGAGCAGTTCCGGGTCGCCGAGGGGCACTTGCGCAGCCCGTGGGCCGTGCCCGTGGGCGGAGAGGTGCCCGTGCCCGCGGCCGCGCCCGCGCCCGCCGCCGCGCCCGCTGCCGGGACCGTGCCTGCGCCGGTGGCCGGGGTGGCGTTCGCCGACTGGCCGGGCGCCACCGCCGGGCCGGTTGCGGAGCCGGAGGCAGGAGGGGCAACGAGCGCGCGGGCGACCGCCGTTCCCGCCGCTCCCGCAGCTCCTGCGGCCTCGGCCGGAGGGTCGGCGGCGGCGGGCACCGTGACCGCTCCGACCTTCGACCTGGCCGCCGCCCTCGCCCCGGACCTGGCTGCGCTGGTGACCCCGCCGCTCTCCGCCCTGGCGTTGGAGTCCGCGGCGTCCGTTCCGTTCACGCAGTCCGTCGCGTCCGTCGCGTCTGTCGAGTCTGCCTCGTCGCCGGTGCTCCCGGCGGATGTGGCCCTCCTGGTGGCTTCGGCCGGGCCGGACGGTGCGGAGCTGCCCGAGCCCCCGAGTGGCGTGGACCGGATCGAGTGCGTGCCCTCGCTGCCGGGCACGGTGACCGACCGGGCGTCCACCGTGCGGCACGAGCTGCGCTCGATCCGCTACCTGTACTGGCAGGGGAGGGTGACGGAGGGTCAGCAGGAGCTGGCCCGGTTCGAGCGGAGCTGCGCCGATCCGGACGGTGCGGCCCGGCTGCGCTCCTGGCTGGCGTACTGGTACCCGGGCCTGCGGGACGGCGGAGCCGGCGGGCCGGACCGGACCGCCTACCGGGCCGACGGTCTGCGACTGCTGGAGGCGCTGCTGGCGGGCGTGGTCGAGCCGGCCGAGGCCGTGCTCCGGGCGGAGGCGGTGCTGCGGGCCGGCGGGCTGGGCGGTGTGCCGATGGATTCGCTGACCTCCGCGCTCACCGTGCTGCTCTACACCGACCGGGCGGACCGGGCGGCCCGTTGGTGCGGTCCGGTGGCCGAGCGCTCGGGTGCTCGGGGCAATCCGACCTGGCAGGCGCTGTTCTCCGCGCTGCGGGCCGAGACCGCGCTGCGCCTCGGCGACCTGCGGACCGCCGACGAGCAGGCCCGGGCGGCCTTCGCCCAGGTCCGGCCGGAGGCGTGGGGCGTGGCGGTCGGCCTGCCGCTCTCCACCCTGGCCGCCGCCCGGACGGCCCGGGGCCGGCACCAGGATGCCGAGTACTACCTCGGCCTGGCCGCTCCGGCCGGGATGGAGCTGACCCCGGCGGGGCTGCACCTGCGGCAGGCTCGGGCCGGGCACCTGCTGGCCACCGGCCGGCCCGAGGAGGCGCTCACGGAGTACCGGGGCTGCGGCGAGCTGATGGCCCGGTGGGGCCTGGACCACCTGCCGGCCCTGGCCCCGTGGCGGATCGGTGCGGCCCGGGCACAGCTGGCGCTGGGTCGCCCGCACGCCGCGGCCCACCTGGCGGACCAGCAGTTGGCCCGGCTCGGCCAGGCCGGACACGCCCGTGTCCGGGGTCTCGCGCTGCTCACCCGGGCTGCCGCCGGGGAGCGGGCCGAGCGCACCCCGCTGTTGGAGCGGGCGGTGGACCTGCTGGAGGAGGCCGGATCGGAGCACGAACTCGCTCAGGCACTGGCCGAGTTGAGCCAGGCGCACGGGATGGCGGGTGACCCGGGCCGGGCCCGTGAGACGGACCGCCGGCTGCGGGGCGCCCCGACCCTCTCCGTGGTGCACGACCCGGTCGCGGCGGTCGCGGTGGAGGGTCTGTCGGAGGCGGAGCGCCGGGTGGCCGAGCTGGCTGCCCGGGGGATGTCCAACCGCGAGGTGGCCCGGCGGCTCTACGTCACGGTCAGTACCGTGGAGCAGCACCTGACCCGGGTCTACCGCAAGCTCGGCGTCCGCCGCCGGGCCGACCTGGCCGAGGTGGTCCCGCTCGGCGGGGCGGCCGAGCTCTCCGAGGCGGGGGCTCGCCCGGCCTGACGCCGCCTCACCGGCTCCCGCACGCCCCGTCCCCGCCCCCGTCCCCGCCCCCGGACCCGTATGTCCGGGGGCGGGGACGTGCGGGGCTCAGGAGATCCGCTGGAGCTGCCAGGCGTTCTTGCCCGTGCTCGGGTTGGGGCCCGACTGGCAGTTGCTGTCGTAGTACTCGCTGCGAGGGGTCCAGCCGGACGGCGGCAGCGTGTTGGCGCAGGCGCTGACGTAGGTGCCGATCGGGTAGCCGGCCAGTTGGAGCATGCGGCCGGCGTTGCGGGTGAAGCCGGGGTTCACGTTGTACTGGCAGGAGGAGCTGTAGAAGATGGCGGTCTCCACCCAACCGGCCGGCGGGATGCTCGAGTGGCAGAAGTCGACCGTCGTCCCGGCGCCGTAGCCGGCCACCTCGGTGACCTGCTTGCGGTTGGGAGCGGAACCCGAGCCGCAGCTCGAACTGGTACCCCAACTGACGTCCACGTAGCCGCTCGGGGTGTACTGCGAGGCGCAGAGCGTGAGGCTGTCACCGGGCGTCGCCCGGGCCGGCGTCACCGTCAGGGCGAGGACGGCCGTGGCGGCGCCGAGCACCGCGACGAGGCCGGGTCGGACGGGCCGGACCGGCAGGGAGGCCGGGGCGGCGGCACGGGTGCGATCGGGGCGGGGCATCGGCGGCTCCTGGTCGCGGGCGGGTGGCGCGGACGGTGTCGGCGCCACCCCATTCCTACGGTGGCGCAGCGGGCCTGCGACAGTAGGTTTTGAGACCCCTTTGCTCCTCAACTCCCTTGTAGAATGGGCTAGATGGCTGACCCTTCGCGATTCGGTCAGAAGATCCGGTGGCCCTTCACCCAGACCGATCGGGCGCCGTCGTGGCGTACCAGGCGGAACTTCTTGATGCCGGTGTAGGCCCACTCGACCCGGAAGAAGGTCAGCCCGGCGATGAAGCCGAAGACGGCGGCGAGCAGCACCAGGCCGAACCCGTCGGTGGCGTTCGGGTCGTCCTCCTCCACCGGCCGCCCGCCCAGGTCGATCACCATCGGGACGGTCACCACCAGGGTGAGCAGCAGTAGCACCCCCAGGATCAGGTAGATCCACCGCTTCTGCTTGGCAGCGGTGCTGTTCTCGACCGTGGCGCAGAACGAGCGCCGGCAGCGACTGCAGGTGAACTCCTCGACCGAGCGGCCCCGTTCGGGTCGCCGCCGGTCGTCGCCGGAGATCTCGGAGATGCTCCAGTTGACCTTGGTCGCGGTGATCCCGGGCTGGACGCTCACCCGGCAGCCCAGCTTGATCCGGTACTTCTCCTCGATGGACACCATGGGTACCCCCTCATGCCCCGCACCCGCCGCACGGGGGAGCCAGGGTATCGCCGGACGAGTTGCTGCGGGGGCGAATGCTGACCAAGTCGCCCTTCCCGCAAGCGAGTCGGGAGACCGGGCGTGGTAAGGAAATCCATGGCGGACGGTCGGGGCGACGTGGTCGACTGGTCGGCATGGGAAGCTCCTACGTGCAGCACCGCGGCATCGGCTACTGGGTGGTCGACCACTACCTCGAACTCTGGCTCTGCCTGGTGACGGAGGAGGCACGGAGCCTCGCCGACTCGCCCGAGTGGCTGTCGCAGGCCGGCGAGTACTGGGAGTTCCAGGCCACCACCGGCTTCGGCGGGCACGTCACGGCCGCCCTGGACCGGCACGTCGGGACGGACCCGGAGCGGATCGCGGTGGTGCTCGACCTGGCTGCGCGGGTGCTCGACCGCCTCCGGGCGTGGGGCGAGGCGGTGCCCCGCGAGATCGCCAACTCGTACGGCACGGGCGGCTGTCCGCCGGCCTTCGACCGTGACGTGCCCACCGAGCGGGTGCTGGCCTGCGGCGAACACTTCGTCCGCCTGCTCCGGGCCGAGCTCCCGGCGGGCGTGCAGCACGGGCCGGTCTGAGGCCGGTGCCCTTCCCGGGGCCGATGCCGCCGCACTGACGTCGTGTCATGGAGACGGCTCGGCTCGGCCCTCGCCAGGAGCAGCCGGCCTCGATCCGTGCAGCCGGCGCCGCCGTCACCCCCGTATGCGAGGCCCGTACACGGGGCGATGGGCTCCTGGCCTCGGTGTCCTCGTCACGGGCCGATGCCACGCACCGTCGAACCCCGTCACCATCACCTTTCCCCGCCTGCCCCTCCGCCGGTTCCGGGCGTCCGGTAGCCGCCAGGCGATCACGTACCAGGTCCTGCTGCCGGTGAGCCGAGGTCGGTTCGGGCGGGTGCGCCGGACCGTCGGAACCCATCCGGGCCGTGGGCGGCGCCGAATCCCGGTCGGAGGAGACGCATCCCCGCGCCGCCCCGAACGGAGGCGGTCCCCATGGTCACACTGGTCCTGATCGGCCTGCTCGGCGGCCTGATCACGGCGGTCTCGCCGTGCATCCTGCCGGTCCTGCCGGTGGTGTTCCTCGCGGGCGGCCCGAGCGGCGATCCGTCGGCCGTCCGGCCCGGCCCGAAGCCGACTGCGCCGACCGGGGCCGGGCCGGACGGCGGGGCGCTGCTGACGGCCACCCCCGAAGCGGTGCCCGCACCCCGCCGCAACCGCCGTCCGTACGCCGTCGTCGCCGGGCTGGTGCTGAGCTTCAGCTTCTTCACCCTGCTCGGCGTCACGATCATCTCGGCCCTGGGCCTGCCGCAGGACATCCTGCGCTACGTCGGCCTGTCGCTGCTGGTCCTGATCGGCCTCGGCCTGATCTTCCCGCCGATCGAGCGGCTGCTGGAGCGGCCCTTCTCCCGGATCCCGCAGCGCCGGGTGAACAAGGACGGCAGCGCCTTCGTCCTCGGCCTGGGCCTCGGGCTGCTCTACGTGCCCTGTGCCGGTCCGGTGCTCGCCGCGATCACCG
The DNA here is from genome assembly GCF_044763225.1 of Kitasatospora sp. NPDC096147. Classification (NCBI taxonomy): domain Bacteria; kingdom Bacillati; phylum Actinomycetota; class Actinomycetes; order Kitasatosporales; family Streptomycetaceae; genus Kitasatospora; species Kitasatospora sp. NPDC096147. The sequence continues at coordinate 410,654 of NZ_JBIWFX010000001.1, read as the reverse complement.
TCGCCGGAGCGCGCGGGGAGATCAACGCCGGGATCGTCGCCCTGACCCTGGCCTTCGCCGTCGGCACCGCGATCCCGCTCCTGGTCTTCGCCCTCGCGGGCCGCCGGGTGTCCGAGCGGGTGGCCGCCTTCCGCACCCGTGCCCGCAAGCTCCGGATCGCCGCCGGGTGCCTGATGATCGTGCTGGCCTTCGCCCTCGCCTTCGACGCCACCACCGCCCTGCAGCGGGCCCTGCCCGACTACACGTCCTCCGTGCAGAAGCGGGTCGAGGACAACGACACCGCCCGCCAGAAGCTCTCCGGTCTCTTCGACGACTCCAACAAGGACCTCGCCCGCTGCGAGGACGGTGTCGACGAGCTCCGCTCCTGCGGCACCGCCCCGCCCATCGCCGGCATCACCAAGTGGCTCAACACCCCCGGCGGGGCACCCGTCGACCTGGCCGCCCTGCACGGGAAGGTGGTCCTGATCGACTTCTGGACCTACTCCTGCATCAACTGCCAGCGCAGCCTGCCCCACATCGAGGCCTGGGACCGTGCCTACCGCGACAAGGGCCTGACGGTCATCGGCGTCCACTCACCCGAGTTCGCCTTCGAGAAGGACGCGGGCAACGTCGCCGACCAGGCCCGCAAGCTCGGCGTCACCTACCCCGTCGCCCTCGACAACCAGCTCGACACCTGGGACAACTACCGCAACCGCTTCTGGCCCGCCAAGTACCTCATCGACGCCCAGGGCACCGTCCGCTACTTCACCTTCGGCGAAGGCCGCTACGCCCAGACCGAGAACCTCATCCGCGACCTGCTCCGGCAGGCCGACCCCACCGTCCAACTCCCGCCCGCCACCGGGCAGGAGAACGACGAGCTGGCGGCCGACCGCACTCCGGAGACCTACCTCAGCACCACCGGCATCCGCAGCTACACCGGCACCCCCGCCCTGGTCCAGGACCAGCCGGCCGTCTACGCCTTCCCCGCGGACGGCATCCCGCCCGGCCGGCTCTCCCTCGCCGGCACCTGGACCACCGGCTACGAGCAGTTCACGGCCGGACCCGACGCCCGGCTCGGCTTCACCTACCGGGCCAAGAACGCCAATCTCGTCCTGGCCGGCGAAGGCACCGTCACCGTGCTGGTCGACGGCAAGCAGACCAAGACCCTCCAGGTCCACGGCACCCCCACCCTCTACCGCCTAACCGACGACGGGACGGCCCGTCAGGCGCAGCTCGAACTCCGGCTGACCCCGGGCCTCCAGGCCTTCGCGTTCACCTTCGGCTAGATGATCGGTTCCGAGGGGTGGCGGAGCGGCTCGAGCGGAGCGGTGAGTGTCACCGCTCCGCTGAGGGAAGGACGGGCAAGCAGGATCGGCCTGTGTCCAGGCCCTCATGACACAGTGAGCACCAGTCGAAGAGGGCGGCGGTGAGTCCGGGGACTGCGGCTCGCAGGGTGGAGGCGGCTCGGTCAAGAGCATCGCCGTCCGGTGCGAAGCAGCGCACGATCCAGGTGTCACAGTCCGTCTGCGGTGTCCACCAGCGGTAGAGCTCCAGGTGGAAGGCCAACCTGCCGTCGAACCACCACTTGTCGGCGGGGCCGGTTGCTTCGTCCGTGCGGGGTGGCAGATGTTCCTCGGCGACGGAAGGGTTCGCTCCGAGGCCAGTGGTGGTCTGCAGGACGAGGTGCGGCCACCGGTGCACGCTCGCCAACAGCGCGTCGGCCTCCAGACGCTGACCGACGCTGCTGTTTATCACCCTGTGCGCCAACCCCGGTACCGGAATCGCGGTGCGGCCGTCGGCAAGTACGTCCACCCGGCAGGTCCCGGGGCCGTCGAGGATTCCGGGAAAGGCCCAGCCATGAGACGTCCAGTGGGCTGTCGGGTCCCCGTCGAGGCCGTACTCGTTGGCGTTGCCGCCTCGCGGCGAATAGGACAGGCCGCCGTACCGTTCCTCGAACCGGATCATCGCGTCCACGATCTCGGGTTCCGCGGGATGCTCGAACCCGGCGTCGTCGACAGCTGTCGCGTACTGCCTGATCCGATCGGCAGATGTGGGTGCATGTCGCCGCGCACGAGGCTCAAGGAAGCTGCGGAGCCGGGGCGACACGGTGGGGTCATCAAGAATGTGTATGCCGTACAGGGTACTCATGGCCGAAAAGGTCGGCCGGGGAATCGGTGCGCGAATGAGGCGAGGAAGTCCAACGTCGGCGTGTGAAGGCCAAGTTGGCATCCCCGGCGGCCGGCCGCACTGTACGTCAAGGACCGCACCGGGCAACCGGTCATGCGTGCGCTGACCGCCTACGACCGACGGTCGCCGGTGCAGGTCGGGCGGTGCGGTGATCCGGCGGCACCGGGCGGGCTCCGGCGAAAACCGGGGGCCGCGCCGGTGGACTCGCTGGTAGCGTCGGGATCTTCACCGAGCCGCCGGTCGGAGTACTCGGGCGGGATTCCGATGCCGGATGACCTCATCCCTTCCCTCGCGGCCAGGTCGGAGGGCAACTGGGACGACTTCCCCGCTATGTACCGCCGGATGACGCCCCGGATCGTCCGGCAGCTGGTCACCGGCCGGCTCCACGTCGCGCACGGGCTGATCGCCTCCCGGCTGCTCGCCGCAGGCTGGCAGGACTGGCCCGCCCCCGAGCGGGAGGCGCTGGAGGAGGTCTGGCACGCATGGTGGTGCTCCACGCTGCACGAGTACCCCGCCCCCGATCACGCCACGCAGGTGTTGGAGTCGTCGCCGTCAGCACCGGCGTCCTCGCACCGTGGCTGACGGTCTGGGCCGGCACCCGGACGGAGGCGGCGGACCGACACCTGGCCGACGCCGTCGACGACTGGACCTTCGAGTCGGAGCTCACCGACCTGCGACTGGGCTTCTACGACGAGCTGGAGGCCAGTGCCGAACTGCTGCCCTGGCTGCTGTCGCTGGGCGCCGCCCGGATCGGGGTGACCCGGTTCCCGGAGGTGGAGCGGATCGCACGCACCCTGCCCGCTTCCCGGGCCGAGCGCCAGGGACGGAAGGGACGGTAGGGCACACCTGCCCCCGGCCCGAGGACGGGCGGCCCAGGTGGTCAAGCGATCCGATGGGCCGTCAGGCCCGGGCTAGGGGTACGACAGGGGTTGCGTAGGGGCCCGGTGGGACGCTGCGGGCGGAACGCTGAGGGGCACTGACACAGCCTCCCCTCAGGAGTGAACCGACCATGTCTCGCCTGGACCCGTTCGACCCCCAAGCGCCCGACGGCGCAGTGCCCGACACCGCCTCGCCGGACGCGGTGGCCGTGGTGGGTGCCGCCTGCCGGCTGCCGGGGGCGGCAGATCCGGCGGCGTTCTGGCGGCTCCTGGCGGAGGGCGGCAGCGCCGTGGGGGTGTACCCGGCGGGGCGGTTCGCCGAGGGGGAGCGGCCCCGGGCCGGTGGGTACCTGGACGAAGTGGGCGGCTTCGACCCGGAGTTCTTCGGGATCTCGCCGGCCGAGGCCGCCGTCGCGGACCCGCAGCAGCGGCTGGTGCTCGAACTCGCCTGGGAGGCACTGGAGGACGCGGGCGTGCTGCCCGCCGCGCTCGGCGGCTCGCGGACCGGGGTGTTCGTCGGGGCGATCGGGGCCGACTACGCGTCCCTGGCGGCCCGGACCGGCAGCGTCTCCCGGCACACCCTGACCGGGCTGAACAAGGGCGTGATCGCCAACCGGGTCTCCTACGCGCTCGACCTGCGCGGCCCGAGCCTGACGGTGGACTCCGCGCAGTCCTCCTCGCTGGTCGCGGTCCACCTCGCGGTGGAGAGCCTGCGGACCGGCGAGTCGGAGTACGCCCTCGCGGCCGGGGTGAACCTCAACCTGGCCCCGGACTCCACCCGGACCGTGGAGCGCTTCGGTGCCCTCTCCCCGGACGACCGCTGCTTCACCTTCGACGCCCGGGCCAACGGCTACGCGCGCGGTGAGGGCGGTGTGGTGCTGGTGCTCAAGCCGCTGGTGCGGGCCCTCTCCGACGGTGACCGGGTCTACGCCGTGCTGCACGGCAGCGCGGTGAACAGCGACGGCGCCACCGACGGGCTGACCGTCCCGAGCGCCGAGGCGCAGGCCGAGGTGATCCGAAGGGCCGTGCGGCGTGCGGGAGTCCGGCCCGAGCGGATCGGCTACGTCGAGCTGCACGGCACCGGCACCCGGGTCGGCGACCCGATCGAGGCGGCCGGGCTCGGGGCCGCGCTCGGCACCGCCCGGGCGGGCGGGTCCCCGCTGCTGGTCGGCTCGGCCAAGACCAACGTCGGCCACCTGGAGGGCGCGGCCGGCATCGTCGGTCTGTTGAAGACCGTGCTCGCGGTGCACCACCGGGCGGTGCCCGCCAGCCTCAACTTCGAGACGCCGAACCCGGACATCCCGTTCGAGCGCCTCGGCCTGGCCGTCCCCACCGAGGGCCGGGCCTGGCCGGAGGCCGCGCCGCTGGCCGGGGTCAGCTCGTTCGGCGTCGGCGGGACCAACGCACACGTGATCGTCGGCGCCGCGCCCGTCCCGGGGGCCGGGCCGGAGTCCGGCGATGGCCGGGGCTTCTGGCCGCTCTCCGGCCGCTCCGGGCCGGCGCTGCGTCACCAGGCCGCTCGGCTCCGGGAGTTCGCGGAGGCGGACGGGACGCACCCGGGCGCGGTGGGCCGGGCGCTGGCCACCACCCGCAGCCACTTCGAGCACCGCGCCGTGGTCAGCGGCGCCGACCGGGCCGAGCTGGTCGAGGCGCTGCGCGCGCTGGAGCGCGGCGAGCAGGCAGCCGGGCTGGTGCAGGGCCGGGCCCACCGGGGCGGCGGCACCGTGCTGGTCTTCCCCGGGCAGGGCTCGCAGTGGGACGGCATGGCCCGCGAACTGCTGGACACCGCACCGGCGTTCGCCGCCGAGATCGCGGCCGTGGAGGAGGCCCTCGCCCCGTACGTGGACTGGTCGCTGACGGCGGTGCTGCGCGGCGAGGAGGGCGCGGCCGACCTGGAGCGGGTCGACGTGGTGCAGCCCGCGCTGTTCGCGGTGAACGTCGCGCTGGCCGCCCTGTGGCGGGCCTCCGGGGTCACGCCGGACGCGGTGATCGGGCACTCCCAGGGCGAGATCGCCGCCGCGTACGTGGCCGGTGCGCTCTCGCTGGCCGACGCCGCCGCCGTGGTGGCGCTCCGCGCCCGGGCCATCGCGGGGCTCGGCACCAGCGGGCGAGGCGCGATGGCGGCGGTGCCGCTGCCGGCCGCCGAGGTCGCGGCCGACCTGGCCGCCTGGGACGGCCGGGTCAGCGTCGCCGCCGTCAACGGGCCCTCCGCCACGGTGATTTCGGGCGAGCGCGCGGCGGTGGCCGAGCTGGTCGAGGGCTACCAGAAGCGCGAGGTCCGGGCCCGGCTGGTGCCGGTGGACTACGCCTCGCACTCCCCGCAGGTGGAGCCGCTGGCCGAGCGGCTGCCGGAGCTGCTGGCGGCGGTCCGTCCGCAGGCCACCGACACCGTCTTCTACTCCACCGTCACCGGCGCCGCGCTCGACACCACCGAGCTGACCGCCGCCTACTGGTACCGGAACCTGCGCTCCACCGTGCAGTTGGAGCAGGCCGTCCGCGCCGCGCTGGCCGACGGACACCGCAGCTTCGTGGAGAGCAGCGCCCACCCGGTGCTCACCCTGGGCCTCGGCCAGACCACCGAGCAGACCGGCGCGGCCGTCACCGGCACGCTGCGCCGCGACCACGGCGGGCTGGCGCAGTTCCGCAGCTCGCTGGCCGAACTGCACGTCCGGGGCGGCTCGGTGGACTGGGCCACGCTCCACGGGCCGGGCGGCGGACACCTGACGCTGCCGACCTACGCCTTCCAGCGCCGCCACCTCTGGCTGGACGGCGAGACCGCGCCGCTGCCCGAGCGGGCGGTCGGTACGGCGGAGGCGGCGGAGGTGGAGGTGGTGACGGCGGAGGCGGCTGCGGAGACCGGGCTGACCGAGGCGCAGGCGCTGACCGCCGTCCGCTCGGCCGCCGCGCTGGTACTGGGCCAGAGCGGCCCGGCGGCGGTCGATCCGGCGCACACCTTCAAGGAGTTGGGCTTCGACTCGGTGGCCGCCGTGGAGTTCCGCGACCGGCTGGCCGGCGCCACCGGCCTGGACCTGCCCGCCACCCTGACCTACGACCGGCCGACCCCCGCTGCGGTCGCCGCCTACCTGGCCGGCGGCGGGCAGGCCGAGCCGGTGGCGCCCGTCCGACCCGCCGCGCAGGACGACGACCCGGTGGTCGTGGTGGCGCTCAGCGGGCGCTGGCCCGGCGGGGCCGACACCCCCGAGCGGCTCTGGGAGCTGCTGCGGGACGGCCGGGACGCCATCGGCCCGTTCCCGGAGAACCGGGGCTGGGACCTGGAGGCGCTCTACGACCCGGACGGCGAACGCCCGGGCTCCACCTACACCCGGCAGGGCGGCTTCCTGCACGACGCCGACACCTTCGACGGCGCGTTCTTCGGCCTGGCCCCGCGCGAGGCCGCCGCGATGGACCCGCAGCAGCGCCTCCTGCTGGAGTCCGCCTGGGAGTTGACCGAGCGGGCCGGGATCGTCCCGGCCACTCTGCGCGGCAGCCGCACCGGTGTCTTCGTCGGTGCCATGCAGCAGGAGTACGGCCCGCGCCTGCACGAGACCCCGAGCGGCTACGAGGGGCACGCGCTGACCGGCACGCTCGGCTCGGTCGCCAGCGGCCGGCTGGCGTACGCGCTGGGCCTGGAGGGACCGGCCATCACGGTGGACACCGCCTGCTCCTCCTCCCTGGTGGCGATCCACCTGGCCGCCCAGTCGCTGCGCTCCGGCGAGAGCGACCTGGCGGTGGCGGGCGGGGTGACGGTGATGTCCACCCCGGGCATGTTCACCGAGTTCAGCCGTCAGCGCGGCCTGGCCGCCGACGGCCGGGCCAAGCCCTTCGCCCGGGGCGCCGACGGCACCGCCTGGGCCGAGGGCGTCGGGCTGGTGCTGCTGGAGCGGCTCTCGGACGCGCGGCGCCACGGGCACCGGGTGCTGGCGGTGCTGCGCGGCAGCGCGGTGAACCAGGACGGCGCCTCGAACGGGCTGACCGCCCCGAACGGGCCGGCCCAGGAGCGGGTGATCCGGCAGGCGCTGGCCCAGGCCGGGTTGGCCGGGCACGAGGTGGACGCCGTCGAGGCACACGGCACCGGCACCGCGCTCGGTGACCCGATCGAGGCGCAGGCGATCCTGGCCACCTACGGGAAGGACCGTCAGGAGCCGCTGCTGCTCGGCTCGTTGAAGTCCAACATCGGCCACACCCAGGCCGCCGCCGGGGTGACCGGTGTGATCAAGCTGGTGCAGGCCTTCCAGCACGGTGAGCTGCCCGGCACCCTGCACCTGGACGAGCCGACCCCGCACGTGGACTGGAGCACGGGCTCGGTGAGCCTGCCGACCGGTACCACCGGCTGGCCGCAGACCGGCCGCCCGCGCCGGGCCGCCGTCTCCTCCTTCGGCATCAGCGGTACCAACGCCCACCTGATCCTGGAGGCGCCGCCGGCCGAGGAGCTGACGGCCGGTGAGAAGGCGACGGCCGGTGCGGAGGACAGCGGCCCGCTGCTGCTGTCGGCCCGCAGCGTGCCGGCCCTGCGGGCGCAGGCCGGCCGACTGGTCGAGGTGGCCGGGGAGCCGGGCCTGGCGGCGGAGTTGGCGACCGGGCGGACGCACTTCGAGCACCGCGCCGTGCTGCTCGGCGAGGAGGCGCTGGCCGAGGGCCTGCGGGCGGTCGCCGAGGGGCGGGAGGCCCCCGGAGTGCTGACCGGCACGGCGCAGCGGGACGTCCGGACGGCCTTCCTGTACTCCGGCCAGGGCAGCCAGCGGCCCGGCGCGGGGCGCGAACTGTACGAACGGGAGCCGGTGTTCGCGGCGGCGGTGGACGAGATCGCCGCGCTGTTCGACGCCGAGCTGACGGTGCCGTTGAAGCGGGTGCTGTTCGCCGAGGAGGGCAGCGCGGAGGCCGCGCTGATCGACACCACGGCGTACACCCAGCCCGTGCTGTTCACCCTGCACGTCGCGCTGCACCGGCTGGCGCTCTCGCGCGGGGTGCGCCCGGACCACCTGATCGGCCACTCGGTGGGCGAGTTGAGCGCCGCGCACCTGGCCGGGGTTTTCTCGCTGGCGGACGCGGTGACGCTGGTCGCCGCGCGCGGCCGGCTGATGGAGGCGCTGCCGGCGGGTGGTGCGATGGCCGCCGTCCAGGCGACCGAGGCCGAGGTGCTGCCCGGACTGGGTGACGCGGTGTCGGTCGCGGCCGTCAACGGTCCGCGCTCGGTGGTGATCTCGGGCGAGGGCGACGAGGTCCGGCGGCTGGCCGAGAGCTGGCGGGCGAACGGGCGGCGGACCAAGCTGCTCACCGTCGGCCGGGCCTTCCACTCCCCGCAGATGGACGCCGTGCTGGCGGACTTCCGGGCGGTGGCGGAGCGGCTGACGTACAGCGAGCCGCAGCTGTCGGTGATCTCCAACCTGACCGGAGCCCCGGTCGGGGAGGGGGAGTTGACCGACCCCGGCTACTGGGTGCGGCACATCCGCGAGGCGGTCCGCTTCCACGACGGCGTGCTGGCGCTGGACGGCCTCGGCGTCTCCGCGTACCTGGAGCTCGGCCCCGGGCCGGTGCTCACCGCGCTGGCCGAGGAGAGCCTGGAGGGCCTGGCAGGCGGGGAGGACCCGGAGCGGGCGCCGCGGGTGCTGGCGGCGGTGCTGCGGGCCGGCCGGTCCGAGGAGGACACCCTGACGGAGGCCCTGGCCCGACTGCACGTGCACGGCGTGGCCGTGGACTGGCGGGCCGCCTTCCCGGGGCGGGCGCCCTGGCCGACCCTGCCGACCTACCCCTTCGAGCGCCGCCGGTACTGGCTGGACCAGGCGGCGGCCGGGCCCGGCACGGGCGGCGGGCTGTCCGAGACCGGCCACCCGCTGCTCACCGGTTCCACCGAACTCCCGGACGGTGAGGGCTGGTTGCTCACCGGACGGCTCTCGCTGCGGACCCATCCGTGGCTGGCCGGGCACGTCGTCGGCGGCGCGGTGCTGCTGCCCGGCACGGCCTTCCTGGAGCTGGCGGTGCAGGCGGCCCGGGTGGCGGGTGCGGGGGCGATCGAGTCGCTGGACCTGGAGGCGCCGTTGGCGCTGCCGGAGCGTGGCGGGGTGCGGCTGCAGGTGGTGGTCGGTGCGGCGGAGGACGAGGGCCGGCGGCCGGTGCAGATCCGCTCGCAGGCGGAGGACGGTGCGCAGGAGTGGACCCGGCACGCGGCCGGGACGCTGGCGGTCGCGGCCGTGGCGGCCTTCGACGCGGCGCAGTGGCCGCCGGCGGGTGCGCAGGAGGTGGACCTCGACGGTCTGTACGGGCGGCTGGCCGAGCAGGGCTACCGGTACGGCCCCGACTTCCAGGGGCTGACGGCCGCCTGGCGGCACGGCGAGGAGCTGTACGCGGAGATCGCCCCGGCGGCGGACGGCGCGGACTACGCGCTGCACCCGGCGCTGCTGGACGCGGTGCTGCACGCGGTGGTGCAGGACGCCGAGCGGACGGTACTGCCGTTCGCCTGGCGGGAGGTGACGGTGCACCGCCCCGGGGCGACCGCCCTGCGGGCCCGGATCAGCACGACCGGTCCGGACACCGTGGCGCTCGCGGTGACGGACCCGGCGGGACTGCCGGTCGCCACCGTCGGCGCCCTCACCCTGCGGGCCGCCGCTGCCACGGCCGGGGCCGACTCCCTCTACCGCCTGGACTGGCAGCCCCTGGCGGCGCTGGGCGAGGGCACCGGGCAGTCGATCTCCGGTCAGGGGGTCCCGACGGGTAGGGGCGGTGGACGGGCAGGTGCTTCGGGCGTGCCGTCGGTGGCTGAGGCGCTGACTGCCGGTCAGGCTGCTGCCGCGCGTCCCGGTGCCGGGCAGGTGCCCGTCTCCGGCGGCCCGGCGGGGACCCGTGAAGCTGCGGCGCTGACTGCCGGTCAGGCTGCGCCCGACGGCTGGGCCGCGCTGGACAGCGGGCGGCTGACGCCCGGGTGGCCGGTGCTGGCCTCGGTGGCCGAGGTGGCGGCCGGGCAGCACGCGGTGGCCCCGGTGGAGGACGCCGAGCAGGCGTTGGAGCTGATCCAGGGCTGGCTGGCGGGGGAGGGCGGCACCCTGGTGCTGGCCACCGAGCAGGCCGTCGCGACCCATGCCGGGGAGGACGTGCCGAGCCCGGCCGCCGCTGCCGTCTGGGGGCTGGTCCGCACCGCGCAGACCGAGCAGCCCGGCCGTCTGGTGCTGCTCGACCTCGACGGCACCCCGGCCTCGGCCGGGGCCGTCCCGGCGGCACTGGCCTCGGGAGAGCCCCAACTCGCCGTCCGGGCCGGGGAGATCCTGGTGCCCCGGCTGGTCAGGGTCCGCCCCGCCGACACCCTGGCCGTCCCGGACGGACCGTGGCGGCTGGACACCGCGAACCCCGGCAGCCTGGAGAGTCTGGCGCTGCTGCCCGCCCCCGAGGCGGAGCGTCCGCTCGCCGCCGGCGAGGTGCGCCTCGCGGTCCGGGCGGCCGGGCTGAACTTCCGCGACGTGCTGATCACCCTCGGCATCTACCCGGGCGGTGCCCGGATCGGTGCCGAGGCGGCCGGCACGGTGCTGGAGACCGGCCCGGGGGTGACCCGGCTGGCGGTCGGCGACCGGGTGACCGGTCTGGTGCAGGGCACCCTCGGCCCGGTGGCGGTGACCGATCACCGGCTGCTCGTCAAGGTGCCGGAGCGGTGGAGCGACGCCGAGGCGGCGACCGTGCCGGTGGCCTTCCTCACCGCGCACCACGGCCTCTACGGACTGGCGGGCCTGCGGCCGGGCGAGAGCGTGCTGGTGCACGCCGCGACCGGGGGCGTCGGTCAGGCGGCCGTCCAACTCGCCCGCCAGGGCGGCTCGGTGGTGCACGGCACGGCCAGCCCGGCCAAGTGGGAGGTGCTGCGCGGCCTGGGCGTCGAGGAGGACCGGATCGCCTCCAGCCGGACACTGGACTTCGAGGCCGACTTCCGCGCGGTCACCGAGGGGCGCGGCGTGGACGTGGTGCTGAACGCCCTCGCGGGCGAGTACACCGACGCCTCGCTGCGGCTGCTCGCCCCGGGCGGGCGGTTCGTCGAGATGGGCAAGACCGACCAGCGCGACCCGGCCACCGTGGCGGCCGACCACGACGGGGCCGCCTACCTGGCCTTCGACCTGTTCGACGTCGATCCGGAGCGGATCGCCGCGATCTTCGCCGAGCTGGAAGGACTGTTCGCGGCCGGGGAGTTGACGCCGCTTCCGGTGCTGGCCCAGGACGTCCGGCAGGCCCCGCAGGCGCTGCGCCGGCTCAGCCAGGCCCGGCACACCGGCAAGCTGGCGCTCACCCTGCCGACCCCGCTCGCCGAGGGCGGCACCGTGCTGGTCACCGGCGGCACCGGAGCGCTCGGCGTACTGGTGGCCCGGCGGCTGGTCACCCACCACGGCGTCCGGCACCTGCTGCTGGCGAGCCGTCAGGGCGTCAACGCCCCGGGTGCGCCGGAGCTGCTGGCCGAGCTGGCCCGGCTCGGGGCCGCCGCCACCGCCACGGCCGCCGACATCGGTGACCCGGCGGCGGTCGCCGCCCTGGTCGGGAGCGTCCCGGCGGAGCACCCGTTGACCGCCGTGGTGCACACCGCCGGGGTGCTGGACGACACCGTGCTGACCTCGCTCACCCCCGAGCGGCTGCGCTCGGTGGCCCGGCCCAAGGCGGACGGTGCCTGGCACCTGCACCGCGCCACCGAGCACCTGGAGCTGTCGGCCTTCGTGCTGTTCTCCTCCGCCGTCGCCGTGCTGGGCAATCCCGGGCAGGCCAACTACGCTGCCGCGAACGCCCAGTTGGACGCCATCGCGCAGCACCGCCGGGTGCGCGGGCTGCCCGCCGTCTCGCTCGCCTGGGGCGTCTGGGCGGAGGCCGGCGGGATGGCGGCCGGGCTCGGTGCGGCGGAGGCCGAGCGGCTGGCCGCCACCGGACTGGCCCCGATGACGGACGACCAGGGCCTGGCCCTGTTCGACGCCGCCCTCGGCGGACCGGCCGGGCCGGGTACCTCGGGTGGGCCGGGCGCGTCGGCCGCGCAGGGCGGCACCGGCACCCCGTACGCCGCCCTGGTGGCGGCCCGGATCGACACCGCCGCCGTCCCGGCCGAGAAGCTCTCGCCCGTGCTCACCGGCCTCACCCGACGGCGGGCCCGCCCGGCCGCCAGTGGCGAACCGGAGGCGCTGGCCGCGCAGTTGGCGGGCAAGTCCGCCGGAGAGCGGGAGCGCATCCTGCTCGGCCTGGTGCGCTCCACCGCCGCCTCGGTGCTCGGCCACCCGGGCCCGGAGGCGGTCACCCCCGCCGGCGGCTTCATGGACACCGGCTTCGACTCGCTCGGTGTGGTCGAGCTGCGGAACCGGATCAACGCCGCCACCGGCCTGCGGCTGCCCACCACCGCCGTCTTCGACCACCCGACCCCGCTCTCGCTGGCGGCCCACCTGCGGGAGCGCCTGGCACCCGCCGAGCCGGACCAGGCCCGGGTGCAGACCGAACGAGTCGACCTGGCGGCGGAGTTCGACCGCCTGGAGCGTGCCCTCGCCGCGCTCGGCGGTGAGCACCGGGCCGACGCGGCCACCCGGCTGGCCGTCCTGCTGGCCACCGTCGGCGGCGCCCCCGCCGCCACCCCGGACGACGGCATCGCCGACCGGATCAGCGAAGTCAGCAACGACGACATCTTCGACTTCATCGACAACGAGCTCGGAATTTCCTGAGAGGCGCACGCAGAGATGAGCAGCAACGAGCAGAAGCTCCGCGACTACCTCAACAAGGTGGCCACCGAGCTGCACCAGACCCGTCAGCGGCTGAAGGACGCCGAGGCCCGCGCCGCGGGCACCGGCCCCGAGGAGCCGATCGCCATCGTCGGCATGGCCTGCCGCCTCCCCGGCGGCGCCGACACCCCGGACGCGCTCTGGGAGCTGGTCGCCGAGGAGCGCGATGTGGTCGGCCCGTTCCCGACCGATCGCGGCTGGGACCTGGACCACCTGTACGACCCGGACCCGGACCGGCCCGGGCGCAGCTACGCCCGGGAGGGCGGATTCCTCTACCGGGCGGGCGAGTTCGACGCCGCGTTCTTCGGTGTCTCGCCGCGCGAGGCGCTGGCCGCCGAGCCGCAGCAGCGCCTGCTGCTGGAGACCGCCTGGGAGGCGCTGGAGCATGCCGCGATCGACCCGGAGTCGCTGCGCGGCACCCGGACCGGCGTGTTCGCCGGGGTGATCGCCCAGGAGTACGGCCCGTCCATGCACCACCTGCCCGCCGAGCAGACCGACGGCTACGTGCTCACCGGCACCACCACCTCCGTCGCCTCCGGCCGGATCGCCTACACCCTGGGTCTGGAGGGCCCGGCCGTCACCGTCGACACCGCCTGCTCCTCCTCCCTGGTGGCCCTGCACCTGGCGGCCGGCGCACTGCGCTCCGGCGAGTGCTCGCTCGCCCTGGCCGGCGGCGCCACGGTGCTCTCGGCACCCGGCATGTTCATCGAGTTCAGCCGCCAGCGCGGCCTGGCCCCCGACGGCCGGGTGAAGGCCTTCGCCGCTGCCGCCGACGGCACCGGCTGGGGCGAGGGCGCCGGTCTGCTGGTCCTGGAGAAGCTCTCCGACGCCCGCCGCAACGGCCACCGGGTGCTGGCCGTGCTCAGCGGCTCGGCGGTCAACCAGGACGGCCGCAGCAGCCAGCTCACCGCCCCGAGCGGCAGCTCCCAGCAGCGGGTCATCCGGCAGGCGCTGGCCTCGGCCGGGATCACCCCGGCCGACGTGGACCTGGTCGAGGCGCACGGCACCGGCACCCGGCTCGGCGACCCGATCGAGGCGCAGGCGCTGATCTCCACCTACGGGCAGGCCCACGACGCCGAACGGCCGCTCTGGCTCGGATCGTTGAAGTCCAACATCGGCCACACCCAGGCCGCCGCCGGGGTGGCCGGCGTGATCAAGTCGGTGCAGGCGATCCGGCACGGCGTGCTGCCGCGCACCCTGCACGTGGACGCGCCGTCCCCGCACGTGGACTGGTCCGAGGGCACCGTCCGGCTGCTGACCGAGCGTCAGGACTGGCCGGAGCTGGACCGCCCGCGCCGGGCCGCCGTCTCGGCGTTCGGGGTCTCCGGCACCAATGCGCACGTGATCGTGGAGCAGGCCCCCGAGGAGACCCCGGCCGAGCCGGGCGAGACCCCCGAGGTGCTGCCCTACCTGCTCTCCGCCCGCACTCCCGAGGCGCTGACCGCCCAGGCCGCCCGGATCTCGGCCGCCTTCGGCGCCGTCGCCCCGCTGGACCTGGCGCACACCCTGGCGACCGGCCGAGCCCACCTCACCGAGCGGGCCGTCGCGATCGGCGGCCCCGAGGCACTGGCCGACCTGACGGCGCCCCAGGTGGTGCGCGGGCGGGCCGGCACCCCCGGCAAGGTGGTTTTCGTCTTCCCCGGCCAGGGTTCCCAGTGGACCGGCATGGCGGCCGGACTGCTGGACGCCGAGCCGGTGTTCGCCGCCGCGCTGACCCGGGCGGCCGAGGCGCTCGCCCCGCACACCGACTGGTCGCTGCTGGACGTGGTGCGCGGCCTGCCCGGCGGCCCCGACCCGGACCGGGTGGACGTGGTGCAGCCCACCCTGTGGGCCGTGATGGTGGCGCTGGCCGAGCTGTGGAAGTCCTACGGGGTGCGCCCCGACGCGGTGGTCGGCCACAGCCAGGGCGAGGTGGCCGCCGCCTACGTGGCGGGTGCTCTCAGCCTGGCGGACGCGGCCCGGATCGTGGCCCGCCGGGCCCAGGCGCTGGCCACCCTCTCCGGCAAGGGCGGCATGCTGTCGATCCCGAAGCCGCTCGCCGAGGTGGAGGCCCGGATCGCCGCCTGGCCCGGCCGGCTCTCCATCGGCGTGGTGAACGGCCCGCTCTCCACCGTGGCCTCCGGTGACCTCGACGCGCTGGCCGAGCTGGCCGCCGGGTACCAGGCGGAGGGCGTCCGGACCCGTCCGGTGAACATCGACTACGCCTCCCACTCGGTGCAGACCGAGGCACTGCGGGCCGAACTGCTGGAGCTGCTGGCCCCCGTGGCCCCGCGCACCGGCGAGGTGCCGCTGCTCTCCACCGTGACCGGCGACTGGCTGGACACCGCCGGGCTGGACGCCGACTACTGGTACCGCAACCTGCGCTCCACCGTCCGCTTCGAGCAGGCCACCCGCCGGCTGGCCGAGGACGGGCACACCGTCTTCGTCGAGGTCAGCCCGCACCCGGTGCTGACCGGCGCGATCGAGGACACCCTGGACGCGGCCGGGGTGGACCAGCCGGTGGTGGCCGGCTCGCTGCGGCGCGACCACGGCGACCGGGCCCGCTGGCTGGCCTCGGTGGCCGAACTCCACGTCCGTGGCGTCCTGGTGGACTGGACGGCCGCCTTCGCCAGCACCCGGCCCCGGCCGGCCGAGCTGCCCACCTACCCCTTCGAGCGGCAGCGGTACTGGCTGGACGCCAGCCGCTCGCCCGAGCAGCTGACCGGTACCGGCGGCGCCCCCGACGAGGCCTTCTGGGACCTGGTCGGCGAGGGCGACGCCGCCCGGCTCGGCGAGGCGATCGGCCTGGACGGCGAGCGGCTCGTCCCGGTGCTGCCCGCGCTGGCCACCTGGTGGGAGCGCCGCCGCGCCGCCACCGCCGCCGACGGCTGGCGCCACCGGATCACCTGGCGCCCGGTGCAGCCCGCCGACGGCGCCGCGCTGGACGGCCGCTGGCTGATCGTCACCCCCGAGGAGCAGACCGGCCACCCGTGGACCGCCGCCCTCACCGAGGCGCTCACCGCCGCCGGGGCGCGGCCCGTGCTCGTGCCCGGCTCCACCGACCGGGCCGCGCTCACCGAGGCGCTGGCCGCCGCCGGCCCGCACGCCGGAGTGGTCTCGCTGCTCCAGCTGCGCGGTGGCGCCCACCCCGGGCACCCGGAGGTGCCGTGGGCCTACGCCGCCGAGGTCGCCCTCGCCCAGGCGCTGGAGGACGCGGGGGCGCACGCCCCGCTCTGGTACCTGACCCGGGGCGCCGTCTCCACCGGCCCGGCCGACCCGGTCACCGACCCGCAGCAGGCGCTGGTGTGGGGCTTCGGAGCCATCCTGGCGGCCGAACTCCCCGGCCTGCACGGCGGCCTGGCCGACCTGCCGGCCGAGCCGGACGCCGGCACCTGGCGGCAGCTGACCGCCCTGCTGGCCGACACTTCCGCCGACCGCGAGGTGGAGCTGGCGCTGCGCCCCGCCGGGGTCTTCGCGCGCCGCCTGACCGCTGCCGCCCCCGCCGGGGATGCCGAGCGGCCCTGGCAGCCGAGCGGCACCACCCTGATCACCGGCGGCACCGGGGCACTCGGCGGCCACGTGGCCCGCTGGCTGGCCGGCCGGGGCGCCGAGCACCTGCTGCTGGTCAGCCGCCGGGGCGCCGAGGCGCCGGGCGCGGCCGAGCTGGCCGCCGAACTCGCCGCGCTGGGCACCGGGGTGAGCTTCGCCGCCGCCGACGTGGCCGACCGCGAGGCGCTGGCCGCCGTGCTGGCGGACATCCCCGCCGAGCGTCCGCTGACCGCCGTGGTGCACACCGCCGCCGCGCTGCACGACGGCCTGATCCCGACCCTGACGGCGGCTCAGCTGGAGCTGGCGCTGCGGGCCAAGGCCGGCGCGGCGCGACTGCTGGACGAGCTGACCGCCGGGCTGGACCTGTCGGCCTTCGTGCTGTTCTCCTCGGTGGCCGGTCTCTGCGGCATCCCCGGGCAGGCCAACTACGCGCCCGGCAACGCCTACCTGGACGCACTGGCCGAGCACCGCCGGGCGGCCGGCCGCCCCGCCACCTCGATCGCCTGGGGCCACTGGGCCGGCGACGGCATCGCCGCCGACGGCGCGGAGGAGCAGCTGCTCCGGCACGGCCTGGTCTCGCTGCCGCCGCAGCAGGCCGTCGAGCTGCTCGGCCAGGCGCTGGACCACGGGGACACCACCCTGGTGGTGGTGGACGCCGACTGGCCCGTGCTGTTCCGGGGCCGCCGCCACCCGATCGCCGCCGAGCTGATCCGCCGGGAGGCGGAGCCGGTGGCCACCACCCCGGCCGCCGCAGGCGACCTGACGGCCCGGCTGGCCGGGCTGCCGGCCGCCGAGCGCCGCCGCAGCCTGCTGGCCCTGATCCGGGCCGAGGCCGCCGCCGTGCAGCGGCACGGCTCGGCCGAGGCGATCGACCCGGCCAAGGCGTTCCGCCAGCAGGGCTTCGACTCGCTGACCGCGGTCGAGTTCCGCAACCGGCTGGGCGCGGCCACCGGCCGCCGCCTGCCCGCCACCGTGGTCTTCGACCACCCGACCCCGGCCGCGCTGGCCGACTGGCTGGCGGCCGAGCTCTGGGGCACCGAATCCACCGGGCAGTCGGTCACGGTGGCCGCCACGGGCCTGGACGAGGACCCGATCGCGATCGTCGGGATGGCCTGCCGCTACCCCGGCGGGGTCGGCTCGCCCGAGGACCTCTGGCGGGTCGTCAGCGAGGGCGTGGACGCCCTCACCGAATTCCCCGCCGACCGGGGCTGGGACCTGGAGTCGCTCTACAGCCCCGACCCGGACCGGCCGGGCACCTCCTACTCCAAGCACGGCGGATTCCTGGACGGCATCGGCGAGTTCGACGCCGAGTTCTTCGGGATCCCGCCGCGCGAGGCGCCGGCGATCGACCCCCAGCAGCGGCTGCTGCTGGAGACCACCTGGGAGGCGTTCGAGCGGGCCGGGATCGACCCGACCGCGCTGCGCGGCAGCCGGACGGGCGTCTTCGCCGGCATCTCCGGCCGGGACTACGCGGGTGCCGGGCAGCAGGTGCCGGCCGAGCTGGAGGCGTACCTGGGGATCGGCAACGCGGGCTCGGTCGCCTCCGGGCGGATCTCCTACACCTTCGGCTTCGAGGGCCCGGCGGTCACCGTGGACACCGCGTGCTCCTCCTCGCTGGTCGCCCTGCACCTGGCCGCGCAGTCGCTGCGCTCCGGGGAGTCCGACCTCGCGGTGGCGGGTGGCGTGCTGCTGATGACCACGCCGACCACCTTCGTCGAGTTCTCCCGCCAGCGGGCCATGTCGCCCGACGGGCGCTGCAAGGCCTTCGCGGCGGCGGCGGACGGCACCGGCTGGGCGGAGGGCGTGGGCCTGCTGCTGGTCGAGCGGCTCTCCGACGCGCGGCGCAACGGCCACCAGGTGCTGGCGGTGCTGCGCGGCAGCGCGGTGAACCAGGACGGTGCCTCCAACGGGCTGACCGCGCCGAGCGGTCCGTCCCAGCAGCGCGTCATCCGCCAAGCCCTGGCCCAGGCCGGGCTGGCCGCGCACGAGGTGGACGCCGTCGAGGCGCACGGCACCGGCACCACGCTGGGCGACCCGATCGAGGCCCAGGCACTGATCGCCACCTACGGGCAGGAGCGCGAGCACCCGCTCTGGCTCGGCTCGGTGAAGTCCAACATCGGCCACAGCCAGGCGGCGGCGGGCGTGGCGGGCGTGATCAAGATGGTGCAGGCGATCCGGCACGGCGTGCTGCCGCGCACCCTGCACGTGGACGCGCCGTCCCCGCACGTGGACTGGTCGGCGGGCACGGTGCGGGTGCTGACGGAGGACCAGGAGTGGCCCGCGCTGGACCGCCCGCGCCGGGCCGGCGTCTCGGCCTTCGGCGTCTCCGGCACCAACGCCCACGTGATCATCGAGCAGGCCCCGGAGCAGAGCCGGGCGCCGCAGGCCGTCGAGGCCCCGGCCCTGGTGCCCTTCGTGCTCTCGGCCCGCTCGCCCGAGGCGCTGGCCGCCCAGGCCAAGCAGGTGGCCGAACTGGCCCACTCCGAGAGCCCGTTGGCGGTGGCGCAGTCCCTGGTGACCGCCCGCGCCGCGCTGGAGGAGCGCGCGGTGGTGCTCGGCGGCGTCGCGGCGCTGCGCGAGCTGGACGGCCCCGGCGTGGTGCGGGGTACGGCCGGCTCCGGCGACCTGGCCTTCCTGTTCTCCGGCCAGGGCAGCCAGCGGGTGGGCATGGGGCGGGAGTTGTCCGCCGCGTTCCCGGTGTTCGCGGAGGCGTTCGACGCGGTGGTGGCGGCGCTCGGGCTGCCCGGTCTGGCCGGGGTGATCGAGAGTGGGGAGGGGCTGGACGAGACGGGATGGACGCAGCCTGCGCTGTTCGCCGTCGAGGTGGCGCTGTACCGCCTCTACGAGTCGTGGGGGGTGCGGCCGGACCTGCTGGCCGGTCACTCGATCGGTGAGCTGGCGGCGGCCCACGTGGCGGGGGTGCTCTCGCTGGCCGACGCGGCCACCCTGGTGGCGGCCCGGGCCCGGCTGATGCAGGAACTCCCGGGCGGCGGAGCCATGGTGGCGATCGAGGCGACCGAGGAGGAGGTCCGCGCGGCCCTCGTCCCGGGGGTCGACATCGCTGCCGTGAACGGCCCGCGCTCGGTGGTGGTCTCCGGCGACGCCGAGGCCGCCGAGACGGTCCGGCTGGTCTTCGCCGACCGGCGCACCAAGCGGCTGACGGTCAGCCACGCCTTCCACTCCGCCCACATGGACGGCATGCTGGCCGACTTCGGTCGGGTGGCCGCCGGGCTCACCTACCAGGCCCCGCAGATCCCGGTGGTCTCCAACCTCACCGGCAAGGTGGCCACCGCCGCCGAGCTGACCGACCCGCAGTACTGGGTTCGCCACGTCCGCGAGGCGGTCCGGTTCGCGGACGTGGTCCGGGAGTTGGCCGCCGAGGGGGTCTCCACCTTCGTCGAGCTCGGCCCGGACGGCACGCTGACCGGCCTGGTCGGCGCCACCCTGGACGAGCCGGTGACGGCCGCCGCGCTGCGCCGGGACCGGAGCGAGGCCGAGACGGCGCTCACCGCGCTGGCCCGGATCCACGTCCGGGGCCACCAGGTGGACTGGCCGGTGCTGTTCGGCGGTGGCCGCCGCCCCGAACTCGACCTGCCCACCTACCCGTTCCAGCGCCGCCGGTACTGGCTGGAGCCGGCCCGGCGGACCGCCGACGCCTCGGGCCTCGGCCTCGGCGCGGTCGAGCACCCGGTGCTCGGCGCGGTGCTCACCCCGGCGGACTCCTCGGGCCTGGTGCTGACCGGCAGCCTCTCGCTGCGCACTCACCCCTGGCTGGCCGACCACGTCGCGCTCGGCACCGTACTGGCCCCCGGCGCGGCCCTGGTCGAGCTGGCCGTCCGGGCCGGCGACGAGGTCGGCGCGAGCACCCTGGAGGAGCTGGTGGTGGAGTCCCCGCTGCTGCTCCCCGCCGAGGGCGCACTCCAACTCCAGCTCGCCGTGGGCGAGTCGGCGGCGGACGGCACCCGGACCGTCGCGGTGCACTCCCGTACCGGCGCGGCGGGGGAGTGGACCCGGCACGCCAGCGGTGTGCTCTCCGAGCGGCCCGCTGCGGCCGTCGAGGCGTTCGCCTGGCCGCCGCAGGGCGCCGAGGAGATCCCGGTCGCCGAGGCGTACGAGCTGCTGGCCGGGGTCGGGCTGGACTACGGGCTGGCCTTCCGGGGCCTGGCGGCCGTCTGGCGGGACGGGGACACCCTGTACGCCGAGGCCGCGCTGCCCGAGCAGCTGCTCCCCGACGCCGCCCGCTTCGGCATCCACCCGGCCCTGCTGGACGCGGCGGCCCAACTCCCGGCCCTGCACGGCAGTGCGGCCGGAGTGCGGCGCCTGCCCTTCGCCTACCGGGGCGTCAGCCTGCACGCGGCGGGCGCCGACCGGATCCGGGTCCGGCTGACCGCCGGTGGAGCGGACGACTACGCCATCGAGGCCGTCGACACCGAGGGCCGTCCGGTGATCACCGTCGGCTCGCTGGTCACCCGGCCGGTGCAGGACGGCGTGCTGGGCACCGCCCCGGCCGTCGACCGGGACGCGCTGTTCGCCGTCGAGTGGCCGGAGATCGAGCTGCCCGAGGCGGACACGGCGGCCGCGCACACCCTGCTGACGGTGGAGGCCCGCGAGGGTGTGCTGGCCGAGGTGCTGACGGCCGTTCAGAACTGGCTGGCGGACGAGGCCAACGAGGGGGCGCGGCTGGTGGTGCGGACCACCGGCGCCGTCCCGGTGGCCGACCAGGTGCCGGATCCCCTGGTGGCGCCGGTCTGGGGGCTGCTGCGCTCCGCGCAGTCCGAGCACCCCGAGCGGATCGTGCTGGTGGACGCCGACGCCGACGCCGGGATCGACGGCCTGCTGCCGTCCCTGCTGGCCTCCGGCGAACCCCAACTGGCCGTCCGGGACAGCCGGGTGCACGTGCCGAGGCTGGCCCGGGTGACCCTGCCGGCGGATGCCGAGCAGCAGCCCTGGGCCCCCGAGGGCACC
The DNA here is from genome assembly GCF_044763225.1 of Kitasatospora sp. NPDC096147. NCBI lineage: Bacteria > Bacillati > Actinomycetota > Actinomycetes > Kitasatosporales > Streptomycetaceae > Kitasatospora > Kitasatospora sp. NPDC096147. The sequence goes on along the minus strand of NZ_JBIWFX010000001.1, from coordinate 389,401 downwards.
GTGCTGATCACCGGTGGCACCGGGGTGCTGGGCGGGCTGCTGGCCCGTCACCTGGTGACCGAGCGGGGCGTGCGGCACCTGCTGCTGCTCTCCCGCAGCGGTGACCGGGCCGCCGGTGCGGCCGAACTCCGGGAGGAGCTGGTCGGGTTGGGTGCCGAGGTGACCATCGCGGCGGCCGACGCGGCCGACCGCGAGGCGCTGAAGGAGGCCATCGCGGCGATCCCGACGGCCCACCCGCTGACGGCCGTGGTGCACACGGCCGGGGTGGTGGACGACGGTGTTTTCGGTTCGCTCACCCCCGAGCGGCTGGCCACCGTCTGGGCCCCCAAGGCCGACGGCGCCCGCCACCTGCACGAGCTGACCAGGGGTCACGACCTGGCCGCCTTCGTGCTCTACTCCTCCGTCGCGGCCGTGCTCGGCTCGCCGGGGCAGGCGAGCTACTCGGCGGCCAACACCTACCTGGACGCGCTGGCCGCGCACCGCCGCTCGATCGGCCTGCCGGGACAGTCGCTGGCCTGGGGACAGTGGGCCGAGGCCAGCGGCATCACCGGCCACCTGTCGGCCACCGACCACGCCCGGCTGGCCCGGCTCGGCATCCGCCCGATCGGCTCGGCCGAGGGGGCCGCGCTGTTCGACGCCGCCGGTCTGCTGACGGACCGTCCGGTGCTGGTGCCCGCGCCGCTGGACCTGGCCGCGCTGCGCGGCCGTCCGGTGCCCGCGCTGCTGCGCGGTCTGGTCCGCCCGGCCCGCCGGGCGGCCAGCACCGGCGGCGCGGCGGCGGGGGAGACCCCGCTCGCCGAGCGGCTGGCCCAGCTGGCCGACGAGGCCGAGCGGCTGGCCACAGTGCTCCGCCTGGTCCGTACCGAGGTGGCGGCCGTGCTCGGCACCGACGCCGCGGGCGTCGGCGCCCAGCGCCCGTTCACCAGCCTCGGCCTGGACTCGCTGACCGCCGTCGAACTGCGCAACCGGATCGGCGCGGCCACCGGCCTGCGGCTCTCCGCCACCCTGGTCTTCGACCACCCGAACCCGACCGCACTCGCTGCTCACCTGCTGACCGAGCTGCTCGGGGCGGCCCCCGCCCCGGCGGTCCGGACGGCGGCGCCGCAGGCCCGGACCACCGAGGACCCGATCGTCATCGTCGGCATGGCCTGCCGCCTGCCCGGTGGGGTGACCACCCCGGACGAGCTCTGGCAGCTGGTCGCCGAAGGCCGGGACGCGGTCGGGGAGTTCCCGACCGACCGGGGTTGGGACCTGGAGAACCTGTACGACCCGGACCCGGACCGGCCCGGTACCTCCTACACCCGGCACGGCGGATTCCTGGACCGGGCCGCCGAGTTCGACGCCGGCTTCTTCGGGATCTCGCCGCGCGAGGCGCTGGCCACCGACCCCCAGCAGCGGCTGCTGCTGGAGGCCGGTTGGGAGGCGCTGGAGAGCGCGGGCATCGACCCGGCCACGCTGCGGGGCAGTCGGACCGGCGTCTTCGCCGGGGTGATGTACCACGACTACGCGCCCCGGGTCCGGGAGGTCCCGGCCGAGCTGGAGGGCTGGCTCGGCAACGGCACGGCGGGCTCGGTGGCCTCCGGGCGGATCTCCTACACCTTCGGCTTCGAGGGCCCGGCGGTCACGGTGGACACCGCGTGCTCCTCCTCGCTCGTCGCCCTGCACCTGGCCGCCCAGTCGCTGCGGGCCGGGGAGTGCGACCTGGCACTGGCCGGTGGCGTCGCGGTGATGTCCACCCCGACCACCTTCGTGGAGTTCTCCCGCCAGCGCGCCCTCTCCGAGGACGGCCGCTGCAAGGCGTACGCGGGTGCGGCGGACGGCACCGGCTGGGGCGAGGGGGTGGGCCTGCTGCTGGTCGAGCGGCTCTCCGACGCCCGGCGGAACGGGCACCGGGTGCTGGCGGTGCTGCGCGGCAGTGCGGTGAACCAGGACGGCGCCTCGAACGGGCTGACCGCGCCGAGCGGTCCGTCCCAGCAGCGCGTCATCCGGCAGGCGCTGGCCAACTCCGGGCTGGCCGTGCACGAGGTGGACGCGGTGGAGGGCCACGGCACCGGCACCCGGCTCGGTGACCCGATCGAGGCGCAGGCGCTGCTGGCCACCTACGGCCAGGACCGCGAACAGCCCCTCCTGCTCGGCTCGTTGAAGTCCAACATCGGCCACACCCAGGCCGCCGCCGGCGCCGCCGGGGTGATCAAGATGGTGCAGGCGATCCGGCACGGCGTGCTGCCGCAGACCCTGCACGTGGACGAGCCGTCCCCGTACGTGGACTGGTCGGCCGGTGCGGTCGAGCTGCTGACCGAGCGTCAGGACTGGCCCGCCCTGGACCGTCCGCGCCGGGCCGGGATCTCCTCCTTCGGGGTCTCCGGCACCAACGCCCACGTGATCATCGAGCAGGCCCCGGAGGAGGCGGCCGCGCCCGAGCGCGGTGCCACCCCGCCGGTGCTGCCGTTCGCGGTCTCGGCCCGCACCCCGCAGGCGCTGCGCGAGCAGGCCGGGCTGGTGGCCGAGCTGCTCGAAGGCGCCGAGCCCGTCGACGTGGCGCACTCCCTGGTCACCACCCGGGGCGCGCTGGAGGAGCGGGCGGTGGTGGTCGGCGACCCGGCCGGGCTGAAGCTGCTGGCCGCCGGTGACCCCTCGGCCGCACTGGTGACCGGACGGGCGGACGTGGACGGCCGGACCGTCTTCGTCTTCCCCGGCCAGGGCTCCCAGTGGGCCGCCATGGCGGTCGAACTGCTGGACACCGCACCGGCGTTCGCCGCCCGGATCGCGGAGTGCGCGGCGGCGCTGGCCCCGTACACCGACTGGTCGCTGCCGGCCGTGCTGCGCGGCGAGCCGGGTGCGCCCGGCCTGGACCGGGTGGACGTGGTGCAGCCGGTGCTGTGGGCCGTGATGGTCTCGCTGGCCGAGCTCTGGCAGGCCCACGGCGTCCGCCCGGACGCGGTGGTCGGCCACAGCCAGGGCGAGATCGCCGCCGCCGTGGTGGCGGGCGGCCTGAGCCTGGCCGACGGGGCCCGGGTGGTGGCCCTGCGCAGCCGGGCCATCCTGGCCCTCTCCGGCCGGGGCGGGATGGCCTCGGTGGCGCTGCCCGCCGCCGAGGTCACCGAGCGGATCGCGGCCTGGGACGGCCGGATCTCGGTCGCGGTGGTCAACGGCCCGTCCGCCACCGTGGTCTCCGGCGAGCCGGAGGCGCTGGCCGAGCTGGTGGCCGGCTACCAGGCGGAGGAGGTCCGGGCCCGGCTGATCCCGGTCGACTACGCCTCGCACTCCGCCCAGGTGGACGGGCTGCGGGAGGAGCTGCTGGAGCTGCTCGCCCCGGTCCGCCCGCGCACCGGGGAGGTGCCGCTGCTCTCCACCGTCACCGGGGACTGGCAGGACACCGCCGGGCTGGACGCCGAGTACTGGGTGACCAACCTGCGCGAGACGGTCCGCTTCGAGGAGGCCACCAGGGCGCTGGCCGCCGAGGGCCACACGGTCTTCGTCGAGGTCAGCCCGCACCCGGTGCTCACCGTGCCGCTCCAGGAGACCCTGGCCTCGGCCGGGGCCGGCGCCGGGTCGGTGGTCACCGGCACGCTGCGCCGCGACCACGGCGGCCTGGACCGCTTCCTGCTCTCCGCCGCCGAGCTCTGGGTGCGCGGGGTGCCGGTGGACTGGCCGGGCGTGCTGGCCGGGGCCAGGCCGCGCCGGATCGCGCTGCCCGGCTACGCCTTCCAGCGGCAGCGGTACTGGCTGGACGCCACGGTCACCAACGCGACCGTGACCGCCCCGGCCTTCGCCGCCGCCGAGGCGGGCGAGAGCGCCCCGTGGGTGGCCCGGCTCCGGGTGCTCGACGACCCGTCGGCCCGGGAGGCCCTGCTGCTCGACCTGGTCCGCCGGGAGGCGGCGGCGGTGCTCGGCCACCCGGACACCGGGGAGGTCGGCGCGGACCGCGCCTTCCGGGACCTCGGCCTCAGCTCGCTGACCGCCGTCGAACTGCGCAACCGGATCGGCGCCGGCACCGGCCTGGAGCTGCCCGCCACCCTGGTCTTCGACCACCCGAACCCGTCGGCGCTGGCCGCCCACCTGCTGGCCGAACTCCCGCTGGGCGACGAGCCGGTGGAGCTCGGCGCGCTGGAGTCGGTGGCCGCGCTGGAGCGCCTGTTCGACGGCCCGGCGGCCGAGGACGGCCCGGACCGGGACGCGGTGCTGGCCCGGCTGCGGGCCCTGGTGGACCGCTTCGACCAGGGACTCCCCGGCGACGCGGACTTCGACCTGGACAGCGCCACCGACGACGAGCTCTTCGCCCTGATCGACGGCAACTCCGACGCTCTCTGAGCGGCCCGCACGCACCTTCCGTCTGTGATTCCGAGAGGCAACGATGTCCAACGACCAGAAGCTCAGGGACTACCTGAAGCGGGCCCTGGCCGACGCCCAGAAGGCCACCAAGCGGCTCCAGGACGTGGAGCGGGCCAAGCACGAGCCGATCGCCATCGTCGGGATGGCCTGCCGGCTGCCCGGCGGGATCGCCTCGCCGGACGACCTCTGGCGGGTCGTCAGCGAGGGTGTCGACGCCATCGGCGAGTTCCCCGCCGACCGGGGCTGGGACCTGGAGGCGCTCTACCACCCCGACCCGGACCACCCGGGCACCTCGTACACCCGGCACGGCGGATTCCTGGACACCACGCCGGAGTTCGACGCCGAGTTCTTCGGCATCTCGCCGCGCGAGGCGCTGGCCACCGACCCGCAGCACCGGCTGCTGCTGGAGACCGCGTGGGAGGCGTTCGAGCGGGCCGGGATCGACCCGGCCGGGCTGCGCGGCAGCCGGACGGCCGTCTTCGCCGGAATCGCGGGCAGCGACTACACGCCCCGACTGCACGACGCCCCGGGCGAGTTGGAGGGCTTCCTCGGCATCGGCGGCCTGGACAGCGTCGCCTCCGGGCGGATCTCCTACACCTTCGGCTTCGAGGGCCCGGCGGTCACCGTGGACACCGCCTGCTCCTCCTCGCTGGTCGCCCTGCACCTGGCCGCCCAGTCGCTGCGGTCCGGCGAATCCGACCTGGCGCTGGCCGGCGGGGTCAGCGTGATGGCCACCGCCCAGGGCTTCGTGGAGTTCTCCCGCCAGCGCGGCCTGTCGGCCGACGGGCGCTGCAAGGCCTTCGCCGCCGAGGCGGACGGCACCGGCTGGGCGGAGGGCGTGGGCCTGCTGCTGGTCGAGCGCCTCTCCGACGCCCAGCGCCACGGCCACCCCGTGCTGGCGGTGCTGCGCGGCAGCGCGGTCAACCAGGACGGTGCCTCCAACGGCCTGACGGCGCCCAACGGCCCCGCCCAGCAGCGGGTGATCCGGCAGGCGCTCTCCTCGGCCCGGCTGACCGCCGCCGACGTGCACGCCGTCGAGGCGCACGGCACCGGCACCCGGCTCGGCGACCCGATCGAGGCCCAGGCGATCCTGGCCACCTACGGTCAGGACCGCCGACAGCCGCTGCTGCTGGGCTCGTTGAAGTCCAACATCGGCCACACCCAGGCGGCGGCGGGCGTGGCCGGGGTGATCAAGTCGGTGCAGGCGATCCGGCACGGCGTGCTGCCGCGCACCCTGCACGCCGAGCAGCGCACCCCCTACGTGGACTGGGAGGCCGGGGCGGTCGAGCTGCTCACCGAGCAGCGCGCCTGGCCGGAGACGGAGGGCCCGCGCCGGGTCGGCGTCTCGGCGTTCGGGGCCAGTGGCACCAACGCGCACGTGATCATCGAGCAGGCCCCGGCGGACGAGCCGGTCGCGGCGGAGGGCGACGCCGCCCCGGGCGTGCTGCCCTTCGTGGTCTCCGGCCGCACCCCCGAGGCGCTCCGGCAGCGAGCCGCCCAGGTGGCCGAACTGCTGGCCACTGCCGACCCTTTGGAGGTGGCGCGGGCCCTGGTGGCCGACCGGGCCGCCTTCGAGGAGCGGGCCGTGGTGCTCGGCGACCCGGTGGCGGGCCTGCGGGAGTTGGCCGGGCCGGGCGTGGTCAGCGGCAGCACCCTCGGCAGCGGCCGGCTGGCCGTGCTGTTCTCCGGCCAGGGCAGTCAGCGGGTGGGGATGGGGCGGGAGTTGTCCGCCGCGTTCCCGGTGTTCGCGGAGGCGTTCGACGCCGTGCAGGCCGCGCTCGGCCTGCCCGGGCTGGCCGGGGTGATCGAGAGCGGCGAGGGCCTGGACGAGACGGGCTGGACCCAGCCCGCGCTGTTCGCCGTCGAGGTGGCGCTGTACCGGCTGTACGAGTCCTGGGGCGTGCGCCCCGACTACGTCACCGGCCACTCGATCGGTGAGCTGGCGGCGGCCCACGTGGCGGGGGTGCTCTCGCTGGCCGACGCGGCCACCCTGGTGGCGGCCCGGGCCCGGCTGATGCAGGAACTCCCGGGCGGTGGCGCCATGGTGGCGATCGAGGCGACCGAGGAGGAGGTCCGCGCGGCCCTGCTCCCCGGTGCCGAGGTGGCGGCCGTGAACGGGCCGCGCTCGGTGGTGGTCTCCGGCGACGCCGAGGCGGTGGCCGCCGTCCGTGAGGTGTTCGCCGACCGGCGGACCAAGCAGCTGACGGTCAGTCACGCCTTCCACTCCGCCCACCTGGACGGCATGCTCGCCGAGTTCGGGCGGATCGCCGCCGGCCTCACCTTCCGTGCGCCGCAGATCCCGGTGGTCTCCAACTTCACCGGCAAGGTGGCCACCGCCGCCGAGCTGACCGACCCGCAGTACTGGGTGCGGCAGGTCCGGGAGCCGGTCCGGTTCGCCGACGTGGTGGGCGAGTTGGCCGCCGAGGGGGTCAGCACCTTCGTGGAGCTCGGCCCGGACGGCACGCTGACCGGCCTGGTCGGTGCCACCCTGGAGGCCCCGGTGACGGCCACCGCGCTGCGCCGCGACCGGGGCGAGGCGGAGAGTGCCGTCACGGCGCTGGCCCGGATCCACGTCCAGGGCCACCGGGTGGACTGGCCGGCCCTGACCGGCCGCCCGTCCCACCCGTCCGCGGTGGAGCTGCCCACCTACCCGTTCCAGCGCCGCCGGTACTGGCTGGACCCGGTCGGCCGGGCGGCCGACGCCGCCGGTCTCGGCCTGGCCGAGGCGGCCCACCCGCTGCTCGGCGCCACCGTCCGGCTCCCGGACGGCGAGGGCGTGGTGCTCACCGGCAGCCTCGCGCTGCGCACCCACCCCTGGCTGGCCGACCACGCCGTGCAGGGCACCGTCATCGTGCCCGGCACCGCCCTGCTGGAGCTCGCGGTGCGGGCCGGCGACGAGCTGGGCGCGGGCACCCTGGACGAGCTGGTGGTCGAGGCTCCGCTGGTGCTGCCCGAGCACGGTGCGGTGCACGTGCAGGTCGCCGTCGGCGGCGCGGACGGTACGGGGGCCCGCGAGGTCACCGTGCACTCCCGCCCGGCCGGTACCGAGGAGTGGAGCCGGCATGCCTCCGGTCTGCTGCTGGCCGGCCCCGGAGCCCCGGGCGAGGCGCTGCGGGAGTGGCCCCCGGCGGGCGCCACCGAGCTGCCGACCGAGGAGGTCTACGCCGAGCTGGCCGCCGCCGGGCTCGCCTACGGTCCGGCGTTCCGGGGCCTGCGGGCCGCCTGGCGGGACGGCGACACCTTCTGGGCCGAGGTCGCGCTGCCGGAGGAAGTCCGGGAGAGTGCCGGGGAGTTCGGCCTGCACCCGGCCCTGCTGGACGCCGCCGTGCACGTCACCGCCCACCACGGCCTGACCGACACCCCGGCCGGCACCAGCCGCCTCCCGTTCGCCTACACCGGCGTCCGGCTGCACGCGGCGGGCGCCGCCGCCCTGCGGGTGCGCCTGCGCTACACCGAACCGGAGGCCATCTCGGTCGACGTCGCCGACGAGACCGGCGAGCCGGTCGCCTCGGTGGCCGCCCTGCGGGCCCGGCTGGTCTCGGCCGAGCAGCTCGCCCCGGCGGCGGGCGCGGACCGCGACGCGCTGTTCCGGCTGGACTGGCCGGAGGTCCCGGCGGCCGAGCCGGCCGGCCCGGAGACCTGGAGCGAGCTGCGGGTCACCGGTCACGAGGGCGTGCTCGCCGAGGTGCTGACGGCCGTTCAGCAGTGGCTGGCGGACGAGGCAGACCAGGACACCCGGCTGGCCGTGGTCACCAGCGGCGCCGTGCCCGTCTCCGGTGAGGCGCCCGATCCGGTGCTGGCCCCGGTCTGGGGGCTGCTGCGCTCCGCCCAGTCCGAGCACCCCGGCCGGATCGTCCTGATCGACACCGACCACGACTCGCAGCACCTGGTGCCCGCCGCCGTGGCCGCCGGGGAGCCCCAACTCGCCCTGCGCGAAGGCCGGGTGCACGTGCCCCGGCTGGTCCGGGCGGCTGCGCCGGAGGTCGGTGCGGCCCGCCCCTGGGACGAGGACGGCACCGTCCTGATCACCGGTGGCACCGGGGTGCTGGGCGGGCTGCTGGCCCGTCACCTGGTGACCGAGCGGGGCGTGCGGCACCTGCTGCTGCTCTCCCGCAGCGGCGCCCGGGCGGCCGGGGCCGAGGAACTCCAGGACGAGCTGGTCGGCCTGGGCGCCCGGGTGACCATCGCGGCGGCCGACGCGGGCGACCGCGAGGCACTCCGGGAGGCCATCGCGGCGATCCCGAAGGAGCACCCGCTGACGGCCGTGGTGCACACCGCCGGGGTGGTGGACGACGGTGTCTTCGCCGCGCTCACCCCCGAGCGGGTGCAGACCGTCTGGGCCCCCAAGGCCGACGGCGCCCGCCACCTGCACGAGCTGACCCGGGGTCACGACCTGGCCGCCTTCGTGCTCTACTCCTCCGTCGCCGCCGCCTTCGGCGGCCCGGGCCAGGCGAGCTACTCGGCGGCCAACACCTACCTGGACGCCCTCGCGGCCCACCGCCGCTCGATCGGCCTGCCCGGCCAGTCGCTGGCCTGGGGCAGCTGGGCGGAGGCCAGCGCCGTGACGGCCCACCTCGGCGAGGCCGACCGGCGCCGGGCCGCCCGGGCGGGCCTGCGCCCGATCGGTGCCGCGCAGGGCGCCCGGCTGTTCGACGCGGCGCTCCGGGCCGAGGACCCCTACCTGGTCGCCGCCCCGCTGGACCTGGCGGTGCTGCGCACCCAGCCCGTGCTGCCCGCCCTGCTCGGCGCGCTCGTCCCGGCCGGCCGGCGGGCCGCCGCCCGGGCCGCCGCCGCGAGCGGCCCGGCCCTGCTGCCGAAGCTGCTGGCGCTGGCCGCGGCCGAGCGCACCGCCGCCCTGCTGGAGCTGGTGCGCACCGAGGTGGCCGGGGTGCTGGGCACCGAGGCGGGCGCGGTCGGCGAGCTGCGCCCGTTCAACGACCTCGGGCTCGATTCGCTGACCGCCGTCGAGCTGCGGAACCGGCTGACCGCCGTGACCGGTCTGCGGCTGGCTCCCACGGTCACCTTCGACCATCCGGACCCGACGCAACTGGCGGACCACCTGGCGGAGTTGGTGGCCGAGGCGCCCGCCCCGGGCGCGGTCTCGGTGGCCACCGCACCGGACGGCGAGGACCCGCGCCACCCGCTCTCCACCCTCTACCGGAGGCTGGCCGCCCAGGGCAGCTTCGGCGAGGCCTCCGGGCTGATCGGGCTGGCCTCCGCCCTGCGGTCCCGGTTCACCGTCGCCGAGCGGGCCGAGCACGCCCTGGAGCCGCTGAGGCTGGCCACCGGCGAGGGCGAGACGGCGGTGGTCGCCTTCCCCGCGCTGAGCGCCATCTCCGGCCCGCACGAGTACGCCCGGCTGGCCCACTCCTTCCAGGGCGAGCGCGACTTCTTCGTGCTCCCCTCGCCCGGCTGGACCCCGAGCGACCTGCTCCCCGACACCCTGGACACCTTCCTCACCCTGCACACCGAGGCGGTGCTCCGACTGGTCGGCCCGGACCGGCCGTTCGTGATCCTGGGCCGCTCGATGGGCGGCTGCGTCGCGCACGCCGTCACCGAGCGGCTGGAGGCGGCCGGGCGGCGGGTGGCCGGGCTCGGCCTGATCGACTCCTACCCGATCGACAGCGCCTCCCGCGAGGGCATGGGCGAGTGGTGGCTGACCGCGATGCTCACCGGCATGGTCGACCGCATCCGGCAGTACGACATGGTCTGGAGCGACGCCAGCCTGACCGCGATGGGCGGCTACAACTCCGTCTTCGCCGGCTGGCAGCCCGGCCCGGTGCAGGCGCCGGTGCTGGCGCTGCGCGCCGACACCCCCCTGCGCCACACCGTGGTCGACCCGACGGGCCGTCACGACTGGCGCGCCTACTGGCCGGTGCCGCACGAGGTGCGGGACATCACCGGCGATCACTTCACCGTGCTGGAGCAGCACACCCCGACGACGGCGGACGCCGTCCGGCAGTGGATCGAGACGAAGGAGCGGGCATGGGCAGCAGCCCGGTAGTACTGGTGACCGGAGCGGCCTCCGGGATCGGCGAGGCGGCGGTGCGGCTCTACGCCGAGCGCGGCCACCGGGTGGTCGCGGTGGACCTGGACAGCTACGGCCTGAAGGCGCTGGAGGAGCTGGACGGCGTCGCCACCCTGGCCGGGGACGTGGCCGAGGAGGCGACCAACCAGCGCGCGGTGGAGCTGGCCGTGGAGCGCTTCGGCCGGCTCGACGCGGCGGTGCTCAACGCCGGGACCGGCGGCGGCGGTCCGCTGGAGTCGGCGGGCGCGGTGGAGCGCTTCGACCGGCTGTTCGCGGTGAACGTGCGCAGCGTGGTGCTCGGCATCCGGGCCGCGGTGCCCGCCCTGCGGGCCGCCGGGGGCGGCGCGATCGTCGCCACCTCCTCGGTCTCCGGCCTGCGCGGCGACCCGGGCACCTGGGCCTACAACGCCACCAAGGCGGCCGTGATCAACCTGGTCCGGGGCACCGCGATCGACTACGCGGCCGAGGGCATCCGGATCAACGCGATCGCCCCCGGCGGCACCGTCACCGGCCTGACGGCGGCTCAGGTCGCCGACCCGGAGTTCTCCGCCTTCATCACCCGCCGCATCCCGGCCCAGCGCTGGGCCGAGGCCCGCGAGCAGGCCGAGGTGGTCTGGTTCCTCACCTCGCCCGCCGCCTCCTACGTCACCGGCGTGACCGTGCCGGTGGACGGCGGCCTGAGCGCCAACGGCGGCATCCTGCTGCCGCCGGCCGCCCGCTGAACCCCCTCTGATTCCCTACAACTCCCGAGGAGAGAACGAACGATGAGCACGCTCGAGGACAACAAGGCCGTCGTCCTGCGCTACTACCACGAGCTGGTCACCGGCCAGCGGCTCGACCTGGTCGAGGAGCTGATCGCCGAGGACGCGGTGGACGAGAGCCGGGTCGGCCCCGACGGCCCGGGCAGCCAGGAGGACTTCCGCGAGCACCTGCGCTGGCTGTGGACCAACGTGCCGGACGTCAAGGCCACCGTCGAGGACCTGGTCGCCGAGGGCGACCTGGTGATCGCCTACTGGCGGATCGAGGGCACCCACTCCGGCCCGATCTTCGGCGTGCCGGCCACCGGCCGCTCCTTCACCGGACACAGCGTCAGCCGGCTGACCGTGCGCGACGGCAGGGTGGTCCGGTACAGCGTGCTGCCGGACCGCCTCGGCATCATCCAGCAGCTGGCCCCCGTCGCCGTCTGACCCCCCTCTGTACCCCTGGCCCGGCCGGACGCCTCCGGCCGGGCCCCTTCCCGTTCCAGGAGACCGCCGTGACCGATCAGCTCACCCTCGACGACGCGGAGCAGCTGCGCCAGCTGCTGGCCCGCTTCTCGCACGCCTTCGACAACGCCGACGCCGAGGCCCTCGGCACCGTCTTCGCCCCCGACGGGGTCATCGAACTCGCCCGCACCGGAGCCGTGTTCGAGGGCCTGGAGGCGATCCGGGCGTTCAGCCGCGACCTCGCGCCGGAGCACCCGGACCACCAGACCGTCGACATCACGTTCCGCCGGGACGAGGACGGCGTGGTCCGGGGCCGCAGCCGCTACCTGGTGCTGCTGGCCGACGGCGCGGTGCACAACGGCGAGTACCTGGACGTCTACACCCGCACCCCCGAGGGCTGGCGGATCGCCCGCCGGCGCTCGGTGCCGCGCTATCCGCTGGCCCGGGTGCACTGACCCGCCGTCAGGGGGCGGGCCCGGGCGGGGTCGGGCGGGGGAGGGGTGGGCTAGGGGTTGCCTAGGGGTCCGCCCGGCCCGCCGCCTCGGCAGACTTCCCCCCAGCTGAACTCCTTACTTTCCTCTCGCAACAAACGGAGCACACCGATGCCCAGAACCGGGCCCCGTCCCGTCCCGCTGCTCGCCGCACTCGCCGCGGGCACCCTGCTGCTCACCGGCTGCGGCTCCGGCGCCACCGGTTCGGCGGCCCCGGCAAAGGACGGGGGCGCCCAGGGCACCCCCGTCCAGGGCGGCTCGCTCACCTACGCCACCGACGTGGAGCCGATCTCGTTCGACATCCACGTCAGCCAGCAGGACGTCACCGGCGCGATCCAGCGCAACGTCTTCGACTCCCTCGTCCAGCAGGACGCCAAGGGCGAGTTCCAGCCCTGGCTGGCCACCACGTGGGAGGCCGCGCCGGACCTGAAGAGCTTCACCTTCCACCTCCGCGAGGGCGTGAAGTTCACCGACGGCACCCCCTTCGACGCCGAGGCCGTCAAGGTCAACTTCGACCGGATCGTCGCCAAGGAGACCAAGTCGCAGTACGCGGCGAGCCTGCTCGGCCCCTACACCGGCACCGAGGTGGTCGACCCGAAGACGGTGAAGGTGAACTTCGCCGAGCCCTTCGCGCCGTTCCTCCAGGCCGCCTCCACCCCCTACCTGGGCTTCTACTCGCCGAAGACCATCAAGGAGAACGGACCCAAGCTCGGGGCCGGCGGCCCGGCCGACGTCGGCACCGGCCCGTTCGTCTTCACCAGCTACACCAAGGGCCAGAGCGCGGTCTTCAGCAAGAACCCGGACTACAACTGGGCCCCGGCGGGCGCCGCCCACCAGGGCCCGGCGTACCTCGACAAGCTGACCGTCCGGTTCCTCACCGAGGACTCCGTCCGGCTCGGCGCGCTGAACAGCGGCCAGGTGCAGGTCGCCGACCCGATCCCGCCGTCCGGCGTCAAGACGGTGCAGGCCGACAGCAAGCTGAAGACCGTCTCCACCGACGCCCCCGGCGCCGTCTACTCGCTGGTGCTGAACACCTCCAAGGCGCCGCTGGACGACCCGCGGGTGCGCAAGGCCGTGCAGCGCGGCATCGACGTCGAGACCGACGTCAAGAGCGTCTACTTCGGCGTCAACAAGCGGGCCTGGAGCCCCGTCGCGCCCACCACCCCCTACTACGACAAGTCCCTCGAGAACAGCTGGGCCTACGACCGGGCGCTCGCCGAGAAGTCCCTCGACGAGGCCGGCTGGACCGCCAAGGACGCCGACGGCTACCGCACCAAGGACGGCAAGCGCCTCACCATCGAGTGGCCGCTGCCGCCCGCCGAGTTCGTCCGCGAGCAGCGCGACACCCTCGGCCAAGCCATCCAGGCCGACCTGAAGAAGATCGGCATCGAGGTCACCCGCCCCCGCCTGGACATCGGCACCTACATCGCCCAGGTCTACGGCGGCAAGGTGCACATCGCCGACTACAGCTGGGCCCGCTTCGACCCGGACGTCCTCCGGCTCTACTTCCACAGCTCCAGCCAGCCCGCCAAGGGCGGCCAGAACGCGACCTTCTACCAGGACGCCCAACTCGACGAGTGGACCACCAAGGGCAAGGAGACCTTCGACAAGACGGTCCGTCAGGAGGTCTACGGCAAGACCCAGCAGCGCGCGATCGAGCTCGGCCTGATCGTCCCGCTGTACGTCCGCACCGCGACCGTCGGCCAGTCCGCCCAGGTGCACGGCCTCTCCGCCGACCCGAACACCTGGCTGCGCTTCCACGACGCCTGGCTCGGTAAGTGACATGACCCACGACGACCTGACGGCCCCCCGGGGTCTCCCCGCGGTGGCGCTCGGACTTGCCCGCCGGCTGCTGGTCCGCCTGGTGGGTGCCCTCGCGGTCCTGGTCGGGGCCGCCACGGTCGCCTTCGCCGCGCTCCAGCTGGTCCCCGGTGACCCCGTCACCGTGATGCTCGGCCCGGGCACCGCCGCCACCCCCGAGGTGAAGGCGGAGATCCGGGCGGCGTACGGGCTGGACCAGCCGGTCGCGGTGCAGTACCTGCACTACCTGGGCCGCCTGCTCACCGGCGATCTCGGTGAGTCCTACCAACTCCAGCGGCCGGTGGCCGGGCTGATCGGTGATCAGCTCGGCTCCACCGTCCAGCTCGCGCTGGCGGCCCTGGTGCTGGCCGTCGTCCTGGCGCTGGTCGCAGCCACGGCGACGGCCGGCCGCCGGCCGGCCCTGCGCGGGCTGAGCTCGCTGCTGGAGCTGCTGGCGGTCTCCAGCCCCTCGTACTGGATCGGCATCCTGCTGCTCACCGCCTTCTCCTTCCAACTGCGGATCTTCCCGGTGGCCGGCGACCAGGACCTCTCGGCCCTGGTACTGCCCGCCCTCACCCTCGCCCTGCCGCTCACCGGGGTCCTCACCCAGGTGCTCCGGGAGGGCCTGGAGAACGCGCTCGGCCAGCCCTTCGTGCTCACTGCCCGCTCCCGGGGCCTGGCCGCCTCCGCCGTCCTGCTGCGGCACGCGCTGCGGCACACCGCCGGACCGGTGCTCACCCTGACCGGCTGGCTGACCGGCTCGCTGCTCGGCGGTGCGGTGCTGGTGGAGACGGTCTTCGGCCGCCCCGGCATCGGGGCGCTCAGCCTCCAGGGCGCGGTCAACAAGGACATGCCGCTGGTGATCGGCCTGGTGCTGCTCTCCGCGCTGGTCTTCGTCCTGATCTCCACCCTGGTGGACCTGCTCCACCTCGCCGCCGACCCCCGACTGAGGAGCCGCTGACCGGATGGCCAAGCCCGCTTCCGGCCGGACCACCCTGGTGCTGGCCTCCGTCCTGCTGGTGCTGATCGCGGCTGCCGCGACCGCCCCCGGCCTGTTCACCTCCGCCTCCCCGGTGGAGACCGATCCGATCCACGCCCTGGCCGCGCCCAGCGCCCAGCACTGGTTCGGCACCGACCAATTGGGCCGCGACCTGTTCGCCCGGGTGCTGCACGGCACCCGCCCGTCGGTGCTGCTCGGCCTCGGCTCCACCGCCCTCGCGGTGGCGGGCGGCGCGGTGCTCGGCCTGGCCGCCGCCCTCGGCGGCCGGGCCGCCGACCAGGTGCTGATGCGCGCCGCCGACGTCCTGCTCTCGCTGCCGCCGATCCTGCTCGCGCTGCTCGCCGTCACGGTGCTCGGCACCGGCTCGGGGAACGTGATGGCCGCCATCGCGATCGCCTTCGTCCCCGGCTACGCCCGGATCGTCCGGGCCGAGACCCTGGTGGTGCGGCGCTCCGGCTACGTCGAGGCCGCCCGGCTGCTCGGGCTGCCCCGGCCGCTGCTGATCCTGCGTCACGTGCTGCCCAACGCGATCGGCCCGATGCTGGTGCTGGCCACCGTCGGCTTCGGCGCGGCCCTGATCGCCGCCTCCGGGCTGAGCTTCCTCGGCCTCGGGCCGCAGCCGCCGTCCCCGGAGTGGGGCGCGATGCTCTCCCAGGGTCGCAGCTTCCTCCAGACCGCCTGGTGGATCGGGGTCTTCCCCGGCGCCGCCA
>NZ_JBIWFX010000001.1:44784-373737 GCF_044763225.1 Kitasatospora sp. NPDC096147 | reverse complement strand
CATCACCCTCACCGCGCTCGCGGTCAACGCCGTCGGCCGGCGCGCGCAGCGCCGCTTCACCGGGAGGTCCGCCGCATGACGCTGCTCACCGTCGACGGGCTCGGCGTGCGCTTCGGCTCCGCCGCCGCCCCGCCCGTGGTGCGGGACGTCTCCTTCTCCCTGGACCGGGGCGCGGTGCTCCCGCAGGGCCGTGGCTTCCTGCGGACCGCCTGGTGGATCGGGGTCTTCCCCAGGGCTGCCATCACCCTCACCGCGCTCGCGGTCAACGCCGTCGGCCGGCGCGCGCAGCGCCGCTTCACCGGGAGGTCCGCCGCATGACGCTGCTCACCGTCGAGGGGCTCGGCGTGCGCTTCGGCTCCGCCGCCGCCCCGCCCGTGGTGCGGGACGTCTCCTTCTCCCTGGACCGGGGCGAGTGCCTGGCGGTGGTCGGCGAATCCGGCTCCGGCAAGAGCGTCACCGCGCGCAGCCTGGTCGGACTCACCGGCCCGCGCTCGGTGGTGACGGCCCGTCGGCTGGAGTTCGACGGCACCGACCTCGGCACGCTCGGCGAGGCCGGCTGGCGCGGCGTACGGGGACGGCGGATCGGCCTGGTGCTCCAGGACGCGCTGACCTCGCTGGACCCGCTGCACACCGTCGGCGCGGAGGTCGCCGAGCCGCTGCGGGTGCACGGGCTGGCCCCGCGCGCCGAACGGTCCTCGCTGGCCGCCGCGCTGCTCGGCCGGGCCGGAGTGCCGGAGCCCGAGCGGCGGGCCGCGCAGTACCCGCACCAGCTCTCCGGCGGACTGCGGCAGCGGGCGCTGATCGCCTCGGCGCTGGCCGGGGCGCCGGACCTGCTGATCGCCGACGAGCCGACCACCGCGCTGGACGTCACCGTGCAGGCCCAGGTGCTGGAGCTGCTGGCCGAACTCCGGCGCGCGGGAACGGCCTTGCTGCTGATCAGCCACGACCTCTCGGTGGTGGCCCGGACGGCCGACCGGGTCGCGGTGATGTACGGCGGCCGGATCGTCGAGAGCGGCCCGACCGCCCGCCTGCTCGCCGATCCCCGCCACCCCTACACCCGCGCCCTGCTGGCCGCCGTCCCCGGCCCCGCCACCCGGGGCCGCCGCCTGGCCGTCCCGGTCCTGGACCGCCCGGGGCCCACGGCGGACGGCTGCCCGTACGCCGCCCGCTGCGACCGGGCCGACCGCACCTGCCTGGAGGCCCTGCCGGCCATCGACCACCACGGCACCCGCTGCTGGCACCCCGTGCTGGAGCGGCCCGCAACTGCCCCGGGCGGGCGGCCTGACGGCCCGTCGGCGGAGCCGGTTCCGGCGGGAGGTGTGCTGGCGGCGGTGGCGGTGGCGGGGCATGGTGTTTCGGCGTCGGTCGATGCCCGGGTGGAGGCTGTTGGGAGCTCAGCGGCGGTCGACTCCGTGTCGGCTGAGCCGGTGGGTGGTGGTGTGGTTCGGTCGTCCGGGCCGGTTCCGGCGGGAGGCGTGCTCGCGGCGGTGGCGGTGGCGGGGCTCGGTGTTTCGGCGTCGGTCGATGCCCGGGTGGAGGCTGCGGGGAGCTCAGCGGCGGTCGACTCCGTGTCGGCTGAGCCGGTGGGTGGTGGCGTGGTTCGGTCGTCCGAGTCGGTCCCGGCCGGAGGCGTGCTCGCGTCGGTGGCCGTGGCGGGGCAGGGTGTTTCGGCATCGTCCGACGGGGGCTCGGCGGTGGCGCGCTCCGCGCCGGCCGCGTCCCGTGCCGCCGAGGTGACCCTGACGGAGCGTCCGGCCGGGCTCCCGGCTGCCGCCCCCGGGCGGGCTGACGGTGCGTCGGCCGCCCGGAGCGCCCTGATCGAGGTGGACCAGGTCACCAAGAGCTTCGGTGGCCGCCCGGTGGTGCGCGGCGTCTCGCTGACGCTGGCCGCCGGGGAGACGCTCGGGCTGGTGGGGGAGTCGGGGTCCGGCAAGACCACGGTGGCGCGGATGGTGCTCGGCCTGGAGCGGCCCGACTCCGGGACGGTCCGCCTCGGCGGCGGCCCCTGGAGCGAGCTGCCCGAGCGGCGGCGCCGGGCGCAGCGGCTGCGGCTACAGGCGGTGCCGCAGGACCCGCTGGGCTCCTTCGACCCCCGGCACACCGTCGAGCGGGTGATCGGCGCGGCCGTGGCCCGCAGCGGGGTGGCCCGGGGGAGGGCCCGCCGGGAGCGGACCGCCGAGCTGCTCGACCAGGTCGGGCTGCCGGCCGCGCTGCTCACCCGCCGCCCCGCCGAGCTCTCCGGCGGCCAGCGGCAGCGCGTCGCCATCGCCCGGGCCCTGGCCCCCGCGCCCGAGGTGCTGGTCTGCGACGAACCGGTCTCCGCGCTCGACGTCTCGGTGCAGGCCCAGATCCTCGACCTGATGGGCGACTTGCGCGAGCACCTCGGGCTCGCGATGCTCTTCATCTCGCACGACCTCGGCGTGGTGCACCATCTGGCCGACCGCGTCGCGGTGATGACGGACGGTCAGTTGGTGGAGACCGGCGAGGTGACCGACGTGTTCACCAACCCGGCCGCCGGCTACACCCGTCGCCTGCTGGCGGCCGTGACCACCCTGGAGGTACCGGCATGACCGAGGGCACCCTGTACGCCGTCAGCGACCTGCACGTGGGCTACCCGGAGAACCGCAAGGTGGCCGAGGAGCTGCGGCCCGGCTCGCCGGAGGACTGGCTGATCGTGGCCGGGGACGTCTCGGAGAGCTTCGAGGACGTCCGCCGGACCCTGGGCCTGCTGCGCGAGCGCTTCGCCGAGGTGATCTGGGCGCCCGGCAACCACGAGCTCTGGACCACGCCGGACGATCCGGTGCAGCTGCGCGGCGAGGCCCGCTACCGGGCCCTGGTCGAACTCTGCCGCTCGCTGGGCGTGCTGACGCCGGAGGACCCGTACGCGGTCTGGCGCGGCCACGGCGGGCCGGTCACCATTGCCCCGCTGTTCGTGCTCTACGACTACACCTTCCGCCCGCGCGGCACCACCACCAAGGAGCAGGCGCTCGCGGTGGCCCGGGCCGCCGGGGTGGTCGGCACCGACGAGATCGTGCTCCACCCGGACCCGTACCCCGGCCTGGACGCCTGGTGCGCGGCCCGGCTGGCCGAGACCGAGCGGCTGCTGGCCGCCCGGGACCCGGAGCTGCCGACCGTGCTGGTGAACCACTTCCCGCTCCGCCGCGAGCCCACCCAGGTGCTGCGCTACCCGGAGTTCGCGCTCTGGTGCGGCACCGAGCACACCCACGACTGGCACCTGCGGTTCGGCGCGAGCGTGGTGGTCTACGGGCACCTGCACATACCCCGCACCACCTTCCACGACGGCGTCCGGTTCGAGGAGGTCTCGCTCGGCTACCCCCGGGAGTGGAAGCCGCGCGGTGGCCCGAGCGGGCTGCGGCCGGTCTTCCCGCAGCCGGGGCCGGCCCGGTGATCGGAGCGCTGCTGCCGGCCGGCGCGGTCTGGGCGGAGAGCACCGGAGAGGACGACGCCGAGGCCCGGCTGCTGCCCCCGGAGCGGGCCCTGACGGAGCACATGGTGCCCGGACGGCTGCGCGAGTTCACCGCCGTCCGGGCCTGTGCCCGCCGGGCGCTGGCCGCCCTGGGCGAGCCGCCGGTGCCGATCCTGCCGGGCCCCCGGGGTGAGCCGCAGTGGCCCGCCGGGCTGGTCGGCTCGATGACCCACTGCACCGGCTACCGGGCCGCCGTGCTGGCCCGCCGGACCGCGCTGCCCACCCTCGGCATCGACGCCGAGCCGCGCGCCCCGCTCGGCCCCGGCCTGCTGGAGGCGGTCTCGCTGCCCGCCGAACGGACCCGGCTGGCCACCCTGCACCGCCGAGATCCCGAACTCCCGTGGGACCGGCTGCTGTTCTCCGCCAAGGAGAGCGTGTTCAAGGCCTGGTACCCGCTCACCCGGCGCAACCTCGGCTTCGAGGAGGCCGACCTCACCCTCAGCCCCGACGGCAGCTGGCACGCGTACCTGCGTGTCCCCGCCACCTCCGGTGCCCCGCGCTCCTTCGCCGGCCGCTGGGCCGCGAGCCCCACCCTGCTGCTCACCGCCACGGCCGAGCCGGGTTTCTGACCGGCCGTCGGTCCGAGAGGGGGTCCCCTCGGCGGGGCCGGGCGGTCGTCGCCGGAGCAGCCCGGCCCCCCGGGGGGCTCGCCGACGACGTCCGGCCGAGCGGCCGGGCCGTACCGGTGTCACAGCCGGGCCACCTGGGAGGCAGCCGCTACGGCTCGTCGCGTTCGACCACGGCCAGGTGGTCCTCGACGTGTCCGAGGGCGGCCCGGAGGCGGTCCCGGGCGTGCAGCATCATCTGCTGCTGGGCGTCGATCGAGGCGAAGTCCCCGCTGGCCAGGGCGTCCCAGCCCGCGCTCATCGCATTGGTCAGGGCCTGTGCCGCCTCGGCGGTGTACGCGGCGGCGATCGCCACCGGTCCGGCGGCGTCGCTGCGGGCGAAGACCGACAGCGGGAAGGACGCCCGCCAGAGCTGCCAGGTGACGAAGGTGATCTGCCGCAGGTCGTCCTCCGCCGCCCCGGCGGAGGAGATCTGCTGCATCCAGGACCGCTCCCGGTCCTGGTCGGGGAGGTCGGTCATGTCGGTCAGCATCGCCTCCGCCTGCACCGACCCCAGCAGGGCGTTCAGCAGGGCCGCCCGGTAGGCCTCGGGGTCCGGGTAGCCGGCGGCGTAGCGGGCGTGCGCCTGCGGGGTGTTCTCCCCGTCGTAGTAGTCCAACGCGGCCAGGGCCGCGGCTATCTGCTCCACCGTCACGGGCGGTCCGTCGTCCGTCATGCGGGCACGCTACCGGCCCCGGCTGACGAACGGGCCTGCCGGGGCCGGTGGCTGAGGGTGTGTCAGCTGGTGGCGATGGAGGTGTCGTCGATCAGGAAGCTGGTCGCGAGCGACGCGTCCTCGACGCCGTTGAACTTCACCGTGACGCTCTGGCCGGCGTAGGCCGAGAGGTCGAAGGTGCGCAGGGTGTAGGTGGCGGTCTTGTCCACGTTGGAGTAGGTCTTCAGCGCGGTCCCGTTCACCGACACGGTGAGCTTGTCGTAGGCCGTGGTGCCGGTCTCGGCGGTGTCGATCCGCAGGTAGAACCCGAGGGTCGCCTTGCAGCCGGCCGGGATGGTGACGGTCTGGGTGGCGGAGTCGGTGTGGGCGGAGCCGTAGCCGTTCAGCCAGGCCTTGTAGGAGCCGGTGCGGGCGGGCTTGGTGGTGGAGTTGTCGATCACGCCCGAGGAGATGGTCCAGGCCGAGTTGCCGGACTCGAAGCCCGGGTTGGCGAGCAGCTGGGCCGGGGTGCAGGTGCCGCCGCCACCGCCGTTGACGGTCCAGGTGAAGCTGGTGGAGCCGGTGCGGTTGCCGGCGTCCTTGGCGGTCACGGTGACGGTCGAGGAGCCGGCCGTGGTGACGGTGCCGGTGATCCGGCCCGAGGAGGAGATCGACAGGCCGGCCGGCAGGCCGGTGGCGGTGAAGGTCAGCGGGGCGGTGCCGCCGGTCGCGCCGATCTGGAGGTCGACGGCGCCGTTCAGGGCGGTGGTCTGGTTGCCCGGGTTGGTGACGGTCGGCGAGGTGCCGGCCGGCTTGGTGAGCAGGCAGCCGCTGACGCTCAGGTCGATGGCGCGGTTGGTGCCCAGGCAGGTGGTGAACCAGTACACCTGCTGGCCGTAGCTCTGGCCCTTGGTGGCGGTGGTGGTGCCGTCCGGGTTGACCTCGCACGGGTTGTTCATGGTGCACATGGCGCCGTCGTCGTTGCCGGTGTTGTTGATGCCCACCACCTGCCGGCTGGTGGCGTCGACGATCGGCGAGCCCGAGGTGCCGTGGGTGGTGTTGCACCCGGTGGAGTAGCGGATCGAGTCCTGCCAGGTCCACTGGTCCTCGCGGATGGTGCCCACGAAGCCGTTGATCGAGCAGTTCCAGGTCTGCTTCCAGTACCCGGACGGTATGAACATCGAGGAGCCGTTGACCGGGTGGGTGTCGGCGATGGTCAGCGCGGTGGCGTTGAACTTGGAGGTGATCGACGCGTAGGTGTCGGTCAGCTGGTAGAGCGCCACGTCGGTGCCGGTCATGGTGGCGTACAGGACCTTGTCGGCGTTCACGGTGCCGAGCGAGGAGCCGGCGGCGTTCAGCAGGGTGCCGGAGCGGCTGGCCGTCTGGTTCTGGATCACCTGGCCCGCGTTGGGCATGGTCGGCAGGCAGTGGCCGTTGGTGAGCATCAGCGCCCGGTCGGTGGACACCGAGGAGGGGTAACGCACCAGCGAGGCCGAGCAGTTGCTCAGGGCGATGGTGGAGGTCAGATCGCCCGCCTGAACGGCCTGGGCCGGGGTGACGGCCGAGGTCAGCAGGCCCGCGACGATCGCGGCCGTGCCGAGTCCGGCGGTAAGTCCCTTGAACATGGGTCTCCTTGTGGGGGAACGCCGAGCGCACGAACGGATGCGCACACTCAGGCCGGTGAAAAATGCCATGCCCGCCTCAATGCGTCAACACCCCTGGCAGGAATGGTGGTTGGGGCACACGACCGGAGCGGGCTGCTCCGTTTGGCCGCTCCAGCTGCCCCGGCTGTTGACCGGATCGGTCCGGATCGGGCCCTGATGGTGCCTTGGGCGGGCGGGGCCCGGCGGCCAGGATGGAGCCATGACCAACGCACTGATCGTCATCGACGTCCAGGAGTCCTTCCGGCAGCGCGAGGACTGGGCCGCCGTCTCGGAGCCCGGCATCGTCGGCAAGGTGGCCGAGCTGGTGGACCACGCCCGGGGCCGGGGCGACCTGGTGGTCTGGGTGCTGCACAGCGACCCCGGCACCGGCACCGTCTTCGACCCGGCCAACGGCTTCGTCCACCTGATGGACGGCCTGGAGCCGGCCGGGAGCGAGCCGGTCCTCACCAAGACCAGCCACAACGCGTTCACCACCACCAACCTCCAGCAGCTGCTGACCCTGCGGGGCGTGCGCGCCCTGACGGTCTGCGGCATCCGCACCGAGCAGTGCTGCGAGACCACCACCAGGGTGGCCGCCGACCTCGGCTACGAGGTGGTGTTCGCCGTCGACGCGACCGCGACCCACCCGATCGCGCACCGGGACGCCCCCGCCGGGCGCAGCCTGGCCGAGGTGCTGGCCGATCCGCGTACGCTGTCCACCGACGAGATCATCGCCCGCACCGAGTACGCCCTCGCCGGGCGCTTCGCCCGGGTCGCCACCGTGAAGGAGCTGACCGGATCGTGACCCAGGTGGTCTTCCTGCTCGTCCCCGGCATGCACCTGCTGGACCTCGCCGGTCCGGCCCAGGTGTTCGCCAGCGCGGCCGACTTCGGGTACGACTACCGGATCGTCCACGTGGCCGAGCAGGAGGACGTGCCCACCGCCCAGGGCCTGCCGGTCCGGGCACGCACCGACTGGCCCGCGCTCGGGCCGGGCGACCTGCTGATGGTGCCCGGCTGGCGCTCGGAGTCGCTGGCCCGCACCGGGCCGCTCCGCCCGGACACGCTGGCCCGGCTGACGGCCCATCACGCGGCGGGCGGCACGGTGGCCAGCGTCTGCGCCGGGGCCGACGCGCTCGGCCGGGCCGGACTGCTGGACGGGCGGCGCTGCACCACCCACCACGACCTCCAGGAGGAGCTGGCCCACCGCCACCCGGCCGCCACGGTGGTGCGCGACGTGCTCTACGTGGAGGACGACGGGGTGGTCACCTCGGCCGGCATCGCCAGCGGCATCGACCTGGCGCTGTACCTGCTGGCGGTCCGGCACGGCCCGGCCGCCGCCGCCCGGGTGGCCCGCGACATGGTGGTCTACGCCCGGCGCAACGGCGACGAGCCGCAGGCCGGGGCGGCGCTGCGGCACCGCTCCCACCTCACCGACTCCGTGCACCGCGTCCAGGACCTGATCGACACCCACTTCGCCAGCCGCCTCGGCCTGGCCGACCTGGCCGCCTCGGCCGGGCTCAGCGAGCGCACCCTGACCCGCCGCTTCACCGAGGCCACCGGCCTCACCCCGCTCCGCTACCAGCAGGAGCTGCGCCTGGAGCGCGCCGAGCACCTGATCGCCCACGGCAGCACGGTGGAGGCCGCGGCCCGCCAGGTCGGCTTCCAGGACGCCCGGATGCTGCGGCGGCTGCGGGCCCGGCAGGGGTGATCACCGTGCTGTCGGCGGCCGCTGGCACAATGCCCGCCGTACGGGCACCTTCCAGGGAGACGACATGCGCCGACGACTGAACCTGATCCTTCTCGGCGTGCGCGACGTCGCCGCCTCGGTCGCCTTCTACCAGGGGCTGGGCTGGGAGCGCTCGAAGGCCGGCTCCGACGAGTTCGCGCTGTTCGAGCTCGGCGGGGTCGCGGTCGCCTTCCAGTCCCGCGAGGCCTTCGCGGCCGACGCGCGGCTGCCCGACCGGGGGCCCGGCGGTTTCGCCGGCTTCGCGCTGGCCTACGTGGCCCGCAGCGCGGAGGAGGTGTACGCGGTGATGGCCCGGGCGGCCGAGCTGGGTGCCACCGTCACCCGCCCGGCCGGGGCCAACGCCTGGGGCCACAGCGGGTACTTCACCGACGCCGACGGCCACCTGTTCGAGGTGCTGTACGAGGACGGCTGGATCTTCGACGAGCACGACGACCTGGTGCTCTGACCGCTCGGGCCGCCCGGCGGTGGGTCAGAAGGGCTCCCAGTGCTGGCCGGTGTAGTTGCCGCAGTAGTTGAGGACCAGGGCGACGTTGACGTCCGGCGGGCCGTTGGTGTCCAGGCAGAGGTTGCTGGTGGGGTTGACGTACCACTCGTTGGCGGCGTCGTAGCGCCACTGCTGGCCGGTGTAGTTCCCGCAGGTGTTCAGCACGGCCAGCGCCCCGGCGGCGGGCGGGCCGTCGGTGTCGAGGCAGAGACCGCTCGGCGGGTTCACCAGGTGCAGGGTGCTCCGCTCGGTGGACCAGAACTGGCCGCTGAAGAAGTCGCAGTCACGGAGCACCAGTTCGAGGCCGACCTGCTGCGGGCCGTTGGTGTCGATGCACAGGTCGCTGTGGATGTTGGCGATCTGGTCGGGCAGCACGGCCGCGCCGCCCCCGGTCGGGGTGGCGGACCGGGAGGCGACGGTCGAGGGCGAGGGCGCCGCAGTGGCGCTCGGGCTCTTCGATGCGCCCCCGGACCGGCTCGGACTCGGGCTGGGCGAGGGAGTGGGTGACGGGCTCGGTGACGGGCCGGGCGAGGAGCCCGCAGCCGTGCCGCTGCCCGAGGCGGACGGATGCCCACCGGAGCCGCCGTCCGGGAGCGCGGCCCAGACCGCCAGGCTGGTGGCCGCCACCAGCAGGGCCGCCAGCGCGACGGCGGCGGCCCGCCCGGTGCGCCGGGGCGGTGACGGTATCAGCCGGGGCGGTGGCCACGCCGCCGGTGGCTGCCCGGAGGCCGGTAGTGGCCCGGAGCCCGGCAGTGGCCCGGAGGCCGGTGGTGGCCACGCCGCCGGGGACGGCGCGGGCAGCTGCCAGGCGGTGGCCAGCACGGTGCGCAGCGCCGCCGTCTCCGCCTCCGGACCCGGCGGTGCGGCGGCGGGCGCCGGGCCGGTCGGCGCGGTGCCGGTCAGCTCGGTGAGCAACTCCCCGGGCGTGGGCCGGAGTTCGGGTGATCCGCCGAGCGACCGGGTCAGCATGGGCAGCAGCGCGGCCGGCACCCCGTCGAGATCGGGCTCGCCGTGCATGACCCGGTACAGCACCGCTTCGGTCGGGCCGGTGCCGAACGGCGGACGCCCGGTGCAGGCGTAGGCCACGGTCAGCGCCCAGGCGTAGACGTCGGCGGGCGGCCCGGCCTGGCCCCGGAGCTGCTCCGGTGCCATGTACCCGACGGTGCCCAGGGATTCACCGATCCGGGTCAGGACGGTGGCGTCGGCCGCCTGGGCGATGCCGAAGTCGATGACCTTCGGGCCGTGCTCGGAGAACAGCACGTTGGCCGGCTTGAGGTCGCGGTGCACCAGCCCGGCGCGGTGGATCGCCAGCAGCGCCTCCGCCAGCCCGGCCGCGAAGCCCTGCGCCATCTCGGCCCGCAGCGGGCCGTGGTCACCGACGTGCTCCGACAGCGTCGGCCCGGAGACGTACTCCATCACCACGTACGGCGTGCTCGCCTCGGTCTCCACCGCCAGCACCCCGGCGGTGCAGGTCCCGCGGACCCGCAGCAGCGAGGCCGCCTCGCGCCGGAACCGCGCCCGGAACGCGGCGTCCTCGGCCAGCTCCTCGCGCAGCCGCTTCACCGCGACCAGCCGTCCGTCGATGCCCTGCGCCAGGTAGACCACGCCCATGCCGCCCGCACCGAGACGGCCGACCAGCGTCCACCCACCGATCTGCCGGGGGTCCCCCGGTCTCAGCCCGCCCAGCCCCACCCGCTACCTCCCCCTCGGTCGGCCGTCGTCCGGTCAGGTCCGGCCGCGCCGCCCGTACGCGGCCAGCACGGTGGTGGCGGCGACGGCCGCGCCGACCGCCAGGGCGGCGCGGTGCGAGCGCCAGGAGAGCACCGACCCGGAGGAGCGGGCCGAGAGCAGCGAGCCGACGCTCAGCCAGGAGGCGGCGGAGAAGGCCGACATCGAGGACCCCGCCGAGCCGACCGACAGCACGCTGCCGACCGAGCCGACCGAGAGCACCGACCCGACCGAACCGATCGAGAGGAACGAACCCACCGAGCCGATCGACAGCGCGGAGTCGCGGGAGTGCAGCGAACGGAAGTTGGCCATGGCCCGCATCCTAGTGGCGCACCGTCAGACGTGGTGCCAGGTCGCGGAGTTGGTGGTCGTCCTGATGTCGGGCATGACGGGGATGAGACCACGGTGATACCTCCGCGCTCCACGATGGTGCCGAGGGCGGGGGCCGGTCGGGTGGCCTCCTGCCGACGGGGCGGAAGGGGGCGCAGGGCGACATGCGGACGACGGGCGGGAAACCCACCGGGCGAGGGCGCACGACCGCCGGGGGCACGGGTGCGCGGTTGGCCGGGCTGGCGGGCGTCATCTGCCTCGCCCTGACCGGCTGTTCGGCCCCCGGGCGGCCGGCCGCGCAGGCACCGGCCGTGCCGTCCCCGGCCGCGCCGACCTCGTCCGTCCGGGCGTCCGCCGTGCCGACGCAGGCCGCACCGGACGCGTCGGCACCCCCGGAGCGCACCGAGCCGCAGCTGCCGATCGAGGCGTACCTCTTCTCCGAGGCGGAGGCCGACACCCTGGCCCGGGCCGGAGTCGTGCTGCGCCGGGCGTGTCTGCGGCGGTTCGGTCTCGACTACGCCGTCAACCCCACCGGGCCGTCGACCGGCCCGCGCAGCTTCACGGACCGCCGCTACGGCCTGACCGACCGGGCCGAGGCGGAGGCGAACGGCTACCACCTGGGCGACCGGGACCCGCGCACCCACCCCGTCCGCCCGACCCCGCTCTCCGCCGAGCAGCAGCAGGTGCTGACCGGGCACCGGCCGGAGGAGTCCGGCCCGGGCGGCCCCGAGCTTCGGGTGAACGGCGTGGCCGTCCCGCCCGGCGGCTGCTACGACGAGGCGAAGCGGGGCCTGGCCGGGGCGGGGGACCTCGGCCCGAGCCCGGTGGCCCAGCGGGCCAACCTCCAGACCTTCAAGGACAGCATGGCGGTGCCGCAGGTCACCCGGCTGTTCGAGGAGTGGTCCGCGTGCATGAGGAACGAGGGCCACGCGTACCCCGATCCGATGCAGGCGATGAGCGACCCGCGCTTCCTCGGGGATACGCCGACGCCGCTGGAGATCCGGGTGGCGACGGCCGACGTGGCCTGCAAGCAGCGGGTCGGCCTGGTCGAGGCCTGGTCCGGCGTGGAGGCCGGCCTCCAGAAGGAGTCGATCGCCCGGCAGCAGGCCGACTTCGCGACGGCCCTCACCGTGAAGACCGCACAGCTCACCAAGGCCGCCGCCGTGCTGCGCGAGCAGTGACCCGGCCGGCCCCCACCGCTCACGTCCGGGCGCCCGCCCGGTACGTCCGTCCCGAACACCGGAGACACCCATGAAGCGCACCCTCAAGCTCGCCGCAGCCGCGCTGAGCGCCGCCCTGCTCGTCCCCGCCTTCGCCACCAACGCGCAGGCGGCGGTGCGCGACTGCGGCGAGAGCCAGTTCTGCCTGTTCTTCAACTCCGACTTCAAGGGCTCGCACTACGTGATCCAGCAGAGCATCCCCGACCTCGCCGGGCGCACCTTCACCGCCCCCGGCAACGGCCAGGGGCAGCGCGTCAAGAACAACGCCGCCTCGGCCGTCTCCAACGTCTGCATGACGGTCTGGGTGAACTTCTACTCGAACTACGGCGGCCCGGCCGACATGTTCAACTACCGCAACGCGGCGAACCTGGTGAACACCTACAACGAGAACGCCTCGGTGAAGTTCGCCTCCGACTGCTGAGACCCGCCGCCGTCCCGTTCCGCCCTGCTCATCTGATCCACCGTCACCCTGGAGCACCGACACCCATGAAGCACACCGTCCGACACAACCTCGCCCGCGTGGCGGTCGCCGCCGCCACCACGGCCGGTGCCCTGGCCGCCGTCCCCTCGGTGGCCCAGGCCGCCACCTACAACGGGGTCTGCGGTTCGGGCTACGGCGTCATCGACTCGTTCCCGCTGAGGGGCGGCACCGCGTTCCTCACCTACAACGGCTCGACCGGGAAGAACTGCGCCGTGACGGTCCGGACCAACCCGGGCGCGAAGATCTACCTGCTCGCCTCGCTCCGGCCCAGCACGCCGCTGAACAGCCCCTGGCAGAAGGACGGCGCCGAGTACGGCACCTACGCCGGTCCGGTGTACGCGAGCGCGCCCGGCCGGTGCATCGACTGGGTCGCCCAGATCGGCGACGACTCGCTGGTGCAGTTCGAGGTCCACTGCGGCTGAGCCGTCACCAGGCCGGAGCGGTCGGCCGGTCGGCCGGCCCGCCCCGTCCGGAGGCGACGAGCGCGGTCGGTCGGTCGGTGGCGTGCCGCTCCTGCTGGGCCGGCACGGTGCCGGCCGGTCGGCCGCCCTGCTCGCGGGCGAAGGCCCTCAGCAGTGTGGGGTAGCGGTACCGGCCGGGCAGGTCGGTGACCAGCAGGTGGGCGTCGACCAGCATTTCGAGCAGGTGCTCGGCCACCGGCAGCGGAAGGCCCAGGGCCCGGGCGGCCTGACCGGTCGTCACCGGGTCGTCCACGGCGGCCGTGGCGAGCAGCCGGAAGGCCCGGGCGGCGGCGGGTTCGAGGGCCCGGTAGCTGGGCGCGACACTGGCCCGGACGTCCAGGCCGCAGACCCGCAGCTCGTCCAGCAGGCCCGGCCGGTCGGCCAGCCGGTCGGCGAGGTGCCGGACGGTCCAGCCGGGCCGGGCGCACAGCCGGGCGGCGCAGATCCGCAGGGCCAGCGGCAGCCGGCCGCAGGCGGCGATCACCCGGGCCCCCGCGTCCGGATCGACCGCCACCCGCGCGGTCCCGACCAGGCGCCGCAGCAGCAGCTCGGCCTCCGCCACCGACAGCACGTCCAACTGGAGCGGCAGCGCCCCGACCAGGTCGGCGAGCCGGAAGCGGGTGGTGACCAGGGAGGCGCAGCCGGGGGCACCGGGCAGCAGCGGGCGGATCTGGGCGCTGTCCCGGGCGTCGTCCAGCACCACCAGGATCCGACGGCCGGTCAGCAGCGAGCGGTAGAGCGAGATCCGGTCCTCCAGACCGGCCGGCATCAGGTCGGCGGGGACGCCGAGCGCGAGGAGGAAGGACCGGAGCACGGTGGCGGGCCGGGCCGGGCGGTCGTCCGTCCCCCCGAGCTCGGCGTACAGGATGCCGTCCGGGAACGCCGCCCGGGTGGCGTGCGCGACCTGGCCGGCCAGGGCGGTCTTGCCGACGCCGGGCTGCCCGGAGAGCACGGCGGTGAACGGGGCCGTGCGGTCCGGCGCGGTGAGCCGGCCGGTGAGCAGCGAGGTCTCCCAGGCCCGGCCGGTGAAGTCGGGCAGCGCGGCGGGGAGCTGACAGGGGGTCACGGCGAACGTCGACGGGGCGGTCCGGTCGGGCTGCGGGCCGTCGGCGGCGGGTGCTTCGCCGTCCGGGGCCGGACCGGTGGCCGTGGTCGCGACGGCGGACGTGGCGGCGGTCGTCACGGCGGTCGTGACGGCGGTCGTGACGGCGGTCGTGACGGTGACCGGCTCGGGACGGGGCCGGGCCGGTCCGTCGAGGGTGGGGTCACCGCGCAGCACCCGCTGGTGGACCTCGCGCAGCTCGCTGCCGGGCTCGACGCCGATCTCCTCGACCAGGGTCCGCCGCACCCGCTGGTAGACGGCCAGCGCCTCGCTCTGCCGGCCGCTGCGGTACAGCACCGTCATGAGCTGGGCCCAGAGCAGCTCCCGCTCCGGGTGCTCGGCGGTCAGCGCCTGGAGCTCGCCGGTGAGCGCCCGGACGTCGCCGCCGAGCCGCAGTCGGGCTTCCAGTCGGGCCTCCACGGCATCCAGCCGGGCCTCGGCCAGCCAGCCGGCCTCCTTGCGCAGCAGGGTGTCCGAGGGCACGTCGGCCAGGGCGGGGCCGCGCCAGAGCGCGAGCGCGGCGTCCAGGCGGGTGGCGGCCCGCTCGTAGTCCCGACCGCGCAGCGCGGCGATGCCCTCGTCGCGCAGGACGGTGAACCGCCGGAGGTCGAACTCCTGCGGGTCGAGGGTGATCCGGTAGCCGCCGGTGGTGGTCTCGATCCGCTCACCCGCCGCGCCGAGCGTCCGGCGCAGCCGCATCACGTAGTTGCGCAGGGCCGAGGAGGCGCTGCCGGGCGGACACCCGTCCCAGACCGCCTCGGTCAGGAACTCCGCCGAGGCCGGCTGCCCGTGCCGGACCAGGAGCGCGGCGAGCAGGGCCCGCTGCCGGCCGCCGGGGACGGTGCGCGTCCGCGTGCCGTCGCGGACCACTAGGGGTCCCAGGATGCCGAATTCCACTCGCCCGTACTCCTGTGCCGTCGGTGCTACCGGACGGTGCGGGGCGGGACCGCCGGGCGCACCGTGCTGACGGGCAAGATCCAATACGGTGACCGTCCGTCCGGCGCCGCCCAGCCGGTGACGGGCGGTCAACTCCGGACAACGGCGCGGCGGTCCGCCGTCCGGGGCTGGTCAGGGCGTTGTCCGGACGCTGTCGGGGCGTTGTCCGGACAACGCCCCGACAGGGCGTCGGACCGTCCGGCCGCTGTCCGGCGCGGTCCCGGGGTCCATCAGCGGGGGTAGTGGCAGGCCGTACGGGCGACCGCGACCCGGTCCTCCTGGCCCAGCGGGAGCGCGCGCGGGTCGGTGGGAGCCGCCGGGGAGAGGGTGAGCGCGTCCATCACGTCGGTGGGTCCGTCGCCGCCCAGGCAGGCGACGGCCACCAGGTGGAGCGGCTCCTGACCCGGCGTCGGCTTCGGCAGCCGCCAGGGCAGGACGAAGCCGTCCGGACCGACGCCGATCAGGCCGAGCTGGTGCCAGCGCGGCACCGGCACCTCCTGGCCGCCGTCGGCGAAGTACCCGGCGAACCCCACCACGCCGAGGTGCGCGCCGCTGGCGCTGAGCTCCACGGTCTCGGGGTCGCCGGGCTTGGCGGCGACCGTCAGGGAGATCGACGAGGGGGCCGGGAACTCGCCCGGGCAGGGCTCGGGCTTCGCCCCCCACGGCGGATTGCCGTGCACCACCGCCGAGGCGACCAGCCCGCCGCCGGCCAGTTTGAACCAGCGGGTGTCGGGCGTCCCGGCCGTCAGGTCCGTCTCCGGGTCGCCGATGCAGAAGCCGCTGAACCGCAGCGTGCAGCCGGGCGGGACCTCCTCGACCACCGGTGTGCTGCGGGAGGCCCCGCTGCGGACCCGGGTGCTGCCGCTGTAGGTGGTGCCCTGGAAGGTGGCCCCGTCGGCCCGGCCGGACGGACAGCCGGCACCGGCGGCGGGCTGGGCGTCGTCCACCCGGCGCTGGAGGCCCACGTAGGCCACCAGCAGGCCGGCCAGCAGCAGGACCACGGCCAGCGCTGCGGCGGGCAGCCAGGCCCGCGACCGCCCCGGCGGCTCGCCGCCGGCCTGATCGCGCGTCAGTTCCTGCTCCCCGAACGCCTCCACCTCCGGGGCGAGCTCCTCGGCGTCCCCGTCGGCCGGCCCGGTCACCTCCGAGACGGTCAGCCCGGCCCGGGGGGTCGGGACGGTGCCGGTGCCGGTGCCGGTGCCGGTGCCGATGCCCGTCGCCTGGAGCCGGGCGTCGGCTCCGGTGTCCACGGCGAGCCGGCGGTCCAGCGCGTACCAGCGCTTCTCCCAGGCCGCGACGTCCCCGCCGCAGGCGCCGACGTACGCCAGCGTCACGTCCAGGGTGGGCCGGCGGACGCCGCCGGCGGCGTCGCTCAGCGTCGTGGCGCTGAACCCCGCCGTCGCCGCGAGTGCCCGGTAGGTCGGATTCCCGGCCGCCTGCCGCAGGCACCGCAGCTCGTACGCGAACGCCTGCAGCGGCCCGCCGTCGGGGTCGATCGGTCGCGGCCTACGGGGCACCGCACTGCCCCTCGCCACCCGTGCTTGCCATCGACATCCCGGATCCCCCTCCGCCCTGCGCCCGTCGATCCGTGGCTGACCGCACTGCCACGGACCCGCCGGTCCCACTGCTGACCTGCGGCAACGCGCAGAGTACACCGCATGACGGATCATCAAATTGTCGCACGGGGGGTGGAAGTGCCCGATGGGGGGACGCCGAGGGCGCCGCCCCGGGACCGGAGGGGTCCCGGGGCGGCGCCCGGTGCCGGTGGCCGGAGGGCCGGTCCGGTCAGGTGTAGCAGTAGTTGAGGTTGCCGGTGCCGCTCGACGTGCCGGTGCTCCAGGTCGCCTTGCCGTTGGTGTTGAGGAAGACCAGGTTGCCGTCGCTGCGGAGCTCGGCGCGACCGCCGGGTGCCGGGTTGAGCGCACCCATGGTGCAGACGATGCCGCCGGAGGAGTTGTAGAGCTTGACGTAGCCGGACTGCGACCAGCCGAGCCGGACCACGCCCTTGCCCCGGGTGCCGGAGGCCCAGGCCGGGTAGCTGTCGGCCCCGGTGAACTTGTAGAGCACCAGGTTGCCGTCCGACTGGAGCACCAGCTGCGACATGCCGTTGTCCGCCGACGCGCTGTCACCGGCGGTCCAGTCGGGCTCGGCCAGCGTGAAGCGCGCGACCGTGGAGGCGGCCGACGCGGTGGTGGCGGTGAGGCCGAGCGCGCAGGTGATCGCCGTACCGACCAGGGCGGCGCGCAGCAGGCGCCTGCGGGCCGTGGGACGAGCGGTCTTGCTGGGGGTCACGGGGGTCCTTCCGGAAGGCCGTCGTGCATCGACGCCGCACGGCGGGGGTGGTGGGTGCCGCCGGCTGGGGCGGGGCGGCCGTCGGTGTCCTGGGATCCGGAGCCGGGACGAACCTAGGAGGGACGCGTACCGGCCGGATCACTCCGCCGTCACACCTGTACCGGGCCCGGCTGCGCCCGGACCGGTACAGGTGTGACGGCGGTGATACGGGAGTGACCGACGATGGCCACGGGACGTCTCCGGCCCGGGAGTTCCGCCCGGGTCGGAGACGCACGGAGCGAAGACCTCCCGCCCCGTCCCGCCGACCCGAGGAAGACGCGCCCGTGCCCGCTCGCCCGTGCCGCCCGTGCTGCTGGTGGTGCGTGCACCCGGCAAGCAGCGGGCCGCGCTCAGCCGCCCAGGCGGGCGATCGCCTCGCGGGCCAGGCCGATCTTGCGCTGCTGGAAGGCGCTGAGCCGGGTCATCGCCGGGGACCTCTCCTCGATCATGCGGGTCTGGATGGCGGCCTCCGCCGCGCTCCAGGTCTGCAGCAGGCCGGTCTCGGTCTTGCAGTCCAGATCCGCCAGCGCCACGGCCTTCTCACGCTCCGTCGGCTCCGGGGTGTCGAACGCCCGGTCCCCGACGGAGGCCAGCGGGTCCCGGTAGTGGTGACCGTGCCGTGCCATGCAGGACGACCACGCCTGGAAGGCGGGTACCACCGCCGGGTCCACCAGCGAGCGCCGGAAGCCTTCGGTGTCGACGGCCGCGGCGGCGGCGAGGTCGGCCTCGGGACGCGGGCCGCCGTCCAGCCGGGCCTCGGCGTCCCCGTAGCAGCCGCCGGGCGGGACGGGGCGGCCGTCGGGGCCGGTCGGCTGCGGTGCGCCCGCCCGGGTCTCGCCGAGCAGGACGGCCTCCTGCGCCTCGGTGGGCCGCCCGTCCGCAGCCGCCGCGCCGGCCGGCGGTGGCGGGAGGTGGTAGCCGCGCTCGCGGGCCGCCGCGCGGTCCGATATGCCGTAGCGCCGGGAGGGTTCGGCGGGCGGCGGAGGTCGGTCCGGTATCCGGAAGTCCAGGCCGAAGCCGGCCAGGCACTCGTTGGCCAGCAGCACCTTGGCACGGTCGATCGCCCCGGACTGCTCCGCCGTGAGGGCGTACCGCTCGACGGGCATCGGGGTGCGGTCGGGCGTCCCCGAGGAGGTCGCGGACGGCGCGGCGGGTGCGGCGGGTGCGGCGGGTGTGGACGGTGCGGCGGGAGCGGAGGCGGCAGCCCCCGGGTTCCGGCCTGCGGGCTCACGGTCGGCCCGGTCCTGCTCGGCCGTCCCACAGGAGGCCGTCGCCAGGAGGGCGGCTGCGACGAACACCAGCGCGCGCGACGTCCCGGGGGGCAATCCCCTTCTCCTCACGGTCATTCACTTCTCTTCCTGGGGAAGGTGACGGACGCACGGGTGTGCGGCCGTCACCGGTTCACGACGTGGCTCAGCCGAAGTTGACGCAGTTCTGGTTGACCTCGACGTTCCGGAAGTACACCGAGGCGTTCTCGTTGTAGGTGTTCGAGAGCTGCCAGGCGACCGGGTACTCGGTCTTGTGGAACTTGTCGCAGGGGCCCGCGTAGCCGCTGTTGAAATAGACCGTCACGCTGGATTTGATGCCCCAGATACGGGCCTTGGCCGAGGCCGCGTTGTTCTTCAGGTTCGTCCCCTGTCCCTTGCCGGAGCTCTGGAAGGTGTAGACCGAGAGGTCGTAGACCCCTTCGCCGGCGTCGGGGGTGGTGGAGTGGATCACCGTGTGGGAGCCGGCGTACCCGGTGTTGAAGTAGAGCACCAGGCACTGGGCGTCACAGCCGTCGACGGTGTACGAGCCGGTCGTGATCGACGCGTTCGCCGGCGAAGCCGTGGCGAGGGCGCCGACGACGGCGGACATCGCCATGGTCGCGGTGACAAGTGCCTTGCGGGCAGAGAGCATTGGATTCTTCCGTGTTCTGTCGTGCGTATGCGTCGTGGCGAAAGCGGGGGACGGTGCGGCTCGGTCCTCCGTTTTCATGATCATGACTTTATGGGACTCCGGAGGATGTCCAAGATCGTTTTTTGGCCAATCGCGGAAGCCGTCGCCCTGGAGCGGATGGGAGGGATCGGATCATCGGTCACTTCGTTGGCGAACATGATGTGGATCACCGCCATCCGGGAAATGGGTGACCCCTTCTCGGCCTCGGGATTCCGGCATTCGGGTCAAACGGGGTGCCGTGGCCCGCCCGAGGTGGCGAGAATTGCCTTCCGCAGACCCAGGAGGACACATGAGTACCCGTCACCGCCCGCTGGCCGGCAAGGTCGCCCTGGTCGCGGGTGGCACCCGGGGCGGCGGTCGGGGCATCGCCGTGCAGCTCGGCGCGGCCGGTGCGACGGTCTACGTGACCGGGCGGAGCAGCACGGCCGACGGTCGCTCGGAGCTCGACCGCCCGGAGACCATCGAGGCGACCGCCGACCTGGTCACCGAGGCGGGCGGTACGGGCGTTCCGGTGCGGGTGGACCACGCGGACGCCGGGCAGGTCCGGGCCCTGGTGGAGCGGATCGCCGCCGAGCAGCACGGCCGGCTGGACGTGCTGGTGAACTCGGTCTGGGGCGGCGATCCGCTCACCGACTGGGAACACCCGCTCTGGGAACAGGACCTGGAGACCGGGCTGCGCCTGCTCCGGCAGGCGGTGGAGACCCACGTCATCACCAGCCGGTACGCCCTGCCGCTGATGGTGGCCCGCCGGTCCGGCCTGGTTGTCGAGGTGACCGACGGCAACACCGCCCGCTACCGGGGCTCCTTCTTCTACGACCTGGCCAAGTCCTCGGTGATCCGGCTGGCGGTCGCCCAGGCGGCCGAGCTGCGGCCGTACGGCGTCGCGGCGGTGGCGATCACCCCCGGTTTCCTGCGTTCCGAGGCGATGCTCGACCTGTTCGGCGTCGCCGAGCGGAACTGGCGGGACGCCGTCGCCCAGGACCCGGACTTCGCCCACTCGGAGACCCCGGCCTACCTCGGCCGAGCCGTCGCGGCGCTGGCGGCGGACCCCGACGTGATGGCGAAGTCCGGCCGGGCCCTGGCGACTTGGGGCCTCTATCGGGAGTACGGCTTCACCGACACCGACGGCAGCCGGCCGGACTTCGCCGCCCACTGGGCCGCCGAGCTGGAGGAGGAGCACGGCCCGCTGGGCGAGCCGCTGTAGCGCCCGTCCGTCCGCCCGTCCGCCCGTCCGCCCGTCCGCCCGTCCGCCCGTCCGTCCGTCCGCCCGTCCGCCCGTCCGGCCGTCCGCAGGACGGGCCCGGCGGTGGACCGCGGGGATGCGGACCCGGATCGGGTCATGAGCCGTCGGGAGGCCGTTCACCAGTGCAGCCGAAGCTGCCTGCCGGCTACGCTGCGGCCCTCGGTGCCGGTCGGGTCGGGTCGGCGGCGGAGGCGGTGGGTGCGGCAGCGGAGGCCGTCTTCGGGTGCATCGCCGCTGGCGCCGCGTCAAGTCCGTTGCTTCCCACCGTACTCGGCGGACCGGCCGGCGCGTCGGAAGCACCGCCGACGGTGACACCGGCGCGGTGTCGCCGCGCGTGCGGGGCTGCGCGTACGCACCGTCCTGGTGTGTAATCACGCGGGGACGGTACGCGGTGCCGTGGTGAGGGGGAGTGACGGGTGAATCCGCTGGAGCCGGGCGATCCACGGCAGTTGGGGCGCTACCGGATCACCGGCCGCCTCGGTGGCGGTGGCATGGGCCAGGTCTACCTGGGCCGGTCGCCGAGCGGGCGGCTGGTGGCGGTGAAGGTGGTGCGGCCCGAACTCGCCCAGGACCCGGGCTTCCGGCGCCGGTTCGCCCGCGAGGTGGCGGCGGCGCGCAAGGTCAACGGGTTCTTCACGGCGGCCGTGGTCGACGCCGACCCCGACGCCGCACTGCCCTGGCTGGCCACCGCGCACATCCCCGGGCCACCGCTCGACGAGGCGGTGGCGGCGCACGGTCCCTGGCCGGTGGAGGCGGTACGGGCGTTGGGAGCCGGCCTCGCGGAGGCGCTGGAGGCCATCCACGCGGCGGGTCTGGTCCACCGCGACCTGAAGCCGTCCAATGTCCTGATCGCGCCGGACGGCCCCCGGGTGGTCGACTTCGGCATCTCGGTGGCCGCCGAGGCCACCGCGCTCACCCGGACCGGGATGACCGTCGGCACGCCCGGGTTCATGGCACCGGAACAGTTGCTGGGCACGCCGGTCACGGCCGCCACCGACGTGTTCGCCCTCGGTGCCGTGCTGACCTTCGCGGCGACCGGCACCGGCCCGTTCGGCAGCGGCTCGGCCCAGGCGCTCAACTTCCGGATCGCGTACGAGGAACCGGACGTCTCCGGCCTGCCGGCCGAGGGGCTGGAGGTCGTCGTGCGCTGCCTGGCCAAGGACCCCGCCCAGCGCCCCACCGTGGCCCAACTGATCGAGGAGCTCGGGCCGGTGCCCGGTGAGCCGGAGCCCGGGCCTTCCCACGGGGTCCCGGCCTGGACGGTGGAGCCGACCATCCCGGTGCCCGCCACCCCGACCGCCGGGTGGCCACCGTCGACCGCCGGCCACGCCGTGCACAGCGCCCTCACGCTGCCCGCCCCGGTTCCTGCGGCCGGGCCCGCCGTGAGCGCGCCGGTACCGCAGGGGCGGGCGGCCCCGTTCTGGGTGGCCATCGCGGGCCTGGTGCTCGGGATCTGCCTGCCGCCCAGCACCTACCGCAACGAGTTCTCGTCCAGCGCCGTGGCCAACCTGACCCGGGGCTCCTGGCCGTGGGTCGCGGGCGTCGTGCTCAGCGTCGGCGTCTGCGTCGCGGTGCTGATCGCCACGCGCCGGACCCGCCCCGGGCCGCTGCCGCGCTGGCCCCGCCGCCTGCACGTGGTCAGCACCCTCGTCAGCCTCGTCCTGCTGGTCGGGATCCTGGTCAGTACGGGGATGCGCTTCTCGGTGTACGCGACCGGCGCGTGGGCGTACATCATCGGATGCGCGGCGCTCGTCGTGGGCCTGGTCCGCTTCCCCCGCCGCTGAACGGGCCGGGCGGGTCAGGAGGGCGGCCGGGCCGCCCTCCTGACGTGGGCTCAGTGGCCTCGGGCCACCCACTCGGCCCGGTGCGGGGCCTCGGCGCCGATGGTGCTGGTGTCGCCGTGGCCGGTGCGGACCACCGTCTCCGGCGGCAGCTTGAGCAGGCTGTCCGTGATGGAGCCGATGATGGTGGGGAAGTCCGAGAAGGACCGCCCGGTGGCGCCCGGGCCACCGGCGAAGAGGGTGTCGCCGGTGAAGACGGTGCCGAGCTCCGGGGCGTACAGGCAGACCGCGCCCGGGGCGTGGCCCGGGGTGTGCAGTACCGTCAGCTCGGTGCCCGCCACCGTGAGCCGCTGCCCGTCGGCGAGTTCGCCGTCGGGGGAGCGGTCGGGGTGGGTGAGCTGCCAGAGCGGCAGGTCGGCCGGGTGCAGCAGGACCGGCGCGCCGGTCCGGGCAGCCAGCGCGGGGGCGGCGTTCACGTGGTCGTCGTGGGCGTGGGTGCAGACCACGGCCACCACCCGGCGCTTGCCGACCGCAGCGGCGATGGCGTCGGCGTCGTGGGCGGCGTCGATCACCAGCACCTCCTGGTCGTCACCGACCAGCCAGACGTTGTTGTCGACCTCCCAGGTGCCGCCGTCGAGCGAGAAGGTGCCGGAGGTGACGAGGTGTTCGATCCGGGCGGCCATCAGAACTCCACCACCGAACGCAGCACCTCGCCGCGGTGCATCCGCTCGAAGGCGCCCTCGACGCCGTCCAGCGCGATGGTCTCGCTGACGAAGGCGTCCAGGTCGAGCCGGCCCTGAAGGTAGAGGTCGATCAGCAGCGGGAAGTCCCGCTCCGGCAGGCAGTCGCCGTACCAGCTGGACTTCAGCGCACCGCCCCGGCCGAAGACGTCGAGCAGCGGCAGCTCCAGCTTCATCTCCGGCGTCGGCACCCCGACCAGGACCACGGTGCCGGCCAGGTCGCGGGCGTAGAACGCCTGCCGGTACGTCTCCGGGCGGCCGACCGCGTCGATCACCACGTCGGCGCCGAAGCCGCCGGTCAGCTCGCGGATCGCCTCCACGGGGTCCACCGAGCGGGAGTTGACGGTGTGGGTGGCGCCCAGGCCCTTGGCCAGCTCCAGCTTGCGGTCGTCCACGTCCACCGCGATGATCCGGGACGCCCCGGCCAGCCGCGAGCCCGCGACGGCCGCGCCGCCCACTCCGCCGCAGCCGATCACCGCGACGGTGTCACCGCGCCCGACCGCGCCGGTGTTGACCGCCGCGCCAAGCCCGGCCATCACACCGCAGCCCAGCAGACCGGCGGCGGCCGGCGAGGCGGCCGGGTCGACCTTGGTGCACTGCCCGGCGGCGACCAGGGTCTTCTCGGCGAAGGCGCCGATCCCGAGCGCGGGGGAGAGCTCGGTGCCGTCCAGCAGGGTCATCTTCTGCTTGGCGTTGTGGGTGGCGAAGCAGTACCACGGCCGGCCGCGCTTGCAGGCGCGACACTGACCGCAGACCGCACGCCAGTTGAGCACCACGAAGTCACCCGGGGCGACCTCGGTGACGCCCTCGCCGACCGACTCGACCACGCCGGCCGCCTCGTGGCCGAGGAGGTACGGGAACTCGTCGCCGATGCCGCCCTCCTTGTAGTGCAGGTCGGTGTGGCAGACCCCGCAGGCCTGGATCTTCACCACCGCCTCGCCCGGCCCCGGGTCCGGCACCACGATGGTCTCCAAGCGGACCGGCTCACCCTTGGCGCGTGCGACGACGCCCTGCACCTGCTGCGGCATGCTCTGTGTCTCCTTACGACGGACGAGTGACAGCCCCGACAGCCTACGCAGCTCCGGGTGTCCGGTGCGCCCTACCGCCCGGGCGCGTCGGGGCACGGCGGGTGTGGAAGGGGTCACGCCGCGCGGATGCTGACGGTGCGTCCGGCCGGGACCGTTCGTAGGGTGGTGGGACGGGGAGGCTCCCCGGGGTTGTGACGGGACGACGGAGGATGCGATGCGGCCGGAGTCCGACGACCGGGGCGGCGAGCACGGTGGCGACCAGGGGCACGACCGTGGTGACGGCGGGCGCAGCGGAGCCGGGCGCGGGCGGTGGATCTCGGTGGGGCGGGCCACCACGCACAACCTGCGCAAGGTCAGCGTGCGGATCCCCAAGGAGGTGCTCACCGTCTTCACCGGCGTCTCCGGCTCCGGCAAGTCCTCGCTGGTGCTGGACACCGTGGCGGCCGAGGCGCAGCGCCTGGTGAACGACTCGTACCCGGCCTTCGTGCGCAACCGGCTGCCGCAGTCGGCCCAGCCG
This sequence comes from Kitasatospora sp. NPDC096147, assembly GCF_044763225.1. Taxonomy (NCBI): domain Bacteria; kingdom Bacillati; phylum Actinomycetota; class Actinomycetes; order Kitasatosporales; family Streptomycetaceae; genus Kitasatospora; species Kitasatospora sp. NPDC096147. Next base: position 349,278 of record NZ_JBIWFX010000001.1, on the reverse strand, counting down.
GACGTGCAGTGGATCGACGGGCTGACCTTCACGGTGCTGATCGACCAGCGCCGGTTCGCGGGCAACGCGCGCTCGACGGTGGCCACCGCGACCGACCTGGCCCCGCTGCTGCGGCTGGTGTTCTCCCGGACCGGCGAGCCCTCGGCCGGCTACTCGCCCGCGTACTCCTTCAACGACCCGGCCGGGATGTGCCCCCGCTGCGAGGGCCTCGGGGTGGCGCGGGACGTCGACCTGGACGAGCTGCTCGACCTGGACCGGTCGATCGACGAGGGGCCGGTGCGCTTCCCGGCCTTCCGGCCGGGCACCTACCGCTGGAAGCGGTTCGCGTACTGCGGCCTGTTCGACCGCAGCAAGCCGCTGCGGGAGTACACCGAGCAGGAGATGCACGACTTCCTGTACGCGGACGCGATGAAGCTCCCGAACCCCGATCCGGAGTTCCCCAAGACGGCGCGGTTCGACGGTGTCGTCACCCGGATGCGGGACGTCTTCATCCGCAATCCGCCCGCCTCCCGGTCCCGGGAGACGGACGAGGCGATGCGCCGGGTCATCAGCGTCCGGGCCTGCCCGGACTGCGGGGGCGCCCGGCTGAACCCCGCCGCGCTCGCCAGCCTGATCGACGGCCGGTCGATCGCGGACTGGACGGCGCTCTCCGTCGACTCCCTGCACGAGCTGGTCACCACGCTGGACGACCCCCGGGTCGCCCCGGTGCTGGCCGAGGCCGGGCGGCGGCTGGAGGCGCTGCGCTCGGTCGGGCTCGGCTACCTGACGCTGGACCGGGTCTCCGCCACGCTGTCCGGCGGCGAGGCCCAGCGGGTGAAGATCGTCCGCTACCTGGGCAGCCCGCTCAGCTCGGTGACCTACGTCTTCGACGAGCCCAGCACGGGCCTGCACCCGCACGACGTGCGCCGACTCACCGAGCTGCTGCTGAAACTGCGCGACGCCGCCAACACCCTGCTGGTGGTGGAGCACCACCCGCAGGTGATCGCCCTCGCCGACCACCTCGTCGACCTCGGGCCCGGGGCGGGCGAGCACGGCGGCGAGATCCTCTTCGAGGGCACCCCGGCCGAGCTGCTGCGCGCCGACACCCCCACGGCCCGGGCGCTGCGCCGACCGGTGGTGCTGCGCACCGAGGTCCGTCCGGCGCGCGGCTCGCTCACCGTCACGGACGCCCGGGCGCACAACCTCCGCGGCTTCGACGTCGCGCTGCCGCTGGGCCGGCTCACCGCCGTGGTCGGGGTGGCCGGCTCGGGCAAGTCCTCGCTGATCACCGACGAACTGCCGCACCGGCACCCGGAGGTGGTGGTGATCGGCCAGGACCCGCCGCGCGGCGGCGGCCGGTCCACCCCGCTCAGCCAGCTCGGGCTGTCCGAGCCGGTCCGCCGGATCTTCGCGGCGGCCTCGGGGCTCGCGCCCGCCTGGTTCAGCTTCAACTCCAAGGGCGCCTGCCCGGAGTGCGGCGGCCGGGGCTCCGTCACCACCGAACTGGCCTACCTGGACGACGTCTCGACGCCCTGCGAGGCGTGCGGCGGCACCCGCTTCAACCCGCAGGCCCTGGCCGTCCGGGTGGGCGGGGCGACCATCGCCGACCTGCTCGCCTCGACCCCGGCCGCCGTCGGCCGGCTGTGCGCGGACCACCCCGCGATCGGTGCCCGGCTGGCCTGGATGGACCGGGTCGGCCTCGGCTACCTGGCGGTCGGTCAGACGCTGGACACCCTCTCGGGCGGGGAGAAGCAGCGGCTGCTGCTCGCCAAGCACCTGGGGGAGGCCGGGGCGGGCGGCGGGCAGGTGATCGTGCTGGACGAGCCGACCACCGGCCTGCACGGCTCCGACGTGGACCGGCTGCTCCGGCTGTTCGACGAACTGGTGGAGGGCGGCGCGACGTTGATCGTGGTGGAGCACAACCTGCGGGTGATCGCGCACGCCGACCACGTGATCGAGGTCGGCCCCGGCGCGGGCGACGCGGGTGGCCGCCTGGTCTTCGAGGGCACCCCGGCGGACCTGGCCGCCACCCCCGGCTCGCTGACCGGCCAGGCCCTCGCCGCCGCACTCCGGCCCGACCCGTCGGTGCCACCGCGCTGACGCGGTGTCACCTGTGCCGCTAGCCGGTCGTGGTCTGCCTGCTTCGCCGGGCTGCGCGGTTCCGGGCAGGTCGGGCCGGATCGTTGAGCGGTCGTGCTGCGCACCTCGACGGAGCCGGCTGGCCCTCAGCCCGCTGGCTGGCCAGGGCCGCCGCCGCGGTGACGCGGTTTCACCGTGCACCTCACCCGGTCGTGGGTCTGCCTGCTTCGCCGGGCTGTGCGGTTCCGGGAAGGTCGGGCCGGATCGTTGAGCGGTCGTGCTGCGTACCCCGGCGGAGCCGGCCGCCGCCCCCAGCCTGCTGGCCGGGCCGGGCCGCCGAGGCGCTGATGCGGCGTCACCTGTGCCGACGGACGGCCGTGGTCCTGACCGCTTCGCCGGCCAGGTGGTCCGCGGACTTGGGAAAGTCGGGCCCGATCTGTTCGCAGTCGCGCTGACGCGGTGTCACCATGCGGAGTCGGTGGGGTGCAGGCAGAGGGGACGGGGCCCGATGGGAGAGCAGCCGGAGTTCGGAGTCCTGGGGCCCTTGGAGGTCCGGTTCGGCGGGGTCGGCCTGCGGGTCGGCGGACCGATCCCGACCCGGGTGCTGACCGTGCTGCTGCTGTCCCCGGGCCGGACGGTCCCGGTCGGCCGGCTGGTCGCCGCAGCCTGGGAGGAGGAGCCGCCGGCCACCGCGGCGCACCAGATCCGCAAGGCCGTGGCCGAGCTGCGCCAGCGCATCCCCGGCGGCCCCGCCCTGCTGCTCACCGACGGCCCCGGCTACCGCGCCGAGATCGGCCAGGAGCAGCTGGACCTCAGCCGGTTCACCCTGCTGCTGCGGCAGTCCCGCGCGGCGCTGGACACCGACCGGCTGTCCGAGGCCGCCGACCACCTCCGCGCGGCGCTGGCGCTCTGGCGCGGCCCGGTGCTGGCGGGCCACGGCGGCTCGGTGATCGCCGCCGCCTCGGCCGTGCTGGAGGAGCGCCGGCTGGCGGCCGTCGGGCAGCTGCTCGACCTGCGGCTCGCACTCGGCGAATCCGGGCAACTGGTCCACGAGCTGCGGGAGCTGTGCACCGATCACCCGCTCCGCGAGACCTTCCGGGGCCAGCTGATGCTGGCCCTGCACCGCTCCGGGCGCCGGGCCGAAGCCCTGGCCGAGTACGCGACCACCCGGGCCCTGCTGGTGGAGGAGCTCGGGGTGGAGCCGGGCCAGCAGCTCAGCCGCCTGCACCAGTCGATCCTGCGCGGCGGCCCCGAACCGACCGGCGCGGTCCGGGCGGCCGAGCCCGCCCCCGTCACCGGGGCCGCGGCCCCGGCGCCCTGCACCCTCCCGTACGACCTGGCGGACTTCACCGGCCGGGAGGCCGAGCTCGCCCGGCTGACCGAACGGCCCGGCGAGGCCCTCACGGGCCCGTCCGCCGCCGGGCCCGGTGCGGTGCGCATCCTCGTGGTGGACGGGATGGGCGGCAGCGGCAAGACCGCCCTGGTGGTGCGGGCCGCGCACCGGTTGGCCCCGGACTTCCCGGACGGCCAGTTCTACTCCGACCTGCGCGGCTTCGCCCCGGGCGAGCGCCCCTGCGATCCGGTGGCGGTGCTGGGCACCCTGCTGCGCTGCCTCGGGGTGCCCGGCGAACGCCTGCCGGAGGGTCTGGCCGGCCGGTCCGCGCTCTGGCGCTCCGCCCTGACGGGCCGTCGGGTGCTGCTCGTGCTGGACAACGCCGCCGACGCCGCCCAGGTGCGCCCGCTGCTCCCCGCCTCGGCCGGCTGCCGGGTGCTGGTCACCAGCCGGCGGCGGCTGGTCGGGCTGGACGGGCTGGACGGCGCCGAGGCGGTCTCGCTCGACCTGCTCACTCCCGAGCAGAGCGCCGGACTGCTCACCGCCACCCTCGGCACCGCCCGTACCGGGCAGGACCCGGACGCGGTCCGGGAGTTGGCCGAGCGCTGCGGGCACCTCCCGCTCGCCCTGCGGATCGCCGCCGCCCGGCTGCGCAACCGGCCGCTGTGGACCGTCCGTCACTTCGCCGACCGGTTGGCCGACGAGTCCCGGCGGCTGGACGAGCTGCGCTCCGGGGACCGCAGCGTGGAGCTCGCCGTCCGGCTCTCCTACCAGGAGCTGGGCGACCGGCACCGCCGTGCGCTCCGACTGCTCGGCCGGTGCACGGGCGGGATCGACGTGCACGGGGCGGCGGCGCTGTTCGGCCTCGGCCCGCAGCAGGCCGAGGACCTGCTGGAGCAGCTGATGGACAGTCACCTGGTGGAGCAGCATGAGCTCGGCCGATACGCGCTGCACGACCTGGTGCGGCAGTTCGCCCGGCGCCTGTCCACCCGTGACCAGGGTGCGGAGGCCGCGTCCGAGGCGGAGGCGGAGGCGGACGTGGCCTTCGAACGGCTGCTGGACTACTACGTGGCCGCCACCGAGACGGCCTGCCGGGTCCGCTACCCCGACCACGCCTGGTCCACCCCGACCGCCCCGTCCGTCGCCGCACTGCCCGACCTGGCCGGGCCGGACGGTGCGGAGGAGTACCTGGACAGTGAGCAGAACGCGCTGCTGCCGGCCCTTGAGCAGGCCGTCCGGCTCGGCCACCACCAGCGGGCCGGCCGGCTGGCCGAGAGCCTGGTCCTGCACCTGGGCTCCCGCAGCCGGCACGCCGATCACCACCTGGTGGCCGCCCTGGCGGTGGAGGCGGCCCGGCGGGCCGGTGACCGGCAGCGGCTCCGGCTGGGCCTGGAGGACCTGGCCGTGGTGCTCCGGCGGCTCGGCCGCTTCCCCGAGGGGGTGCGGGCCGCGACCGAGGCGCTCGACCTCGCCGGAGAGCTGGGCGAGGTGACGGGCCAGGCGGCGGCGCTGCACCAGCTGGGCCTGCTGCGCGGGTGCGAGGGGCGGCTGACCGAGGCGCTGGAGCTGCTGGAGCGCGCGGTCGCGCTGTTCGGCGGGCCGGAGGGTGGCGCGGCGGTGACGCCGGGTCAGGGGCACGGCGCCGGGGCCGATCTGGCCGCCGTCCGGCGCTGGCTCGGCGATCTGCCGGGGGCGGTCTCGGCCGCCGAGCGGGCGGTCCGGCTGACCCGGGGCTTCGGTCCGGCCGCCGAGGAGATCGCCGCGCTGACCGAGCTGGCCCGGACCCGGCTGGCCCGGGGCGAGTCGGCGGCGGCCCGGCAGGCGGTGGACCGTGCGGTCGAGCGCGGCGACGAACGGCACCGGCCCGAGGACCTCGCGCTGGCCCACGCCGTGGCCGCCGAGGTCCACCAGCGCCTGGGCCAGACCGCCCAGGCCGCCGCCTTCGCGGGCCGAGCCGAGGCGCTGATCCGCGAGCACGCCGGCCCGGTGCGCAGCGCCACGGTGGAGAACCTGCTCGGCGCGCTCGAACGGCGCGGCGGCTCCCCCCGCCGGGCCCTGGCGCTGCACCGCAGCGCCCTGACCCGCGCCGAGGCCACCGGCCACCGCCTGGAGGCCGCCAACGCCCGGGCGGGCCTGGCCGCCGCCTGGCGGCTGCTCGGCGACCACTCCCGGGCGGCTGCCGAACTCCGGCTGGCCGACGCGCTGTTCGACGCCATCGGTGTCCCGGAGCGTCGCCGGGCGGCGTGACGGCTGGAGGCGTGACGGCGGGCGCTGCGACGACCTGTGCTGTGTCGGCTGGTGCCGTGACGGCCGGAGCGGACCGGGGTCGGTCGGCGCGGGCCGGTCGGATCAGAGGTGACGGACCATCAGGACGGCGTCCAGGTCGGCCGAGAGCGGGCACGGCACGTCCCGCACGGTGGCGGCGGCCGTCCCCGCCGGCAGGGTCCAGTCGAAGCAGGACCGGACCTTGGCGCCGACCGGGGCACCGAAGAAGCTGACGTCGGCATAGCGTTCGAGGTCCACGGTCAGCCGCACCGCACCCGGCGCGTCCTCCGTCCGGACGGTGGCCCCGTGCGCCGTCCCGTACGCGATGGCGGCGTAGCGGGCCAGGGCCACGGCCTCGCCGGGTGCGGCCTGCCGGTAGGTGCGGTCCAGCTCGGCGACGGCCCCGCGGGAGACGCTGAGCACCGATTCCCTGGCCTTGACCAGCGCCTGGTCGTGCTCGGGGGAGAGCCAGCGCGTCCAGACCAGACCGGCGGCCAGGACACACCCTGTCAGGAAGGCCGCGCAGAAGCAGAACGCGAGCACCGTCCGGGCCCGGTCGCTCACTCCGGACCACCCTGTCCCGCTCGGCGTTCCGGGCCGGCGGGGTGGCGCGCCGGGGCCTGAGGGGTGGTCATCACGTCGGCCGCCTCGCTCTCGGAGCTGGACTGGGCGGGGCAGCGTCAGGGCCCGGCGCCGGTCCGGGGACCATCCTGGCACCGCCGGACGCCCGGCCGGTGCCGCGACACTCAGTGCGGGTGGGTGCCGTCGTGGTGGACGGGGCCGTGCGGGTCGGCGCAGTGGCCGGCGGCGGGCCCGGGTGCGGCGGCCGACAGGCTGAGCACCCGCTCGGCGGCGTGGTCCACCTGGAGGGTGGTGTGGGTGATGCCGTAGTCGTGGGCCAGCTCGTGCTCCAGGTCCCGGCGGACGGCGTGGCAGTCCTGCTCGGGCGTGACCAGCACGTGGGCGGAGAGCGCGGGTTGGCCGGAGGTGATGGTCCAGACGTGCAGGTCGTGCACCTCACTGACTCCCCGGTGGGAGGCGAGTGCGTCGCCGATCCGGTCCGGCTCGACCCCCGGCGGGGCGGCCTCCAGGAAGATCCGGCCGGACTCGCGCAGCAGACCCCAGCCGGCCTTGAACATCAGCCCGACCACGATCAGCGTCACGATCGAGTCGGCCCGGGCCCAGCCGGTGGTCAGCACGATCACGCCGGAGACGGCGGTGGCGATGAAGCCGTAGAGGTCGTTGAGGATGTGCTGGTAGGCGCCCTCGACGTTGAGCGAGCTGCGGTTGGCCCGCGAGATGCACCATGCGGCGGCCACGTTGACCACGATCCCGGCCAGCGCGGTGACCACCACCAGACCGCCCTCGACCTCGGGCGGACTGACCAGGCGCCGCACCGCCTCGTACGCCAGCCAGGCGCCGAGCAGGATCAGGGTCAGTCCGTTCACCTGGGCGGAGAGGATCTCGGCCCGCTTGAGCCCGTAGGTGAACCCGCCCTTGGCCGGCCGGGCGGCCAGCCGCATCGCCACCAGGGCCAGCACGATCGAGACCGCGTCGGTGAGCATGTGCGCGGCGTCCGAGAGCAGCGCGAGCGAGCCGGAGATCAGGCCGACGGCGGTCTCGACCACCAGGAAGACGGTGATCAGTGCGAGCGCGATGCCCAGCCAGCGCCGGTCCGCGTCGGCGGAGACACCGTGCGAGTGTCCGCCGTGTCCGTCTCCGTGCCCACCGCCGTGTCCGCCTCCGTGCTGGTGACCGTGGTCGTGCTCATGGCTCGTCGCCATGTCCGTACCCCCTCGTCTCGGTGTTCGACGGGGGAAGTGAAACCTACCCCCGGGGGGTTTGGCAAAGGCTGCGCTGATGACGGTTTTCACCTCCGTTAAGACGCCCCTGACCTGCGGAAACATCAGAGCGCAGCAGCGGCGGCAAGCGCTGTCCGGACGCGCTGTCGCGCCCCCGAACACCGGCGGCCCGGCGGGTGCTCCCCGTGCCAGTGGGGGAGCCGACCGCCGGGCCGTACGGGTGACCGGAACGCGCTGCTCCTCCACCATCGGGCACCCGGCGGCGCCTGTCACCGGCCCCGCCGACGCTCCGTCAGGTCACCGTCGGCCCGCCGCCGGCACCCCGTCAGGTCGGCCGGGCGCCCGGCTTCCCGTTCCGTTCCCGTCTGCTTCCCGGTGGCTCCCGGATCCGTCCCGGAAGGGAACGGGAGCGGGTCGGTAGGCGGGCAGCGGAGGATCGGTGTGACCGCCGCACCTCTTCCGCTGCTACCGAAAGGCTCCGGGACCATGCCCGTGACCAAGTCCACCGCCGTGCTGCTCGGCCCCCGTGAGGCGGCGATCGCCGCTGCCGAGTCCCTCGGAGTGGCCGTCGTGGTGGTGGTGGAGCCCGGGCGGGCCGGGCGGGAGGCGGGGGACTGGCCGGTGATCGAGACCGGGTGGACCCGCTCGCGCGACGAGTTGGTGGCGGCGCTGCGGGGCTTCGGCTTCGCGGGGCCGGTGAGCTGCTTCGGGTTCGGTGAGCTGGGGGCGGGTGCTGCGGCCGAGGTGAACCGGGCGCTGGGGTGGCGGGGGAACGAGCCCGAGTCGTTGGTGGCGTTCAGGGACAAGGCGCTGCTGCGGGCGCTGGTCGGGGACCGGGCCGGGAAGCCGGTCGCCCACGTGCTGGGCCGCACCACGGCCCAACTGGCCGTCGGGATCGAGCGGATCGGGCTGCCGTGCGTGGTCAAGCCGGTGGACGGCAGCGGCAGTGCGGGCGTGCGGCTGCTGAGCGACCGGGAGGACGCCACCGCGTTCCTGCGCACGACCCTGGACAGCACCCGGCCGTACCTGGTCGAGGAGTACCTGACCGGGGCCGAGTTCAGCGTGGAGGCGATCAGCGTCGCGGGTCGGCACCGGATCGTCGCGGTCACCGAGCGGCGGACCGCCGGGGTGCCGCCCTTCGTGGCGACCGGCCACACCCTTCCGGTCCGCCTCCCGGAGGCGGAGTGCACCGCCGTCGCCGACCTGGTGCGGGCCACCCTGGACGCCACCGGCTACCGCTACGGCCCCTCGCACACCGAGGTGATCCTCACCGGGGACGGCCCCCGGCTGATCGAGTCGCACGGCCACCCCGGCGGCGACCGGATCAGCGACCTCCAGCAGCTGGCCCTCGGGCAGGACGTGTACGCCCTCACCATGGCCGCCGTGCTCGGCCTGCCGACGCCCCCCGGACGCGAGCACCCCCAGGTGGCGGGCATCCGGTACGTCACCTTCGACCGCGCGCTGCCGATCCCCGAGACCAGTACCGAGCTGGTCGCCTCGCTGCCCGGGGTGGCCGAGGTGCGGATCACCGCCACGGCCGGCGGGCGGCGCGTGCCGGCCGCCGGAGCCGCCGACCGGCACGGCTACGTGCTGGCGGTCGCGGACACCCGGGACGAGCTGGAGTCCCGGCTGGACTGCGCCGTCCGCACCCTCACCGCCACGCCCGCGGGCTGCTCCGGGACGTAGCCCGCCCCTGACCACCCGTCAGCCTTCCGCGACCCGTAGAGAGGACGTGCCACCGTGTCGCAGCCGTCGCAGCAGCACCCGAACCGCACCCCGTCCGACGCACCGCGCACCGCCGGGAGGCACGCGTGACCGCCATCTGGCCCTCCTCGGCGACCACCCCCGCCGCCGTCTGGTCCGGGCTGGACCGGCGGGCGGTGGCCGGCTGGGCGGCGTACACCGCGACCGGCGCGGCGGAGGCCGACGGCGCGGCGCCCCCGGTGCTCACCACGGACGTCGTCGCCGACACCGAGACCACCGCCCTGCGGCTGGCCGAGCTGATCACGGCCTTCCCCGAGCGGGCCTTCGGCGGGGACCGCTCCGCCTGGCTCGGCTACCTCCGACTGCCGCCGGAGGAGGCCGAGTTGATCGCCGAGGCGCTGGAGCACCCGCACCTGGCCAAGGTGGCGACCGCCTTCCTCCGGCCCGACCTGCTGGTGACCGAGGGCGGCCTGCGGCTGGTCGGGCTCGACGTGGCCGCCGCGCCGGCCGGCCTGAGCGCCTGCGCCCGCCACGCGGCGGCTGCCGCCGGCTCCGGCTTCGCCCGGCACTTGGCGGGGGAGGGCCTGCGGTTGCACAGGGCCGACACCGCGCGGATCTGGCTGGAGGTCTTCGGCTCGCTGCTGCGCGCCACCGGGGACGGCCCGCTGCACGTCTTCGCGGTCACGGACGGCCCGGCCGGGCCGACCGGGGACAGGTACCTGGCCGACCTGATCCGGTCGGGCGGGTACCGGATCGGCTCCGGGACGGTGCATGACCTCGAACTCACCGATGAGGGAGCGTACTTCGAGGGTCAGCGGATGCACGTGGTGCTCGCCGGCCACCCCTGGGAACAGACGCGGCGCTCCGTGCCGCCCGCGGTCACCCGGCGGCTGATGCAGCTGGACGCGGCGGGCAAGGTCGACTTCATCGGCTCCCCGGCCGCCGCCCTGTACGACAGCAAGGCCAACCTGGCGCTGCTCTTCGACGCCCGGGCCCGGGCCCTGCTGACCGCCGCGGAGCGGGAGTTGGTCCGCGCACACATCCCGGAGACCAGGATCCTGGACGCCTGCAGCCTGGACTGGGCACTGGCCCAGCGCAACCGGCTGGTCTGCAAGCCCGCCGCCGCCCACGGCGGCGAGGGCATCGCCTTCGGCCCGGCGTACGGCGACGCCGAGTGGGCCGCCGAACTCCGGCGGCGGCTGGCCGACCCCGGGCGGTGCTACGTGGTGCAGCGCCGCGAGCCCCTCGCCCGGGTCACCCTGCCCGGCGCCGTTCCAGCCGAACGCGAACTCGTGCTGGCCCCGCTCCTGTTCGGAGCCCGCCCGGCCGGCATCCTGGTCCGCCACGCCGCGCCCCGGGCCGACTCCGCCGTCTCCGCCCGCGAGGGGGCCGAGACGGCGGGCGCGCTGACCCTGCGCCGCACCACACCACTGGGCTGACGCCGCCTCAGCCGACCGTTCGGTCGATCCACTTCCGGTGCCTGGCGGCAGGCTCCGGCGCGGTCCACGGTGACGGCTCGGCGGGCCGCCCGCTGCCGAAGGTGGCCGGCGCCGGCCGGTCGAGGTGGGCGGGCGCGCTGCCCAGCGGCAGGGGCTTGCGCCAGTCGCCGTGGGTCCGATGCTCCGGCGGGTGCCGGACCGGGCGGGAGCCCGGTTCGAAGGGGGCGGGGGGCAGGTCCGGGAGGTCTTCGCCGGGGGTGTGCTCGGCGAGCTCCGCCCGCCACCGCTCGGCCCAGGCCGGGGAGATCGCGTACAGCATGGAGGCCGTCAGCGGCCACTCGGCGGCCGAGCCGCGCAGACAGTCGGTGATCGCCCAGTAGAGCAGTTCGTCGAGGTCGCAGGTGCGCCGGGAAGTGACCAACTCGCCTCGGTCGAAGGCCAGGTGCTGGTAGCCGCCGCTCGGGGAGACCACCACGAAGGGATGCCCGCCGTCTCGGTTGACCAGGGTGACCCTGGAGCGGACGGGGATACCGAGCAGGTCCCCGATCCGGTTGATCTCCCCCTCGACATACCGCGCTCGGCGTCGGTGTTCTCGGATGTCCACGGGGGCAGTGTAGCCATTTAATGTCGATCTGACGATAATAGGTCGGGGGTGGCGCCTAGACGCCCAGTGCCTCCCGGCCCTGCCGGCCGGCGTGGCGGGTGAGGGAGGCCAGTGCCACGTAGCAGACGAAGGTGGCGGCGCTCGGGACGGTGCCCAGGAGCGGGAGTTCGCCGCGCACCAGGGAGACCACGTGCAGCACCAGCATGGCGGGGGCGAGCAGGGTCCAGCCGACTTGGAGGGCGAGGTGGGCCGGGGTGGCCAGGTCCGCGCCGGAGGCGCTGCGGAAGGCCACGGCGGCCACCAGGGCGAGTACCGCGCTCACGATGGCCACCGTCGCTGCCGCGCCGGCCCAAGGGCCGCCGAGGGTGAGGGCCGCCGCCGCGGCACCGGACAGCGACAGGCACGCCATCGCGTAGGCACCGGAGGCCGCGCGGTGGTGCAACTCCTTGTCCCGCACCGCCGCGCCGGCGCTCCGGACGGCGGGCCCCTTCCCCGGTCCGGCCGCGTCCGCCGGTAGCCCGTCCGCGTCCGCCCGGCGGGCGGCGGTACCCGGTGGGACGGCGCCGGGGCCGACGGTGGCCTCCAGCACCGTGACCATCGGCAGGGCCGGCCGCTCCGCCCGGGCCGGGTAGACGACCGTCCGGTGCAGGGGCTCCTGGATGCGGCGCACCGCCTTGCGGGCCTCCCGGAAGGCGGCGGCGGAGGCCTCGTCCCGGTGGTTCGACACCGCTTGCAAAGCCGAACCGAGCAGTGCGGACGCCCACACCTCGGCCAACGGGTCGTCACCTTCCCGGGCGACGGCCACCGCCTCGCGTAGCGGTTCGACGGCCTCCGGCGCCCGCCCGGCCGTGTGCAGGGTCCGGCCCAGCTCGGTCAACGCGGCGGTGAGCACGGCCCCTTGAGCTGGCTCCCGGGCCAGGGCCACGGCTTCGACCGCCGCCGCGACGGCGGCTTCGTGCTGTTCGAGGCTGCGGAGCGAGGCGGTGAGGGAGGTCAGCGCGCGGGCGTGGCCGACCGGGTCGTCGGTGCGGGCGCGGAAGTTGGCGAGTGCCCGGCAGACCGTCGCGGCCTGCTCGTGCCGACCGCCGTCGTGGAGGGCGTCGGCCGCCTCCTCCAGCAGTTGGTGGGCGGCATGCTCGTCTCCCAGGGCGGCCAGCTCGCGCGCCGAATCGCACAGGTACTGCTGGTCACCCTCACCGAGGACCCGGCCGGTCAGCCCGACCGCGACGTGGTGGCGCCACTCGTCCCCGGCCTCGTGGAACGCGTGGAAGGCGAGGGCGAGCATCGCACTGCCGGCCGGTCCCCGACCCAGCAGATCGACGCCCACCAAGCCGAGTTGGAGGTTGGCGACGCCGATCCTGCCTTGGTCGCCGCCGGCCTCGGAGACCCTGACGGCGCGGCTCAGGTCCTTGGCGGCGGACTTCCCCAAGCCCTTCTCGGCGAGGGCGATCCCGGCGTGCAGGCTGCCCCGGTACTCGATCTCCGGGTGGTCGGTCCGGTTCGCGAGCGCGGCGGCACGGCGCCCCTCCCGGGTCGCCTCGTCCCAGCGGCCGACCGCCCGCCACGCCTCGGCCAGGCCGGCCAGTGCCGCTGCAGCCACCTCCCAGCGCCTGATCCGCCGGGCGCCCTCGGCGGCCTCGCGCAAGGCGGCCAGCGCGTCCTCGTACCGGCCTTCCAGGCAGCGCAGCCGGCCCAGCCGCACCAGGGCTGTCAACTGGCCTGTGTGGTCGCCGAGTTCGTCGGACATGGCGCGGGCGAACCGGGCGGCGTCGGTGAGTTCGTCGTGGCGCAGCCCGTGCTCCAGGTACGGGTCGAGGGCCTGGACGAGGCCGGCCACGGGATGCGGGCCGCCGGTGGCCGCCGCCTGCCGCATCAGGCCGGCGTGGACGGGGTGTTCGGCGTCCAGCCAGGCGAGCGCGTCGGCCCGGTCGGCGAAGACCTGCGGAGCGCCTCGGCTGCCGTGCAGCGGGCTCAGCCGACCGCCCGCAGCGCGGGCCAGATCGGTGTGGGCACGCACCAACGCGTCCCGCGCCCGGGCGACTTCGGTGGCCGCGTCCTCGGCCGTCTCCGGGTCGGAGGGGACGGGCAGCGCCAGGTGGTCGTCGGTCCGCAGCGTGGTGCGCCAGCGGTCACCGGTCCGCTCGACCAGGCCCGTCGTCAGCAGCACGGCGAGGTCGGCCGCCGTCGCCTCGGTGGTGCCGCCGACGAGGTGCCCGGCCGTCGCGGCCGAGAAGTCCGGTGCCGGGATCAGCGGCAGCAGGCGCAGCAGCCGGGTCGGCCCGGCGTCGAGCCGGTCCAGGGCGAGGCGGTGGGCGGCGGCCAGGCCCGGCGTCACACCGGCCGGCCACAGGTCGGACCGGTGGCGGTCGAGCTCGCGGGTGGTCTCGGCCGCCGTCCGCCCGCTCCGGGCCATCGAGGCGGCGACCAGGCGCAGCGCCGCCGGTAGCCCGTCGCAGGTCTTCGCCAGCCGGCGCAGGTCGAGCCCCTGGGCGGGGTCGGAGGCCACCCGGACGCCCCGGGTGGCCAACTCCCGGCGCAGCAGGTCGGTCGAGGCGGCCGTACCGAGGGGTGCCAGGGCGTGGGTGGTGACGTCGCTCGGCAGGCCCGGCGGGGCCTGACGCGCCGTCACCAGGACGCCGGCGGTGCCGGGCTCCGGCAGCAGCGGGGTGAGGTCGTCAGCGGCGGCCAGGTCGTCCAGGAGGAGCAGTACCCGGCGGCCGTGGGCGGCGTAGGCGGCCAGCGTCCGGCGCAGCGTCACGGCGCGGTCGGCGGTCTCGGCGGGGATGTGCGCGGGTGGCAGGCCGAGCGCGCGCAGCAGGTGGTCGAGGGCGCGGCCGGGCGGGAGGCGGCGGGTGTGGTCGGAGCCGTGCAGGGCGACGCTGAGCAGCCCGCCGGGGAAGTGTCCGTCGGTGTGCAGCGCATGGCCGGCCCACCGGGCCAGCGCGCTCTTGCCCACGCCCGGTGGGCCGGTAAGGACGGCGCACGCCTGCTCGGTGCCGGTGCCGGTGGTGCCGGTGAGCGTGGAGCGCAGGGCGGCGAGGTCGTCGTCCCGGCCGATGGGCGCGGTGGGCGGTGCTGCGGTGGCCGGGCCGACGACGACCGGGAGGCGGACCGCGTAGGGCCTGCCGTCGGTCCGCCCGTGGCACAGGATGCCGTCACGCTCCTGGGACACCCAGGACCAGTCCACCGCGCTCATGCAGCCCCCTCGGACTTCGGAGAATGTGACGATACCTCAAATGTCTTGTAGAGAAAGGGACTTCGATCTCGATCGCCTGCCCTCGCTGCGGCGCGACGTCCTCGCGCCCTGGCCGCCGGCACGTTCGTCGCGATGGCGGAGAACGTCGTCCTGCTCGGCCCGCCGGGGATCGGCAAGACCCACCTGGCCATCAGCCTCGGAGTGAAGGTCACTCAAGCCGGCCACTCGGTCCTGTTCGACACCGCCAGCAACTGGATCACCCACCTCAGTGACGCCCACCAAGTCGGGTGCCTGGAGGCCGAGTCGAAGAAGATCCGCCGCTACAAGCTGATCATCATCGACGAGGTGGGATACATCCTGTTCGACCAGGACGCGGCGAACCTGTTCTTCCAGCTCATCGCCTCGCGCTACGAGCAAGGCTCGGTCATGGTGACATCCAACCTGCCCTTCGGACGCCGGGGAGAGACCTTCTCCGACGACATCGTGGCCGCCGCGATGATCGATCGCCTGGTCCACCACGCCGAGGTCCTCACCCTCATCGGCGACTCCTACCGGACCCGCCAACGACCTGAGCTCCTGGCGAAGGAGAACCGGTGAGGCCAGGCATCAGCAAGGCCCATTGGCCGAGCCGGCAGTAGACGACATCAGCGAGATCCGCACGGTCGAAAGCGGAGACATTGGTGAGGTGGCTGTCGAACGGGCCTACCTTCGAGACCGAGGAACCCCGGCGGAAGACGATCTGCAGACCGTGCTCGGGCTCCCAGGCGCACTCGCACTCCACGGAGACGTACACCTGCCGGTCGCCGTGGGCATCCTCCCGCTGAACCGACACCTCACCTCCGAGCCGGACATGCGACCAGACGTCCTCCGGGCTGGCGATGGACACGAAGTCCTCATCGCCGTCCACCTCGGTCTTCACATCCAGGTAGTACTGGAAGACCGGCCCTGACGCGGACCTCGGAGCCGACTCGTCAAGCCTCAGAAACGCGCTGATGGCCGTCTCGAAGTCGACCTTCGCGTCGTCATCGTCTGGGGCCTTGATCGGGTCCGATGTATGCGGCGTGGACGAGATGTTGGTGAAGTACGCGGGTGATGCCGCCGAGCGCGATCGTCTTCGGCTGGCCGACGGCTGACTGCGTAGCTGGATCGGTACGTGGCTGGTCGGCGAGACGGAGGTCTCGTGGCCGTTGGGGGACATGGCCTCGGCTCCGGCAAACGAAAGCCGGCAGCCCCGACAGACCAACTGCACGAGGCCCTCTCCGCACTCATCTGGTCACAGGTCACAGGCAGCGAGCCCTGCCTCGCTCCCTGCTTCCGTCCACCCTTCGCAGCACCAGGCCGCAGCACCACCAGAGCCGATCCGGCCAACCTCGCCAACCGGCTCAGACGAGGCAAGCCCCGCTCGCCTTACTCGATCCTCCTGCCGCTGCTGGCCCACCATGCCGACAAACTGCTGGCAGCCAGCCAGCGGTGACCCACCATGCTCGGCCCGGGATCTGTCACCTCACCCACCTGCTCGGTCAACAACATCGCCTGGCAGTCCCTGATCGCCGCCTTCACCCAGGAAAAGGGCATCGTCGACGAGTCCTCCGATCGACTGGCCGTCACCGAGACCCACGCGAGCGAGTAGCCGAGGGCAGCTGCCGGACTCGGGCACCCACAGCAGCCCATCACCACCAAAAGCCGTTGGACAGTCCATCTCCGCAGATGACAGGCTCCCGCCTCATGGAGCTGCTCGACGTCCTGACGGAACTCGCCTGCTCGGGACAGCTGGGTCCGGTCGCGAACGGCGCAGACTGGAACGCGGTGGCCGAGGCGCTCGGCGAGCCTTTTGAGGTGCTCGTCGGGAAGCGGCGATCCTGGCCGCGTCTGCTCGCTTTTGGCGACCTTGAGCTCAGCGTCTGCCGCTGCCAGAAGATCATCCTGATCTGCCTCCAGACCTGGCGGGACGTCGTCGAGCTCCCTGCGGGCCTGGTCACCGAGCAGACGTTCCCCGGCCATCCCAAGTACGCGGACGTGATCGCGGCTCTCGACCACGCCGGTTGCGCCTGGCAGCCCTACACGCCCCTGACCTTCGGCAACCAATGCGCCATCAAGGCCACCTCCTCCGGTGTCGTCTTCGTTTTCGAAATCCCCGAAGGAGAAGACCCCATCCTCAACATCGCGGGACCCCAACCTCACCGACACGACTGTCCGGCTGCAGCCAAGACCCACGCGACACCGTGAGCATGAAACCGCCACCGCGTTCACGATGACCCCGGCGGCCTGACGGCCGCCGGGGCCATTTCACGCGGCTTCGTCGACAGCGACCATGTCGCGTTCATACGCATCTTCAACGTCGCGCAACGCTGCGGGGCAGGCCGCGCTGCAGCGGGATCGGAGGTGCGAGCGGTCCGGGTGACAGACGGTCAGCTACGGTGCAGCCAGAACCCCCCGGGCCCAGCCCGCCAAGCCCCGGCGCCAAGCCGCACCACACCGAGGCCACTCCCCACACACGCCCGGGCGGCATGGCGCCGTGGTCAAATCGGTGGACTAGGCTGCCGCAGCGCCTCTAGGTTTCTGCCGTCTCTGCAGGTGACCAGCACCGCAGTCCTCCTGAACGGACCACCATGCAAACCGAGATACCCAGTGCGGCACCCACTCCTGTGACGCTAACGGTGCGGGACCCGAGAGTGCCGGCGACCGTCGCACAGGCAGTGATCTGGATCGAGTTGCTGGCGCAGGCCCTACTGGTGGCGACCGGAGAGGGAGCGGCGCAGACGTTCCCGCAGGCCGTGCCGGTCATGACACTCCTCAGCGCGGCTTCGTTGGTCACGGTGATCTACTGGCTCCGCCGGTGCCGACGCAACGCAGAGGTGTTCGCCCCCGGCACCCACCGGTACAGCCCCGGCTTCGCAGTCGGCGGGTGGCTCATTCCAGTGGCCATGCTGTGGATCCCGCGCCGGGTGACGCTCGATGTCCGCCGTGCCAGCGGGCTCGCCGGCCGCGCCTGGCTGGTCGAGGGATGGTGGTGGGCCCGGCTGATCAAAGTCGCGGTGGGGCTGCTCGCTACTCGGTCTCTGCCGAATCCGATGTTCTCCCCCTATGTCGCAGTGCTCACCGCTGTCTCCGGGGTCATGCTGCTGCTGGTGATCCGGGAGATCACCGCCGCTCAGGCTGACCGGATCACCGCGGGATCCGCTGCGGCAGTGCCGACCACCGCGATCTGACCACCCGTCACGTATCTTTGCCGTCCGCAGTCAAGCAGAGCGTCGAGGAGGACAATCTGGTGGGGCGTCAGCTTGCCGTCGGCGCGGTCCCTCTCCTGCCTGCGCAGCTACGCCCCCGGCCGGAAGGCCGGATCGGCTTCGCCGCCCGTGCGGTTGACCGGGCCGTCCATGGTGCCGCCGGCGCTGAGGTGGCCGAGCAGGCAACCGGGACCCTCCTGAACGATCAAGGACCCGCAGGGCCGAACCCTCCATACCCGCCAGCAACGTCCCACATCACCCACAACACCCCAGACCACCCACCACAACACTCAACTGAAATGACGACCCGTCACAAGACCGGCGAACACGCCAAGGACGCCTTCAACACTGACCACCGCCCACAACACGTGAAGGGGGCCCGGCCGTTGCGGCCAAGCCGCTCACACGTGCTCAGCGGCAGGCCGGGCGGCTGGCCGCGTCGAGGTAGAGGACGTCAATGCTCCACACCCGGCCGCTGCCCACCGCGCCGCCCCCGGCATGAACGGCGCGGTGGCCGCCAGCGCCCAGAACACCCCCCTCGACCTCGGCCAGGCGTCGGATCCCGCCCGTCATCTCCCGCCGGGGCGAGCCCGGTATCCGCGGTCTGGGCAAGCTCCGTCACGTGGTGGAGCAGCCCTTCGTCCCGATCCACCAATTCAAGCGCCTCGCCACCCGCTGGGAACGACGCCTCGAGCTCCATGACGCACTCGTCTCGCTCGCGTGTGCGCTCATCTGCCGGCGAAGGCTCAGCGAGCCGACGCCGTGATCGTGTTACAGGCGCTGGATGCGACGTGGATGATGGCTGGATGACAACGAATCCATCGAGCGCGGACAGGGTCGAAGAGGGCTGGCAAACGGTCCGTGATGACGGATGCGTACGCCAGGAGTTGCTGGACCTCGCCCACGCTGAGCCGAGCCTGCGGCAGCTGTTCCCCTGGACCGGTATGGGCGAGTTGCACTTCAGTCGGTGCACCGAATTCGGGTGGACCTGGGACATCCCCTACATCCAGCCCGCTGCTGGCGGCACTTACTGGGTCTCGGGGCCTCTGCGTTCGCAAGCCGTCGGGCCTGCGGAGACGGCTGCAAAGGCAGTTGCGATGGTGGTGGAGCTCCTGCCGCCCGGGTGCGGGCCCGCTTTCGTCGGCACTCCGGAGGAACTCATTGCTTGCGAGAAAGAGATCTGAGCCTGCTTCAGAGGGTGTTTCACCCCGTTGTTTGGTCCCGAAGTGCCGGACTCATGCTGATTCGGCTGTCGCGCCAGGTCGGGGTTGACCCACGGATGGCCACGATCGGGTCGGGCAGGACGATCGGTCGGAGCCTGTCGTCCACGTTCTCGGCGTCACCGGCCGGCCGACCACGGCCCGCTCACACCCGCTCCCGCCGTCGCCCGGGCCCGGTGCTGCCTCACGCGGAGAGGTCGATGCCGGTCCGGAGGCTGCGGTTGGCAGGGCCGATGGCGAGGTCGACGATGTCGGTGATTGCCGTCTCCACCGTCGCGGCGTTCGGGTCTGTGTGCGCTGTCTCGGCGAGGTGGGACAGTTCGTCGAGTTCGAGGAGGTACTTGTCCACCAGAGGCCGGAGGGAGCTGCCCCAGTCGTGCTGGTCGAGCGCGGCCCGGGTCTGGGTGCTGATGGGCGGTCAGGAGACGATAGCGGAGCCGCACCTGTCCCCACCTGGGATTCCTCGCGGGGTTCCGGCGCGCATCGTCAAAGGTGCCGCGCGGTGTGGCTGCATCCCAGCGGGGACACCAGCACACCGGGCGGGAGGTCCGTGCCCACGGTCCGTAGTTCCCTCCTGCGGCGCGATTGCCGCGCGCTCCGTCTCTGGCGTACGGGATGAGCGCGGACACCCTTCTCGGCTTCCGGTGGCGGGGTTCTTGGAGTAGTGCGGCTTGTGCTGCTCGATCAGGTCCTGGTCCCACAGCCGGTAGGCGGTGTCCTGGGCAGTGTCCTGGTGATCAGTTGAGTCGTTGATAGGACTGTGGGACGTGGGGGTGATCTGACGGGTGCCCAGTGGGAGAGGCTTGAGCCGCTTCTGCCGGTGGGCCATGGGCGTTGTGGCCGCTTGCGGGATCACCGGCGGGTGGTGAGCGGGGTGCCGTACCGGATCCGGACTGGGGTGCAGTGGGGTGACCCTCCGGATCGGTACGGGCCGTGGGGGACCGTTCACGAGCGGCATCGCCGCTGGTCGGCGGACGCGGCCGGAGAGATCGACTGGGACGTGTCGGCGGACTCCGCATCCGTTCGTGCGCACCGGCACGCGGCACGCACCGCCCCCGCATGCCAAAGGGCGCTTGACTCGGGCGGTCGGGATCGCTCGGATCCGGGCCGACCTGGTCGCCCTGCCGGCGGAGGTGGTGCGGGAGGTGAGGCGCTCGGCCGCTCGCGCGGCGGCCTCACGACCAAGGTCCACCGGAGCGCCGACGGCCGCTGCCGGGTTCTCTCGCTCGTCCTGACGCCCGGTCAGGGGGTGGACTGCACCCGGTTCGAGGCCGTCATGGCGCGGATCCGGGTGCCCCGGCTGACCGTCGGACGGACACGCACGACACCCGCCGGTGTCAGCGCCGACAAGGGCTACGGCAACCGCCGGACCCGTTCCCGTCTGGGTGGACGCGGAATCCGGTACGTCATCCCGGAGAAGGCCGACCAGGCGGCCGGTCGCCTGCGGCGCGGACGTGTCGGTGGCCGACCACCAGGCTTCGACGAGGAGCGCTACGAAAAGCGCTACACCGTCGAGCGGGCCATTAACAAGCTGAGACAGTTCCGCGCGGTCGCCACCAGATATGACAAAGGGCGCCTACGTCTACCTCGGCTCCCTCACCGCCGCGGCACTCGTCATCCGGCACCGCTCATGATCGCCAGGACAGTGCCTAGTAGTGCTTTGTTAGGTGGTGTCGTAGGGCTGCCATGGGGTGGGTTGTCGGCAGGTGGGGCAGGTTCCGTTCCAGGTGGCGATGAGGTGTTGGAGGAGGTCCAGGGTCTGATGGAAGGTCAGGCCCTGGACGGTGCTTTTGGGTGGGTGCGCTGTTCGGTGAGGAACAGGTGGGCGGCGCTGACGAGGGTGACGTGGCGGTGCCAGCCGGTGTAGGAGCGGCCTTCGAAGTGGTCCAGGCCCAGGCGGGTCTTCAACTCGCGGTAGTCGTGTTCGATGCGCCAGCGTGACTTCGCCAGCCGGATCAGGTCCTTGGCGGGGATGGCGGCGGGCAGGTTGGAGATCCAGTACTTCACCGGCTCGGCCTGACCGTCGGGCCATGCGGCGATCAGCCAGGTGAGGGGGATCGTGCCGTCCGGGGCGGGTTTGGGACGCCGCCCGGCCAGGCGGACTCGCAGCAGGACGAAGTGGGAGCTCATCGCCGCTCTTGAGCCCTTGCGCCAGGTGATGCTCCGCCCCGCGTCGCGTCCGGCGGCCTGCACGTGCTCACGCAAGGGGACGGGCCGGGTGCGGTAGCGCGGCAGGGGCCGCGGGCCCAGGCCCCCGTAGACCGGTTGGTGCGGCTCGTCGTCCTGGCGGTAGGCGGTCATCTCGGCTTTGGCCTGCAGCACGTAGGCCAGGCGGCGGTCCTCGAGGCCGCGGCGGAAGTCGGCGTTCGCGCCGTAGGCCGTGTGCGCGACGACCACCGCGGGCCGCAGGCCCGCGCCGGCGAGTTCGTCGAGCATGTCCAGTGCCAGGCACCACTTCGGCCGGTGGCGCACGTCCTCGGGGATGCGGCAGGCCGCCCGGCGGACGGCCGCCTGCGGCTCGTCCCAGGACTGGGGCAGAAACAGGCGCCAGGACAGAGGGCAGGAGGCGGTGTCGGAGACGGCGTGGACGCTGACGCCGATCTGGCAGTTGCCGACCTTGCCCAACGTGCCGGAGTACTGCCTGGCCACCCCGGGGGATGCGGTGCCGTCCTTGGGGAAGCCGGTGTCGTCCACCGCCCACACCTCGGGCCGAACCGCCCGAACCGCCCGCCACGCCAACCGCACCCCCACCTCACGGGCCGACCAGGTCGAGGACGTCATGAACTGCTGCAGCCGCTGATGGTCCACCCCAAGGCGCGCGGCCATCGGCTGCATCGACTTGCGCCGGCCCTCCAGCAACAGGCCCCGCAGATACAGCCCGCCCTTGACCCGCTGATCGGACCGGGCCAACGGCGCGAACACCTCAGCCGCGAACTCCTCCAACCGGCCCCGCCACACCGCAAGCTCCACAGCCCTCATACCCGCAGAGAACTACCAACTCCCGCACCTGGCAAGACACCTAACAAAGCACTACTAGCTCAGCGCGCCCCTGGTGTCGGCCTGGATGCCGAGGGCGGCCAGCCACTGCCGGCAGTTGTCGCAGGGCAGGCGCTTCTCCCAGGAGCGGGCGTCCGGGGTCCGCCCCCGGGCGTCCATCGCGGCGATCCAGCCGTCCGGGTAGGCGGGCGGGGCGCCGGTCAGGGCGGCCAGGGCCAGGGCCTCGGTGGCGAAGTTCCGGTCCACCACGAAGGCGTCCAGCGCGTGCACCTCGGCACAGCCGGTCGGGGTCCACTTCTCCAGGCGGTCCAGCCGCCTGGTCACCAGGTCGTAGGTGACCTGGCTGACCCGGGAGCCGTCGTTCCGGCCCCGGTAGGCCCGGCCGCCGATGACCAGGATGGCCTTGACGGTGGCGTGTTCGCCGTTCGGTGCCTTGCGGCCGATGGTCTCGGCGAGCTCGTCCCGGAGGATCTCGGCGTTGCTGCGCGGGGCGGGTGGCGGCGGGGCGGTGCGCACCCTCGGCTGCTGGGCGGCCAGGGCGTCGGCGTCCTGGGTGGCGAGGACGGCGGCGAGGCGGGTCCGCAGGTCGTGGAAGGCGAGTGCGTGCTCCTTGCCGTCGCCCCGGGCCCAGTTGCGGAGGGCTGCGCGGGCGGCCTGCGGTGCGAGCATCTCGTGGCCCTCGGTCACCCGGCGGATCTCCCGGGACAGGGCGAGCAGGTGCTGGAGGAGGGTGTCGGGCAGGCTGTCCTCGTTGAGGAGTCTGTCCTGCCGGAGCTCGGCGGCGGCCCGCTGGGCGATGCCGTTGAGCACCGCCAGTTCGGCCAGCGCCTCGGCGTCGGTCACCTGCTGCGGGGCCGCGCCCGGCTGGGGCGCCGGGCGGCGCAGGTAGTCCTTCTGATCGTCCGTCAGACCACGCAGGACGCTCTGGAGGTTGGCGGCGGGGTCGGGTCGGGTGTCGCGGTACACGGCTGCCTCCCACGGATCGCTCCACGGAGCGGTGCACCGGATCGCCCGGTGGCCCGCTCGGGCCCGCGACGTTACCGCCGGCCGGTGGTCCGGGGCGGGACTTCGGGCTGTCAATCGGTCGGTGTGACCGACTCGCGGCGGAGGGGGCGCGCCGGAGCTCCGGGGCAGCGGCGGGTGCCCTGGTCATCCCGGCCGGGGTGACCGCTCGGGCAGGCGTGCGGTGCCCGTTCGGCCCGGCCTTGGCGGCGAGCTGCGGGTCCGACGGGGGCACCCCGGCCACGGGTCGGATTGGTACAGACCACTGGGTGGCTGCTGTGATAGAACGTCAGCTCCGTTCCGGATGGGAACGCCTGGCACCCGCCCCTCGACACCGGAGGGTGGCGATGGGAGTGGGATGGCACTGACGGGGGTCGGGCGCCGGCTCGGACAGCACGGTCTGGTGCTGGTCTCGGCGGCCGTGAGCATCCTGGTGGCGACGGCCGTGCTGGCCGCCGTGGCCGGACTCGCCGGGGCGGCGGCCACCGCCGGGGTGCGCGAACGGCTCGCCCGGGACCCGGGCCGCGTGGTGGAGGTGGACGCGCGCTGGAGCGCCTCGGGCATGCCGGCCGGGGAGCACGCGGTGCGGGCCGCGCTGGAGCGGACGATGGGCGGAACGCCGTACCGGACCGAGGGCGCGGTCCGGGCGGTCAGTGCCGTGGACCTCCTCCTGCCGCCCGCCGGACGGCTGTCCGCCACCGATGCCACCCTCGCCGCGCTGCCCGTGGCGCTGCCCGATCCCGGCCGCTACGCGCAGCTGCGCAGCGGCAGTTGGCCCACCGAGGGTGGTGGCACCGGTCTTCCGGTGGCGATCCCGGAGAGTGCCGCCGACCGCCTCGGCCTGGACACCGGCAGCACGGCGACCGTCCGTGATCCGGTCTCCGGCGGCCCGCTGCGGCTCACCGTCACCGGGGTCTACCGCCCGGACCCGGCGGCGGCGGTGATCTGGTCCCACCTGGGCGGGGCCGACCGCGAGGCACCGGAGCTGCTGCTCGCCGACGCCGCGCGGCTGACCTCACTGCCCGGCTTCGCCGACCGCACCCTGGCGGTCTGGCTGGCCTGGCCGGAGGTCGACGGGCTGGAGCTGCCCGGTCTGCTCGCGCTGCGCGAGCGGATCGCCGCCTTCGCCGGCTCGACCACGGCCCGCTCGGTCTACCGGGGCGGGACACAGGCGCTGGCCGAGACCCGGGTGCGCAGCGACTTCCCGGCCGCCCTGGACCGTCAGGCCGTACCCGCGCTGACCGCCCGCTCCGAGGCCGCCGTCCCGCTCGCCCTGCTGGCCGCCCTGGCGGCCCTGGTCCTGATGCTGACGGCCCGTCGGCTGGCCGACGCACTCGCCGCCGACCGCGCGCTCCGGCACGCCCGGGGCGCCGGAGCCGTGCGGCTGCTCGCGGTCTCGGCCGGTGAGTGGGCCTCGGCCGCGGTGCCGGCCGGGCTCGGCGGGCTCCTGCTGGCCGGTCCGCTGCTCGGCGTGGTCCTGCGGGTCACCGGGGGAGCGGGGGCCGACGGGGCCGGTGGTGCCGGTGGTGCCGGTGTGGCCGGGCTGGCCGGTGCGGCGGCCGAGGCGGCCCGGACGGCGTGGTGGGCGGCCGGGTTCGCGCTGCTGGTGCACGGGACGGCGCTGCTGCTGCCGCTCGCCGTGCAACCGGCCGGCCCGGACCGGTGGGTGCGGCGCGGCGGAGGCGGGGCGGGCGCCGGTCGGCGGCTGGGTGTCCAGCGGGCCGGGGTGGACCTGGCCCTGCTGGTCCCGGCGGTGCTGGCCTTCCTCCAACTGCGCCACTACCAGGGCCTGGTGGCGCACCGTCCGGGCATTGGCCTCGGCTCGGCGACGGATCCGGTGCTGGTGGTCGCCCCGATGGTGATGGCGGTGGCCGGTGCCGTCCTGCTGCTGCGGCTCTTCCCCCTGGCCGGCCGACTGCTGGAGCGGACGGCGCGGCGGGCCCGGGGGCTGGTCCTCCCGCTCGGTGCCTGGCAGTTGAGCCGGGAGGCAGGTCGGCAGTCGGTGCCGGTGCTGGCGACCGTGCTCGCGGTCGCCTGCGGCAGTCTGGCGGCCGGGGTGCTGGGTGCGCTCCCCGCCAGCGACCGCGATCGGGCCGCCTTCGCGGTCGGCGCCGACCTGCGGCTGACCGGTGTGTCCGGCCCGGCGCCGCTGCGGCAGGCGGAGTTGGCCGCCCTCCCCGGCGTCACCGGGCTGACCCCGGTGGCCGAGCGGCAGGCGTACGTCGGCGGCACGGCGGTGCAGACCGTGGCGGTGGACACGGCCGTGGCCGGGGCGCACGGGCTGCCGCTGCTCCGCTCCGACCAGGCGGCCGGCCCGGTCGCCACCCTGCTCGCCCCGCTGACCGCCCCGGCCGGAGGGCTGGCCGTGCCGGGGCGGCCGGACGGTCTGGAGGCCGTCGTGCAGGCCGGTGCCGACCGCCCGCTGACCGGGGCACAGCTCCTGCTGTGGGTACAGGACGCCCAGGGGCTGACCGAGCAGCTGGCCGCTCCGCTGACCGCCGACGGCCGCCCGCACGTACTGGCGCTGCCCCTGGCCGACGGAGCGCGGCGCGCCCACCCCCTGACGGTGAGTCGGCTCGGCGTCCGGTTCCCGGCGGACCTGGGCGGCCGGGCCACCCTGGACCTACGGGTCTCGCGGATCAGCGCGGTCGGCCCGGTCGGCCCGGTCGGCCCGGCCGGTGGGGCTGGTGCCGGCGGCGTGGGTGGCGGTGCCACGGTGGGTGAGTCCACGGTGGGTGAGTCCGTGGCGGGTGAGTCCGTGGCGCTCGGAGCACGCACCGAGCTGGCGCTCCCGGAGGACCGGCGGTGGTACCGCTCGGGTACCGACTTCGCCGATCCGACGGCGGTCGGCTGCCCGGCGACCGGTGACGGCAGTCCGTACACGCCGGCCCGGGCGGCGGACGACCGGGCGGCGGTGTGCAGTTGGCGGGGCGGTGGAGCGGAGCTGCTGGGCGCGGTGCTGCGGTCCCAGACGCCCGCCGTCCTGCCGGGCCCGGACCCGGGGGCGCGGGAGGCCGCGTTCGTGGTGCTGCCCGCGCAGGGTGGTGGCGCCGCTGGCCCCGGGCTTGCGGTCCCGTCGGTGCTGCCTGCGGTCGCCGACCGGGCGCTGCTCGATGCGGTGGGCGCCGAGGTCGGCGACACCCTGCCGCTGACCTGGGAGCGTGGCTCGGCGGTGGTCCAACAGGTCCGCATCACGGGAGAGTTGGACGCCCTGCCCGGCGACGTGCCGGGACGGAGTCACCTGCTGATGGACCTGCCGGCCTTGGCCGCCGCCCGCGCGGCGGCGGGCCTGGCGCCGCCGGCCGACAGCCGGTGGTGGCTGCGCAGCGCCGACCCGGAGGCCACCCGGGCCGCGCTCGACGGGCGAGGCACCTTCGGCCGGGCGGAGAGCGTGCTGCAGGTCGCCGGGGCACTGCACGAGGACGCGTTCCGGACCGGGCTGCGCAGTGCCTGGGTGCTGGTGCTGCTGACCGCGCCGCTGTTCGCGGTGACCGCGCTGACCCTGCACACCGTGGGGACCGCCCGGGCCCGGCGACGGGAGTTCGCGGTGCTGCGCGCCTTGGGCGTGCGGCGGGGCGAACTGGTCGCGCTGCTGAGGGCCGAGCAGGTGGCGGTCACTGCGCTGCCCGTCCTGCTCGGTGGGCTGCTGGGGCTCGGGCTGACCGGGCTGCTGCCCTGGATGGTGCTGGACGACGGGGCCGGGCCGCTGTACCCGGCGGTGCTGACCGGCCCGGGGTGGCCGGCCCTCGGGCTGACCGCGCTGGGCAGCGGGCTGCTGCTGACGCTCGCGGTGCTGGTGCTCACCCGGCTGCTGGCCCGGGTCGATCTGGTACGGGTGCTGAGGGCGGGGGAGCACGGATGACCCGGGTGCGGGTGCGGGTGCGGGTGCGGGTGCGGGTGCATGGGTGGGTGCGCGCCGTGGTGGCGGGCTCGGGCCGGTGGAACGGGACGGGGGGATCGGTGTGCTGACGCTGCGTCTGATCCGGCGGGAGGCCCGGACCGGGTGGCCGGTCGCGGTGGTGCTCGCGCTGCTGGCCGTGCTGCTCACGGCGCTCCCGCTGAGCTGGCCGCCGCAGTTCGACCGGATGGCGGCCGACACCCTGGCCGCCCGGTTGGAACGTGCGGGGCAGAGCGGCCCGCTGCTGGCTGTCCGGTCCTCCAGCGAGGCGATCACCGACTACGAGACCCAGGGCCCGGCGGCCGTCGGCCGGGGCACCCTCGACGAGGCGTTGAACGAGATCGGCGACGGCCTCCGGGGCGCTGCGGCGCAGCCGCTCGCGGGCCTGCTGGGCACCGCGCCGGGTCGGGCGGTCACCACCTCCGCCGCCGCCGAGGGCCCGGGTGTGCCGACCTTCCACGGCCTGCCGCCGCTGCTCACCCTCGCCTACGCCCAGCCGGGGGCGGGCAGCCCGGTGGAGTACGTCCGGGGCCGGGCCCCGAGCCGGCCGGCGGCGGATCCGGTCACCGTGGGAGCGGTGGGGTCGGCAGCTCCGGTCGAGCCGGTCGAGGTGGCCGTCTCGGAGGGCGGGCAGGCGGACCTGGGGCTGACGGTCGGTCAGCGGTTCGAGCTGAAGGGCGAGGGCTGGGCCACACCGGTCGTGCTGGTGGGGGTGTTCCGCACCGATCGGGGCGCGGATCGGCTCTGGCAGCAGTACCCGCTGCTGGTCCGGCCCGCGACGGTGCACTCCCTGCTCGGCCGCCAGCTGAACGGGCAGCTGCTGACCAGCTCCGGCGGCATCGAACAGGTCGAGAGCCGGGGCAGGGTACCGCTCACGCTGGACTGGGACCTGGCGGTGACCGTCGACCGCTCCGCCCGGACGGCCACGCCGACGGGGCTCACCGGGCTGCGGAAGGCACTGACCGAGCTGCGGGCCGTCGAGGCCGGGAGGCTCTGCACGGCGGTCACGGGTGGCGGAGCCTGCCGGTCGGACGGACACCTGATCGCCAAGCCCGAGCTGATCGACCGGCTGACACCCGAACTCGACGCCTTCGCGCTCCAGCGCGCACGGACCGAGCAGCTCCAGGGCTTCGCGCTGGCCGGTCTGCTCACCGTGGTGGTGGCCACCGCCGTGGCCGCCGCGCGGCTCGGCATCCGGCGGCGGTCCGCTGCCTTCGGCCTCCAACTCACGCGCGGGGCAAGCCTGTCGGGCATCGCCGGTCGGCTGCTGGCCGAGGCCGCACTGCCGGTCGGCCTCGGGGTGGCCGTCGGCTGGGCACTCGCGGGAGCCCTGCTCCCGCCGGGCGCCACGCCCGGCCCGGCCGGACCGGTGCTGGTGGCGGCGCTCCTGATCTGGTGCGCCCCCGCCGCCGTCCTGCTCGCCACCGTCGGCCGGTCCGGCTCGCTGCCGCGCTCGCGCAGGCTGGTCCTGGAGGCGCTGGTGCTGCTCGCGGCGGTCGGCGGACTGGCCGCGCTGCGCAGCCGGGGCGCGTTCGGCGGGGACGGTGTCGATCTGCAACTGGCCCTGGTGCCGGTGCTGTTGGCGCTGGCGATGGTGGTCGCGCTGGTCCGCGCGCTGCCCCCGCTGCTGCTGCGCGGCACCCGCTGGGCCCGCCGCTCCACCGGCCTGGTGCCGCTGGTCGCGCTGGCCCGGGCGGGTGCGCAGAGCGGAGCGGCGGCGCTGGCGCTGCTGGTCCTGGTGCTGGCGACCGGAAGCGGGGTCTTCGGCGGGATGGTCGCGCGCACCCTGGACGACAGCCGTGCCCAGACCGCCGCCTGGCGGACGGGCGGGGCACCGGCCGCCCTGGTCGGCCCGCGTGACCGGCTCCCCGACGAGCTCGTCCACCTCCCCACCGTGGACCGGCGGGTGCTGGTCACCGCCGCGAGCGGCGAGCTCACCTCCCAGGAGAGCGGCGCCACCGTCCCGGCGGCCGAGCTGGTGGCCCTGGACGCCGTCGCACTGCGCGCCGCCGCTCCCGCCTCGCCGCTGGCTGCCGCCCTGAGGGCAGCTCAGGGAACGGCTCAGGGAGCGGGACTGGAAACGGGGCAGGGAACGGGAAAGGGAACGGGGCAGGGAACGGCCCAGGGCGTGGCGCGGGAGGCCGGTGGCGGTGCGGCCGGTGGGTCCTCGACCGGATCGGTGGGTGGAGTCGGAGCGGGGACGGTGGCCGGTGGGAGTGGTGGCCCGTCCGGTGCGGCGGTGGTGTGGTCGGTGCTGGCCGACCCCGGGCTTGCCCGTGCGTACCCCGACGGGGTCTTCGAGGTCGCGGCCTTCGGCACCACCAACTTCCGGGTGCAGGTGGTCGGAGCCCTGCCCGCCGAGGCGCTGCGCGATCCGGCCCTCGGGCCGGTGCTCGGGAGCGGGCCGTCGCCCTCGGCCGTCCTGGTCTTCACCGACCCGTCGGCCGAGCGGCAGCTGCCCGTCAGCGGCGGCCATCCGTCCGCCCTGCTGCTCCACCCGGCCGTCGGCGGACCGCCGATGAGCACCTCCGCCGTCCGGGCTGCCGCCGCCGGGGCACTGGCCCCTGCCGGGGTGGCCGGACCGGCGGTCGAACTGCGGGACCGTGACGAGGAGTCGGGCGCCCTCCGGGAGGACGGGCTGGTGCGTTCGCTCGGACTCGCCTTCCGGCTCACCACCGGGGCCGGGCTGCTGCTGGCGCTCGGCGCGGTCGCCCTGGAGCTGGTGCTCGGCTCCGCCGAACGCGCCCGCACCACCTCCTACCTGCGCACCCTGGGGCTCGGTGGCGGCGCCCTGACCGCACTCCAACTCCTGCAACTGCTACCGCTGTTCCTCGCCTCGGTGATCGGCGGCACTGCCCTCGGCCTGCTGCTCCCGGCCGCCCTCGGCCCCGGCCTCGACCTGCGGGCGCTGACCGGAGGGCCGTTCGAGCCGGCCGTGCGGGCCGACTGGACCGTGACCGTGGGGCTGGGCGCCGCGCTGGCGGCGCTACTGCTGGCAGCCGCCGCCCTGGAGGCGGCGAACCTCCGCCGCCGGGGCCTGGGGACCGTCCTACGACTGGGAGAGGCACTGTGACCGTCCGAACGGCCGATCGACCGACCGAACTGCCGGAGCGTCAGGAGGGCGCCGGGGCCGACCGCCCGATGGTGGTCTGCGAGAGCCTGGTGCGGATCCACCGCAGCGGTGGCGGCAGTGGTGGTCGACGCGGCACCGAGATCCAGGCGCTCCAAGGGCTCGACCTCACCGTCCAGGAAGGTGAACTCCTCGCACTGGTCGGGGCCTCGGGCTCGGGCAAGTCCACCCTGCTCGGCATCCTGGCCGGCCAGGACCGACCGAGTGCGGGCAGCGTCCGAGTGGCCGGCAACGACCTCGCGGGCCTGGGGCGCCGGGCCCGGACGGCCTACCGCCGCCGCACCGTCGGCGTGGTCCGGCAGCAGACCGCGAGCAACCTGCTCCCGTACCTGACGGCCCGCGAGAACGTCCAGCTCCCGATGGCCTACGCCGGGCTGCCGCGCCGCCAACGAGCTTCCCGTGCCATGGAGTTGCTCGACCTGATGGGCATCGCGAAGGCGGCCGGGCGGACTCCCGCCGCGATGTCCGGCGGCGAGCAGCAGCGGGTGGCGATCGCCGTCGCGCTGGCGAACCGCCCGCACCTGCTGCTTGCCGACGAGCCGACCGGCGAGCTGGACAGCAGCACCTCCGAGGAGGTCTTCGGTGCCCTGCGGACCGCCAACTCCGAGCTCGGCACCACCGTCCTGATCGTCACCCACGACGCCCTGGTGGCCGACCAGGTCCGGCGCACCGTTCGGATCCGGGACGGTCGGATCTCCACCGAAGTGCTGCGCTCCGTCGCCGAGGGAGAGGGAGAGGGAGGAGACGGGGGCGGTGCCGAGGCGCACGAGTACGCGGTACTCGACCGGGCCGGCCGCCTTCAGCTTCCCCGCGAGGTGGTCAGCTCGCTCGGCCTGGCGCACCGGGTGCGGCTTGTCCTGGAGCACGACCACCTCACCGTCTGGCCGGACCGAGACCGAGACCGAGAGCAGGAGCAGGAGCAGGAGCGGGACCGAGGTCGGGCCGGCGAGCCGCGCCGGGAGGGGTGACCAGGGCCGGGAGCGACGCCGCTGCGGCGGTCGGTCGGCCCTCCCGGGACGGCCCGAGCGTCCGTCAGCCGGTCGGCTCACCCCGGAGGTAGGCCAGGACGGCGAGCACCCGGCGGTGGTCGGTGTCGGCGGGCGGCAGGTCCAGCTTGGCCAGGATGTTGCCGATGTGCTTGGCCACCGCAGCCTCCCCGACCACCAGCCGGGCGGCGATCGCCGCGTTCGACCGGCCCTCGGCCATCAGTGCGAGCACCTCCCGCTCACGGGCCGTCAGGCGTTGCAGCGGGTCCCGCTGGTGGCCGAGCAGCTGGCGGACCACCTCGGGGTCGATCACCGTGCCGCCGGCGGCGACCCGCTCCACCGCGCCGACGAACTCCTCCACCTCGCCCACCCGGTCCTTGAGCAGGTAGCCGACACCGGCTCCCCGGCCGGAGTCGAGCAGCTCGGCGGCGAAGGTCTGGCCGACGTACTGGCTGAGCACCAGCACGGCCAGCGAGGGTCGCTCGGCGCGCAGGGCGACGGCGGCGCGCAGGCCCTCGTCGGTGAAGCCGGGCGGCATCCGGACGTCGGTCACCACGATGTCCGGCCGGTGCTCGGCGACCGCCGCCATCAGTGACGGGGCGTCACCGACGGCAGCCAGCACGGTGTGCCCGAAGCGTTCCAGCATGCCGACCAGCCCACCGCGCAGCAGCGCCGCGTCCTCCGCCACCACGACACGGACGGCTACCCGCTCGGACAAGGGATCTCCAGGGTGATCACGGTCGGCCCGCCGATCGGGCTCGACACCGACAGTGTGCCGTCCGCCGCCGCGGCCCGGTCGGCCAGCCCCGCGAGCCCGCTGCCCGCGGCTGGGGCCGCGCCCCCGGCGCCGTCGTCGCTGACCTCCACCACCAGCAGCTCGCCCAGCAGCCGGCCCCGGACCTCGGCCCGGCCGGCTCCGCTGTGCTTGGCCACGTTCGCCAGTGCCTCGGCCACCACGAAGTACGCGGTCGCCTCGACGGCGGCCGGCATCCGGCCGGGCAGTGCGATGTCGACGCCGACCGGCAGGGGTGAGCGGCTGGCCACCTCGGTGGTGGCCGCCGCCAGCCCACGGTCCGTCAGCACCTGCGGGTGCACGCCGCGGATCAGCTCGCGCAGCTCGGCCAGCGCCAGCCGGGCCTGCTCGTGCGCCTCGGCCACGCCGAGCGCGGCGGGCGAGCCCTCGACCAGGTCCAGCCGGGCCATCCCGAGCGCGATGGTCAGGGCCACCAGGCGCTGCTGCGCGCCGTCGTGCAGATCGCGCTCGATCCGGCGGCGCTCCACCTCGAAGGCGTCCACCAGCCGGGCCCGGGAGCGTGACACCTCGCCCAGCCGGGCGCCGAGTTCGAGCTCCCGGGGTGCGAGCACCGAGCGGGCGAAGGCCGCCCGCGCCCCGGCCCAGACGGTCACCGGGAAGGCCGCCACCAGCAGCAGCACCGGGATCGCCAGCAGCAGGAAGACCAGGCCGAACCAGGGCAGGTACGGGTCGACCACGATCTCGATCACGGCCATCGCGGGCAGCAGGAAGGAGGCCACCAGCACCCCCAGGTCCAGCCACCACAGGGCGAGCACCGAGACCGCCACGTACCCGAGCTCGCGCCAGGTCTGCTGCTCGCGCAGCCGGACGGCCAGCCAGGCCCGGGCCCCGGGCCGGTCCGGGGCCCGGTGCGGATCGGGCGCCGGGTCGAGGTCCACCAGCCGCAGCCGCCAGCGCTCCAGCCGGGCCACCACCACCCCGGACAGGCCGGCGGCGAACAGCAGCCCGAAGCCGACCAGCCCGATCGCCAGCATCGCCCCGCCCAGCACCAGGGCGAACAGCACCACGCCCGTCGCCGCACCGGTGAGCACGCCGGACACCAGATAGCCCAGCGACCGCCAGGGCCAGGAGGAGCCCAGGAAGTGCACCGGGTTCCGGGTGATGGCCTGCCAGGCGGTCCGTACGGTCACGGCGCCGACTCTAGCGATCACGCCGGGCGCGGGCAGTAGTGCTGGATCTACCCCCGGGACTCCACCCCGTGCCCGTGTGCGGGGCCCGGCCCGGGCGGTTGGCTGAGGGCCATGACGATCCATCTGACTGAACGGGCCCCCGCCACCGGAGCCGGGCCCGAGGCCGTGAGCCTGCGGGCGGTGCGCCGGGTGCACGGCTTGGGGGAGGGCGCGGTGACCGCGCTGGACGGGGTGACCCTCGGCTTCCCGGCGGGGAGCTTCACGGCGGTGATGGGGCCGTCCGGCTCGGGCAAGTCGACCCTGCTGCACTGCGCGGCCGGTCTGGAACGGCCCACCGAGGGGTCGGTGCGGGTGGCGGGCACGGAGCTCGGACCGCTCGGCGAGCACGCCCTGACCCTGCTGCGCCGGGAGCGGATCGGCTTCGTCTTCCAGTCCTTCAACCTGGTCTCCTCCCTGACGGCGGAACAGAACGTCTCGCTCCCGCTCCGGCTGGCTGGCCGCCGGGTGGACCGGGGCGCGGTCCGCCGGGCGCTCGCCGAGGTCGGCCTGGCCGACCGGGCCGGCCACCGGCCCGGTCAGCTCTCCGGCGGGCAGCAGCAACGGGTGGCGATCGCCCGGGCGTTGGTGAGCGGACCGGAGGTGCTGTTCGCCGACGAGCCGACCGGCGCGCTGGACACCGCCTCCTCCCGGGAGGTGCTGCGCCTGCTGCGGGCCGCCGTGGACCGGCACGGTCGGACGGTGGTGATGGTCACCCACGACCCGGTGGCGGCAGCCGTCGCCGACCGGGTGGTCTTCCTGGCCGACGGCCGGGTGGCCGACCTGGCGGACGGCCTCGACGCCACCGGGATCGCCACCCGCACCACCCGCTGGGAGGTCTGAGGTGCTGTCACTCTCCGCACTGCGCCACCGCTGGCCGGCCTTCGCCGCCACCTTCCTCGCGCTGTCGGCGGGCGTCGCGATGATCACGGCGGCCCTGCTGGTCCAGCTCTCCGCCGGTCCGGTGGTCCCCGATCGGCTGGCCGGTGCGCCGGTCTACGTCCGGGGCGGCGAGACGCCGTGGACGGCCGAGACCGTCCGGGAGCTGAACGCCCGGCTGCGGGCCCTGCCCGGTGTCGCGGAGGTGATCCCGGACCGGCCGTTCTACGCCCAACTGGTGCTGGACGGACGGCCGGTGGGCCGGACCGAGCGCGACGACCGGCAGGGCAACGCCTGGTCGGCGGCGGCCCTCGCCCCCTACCCGCTGCGCAGCGGCCGGCCCCCGGCAGCGGCGGGCGAGCTGGTGGCGGGGAGCTCGCTGGGCGTCGCCGCCGGGGCGCGGGTGACCGTCCTGACCGCCGCCGGACCGTCCGTGCGGACCGTCACCGGGACGGTGGACGGCACCGGTCTGTACGTGCCCGACGCGGAGGCCGAGCGCCTTGCGGGCGGCGTCCGGCTGATCGGCGTGCGGGAGGACGCCGGAGCGGTCGGGGCGGTCGGAGTGGCCGGGGTCGCTGGGGTCGCTGACGCGGTGTCGGGTGTGGTGCGGGAGCTGGGAGAGGTGGGGGAGGTGCTCGCCGGCGAGCGGCGGACGGCGCTGGAGTGGCCGAGCCGGTCCGGCGTCCGGGAGATCGGGGCGCAGGTGCTGTCCGCGACGGTGACGCTCGCGGCGTTCTCCTCGGTCTTCGTGACGGCCTCGACCTTCGCCGTCTCGGCCGGGCTGCGGCGGCGGGAGTTCGGTCTGCTCCGGGCGGTCGGAGCGACACCCCGTCAGGTCCGGCGGGCGGTGCTCGGCGAGGCGTTGGGCGTGGCCGCCGTGGCGGGCGCGGTCGGTGCGGCGGCCGGGGTGGCGTTGGCGCCGGTGTTCGGCGGCCTGCTGGCCGAAGTGGGCTTCGAGCCACCGGACTTCCGTACCGTGATCACCGCCTGGCCGCCGCTGCTGGCCTGGTCCGCCGGGCTGCTGGTGGCGGCCGGCGGAGCCTGGTCGGCCGCCCGCCGGGCCGGGACGGTCGGGCCGGTGGAGGCGCTGCGGGAGGCCGGCGACGACCGGCGCCCGATGGGCCCGGTCCGCCGGGTGATCGGGGGCGCGCTGGCGCTGTCGGGCGCGGCCCTGGTGGCGGTGGTGGTCGGCGCGGAGGGGCAGTCGATGGTCACCAGCTCGCTGCTGGCCGCGATGACCCTGCTCACGGCGGTGACCGTGCTGGCCCCCGCCGTGGTCCCGCCGGTCGTGCGGGCGGTGGGGTGGACGGCGGAGTGGGTGGGCGGCTGGCTTCCGGCCCGGTGGTTCGGGCGGGGCGGCGGCGCGACCGGCATGCTGGTCCGGGAGAGCGCGCTCGGTGCCGTCCGGCGGACCGCCTCGACGGCCGCGCCGGTGATCGTGACGGTCGGGTTCGCGGTGCTGATCCTCGGTCAGAGCAGCACCATGGCCGAGGCGTACCGGAGTCGGGGCACCGGTGCGGCCCAGCATCAGACGGTGGTGCGTCCGGACGGGACGCCGGGCCTGTCGGACGCGGTGCTCGACGCGCTGCCGGCCGACCGGACCACGGCGTTCACCAGTATCGACGTCCGGATCGACGGCGCGGCCGGGCTGGTCGCGGCGGTCGATCCGGCGGCCTTCCGGCCGAAGGTGCTGGCGGGCTCGCTGGCCGGGTTCGGTGCGCCGGGCACGGCGGTGGCCACCGAGGCGGGTGGGCCGCCGGGTGGGCAGGTGGACGGTGCACCCGGTGGTGCGGGAGGGGGTGCGGCAGGCGGTGCGACGCCCGGCGTGGGCGACACCGTGGCGGTCACCTTCGCGGACGGCCGGGCCGTATCGCACCGAGTGGTCGCCGTGGTGGGCGAGTTGGAGACTCCCGGTCTGGTGCTGCCCCGATCCGTCGTCCGGGCCCACGACCCGGACACCCTCACCGGGCTGGCGCTGGTCGACGGCGTCCGGCCGGAGGAACTACGGGGCACCCTGGCCGGGCTCGGCGCCACGGCGGTGGCCGGGGCCGACTACCAGTCGGACTCCTCGGCCAGGGAGGACCGGCTGATCCGGATCTTCGTGCTGCTGCTGATCGCGGTCTCGGTCGGCTACACCGGCCTGGCGGTGGTGAACACCCTGGTGCTGGCGGTCTCCGGTCGGCGGCGCGACTTCGCGGTGCTCCGGCTCTCCGGGGCGACGGCGGGTCAGGTCCGCCGGGTGGTCGCTGCCGAGGCCGCCCTGGTCGCCGGGATCGGTGCCGGGCTGGGCGCGGCCGTGGCCGTGGCGGCGCTGCTCGGTGTCCGGGCCGGCCTGACCGCCGACCTCGGGCGGCCGGTCGAACTGCTGCTGCCGGCCGGTCCGGTGGTCTCGGTGGTGGCGGCCTGTGTGGGGCTGGCAGTGGTGGCCTCGGTGCTGGCCGCCCGGCCGTCGGTGCGGCGGCCGGACTGACGGTGCGGTGGGCGCTGCGGCTGCTGCGGTGGCCGAGGGGGTGGGAGGGGGTCGTACGGGGCGGGTTAGGGTCTTGACCATGACGAACGTGGACAGGGACCGGTGGCACCGACTCGCCGACCTCCTCCCGGAGACCGCCGCCGAGGAGGTCAAGGAGTGCTGGGAGACCGGTGAGCAGGAGGCCGGGCTGCGGCTGCTGATCGAAGGGCTGCTCGCCTCGCAGACGCCGGTCGGCGGCGAGGACCGGGCCCGGATCGCGGTGTTCACCGAGCAGTGGGGGCAGCGCGAGCTGCTGGCCCCGGGCCTGCTGCGTTGCCTCGGCGACGGTGCCCCGGCCGCAGTCCGGCTGCTGGACGGGGAGGGCGGCGAAGGCGGTGAACTCCTGCCGGGGGAGGGGGAGTCGGCCGGGCTGGTACTGGTGCCGTGGATGCGCTGCAACCGCTGCGGCCGGTACCTGCTCCGGGCCCACCGCTGGGAGGACTGGGACGACCTCTCGCAGCTGGCCGTCCACTACCCGATCGCCTCGGCCGATCTGGGCACCGTGCTGCGGACCTTCCCCGCCGACGAGCTGGACGCGGCCTTCGCCGACCTACTGGACCACTGCCCGGCCGCTGCTGTCTGACGGGGAGCCCTGAGCGGCCGGGGCGGCGGGAAGGTCCCACCACCACGGGAGTTCGGGGCCGACCCACCCGGGCTCGGGACGGAAGTCGCACCAGGTGCCGTCGAACGGGAAGCGGCCGGCCTCGGCTACGGCGATGAGCCGCTCGCCTTCGGCCCGGATCGCCGCCGCCCCCGCCCCGTCCCAGAACAGCGGGTGGCCGGTCTGCTCGGCGAACTCGTCCTCGTCCTTCCAGCGCCAGCTCAGGTCGGGGGCGACCAGGAGGTCGAGGGCCTGGTCGACATGGTCGGTGCCACCGTGCCAACGGCCCACCGAGGCTTCGAGGTTGACGTACCAGCCGATGAACGTGCCGTCGGGGTCGAAGGACCACCACACCGAGTGCGCGGCGTCCGGCGGGGTGAGGATGAGCGTGCCGTAGGGCTGCCAGGTGGCGGGGGCGAGCCTGGTCGGCAGGCGCATCTCCTCGGCCAGTGGCACCGCCCGGGTCGGCCGGCCGTCCAGGGTCAGCCGGTGCATGGTGGGCGACCCGGCGGGGGCCCACATCACCAGGCCGCGCTCGTCGTCGGCGACCACCCGCCCGCACTGCAGCGACCCGATCCGCCCGTCCGGATACAGCCCGCGCCGCACCACCGTCCGGCCGGGTTCGAACCTGGTGGGAGGGGCGGAGGAGGCCGAGGCGTAGGTCACGGAGCCGAGCCTCTCACGGCAGCGCGGCCGGATCGGGGGCCGGGAGGAGGCGGACCTCGGTGACGGCGCTGATGTAGCGGGCGCCGCAGCGGTCGGCCGGCACCACGAGCTGCGGGCCCGGGCCGTCCAGGGGGGTGCCGTCGATCGCGGTGGCGAGCAGGATGCGCTGGCCGCCGAAATCCGGGTCGATCTCGGCCCAGGAGACGACGGCGAAGTGGCCGTCGGCGCCGCTGACGGTGAGCAGGAGGCGGAGCCGCTGCTTGCGGCCGACCAGGTCGACCAGCGGGCCGGCGGTGCGGAGGACGTCCCAGAGCAGCGGCCCCTCGAAGGCGTGCTGCTGCTCGCCGCTGCCGAGGCAGTCGAAGCTGACCGCCGCCCGGTGCACCGGGGCGGAGTGCAGGGTTCGCAGCTGGGCCACCGTCAGGTCGGCCGGGCGGTCGAACAGTCCGCGCAGCCGGACGGCGGCTGCGGCACCGGCAGGCCCGGTGGTGGCGGCCACGGTGGCGGTGGCGGGTACGGCGGGGGTGGTGGTGACGGCGGTGGGCTGGCTCATGGACGGCTCCTTCCGGCCGGGCCGCGCCGACCTGCTGGGGTGGTACCCCCCGGTGGTCGCCGATACCCATGGGAAAGCGCATACCACCTCGCAGCTGCGAGCTGAACGAGTGATTCGGCTGGCAGTCGCCGAACTGGAGGATCACCCAGGCAAGACCGCCTGGCCTGGTGTTACGGCCCACTCGTGCCCGTCCGGCGGCGGCGGCTTCAATCACCCTGACGGCCGGTCAGAACGGCCGGGCCGGTGTGGCCGGGACGGACGGGAGGAGTGCCGATGGACCTGCACACGGTGACGGAGGTGTGCGACGCCCGCCAGTACGGGACCTGGCGGCCGGGGGATGCCTGGCTGGGCGGCGGCACCTACCTCTTCTCCGAGCCGCAGCCGCACCTGCGGCGGCTGGTGGACCTCAGCCGGATGGGCTGGAAAGCGCTTACCGCGACCCCCGACGGCGGCCTGGAGATCGCGGCCACCTGCACCATCGCCGAGCTGTCCCGGCACGGCGCCACGGCCGCCCACCGGGCCGCCCCGTTGGTGGAGCAGTGCTGCCGGGCCTTCCTGGCCTCCTGGAAGATCTGGCACCTGGCCACTGTCGGGGGGAACCTCTGCAACGGCCTGCCGGCCGGCCCGATGATCTCGCTGACCGCCGCACTGGACGGCGTCTGCCTGCTGCGCGGCCAGGACGGCGGCCACCGCCGGGTCCCGGCCGCCGCGTTCGTGGTCGGTGCCGGCAGGACCGTCCGGGAGCCCGGCGAGCTGCTGCGCTCGATCACCCTTCCGGCCCGGGCGCTGGCCGCCCGGACCGCCTTCCGGCAGTCCTCGCTCTACGGCCTCGGCCGCTCCGGCGTGCTGGTGATCGGCACCCTCGACCCGCAGGACGGCTCGCTCACTCTGACCGTCACCGCCTCCACCGTGCGCCCGTTCCGCTTCTGGTTCCCGCCCGAGCCGAACGCGGCGGCCGTCCGGGAGGCGGTCGCCGACGGCATCCGAGACGAGGAGTACTTCGACGACATCCACGGACTCCCCGACTGGCGGCGGCACATGACGCTGCGCCACGCCGAGGAGATCCGCCGGGAGCTGACCGAGGAGGCCGCCGCATGAGCTGGACCGTGAAGGTCAACGGACAGGACCACGAGGCCGAGCCGCGCGCCGGCCAGTGCCTGCGCACCTACCTGCGCGAGCGCGGCTGGTTCGGCGTCAAGAAGGGCTGTGACGCGGGGGACTGCGGCGCCTGCACCGTCCAGGTGGACGGCGAGCCGGTGCACAGCTGCCTCTACCCGGCGGTCCGCGCCGAGGGCCGCAGCGTCACCACCGTCGAGGGCCTGGCCGAGGAGGGCGGCGAGCTCCACCCGGCGCAGCAGCGGTTCCTGGACGCGCAGGGCTTCCAGTGCGGCTTCTGCACGGCCGGCTTCCTGATGACCACCTCCGCCGAGTCCTTCGACGAGGAGAAGAGGGCCGACCTGCCGAGGGCGCTCAAGGGCAACCTCTGCCGCTGCACCGGCTACCGGGCGATCGAGGACGCCATCAAGGGCGTCCGGCACACCGAACTCCCCTGCGCCGGGAAGGCGGTGGGCCGCAGCCCGGGAGCCCCGGCGGGCCCGCAGGTGGTCACCGGCACCGCCCGCTACACCTTCGACCTGGAGGTGGAGGGCCTGCTGCACCTGAAGCTGCTGCGCTCTCCGCACCCGCACGCCCGGATCGTCTCGATCGACACCTCGGCGGCCCGTCGCGTCCCCGGCGTGGTGGCGGTCTACACCCACGAGGACGCCCCGGCGAAGCTCTACTCCTCGGCCCGGCACGAGCACCCGACCGAGGACCCGGACGACACCCGGGTGCTGGACGACGTGGTGCGCTTCGTCGGCCAGCGGGTCGCCGCGGTGGTGGCCGAGAGCGAGGGAGCGGCGGAGGAGGGCTGCCGGCGGATCGTGGTCGAGTACGAGCAGCTCCCGTACGTGCTGGACCCCGAGGAGGCGATGCGGCCCGGTGCCCCGGTGATCCACCCCAAGGGCCCGGAGTCCCGGATCGCCCGTCCGGAGCAGAACGTCTGCGGCGAGGCGCACGGTGAACTGGGCAGCGTGGAGCAGGGCTTCGCGGAGGCCGACGTGGTCTACGAGGAGACCTTCCGGACCCAGCGGGTGCAGCACGCCAGCCTGGAGACGCACGGCTGCGTGGTGTACTTCGAGGACGCGGAGGACGGCGGCGAGCAGCGGATCGTGGTGCGCTCCTCCACCCAGGTGCCGTTCCTCACCCGGCGGGCCCTGTGCGACCTGTACGACCTGCCGATGGAGCGGGTGCGGGTGGTCGCGGGCCGGGTCGGCGGCGGCTTCGGCGGCAAGCAGGAGATGCTCACCGAGGACATCGCGGTGCTGGCGGCGCTGCACCTGCGGCGGCCGGTGAAGCTGGAGTTCACCCGGGCCGAGCAGTTCCACGGCGCCACCACCCGCCATCCGTTCCTGATCACCGTGAAGCTCGGGGCCAGGCGGGACGGCACCCTGACGGCCCTTCAGTACCGGGTGGTCGCCAACACCGGTGCCTACGGCAACCACGGCCCGGCGGTGATGTTCCACAGCATCGGCGAGTCGATGGGGGTCTACCGGGCACCGCACAAGAAGGTCGAGGCCTACTCGGTCTACACCAACGGCGTGCCGGCCGGGGCGTTCCGGGGCTACGGGCTGGGCCAGGTCACCTTCGCCGTGGAGTCGGCGATGGACGAGCTGGCCCGGCGGCTCGGCCTCGACCCGCTGGTGCTGCGGGAGCGGAACGTCATCGGCCCGGGCGAGCACATGGACGGCCCGCTCGGTGAGGAGGAGGACCTGCACATCGCCAGCTACGGCCTGGACCAGTGCCTCCAGGTGGTGCGGGACGCGCTGGCGGACGACACCAGTGCCGACCTCGCCCCCGAAGGATGGCTGGTGGGCCAGGGCTTCGCGATGGCGGCCATCGCCTGCGGCCCGCCGGGCGGCCACTTCGCCGACGCCCGGGTGGAGCTGCGGGAGGACGGCACGTACGGGATCGCGGTCGGGACGGCGGAATTCGGCAACGGCACCACCACCGTGCACCAGCAGATCGGCGCGGGCGCGCTCGGGACCACGGTGGACCGGATCACGATCCGGCAGTCCGACACCGACCTGGTGCGGCACGACACCGGGGCGTTCGGCTCGGCCGGCACGGTGGTGGCGGGCAAGGCGGTGATGAAGGCCGCCAACGCGCTCGCCGAACGGATCGTCAGCTTCGCCGCCGAGTACGCCCGCACCCCGCGCAGTCAGGTCCGGCTCGGCGCCGAGGCGGTGGAGTGCGACGGCCGGACGGTGCCGCTCAAGGAGGTCTACGAGGTCGCCCGCGGCCAGGGAGTGGAGCTCGCCGCCGACGGACACTTCGGCGGCTCGCCGCGCTCGGTGGCGTTCAACTCCCAGTGGTTCCGGATCGCGGTCGACCCGGACACCGGGGAGATCCGGATCCTGCGCAGCGTGCACGGCGCGGACGCGGGCAAGGTGATGAACCCGCTCCAGTGCCGGGGCCAGGTGGAGGGCGGAGTGGCCCAGGCGCTGGGTGCGACGCTGTTCGAGCAGGTGCTGCTGGACGAGCGGGGCGAGGTGACCACGGCCGCCTTCCGGCGCTACCGGCTGCCCGCGTACGCGGACGTGCCGCGCACCGAGGTGCACTTCAGCGAGACCTCCGACGCGATCGGCCCGCTGGGTGCGAAGTCGATGTCGGAGAGCCCGTTCAACCCGGTGCCGCCGGCCTTCGCCAACGCGCTCCGGGACGCCACCGGCATCCGCTTCACCGAGGCGCCGTTCCTCCGGGACCGGGTCTGGCGGGCGCTGCACCAGGCCCGCCGGGCGGCGCCGACTGTAGGGGAGTCCGAGGGCGGGAGGCCGGGAGGAGCGCCTGGTCAGAGGAAGTGACAAGAGGGAGAGACGGCTGAACGACTTGCATCTACCATGCAGAACTGCGTGATCTCCTGGTATCGGCGAGGGTTGGCCAGGGCGCGGAGCACAAGGAGCACCACATGATCGTCGGGG
Organism: Kitasatospora sp. NPDC096147; assembly: GCF_044763225.1. Lineage (NCBI taxonomy): Bacteria > Bacillati > Actinomycetota > Actinomycetes > Kitasatosporales > Streptomycetaceae > Kitasatospora > Kitasatospora sp. NPDC096147. The sequence goes on along the minus strand of NZ_JBIWFX010000001.1, from coordinate 307,210 downwards.
ACCTGCTGGACCTGGCCGACCTGCACATCGAAGCCGCCTGGGCGCCCCCGGAGCTGCTGGCCGTCGAGGTCACCGGAGTCACCTCCACCGACCTCCAGGACCCGGCCCGCTACCTCCAGCGCGGCGAGCTGGTGCTCACCGGGCTGGTCTGGTGGCGGCCCGAGGACGGCCCGGCCGCCACCTCGGCGGCCCTGCGGTTCGCCAACGCGCTGCGCAGTGCGGGCGCCGCCGCGCTGCTCGCGGGCGAGGGCACGCACGGCGCCGTGCCGCCCGAGCTGGCCGAGGCGTGCCGCCTGCACGGCGTCCCGCTGCTCTCCGTCCCGGCCGGCACCAGCTTCCGGTCCGTCACCGACCGGGTCTACCTGCGGCTCTGGGGCGAGCTCGGAGCCCCGGCGGAGGGCGCCGCCGCCCTGCCGGCCGCCGTCCGGCGGGACCTGCTGGCATTGTTGGCGGCAGATGCCCGGGCGGGGGTCGACGGTCCGTCAGGGGAGGGTGACGGGGTATCGGGTGGGCTCCTGAACGGATCCTCGGGTGGGGTGGTGGCCGGGGGGTCGGCTGGGGGTGTCACGGCGGCGGGCGCTGCGGCGAGGGCGCCGGGCGGGGTGCTGGGGGAGGTGCTGGCCCGGGCGGTGAACCGGCTGGGGCTGCCGGGCTGTGCGCTGCTCACCGGCTCCGGGCGGGTGCTGGCCGCCTCGTCGGTGGCGGTGGCCGAGGAGGTGGTGGCGGCGGCCGGCGCCGGTCGGGGCGGGGGCTCCGTCCCGGTCGGTCCGCCGGGTGACACGCCGTTCGACGGCTGGCAGCTGCGGACCGTCGCTGAGCCCGGGCCGGCCGTGCGCACCGTGCTGGACGGCCTGGCCGAGTTGCTCGCGCCGTCGGCGGCCAGGGCCCGGGCCACCACGGCGGCCCAGCGCCGCACCGCCGCCCGGCTGGTCGGCCTGCTCGGGCCGGACGGCGGCCCCGGCCTGGCCGAAGCCCTGACGCTCTGTCGGCTGCCCGCCCGGACGGCGCTCGCCCCGGTGGTGGTCCGGGCCGAGGGCACCCCGGAGGGCTGGGCGGTCGCCGTCCTCGCGGAGGCCCTGCACCTGGCGGGCCTGCCGTTCGCCGCCGCGCCCGAGGAGTCGTACCCGGCGGCCGGGTGGTCGGAGGCCGACGTCCCGTCAGCCGGTGGCCGCTGGGACGAGTCCTTCCGGGGCGGTCCGTACGAGTCGGTCGCTCTCGAGGCGGCTCCGTCCGGTGCCGCTCCGTCCGGTGCGACGCTCGGGGCCGTGCTCGTCGGCGGTGCGCAGCCCGGGGGCGTGGGGCGAGCCGCCACGCCGTTCGCGGTCGGTCCGGCCGAGCCGACCTCGGCCCGGACCGCGCGGCCGCAGGCCCGGCGCCGTGGCCGGGGCGTCGCGGTCGCGCTGGTGGCCGCACCGGCGGACGAGGTGACGGCGGCCCTCCGGGCGGTCTGGCCCCGGTTCGAGGGTCTGCTCGCCGGATACGGGCCGTTGCGGGCCGGTGTCGGTCCGGCGGTCGGGCCGGTGCGGGAGGAGTTGGTGGCCGCGTTGGTACAGGCCCGCTACGCGCTCGCCTCCGGGGCCGGCGGGGCGGTCGGCTGCAGTGCCGAACTCGGCTCTCTTGCTGCCCTGTTGGGGGGCATCCCGGCGGAGGTGCGGGCGGCCTTCCGGTGGCGCCTGCTGGCCCCGCTGGTCGCCCACGACCGGGCCAATCCGGTCTCCCTGCTCGACACCCTGGACACCTTCCTCCGGCACAACGCCTCCTGGTCCCGTACGGCGGAGGCCCTGCACATCCACGTCAACACCGTGCACTACCGCATCCGCCGGATCGAGGAGCTGACCGGCCGCAGCCTCACTCGGCTGGAGCACCGGCTGGACCTCCGGGCCGCCCTGCTCTGCACTCCGGAGGAGGGCTGACGATGCCCGGTGGCCGGAACCCGCCGGGTCGAGGCGCCGCCGGCCGCCGGCCGTCCCGGGCAGGGGGATTCGGTGCAGTGGACGGGTGTACGAATCCAGCCGTTTCGGCGATCGGCCTGCCAACTGGCCTCCCGTCCTGGAGACTTGAGCCGCGCCACGGGCTCCCTCCCGGCTTCGGACCGACGACACCCACGTCGTCCGCGTCCTCACCGAGACAGGAGACCCCGGATGACCCGGTTGCGCGTTCCCCGTCCTGCCGCCCTCGCCACCGCGGCGGCCACCGCCCTGCTCCTGCTGGGCCCGGTGCCCCTGGCAGCCGCCGCCCCGACCGAACTTCCGCTCACCTCGCGGCTGCTCCCGATCCCGGCCGGTGCGCTGCACAGCTTCACCAAGGGGCTGAACGGCAACGGCACGATCGTCGGCGAGTACTACCAGGACGGCTCCACCGGACCGCTGGCGATCCGGTGGGACGTGGGGCACCCCGGCCGTCCCGGCCTGCCCGGCTACGCCCGGCTGGCACCGCTGGCCGGTGAGCGGTTCAGCACCACGACCGCGCTGAGCGACGCGGGTTGGGTGGTCGGCCACTCCTACGACAGCGCGTCGAGCCTCCACCCGGTCCGGTGGGCCCCGGGTGGCACCCTCCCCTCCCGGCTGGCGCTGCCGGGTGGCTCCCCGGGCGGCCACGCGGCGGACGTGAACGACCACGGGGTCGTGGTCGGCGACGTGTACGGGGCGGACTCCCGTCCCCGCCCGCAGCGCTGGCAGCCGGACGGCCGGCGGATCCAGCTGCCGCTGCCGCCCGGTGACGGCAGCGGCACCGTGACCTCGGTCAACAACGCCGGTACGGCGGTCGGTTGGGCCGAGCGGGACGCCGCCGGCAGCCCCGCCCGGCCGGTGCGCTGGAACGCGGCAGGTGCGGTCAGCACACTGCCGCTCCCGGCGGGGATCGTCGGGGCCCGCACCAGTGAGATCACCGACAACGGGGTGATCCTCGGTCTGGGGCGCTCCGCCGGGAGCACCGAGTACGACCACGTGCTGGTCTGGGCGGCCGACGGCACCGTCCGCGACGCGGGACGCGGCCGGGTCTACGACGTCAACCGGGCGGCCACCGCCGTCGGGGCCTCGCTGGAGGGCGACCCCAACGGCGCGCCGACACGCTGGAACGCGAACGGCACCCGGACCACGCTTGCCAATCCGGCCGAGGCGGCCGGCGAGGTGCTGGGCGTCAACAACCGTGGCACGGCCGTCGGTTACGCCTGGCCCCCGGCCGGCAACCCTGCCCTCGACAAGGCGCTGCTCTGGAAGCCCGACGGCACGGTCGTCCCCCTGCCGGCCGGGCCGCTCGGTCCGTACGGCGCGGCCTTCTCGGTCAACGACGCCGGTCTGATCGCCGGCTTCGCCGTCGGCACGGACGCCACGGGCGCTCCGAACACCTGGCGCGCGACGGTCTGGAAGCGCTGACGCCGGCCGGTGCCCCGGCCGCCGGTCAGCCGCGCCGGCTGTCCGGCGGCCCCTTCACCGGTCTGCGGAGGATGCTCCGGAGCCGCCAGCCGAGCCGCACCCGCCACGGAGTGCGGTCGGTCCAGGTGGCTCCGGACCATCCGGTCACCTCGGGGCGCGGGATCGGCACCGCCCCGTCGTCACCGGTCCCACGGTGCATGGTGTCCTCCCGGGTGGTCGGGCCGGCCCGCCGGGGACGGTCCGATCGGCCGGAGCGGCCGTAGAATTCGGGGCCGCACTGCCCGACGAGCCCAGGAGCTTCGCATGCTGACGGTACCTCAGCCGAGTGTGAGTGTCGGTCCGACCGACGTCCCGTTGTTGGATCTGACGATCGGGGAGGTGTTCGAGCGGGTGGTGCGGGAGTCTCCGGGGCGGGAGGCTCTGGTGGATGTGCCGAGTGGGCGGCGGTGGACGTACGGGGAGTTGGCGGTCGAGGTGGAGCGGGTGGCTCTGGGGTTGGTGGGTCTGGGGGTGGTGGCGGGGGACCGGGTGGGGGTGTGGGCGCCGAACTGTCCGGAGTGGGTGTTCGTGCAGTTTGCGACGGCTCGGGTGGGTGCGGTGCTGGTGACGGTGAATCCGGGGTACCGGTCGCATGAGGTGGGGTACGTGCTCCGGCAGTCTGGGGTGCGGACGGTGGTGGCGGCGCGGTCGTTCAAGTCGTCGGACTACGCGGGGATGTTGGCGGAGGTGCGGCCGTCGTGTCCGGAGTTGGTGGACGTGCTGCTGATCGGGTCGCCGGAGTGGGAGGACCTCCCGGCCGGAGACGTGGCGGCCCTGGGGGCGGGGCTGACCCCTGATCAGCCGATCAACATCCAGTACACCTCCGGTACCACCGGCTTCCCGAAGGGCGCGACGCTCTCCCACCGGAACATCCTGAACAACGGTCACTTCGTCGGCGAGCTCTGCGGGTACACGGAGCAGGAGCGGATCTGCGTGCCGGTGCCGTTCTACCACTGCTTCGGCATGGTGATGGGCAACCTGGCGGCGTTGACCCACGGGGCGTGCGTGGTGATCCCGGCGCCTGCGTTCGATCCGGCCGCGACGCTGCGGGCGGTGGAGGCGGAGCGTTGCACGTCGTTGTACGGGGTGCCGACGATGTTCATCGCGGAGCTGAGCGAGCCGGGGTTCGATGAGTACGACCTCGGGAGTCTGCGGACGGGCATCATGGCCGGTTCACCCTGTCCGGTGGAGGTGATGAAGGAGGTGGTGGAGCGGATGGGCATGCGGGATGTGTCGATCTGCTACGGGATGACCGAGACCTCGCCGGTCTCCACCCAGACCCGCCTCGACGACTCGCTGGAGCGCCGGGTCTCGACGGTGGGTCGGGTCGGACCGCACCTGACGGTGAAGGTGGTGGACCCGGACACCGGGGAGACCGTCCCGCGCGGGACCCACGGCGAACTGCTCACCCGGGGCTACTCGGTGATGCTCGGGTACTGGGCGGACCCGGAGCGGACCGCCGAGGCGGTGGACGCCGAGGGCTGGATGCGCACCGGGGATCTGGCGGTGATGGACGAGCAGGGCTACCTCAACATCACCGGGCGGATCAAGGACATGGTCATCCGGGGCGGCGAGAACCTCTACCCGCGCGAGATCGAGGAGTTCCTCTACACCCACCCCGACATCCTGGACGCCCAGGTGATCGGCGTCCCCGACCAGCGGTACGGCGAGGAGCTGATGGCCTGGGTCAGACTCCGCCCCGGGGCCGTGGAGTTGACCGAGGAGGCCCTCCGTGCGTTCTGCGCCGGCCGGATCGACCGCCACAAGATCCCGCGCTACCTGCACCTGGTGGACGAGTACCCGATGACCGTCACCGGCAAGGTCCGCAAGGTCGAGATGCGCGAACGGGCGATCGACCTGCTGGGCCTGCACCAGGCGGCCGGCACCGTGCACGCCTGACCCGCCCGCCCGCCCGGTGCGCGGCCGACGCGCCGGGCGGGCGGCCGGGCCCCGTCGGGGGCCCGGCCCGGCCGGGGCTCAGCCCTCGGGGAGGGACTGGGCGTAGGCCGTGCTGCCGTGGTCCCAGAGGCAGACCAGGGTGCGGTCGCCACCGGTGGAGCGGATCGCGGCGTTCGTGTCGGAGAGGAAGGTGGTCAGATAGGGTCGGCGGCCCGACCAGCGGCGGGCGAACCAGGCGCCCGAGGGGTCCTTGACGAGCAGCTCCGCCATGGGCCGGGAGGCCAGCGCGAGGATGTCGCCGGTCACGGTGGAGAACCGGCCCCAGTGCAGCTCGACGGGTGCGTTGCCGGCCGGCGGCAGCAGGGCCCTCCGGGCGGCGACCGACGGCTCGAAAGCACGCCGCCAGACCGGGCCCGACCCGTCCGGCTGCGGAGGCGCCAGCTGGAGCAGCACCGCGTCGCCGGTGCCGAAGACCACGTGCTGCCGCCGGTCCCGGTCACCGAGCTGGGTGATCACCGCGTAGAGGGAGGTCGCCGCGTTCTGCTCCGGGTCGCTGCCGGCCACCTCGGCCGCCGTGCTCCGGGCGACCAGCCGCACCGACTCGGCCACGCCGGCGAGCGCCGCCCGCAGCAGCGCCGCGGTCTCCTTGTCCTGGCCTTGGTCGAAGACGTCCACGCCGCTCGCGAACGCGCCGGTGGCCAGCCGGGTGGCCAGCGCCCGGCAGGCCGCCGTCGCACCGCTCTGCGACAGCAGCCCCTGGGGCGCTCCGGGCGCCACGATGCTGAGCAGGACCGGTGTGCCGAAGCCGTCGACCATCTGCAGCCGTACGGCGTCGCGCCGGTGCTCGCGGTCCTCCCGGCGACGGGTGCCGCGTACCGAGGCCGCCCGCACCACCAGGGGTCCGAGATCGGCGCCGTCCACGACGCCGTCGGCTGCGGCGTCCTGGCCCAGCGGCAGCTCCCGGGGTACGGCGGGCGAGCCGGACTGCAGCTCCTCCGGCACGGCGTCCGTGTGGAAGGCGAGGGCGGCGCGGAGCCTGTCCAGCTCGCCGAGACCGTGGCGGATCCGGTCCTCGGCGAGGCGCAACTGGCCGCCGAGCTGGTCCCGTTCGGCGGTGACCACGGCCACGTGGTGCTGGGCCGCGGCCAGCTGCTTGGTCAGGACGTCGACCCTGGCAGGCAGGTGGTTCAGCTCGGCGAGCGCGGCCGACTGCTTCCCGAGGGTCTCTCGCAGGCGGTACAGCAGAATGAGGCACCCGATGATCCCTGCCGCAAGCACGGCGATCACGATGCCGGACACAACGTTCATCCTTCGCTCACACTCCTCGTCGATCGTCTCTCTCGGGTCCTGCTTCGCCGGTGGCCGGCAGCGCCGTACCGGAGCCGTGGCCGGGGGTCCGGTACGTCCGGTACAGCCGCCGGGCCGCCGGCAGTGCGGTCGCCACGTGGCACCGCCGCCACAGCGCCTCCGGATCCGACGGCGGCGCGGCCACGCCGCCGTCGGGCTGCGGTGCCGACTGCGGTGCCGACCGCGCTGCCGAGTGCGGCGGCGGGTGCGGCCAGGGCGACGGCGACTCGGCCAGCAGGAAGGCCCGCAGCGCCGTCACCAGTCGAAGGGTCGTCAACTCGGCGATCAGGGACGCCCGGTGGTCGGCAGTCCGACGGTCGGCCGGGGCTTCGCCCGGAGGGCTCCGCAGCTGTGCCACCAGGGCGGCCGTCCCGTCCACCGTCCCCGCTCGCCGGCCGGAGACCGGCAGCACGGCCCGGACCGGCAGCGACGGCCAGGGGGCGGGCCAGGCCGCGAAGCGTTCCCGGTGCCACTCCTCCACCGAGGTGACGCCCAGACCGCCCCAGTCGTCCGAGGCGAGGACCACCACCGTCGCGCGCGGGGCGGCCGGGCCCGTCAGCAGACGGGTCAGCCGCGCCCCGGGCGGTGCCGGTGACGGATGCGCGGTGCCGGGGGAGCGGGCGTCCGGCACCGCGTACCAGAGCAGGTGCGCCTCCCGGGGGGAGGCGTCGGTGTCCACCGCCTCCCGGCGCAGCAGCGGCCGGCACCGCTCGCGGAGCCCGTCCGCGAGCGGCGCGCGGCCGAGCACGGCGAGGCGCAGCGGTGGCGTCCGCCCGGCCGCGAGCGCCGACAGGTCGGCGGCCAGGGTGGTGGTCAGACCGTGCGCCCGTGCCACCGGCAGCGCGGACAGCACCCGTGCCGCCCGTGCCGCACCCGCCGACGGGCCGGACGGCCGCCCCGGGCGGACGACGGGCAGCCGTGATCCGGCTTCTGACCGCCCGTCAGCCATGGACTTCCCCGCACACCACCAGGCCCCGGCAGACCGGCTTCCGGGTGACCTCGTCCACCACCGGCACCGCTGCGATCCACTGCAGCACCGGGCTCGGCCGCCGCAGCACCCGCTCCAGGCGAGGTTCGGAGAGCTTGAGCACCAGGAGCTCGGTGAACTCGTCGTCCTCGGTCCACACCCGCAGGCCCGCCCGCTGCGCCCGGGCCCGCAGGCTCGCCAGGTCGGCCCGCCGCCACCGCCACCACCAGCTGCCCGGCAGTGCCGGGGCCCGGTGATGGATCGCCAGCAGCTCGTCCAGTTCGACGAGTTGCTGCACCACCGGGCGGTCCTCCGGGCCGGGCCGCGTGCGGGAGACGCACACGGCCAGCTCGGCGAGCAGGTTGACGGCCCGGCTGCGCAGACCCTCGGTGGTCCACGGCTGCCAGTCGTGGGCGGGGGTGTCGAGCAGCCGCCCCAGGCCGGGGTCGAGCGCCAGCAGTTCGAGGGCCTGCTGCACCCGCACCGCCTGCGCCACCACGAGGTGCTCCGGGTCCGGGGTCCCGGAGAACTCCGGGGGCAGAGCGCGGCCGGGGGCGGCCCGGCCGTGGGCCTCGGTCAGCAGGCCGCGTACCTGCTCCCGGGCCGTCTCGTCCAGATCCGGCCACTGCGGCCGGTCGAGCCACACCCAGGGGCGCTCCGAGGCCGGGCCGCCCCGCTCCAGCACCGGGACGGCCGCCCCGGGCCGCGCGCCCTCGTCCGGTCCGGTCCCACCCGGCTGAGCGCCGAACCGGTGCGCCGTCTCGGCGAACCGGCGGGACAGCCCCAGGCGCTCCTCGTCCGGCAGCCGCAGCAGAGCCAGGTGGATCCGTGCCCAGAGCCCTTCGGCGTCCGGATCGTTCGGGCTGGGGTCACCACCGAACGCGCCGCTGTCCCCCTGGATCTCACTCCACGACTCCTCGGCCTGCCGCGCCAGCTCGACCTGGAGGAGGCGACGGCGATCGGCGGCCAGCTCGGCCCGGAGCAGGCTCAGCCGTGCGTCCGCCTGCTCCCGCTCGTGCCGCACCCGGTCCAGCCCGGTCAGGGTCGTGGCGGCCTGGTCCTGCCGCACCGCCGTGTCCGCGCGCAGCTGCGCGGTCTGCCGGTCCAGCTCCTCGGCGTCGTGCCGGGCCGCGTCGTGCTCCTCGACCGCCCGGCCGTGCAGCTGCGCGGCCCGGCCGCGCAGCGCCTCGGCAGCGCTCCGCTGCTCCTCGAACTCCCGCTGGGCGGAAGCGAGTTCCCCGTCCGCCTCGGCCTTCTGCCGCTCGGCCTCCCGCAGGTCGGCCCGGGCCCGGTCCCGCTCCGCCTGGCTCCGGGCGGAGCCCTCCCGGAGGGACTCGGCCTCCGCCCGGAGCCGCAGGACGTCAGCATCCAGCTCGGCAGCCAGGGTGCGCTGCTCCTCGGCCCGGCGCAGGCACGCCTGATGCTTCTGACGGGTGGTCAGCAGCAGCACCGCGGTCGATGCCTCGCTCCGTTCCGCGTCGACCAGCTCCGCCCGGGCACGCTCCAGCTCGTCGAAGCGCCCGGCCAGCCGACCGGTGGCCCGGTGCAGCTCGTCCTGTGCCGCGTCCAGGCGGACGCCGACCGTCGCGACGAGGTGACGGACCTCGGCGGAGGCACGGGCCACCTCCTGGAGGACCGCCGCCGCCCGGGTCAGATCCAGGGCGAACGCGTGCAGGGCGTCCTCCGACTCCCCGCCGACCCGCCGGGCGGCGTCGGCCAGCGCGCTCCGCACGGTCTGCCCCGCGCGGCGGACCTCCTCCGCCTCGGCCAGCGTGTCGTGCGCGGTGCCCCGGACACCGTCGGCCCGGTCGCCGACGCTTCCCCCGTCGGATCCGTCCGTCCCGCCGCCGATCCGGTCGCCGCTCATCAGTGCTCTCCGCTCTCGGGGTCCCAGCCCGCGATGTCGCTCGTCCCGCGCCGCTCCATCGGGAGCCGGTGCACCCAGCCGGGCTGCCGTTCGGCCTCGCGGATACTGGCCGCCCGGGGTGAGGGCAGCACGCCCCGGTGCAGGCGCAGCACCCCGCGCGCGTCCAGGGACACCGTCAGCCGGGCCACCCCGGCCGCCGGATTGCCCGCCGGGATGCGCAGCCGGTCGATCAGCCGGGGCTCGCCGCCCTGCGGGTCGCCCAGGTAGACGTACAGGTGCTGGACGGCGCCGGGGCCGAGGTCCATCGTGGTGAACCGGCCGGGCGTCGGCTCCACCAGCGGGTCCGGCTGGTCCCCGATGTGGAAGAGCTCCTCGAAGTACGAGAGCAGGGTCTGCTCCCCGTGGTTCGCCCCGGCGGGGAAGAGCTCGGTCGGGGCGTACCCGGCACTGCCCCACTCGTGCGGGGAGGCGATGACCGGCGCGTCCATCCGGACGGTGCCGTCGGCCGGGCGCTCGCCGAGCCGGATGCCCGGCAGGTCGTGCTCCATGAGCCTGAGGAAGGTGCCCTGCTCCAGGCCGGTCCGGTCCGGCAGGGCGTAGTGCTCGCGCCCGCCGTGGCAGAACTCCACGGCGAAGGTCAGCCGCTCGTCCACGACGAACCGGATCTGCATGGCGGGCTGCCCGTCGAAGTCCCAGACCGGGGTGCGCAGGTCGCAGCCGGCCCACTCCGCCCGCTGCTGGATGTCGGAGGTGGCCCAGGTGAGGTCGTTGGTGCCGTGGCGCGGCCGGATGATCTGGGCCTGGCGGAGCACCCGGCGCCAGCCGGAGACCAGGCCGAGGGTGCCCGAGGCGTCCAACTGCTCGTAGTAGGTGCCGGAGTGGAACAGCGGCTGGTTGCTGCCGCCGGCCATGGCGCGCACCACGAAGTCGCAGGGCAGCGAGGAGAGCAGCCCGCGCGGGAGGAAGGCCAGCTCGGAGCGGGGCAGCGGCCCGGCGCCGGCCAGGTTCACGCCCACCCGGGCCTGCATGTCGCTCAGCCAGGCCGCGCCGATCGAGGTGGCCTGCTTGGTGAGGAAGCCGGACTCGGAGGTCAGCCGGCTCGGGTCCCAGCCGGGGGTCCGGTCGTTCCCGGGCAGGGTCTCGGTGAGGCGTTCGGTCAGCGTCTGCCGCACCAGCGGCATCGCGCTGCTGCGCCCGCACAGCACCACCTGGTCGAGGATCGGCTCCTCTTCGGTCCGGCGCTTGAACGCGTCGCCGACCAGGCCGGCGGCCATGCTCGCCACCTGCCGCAGCGGCGGCGTGATCAGCAGACGGAGCTCCTCCTTGGGGAGCCGGATCTCGGGCCGGTCGGTGAGCTGCTTGTCGATCCGTTCCAGCAGGCTCTTCAACTCCGGGTCGGGGAAGAGGAGGTCGTCCCCGTCCTCCTGGATCTCGGTCTCCGGGTCCCCGCCCAGGGCCCGCTTCACCCGCTCGGCCACCCGCCAGAGGGTGGCGAACGCCTCCAGCCGCGCCGCCCGCGCGTTCTCCTTGAGCGGCAGGTCGACCCCGCGCTCGCGGACGTGCGTGGGCACCGCCCGCCGCAGCACCTGGCCGACCTCGGGCCGGACGATGGTGTACGGGTGGCCGCTGACCTCGCGGGCGACGAGCGCCGACAGCCCGTCGGAGTCGGCGCCGAGCTGACCGGGCGTCAGGCCCACCGCCATCAGGTGCTGGTGGAGCACGTCGAAGAGCCGCGCCTTGAGCCAGTAGAAGACGTGCAGGGTGAGCAGGTCGCCGCCGAGCTGCCGGTCGCCGATCGTGCCGAGCACGCGCGGCTCGAGCTCGTAGTTGCGTCCGGAGACGAAGGCCTCGGCCGGCTCCAGCGGGTGGGTCCGGTCCCGGAGGACGAACTCCAGCAGGGCGATGTCGGTGGTGCCGCCGCCGATGTCGACCACCAGCATGGTCCGCATCCAGCCGCCGGCCACGCCGACGACCGGACGGGAGGACGCGCGCAGCTTCTCCAGGCCGAGGTCCAGATTGGCCGTCAGGTCCCGCATCAGGAAGTACAGGCCGGCCGCCAGGCCCTCGTCCACGGTCAGCTGGACGTCGGCGATGCCCAGACCGCGCTGGACCAGGGTGCGCAGCTTGGCGCGGGCCTCGGGGAACGCGGAGGTGGGGTAGGTCAGCAGGACCTTGCCCAGGTGCGGGGCCCGCCCCGACGCGCTCCCGTGCCGCTGCTGCTCGGCCCGCTTGATCAGCAGGTACAGCAGGTGCTGGGTCAGGTGGACCGTGGGTGGCCCGTCCGGCAGGTCGGTGGGCCCGGCCGGGTTGAGCAGGCGGCGCTTGAGACCGCGCCAGGTGCCCTGCCCCTCGGGGGCTAGGGCGTAGCCCTTCCCGCCGTGCTGTGAGACCTGGACGTCGTTGCCGTCCGGAGGGTAGTCGCGCAGCTCGCTGGGCGGTGCCATGGTCGAGCTGCCGCCCTCGATCGGGGTGAACTCGACCGGCCCCAGCTGGTTGAAGGCCAGCGGTGGGGTCGCCACGGCCGCGGTGACGGCCCGGTGGACGCGGTCCGCCAACCAGGCCCGCAGCTCGGGGTCACGGCTCTGGCCGCGCAGGTGCTCGATCCAGAGCAGCAGGCGGGCGGTGGCCGCCGGATCGTCGAGGCGGGTCAGCAGGGCCTCCCCGGTGACCCGGACGCCGCCCAGCCCGCCGAGTTCGAGGTACTGCTCGCGGAGCCGCTTCAGCTGCTCGTGCCAGGCCTTCGGTACGGACTCGTCGGGGGCCGCGAGGCCGCGCAACTCCCGTGCCAGCACCCGGTGCTGACCGGGGTCGACCAGGCCCGAGGGGTTGACGTCGAGCACCAGGGTGACGGTGCTCGCGGTACTGCCGAAGTCGACCGCCGCGATCCAGCCGTCGCCCGCCACCGTGTCGGCCGCGCGCAGCGGCAGGTACTCCGGCACCGCCCGGGGCTCGCTGGGCAGCGGCCGGCCCGGCGGCCAGAACTCCAGCACCACCGAGGCCGAGGCGCTCGCGACCAGCCCGTCGTCCGGCCGGGTGCCGGTCCGGCGGTAGGCGACCGTCCAACGGAGCGTCAGCCGCACCGGGTCCTCGGCGGGCGGGAACAGCAGGCCCACCGGTACGCGGTCGCCGTGGGAGATCCGCAGCAGGCCGTCCACCGTGGCCGTGACGGGCGCGGCGGTGGACCAGGGCCGGGTGAGTGCCGCGGCCAGCGGGGCCGGCACGGGCATCCCGTCCGGGTCCAGCACCTCCACCTGGGCGGGCAGGGTGGCCTGGAGGTGCATGGCCGGACCGGTCTGCTCCAGGGCCACGTCCGGCAGCAGGTACCCCTTGGCGTCGGGGACCAGCCGGAAGGCCGCGCTGCCGGTGGGCACCACCCGGGCCGGTGCGGCCGGGCGGACCGGCCCGGTGCCGTAGGGGGCGTCGCCCGGACCGTCCTCGGCCGGAGCGGAGAAGACGATGGTGATCTCGCTGTTGCTCATGGCGCTCAAGCCCCCTGCGGGTCGGTCGGGTTCCAGTACCGGAAGAGGTCGTCGACGGTGGGCGCGGGCGCGTCCGGTGCGCCGCCGTCCTGCCCCCGGTAGGGGTCCGGGCCGGGTCCGGACGGGTCACCGTCGGGCTCCTCCCGGGCGGACGGGGGCGGCCCCGGTTCGAACGCCCCCGGCTCCAACAGGCCGGTGGCGATCAGGTCGAGGCGTTGCTGCAGGAAGCCCTGGACCCGCCGCAGCGCCTGGTGCAGGCGGAGGGTGGTGTGGTCGGCGGCGGCATCGGCGACCTCGGCCCGCATCTGGAGCACGGCGAGCGGATGCCGGTTGCGCTCGTCGGCCGTGAGGGTCTGCACGATCGCCCGGGAGTGCCACGGCTGGGCGTGCGCGCGCTGGAGCGGGAAGCGCTCCCCGGCCTCCTGCACTCCTCCCTCGAAGAGCCTGGGAGTGTGGGCCTTGAGACCCTCGACCAGAGCGCGCAGGCCCAGGCGGTCGGAGAACATGCCGAGCGCCCCGGGATCACCGGTGCGGGCGATGAACAGGGACGGCAGCAGGGCGGCCGAGTCGGCGTCGGAGTCGATCCACTCCCGCAGCGGCTCGAACTCCGGCTCCCAGTACGCCAGCCAGTCGTCCAGCCAGAGCCGGACGAGCTCCTGGCCACCGGTGCTGAAGCGCTTCAGCACGGCGAGGAAGTCCCGCTCGACCGCCTCGGTGCTGTCCCCCGGATGACCGGCCGCCGAGACCTCCGACGGCTTCGGAGCCAGCGGATCGACGAAGTCGTCGGGCGCCGCCGGCCGGGGTGCGGGGGTGCGGGGCACCAGCAGGTCGGTGCTCAGCCGGGCCCGGTTGAGCACCACCGCCCAGCCCTCGCCGTCGGCCACCGCCGCGCGGACCTGCGCGGCCACCGCATCGGCCCGGGGCGGCGGCGGCCCGACCAGCCGGTACCCGCCCGCGGTCGCCCCCGTCCGCATCGCCGCGAAGTCGGAGGACACGGTGTCGAGCAGTTCGCGCAGTTCCTGGAAGCGTTCGGCGGCCTCCAGGTAGGCGTCCTGCGGCAGCGGGGACCGGGCGCGCCGGAGCTTGCGCAGGTCCTTCAGGGCGGCGAGCACCTCGTCGCCGGCCCGCCGCGCGCGCTCCAGCTTCTGCGCGCCCCCGTAGCGCTTGACGTGTCCGGCGATCGCCCGGCGCAGCGCGCCGATGCCGCCGTCCTCCTCGTAGGCCCGGAGCCGTACGGTCCAGGGGTTGCCCGGCGCGGCCCGGTCCAGGTCGTCCGCGTACCGCTCCCAGCCGAGCCCGCGCTCGGCGGCCTCGCTGATCCGGACGTGCTCGATGACCGCCAGGGTCCTGGGGGAGACGCCGTCGAGCGACTGGCCCTCGCGCAGCAGTGCCCGGGCCGGGGACACCAGGTGGATGCGGTCGGTCGCGGCCTTCGTACCGACGAACTCCGGCGCGAAGGCGTTCAGCGAGCGCAGGCACCACACCCGGTCCAGCCCGGCGGCCAGGCCGTCCGGGACACCGTTGACGATCGGGCGGGCGATCCCGTCGAACTTGCCGGCCGCCACCAGGGCCGCCGTCTCCAGGGCCGGGCCGGTGCGCTGATCGGCCGTCAGCATGTTCCAGAAGTCCTGGGCGTCCTTCGACGGCAGCTTGTCGGTCGGGAGCACCACCAGGATGGAGTGCATGTCCTTCAGCGCCTCCCGGCTCAGGTGCCGGTCGCGGCCGTACGAGCCCGCCGCGCCGATCCCCGGGAAGTCCACCAGCTGGACCACGGGTGCGCCGAACTCCTGCTCCAGATCCCAGAGTTGTGGATCGACCGCGATGCTCAGCTCGATCCGCTCCACCAGCGGGAGACAGGCGTGCAGGGCCGCCAGGTCCTCCGAGATCGTCTCCAGCCGCAGGTTCAGCTGCCGGGGCAGCGGCGGCTGCCCGGTCGGCGCCGTCGGCGGGTCGAGCTCCATCGCCCCGCGCACCCGGGCCACCGCCACCGACACCGAGGAGCCCAGCAGCCCCTGCTGGCCGCGGTGGGCGTCGCGGATCCGGCAGAGCTCGCGCGCCGCGCCCTGGTGCACCGGATCGACCGTGCTGAGCGACTGGCCCGCCGGAGGCTGCTCCCACAGCCGCCGGTGCCACGCGTCGAACGCCGACCAGCCGTTCGGGCCGAGCACCGGGTCGAATCCCGCCAGCGCGGCCTGCGCGCCGAGGTCCGGCCGGTCCTTGTGGATCCGGTCCACCATCGAGACGACGATCTCCTGCACCGAGGCGGCCAGCCGCTCGGGGCTCATGAAGCTGACCGTCGCGTTCGTGCCGAGCAGCCCGGTGCCCTGCCCGGCCGTCCCCTGACGCAGCGTCAGCACCGTGATGTTGCCGGTCGTCGGCTGGTCCTCCACCGGCAGCAGGCCGGGCCACCGCAGCATCGTGCCGAGCAGCAGCGACTTGCCCACGTTGAACGGGCCGACCACGCCGAACGCGACCGGCGCCGCCACCCGCCGGGTCAGGGTGTCCGCAGCGCGGCGCAGCCGCTCGCGGGCGGCTTCCTCCTCCTCGGTGGCCCCGTCCGGTGGCGGGGCGTTCAGGTGGTCGAGGACGGCCCGGGCGCGTCGGGCGAGGTCGGGGAGTGAGAGTTGCTGGGACACGGTGCCTCCCTGCCGCCGGGTGCGGACGGCTCGCTCTGAGGGTGCGACCCGTGGCGAGGACGGGTCGTGCGGGGTCGGTTCGGGCGGACCCGGCGCCGGTCCGTGACGCGGCGGCGGGTCCGTGCGTGCTCTCGGTCCGTGCGTGTTCCCGGTCCGTGGGGTGCTGTCGGTCCGTGGGTCGGGGCGAGTCCGTGGGTCGGGTCAGTCCGTGAGGAAGAAGAGTTCGAGGCGCACCGAGTTCGGTGTGCCGCCGCCGTCGAAGTACGGGCGGATCAACTGCGGGTTCTGTTCCGGGAAGAACGTGGGGGCCCAGTCGTGCACGCCCGGTGCGACCTGCTTCGCCAGCCGGCTGCTGCGCTGCTCCTGCACGGCGCAGCCCGCGCAGTCCGCGGCCGTCCCCCAGACGAAGACCATCGCGGCCCGCCGTCCGGCGTACCGGTCGAGCTGGCCGAGCACGCCCTCGCGCACCTGGGCCAGCGCGCGCGGGGTGCCGTTCAGCACCCCGGCCACGTCCACGTCGGTCACCGTGACCGACTTGCTGTCCGGGTCGAGGCCGCGAGCGGAGGTGCGGGACGGTGCCGGAGAGGGAGTGGGGGAGGGCGTAGGGGTGGCGCTGGACGGTGCCGCGGAGGACGGGGCGCCGGACGGTGACGCGGTCGGGCCCGGCGCCGCACTGGTCACCGGCTGACCGCCGAGGACCACGACCACCAGCATCAACAGCACGTCGGCGAACAGCCATCCGGCCATCAGCCCCGGAGACAGCCGCCCGTCCCCGCGCCCGCTCACCACGGCTCCCGTCCGTCCTCCGGCGACGGCCCGTCGGGCTGCTCCGGGCCGGGCGCCCGGCCCTGCCCCAGCGTGGCCGCGTGCCGGGTCAGCAGCGCGTCCAGCTCGTCCACCCGCTCGGCCAAGGTCAGGCTGCTGTCCCGTACTTCGGCGTGGAGCGACGCGGAGAGCGCCACCACCGCCAGCTCGTAGGCGTTCCCGATGTGTTCGGCCCCGGCCTGGGCCGCCGTCGCCAGCTCGGCAGGGAACGCCTCCACCTGCCGGGAGAGCGCGACGGCCGCCGCCGCCACCCCGGCCACGGCGCTGGTCAGGGCCGCGCGCCGGACCTGCTCGTCCTGCTCCGCCGCCTGTGCACGGGCAGTCAGCTCCTCCGCGTGCCGCTCGGCCGCGCTCTGCAACTCGATCTTCTGGAGGGAAAGTTGCTCCTCCGATGCCCGCGCGGACGCCTCCAGGACCTCCCGGGTGCCGTCCGCCATCCGCCCGGCCGTGGCCTCCAGACCCGCCGTCGCCAAGGCGACCGCCTCGGCGACGGACCGGGTGAATCCGGCGGACTCCTCCTGGATCGACTCGCGCAGCCTGGTCGTCTCCCGCTGCACGCCCTCGGCGGCGACGGCCGCCCGCGTGGTGGCATCGGTCAGCTGCCGGGCCCGCTCCTCGACGGTCGTGACCGCCCCCATCAGGCCGTCCGCCGCCCGGGCCAGCTCGCCGGTCGCGGCGGTGGCCTGGTGCAGCAGTGCCACCGCACGTCCCTGCGCGTCCGAGGACTGTGCCAGGAGGGACCTCAACTCTGCTGCTGCTCCTTGTAGTTGTTGGACGAAGGTGACCGGCTCGGTGTGGGCGAGGGCGGTCGCCCGGGCCTCCGTCCTGGCCAGCACGTCGGCGAGCCGGCGCAGCAGCTCCTGGTCCTCCCGTTCGGTGCGCTCCTCCCACCGCTGCCTCCAGAGGGTGAGTCCGACCAGGGCGAGCAGCAGGCCGACGGTGTAGGCGACGAAGAAGTCGAAGCGCAGCAGGGTCGGCAGCTGTCCGCCGAATCCCTGCTGCCACAACTCCAGGAACGTGCCGTTGAGTTGCCCCGTGGTTCGGCTCCGCTGCTGTCCGTAGGCCCAGACCGCGAAGCCCAGGCCGCTCCAGGTCACCATCAGTGGCAGGAACATCTGGACGGAGGCGGTGGAGCGGATCCAGCCGACCCACACCGCCTGCCGGTCGGTCCGGGGGAGCAGAGCTCCGGGTGTGGCGTAGACGGCGACCAGGCTTCCCCCCGACCACTGGGACAGGTCCTTGCCCGACTCCAGGGCCGTCGCCAGCTCGCGCAGCAGGTCGCAGCGCGGTGACAATCGTTTCTCATCCGCCAATTGGCGTAGTTCAGATGCGAGTTGTTCGTCGATTGCTGATGGTCTCGATGCCTTCGGCATCCTGGGCCCGCCCCTCCCCGACCGGGCTGTGGCATGCCGAGGCCGTTGCGAAGAGGCGCCGGATCAGGCCACAAGGTCGATCCGTCATCTGACGGATCGTCAGGCAGGAGTATAAAATCTCGAACCCCGTCGGATGAAGTGATTGTCCAATCTTCGTTGTCCGATTTTGAACTCACCATCCTGCCGAGGAAGTTGTACAGTCCACTGCTCGCTTTCGGGGGCGAAGTGCCTGTCATGGACAAAGTCAGAATTCCTGCATGTCGGCCAGGAGCCGGCGGATGGCGGTCCTTAGAATCGGATTTCCTGTCATGAACGAGCCCAGGAGCCTGCCGTGATGACGGTGCCTCAGCCGAGTGTGAGTGTCGGTCCGACCGATGTTCCGTTGTTGGATCTGACGATCGGGGAGGTGTTCGAGCGGGTGGTGTCGGAGTCTCCGGGGCGGGAGGCTCTGGTGGATGTGCCGAGTGGGCGGCGGTGGACGTACGGGGAGTTGGCGGTCGAGGTGGAGCGGGTGGCTCTGGGGTTGGTGGGTCTGGGGGTGGTGGCGGGTGATCGGGTGGGGGTGTGGGCGCCGAACTGTCCGGAGTGGGTGTTCGTGCAGTTTGCGACGGCTCGGGTGGGTGCGGTGCTGGTGACGGTGAATCCGGGGTACCGGTCGCATGAGGTGGGGTATGTGCTGCGGCAGTCTGGGGTGCGGACGGTGGTGGCGGCGCGGTCGTTCAGGTCCTCGGACTACGCGGGGATGTTGGCGGAGGTGCGGCCGTCGTGTCCGGAGTTGGTGGACGTGCTGCTGATCGGGTCGCCGGAGTGGGAGGACCTCCCGGCCGGAGACCCGGAGGTGCTGCGCTCGGTGGCGGCGGAGCTCCGCGCCGACCAGGCGATCAACATCCAGTACACCTCCGGCACCACCGGGCACCCCAAGGGAGCCACCCTGTCGCACCACAACATCCTCAACAACGCCCGCCTCACGGGTCTGCTGTGCGGGTACACGGAGCAGGAGCGGATCTGCGTGCCGGTGCCGTTCTACCACTGCTTCGGCATGGTGGCCGGCAATCTCGCGGCGTTGACCCACGGGGCGTGCGTGGTGATCCCGGCGCCTGCGTTCGATCCGGCCGCGACGCTGCGGGCGGTGGAGGCGGAGCGCTGCACGTCGTTGTACGGGGTGCCGACGATGTTCATCGCGGAGCTGAGCGAGCCGGGTTTCGCGGAGTACGACCTCGGGAGTCTGCGGACGGGCATCATGGGCGGCTCGCCGTGCCCGGTGGAGGTGATGAAGGAGGTGGTGGAGCGGATGGGCATGCGGGACGTGTCGATCTGCTACGGGATGACCGAGACCTCGCCGGTCTCTACCCAGACCAGGTTGGACGATTCGCTGGAGCGCCGGGTCTCGACGGTGGGCCGGGCGGGCCCGCACCTGACGGTGAAGGTGGTGGACCCACGGACCGGAGAGACTGTCCCCTGTGGCACCCCTGGCGAACTCCTGGTGCAGGGATACGCGGTGATGCTCGGGTACTGGGCGGACCCGGAGCGGACCGCCGAGGCGGTGGACGCCGAGGGGTGGATGCGCACCGGCGACCTTGCGGTGATGGACGAGCAGGGCTACCTCACCATCACCGGGCGGATCAAGGACATGGTGATCCGGGGCGGGGAGAACCTCTACCCGCGCGAGATCGAGGAGTTCCTCTACACCCACCCCGACATCCTGGACGCCCAGGTGATCGGCGTCCCCGACCAGCGGTACGGCGAGGAGCTGATGGCCTGGGTCAGACTCCGCCCCGGGGCCGTGGAGTTGACCCACGACGGGCTGCACGCCTTCTGCGCCGGTCGGATCGACCGCCACAAGATCCCGCGCTACCTGCACCTGGTGGACGAGTACCCGATGACCGTCACCGGCAAGGTCCGCAAGGTCGAGATGCGCGAACGGGCGATCGACCTGCTGGGCCTGCACCGGGTGGCGGAGGCCGGGCGCGCCTGACCGATGAGGGTGCGGGTGTGCGTGTCCTGCCGGCGGAGGACGACGAGCCGGTCGCCCGGGCCCCGACGCCCAGGCCCCGACGACCGGGTGGTCGGGCTGGAGCCGGGCGCCGACGGCGGTGGGGCCGCCACGCTGGCCCAGGCCCCGGGCGGCGGCCTCGCGGTCCGGACCACCCTCAGGATCGTTACCCGGAGCGGCCGTTGGGGGTCGGCTGCCGGAGAGGTGCGGTCAGCCGCAGTGGCGGTGCTGGGTGTGGACGGCGGCCCGGTCGCCCTCGCACGGGCTCGCGGTCGCGGGGGTGGCGGTGACCAGGCCGAGACCGCCGAAGGCCATGATCAGGGCGACGGTGGACCGGAGGGTGCGACGAAGACGCACGGGGACTCCTCGGGGGGACGAGTGCTCGATGCCGGTGGGGTTCCCGGCGCACAAGACCCTAGGGAGTGCGGAGGGTGGCGAAACGGTTCAGCGTTCCGCGACACTCCGGAGGAAAACCGTGCGCGTCCGCCGGCGGTGCGGTGGGCCGCTCAGCCCTCGGCGGGGAGGACCGAGGAGTGGTGGTTGACGATCAACCACTTCCCGTGGCGCTTCTCGTACTCGTACGTGTAACGCGCCTCGACCGGTTCGGTGACGCCGGTCTTCGGGTCGGTCAGGTGGAAGCGGTAGACACCCGCGTCGATGGCGGAGTCCCTGTCCAGGACGTTGACCACCGAACGGACCTTCTCGCCGCGCGGCTTCTTCCGCAGGAAGTGCACGAAGTAGTCGGTGATCTCGGCCCGGTTGGTGCGGATCCGCGGGGAGGCGGTGGGCAGCAGCACCGCGTCCTCGGCGTAGCGGTCGGCGACCGCGGCCGGATCGCCGGTCCGCAGCGCGGCGTTCCACTGGTCGAACAGGGCGGCTATCTCGCGCACCCCGGCCTTGCCCCGCCGGTCGTCGCCGCCGGCCCGGGCGACCCCGGCGGTGACGGTGACCGCTGCGGCCAGGGTGACGGTGGTGGCCGCGAAGACCCGGGATCGGGTGCTGCGGTGACGGTTCATCAGTGCTCCGGTTCTGCTCGGTGGCCGGTGCCCCCACTCTCTCGATCGGCCGGGCAGCGCCGGTACAGGAGAGGTGCGAGGGAGCGGAAGGGGGCGGAAAGGGGCGGACAGGGTTGCGTACGGCCGTGGGACATGGCCAGACAACCGGCTCTGCAGAGCAGGACAACTCGGCGCGTTGGCAGGCGTTCGCCAGGTGTACCGCGGGCAGCCATCAAGGGTCCGCCGGGCGGTCCCCGAGGAGCGTTTTCCTTGGGGCCGCCAGATCTCCTCCCCCTCACCCTCCCGAGGTCACAGCCACCCATGACCAACATCGATCGCCGCCGGTTCCTCCAACTCGCCGGTGGCACCGCCGCGTTGACCATGCTTTCGGACTCCATCGCCCGGGCTGCCGCGATCCCCGCGCAGGGTGGCACCGGCACCATCCAGGACGTCGAGCACATCGTCGTGCTGATGCAGGAGAACCGGTCCTTCGACCACTACTTCGGTGCCATGAAGGGCGTCCGGGGCTTCGGCGACCCGCGCCCGGTGACGCTGCCCAGTGGCAAGTCGGTGTGGAACCAGTCCAGCGGCGGCAAGGTCACCCTGCCGTTCCGTCCGAACTCCGCCAAGCTCGGCATGGAGTACCTCCAGGGCCTCAACCACGACTGGGCCGGCGGCCAGTCGGCGTTCAACAAGGGCAAGTACGACAACTGGATCCCGGCCAAGACCACCGCCACGATGGCCTACCTGACCCGGCAGGACATCCCGTTCCACTACGCGCTGGCCGACGCCTTCACGATCTGCGATGCCTACCACTGCTCGCTGATCGGCTCGACCGACCCGAACCGCTACTACCTCTGGAGCGGCTACACCGGGAACGACGGCACCGGCGGCGGCCCGGTCATCAACAACGCCGAGGCGGGCTACGGCTGGACCACCTACCCGGAGCGGCTGGAGGCGGCCGGGGTCTCCTGGAAGGTCTACCAGGACATCGGCGACGGCCTGAACGCGGCCGGCTCCTGGGGCTGGATCAACGACGCCTTCCGGGGCAACTACGGCGACAACTCGTTGCTCTACTTCAACAGCTACCGCAACGCCCAGCCCGGCAGCCCGCTGTACGAGAAGGCCCGCACCGGCACCAACGCCAAGGCGGGCGAGGGCTACTTCGACCGGCTGCGCGCCGACGTGCAGGCCGGCACGCTGCCCAAGGTGTCCTGGATAGCCGCGCCGGAGGCGTTCTCCGAGCACGCCAACTGGCCCGCCAACTACGGTGCCTGGTACGTCTCGCAGGTCCTGGACGCGCTCACCTCCAACCCGGACGTGTGGGCCCGCACCGCACTGTTCATCACCTACGACGAGAACGACGGCTTCTTCGACCACGTCGTCCCGCCGTACCCGCCGTCCGGCGCCGCCCAGGGCCTGTCCACCGTGCCGACCACGCTGGACTACTTCCCCGGCAAGACCGGCTACGTGGCCGGCCCCTACGGTCTCGGGCCCCGGGTGCCGATGATCGTGGTCTCGCCCTGGAGCACCGGCGGCTACAGCTGCTCGGAGACCTTCGACCACACCTCGGTGATCCGCTTCATCGAGAAGCGCTTCGGGGTGAACGAGCCGAACATCTCGCCCTGGCGCCGGGCCGTCTGCGGCGACCTCACCTCGGCCTTCGACTTCTCCCGGAGCGGCTCCGCCGCCGCGCTGCCCTCCACGGCGGCCTACTACCCGCCGGACAGGAACCGGCACAGCGACTTCCTGGCGGTCGCCCCGGCGGTCGGCTCGATGCCCCGGCAGGAGCCGGGCCGCAAGCCCACCCGTCCGCTCAAGTACGCCCCGTACGTGGATGGTTCGGCCGACGTCGCGGCCGGCAAGTTCAAGCTCACCTTCAGTGGCGGCCCGTCCACCGGCGCCCAGTTCTACGTGACCTCGGCCAACCGCACCGACGCCCCGTGGACCTACACCGCCGGCGCCGGAGCCTCCGTCGCGGACACCTGGAACACCACCTACTCGGGTGGGGTCACCGACCTCACCGTGCACGGGCCGAACGGCTTCCTGCGCCGCTTCCGCAACCCGGGCAAGACGGCCGGTCCGGAGGTGACGGCCCGTCACAACGGCAGCACCGGACAGCTCGACCTGACCTGCACCAACGCGGGCACCGCCACCACCGTCCTGACGGTGGCCAACGCCTACGGCAACACCACCCGCACGGTCTCGGTGGCCAAGGGCGCCACGGTCACCGTCTCGCTGGACCTGAGCGCGGGCACCCGCTGGTACGACGTCACCGTCACGGCGAACACCACGGCCGACTTCGTCCGCCGGTTCGCCGGAGTGGTGGAGACCGGTGTGGCGGGCCTCTCCGACCCGGGCATCCTGACCGGCTGAGCCGGTGACGGCCCCGGGCCGCCCGTGTCCTCGGCGAGGGCGCGGGCGGCCCGCAGGGCATCTGGCGGTGGCAGTCGGTCGGTGCAGCGCCCGGTGTCGGCCGGACTCCAGCGGACCGGCGGGTATGCGGTGCGGCCGGATGTGCGCACTCACCGGGCGACACCGGTCACCGATCCGGGAGCGCTGCCGTCGTGCGTGCGCCAGGAGGGTTGTCATCCGGCGGTTTGACGTGGCGTCAGTCGGATGCGGCGGTCCAGCTCATCAGCGGCGGGCGGACGGCCGCGCAGAGCGGGTGGCCGAGCCGGTCGGTCAGGCCGAGGCGGCCGGTCAGGTGACCGGTGGTCAGGGCCTGTCGGAGCACCTCGGGCGGTACGCCGTCCAGCATCAGCTTGGCGCGGCGGAACAGCTCCCGGGTGCCGGTGGGTGTGACGCCGGTCCAGGTGAGGTAGAGGAACCGCGCTCCGGGGCGGCCCTGGACGTACGGGCCGGTGAGGTCGTCGAGGCCCTTGGCGGTGCACTCGGCCGTCCAGCGGGCGGAGGGGGCGTCCCCCGGGACCGGGTCGAGCAACTCGTCTGCCCGGCCTTTGCGTTGCAGGCCGACCAGGATCTCGCGGTAGCCGGGGAAGCCGGGCCCGGGCGGGCAGTCGCGGCCGGGCAGGTCGTGTGCCTCGAGGTGGATCTGCATGCCGGTCATTGTGCCGCCGGGGTCCGACGGTGCGGCGGACCCCGGCGGTGGTGGTGCGGGTGTGTCAGGTGTGTCAGTGCAGCCGGACGGCCACCACGTCGTAGTCGGTGTCCGGGGTGGGCTCGGTGCCGAAGCGGGCGTTCGGCAGGTAGAGCCGGTCGCCGTGGGCCGCGACGGTGGCGGGCACCCGGAAGCGCGGGTCGGTGATCCGGCGGGTGACGGTGCCCCGGCGGCCGGCCGGGTCGAGGCGGACCACGGTGACCTCGTCGGCCTGGTTGCGCACCACGTAGAGGTCCCGGCCCCGGCGGAGCAGACCGTCGCCGAACGGCAGGCTCTGGCCGCCCAGATCGACCTTGGCGGTGCGGCCGGTGGCCGGGTCGATCCGCTGGAGGGCGCCGGTCGTCATGTTGACCACCAGCAGCGCACGGCCGTCCGGGGTGGTCTCGATGCCGTTGGCGTTGATCTCGTCCGGCACGTGGTCCACGTCCCCGGTGAGCTGACGGCGGATCACCTGGTCCGGGCGGGGCAGCCGTCCGCCCGGGCCGAGCGGGAGACCGTAGAGCACCGGCTTGAGCGACTCGGTGATCCAGACCACGTCCCTGGTGAGGACGACGTCGTTGACGAAGGTGTTCGCCAGGTCGGTGGAGAGCTGGTACGAGGCCAGCACCTCCCCGCTCCGGGTGTCCAGCACCCGGGCGTCGCCGCCCCAGGCGCCGGCCGTGAACAGCCGGCCCCGCCCGTCCGCCTTCATACCGAGCGAGGGCGTCCCGGCGGCCGGGCCGGGGTAGAGCAACTCTCCTCGGCCGGTGGCGAGTTCGTAGCGCAGTACCCGGCCGTCGGCCAGCGAGCCGAAGTAGGCCCGGCCCCGGTCGTCGATGGCGATGCCCTCGGGCCGGAAGCCGTTGGGCAGGGCGAAGCGGTCCGGCCAGTGGCCGGAGGGGCGAGCGGCGCCGGAGCGGCCGGGGTCGTCCGCCCCGGGCGCGGTGGAGCCGGTGGGCCAGTCGGGGCCCCAGCCCTCGCCGGTGCTGTCGGCGGCCGAGGCCGGGCCGGCCGGCAGGCCGAGCAGGGCCCCGGCGCCGACGGCGGCGCCGAGGCCGAACAGGGTGCGTCGTGACAGGTTTTCGGGCATGACGGATCGTCCTTCCCCCGTGGAAGCTGATGCCGCCCACTCCACCACACCGGGGCCGGTCCGCGCAGCACCGTGCGGGGCCGTCCGGCGAAGTGGGGGAGTGACCCTCCGGTAAGGATCCGGGGGAGGGAACGTGCCTACTGTGTCGGGTACTTGGCCGGCCGAGGGCGGTCAGGGCCGCTCGGTGAGGTAGCCGCCCATGGTGGTGAAGTGGTCGAGGGCGGGCAGCTCCCGTCCGTCGGCGGTCCGGACCCTGGTGACGGCCAGGCCGTGGGCCCGGCCGGTGCGGGCGTCCGGGCCGGCGACGATGACCACGGCGTCGCCCTCGCGGTAGAAGATCCGGCCGGGGGTGCCGCCGTAGCGCTGCTCGGACACCCGGGCGGCCAGGATCTCCAGCCGCTGCCCGCGGTGGTGGGTGAAGGCCGCCGGATAGGGGGCGGACTGGGCCCGGACCAGGCGGTCCAGGTCCTCGGCCGGCCAGCGCCAGTCGATCCGGATGTCCTCCTCCGCACGCTTGTGGAAGAAGGTGGCCGCGCTGCGGTCCTGCGGGGTGAAGTCGGTCCGCCCGGAGGTGATTTCGGCCAGTCCGTCGACGGTGATCGGGCCGAACAGCTCCAGCGTGCGGTGGAACAGGTCGGTGGTGGTGTCCCGGGGGCCGACCGGCACCGAGCGCTGGAGCACGATGTCCCCGGCATCCAGTCGGTCGTCCATCAGGTGCGCGGTGACCCCGACCTCGGTCTCGCCGTTCAGCAGTGCCCAGATCAGCGGGGAGAAGCCGGCGTACTTGGGGAGCAGCGAGTCGTGCACGTTGAGCGTGCCGTGGCGGGGGAGCTGGAAGATCCGCGGCGGGATCAGGGTGCGCCAGTTGGTGGCCACGATGACGTCCGGGTCGGCCTCCTTGAGGCGGGCGAAGAGCTCCTCGTCGTCGGGCCGGTTGCGCACCACCACCGGGACGCCGTGGGCCTCGGCCAGCTCGGCGACCGAATCGCTCCAGATCTTCTCGTAGGCGTGCTCGCTGGCGGGGTGGGTGACCACCAGGACGACGTCGTGCTCGGACTCCAGGAGCGCTCGGAGGGTGCGGTGGCCCCAGGTCTGATAGCCGAACATGACGACCCGCATGGAGGTTCCTCCTCGGAAGTGGCTGGCGGTGATGCCAGTAAAGCAAGGCTTACCTAAGTCGTGCAACGAATGCGAACTCAGGCCGTCGAATGGCCAGTTGTCGTCGGGTCAGCCGGTCGGACGATTGGGGGTGACTCGACATGGGCACTTGCACATTAACTTAGGCTTACCTAAGTTAGGTCCCGGTCCTGCCGGCCCCGCACGAATGGGAGCGACATGTCACAGGCTCTTCCCGACGGCGCACCGCCGGTCCTCGACCTGGTGGGTGTGGGTTTCGGCCCCTCCAACCTGGCGATGGCCGCGGCCCTCGAGGAGCACAACGCAACCGCCCCGGAAATCTCCGCCGTGACGGCGCGATTCCTGGAGCGGCAGCCCCGGTTCGGCTGGCACCGCGGCATGCTGATCGACGACGCCACCATGCAGGTCTCGTTCCTCAAGGACCTGGTGACGTTACGGAATCCGGCGAGCCGCTACAGCTTCCTCTGCTACCTCCAGAGCGTCGGGCGCCTGGTGGACTTCGTGAACCACAAGAGCCTGTTCCCGTTGCGGATCGAGTTCCACGACTATTTCGAATGGGCCGCCGCCCGGTTGTCCGGGCAGGTCGACTACGGCCATGCGGTGGTGGGGGTGCGCCCGGTCGAACGCGAAGGCGTGGTCGCCGAGTTGGAGGTCCGCTCGCGGGCCGCCGACGGTACCGAGACGCTGCAACGGGCCCGCAACCTGGTGCTCGCCCCCGGGCTGCGCCCGCGCCTCCCGGACGGGGTGGAGGCCGGCGAGCGGATCTGGCACACCAGTGAACTGCTGCACCGGGTGGAGAAGTTGGACCCCGACGAGCCCCGCCGTTTCGTGGTGGTCGGGGCCGGGCAGAGCGCTGCCGAGGCGGTCGGCCTGCTGCACCGCCGATTCCCCGCCGCCGAGGTCTGCGCGGTCTTCTCGCGCTACGGCTACAGCCCCGCCGACGACAGCTCCTTCGCGAACCAGATCTTCGACCCGGACGCCGTGGACGACTACTTCACCGCCCCGGAGGAGACCAAGCGCCGGCTGATGGGCTACCACCGCAACACCAACTACGCGGTGGTGGACCTCGACCTGATCGACGACCTGTACGGACGGGTCTACCAGGAGAAGGTGCTGGGCACCGAGCGGCTGCGGATGCTGAAGGCCTCCCGGCCGGTCGAGGTGCAGGCCGGGCCGGACCGGGTGCGGATCACCGTCGAGTCCCTGGTGACCGGCGAGACCACCCCGCTGGACGCGGACGCCGTCGTCTACGCCACCGGCTACCACCAGCCCGACCCGCTGGCCCTGCTGGGCGACCTGGCCGACCACGTGCTGCGCGACGCCGAGGGTCGGCCCCGGGTCGGCCGGGACTACCGGCTGCTCACCGGACCCGGGGTGGAGTGCGGCCTCTACCTCCAGGGCGGCACCGAGCACACCCACGGCATCACCTCCTCGCTGCTGTCGAACACCGCGATCCGGGTCGGCGAGATCCTCGACTCGGTGCTCGCCCACCGCGCCGCCGCGGCCGGTCGGACGCCGACGCCGACGCCGCCCGCGCAGCGGGCCGCCGCCACCACCAGCTGAACCACCCGGTACCACCTCCCTCCGCAATTCCCGGACGGGGAGGGCCGGTCCGCCGTGCCCGCCGCCGTCCGTCCTCGAAAGGAAGACCGTGCTCCACTCCGCAAGACGCCTCCCGCACGCGGCCGTCGCCGCCCTCGCCGCCCTCACCCTGGCCGCCTGCGGGAGCAGCGCCACGCCCTCCGCCCAGACCACCCCGACCGGGACCCCCGGCACCACCGGCGCGGCCGGCGGCGCCGGCTTCCCGGTCACCGTCCAGCACAAGTACGGCAGCACCGAGATCAAGGCCGCCCCCAAGCGGGTGGTCACCCTCGGCCTGTCCGACCAGGACGCGGTGCTCGCGCTCGGGGTCAAGCCGGTCGGTGCGGTCGACTGGTTCAAGGAGAGCCCCTACGGCAAGTGGCCGTGGGCCAAGGACCTCTGGGGCGGCACCCCGCCCCAGGTGGTCGGCGAGCGCGACGAGTACAACATGGAGAAGATCGCCGGGCTGAAGCCCGACCTGATCATCGCCCAGTACTCCGGCATGAAGCAGGAGCAGTACGACACCCTGCGCAAGATCGCCCCGGTGGTGGCCCAGCCGAAGGAGCACCAGGACTACGCCGCGCCCTGGCAGGTGATGACCCGGCAGATCGGCAAGTCGCTCGGGAAGGAGGCCGAGGCGGAGCAGAAGATCGCCGCGATCGGCGAGCGGTTCAAGGCCGTCAAGGCCAAGCACCCCGAGTGGGCGCAGCAGACGCTCACCATCGCCGACAGCTTCGAGGCCGGCAAGTACTCGGCCTTCACCAAGACCGACCCGAAGGCGATCTTCTTCAACGAGCTGGGCTTCAAGCTGAAGCCGGAGATCGACGGGCTCGCCAAGCCGGGCTGGAACGTGGCCGAGCTCAGCGCGGAGAAGCTCGACGTGCTCGACACCGACCGGCTGGTCTGGGTCACCTCCAGCACCGCCGCCAACGACCGGATCAAGGGCGAGCCGTTCTACCAGAAGCTGAAGGTGCACCAGGAGAAGCGGGACCTCTTCGTCCCGTACACCGACCCCGACGTGGGCGCGGCGTTCTCCTTCAACACCGTGCTCTCCATCCCGTACGCGATCGACCAGATCGAGCCGCTGCTCACCGCGAAGCAGTAGGGCGGGCACCGGGGCGGGGAGGTGGCTGCCGCCTCTCCGCCCTCCGGCGCCGCCGTCCGTGACGCACCATCACCAGTCCATCCAGGAAGGCGATCCACCATGTTTGCTGCCGAGCCCGACCGGACCGAGGCACCCGAGTGGGACGGGGCGCCCGGCCTGCCGATGACCGGTGGCCAACAGGGGATCTGGCTCGCCCGGCAGTACGCGCCGGAGAGCACCGCCTTCCACGCCGCCTACTACCTGGACCTGCACGGCGCGGTGGGCCTGGACCGGCTGGCCGGGGCCGCCCGGCAGGCCGTGGGGGAGGCCGAGTGCCTACGGGTGCGGTTCGCCCCAGGTCCGGTCCAACTCCCGGACCGGCAGCGGGAGGTGGAGCAGCCGGTGCTGGTGGACCTGCGCGGTGAGGAGGATCCGCACGCGGCGGCGGAGCGGTGGATGGCGGCCGACCGGGTGCGGCCGTTCGACCTGGCGGCCGGGCCGCTGCACCGGCAGGCGCTGCTCCGGTTGGCCGACGACCTGGTGCGCTGGTACCAGGTCTACCACCACATCGCGGTGGACGGCACCGGCGTGGCCCTGATCACCCGCCGCGCCGCCGTGCTCTACCAGGACCCGACCGCCCCGGCCCCGGACTGGCGGCTGTCCCGGCTGACCGACGCCGAGCGCACCTACCTCGCCTCCGCCGCCCACCAGGAGGACCTGGCGTACTGGCGGACCCGGCTGGCGGACCGGCCGGAGCCCGCCCGGCTGGCCGGCTCCCGGAGCCGTACCACCCGGGCCGACGGCGAGCCGGGGGGCTCGACCGCAGGCCTGGGTGGGCCGTCGGGGTCGGACGCCACGGCGGAAGGGGGGCGGGCCGCCGCCCCGGGCGCTGCGCTGACAGCCGGCTCCAGCTCGGATTCCGTTCCTTCTCCGGTGCCCGGTGGGGCTCCTGGGCTCGTCGAGCAGGCCGGGACCGGGCCGGTGCCCGGTTCGGCCGGTGCGCGTGAGGTGACCGGTCCGGCCGGGTCGGCCTCGGATTCCGTTCCTTCTCCGGTGCCCGGCGGGGTTCCTGGGCTCGTCGAGCAGGCCGGGACCGGGCCGGTGCCGGGCTTGGGCGGCGTGCGTGAGGTGACCGGCCCGGCCGACTCCGTCGCCGACCTGGCGGAGCGTCAGGCCGGGCCCGCCGAGCGGGTGTCCCGGCAGGTGGAGCTCGGGGTGGCGCGGGTCGAGCGGCTGAGGGCGGCGGCCCGGGGGATGGGGGTGCGCACCTCGCGGCTGCTGGTGGCCGCCGTGGCGGCGTACCTGCACCGGAGCACGGGGGAGAGCGATCTGCTGATCGGCCTGCCGGTGGCCGCCCGGCCGGACGGGGGGCCGGCCGAGGTGCCCGGCATGCTGTCCAACATCCTGCCGCTGCGGGTGACCGTCCGCCCCGGCACCACCGTCGCCGAGCTGGTCACCGAAGTCGCGGGCGGGATAGCCGAGCTGCTCCCGCACAGCCGGCTACGGGCCGAGCAGCTGGCCCGCGAGCTGGGTCTCGCCGAGGGCGTCGCGGCACTCACCGGCCCGACGGTGAACGTGCTGCCGGTCGGCACCGGTCTCGGCTTCACCGGGCACGCCCCGGAGTTCCGCCCGCTCTGGCTCGGCCCGGCGGCCGACCTCGCGATCACCTTCGGCGAGACGCTGTCCGGTGACGGCATCCGGCTGGACCTCGCCCTGGACACCCCGGCCGACGAGGCGGCGGAGGCCGAGCTGGCCGGACACCAGCGCCGCCTGCTCCGGGTGCTGGACGCCCTCACCGGCGATCCGCAGCTCCCGGTCGGCCGGATCGAACTGCTCGCCGAGGCCGAACTGACCGAGCTGCTGGCCGACTTCGGCGCCGACCCGGTGGACAGCCCCGAGCTCAGCTGGCCGGCCGCCTTCGAGCGGCAGGCCGCCCGGCGCCCGGACGCCCCGGCCCTGGTCTGCGAGGACCGGCAGCTCAGCTACGCCGAACTCGACGCCGCCGCCAACCGGCTGGCGCACCTCCTGCTGGCACGCGGCGTCCGCCGCGAGGAGCCCGTCGCGCTCGCCCTGCCGCGCTCGGTGGAGCTGGTGGTGGCGCTGCTCGCGGTGCTCAAGGCCGGGGCGGCCTACCTGCCGCTGGACGCGGACCACCCGAGCGAGCGGATCGCCTACATGCTGGCCGACGCCGGCGCCCGGACGGTGCTGACCACCACCGAGCTGGCGGCCGAACTCCCCTCCGGCGTGGACGTGCTGGCCATCGACACCCCCGAGGTGCAGGCTGGGCTGGCCGCCGCCGACCCGCGCTCGCCGGGCCTGGAGATCGCCCTGGACGAGGCCGCCTACGTGATCTACACCTCCGGCTCCACCGGCCGCCCGAAGGGCGTGCTGGTGCCGCACGACGGGATCGGCAGCCTGATCGCCACCGCCACCGAGCGGATCGGCATCACCGAGCACAGCCGCGTCGCCCAGTTCGCCTCGGTCGGCTTCGACGTGACGGTCTGGGACCTGGTGATGTCGCTCTGCGTCGGCGGCCAGGTGGTGCTGGTCCCGGCCGAACGCCGGGTCGCCGGGCCCGCACTGACGGACTACCTGGCCGAGCACCGGGTCACCCACATGATCCTGCCGCCCTCCCTGGTGGCCGCCCTGCCGCCCGGCTGCGCGCTGCCCGAGGGCGGCGTGCTGGTGGTCGGCACCGAGGCGGTGCCGCAGGAGCTGGTGGCCCGCTGGTCCGACCGGCTGAGCGTGGTGGTCGCCTACGGCCTGACCGAGGCGAGCGTCAACTCCACCCTCTGGCCCGCCACTTCCGGCTGGAGCGGCCCCGTCCCGATCGGCCGCCCGGACCCGAACACCCGCTGCTACGTACTCGACCAGGCCCTGCGGCCGGTCGCCGTCGGCGTGGAGGGTGAGCTGTACGTGGCCGGGCGCGGCCTGGCCCGGGGCTACCACGGCCGGTACGCGCTGACCGCCGGTCGGTTCGTCGCCGATCCGTACGGCGAGCCCGGGGCCCGGATGTACCGGACGGGCGACCGGGTCCGCTGGCGCGCCGACGGGAACCTCGAGTTCCTCGGCCGGGCCGACGGCCAGGTGAAGATCCGGGGCCACCGGATCGAGCCCGGCGAGGTGGAGAGCGCCTTCATGGCCCACCCCGGCATCGCCCAGGCGGCGGTGCTGGTCCGGGAGGACCACCGGGGTGTGAAGCGGCTGGTCGCCTACCTGGTGGGCGATCAGGAGCAGGTCGCGGCGGCCCGGGTGGCCGTGGCGGGGGAGCTGCCCGAGTACCTGGTGCCGAGCGCGGTGGTGGTGCTGGACGGTCCGCTGCCGCTCACCCCGAACGGCAAGCTGGACCACCGGGCGCTGCCGGCCCCGGACTGGACGGCGGGCGGCTCCGGCTCCGGCTCGCTGCCCGGCACCCCGCTGGAGGCGGCGCTGGCCGGGCTGTTCGGGGAGGTGCTGGCGCTGCCCGAGGTGGGCGTGCACGACAGCTTCTTCGAGCTGGGCGGTGACAGCATCGTCGCCATCCAACTGGTCAACGCTGCGCGCGGCCAGGGCATTTCGATCACCCCCCGGCAGGTCTTCCGGCTGCGCACGGTCGCCGCGCTGGCTGCCGCCGCGACCGAGGGCGCCGAGCTGCCGCAGGCCCCGGCGGTGGAGCTGGACCGGGAGGCGCTGCCGGTCTCCCCGCTCCAGGAGGGCTTCTTCTTCCACGCCGCGCTGGACGGCGGGGCCGAGGACCGGTACCTGGTGCAGGAGGTGCTGGAGCTGGCCGGAGAGGTGGACGGCGAGCGGCTGCACGGTGCGCTGCGCACGGTGCTGGAGCACCACCCGCTGCTGCGGGCCGGCTTCCACCAGCTGCCGGACGGACGGGTGGTGCAGCGGATCGCGCCGTCGGCCGAACTTCCCTGGCGCGAACTGGAGTCCAAGGGACCGGACGGGACGGCGCACGCAGGCGATGCGGCGGAGGACGGGGACACGGAATCCTCCGGTGCGCCGGAGGGCCTGGTGGAGGGTGCGGTGGCGGCCGGCGGCTCCGGGCCGACCGCCCGCGTGCCGGAGGGCGGGCAGCCGTCCGGCGGAGCGCTTGGCCGGGCCGACGGTGCGGTGGTCGCCGATGGCGCGGAGGTCCCGCAGGCCGGTGCGTCCTCCGACGGCGTGCCGTACGGTGCCCGCGATGAGGTGGCATCCGGGGGCGGTGGAGACCCGGAGGGCGGGCAGCCGTCCGGCGGAGCGCTTGGCCGGGCCGATGGTGCGGTGGTCGCGCAGGTCGGTGCGTCCTCCGACGGCGTGCCGTACGGTGCCCGTGATGAGGTGGTATCCGGGGGCGGTGGAGACCTGGAGGGCGGGCAGTCGTCCGGTGGAGCGGTGCGTCCCGCACAGCGGGCTGCCGAGCCAGGGAGCCCGAACGGCGTTGCAGCGTCCGGGAGTCCGGGCCACGTCGGGCGGCCCGGTGTCCGGCGGGGCGACGCCCCCTTGGAGGCCGCGCTGGCCGAGGACCGGGCGGCCGGGTTCGACCTCGGAGAGCCGCCGCTGCTCCGGGGCACCCTGCTGCGCACGCCCGGCCGCACCCGCCTGCTGCTGACGCTGCACCACATCGTCGCCGACGGCTGGTCGGTGGCCCTGGTGCTGCGTGACCTGCTGCTCGCGTACCGGGGAGCCGACCTGCCGCCCGCCCCGGCTCCGGAGGGCTACCTCGGCTGGCTGGCCACCCGGGACAGGGAGGCCGCCCGCGCCGCGTGGAGCACCGCACTGGCCGGCCCGGTCGAGCCGTTCCACCTGCTGCCCGAGCAGCCGACCGAGCAGGCGGGCCACGCCGCGCACGGCACCGTCGAGGTCCGCCTCCCGGCCGAGCTCACCGCCGGACTGGCCGGCTTCGCCCGCTCGCGCGGCCTCACTCTGAGCACCGTGCTGCACGGCGCCTGGGCGGTCCTGCTCGGTGCACTCGGCAACCGCGAGGAGGTGGTCTTCGGCACCACGGTCTCGGGCCGCACCACCGAGGTGGTCGGCAGCGCCGAGCTGGTCGGCCTGTTCAGCAACACGCTCCCGGCCCGGGTGCGGCTGCGCCCGGAGGAGCCGCTCGCCGGGCTGCTGGCCCGCTTCCAGGAGGAGCAGAGCGCCCTGCTGGACCACCACCACCTCGGCTTGGCGGAGCTGCAACGCCTGGCCGGCGGTGGTGAGTTGTTCGACACCCTGGTGGTCTTCGAGAACCACCCGACGGCCGCCCTCGACGCGGCCGACGAGGACGGCGGGGACGGCGGGGACGGTGGGGACGCGCTGCGGATCACCGGGGTGGAGGTCCGGGACACGGTGCACTACCCGCTGGCGCTGATCGTGCTGCCCGGCGAGCAGTTGGAGCTGCGGCTCAAGTACGACGGGGCCCGCATCCCGGCGGCCGAGGCGGCTGCGGTGGCGGCCCGGCTGACCACCCTGCTCGCCACCGTCACCACCACCCCCGACCGGCAGCTGGCCGCTGTGGACCTGCTCTCCGACCGCGAGCGCTACCAGCTGGCCGCGCTGAACGCCACCGCCCACCCGGTGGCGGAGACCACCCTGCCGCGACTGATCGCCGAGCAGACCGCGCGGACCCCGGACGCGCCCGCCGTGGTGTTCGCGGGCAGCACCCTCGGCTATGCCGAACTGGAGCGACGGGCCGAGGAGTTGGCCTGCCGCCTGCGGGCCCGGGGTGCCGGGCCGGAGAGCTTCGTGGCGGTCGCCCTGCCGCGCTCGGCCGAGCTGATGGTGGTGCTGCTCGGGGTGCTCCGCTCCGGCGCGGCGTACCTGCCGCTGGACCCGGACTACCCGGCCGAGCGGCTGGCCGGCATGCTGGCGGACTCCGGGGCCCGCCTGCTGGTCACCACCGCCGGGGTGCCGGTGCCGGAACTCCCCATGGTGGAGCGGCTGTTGGTCGAGGAGACCGAGACCCACCCGGCGCCGGCGCCCGGCGCCCGGCAGGCCGGGCCGGACCACCCCGCCTACCTGATCTACACCTCCGGCTCCACCGGCCGCCCCAAGGGCGTGGCGGTGACCCACCGGGCCATCGTCAACCGGCTGGCCTGGATGCAGGACCGCTACCGGCTCGACGCCACCGACCGGGTGCTCCAGAAGACCCCGTCGAGCTTCGACGTCTCGGTCTGGGAGTTCTTCTGGGCGCTCTGCGAGGGCGCGGCCGTGGTGCTGGCCGAGCCCGAGGGCCACAAGGACCCGGGCTACCTGGCGGAGCTGGTCCGGGCCGAGCGGATCAGCACGCTGCACTTCGTCCCCTCGATGCTGACCGCCTTCGTGCAGGCCGTCCGGGCGGCGGGCGGGCCGGACTGGGCGGGCAGTCTGCGCCGGGCCTTCGCCAGCGGCGAGGCGCTGGGCGGTGAGACCGCCGCCGGGTGGGCCGAGGTCTCCGGCGGGGTGCCGCTGCACAACCTCTACGGGCCGACCGAGGCCGCCGTGGACGTCACCCACTTCGAGGCGGGGCACGGCGCCGGGCCCGTCCCGATCGGCCACCCGGTCTGGAACACCCGGCTGCACGTCCTCGACACCTTCCTGCGCCCCGTCCCCGAGGGCGTGCCCGGCGAGCTGTACCTCGCAGGGGTCCAGCTCGCCCGGGGCTACCACGGGCGGCCGGCCCTGACCGCCGAGCGCTTCGTCGCCGACCCGTACGGCGGGCCGGGGGAGCGGATGTACCGCACCGGGGACCTGGTGCGCCGCCGCCCGGACGGGGCGCTGGAGTACCTGGGCCGGACGGACCGTCAGGTGAAGATCCGGGGGCAGCGGATCGAGCTCGGCGAGATCGAGGCCGCGCTGACCGCGCTGCCCGGCGTGGCCCGGGCCGCCGTGATCGCCCGGGACGGCGCGCTGCTCGGCTACGCCGTCCCGTCCGGGGCGGTGCTGCCCGGCACCGTGCTGGACGGCGGCGCGCTGCGCGCCGCGCTGGCGGAGGTGCTGCCCGCCGCCCTGGTGCCGCAGGCCGTCCTCCCGCTGGCGGAGCTGCCGCTGACGCCCAGTGGGAAGCTCGACCAGCGTGCCCTGCCCGATCCGGCCCCGGCGGCCGGCCGGGCCGCCGCCACCCGGGCTCCCGCCGGCGAGCTGGAGCGCGCGCTCTGCGCCGTCTACGCGGAGGTGCTCCGGGTGCCGGAGGTCGGCCCGGAGGACGACTTCTTCGTGCTCGGCGGCGACAGCATCGGCTCCATCGCGGTGGCCACCCGGGCCCGCGCACTGGGCCTGCCGGTCGGCCCGCGCGAGGTCTTCACCGCCCGCACCCCCGCCGCGCTGGCGGCCCTCCTCCCCGACGAGCCGTCCGCCACCGAGCCGCTCGCCGACGCACCACTGCCGACCGAGCCCCTCCCCACCGAGCCGGAGCCGTCCGCCGCCGTGACCGAACCGACCGACCTCACCCTGGGCGCCGCCGAGGCCGCCGCGCTCCAGGCCCTGCTGGCCCAACAGGGCAGCACCGACCCGGCCCTCCAGGCCCTGCTGGCGAAGCTGACCGCAGCGGCACCACCACCGGCTCCGGTACCCGCACCCGCCGCACCCGCCGCTCCCGCACCCGCCGTTGCCGTGCCCGCTGCCCCCGCCCCGCTGACGGAGCTGACCGCCGATCAGCTGGCGAGCGTGGAGCGCACCGCCGGACGGAAGGTCAGCGAGGTCTGGCCGCTCTCCCCGCTCCAGGAGGGCATGTACTTCCACGCCAGCTACGACAGCGGCGACGCCCTCGACGTCTACCTCTCCCAGGAGACCCTGGAGCTGGACCACCGCCTGGACCCGGACCGCCTGCGTGCCGCCTGCCGCGCGCTGTTGGAGCGCAATCCCGGCCTGCGGGCCGGCTTCACCGCCGACGGCGTGCCGGATCCGGTGCAGTACCTGGTCGCCGAGGCCGAGGTGCCGCTCGCGGTGGCCGACCTGGCCCACCTCCCGGAGGCCGAACAGGAGGAGCGCGCCGCCGAGTTGCTGGCCGCCGACCGGCGCCGCCGGTTCGACCTGACCGAGCCGCCGCTCTGCCGCCTGCTGCTGATCCGGCGCGGCGGCGGCCGGGACACCCTGGTGGTCACCCACCACCTGATCCTCTGGGACGGCTGGTCCGCCTGGCTGTTCCTGGAGGAGCTGTTCACCCTCTACGCCCGCTCCGGCGACGCCACCGGCCTCCCGCAGCCCGGCTCCTACCGTGACCACCTGGCCTGGCTGGCCGGGCAGGACGCGGAGGCCGGTCTGGACGCCTGGGCCCGCGCGCTCTCCGGTCTGGACGAGCCCACCCTCACCGCACCCACCGGCCGGGACGCCGGCCCGGTCATCCCGCAGGACCACCACGCCCGGCTGGACGCCGCGACCAGCGAGCGGCTGCGGGCCGCCGCCCGGGCTCAGGGCCTCACCCTCAACACCCTGCTCAGCGCCGCCTGGGGGCTGACCCTGTCGGCCGTCCTCGGCCGCTCGGACCTGGTCTTCGGCACCGCCGTGGCGGGCCGCCCGGCCGAGGTGCCGGAGGTGGCCGGGATCATCGGGATGTTCCTCAACACGGTGCCCACCCGGGTCGCGCTGCACCCCGCCGAGCGGGTGCCCGAGCTGCTCCGCCGCCTCCAGGCGGAGCGGGCCGAGCTGATGCCGCACGAGTACCTCGGCCTCGGTGCGATCCAGCAACGGACCGGCCACCGAAGGCTGTTCGACACCCTCTTCGTGCTCCGCTCGGCCGACGGCGAGGAGCGGGCCGCCGCCCTGCGGGCCCAGCACGGCATCACCGGGGTCGCGAACGTGGACGGCACGCACTTCCCGCTCACCCTGATCGTCACCCCCGAGGCCCGACTGCGGGTCACCCTGGCCGCCCGCCCCGACCTGTTCCCGGCCGAGGCCGCCCGCACCGTCCTGGACCGCTACACCACCGTGCTGGCCCGCCTCGCCGAGGGCCTGGCCACCGCGACCACGGTCGGCCGGCTGGACCTGCTGCTGCCCGGTGAGGCACCCGACACCGCCGGCTCCCGGGAGCCACTGCCGGACCGCACGGTGGCCGAGCTGCTCGCCGAGCAGACCCTGCGCACCCCCGGAGCCACCGCCGTGGTCTGCGGCGAGGAGCGGCTCAGCTACGCCGAGCTGGACGCCGAGATCAACCGGCTGGCCCGACTGCTGCTCTCCCGGGGAGCGGGCCCCGAGCGGGTGGTGGCCCTCGCCCTGCCGCGCTCGGCCCGCACCGTGGCCGCGCTGTTCGCCGTGCTGCGCACCGGAGCCGCCTACCAGCCGCTGGACCTCGACCACCCGGCCGACCGGCTGCGGCTGATGCTCGACGACACCCGCCCGCTCTGCCTGCTCACCACCACCGCCGTGGCCCCCACCCTGGCCGGGGCCGCCCAGCCCGTGCTGCTCGACCACCCGGACGTGCTGGCCGAGTTGGCGGCCCTGCCCGCCGGACCGCTGGCCGAGCTGCCCGGCTTCGAGCCCGGCCGCCCGGGCCGGCTGGAGCACCCCGCCTACGTCATCCACACCTCCGGCTCCACCGGCCGCCCCAAGGGCGTGGTCACCCCCTACCGGGGTCTGACGAACATGCAGCTCAACCACCAGAGCGAGGTCTTCGCCCCCGCCGTGGCCTCGGCCGGCGGCCGGCGGCTGCGGATCGCGCACACCGTCTCCTTCGCCTTCGACATGTCCTGGGAGGAGCTGCTCTGGCTGGTCGAGGGCCACGAGGTGCACGTCTGCGACGAGGAGCTGCGCCGGGACGCCGAACAGCTGGTCGCGTACTGCGACGCGAACGCGGTGGACGTGGTGAACGTGACCCCCACCTACGCCGAACTGCTGGTCGAGCAGGGCCTGTTGGACGGCCACCGGCCCGCCCTGGTGCTGCTCGGCGGCGAGGCCGTGCCGGACACCCTCTGGCACCGCCTGCGGGAGGCCGACGGCACCTACGGCTACAACCTCTACGGCCCGACCGAGTACACCATCAACACCCTCGGCGGCTCCACCGCCGACAGCCCCACCCCCACCGTCGGCCGCCCGATCCGCAACACCCGGGCCCACGTGCTGGACGCCATGCTGCGCCCGGTCGCCCCCGGCGTCCCCGGGGAGCTCTACATCGCCGGCACCGGCCTGGCCCGGGGCTACCACGAGCGGCCCGGCCTGACCGCCGCCCGCTTCGTCGCCGACCCGTTCGGCAGGCCGGGGGAGCGGATGTACCGGACCGGGGACCTGGTGCGGCGCCGCCCGGACGGCCTGCTGGACTTCCTCGGCCGCACCGACGACCAGGTGAAGATCCGGGGCTACCGGATCGAGCTCGGCGAGATCTCCGCCGCCCTGACCGCCCACCCGGCCGTCGCCCAGGCCGCCGTGGTGGTCGGCGAGGGCAAGCGCCTGATCGCCTACGCCGTCCCCGCCGCAGCCCCGTCCGTCCCCACCGCGTCCCCGTCCGTCCCGGCCGGTGAGGCCGCCCCGGCCACCGGGGTGACGCCGGATCAGCTCCGGGCCCACCTGCGGGAGACCCTGCCCGACTACATGGTGCCCGCCGCCCTCGTCCTGCTCGACGCACTGCCGCTGACCGTCAACGGCAAGCTCGACACCCGGGCGCTGCCCGCCCCCGACCTCGCTGGGACCACCGGCGCCGGCCGGGCCCCGCGCACCGACCGGGAGCGCGCGCTGTGCGCCCTCTACGCCGAGGTGCTCGGTCTGCCCGAGGGCAGCGTCGGCATCGACGCCGACTTCTTCGACCTCGGCGGCCACTCGCTGATCGCGACCCGGCTGATCGGCCGGGCCAGGACCGTGCTGGGGGCCGAACTCGCCATCCGTGACCTCTTCGAGGCACCGACGGTGGCCGACCTGGTGGCCCGCGCCGACCGCTCGGCCGGCCGGGCCGCCCGCCCCGCCCTGGTGGCGGGCCCGCGCCCGGCCGAGCTCCCGCTCTCGGCCGCGCAGCAACGCCTCTGGCTGATCCAGCAGTTGGAGGGCACCTCGGCCGCCTACAACTTCCCGCTGGTGCTCCGCCTGCGCGGCTCCTTCGACCTGGCCGCCTGGACGGCCGCACTGGCCGACCTGACGGCCCGCCACGAACCGCTGCGCACGCTCTTCCGCACCCGGGACGGCCGCCCGTACCAGCACCTGCTGCCCGCCGCCGAGGCCCGTCCCGAGGTGACGGTGCTGCCCGCCAGCGAGGAGCTGCTGCCCGACCTGATCGCCGCCGCGGTGGCCCGGCCGTTCGACCTGGCCACCGAACTCCCGCTCCGCGCCCTGGTGTTGGAGATCGACCCGGACGACCGTGCGGTGGTCCTGCTGCTGCACCACATCACCACCGACGAGTGGTCCGACCGCCCGTTCCTGCGCGACCTCACCACCGCCTACGCGGCCCGCCGCGCGGGCCGGGCCCCGGTGTGGGCCCCGCTGCCGGTGCAGTACGCCGACTACGCGCTGTGGCAGCGCGAGCTGCTCGGCGCCGACGACGACCCGGAGAGTCTGGCTGCTGCCCAACTCGCCTACTGGAAGCGGACCCTGGCAGGCGCACCGGAGGAGTTGGAGCTCCCCACCGACCACCCCAGGCCGGCCCGTCCGGGCTTCCACGGCGCGGACCTGGCCGTCGAGCTGAGCCCCGGCACCCACCGGGCGCTGCGCGCGCTGGCCCGCGAGCACGGCGCCAGCATGTTCATGGTGCTGCACGCCGCCGTCGCCGCCCTGCTGCACCGCCTGGGCGCCGGCAGCGACCTGCCGATCGGCGCGCCGATCGCCGGGCGCGGTGACGAGGCGCTGGACGAGCTGGTCGGCTTCTTCGTCAACACGCTGGTGCTGCGCACCGACCTCACCGGTGACCCGAGCTTCGCCGAGCTGCTCACCCGGGTCCGGGCCACCGACCTGGCCGCCTTCTCGCACGCCGACCTCCCGTTCGAGCGCGTGGTGGAGGCCGTCAACCCGGCCCGCTCCACCTCCCGCAACCCGCTGTTCCAGGTGATGGTGGCCCACCACACCCGCAGTGGAGCCCCGTTGGCCCTGGACGGCCTGCGGGCCGAGTACCTGCCGCACCCGACCCGGACGGCCAAGTTCGACCTGGTGTTCAGCTTCACCGAGCAGTTCGGGGAGCAGGACCGGCTGCACTGCCGGATCGAGTACGCCACCGAGCTGTTCGACCGCCGCACCGTGGAGGAGCTGGCCGCCCGGCTGGAGCTGCTGCTCACCGCCGTGCTGGCCGACCCGGCCCGGCCGCTGTCCCGGGCCGAGGTGCTCCGGGACGGTGAGCGGGCCCTGGTGCTGGAGACCTTCAACGCCACCGGCCGCCCGGTGGACGAGCTGTCGCTGCCCGCGCTGTTCGCCGCCCGGCTGGCCGAACGGCCGGACGCCGTCGCGGTGGTGGACCGGGACCGGGAGGTGAGCTACGCCGAGCTGGCCGACCGGGCCGGGCGGATCGCCGCCCTGCTGGCGGCTCGGGGCGTGGGCGCGGAGAGCGTGGTCGGAGTCGCCGTCCCGCGCTCGGCCGAGCTGATCGCCACCGTGCTGGCCGCCCTGCGGCTCGGTGCCGCCTTCCTCCCGCTGGACCTGGCCCACCCCGCCGACCGCCTCACCCACCTGATCACCGACTCCGCCGCCGCCCTGGTGGTGGCCACCGAGCCGGTGGTCGGCAAGATCCCCGCGGTGGCCCCGCTGCTCCTGCTGGACGACCCGGTGGTGGCGGCCGAACTGGCCGCCGCCCAGGCCCCGCCGGCCGCGCCGGTCACCCTGGACCAGGCCGCCTACGTGATCTACACCTCCGGCTCCACCGGCCGCCCCAAGGGCGTGGTGGTCCCGCACGAGGGCATCGCCAGCCTGGTCGCCACCGCCGTGGACCGGATGGGCCTGACGCCCGACAGCCGGGTGCTCCAGTTCGCCTCGGTGGGCTTCGACGTCTTCGTCTTCGAACTCGTCATGGCGCTCTGCCACGGCGGCCGGCTGGTGCTGATCCCCGAGGAGGCCAGGGTGGCCGGCCCGGCACTGACCGACTTCCTCGCAGCCCAGCGGGTGGACCAGCTGATCCTGCCGCCCTCGCTGGTCTCCGCCCTGCCGCCCGGCTGCGAACTCCCGGAGGGCTCGACCATCCTGGTCGGGACCGAGACCGTGCCGCCGGACCTGATCGAGCGGTGGGCCGGCCGGGTCAACCTGATCGCCGCCTACGGGCTCACCGAAGCCACCGTCAACTCCACCCTCTGGCCCGCCACCCGGGCCGGCCGCCGCACCGGGCAGGTGCCGATCGGCGCGCCCGACCCCAACACCCGCTGCTACGTGCTGGACGACGGCCTGCGCCCCGTCCCGCCCGGCGTGGTCGGCGAACTCTACGTCGCCGGACGGGGGTTGGCCCGGGGCTACCTGGCCCGCCCGGGCCTGACCGCGGCCCGCTTCACCGCCGACCCGTACGGTGCCCCCGGCGCCCGGATGTACCGCACCGGAGACCGGGCCCGCTGGCGCCGGGACGGGAACCTGGACTTCCTCGGCCGGGTCGACACCCAGGTGAAGATCCGCGGCTTCCGGATCGAGCTCGGCGAGATCGAGGCCGCACTGGCCGCCCACCCGGCCGTCGCCCAGGCCACCGTGGTGCCCGACCGGCTGGGCGACATCGTCCGGCTGACCGGCTACGTGGTGCCCGCCGCCGGGCAGCAGCCGGACCTGGCCGCCCTGCGCGAGGCGCTCGCCGCCACCCTGCCCGAGTACATGCTCCCCGCCGCGCTGATCCCGCTGGACGGCCCGCTCCCGCTCACTCCGAACGGCAAGCTGGACCGTGCCGCGCTGCCCGCGCCGGACTGGGCCCGCCTGGCCGGCGGCGACCGGCCCGAGGGCCCGGCCGAGCAGGCCGTCGGCCGGGTCTTCGAGGAGGTCCTGCAACTGCCGACCGTCGGCCGGCACGACAACTTCTTCGCCCTCGGCGGCCACTCGATGGCCTCCATGCGCCTGGTCGGGCGCCTGCGGTCGGAGCTGGGCGTGGAGTTGGGCGTCCGCGACGTCTTCGACGCCCCCACCGTTGCCGGCCTCGCCGCCAAGCTCGGCACCCCCGCCACCGCCCGCCCGGCCCTGCGGCCCACCGGCTCCGCCGACCCCCTGCCGCTCGCCCCGGTGCAGCGCTGGCACGCCAGCCCGGTGCACCCCGGCTGGGACCACGCCCTGGTGCTCCGCTCGCCCGGCGGTCTGGACCCGGCGGCGCTGGCCGAGGCCCTGGCCGACCTGGTGGCCCGGCACGCCCCGCTGCGCACCTCGGCGGGCGAGGGCGGCCAACTCCCGGTCGGCGGACCGCGCCTGGAGGTCTCCTCGTGCACCGACCTGGCGGCCCGGGCGGCCGAACTGGCCGCCGCCCGCGCGGTCTTCCCCGACGGCGCCCCGCTCCGCGTGCACCTGCTGACCGACCCCACCGGCGCCCAGGCGGTGCTGCTGACACTGCACTACCTGGCGGTGGACGAGTGGTCGGTGGTCCCGCTGCTGCGCGACCTGACCACCGCCTACGCCGCCCGGCTCGGCGGCGCCGCCCCCGACCGGGCGGCGCTCCCGGTCGACTACGCCGACTACACCCGGTGGGCCCACGCGGTGCTGGCCACGGGCCTCGCCGACCGCCAACTCGCCTACTGGCAGCAGACCCTGGCCGGAGTGCCGACCCGCCTCGCGCTCCCCGCCGACCGTCCGGTCCCGGCCGTCCGCACCCACCGGGGCGCCTACACCCCGTTCACCCTGGACGAGCGCCTGCACCGGGCGGTGGACCGGCTGGCCACCGCCACCGGCACCAGCATGTACATGGTGCTGCACGCGGCGCTGGCCACCCTGCTCACCGCCCACGGCGCCGGCACCGACCTGCCGGTCGGCACCAAGGTGGCCGGCCGCACCGACGACCAGCTCGCCGATCTGGTCGGCTGCCTCTTCAACACCGTGGTGCTGCGCACCGACACCGCCGGGGACCCGAGCTTCACCGCTCTGCTCGGCCGGGTCCGGGAGAGCACGCTGGCCGCGCTGGAGCACCAGGAGCTCCCGTTCGCCGAGGTGCTCCGGGCGACCGACCTGGCCGGTCGGCCGCCGCAGGTGATGGTCATCCACCACGAGGCGGCCGAACTCGCGGCCCTGGAGGGAGGGATGGGCACCCTGGAGGCGATCCCGACCGGCTGGACACCGGCCGAGCTGACCCTCAGCTTCCACGAGCCGCGCGGCGACGGCGAGGTGCACTGCGCCCTGATCCACGCCACCGACCGCC
Organism: Kitasatospora sp. NPDC096147; assembly: GCF_044763225.1. Lineage (NCBI taxonomy): Bacteria > Bacillati > Actinomycetota > Actinomycetes > Kitasatosporales > Streptomycetaceae > Kitasatospora > Kitasatospora sp. NPDC096147. The sequence continues at coordinate 263,282 of NZ_JBIWFX010000001.1, read as the reverse complement.
TCGGCCCGCAGAAGGCCGCCGCACTGGCCCGGGAACTGCTCGCGCTGCTCCGGGCCGCCACCGCCGATCCGGACCTGCCGCTCACCGTGCTGGCCGCCCTGATGACCACCCCCTGCTCCGACTGAGGGAGGGCCGCGGCGACCGTGCGGATTGCCGGTTGACCGCAGCTCAGCAGGGTGGAAGCCTGGCGGTGACCATGATCACCGCCAGGCCAGGGGGAGCCGTGCCCGCGTTCGAAGCCGTGCTGTTCGACTGGGTGGGCACGCTCATCGTCCCGAAGTGGGGCCCCGTCAGATCCGGGCCGGGCGGAGCGCACTGGATCTCCGGTGCGCTCCGCGCGCTGGACCGTGACCCGGCCGGGCTGGCCGGGATCAGCAGCGCGCTCACCGAGGCCGGCCACCGCCCCGAGGTGGCCGAGGGCTGGCGCGGAGCGGACGCCTCGCCCACCACCTACCGGGCCGCCTACCTCCGCTGGACCGACGCGGCCGGGCTGGACCGGCCGCTGGCCGACCGGCTGTACGCCGACCTGGCCGACCCGGCCGCGGCCCGGTTCGCCACCGACACGGCCGAGGTGTTGGCCGCCGTCAAGGCGGCGGGCCTCCGGGTGGCCGTGATCAGCGACATCCACTTCGACGTCCGCCCGGCCTTCGCCGAGGCCGGACTCGACGGGTACGTGGACGAGTTCGTGCTGTCCTACGAGGTCGGCGTCTGCAAGCCGGACCCGGCGATCTTCCGGGCGGCCCTGACCCGCCTGGGCCTGCGCCCCGAGCAGGCCCTGATGGTCGGCGACCGCTCCGGCCACGACGGCGCCGCCGTCGAGGCGGGCCTGCCCACCCTGCTCGTCCCGCCGCTCACCGACCCGGCCGAGCGCCGGCTCCACCTCGTCCTCAACGCCTGCGGCCTGTCCACCGCCTGACCCACCCCCAGGAGAGCCCCCGTGTCCGAGCTGAACCCCCGCGGATTCCGCACCTACGTGGCGAACATCGGCATCAAGGACGCCACCAGGGACTTCTCCCTGGTCGCCTCCGACCACCCCTGCACCGCCGCCGCCGTCTTCACCCGCTCCCGCTTCGCCGGCCCGAGCGTGCTGCTCAGCCGCGAGCACGTGGCCGACGGCGCGGCCCGCGCGGTGGTCACCGTCTCGAAGAACGCCAACGTGGCCAACGGCGAGCGCGGGCGGCAGGACGCCGAGGAGCTCACCCGGCTGGCCGCCGAACTGCTGGGCTGCGCCCCGGAGGAGGTACTGGTCGGCTCCACCGGGGTGATCGGCCGTCCCTACCCGATGGAGCGGATCCGGACCGGCGTCCCGCAGGTGAAGCCCACCGACGAGCCGGACTTCGCGGCGGTGGCCGAGGCGATCATGACCACCGACACGCACGCCAAGCTGGTGCGCGCCGAGGTCGGCCCCGCCGTGCTGGTCGGCATCGCCAAGGGCGTCGGCATGATGGAGCCGGACATGGCGACCCTGCTCACCTACTACTTCACCGACGCGAGCATCCCGGCGGCCGAACTCGACGCGCTGTTCCGCCGGGTGATGGACCGCACCTTCAACTGCGTCAGCGTCGACACCGACACCTCCACCAGCGACACCGCCGTGATCCTGGCCAACGGCCAGGCGGGAGAGGTGGACCTGGCCGGTTTCGAGGCCGCGCTGTACACCGTCGCGGAGAGCCTGACCAAGCAGGTGGCCCGGGACGGCGAGGGCGCCACCAAGCTGATCGAGGTGGTGGTCGACCGGGCCCGGGACGAGGCCCAGGCCCGCCGGGTGGCCAAGTCGATCGTCAACTCGCCCCTGGTGAAGACCGCCGTGCACGGCTCCGACCCGAACTGGGGCCGGGTCGCGATGGCCGTCGGCAAGTGCAAGGACGACACCGACATCGACCCGGACCGGGTGGTGATCCGCTTCGGCGACCTGGTGGTCTACCCCGAGGCGGCCCCCGACCTCGACCGGCTGACCCGGATCATGACCGCCGAGGAGGTGGTCATCCACGTCTCGCTGGCGACCGGTGAGGCCCGGGCGCGGGTCTGGGGCTGCGACCTGAGCGACGGCTACGTCCGGATCAACGCCGACTACACCACCTGACGTCCCGTCGGCCGGGCCGACTCCCGTTCGTCTCCAGGGACTTGCGCAGGTGTCAGCTCGGGCGCGGAATCCAGGGACGGATCAGGTCGGTCCGAGGTACGGATCCTCATCCGGATCATCGAACCCGCCGCAGGACCCCGTGCCCCGGCCCGCGCCGGTCACCCGGACTCCGTCCTCGGACCGGGCGTGGCCCGTCGGAAGGAGCCCGGGCCCCCGGCCGCCTCGCGGCGGTCGGGGGCCCGGGAGGGGAGTTCCGTCCGGCCGGTGCACGGCAGTTCGGGTCAGGCCGAACGGTCCCGGTTGGCGTTACCGCAGGTGCCGCCGGAAGAAGGCGGCGGCCGCGTCGCCCGCGTGCTGCGGCACGCCGGTGTGGCCGCCCAGGTTGGCGGTCAGGGTCTTCTCCGCCGAGCCGAAGGCGTCGAACAGGTCCAGCGACGCCTGCCGGTCGTTGCCCGCGTCGTCCCACTGGAGCAGGACGTGCAGCGGCACGGTGACCCGCCGGGCCTCCGCCAGGGTGGCGGCCGGGACGAAGCTGCCGGCGAACAGGACGGCGGCCGTCAGGCGCGGCTCGACCACCGCGAGCCGGGTGACGACGGCGATCACCCCGCCCGAGAAGCCGACGGGGCCGCCGAGCCCCGGCAGGGCGAGCAGGGCGTCCAGCACGGCCTGCCACTCGGGGACGGCCGCGTCGACCAGGGGGAGCACCAGGGCGTCGATGACGTCCGGGCCGACCGTTTCGCCGGCCTGCATCGTCCGGCGCAGCTCCGTCCTGGCCCGCTCCAGGGCGGGCAGGCGCGGACGCTCACCGGCGCCGGGGAGTTCGATGGTGGCGGTGGCGAAGCCGTCGGCCGCCGCCTGGGCCGCGCGGCCCAGCAGCCGGGGGCGCATCCGGCCCAGGTCGCCGGGGTGGCCGAGCAGGATCAGCGGGGTGGGGGCGGCGGTGGGGTTGGGCGCCGGCTCGGGGGTCCAGAGGGTGCCGGGGATGCCGCCGAGGGTGAAGTCGCGTTCGAGGACGCCGCCGTCGAGACGCTGTTCGGAGCTGAAGTGCAGGTGCACGGTGGTGCCTTTCGGGAGGGCTTGAGAACGGCGCTCCCGGACGGTCTTCCTACCGCCCGACCGTGACCCCGCAGGGGAGCACCCATGTCGATACTGCGTTCACGGGTACCACCTCCTCGGTCTGTCACACGGTCAGCGGCAAACTACCAGCACCCGCCCCGACCACCAAACGGTTTTCGCCGCCGAGGACGGACCCGGCCTCCCGGCCGGGGTGCCCGTCCGGCCGCCGCGCGTCAGAGCGGGGTGGGCCGACGGACGTTGCGGGTCGGTCGTGCAGGCCGGGTCGGACACGCCACGGGGCCGCAGGACGCCGACCGCCTGACGGGGCCTCAGGCGGTCGGCGTCCCGCCGTCCGTCGTGACCGCTCGGTCCGGGCCGTGCCGTGTCCGGGGTCAGCCGGACACGGGGGTCCGTCGCTCGAACCAGCGGGCCACCGGGTGCAGGGTGGCGCCGTGCAGCACGATGCTCAGCAGCACGGTGGTGCACATGACGTCGATGACGAACAGCCCCCGCGACTCGTCCAGGTGGGTGGCGGCCAGGACGCCGAAGACGATCGAGGTCACGCCGCGCGAGCCGAGCCAGCCGATGGCCGCGCGCTCGGCCCAGCTGAAGTCCAGCCGGCCCAGCGAGAGCAGGACGGGCAGGACCCGGGCCACCGTGAGGACCAGCACCGCGTAGCCGAGCACCGACCAGGAGACCCCGTCGGCGAACTGATCGGCGGCCAGCGCCCCGAGCACGAACCAGACCGCGAAGGCCATCAGATGGCTGGTGTCGCGCACCAGGTGGACGGTCCCCGCGCCAAGCGCGTGGGCGGCGGGAGCGAAGCAGACTCCGGCCACGAAGGCGGCGACGAAGCCGTTGCCGTCGATCAGGACGGCGGAGCTGTAGGCGAGGAACGGCAGGGCCAGGGTGGCGAACGGCAGGGTCTCGGGGCCGGTCCAGCCCTTGGCGGTGGCCAGCGGCGCGAGGCGGGCCGCCGCCAGACCCCAGAAGCAGCCGACCAGCAGGGCCAGGCCCGCGCCCTTGGCGGTGCTCCAGAGCAGCGAGCCGACCGAGGCGTCCGGGGCCGAGGCGAGATTGGCCAGGCAGAACAGGAAGACCGGGGAGATCAGGCCGTCGTTGAGCCCGGCCTCCAGGTTGAGCGCGGCCCGCACCCGCAGCGGGATGCGGGAGTCGGCCAGCACGGCCGAGATCGGCGCCAGGTCGATCGGCATCACCACCAGGGCGACCACCAGCAGCAGCCACCAGCCCTGGTCGGGGAAGAGCAGGGCGCCGAGCAGGGTGGCCAGGGCGATCGAGGCCGGCAGGGCCAGGGTGAGCAGGCGCCACTCACCCGAGGAGCGGGAGCGGTCGTAGTCCTTGGACTCGGTCGCGTCGGTGAACAGCAGGACGGCGAGCACGACTTCGGTGGCGAGCTGGAAGCCGTGCGCGTCCAGCTCGATCGGCACGGCCGGGTCGTCGCCACGGGTCAGCGCCATCCCGGCGAGGGCGAAGGCCAGCGGCCCGGTGACGCTCCAGCGCGCCAGCCGGTCGGCCATCATGGCCCAGGCGAACAGGAGGAACAGCAGGATCAGTATGGCGCTCATCGACATCTCGCAGATCAGGTGGTGCGTCAGGCACGTACGGAGCAGCGGGATGATCACCCGCCGGACGACAGCCTGTCAGAGCCGCGGCCACCGGCCGACATGACACCCGGTCAGCCGACCGCGCGGGCACGGAGGTTGTCACCACCCAGGGTGCAGCCAGCGGTCGTCCTGGTACTCGGGCGGGACCTCGTCCTCGTCGAGGTCGATCCCGAGGCGCTCCAACTCCTCGTACCAGCGGTCCCGCTGGGACTCCGGGAGCCGGGCGCCGCACCACGGACAGAAGTCGATGACGCTGACCGCCGAACCGCCGTCGTGGAAGATCAGCCCGTACTCCCCGAACTTCGGGCTGAACTCCACCAGGGCGTCCGGGCAGTCGAAGCGGTACGGGTGGTCCTCGCAGCGGCGCTCCACCTGGAACGTCATGGTCTCGCAGCAGTGCCGGGTCATGCCGACCGATTCTGCTCCGCAGGGGCGTGACGGGGTCGACGGCGCGCCGCCGGCCGGGCCGGTGACGCGCCGTCGGCGGGCCGGATCAGGCCGTCGGGTCCCACGCCTTGAGCTGGTGGAAGTGCTCCTGGTCGCCGTCGCCCTTGATCGCGTCCACCGGGATGCGGCCGTAGAAGGCCAGCACCAGGTCGGAGGCGGTGCCCCGGACCGAGCCGGTGGGGGCCTCGTGGTCCCGGTCGGAGGCGAGCCGGACGGGGGCCGCGCCGGCCGCGTCGAGGGTGAGGCGCCAGGTGGGGCCCTCGGCGGTCTCGAAGTCGCCGGTGGCGGCCTGGTGCGGCCAGGGGGTGTCGGTGGCGACGCAGGTCTCCAGGAACTCCTCGACGCCGTCCAGCGCGATCTGCTCCGGCAGTGCCTGCGGTGCGCCGACGGCGAGTTGGGCATCGTAGGTGTGCACGGCCGACTCCTGGACCCGGTGCCGCGCGACGCCGCCGGCGGTCTGCGGGGTGAGGCCGTCGCCCCACCAGGTCCAGCACGGGCCGTCCTGGCCGGCGGCGCGCAGCGCGGCGAGCAGCTGCTCGGTACCGTCCGCCAGCCAGGCCGCCAGCGCCTCCGGTGCGCGGGGCGCGGGCTCCTGCTTGGCGGCCAGGCCCTCGGCGGAGGGGCCCTCGGCCGGGCCCGCCGCGACGTTGTGGGACCAGAGGCGGTCGCCGCCGCCGAGGTGCTGCGCCAGGTCGTGGAGCGTCCACCCGGGGCAGCTGGGTACCGCGGTGTCCAGGTCGGTGGCGGCGGCGACGGCCGCGCGGAAGGCGGCCGAGCGCTCCTCGATGAGCCGGAGCAGTGCGGTGAAGTCGGGGTGCTGTGTCACGGGTGACTGTGTATCACCTGTGCACCGGGGGACGCGCCCGGTTTTTTCATGATCGTCCTAGGACCACCGGCGTACGACGAAGGCCCGTGGCGCGGGCGGCGCCGACGGGGTGGGATGAGGAGGTGAACGCACCAGCACCAGCACCAGCACCAGCCCCCGCACCGCTGTCCGACGCCGTCCTCGAACGCCTGGCGGTGGAGCGCAACGCCTGGCTCTGCACCGTCCGGGCCGACGGCACCCCGCACTCCACCCCCGTCTGGTTCGTCCACCGCGACGGCGTCTGGTGGATCGGTTCGGACGCCCTCTCGGTCAAGGTCCGCAACGTGCTGCGCCGCCCGTCCGTCTCGCTCTCCCTGGAAGGCGGCGACCACCCGGTGGTGGCGGAGGGCGAGGCGACGGTCCGTCAGGAGGGCGACTTCCCGCCCGGGATCGTGGCGGCCTTCGCCGCCAAGTACGACTGGGACGTCACCGCCCCCTGGCGCCCCGACTGCGGCCGGGTGCTGCTCGAAGTCCCGGTCCGCCGCTGGCTGCTGGCGGGCACGGCACAGTGAGCGGGCCCGGCCTCGCCGGTGCGAGGTCGGCCGGAATCGGCCGGGGCCGGTGGCGACCTGCTGCCGTACGGTCGGTGGATGACCTGGCTACCACTGTTCGGGACGTTGCTCGGTGCCGTGATCGCACTCGGGTCCGCGTTGCTGGTGGAGGGGCGTCGCTCGCGGCGGGAGGAGGGGAGGGAGCGCCTCAGGACCAAGCGGGAGGTGTACGCGCGCTACCTGGCCGCGCACGCCGAGGCCCGGACGGAGCTCCGGGTGCTCTCGCTCGCCCGGGACCTGGGCGCCGAGGAGCGCGGGCACCGGGCCTTCGTGGCGTACGCCTCCTGCTACGCCGCGCGGTACGAGCTCGCGGTGCTGGCGCCGGACGCGGTCCTGGCGTGCGCGCAGGAGTTCGACCGGGAGGCTCGGGAGCTGCGGGAGCTCGCCGTCGCGGCTCCGGACCTCCCGCAGCGGGCGGAGCCGTGGATGCGGGAGTACCTGGCCGCCCTGGCCCGCCTCCAGGTGGCCATGCGGGCTGACCTGGGGGCGGGCGGGTAGGGCGGGATCCGCCGGGTCAGTGGCGGTCGCGTTCGGCGGACCAGGCGGACCAGAGGGCGGCGTAGGGGCCGTCGGCGTGGACGAGGTCGGCGTGGGTGCCGGTCTCGACCACGCGGCCGCGGTCGAGGACCACGATCCGGTCGGCGGTGGCGGCCTGGGTGAGGCGGTGGGCGACGGTGAGGGCGGTGCGGCCGGTGAGCGCGGCGTCGGCGGCGGCCTCCAGTTCGCGGGCGCCCGCGCTGCCGGCGTCGGCGGTGGCCTCGTCCAGGACGGCGATCGGCGGATCGGCGAGCACCAGGCGGGCCAGCGCGAGGTGTTGGGCCTGGGCGACGGTGAGGCGGTGGCCGCCGTCGCCGACCACGGTGGCCAGGCCCTCGGGAAGGGCGTCGACCCAGGGGAGGGCGCCGACGGTGGTGAGGGCGGTGCGCAGCTCGGCGTCGGTGGCGTCGGGGCGGGCCAGCCGGAGGTCGTCGGCCAGCGGTCCGGCGAAGACGTGCACCTCCTGGCTGATCAGCGCGACGGTGCGGCGGGCCCCGGCCGGGCCGAGCTCGGCTAGCTCGGCGCCGCCGAGGCGGACACTGCCGGCCGAGGCCCGGTGCACCCCGGCGACCAGCTTGGCCAGGGTGGTCTTGCCGGCCCCGCTGGCCCCGACCAGCGCGACCCGCTCGCCGTCACGGACCGTCAGGGAGACGTCGTGCAGCACCGGGTGGCCGCTGCGGTAGGAGTGGTCGAGGCCGGTGACGGCGACCGAGGCGTCGGCCGGGACGGCCGGTGCGGCGGGCTCGGTCTCGGCGGGGAGGGCGGACAGGCCGACCAGCCGGGCCAGCGCGGCCCCGGCGGACTGGGCGTCGTCGACCAGCACCAGGGCGGCGTTGATCGGGTTGAAGAGGCTGTGGAAGTAGAGCGCCGCCGCCGTGGCGGTGCCCAGGCTCACCGCGCCGGTGTCCACCAGGTGGAAGCCGACCACCAGCACCGAGGCCAGCCCGATGAACTCGGCCAGGTTGAGCCGGGAGAAGAAGCCGGTGACCAGCCGGGTGCCGCGCATCCAGAGCTGGACGGAGGCGTCCGAGCGCTGCTCCACCAGCGCCACCTGACGCTCCGCCAGCCGCAGCGCGCGCACCGTCCGCACCCCGCCGACCCCGTCCAGCAGCTGCTGCTGGAGCTCCCCGGCGGCGGACCGCTGGGCCGCGTAGATCGGCACGGCCTTCGGCAGGTACCAGCGCATGGTCAGCCAGTGCACGGGCGCGGCGGCCAGCACGGCCAGCGCGAACCGCCAGTCCAGCACCGCCAGCGCGACCAGGGTGAGCACGATGGTGAGCAGCGAGCGGGCGAACTCGGGCAGCGCCTGCCGCACCGTCCTGGCCACCAGCGCGACGTCCCCGGTGACCCGCGAGGTGAGGTCGCCGACCCCGGCCCGCTCCACCCGCTCCAGCGGGAGCCGCAGCGCCCGCTCGACGAACTCCTCGCGCACGGTGGCCAGCACGACCTCGCCGAGCCGGGCGACCAGGGCGGTGCCGTACGCGACGGCCGCCCCGCGACCGAGCGCGACCGCCACCAGCAGCACCAGCGGGGTGGTGAGCGCGCCCGAGCCGGCCCGCTCCACCACCAGGTCGACCAGCCGGCCGAGCAGCGGCGCGGTCAGCAGGCCGATGCCGGTGCCGAGCAGCAGGACGGCCAGCGCTCCGGCGGTCAGGCCGCGCTGACGGAGCAGCAGGCGGCGCAGCACGGCCCGGGTCTCGGCCCCGGTGGCGACCGGGAGCGACTCCCGTTCGGCGGACGAGGCGGACGAGGCGGGGGAGGTGTCGGAGGGGGCGGTCGTGGTCGGGTTCGCTGCGGTGGTCGTCATGCCAGCACCAGGGTCCGGTAGGCGGGGTCGGCGGTCAGTTCGTGGTGGGTGCCGTCGGCGGTGACGGCGCCGGAGGTGAGCACCACCACCCGGTCGGCGCGGGCCAGCAGGGCGGGGCTGGTGGTGACCAGCACGGTGGTGCGGCCCCGGCGCAGCTCGCGCAGCCGGTCGGCGATCCGGGACTCGGTGACGGAGTCCACGGCGGTGGTCGGGTCGTGCAGCACCAGGACATCGGGCGAGGCGGCCAGGGCCCGGGCCAGCGCGACGCGTTGGCGCTGCCCGCCGGAGAGCGAACGGCCGCCCTCGGTGACCTCGGTGTCCAGACCGGCGGGCAGCGCGGCGGCCACCTCGTCGGCGGCCGAGGCACTCAGCACGGCGTCGGTCAGCGCGCCGTCGGGGGAGGCGAGCACGTTCTCCCGCACGGTGCCGGCGAACAGCACCGCGTCGTGGTGGGCGACCAGGACCGAGCGGCGCAGCTCGGCCGGGTCGAGGACGGTCAGGCCGGTGCCGTCCAGCTCGATGGTGCCGGCGGTCGGATCGGTCTCCCGGCCCAGGCAGCGCAGCAGGTCGGCCGCGGCGGCCGGGTCGTCCGTCACCACGCCGAGCAGTTCGCCGGGCGTGACGTCCAGGTCCAGGCCGTCGAGGGCGCCGAACCCGACGCCGCGCAGCCGCAGCCCCCCGGCAGCGGGGGCGGGCGCGGAGCCGGGCAGGGGGGTGGCCGCCGACGGGGTGTCAGCGTCGGCCCGGTCGGCGGGCGGGGTGTCGGCGCCGCCGGCGACGGCCGGGGGAGCGGCCAGCACCTCGGCGATCCGGGCGGCCGAGGCCCGGCCCTGGGCGAACTCGCCGTTGGCCCAGGTGAGCACCTGGAACGGGCCGAGCAGGAACTGCGCCAGCCCGACCGCCGCGACCAGCTCGCCGACGCTGATCCGGCCGTCCATCGCGAGCACCGCGCCGACCAGCGCGATCAGCACGATGAAGACCCCGGTCAGCGCCTGCAGTGCCCCGTCGTGCGCGGCCCGGCTGCGGGCGGCCCGCAGCGCGGCGGCCAGCGAGTCCTGACTGACCGTCCGGTAGCGGGCCACGGCGGCGGCCTCGGCGCCGATGCCCTTGAGCACCCGCAGACCCGTCACCAGGTCGGCGGCGATGCCGCCGGCCCGGGCGGCGCGCTCCTGCTCGACACCGCTGCGCCGCTCCAGCGGGCGGCTGATCCGGTGGCCGAGCCAGAGCAGCGGGGGGATGCCGAGCAGCACCAGCAGGCCGAGCGGCACCGAGATCCGCAGCAGCAGCGCCGCGCTGACGCCGAGTCCGGCCAGCGCGGCCACCCCGAACGGCAGCACGGTGCCGACCACGCCGACCCGCTTGGCGTCGCCGGTGGCGATGCCGGCCAGTGCGCCGGGCAGGTGGCCCGCCTCGGCGCCGCCGTACGGGTCGAGCACCCGGGTGGTGAGGGTCAGCCGCAGGCGGTGGGCGGCCTGCTCGCCGGCCCGTTCGGCCAGCCGGGCGCCGGTGCGGTAGCAGGTGGAGAGGATCAGGAAGAGCACGGCGAGCAGGATCAGCCAGCGCAGCAGGGCCGAGCCGTCGCCGGTGGCCACCGCCCGGTCGATCACCGCGCCTATCACCACCGGCACCAGGGCCTCGCAGGCCTGGTGGCCCATGCCGAGCAGCGAGGCGCCGGTCAGCAGCCGGCGCTGGCCACGGAGTGCGCCGCGCAGGACGCTGCCTCCGTCGGGTCCTGCTGTGGGCATGGGGGTCCTTCCGGGGTTGGCTGACGGGAGGTTAGGTAAGGCTGATCTAATGTCCCTGGCGGTTCCGGTCGCCCACTCACAAGACCCGTCCCCGCCAGCACTTCTGACGGCCAGTCAGGCATTTGTTCGAGTATTGACCTCCACCAAACAGACAGGTTAGCCTTACCTAACTATGAATGTCGAACCGTCGGCCGCCAGGCCGGGCCCCGGGCCCGCACCGGCGCTCTGGCGCGCTCTCGGGCTGGCCCTGGCCGCCGGGGTGCTCCTCCTGCTCTGTCTGCTCAGCGTCTGGGTCGGCACCCGGGACATCCCGTTCGGCTCGACCTGGCGGGTGCTCTGGCACCCGGACGCCAGCGACGCCGCCACAGTGATCCACGACTACCGCATCCCGCGCACCCTGCTCGCCCTGCTGGTCGGCACCGCCCTCGGCCTGGCCGGTGCCCTGATGCAGGCGCTGACCCGCAATCCGCTGGCCGACCCGGGCCTCCTCGGCGTCAGCCTCGGCGCCGCCACCGGCGTGGTGGTGGCGATCGGCTTCCTGGGCGTCGGCAGCGTGCTCGGCTACGTCTGGTTCGCCCTGATCGGCGCCGCCGTGGCCACCGTCGCCGTCTACCTGCTCGGCTCGGGCGGCCGCGGCGTGGCCACCCCCGAACGGCTGGTGGTGGCCGGCGCCGCGCTGACCGCCGTGCTGTTCGCCTTCGACTCGGCCGTGCTGCTGCTCGACCCGGAGGTCTTCGACGAGTTCCGGTTCTGGACGGTCGGCTCGCTGGCCGGCCGCCGCTACGACGTCCTCCAGGCCGTGCTGCCCTTCGTCCTGACGGGTGCCCTGATCGCCGTCGCACTGGCCCGCGCGCTCAACGCGCTCGGCCTCGGCGACCAGGTCGGCCGGGGCCTGGGCGTCGCCGTTGGCCGCACCCGGGCGCTCGGCGGCCTGGCCGTGCTGCTGCTCTGCGGCGCCGCCACCGCCGCCGCCGGTCCGATCGCCTTCCTCGGCCTGGCCGTCCCGCACGTGGCCCGCTTCCTGGTCGGCCCCGACCAGCGCTGGGTGCTCGCCTACTCCGCCGTGCTCGCCCCGGTGCTGCTGCTGGCCGCCGACGTGACCGGCCGGGTGGTCGGAGCACCCGGCGAGATCCAGGTCGGCATCGTCACCGCCGTGCTGGGCGGCCCGCTCTTCCTGGCCCTGTGCCGCCGCCGGAAGCTGGTGCTGCTGTGACCCCCCGTCAGGCCGCCGTCCCCGCCGCCCCCGTAGCTGCCGGGACGACGGCGGCGGCGCCGCTGATCGGGCACCCGGTGCTGCGCGGCGGCCCCTGGTCGGTCCGGGTGGTGCCGCGCACCGTGGCGGTGTGCGCCGGCCTCACCGTCCTGCTGCTCGCGGTCGCCGCGCTCGCGCTGGCGATCGGCGAGGTGCGGCTGACACCCGGTGAGGTGTACGGCGCGCTCACCGGCGCGGAGGGCGGCGCCGACTTCATCGTCAACACGCTGCGCCTGCCCCGGCTGCTGCTCGCCCTGCTGGTCGGTGCCGCGCTGGCCGTCAGCGGCGGCCTCCTCCAGGGACTGACCGGCAATCCGCTCGGCAGCCCCGACGTCATCGGGCTCACCAACGGGGCGGCCACCGGCGCCCTGATCGTCATCGTGGTGCGGCACGGCAGCCTCACCGAGACCGCCTTCGGCGCCCTGGCCGGCGGCCTGGCGACCGCCCTGCTGGTCCAACTCCTCTCCTCCGGCAAGGGATTGCCCGGCTTCCGGCTCGTCGTGATCGGCATCGGCACCAGCGCCATCCTGCTCTCCGTCAACTCCTACCTGATCACCCGGGCCAGCCTGGAGGACGCGATGGCCGCCCAGAGCTGGCTGATCGGCAGCCTGAACAGCCGCACCTGGCCCCAGGTCACCGCCGTCGCCGTGGCCGTCGCGCTGCTGCTGCCGCCCGCCCTCTGGTACGGCCGCCGGCTCGGCATGCTCGCCCTCGGCGAGGACACCGCCCGCGCGCTGGGCGTGCGCACCGGCCCGACCCGGGCCGTCCTGCTGCTGCTCGGCGTCGCGCTGGCCGCCGTCGGCACCGCCGTCACCGGCCCGATCTGGTTCGTCGCGCTGGCCGCCCCGCAACTCGCCCGCCGACTGGTCGGCGCCCCCGGCCACGGCGGCGGACTGCTGCCCGCCGCCCTCACCGGCGCCCTGCTGCTGGCCGCGAGCGACTTCGCGGTGCAGCGGGTCTTCGCCCCCGCCCCCATGCCGGTCGGCATCGCCACCGGCACCCTGGGCGGCCTCTACCTCTGCCTCCTGCTGATCGGCGAATCGCGAAAGAGCCGCACATGACCGTCACGTCCGACCGCCCCGTCGACGCTCCCGCGCACGCGGCGGGCACCTCCCGGCTGCGCGCCGAATCCCTCACCCTCGCCTACGACCAGCGCACGGTGGCCAGCTCACTGACCGTGAGCATCCCGGACCGGTCCTTCACCGTCATCCTCGGCCCGAACGCCTGCGGCAAGTCCACCCTGCTCAAGGCCCTGGCCCGGCTGATCAGGCCGTCGGCCGGCGCCGTCCACCTGGACGGCCGGGAGATCACCGCCTACCGCACCCGCGAGGTGGCCCGCCGGCTCGGGCTGCTCCCGCAGTCCGCCAACGCGCCCAGCGGCATCTCGGTCGCCGACCTGGTCGCCCGCGGCCGGTACCCGCACCAGGGCTTCCTGCGCCAGTGGTCGGCGGAGGACGAGAGCGCCGTGACGGAGGCGATGCGGCAGACCGGCGTGCTCGACCTGGCCGACCGTCCGGTGGACGACCTCTCCGGCGGCCAGCGCCAACGGGTCTGGCTGGCCATGGTGCTGGCCCAGCAGACCTCGATCCTGCTGCTCGACGAGCCGACCACCTTCCTCGACATCTCGCACCAGTTCGAGGTGCTCGACCTCTGCGCCGAGCTCCACGAGGAGCGCGGCCACACGGTGGTGGCCGTCCTGCACGACCTCAACCAGGCCGCCCGCTACGCCACCCACCTGGTGGTGCTCGGCCCCGACGGCACGGTGGCCGCCGAGGGCGCACCCGCCGAGGTGCTCACCGCCGAGCTGGTCGAGCGGGTCTTCGGGCTGCGCTGCCGGGTGCTCCCCGATCCGGAGACCGGCACCCCGATGGTGGTCCGCGCCGCCCGCAAGCCGGTGCCACCGGCCCCGTCCTCTCCCGCGCCGTCCCCGAGCCGGCCCCCGGCCCGGTCCCAGGACCCGGACCAGCACCCGCACCAGACCCAGCACCCGCACCAGACCCAGGACCCGGACCGATGACCACCCGACTGCTCGGCCTGACCACCTTCCTGATCTCCACCACCGGTCGCAACGCCCGCGCCAGCCTGGCCGCCCGGGTCGCCGAACGCGGCCTGCGCCTGTGGCACGTCGCGGTCCTCGAAGCCCTCTCGGCCGGCTCGCTCTCCAAGGGCGAGCTGGCGGCCCGGCTCGACATCAACCCCAGCGACATCGTCAAGGTGGTCGACGACCTGATGGCCGCCGACTGCGCCGTCTGCACCCGGTCGCTGCGCGACCGCCGCCGGGTCGAGGTCTCCCTCACCCCGGCCGGCCACGCCCTGCTGGCCGAGCTCACCGCCGAACTCACGGCGGTCGAGGATTCGGTGCTCGCCCCGCTCAGCGGCGACGAACGGGCCCAACTCGCCGATCTGCTCGGCCGGTTGGCGTAGCGGGCGCCGGGGCAGGGCGGCGCCGGGTCGGGTGGTGGCCCCGGCTGTTCAGGGAGCGCCTGCCTCGGCGACAGCACGGCGTCCGCAGCCGGTCATCCGGCGGCGGGATAAAGGGGCCGCCCGGATGTCGTTCCGGCCCGTGAGCCGTAGGAGGCCCCGCCGTGCCGTCGTCGCTGTCGCGTTACCAGGGCCGTGTGGTGGTGGTGAAGTTCGGCGGGAACGCCATGGTGGACGAGGAGCTGAAGGCGGCCTTCGCCCGGGACGTGGTGACCCTGCGGGAGGCCGGGCTGCGGCCGGTGGTGGTGCACGGTGGGGGACCGCAGATCAGTGCCCAACTGGCCAGGGAAGGGCTGGAGTCCAGCTTCACCGCCGGGCTGCGGGTGACCACCCCGGAGGCCATGGACGTGGTCCGGATGGTGCTCGCGGGCCGGGTGCAGCGTGAGCTGGTCGGGCTGTTGAACGCCCACGGCCCGTACGCGGTGGGGCTGACCGGCGAGGACGCCCGGACGATGACGGCGGTCAAGCGGTACGCGGTGGTGGGCGGCGAGCGGGTGGACATCGGCCTGGTCGGCGACGTGGCGGCGGTCGAGCCCGGCCTGCTGCGCACCCTGCTGGCGGACGGGCGCATCCCGGTGCTCTCCTCCGTCGCCGGAGGAGTGGACGGCCGGGTGTACAACGTCAACGCGGACACCGCCGCCTCCGCCGTGGCGGTCGCCCTCGGGGCGGAGCTGCTGCTGATGCTCACCGACGTGGCCGGCCTGTACGCCGACTGGCCGCACCCGGAGAGCCTGATCGACCGGTTGACCACGGGCCGACTGGCCTCGCTGCTCCCGCAGTTGAGCGCCGGGATGGTCCCGAAGGCGGAGGCCTGCCTGGACGCCGTCCGCTCCGGCGTCCCCGCCGCCCGCATCCTGGACGGCCGGCAGCCGCACGCCGTGCTGGACGCCTTCGCGCCGGACTGCGGCGGCACCCTGATCCTGCCCGAGCCGGCGGCGGCTCCTGCTCCCGTATCGGTACCGGTACCGGTCTGAGGTTCGGCCCGCGCGGGCGGTGGCCGGCCGTTCGGTGGCCGCCCGCGCGGACCTCGACGCGCCCCGGCGGGGCGTCACCCGGCGCCGCGAGCCGGGCCACGGCCGGTGGGAGGAGCGGCACTTGACGGGTGCCCAGTAGGCGGACGCCCGACTGGCGGTCCCACCGGCCCAGGAGGAGCGCGCGGCGGCTCCGGGGCGGATCGACCGCGACCATGGCCCGGAGGGCCGCCGTGCGTTCGGCCGAGTGCGGGGTGAGGCGGTGGTCGTCGTCGGGAGCGAGCCCCTGACGCAGGGTGTCCCCTCCGAGCCGGCGGCTGTCAGCTCTGCCGCCCGGGCGGAAAGCCGTCGCTCCGCCGCCGCGCGGTCCCTAGGGTGAGTCGATGACCGATCACCCGGAGCAGAGCGAGACCGTCCGACCGGTGCGGAGCGGGGTGCTGGGCCTGGCAGCGGAGTTCAGCGACCCGCTGTGGCGGGTGCCCGTGCGGCTGGCGCCGGTGGAGGTGGAGCTGCTGCGCAGTGAGCCGGTGCGGCGGCTGCACTTCGTCGCGCACGCCGGGGCCTCCTCCCTCTGCACCTTGCAGTCCTACTCCCGGCTGGAGCACTCCCTCGGGGTGCTCTCGCTGGTCGCCCACTTCCGTCCCCGGGACGAACTGCTGCGGGTGGCCGCGCTGGTGCACGACATCGGCCACCTGCCGCTCAGTCACACCTTCGAGGGCGTCGGCGGCCTGGAGCACCACGCCCTCGGGGCGGAGCTGCTCCGGGCGGAGCCGCTGCGGGGCCTCCTGGAGCGGCACGGGATCGACCCGGAGGCCGTGGTGGCCGTCCTCGACGGCGAGCCGGTCACGCCGCTCACCGGTCGGCCGGGCCTGATGAACCTCGACCACCTGGACTCCTTCGTCCGCAGCGGCCGGGCGGCCGGCCGGTTCGACGCCGACCCGGCCGTGCTGCTCGCCCGGCTGCGCCTGGCGGGTGAGGCGGGTGAGGCGGTGTCGGCCGACCGCGAGAGCGCCGGGGTGCTGGTCGGGCTGGTCGCCGGGGAGGCCCGGCTGCACACCTCCTGGGAGAACGTGGGCCCGGTCTCGGTGGTCCGTCGGCTGGCGGAGCGGCTCCTCGACCGGACCCCGCTCACCCCGGCCGGGCTGGCCCGGCTGACCGACGCTCAGTTCTGGACCGCCCTCGACGCCTGCCCCGCCACCGGGGCGGAGGGCCGGCTGGTGCGCTACCAGGCCCACCGCCTCGCCGTGCGGACCGGCGGCGCGGCGGGGGACGAGGACGAGTGGGGCCACGCCCTGCGCAAGATCTACGTCTCGGCACCCCTGGTCGACGGCGAACCGGTCGGGACCGCCGCCCCCGACCTGGCCGCCGAACTGGCCCGACTGCGCCGCCTCCCGACCGAGTTCCGCATCCGCTGGCAGGACGGGCCACCACCGGGAGACCGGGCACGACGTCCCGGGGCGGGCGGCTGACCGGCTCCGGGGTGGAGTCCTTCGTGCTGCTCGGGCCGCCGGTGCGGAGGGCCTCCGACGTCGTCGCCGCCTACGACTCCCTCCCGGTGGGGCTCACGCCTGTCCGAGCTCCGTGCGCCCCGGCGCCGAATTCCGACCCGGCGTGCTGGTGGGGAATGCGGCGCGGTGGGGGGAATGAAAGGGTCCGCTCACTCGATCGGGTTGTCCGTCAATCCGGCGGAGCCCGGTCCACCCCTGTGCGCCCTACCGTGCGACCCGTCCGCCCGGCATGATGAAGGCCCCGGCCGCAGCGGGTGGTTGGTGGACGGAGTGGGGGAGAAATCATGGGTGACGGAAAGCACGAGAAGGCACCGGTCGACCCCGGGAAGGGCACGCCGCCGCCCGGGAATTCGGACGGGCAGGTACCGCCCCCGCCCCCGGGTGACGGCAAGCACAAGAAGTAGGGCCCGCGCACGTGGTGACGGTCGGTCCGGGTGGGGCACAGGCGTCGCTGGACGCGCGGATGGAGCGGGCCGGTGCCTGGCCCGAGCGGTCGCCGTGGGTCCGGGCGGCGGTGGCGGCGGTGCCCCGGGCGGAGTACGCGCCCGAGGTGCTGTACCGGTGGGACGGGCGGGAGTACCGGCCGGTCGAGGCCGGGGTGGACGGGCCGGGGTGGACGGATCTGGTGTACGGGGACCCGAACGCGGCGGCGGTGACCCAGGTGACCGGTGGGCTGCCCAGCTCCAGCCTGTCCTGCCAGGCCGTGGTGGTGGACATGCTCGATTCGGCACTGCTCGAACCGGGTCACCGGGTCCTGGAGTTGGGCACCGGCACGGGGTGGAACGCGGCGCTGACCGCCGAGCGGGTCGGCCCGGGGCGGGTGGTGAGCGTCGAATGGGACGCGGGGATCGCCGCCGCCGCGCGCCGACGGCTGGCCGGCCGCCGGGTGGAGGTCCGGGTGGGGGACGGGACGGCCGGAGCGCCGGACGCTGCGCCGTTCGACCGGGTGATCGCCACCTATGCGGTGGGGCGGGTGCCCTGGGCCTGGGTGGAGCAGTGCCGCCCGGGCGGACGGATCGTCACCCCCTGGGGCCGCCTCGGGCACCTCGCGCTGACCGTCGCCGAGGACCACGGCTCGGCCACGGGGTGGGTGCAGGGGCTGGCCCAGTTCATGGCCTCGCGGACCGAATCCCCGGACGCGGAGCGGGACTTCGACGCGGTGCGGCGCGGGCAGCCCGGGGCGGCGGCGGTCCTCCCGTACGATCCGGAGCCGCTCGGCCGGGACTGGCACCTGCGGTTCGCGCTGCGGGTGGCGCTTCCGGACCTCCGGATCGCGGTGGACGCCGGGGGTGAGGTGCGGCTGCACGACAACGAACGGTCGTGGGCCGTGCTGGGGAAGGAGTCCCGCCAGGGCGGACCGAGGCGGCTCGTCCAGGAGGTCGCCGAAGCCTGGGAGCGGTGGGAGCTGTACGGGAGTCCGATGCTGTACGACTACGGCATGACGGTCACCCCGCACCGGCAGTACGTCTGGGCGAACGACCCCGAGAGCGGACCGCGCTGGCCGAACGAACTCGCCTGAGGACGCCCCGCTGACGGATCACCGGGAGGCTGCGGGCAGCGGCTTCACCAGGTCCGCACAGGCTCTCCAAAGGGCCCGCGAGCTGCGGCAACTGACGGGTGTTCTATTATTTCGGCCCATGACGGAGCAACGGGGACCCTGGCCGAGCGGCATCGGTGAGCCGGTGGTGACCACCACCGCCGAGCCCGACTGGCAGGCGATGGCCGACCGTCACGAGGAGCAGCGCCGCCGCCGTCGGCAGATCCGTGCGGTGGCGGTCGGCGTGGTCGCCACCGCCGCGGTCGGTGGGATGGTGGCACTGGCGCTGCCCGGCGGGAAGCACGCCGGGACGGGCGGCGGGCGTGCGGTGGCCGCCGGGGAGGACACCGGATCGGCGGCGGACGGGAGTGACGCCCCGTCGGGTGCCATGGCGGAGCCGGGACCGCCCGGGTCGTCACTGCCGTCCGGGGCGCCGACGGCCGTGGCGGAGCCCTCGGGCACGCCGGGGGCCACCCCGTCCGCCACCGGGGCGCCGGCCACCGCCACGCCGTCCGCCCGGACGAGCGGCCCGGCCTCGGCGACCTCCTCCCGCCCGGCCGGCCAGCCCACCCAGCCCGGGACCGGCGCGGCACCACAGCCCGGCACGGCCGCACCGTCGGTTCCCCAGCCGCCCGCGCCGCCGGCCCCGTCCGCGCCCCAGCCGACGGCCGGTCAGCCCCAGCCGACCCCGACCACCGGCACGCCGCCGCAGACCACGCCCACGCCCGGCAAGTCGTACACCCCGGCGCAGATCTGCGGCAGCGGGTTCAACGTGATCGACTCGCACAGCCTCGGCGGCGCCACCATCTACCTGATGTACAAGGCGGCGACCGGCGACAACTGCGTGACCACGGTGGTGAACAAGCCGGCCGGCCCGGTGCCGATGAACGCCACGCTGGCCGTCAAGGGCGGAGCCTCGGGTAGCAACCCGGGCTCCTTCGCCTCGTACGCCGGTCCGGTGACCAAGCGGGCTCCGGACACCTGCGTCCAGTGGGGCGGCTCCTACCAGGGCGCCAGCTGGACCAGCGGCTGGAGCCACTGCGGCTGAGCCGCCCGGCCCGTCGGGCGTCCGGCCGACGGACCGTCAGACCGCAGACGGGGTCGCCCACCGCACACGCCTCGGCGGACCCATCGGCCACTACCGTGTCACCGCATGAGCGCCGCACCACCGTCGAACGGTGCGTCAGCAGACCCGAGCAGTGGCGCGGCTTTGCCATCCGCCACGACGAGACCGCCACCGTCGACCTCGCCGGACTCCGACCCGGTCAGCCGCCTCGCCGCCGTCCCCGGCCGGCACGGTGATCCGGAGCAGACGCCCTAGCCGGCGGACGGCCGGCTGGAGGCGCCGACGGTGACGGTCAGGCCGCCCAGGCCGCTCGTCAGGTCGCCGGGCGGGATGCCCGGGTGGTGCCGGGAGGCGTCCGGCGCCGTCGCGGGGGTGGGGCCGTCCGGGCCGGCGAGGGAGATCTGGGAGACGATGCGGTAGCGGTCGCCCCGGTAGAGCGAGTGGACGTACTCGACGGGCCGGCCCGTCCGGTCGGTGGTCAGGCGCTCGAAGAGCAGGGCGGGCGAGAGCACCGGCACGTCGAGCAGCCGGGCCTCCCGGTCGCTGGTGACGGTGGGTTCGATGGACTGGACGGCCTGGTGCACCCGGACGCCGTGCTGGTCGCGGAGCAGCTCGTAGAAGTCTCCGCTCTCCATGTCGGCGGGGCTGAGGCCCGGTACCAGCGAGGCCGGCACGTGCAGGTACTCGATGGCCATCGGCTCGCCGTCCACCAGGCGCAGCCGGGCGATGTAGGCGATGTCGGCGGCGGGGGAGAGGTGCAGCTTCCGGCCGACCCGGGCACCGGCCTGGACCACCGAGAACTCCAGCACCCGGCTGGCCCAGACGCCGGCGGCCCGGGGGAGGGCGAAGGCACCGGCGTCCTCGGCCATCGCGAGTTCCTGGGTGATCTTCGCGGGGGCGACGAACATGCCGCGGCCGTGCTCGCGCACGATCAGGCCGCTGGTGACGAGTTCGTCCACGGCGGCGCGCAGGGTGGGGCGGGAGACCCTCAACTGCTCGCACAGGGTGCGCTCGGAGGGGATCGGGTCACCGGGGGCGTGGGACTCCACGAGGTTCCTGAGGTACTCGCGGACGCGGGTGCGCTTGAGAACGGGACCGGGGTCCTCGCCGCCCATGCCTGCTCCCCCTTCGTGCGGTCGGACGTGTCCAGCCGAGACTAGCCAGATGTTGACCAGTTGGCCAGCTGCCCCAGGAGCACCGCCGGGGCCCCGTTCACCGGCGCGGTCCGGCCGGTTGCCGGCCAGCTGTGGCGCGGTCCGTTCGTGACCAGCGTCTTACCAGTGAGCCCCGACTTCGGGACGGGGAGTCAAATTTCTTGGGGTGCAGGGGCCTTGACGCACCTACTGGTATCTGCGAACTTCTCTTACCAGTGCCGGTCCAGTCGGCAACTGGTAAGTTCCGTAGCTCCCATTCGAGGTGACGTTCCCCGTGAGATCCCCCGCGTCCTCCCCCTCCGGCTCCCGCCCCACCGCCGCGCTCCGTGCCTCGGCCGCCGTCCTGGCACTGTCCGCCCTCTCCGCGTGCGGCTCCTCCGCCGACGCGGGCGGCGGGGACTCGGCCGGTGCGCCGTCCGAGCTGACCGTCTGGATCATGCGGGACAGCGTCACCGACGGCTTCCTCCAGCGCTTCGAGGCCGACTTCGAGAGCACCCACCCGGGCACCACCCTGAAGGTCCAGATCCAGGAGTGGGACGGCATCGGCCAGAAGATCACCAGCGCGCTGGCCAGCAAGGACGCCCCCGACGTCATCGAGGTCGGCAACACCCAGGTCGCCCAGTACGCGGCCAGCGGCGGGGTGAAGGACCTGACCGACCGGACCGCCGACCTCCAGGGCGGCGACTGGATCCCGGGCCTGGCCGAGCCGGGCAAGATCGACGGCAAGCAGTACGGCATCCCGTGGTACGCGGCGAACCGGGTGGTGATCTACCACAAGGACCTCTTCGCGCAGGCCGGCATCACCACCCCGCCGAAGACCCGGGAGGAGTGGATCGCCACCACCACCAAGCTCAACTCCGGTGGCAACGACGGCATCTACCTCAGCGGCCAGACCTGGTACGCGCTGGCCGGCTTCGTCTGGGACGAGGGCGGCGACCTGGCGGTCAAGGGCGCCGACGGGAAGTGGGCCGGCTCGCTGGACACCCCGGAGGCCAAGGCCGGCATGGCCTTCTACCAGCAGCTCCAGGCCCTCGGCAGCGGCCCCAAGGACGCCGACGAGGCCAAGCCGCTGCAGGCCGAGGTGTTCGCCAAGGGCAAGACCGCGCAGCTCATCTCGACCCCCGGCGGCGCGGCCGCGATCGTCAAGGCCAACCCGGCGCTGAAGGACAAGCTCGGCTTCTTCCCGATCCCCGGCAAGACCGCGGCCAAGCCCGGTGCGGTCTTCACCGGCGGCTCCGACCTGGTCATCCCCGAGTCGTCCCGCCACCAGGCCGGCGCCTACGAGGTGGTCAAGGCGCTGGCCGGCGAGAAGTGGCAGACGGACATGGCCAAGGAGATGAGCTACGTCCCGAACCGGACCTCGCTGGCGGGCGTGCTGGCCGGCAACGAGGGCGCCTCGGCGATGGCCGCCGGCGCCGTCAACGGCCACGCCACCCCCAACTCGCCCAACTGGGCGGCGGTCGAGGCCAACAACCCGATCAAGCAGTACATGACCCAGGTGCTCACCGGCGCCGACCCCGCGGTGGCCGGCAAGACCGCTTCGGCCGCCGTCACCAAGGCGCTCAACAGCTCGCACTGACCCCCGACCGCACCCCAGACGGGAGTCGCACGCCGTGCTCACCGCACCCGAGGCCGTCCCCCGGCCGACCGCCCCCACGGCACCACCGCCGGCCCGCCGCCCCACGGGGCGCAGCCGGCTCGCCACGGCCTGGCCGTACCTGTTGATCGCACCGACGCTGGTGGGCACGGCGTTCCTGCTGCTCTACCCGCTGGCCCGGAACGTCCTGATGTCCTTCCAGCACTTCAGGATGGCCGAGCTCATCCACGGCGGGGCCGGCTCGGTCGGCTTCGCCAACTACCGCCAGGTGCTGTCCGATCCGGAGTTCTGGACGGTGGTCCGCCGCACCGTGGGGTGGACGGCCCTCAACACCGCGCTGATCATGCTGTTCGGCGCCCTGATCGCCCTGATGCTGGCCCGGTTGGGCCGCCGGATGCGGTTCGCGGTGATGAGCGCCCTGGTACTCACCTGGGCGACGCCGGTGATCGCCGCCACCACGATCTTCCAGTGGCTGTTCCAGTCCCGGTTCGGAGTGGTCAACTGGACACTTGACCAGCTCGGCTTCAGCTCGTTCCGGGACTACGCCTGGTTCGCGCACAGCGGCTCGACCTTCGCCATCCTGGTCGCCCTGGTGGTCTGGCAGTCCGTCCCGTTCGCCGCCCTCACCCTGTACGGCGGCCTCACCACCATCCCCGCCGAGCTGTACGAGGCGGCCCGCCTCGACGGCGCCGGAGCCTGGCAGACCTTCCGCCTGGTCACCTTCCCCGTGCTGCGGCCGTTGTTCGCCCTGGTCACCTCGCTCGAGGTGATCTGGACCTTCAAGTGCTTCGCCCAGATCTGGGTGATCAGCCAGGGCGGCCCGGGCGACGCCACCACCACGCTCCCGGTGTACGCGTTCCAGATCGCCCAGTCCCTGCACAAGTACGACCTCGGCTCGGCCGTCTCCACCCTCACCGTGCTGATCCTCGCCGGGGCCCTGGTGTTCAACCTGCGCCGGATGTTCCGTCAGGAAGGAGAGGCGCTGTGACCGCCCTGACCATCCGTCACGCCCTGCGGCGCATCCCGCTCAACGCCGCCGCGCTGGCCGTCCTCGCGGTCTCGGTCTTCCCGGTGTACTGGATGGCGATCACCGCCCTCAAGCCCACCGCCGACATCCAGGCCGACACCCCCTCGTTCCTCCCGCTGCACCCCACGCTCGACCACTTCCGCACCGCCGTCCGGGCCGCCGGATTCGGCACCTTCTGGCGCAACAGCCTGCTGGTCACCGCCGCCGCCGTGCTGATGTCCCTGGTGGTTGCGCTGCTCGCGGCGTTCGCCGTCGGACGGATGCGCTGGCGGGGCCGCCGGGCCTTCATCCTGATGGTCTTCATCGCCCAGATGGCGCCCTGGGAGGCGCTGCTGATCCCGATGTACGTGATCGCCCGGGACACCGACCTGCTGGACAGCCTGTCGATGCTCACCCTGGTCTACTTCATGACCACCCTGCCGTTCACCATCGTGACGCTGCGCGGGTTCCTGGCCGCCATCCCGGTGGAGCTGGAGGAGTCCGCCCAGGTGGACGGGTGCAGCCGGGCCGGTGCGTTCCGCCGGGTGACGCTGCCGCTGCTCGCCCCGGGGCTGCTCTCCACCTCGCTGTTCGGCTTCATCACGGCCTGGAACGAGTTCGCCTTCGCCAACACCCTGATCATCAAGAACCAGGACGCCCGGACCCTGCCGGTCTGGCTCTCCTCCTTCGCCAACGTCTTCGGCACCGACTGGGGCGCCACGATGGCCGCCTCCTCGCTCTTCATGCTCCCCGTGCTGCTGGTCTTCCTCGTGCTCCAGAACAAGGTCACCTCCGGAATGACCGCCGGCGCCGTCAAGGGCTGACCACGCCCCGCCCCCACCGCCTCCTGGAGAGAACCCCCACCGTGATCATCCCGAAGCCCGGCCTGCTCGTCCGCGCCCCCGGGGCCTTCACCCTCGGCCCGGCCACCACCGTGCGGGCCTCGGGCGGAGTCCTGAACGCGGCGGACCTGCTGCGCACCCTGCTGGCCCCCGCCACCGGCCTGCCGCTCGCCCCGGCCGCCTCCGGCACCGCCACCGACGTGGTGGAGCTCAGCCTCACCCCGTCCGACCGGGCCGTCCTCGGCGACGAGGGCTACCACCTCACCGTCACCCCCGACGCCGTCCGGCTGCGCGCCGCCCGCCAGGCCGGTCTGCTGCACGGCATCCAAACCCTGCGTCAACTCCTGCCGTCCGAAGCCCTGCTGGACCACCCGGTGCGCGGCACCGCCTGGCGGATCCCCTGCCTGGAGCTCACCGACGTACCGAGGTTCGGCTGGCGCGGCGCGATGCTCGACGTGGCCCGGCACTTCCAGCCGCTGCCGTTCCTGCTGCGCACCGTCGACCTGCTGGCCTTCCACAAGCTGAACGTCCTGCACCTGCACCTGACGGACGACCAGGGCTGGCGGATGCCCAGCGCCGCGTACCCGCTGCTCACCGAGGTCGGTGGCCGCCGGGCCAGGTCGATGCTCGGGCAGGCCGGCAGCGAGCGCTTCGACGACCGGCCGCACGGCGGCTCCTACACGGTCGGGGAGCTGCGCACCCTGGTGCGGTACGCGGCCGACCGCGGGGTCACCGTGATGCCCGAGATCGAGATGCCGGGCCACACCCGGGCGGCCCTCGCCGCCTACCCCCACCTGGGGAACGTGCCCGGGCGCCGGCTGGACGTGTGGACCGAGTGGGGGGTGTGCGACACCATCCTCGGCGTGCACGAGGAGGTCTTCGACTTCTGCCGCACCGTGCTCGACGAGGTGCTGGAGGTCTTCCCCTCCCCGTACGTCCACGTCGGCGGCGACGAGTGCCCGACCACGGAGTGGGAGCGGAGCCCGGCCGCCCGGCGCCGGGCCGCCGAACTCGGCCTGGCCGCACCGGCGCAGCTGCACGGCTGGTTCCTCGGCCGGATCGGCCGCCACCTGCTGGAGCGGGGCCGGCGCCCGCTCGCCTGGGCGGAGGGCGGGGACTCGGCGCTGCCGCCCGAGTTCACCGTGATGGCCTGGCGGGACGGCGAGCACGGGCTCGACGCGGCCCGCCGGGGCCACGACGTGGTGATGGCCCCGCACCGCTCCACCTACCTCGACTACCCGCAGTCCGACGCGCCGGACGAACCGCTCGGGCAGGCCGACGCGGTCGTCGACCTGCGCGCCGTGCACGACAACGAGCCCACGCCGGAGCACTGGACGGCCGCCGAGCGGGCCCGGGTGCTGGGCACCCAGGCGCAGCTGTGGAGCGAGTTCGTGGTCACGCCGGAGCAGGCCGACTACCTCACCTTCCCCCGGCTCTGCGCGCTGGCCGACCGCGCGTGGAACCCGTCCAGCGACTGGACCACCGACTTCCTGCCCGCCCTGCGCGACCACGGGCCCCGCCTGCACGCGCTGGGGATCAACCGCACCACCCGCAGTTCCGTCCCGCAGTAGTCCCCCCACTCCCCCCACATCGAAGGAACTCCCGTGTCCACAGGACTCCGCATCCCCGCCCGCGTCCGGACGGCGATGGCCGTCTGCGTCGCCGCCGGTCTGGCCGGCGCCGCGCTCGTCGCCGTCCCGGCCTCGGCCGCGACGGACTCGCTCTCCGCCCAGTACCGCACCAGTGCGACCGGTGCCACCGCCGACCAGTCCGAGCCGTGGCTGACGCTCACCAACACCGGCACCACCACGGTGCCGCTGAGCGGGGTGACGCTGCGGTACTACTTCAAGGCGGACGGCCCGAACGTCAGCTACCGCTTCGCCTGCTCCTGGGCGGTGAAGGGCTGCGGCAACATCACCGGCACCTTCGGTACCCTCGCCAACCCGACCGCCACGGCGGACCGTTACCTGGAGATCGGCTTCACGGCCGGCGCCGGCTCGCTGGCCCCCGGCCAGAGCACCGGGGACATCCAGCTGCGCTTCTACCGCGCGGACTGGCAGACCCTCACCCAGTCCGACGACTACTCCTTCAACGGTGCGCAGACCACCCTGGCGGACGCGCCGAAGGTCACCGTGCAGCGCGGCGGCGCCGTGGTCTGGGGCACCGCCCCGGCCGGCAACGACCCGACCGCTCCGCCGACCACGCCGCCCACCACGCCGCCGCCCACCACCCAGCCCCCGACCGACCCCAACGCGCCCGCGCTGTTCGACGACTTCAACTACGGGTCGAGCACCGAGCCGGCCGTCCAGCAGCACGGCTGGACCGTCAAGTCCGGTCAGGGCGGCCCCGGTGTCCCCGGCGCCACCTGGTCGCCGCAGGACATCACCTTCCAGTCCTCCGGCGGCAACAGCATCATGAACCTGAGGCTGACCACCGACGGGACCGCGGCCGGTACGAGGGAGACCGAACTCCAGACCACGGCACGGAAGTTCAAGAACGGCACGTACGCCGCCCGGGTCAAGTTCAGCGACACCCCGGTCAGCGGTCCGGACGGCGACCACGTCAACCAGACCTTCTTCACCTTCACGCCGCTGAACGCCCCGATGGACCCGAACTACAGCGAGCAGGACTTCGAGTACCTGCCCAACGGCGGCTGGGGCGAGCAGGGCAACATCATGTACACCACCTCCTGGGAGACCTACAACCCGGACCCGTGGAACGCGGTGAACGCCCACGGCGAGGCGCGGCAGTCCTACAACGGCTGGCACGACCTGCAGTTGACGGTCGACAACACCAGCATCACCTACTACATCGACGGCCAGCCGTTCGCCCAGCACGGCGAGCCGTACCTGCCCGAGACGCCGCAGTGGATCGACTTCAACCACTGGCTGATCGACCTGAACGGCCAGACCAGCAGCACCCCGCGCTCCTACGACCAGCAGGTCGACTACGTCTACTTCGTCAAGGACCAGGTGCTCACCCCGGCCCAGGTCACCGCGAAGATCGCCGGCTACCGCGCGGCCGGCACCACCTTCACCGACACGGTCCCCGGCAGCTGACGACCGCCTGCCTGCCCGCTCCGGCCGACCACGGCCGGGGCGGGCAGTGCCCGTTCCGGGGGAGGACGCCCCGCCCCGCCCCGAGCGAAGGGCGGGACGTCCCGCTGAGGGGGTGTCAGGCGAAGCTGAACCAGTTGAGGTTGACGAAGTCGGCGGGCTGCCCGCTGTCGAAGGTCAGGTAGACGTCCCGGACCCCGGTGGTCCGGGTGATGTCGGCCGGGACGGTGCGCCACGCCTGCCAGCCGCCGGTGTTGGCCAGGGCAAAGCTGCCGACCGGGGCGGCGGTCGGGCTGCCGAGCCGGACCTGGACCAGGCCGCTGACCCCGGCGGCGGCGCCGGAGGCGACCCGGGCCGAGAAGCGGGTGGCTCCGGCGGAGCCGAAGTCCAGGCTGTAGCGGAGCCAGTCGCCGTTGGCCAGCCAGCCGACGTCGGAGCCGCCCCCGGTGTCCGAACAGGCCTCCACCTGGGCGCCGTTCTGTGCCCGGAACGCCTCGGCCTGGACGGTCGAGAAGGCGCTGACGGTGCCTCCGGTGGCGGTCGGGGTCGGGCTGGGCGAGGGGTTGGGCCCGCTGGTGGAGCCGCCGACGGTGATGGTGAACAGGCGCGGGTCGCCCGACTGCACCTTGCCCTCGAAGTCGGTGCCGGCCGGGTGCACGTCGTCGTAGGGGAAGGCGTAGCCGAGCCGGTCGGCCGTGGTGGTGTGCAGGATCCGGGCGTAGTGGTTGGTGCGGGGCTTGGTGTAGAAGGCGGCCGGGTTCTCGTTGGTCGGCTGGAGCGCGTTGTCCAGCAGGGTGGTGCGGTTGAACGCGGCGGCCAGCCGGGCGCTCAGATTGCCCATCAGGTCGTTGCCGGTGGTGAACGGCGCGTCGCTGCAGGAGAAGATCGACAGGGTGGACGGGCGGCCGAAGGAGCCGACCCCCGGGAAGGTCAGGGTCTCGCCGGAGACCCGGCCGGTGACGGTGCCCCAGGTGTACTGGGTGTCGATCCGCAGGTCGGTGGAGCGGTACTTGCTCCAGACCTGGTCCACGTAGGCGTCGAAGTACCCGGCGAAGAGCGAGGTGTTTCCCCGGATGGCCAGGTTGGGGCTGAGCACCCGCAGGTCGGCGCCGTTGCGGTTGACCACCAGGCGGCTCCAGTCGCTGCCGTCGGCGGCGGACTGCGAGCGGAGCGAGGCGGCCACCCGGGCCAGGCCGTCGGTGGGCAGGCCGGCCACCGTCTGGGTGCCCTGGCCGGTCTCCAGGCGGAACGAGATGGGCAGGCCGACCATGTCGACGAAGGTGATGTTGGCGTACAACTGGTCCGCGTTGTAGGTGAATTCGCAGAAGTCGTGCCGGACGTCGATGTTCGGGTCGCTCGGGTTGGAGACCGAGGGCAGGGCCAGGCCGCCGCCCGTGTTCATCAGGAAGGTCAGCTTGGCGCCGACCGAGAAGTAGATCCGTCCGCTGTCCAGGCGCGGCAGGGTGACCCGGCGCGGCCCGGCGCCGGAGCCGTTCAGCGCGATGGCGCAGTCCACGCCGAGCGGGGTCTGGTTGGCGGGCGGGTTCGGCGGCCGGTAGAGGGAGACGCCGTCCGAGCGCAGGAAGGCCCAGCTGCCGCCGGCCGAGGGGTCGCGGCCGACCACGTAGGCGTAGACGGTGTTGCTGCCGGTGGTGTTGGCCAGGTCCAGCGCCAGGGTGGGGGTGGTGGCGGCGTTGGCGGAGGAGGCGGTGGCCCGCAGCAGGCCGCCGAGGGCGGGGACGGCCAGGGCCGCCCCTGCGGCGGTGAGCACGCCGCGCCGGGAGAGCGGCGGGCGGTGGTGACGGTGCGTCATGGGTGGGGGTGTCCGTTCTTCGCGTGGGGGTGGGAAGAGGGCGGAGGGTGGACGCTGCGAAGAAGAGGCGGAGCGGAGGAGCGGGAGGGGGAGGGGGTGGGTCAGCCGAGGGTCCAGCGCTGGTTGGCGCCGCCGTTGCAGGTCCAGAGGATCAGCCGGGTGCCGTCGGCGGAGGAACCGCCCGCCGCGTCCAGGCACTTGCCGAGGGCCCGGAGGGTGCCGTCGCCGTTGATGCTCCACTGCTGGGCGCCGGTGCCGTTGCAGGTGTAGAGCTGGATCGCGGTGCCGTCGGCGCTGTTGGAGGCGTTCACGTCCAGGCACTTGCCGAGCGCGCGGACGGTGCCGTCGCCGGTGGTCCACTGCTGCGCCGCGTTGCCGGTGCAGTTGTGCAGCTGGATCGGGGTGCGGTCGGCGTTGGAGGCGCCGGCCACGTCCACGCACATGCCGCCGATGCCGGAGATCTGCCCGGTCCGGGTGGGGCCGGTGGCGGAGGTGGAGGCGCGGACGTAGTCGACCGTCATGGTCTGCGGGTAGGTGGAGGAGCCGTCCGGGCTGCCCGGCCAGTCGCCGCCGACCGCGAGGTTGAGGATCAGGAAGAACGGGTGGTCGAAGGCCCAGCGGTTGCCGTTGGTGTCGGCCGGGGTGCGGGTGGCGTAGGCGTGGCCGTCCACCGACCAGGTGATGGAGTTCGGGCTCCAGTCGACCGCGAAGACGTGGAAGGCGTCGGCGAAGACCTGACCGTTCGGCAGTGTGTAGGCGGAGCCGAGGCCGCCGGCGCCGGAGTAGCCCGGGCCGTGCAGGGTGCCGTGCACGGTGGAGGGCTCGCGGCCGATGTTCTCCATGATGTCGATCTCGCCGCTGTTGGGCCAGCCCACCGAGCCGAGGTCGTTGCCGAGCATCCAGAAGGCGGGCCAGATGCCCTGGCCGCGCGGGATCTTGATCCGGGACTCGAAGTGGCCGTACGCCTGGGTGAAGGTCTGTGCGGTGTTCAGCCGGGCCGAGGTGTACTGGCACGTGCCGTACCAGCAGCCGAGGTTGGTGTTGGTGTTGCGCCGGGCGGTGATCACCAGATTGCCCTGGCCGTCCTGGGCGGCGTTGGCGTTGCCGGCCGTGTAGTACTGGAGCTCGTGGTTCCCGTAGCCCGAACCACCGGTCTCCGTCGTCCACTTGGCCGGATCGGGCCCGGCGCCGGAGGGGCCGTTGAACTCGTCCGCCCAGGTGGTGACGGCGGCAGCGGCGGCGGGTGCGACGGTGGCGGGGGCCGGCTCGGTGCGGGCGGCGGTGGGGCCGGCCAGCGTGAGGACGGCGGCGAGGGCGGGCAGCAGGACGCCGAGCAGCCGGCGGTGCCTGCGGAGTGTGGCAGCCATGGATGGCACCTCTCTGTGGGGGTGAGAGCGCTCTCTGAAAAGACGTGGCCTTGCCGTGTTCGCCTGAATGGTACGGAGGGGGAGTCGTCATGGCAACGTCAGGAGCAGGGCTCTGACCTGCCATCCTGTGAAAGTCCGTCAGATGGCGCGTGGGAGTGGGGGCTTCTGTGGCTTTGAGAGCGCTTTCTTGTGCCGTGGTCCGGCGTTGCGCCGTGCGTTCCGTGTGCGGTCTGCGGCACGGTGGGCCCAACCACCCGCGCGAGCAAGGAGAACCGCCGTGAACTGGACCCTCGAGGTCGTCCCCGTCCCGGTCACCGACCTGGACCGGGCCAAGGAGTTCTACGCCGAGAAGATCGGCTTCACCGTCGACCTGGACAGCGAGGTCGCGCCCGGGGTGCGGATCATCCAGCTGACCCCGCCGGGATCGCGCTGTTCGATCGTGATGATGTCGGGGATGCCCGGCGCCCCCGGCTCGGGTGCGATGGCTCCCGGCACCTTGCAGGGCGTGCAGTTCTGCGTCACCGACATCGAGGCGGCACACGCCGCGCTGGTCGCGGCCGGGGTGGCGGTCGGCCCGGTGCAGCACCTCGGCGAGACCGGCTGGGCCGAGGGCAAGGGGGGCGAGTGGAACTCGTTCATGTCCTTCACCGACCCGGACGGCAACGGCTGGACGGTGCAGGAGGCGCCCTCGGAGCTGTCGGAGCGCTGAGCCCGCAGAACGCTGAGCACGCGGGGCGGGTGGCACCGGGTCTCGGTGCCACCCGCCCCGGGCCCGTTCAGTACTCCGGGGTGCGCCAGGAGCTGCGGACCAACTCGCGCTCGGCGAGCGTGAGGTGGAGCGAGGCGGCGAGCCAGCTCTCGGCGTACGCGTCGCCCGCGTCGTCCGTCAGCCGGCCGAACACGTCGCGGCCGCGACGGTCCGCCGCCTCGGCCAGGGCGGTGCCCAGGGCCGCCGCCCGCGGGAAGCCGGAGCGGGTGAGCGCCGCCGCGTCCGCCGCGCCTCCGCCGGTCCGGGCCGACTCGGCGACCGCCCGGCGACCGCCGGCCACGCCCAGCTCGACCAGGCGCCGCAGCCGCCAGAGCGGTGCGTCCGTCAGCGGGTCCGGTCCGGTGGCGACCGGCCCGGCCGGCTCGGCGTCGGCCGGGAAGTGACTGCCCACCAGCCGGTCGTAGCCGAGGTCCGCCCGGCCGTTCCAGGCGGCGGGCAGGCGCAGCGTCAGGCCCGGGTCCGCGCCCGGCACCGGAGCCGCCGCCAGCACCCGCAGGGTGGCCACCCGGTCGGGATCGACCCGGCCGAGCACCCGGACCAAGGTGCCGGGGTGGCTGGCCAGTTGGCGCAGGTTCTCGGTGTGGGAGAGCTCCGGGTGGCCGTGCGCGGCGGCCAGCCGCAGGACCGGTCCGTAGGCGTGGTACACGGTGCTGCCCGGTTCGCCGGTCGGGTCGCTCGGCGAGCTCGGCTCGGTCGGGTCGGGAGTCTCCGGGATTCCGGCGGGCCCCTCCCCGGGTGCGGCGAGAGCGCCGAGCTTGCCCGAACTCCCTTCGGCGCCAAGGGTGGTGGCCGTTTGTGCGCCGCCGGGGCCGTCCGGATCCCCGCCCGGAGCCGGGGTGACGGCGCGGGCCAGTACCGCGTCACCGGCGGCACCGAGCAGCACCACGTCGCAGCCGATCGGGGTCCGCTGGCGGGCGTCGTCGGCCGGGTCGGCCAACGGGCCGTCGCCGAGACGGTCGGCGGCGGCGTCGGGGAGCGGGCGGGTGAAGAGCGAGGCCAACGGGCCTGCGGTCCACGGGAGTCCGGGGACGGCGTTGGCCCTGACGCCCTTGCCGGAGCCGAGCCGGCCGTCCGCCGAGACGGTGGCGCCGGAGATCAGCAGACCGCCGTGCGAGAGCCCGCGGTGGTCCATCGCGGCGGCGCCGATCGCCACCGGGGCGGTCGCCGCACCCCGGGCCCGGCCCGGCCCGCCCGGGCGGACGTCAGCCACCGAGTACCAGGCGCCGTCCTGGTCCACCAGGTGGGTGACCACGCCGCCGTAGCCGGTGGCGGTCAGCACCGGTTCGCGGAACACCCCGTGCACCCGCAGTGCACCGCCCGCCTGGTAGGCCCGCCGGGCGGTGCCGATTAGCGCGGCATCGCCCCGGCCCGCGCGGACCAGCGCCGTGGTGAGCAGGAGTTCGCGCAGCGCGGCGGCCAGGTCGGCCAGCGGCCGGCTGCCGGTACGGGCCCGTGCGCTGCGCAGGCCGCGCACCACCCGCAGTGCCGCCGCCTCCGCCCGGAGCAGCCCGGCCAGCCGGGCGGTGTGGGCGGCGCGCAGGAGTTCGGCCTGCGGCACCGCACCGGCGGACGGCAGTCCGGCGGCGAGCACTGCCGAGGCGGCTGCCCACAGGGCGTCGGCCGCCGCGATCTGGGCGGGGGTGGCGAGCACGGGGGCCTCGGGCTCGGTGGATGCGGCCCCGTCGGTTGCGGCTGCCCCGGGGGTCCCCGCGTGCTCCGGCCGATCGGCGGTGACCGGCGCGACAGTTGACGCGACATCAGCACCGGCACCGGCCCCGCCATCAGCGCCGGCGCCGGCCCCGGCATCAGCGCCGGCACCGGCCCCGGGAACGGGTTCGGCGGCCGGGTCGGCCAGCGGGCAGAGCTGGAGCAGCGCGGCCCGGTGCAGGCAGCGCGGTGCCAGCAGGCACCCGCAGGCGGCCTGGTCGTCGGTCCGGAGCACTCCGTCCGGCCCCGGGGTCAGGGTGACCAGGGCGTCCTCGCCGCAGCGGACGGTGACCCCGCCGCCCTCGGCCGGCTCCACCGGGAGTGCCGCGTACTGCGCCACCGTGGCGTCGAGCTTCTTCGCCAGCCGGGAGGTCAGCGCCCCGACGGCGGCGGCCGTCAACTTCGGTGCGGCGGGCGGAAGGACGGTGGTGTCGGCAGCGGTCATCGGTGCTCCCCGCGGAGACGGTCGCCGACCCAGCGGGCCAGGGCGAGGGGACTGAGGGCGGCCACCGGCATCCCGGCGGCGACGAGCTGCCGCGCGATCGGCACCGAGTAGCGCGGGGCGCCGGTGTCGTCCAGCGCCGCGCAGCCCATCAGGTGGACGCCGGAGGAGGCCAGCGCGCGGACCTCGGCCAGCAGCCCGCCGACCGATCCGCCCTCCTCGAAGTCGCTCACCACGACCACCAGGGTGCGGCTGGGCACCGTCACCAGGGAGCGGGCGTGGGCCAGCGCCTTGGCGATGTGGGTGCCGCCGCCGACCCGGACCTCCAGCAGCAGGGAGAGCGGATCGTCCACCCGTTCGGTGAGGTCGGCGATCTCGGTGGAGAAGGCCAGGAAGTGGGTGGAGAGGGTCGGCACCCCGCCGAGCACGGCGGCGGTCAGGGCGGACCAGATGACGGAGGCCTCCATCGAGCCGGAGACGTCCACCACCAGCACCAGCCGCCAGTCGGCCTCCTTGCGGGCCCGGGTGGAGAAGACCGGCCGCTCGGGCAGGACCACGGTGCGGCCGTCGGCGAGGCGCTGGGTGTGCGCCAGATTGGCCCGCAGGGTGCGCGGCAGGTCGAGCTTCCCGCCCGGCCGGTGGGTCGGGCGCGGACTGGCCAGCCCGTGCAGGGCCGGACGCAGCCGGGTGGCCAACTCCTTGGCCAGCTCCTCCACCAGACGGCGCACCAGCGGACGCAGCGCGGCCAGCCGGGCCTCCGGCAGACCGCCGGCCAGGTTGAGCACCGAGCTGAGCAGCTCGACCGACGGGCGCACCGAGGCCGGGTCCAGCTCGGCCAGCACGTCCAGCCGTCCGGCGTCGGCCGCCTGGCCGAGCACCTCCTCGCGGACCTCGGCGCCGAACAGCGCCGCCAGCTCCTCCGACCACTCGCGGGCGGTCGGGAAGGAGGCATCGCTCCCGCCGCCGTCACCGGTCGGCAGATCGGCGGAGCCCTCGCCCCGGCCCGCGCCGTAGAGCTCGTCCAGGGCGTTGGCGTAGCGGCGGGCGCCGTCGGGGAGCTTCTCCGGCTCGCGGCCGAGCAGCAGCCGCCAGCGGTCGGCGGGGGCCAGCAGGGCCTTCTGGTCGGCGTGCGGACGGTCCGTCAGCCCGGTGTCCGCCGTGGCCGCTCCGGGGTCGGCCGGCTCGGAACCCGGCCGGTCGGCCTGTCCGGTCGGGCTGCCGAGGCCGAGCGTGCCGAGGCCGGGGCTGCTCAGGCCGAGGGTGGCCAGGGCGGTCGTGGCGGCGGTGTCGGCGGCCGTCCACAGGGCGAGCAGCCCGGGTGCCGCCGCCAGCGAGAGGTCGGGCTTCTCGCCGAGGCGTTCGGTGACCTCGCCCAGCAGCCGGCCACGGGCGGCCGGGCTGAGTGCGTCGAAGCCGGCCCGCAGGGCGGGCAGGCGGTCCAGGAAGCCCTGGTCGGGGAGGAGGTCGACCCGGTCGAGCAGCGGGACGAGGGCGGAGGGGGCGTACTGGAGCAGCGGACCGCCCGCGGTGAGCAGCCCCGCCAGGTGCCGGGCGAGCCGACGCCGGGCCTCGGGGTGGGTGGCGGTGTCGATCCAGCCGGCGGTGCGGGTGCCGATCAGCTCCGGGGCGTCCAGGTCGAGCAGCACCCGGGCGGCCAGTGCCGCACCCTGGATCAACGGCGAGCCGGTGGAGGCCAGTTCGGCCAGCGCGCCGTCCAGTCGCAGGCCGAGCCGGTGCTCGGCGGCCCGGGTGGCCAGCGCGGTGAGCGCGGCCGCGTCCGCGAGCTCCTCGCTGCCGGCCAGGCCGGGCAGGCCGCGCACGGCGGCGTCGAGGAGGGTCTCGGCCAGGGTGGCCGACTCGGCGCGGCTCTCGTCGGTGGTGCCGGGCAGGTGGCCCCGCCGCAGCGCCTCCAACAGGTCGAGCGCGGCCAGGAGTTCGGGCAGCGAGGCGGCGGCGGGCAGGGCCTCGGCCGCCTCGCCGAGCCGCTCCGCGACCAGCGCGGGCAGGTCGCAGACGGCCGCCGCGCGCAGCCCGTCCAGTAGCTGGGCGCAGCTCGGCCCGCCGTCGGCGGCCTGCTGCCGGGCCCGCTCGCGCAGGGTGCCGGCGGCGGCCTGCTCGACTGTCACCCCGCGCACGCCGGCCAGGTCCAGCCGGGCCGGGACGCCGGGCGTCCAGGCGGCCCGCCAGCGGGTGGTCAGGGCGCTGCCGTCGCCGGTGCCGGAGACCTCGACGGCGTCGGCGTAGCCGGCCCCGCAGACCTCCAGGCGCTGGAGCAGGGTCTCGCGGCGGCGGTCGAGGGAGGACCGCAGCGGGTCGAGGCGGAGCTCGCGGGAGTCCGGGTCGTCCGGGTGCGGCAGGCGTAGCTCGGCGAGCTCGGCCTCCACGGCGGGGCCGAGGCCCGAGCGCGGCGTCCCGGGGGCCGTCCGGCCCCGGTCGGTGCCGACCATCACGGTCTCCAGAGCGCGGGCCAAGGCCCGCCCCCGGCCGAGCAGTTCACCCTGGCCGAGGGCCGTGTTGACGGCCTCCAGCAGCTCGCCCCGGCCGGGCGCGGGCAGTCCGCGCAGCCGGGCCAGGTCACCGGCCAGCCGCAGCGTCTCGGCAGCCTCGCCGGTCCCGGCCGGGTGGCCGGCGGCACGCAGCTCACGGCAGACCTCGGTGATGGTCCGGGCAGCGGCCTGCCGCACCTGCTCGGGATCGCCGCCGGCCGTGAGCACGGCCTGCTGCCAGCGCGGGTCCCGGATGCCGGCGGGGTAGCCGGAGCGGGCGTCCAGCAGACCGAAGGTGTACGGCACCAGCGAGGTGGTCACCTCCGGGGTGCCCGCCGGGTCGGAGGGGGCGGCCGGCGGGGTGGTCCGGGACTGCCCGGAAGGCTTGCCGGGAGTGCCGGAGGCGGCCTCGCGGGCCGGGTCGCCGGCGGCGGGGCGGCCGGTGACGGCGGCCGGGCTCGACAGCCCGTCACCTTCGGCGCCGACCGCCGTGCTGCGCACGGACGCAGAGGTCAGCGCGGCCGCGTGGAAGGAGCCGACCAGGACGGCGACCCGTCGGTCGCCCTCGGCGGCCCGCGCGATCACCGCGCGCATGTGCGCCTCGCGGGCCAGGTCCACGGCGGGGACACCGCCGCGCTCGGCGGCGTCCTGGCGCAGTGCCCAGCCGACGGCCAGGGCGGCCCGGCGGACCGCCTCGGGGGTGCTGCCCGGGGCCCGGACCTCCACGGTGCGGTCCCACAGGTCGTCACCGGCCCGCCCGGTGTTCCCGGCGGCCAGGCCGTCGGCCCAGGACGGGCCGGGGCGGTCGCCCGCACCTTCGGAGGGGCCGGTGGCCGACCAGCCGGGATCGCCCAACGGCAGGTCGCAGCATCGGACTTCGACGCCCTCCCGGAGCGCCCAGCGGATCGCGGCCAGCTCGGGGGAGAAGTCCGCGAACGGGTAGAACCCGAGCCGGCCGTCCGCTCCGGCCCCGGCCAGCGCCACGGGGGCGACGGTGCCGGGGTCGGCCAGGTGCGGCAGCCAGCGGTCGAAGTCGGCGGGCAGCTCGACGCAGAGCACCTTCGGTGCGGCAGCCGTCAGCAGCTCGGGTACGACGGCGGCCAGCGCGGGGCTGTGGTGCCGCACGCCGATCAGGAACGGCCCGTCCGGGTCGGTGAGTTCGGCCATCGCGGCTCGCGGGTCGGCTGCTCCGGTCAGCGCGGGTGGGGTGTCGGTGGTGTCACTCGGATGGGCTGTTCCGGCGGGTGCGGCCACGCTGTCGCGCAGGGTGGCTCCGGTGTGGTCGGTGGTGCTGCGCAAGGCGGCTGTGCCGAGTCGCTCGGGGAACGGCCGCTCAGGGTCGGTGAGTTGGGCTGTTGAGGCGCGTGGTCCGGGTGCCTCGGTCGGCGCGGGTGGGGTGGCGGGGGTGTCGTTCGGCCGGGCCGTCGCGGCGGGTGCGGCGGGGTTGCCCGGCGAGGCCGGGGCGGCCGGGCCGGGGCGCGGCGGCGTGAGGCCGCGGGGGGCGGGGGTGCGGTGCGGGGAGGTCACAGGGGGTGCTCCGTGCAGAGGGCCCGGCCCGGCGGAGGGGTGCGGCTCCGCCGGACCCGGGGTGCCGGTCCCCGGCGTCGGGGGCCGGGAGGTGGGAGGGGTCGTCACCGGAGGTTCTCCCGGAGGTCCCAGAGCCGGCGCCAGAGGGCGGAGCCGTCCTCGGCGCGGCGGCGGACCGGGCCGTCCCAGTAGCCGAGGAGCCGGGCGTGGTCGGCGGGGTCGTCCTTGCGGACGGCGCCGAGCAGGTGACCGGGCATCAGGTCGAGCGCGTCGGCCGAGGTGCCCGGGAGGTAGGCGCGGGCCAGGCCGAGGGAGGAGGCGACCTGGACGGCCTCGGCGGTCGACATCACGGTGCCGGGCCGCTCCACGTCCCAACCCTCCGCCGAGCGGCCGGAGCGCAGGTCGCGGAAGACGGTGACCAGGGCGTCCAGCACGGCGTCGTCCACGCCGAACGCGGCCCCGGCCCGCTCCACGGCGGAGCCCGCGCGCTCGCGCACCAGCGCGGTCTCCGCCGCCGCGTCCGCGATCGGCTCCACCGTCTCGAAGTTGAACCGGCGCTTGAGCGCGGCGGACATCTCCGAGACGCCCCGGTCCCGGAGGTTGGCGGTGGCGATCACGGTGAAGCCGGGCACGGCGGGCACCGTGGCGTCGGGGGTGCCGGACAGCTCGGGGACGGAGACCCGGCGGTCGGAGAGGATCGAGACCAGCGCGTCCTGCACCTCCGGCAGGCAGCGCGTCACCTCCTCGATCCGGGCCACCTTCCCGCTGCGCATCGCGGTGAGCACCGGCGAGGCGACCAGCGCCTGCGGGGTCGGGCCCTGGGCCAGCAGCAGCGCGTAGTTCCAGCCGTAGCGGAAGGCGTCCTCGGTGGTGCCGGCGGTGCCCTGGACGGTCAGCTCGCTGGTGCCGCTGACGGCCGCCGAGAGCAGCTCGGAGAGCATCGACTTGGCGGTGCCGGGCTCGCCGACCAGCAGCAGGCCGCGCTCACCGGCCAGGGTCACCACGCAGCGCTCGACCAGCGCCCGCTCGCCGACGAACTTGCGGCTGACGGTGAGTGAGGCGGGCAGCCCGGTGCCCTTGCGGCGGGCGGGGGTGAGGGTCAGCGCGCCGTCGCTGCCGCAGACGAAGGTGACCACGGCGGACGGGGTGAGCGCCCAGCCGGGCGGGCGGGGGCCGTGGTCGTGGGCGGCCAGGAAGGCCAGCTCGGCGGCGTACTTCTCCTCGGCGGGCAGGACCTGCCGGGCGGGCTGCCCGGCCGGGTCGGTGGCCGGGTCGGTGACGGTGACGGTGGTCATCAGGAGTTCCTCAGGAGGTGGGGGCCGGGGTGCGGCGGGGGCCGCACCCCGGCCGGGGGGGTGTGACGGGGGGTCAGCGGCGCCGGCCGGCGCGCTTCACCTTGAGCTGCTCGAAGCGCGGCAGGTCGCCGTCCTGGATGCGCTGCCAGGCCCGGCGGTACAGCTCGGCCGGCGGTGCGGTCGGCACCAGGGCGCCGAGCGGCACGTCCTCGGCGGCGAGCTCGCCGAGCAGCGCGAGCTTCCAGGTCTCCAGCGGCACGTACGGCGAGCGCCGCTCGGTCCAGCCGCCGGGCAGGAAGAGCGAGCGCCCCGCCCTGGTCCGGGTGGCCGTCACCACCAGCTCGGTGGCGGCCAGTTCGGCCCGGGCGGCCTTCAGCCGGGCCGGGCGCCAGCCGGTCCAGCGGGCGGTGTTCTTGTCCGTCGGGTCCGGCATGGCGAGCAGCATCAGGTAGAGCACGGCGGCGTCCGCGCCCAGCCCGTGCGCGGCCGACACCTCACCCACCAGGTCGGGCACCGAACGGGACGGGTCCTGCGGCCACCAGGTGCCGTCCGCCCCCGCCTCGCCGGCCGCCGGGGCGCCCGGGTCGGCCAGCAGGGCGGCGAAGTCGGCGGAGGCCGCCAGCCGCAGTGCCACCTCGGCGGCGAACGGCTGCCCGTCTCCGCGCAGCACCGCCAGGTACGGGTCCTGCCCGGAAGCGTCCAGCAGCGCGGTGCGGATGCCCGGTGCGGGCTGGTTGTCGTGGGTGGCCATGATGACCGCGCCGTAGCGCTCGTGGGTGTCGGTCACCTCGGTCGGGGCACCGGCCGCCTTCTTGAAGTCGGGCAGGCTGACGTACCGTCCGAGGTCCAGCAGCAGGCCCGGGTGGGCCAGCCGGGCCCGGACGGCGGCCAGGGCAGCCGGCAGGCCGGCCCGCAGCGGGTCACCGGCGGGCAGCCGGTGGGCCAGCCAGGCGGCGGTGGACACCGCGCCGGTCAGCACGTTGGCGTTGAAGCCGGTCTCGCCCGCCTCGGCCGGCACGCAGCGGTCGCCGCGCACCGTCCACTCCAGGTCCCGGTTCAACTCCGGCGCGGCGTCCGGCTCCAGGACGGCGACCAGCGCCTGGCCGGCCACCCAGGAGGTGCGCAGGCCCTTGACCGCCTCGGCCAGCAGTGCCTCCGGCACGGCCAGCCGGCGGCCCACGGCCCCGATCCAGACCGCCGCCACGGCCTCGACGTCCGGGCCGTCCGCCCAGAGCCCGGCCGGGTCGGCCGGCAGCAGCGAGCGGACCAGGTGCTGGCGGGTCTCGGTCGCCAGCGCGCGCAGCTCGTCCCGGGCGACGGCGGCCTCGGCCACCTTCAGCCCGAGCGCGGTCCGCAGCTCGGAGGGGAGGAAGTTCCGCTCGCTGGAGTCCACCTGCGGCAGACCGGCCGTCACCAGGGCGGCCAGCGTGGGCGTGACGCCGGTCAACGCGGCGAACCGCTCGGCCGCCTCCGGCCGCCACTCCACCGGACCGCGCTCGGCCGCCAGGGCCAGCACGGCCGCCGCCGTGCCGTCCGGGCTGCCGCTGCCGACCTCGCCGATGGTGTGCACGGTGTACGGCGCGGGCACCTCGAAGCGCTGCGCCGGGTCGTGGAACAGCACCTGGGAGGAGGTCGAGCCGTCCGCCAGCTGCTTGCTGTCGGCGAACAGCAGGAAGGCCCCGTCGCCGAGCGCCAGCAGCGTGTCGTCGGTGCCGCGCCGGTGCGTGCCGTCGGAGGCGAGCAGGTGACGGCCCGCCAGTTGCAGCACCGCCCTGCGCCAGGTCGGCGCCGAGCCGTGCAGGCCGAGCTCGACCAGCCGCCCGGCGAACCAGGCGGCGGCCGTCCGCTGCTCCTCCTCCGGCGCGGTGGCGGCCCGTAGCGCGGCCACCTCGGCCAGCGCGGGCAGCCGCGTCCAGGAGACCGCCTCGTAGGGGATCTCCGGGCAGTCCACGTGCAGGGTGCCGGCCGGGCGGGCGGCCGACTCCGGGCGGGCCGCCTCGGTCAGCACGGCGAGCTGGGCGGCCACGTGGTGGGTGGTCTGGTAGCCCCACCAGCGGGCCAGCAGACCGGTGCCGCTGAGTGCGGCCGAGAGCTCGGTGTCGGCCGGGCCGGTCGGGGCGGAGGGCTTCGGGCCGCCCGCCAGCTCCTCGGTCAGCCGCTCGCTCACCTTGTCCAGCACGCTCTGCTGGCCGGCCGCGTAGCGGACGATCCCGGCGATCCCGGCCCGCAGCGCGGGGTCGGTCACCTCGGGCAGCAGGTGGGTGAGGGTGTAGATCAGGTAGGTCGGACGCTCGCGGTCCTCCGCCAGGGCCGCCTTGAGCAGCGTCCCGGCGGTGGCGGCGTCCATCCGGCGCAGCGCGAGCGAGCCCGCCTCGTCGCGCGGGCGCAGCCGGTGCCAGTACCGCATCGGCGGCAGCAGCGGGGTGCCCGCGGCGAACTCGCCCGGCTCGTCGTCGGTGCGCAGCTCGGCGAGCAGCCCGCCGTCCTCGGTGTACAGCTTGGCCCGGTAGCCCTCGCGCACCACGGCCGTCGGCCCCTCGGCGCCGGGGAAGTGCACCAGCGCGCTGGGCGCCCGCAGCTCGGACGGCAGGAGGACCTGACGGCCCGCCACGTCCTCGCCCCGGAAGCGGCCGTCCGGCAGCCTGACGGACCGCCAGCCGACCAGACCGCCGACCGGCGCGGAGGACGGGCCGTCCACCGCGTCCGGGGCCGGCAGCAGCCAGCCGGACAGCCAGCGGGTGCCGGCCGGGTCGTGCTTGGTGGCGTCGGCCAGGAAGGCGGGGAGCGACTCCCGGCCGACGGCGCCGCTCGCCGGGTCGTACTCCCGCCAGGTGTGCGCGTGGCCGCCCGTCGGGTCGGCCCACACCCAGTACGAGGTGCCGTCCGAGATGATCGAGCGGTCGCCCGGCAGCGCGGTGTCCCCGGCCTTCACCACGCCCTTGCCGGTGGTGAAGCCACCGCCGGCCACCGGCAGGCCGAAGCTGCGCAGCGAGCCCAGCCAGGTGGTCCGCATGCCCCGGGTCTCGGTGTGCTCGCCGAAGGTGAAGACGTGGTCGGCGGCGGTGTGCCAGTAGCCCACCGCGTTGCGGTTCTGCGCCCGCGACTCCCACTGCACCAGCAGCGAGCCGTCGGTGTAGAGGTAGCCCCGGTCCCGGTCGCTGGAGTCCCCGGCCGGGATCCGCAGGTCGTGGGTGAGCACCGCCCCGTCGGCACCGAGCACCCGGGCCTGGGACGGGCCGGCCGCGATCAGGTAGGGCCAGCCGTCCGCGACGATGATCTCGTCCACGTCCTTGCGGGGCACCAGCTCCGAGGTGGCCGCGTCCCAGGCGCCCCAGCCGAGTTCGTCCATGATGCCGGCCCGAAGCGCCTTGGCCAGGGTCTCCCCGAGGTCGAAGGAGGCCGCCGCGCGGACCTCCTCCTCGGCCAGCGCCAGCACCCCGCCCGGCAGCCAGCGCAGCCGGGACAGCGCCTCCGGCAGACCGGGCAGGCCGGAGGCGGCCGAATCCCGGGCCACCTTCGCCATCCAGGCGGTCAGCAGCGGACGGCCACCGGGGGAGTCGGTCAGCACCTCGAGGGCGGTCAGGCCGTCGGAGTCGCCGGAGATCCGGTTCAGCCCCTGCCGGAAGGCCGGGTGGAAGCGCTCGTCCGCGCCGACCGCCAGCAGGTCGCGGCGGCCGTCCTGGTGCTGCGCCCACTCCTCCAGGGCGAGCGCGTGGTTCTCCTTCGGCTCCTCCAAGGGGAGCTCCAGGGCGAGGAGTTGGTCGACCAGGTCGACGTCGGAGAGCATCAGCGGCAGCACCTCCTCGGTGCCCGCCAGCTCGGCCCGCAGCCGGTCGGCCATCCGGTCCACCAGCGGGTACAGCGGCGCGATCCGGGAGACCCGGCGCCAGCCCCGGTCCCGCCAGGCGGTGAACCGGCGGAACCAGCCGACGCTGCCGTCGGCCGGGCGCTGCGCCTCGGGCAGCCCGGCGTCGGCCAGACCGGCGTCCGCGCCCGACTCGGCCAGGATCTCCAGCCACAGGCCCGGGAGTTCGCGGTCGTCGCCGGTCGGCATCAGGTTCAGCAGCCGGCCGCGCACCGCCTCGTCCCGCTTGCCCAGGGCGATCAACGCGCTGCGGTGCCCCTTCCACCAGCCGCCCGCCGCCCGCAGGGTGGCCGGCAGCTCCAGCAGCTCCGCGAGGTACTCGCCCTCGGCGGTGTCCGGGTCGAGGCCGGCCGCCTTGGCGAGCCGGCGCAGGTCGGTGGCCATCTGGGCGGAGGGCTGCAGCCCGCCCGCCGTGCGGCGCACGCAGAGCTCGCGGAAGCGCTCGAACGCCTCGGCGGCCGGCACCCGGGCGGCCAGCTCCTTGCCGTACGAGGTCAGCACCTTGACGGGCAGTGCGCCGGCCAGGGCGAACTCCAGGAAGACCGCGTCGAGGCGCTCCTCGTCGAGCTCCAGGCCGTGCTGCGCCTCGGCCCGGCGGGCCTTGGTGAAGAGCTGCGCGGCGTAGGTGGCGTTCTCCACGCCCAGGAAGACCCGGCCGGCCTGCTCCAGGAAGGTGGGCAGGAAGTGCGGCACGGCGGCGGCCAGCCGGGTGGCCAGCTCCGCGTAGGCGTCCAGCGCGGCCTTGGGCT
Source organism: Kitasatospora sp. NPDC096147 (assembly GCF_044763225.1). NCBI lineage: Bacteria > Bacillati > Actinomycetota > Actinomycetes > Kitasatosporales > Streptomycetaceae > Kitasatospora > Kitasatospora sp. NPDC096147. The sequence continues at coordinate 220,076 of NZ_JBIWFX010000001.1, read as the reverse complement.
TGGACTTCGCCTGCCGGGCGATCTTCTCCAACTCGGGCATCACGCCGAGCGCGTGGTGCCCGTCGGCCGGGTGGTGGGCGAGCACCCACTCCGGGAAGCCGAGCGCCTGGCGCAGCCCGAGGCCGACCTCGGCGGGCTCGCCCTGCGGCGCCAGGCCGAGGTAGCCGGCCGCCAGGTCCTCGGCGGAGCCCAGCTCGGCCGCGACCAGCCGGACCACGATCCGCTCGTCCACCGCCGGGTGGGTGTAGGTGCGTGCGGTCAGCGGCACCGCGCGGCGCCCGGCGCCCTCGGTGCCGGGCGGCAGCACCGCACCGGCCAGCAGCAGCTCCTCGGCCTGAGCCTCCGTCAGCACCGTGCCTTCGCCCACTGCCCCGCCGTCCTTCGTGCTGGTCCCGGTCATGCGTCCTCACCCTCCTGCTGCTCCACGGAGCGCCCGGCGTAGAGCGCCGCGGCCATCCGCATCCCCTCCGACCAGGCCACCGCGCCGACCTCGCGCAGCGGCAGCGAGCGGCCGTCCGGGCCGTGCCAGCCGAGCCCGCCGGTCTCCGAGTCGCCGTCCCAGTAGGGCTCGCCGATCCAGACGTTGGCCTCGACGGTGCGCAGGCCGTCCCGGATCCGGGTGGAGGCGTAGCCGCCGGTCACCTTGTAGCCGAGTGCGGTGGCCCGGGCCGCCAGGCCGAACCGGGAGGGGTACCGGCCGCCGGAGAACTCGTCGACGCTGGTCGCGTTCTCGGCGAACTCGGCCGGGCGCTCCCAGGTGGCGCGGTGGATCTGCTCCACGCCCTGGACGACGTCCAGCTCGGCGGCGAACTCCCGCAGGTCCGCCAGGTCCGGCAGCAGCACCGGGTGCGGGAAGGTGACCGTGGCGGGCGAGATCCGGACGGTCTCGCCGTCCAGGTCCACCAGGCGCAGCTCACCCTCGGGGGTGACGTCGCGGAGCAGGCCGACCTCGGTCTCGTCGGCGCCGACCACCACCAGGTCGCGCAGCGCGGCCTGCCAGGCGGAGTCCGGCCAGACCCGGGCCAGCAGCCCGGTCGGCACGGGCAGCGAGGAGACCATCCAGGCGTCCACCTGCGCCACGCAGGAGGCCGCGTGCCGGTCCAGCCACTCGGCGAAGCGGCGCAGCTTCTCCGTCTCCGGATGCTCCCGGACCGCCTTCGGCAGCGACTTCAACTGCCGCCCCGCCGCCCGTCCGCCCGTCGAACGCGCCGTCACCTTGCCTTCCACCAGGGATATCTCGTACCCCTCGCCGGCCGCCAGCCAGCCCATGCGCACCCCTCCTCGATCTCGTGCCACGTACGTGTCAAGTCGTCGAAAACCACCGCAGAGACGGAGGTTGTCGGACACTCCGTTCGGTGTTGCGGCAAAGCTAGCGGCTCGGACGGACAGTGCGCGCCCCAGGGGGCCGGTCGTGGGCGCCGCACCGGGTGCCGGGCCGGGTGTCGGCGGGGAACGGGAAATACCGGGTGGTGGAGAATGCGCGGGAATCCGGGAAATGCGCCCGGTGATCGTCCGTGTCGGCGGGAGGAATTCCGCCGTGCCTGGTGGAAGGGTGTGCGAGGGGGCGGTGAGCGGTGGGTGCCGGGTGGATCGGACGGCCCCGGAATTCGGCCGGTCCCCCCCGGTTCGACGGGGTGCGGAATGTCCGGGGAGCCGGCCGGGCCGACGGCTGACGGTCCGTCAGGGGTGGGTGGCGGCGGGACGGGTCGGGGCAAAGGGACGGTAAAGCCCAAGTGGTCTGGACCTATTGACGAGTTGGTACGGACCTTTCTAAGGTCGGCGCAGCAGCCGGGCCGGTGGCGCGGCTGCTCGGACTCCCCACCTCTCGTCCGTACCCCCCACGTCGAGGAGCCCCGTTGAGCGCTCGAACCACCATGCCCAGGAGCAGGTTCAGGACGGCAGCCGCCGGCCTGACCGCGCTGGTGCTTCCGCTGGCCGCAGTCGTCGGCCTGTCCACCCCCGCCCAGGCGGCCACCTCGGCCACGGCCACCTTCGCGAAGGGCTCCGACTGGGGCAGCGGCTTCGGCGGCTCGTGGACCATCAAGAACACCGGCACCACCACGCTGACCTCCTGGACCGTCGAGTGGGACTTCCCGGCCGGCACCAGCGTCGGCTCCGCCTGGGACGCCACCGTCACCAACAGCGGCACCCGCTGGACCGCCAAGGACAAGGGCTGGAACGGCACCCTGGCCCCCGGCGCGACCGTGACCTTCGGCTTCAACGGCGTCGGCCCCGGCACCGCCAGCGGCTGCAAGCTGAACGGCGGCTCCTGCGACGGCACCGACAACCCGGGCACCAACAAGGCGCCCACGGCGCCGGGCACCCCGACCGGCTCCGAGATCACCGAGACCTCGCTCAAGGTCTCCTGGGGCGCCGCCACCGACGACGTCGCGGTCAAGAACTACGACGTCCTGCGGGACGGCGTGAAGATCGCCACCGTCACCGGACTCTCCTACGCCGACAGCGGCCTGACGGCCGGTACGACGTACACCTACACCGTGGTGGCCCGCGACAACGCCGACCTGACCGGCCCGGCCAGCGCGCCCGGCCCGATCAAGACCGGCGGCACGGTGATCGACCCGGGCGACAAGGTCAAGCTCGGCTACTTCACCAACTGGGGCGTCTACGGCCGCAACTACCACGTGAAGAACCTGGTGACCTCCGGCTCGGCCGCGAAGATCACCCACATCAACTACGCCTTCGGCAACGTCCAGGGCGGCAAGTGCACCATCGGCGACGCCTACGCCGACTACGACCGCGCCTACACCGCCGAGCTCTCGGTGGACGGCAAGGCCGACACCTGGGACCAGCCGCTGCGCGGCAACTTCAACCAGCTGCGCAAGCTCAAGCAGCAGTACCCCCACATCAAGGTGATCTGGTCCTTCGGCGGCTGGACCTGGTCCGGCGGCTTCGGCCAGGCGATGCAGAACCCGGCCGCCTTCGCCAAGTCCTGCCACGACCTGGTCGAGGACCCGCGCTGGGCCGACGTCTTCGACGGCATCGACCTGGACTGGGAGTACCCGAACGCCTGCGGCCTGACCTGTGACACCAGCGGCGCCGACTCGTTCAAGAAGATGATGCAGGCGATGCGCGCCGAGTTCGGCAACGACCTCGTCACCGCGGCCGTCACCGCCGACGCCTCCACCGGCGGCAACATCGACAAGGCGGACTACGCCGGCGGCGCCCAGTACATGAACTGGTTCAACGTCATGACGTACGACTTCTTCGGTGCCTGGAACGCCAAGGGCCCGACCGCCCCGCACTCGCCGCTCACCTCGTACGACGGCATCCCGAAGGCGGGCTTCAACTCCGCCGAGGCGATCGCCAAGTTCAAGTCGATCGGCGTCCCGGCCGACAAGCTGCTGCTCGGCATCGGCTTCTACGGCCGCGGCTGGACCGGCGTCACCCAGTCCGCCCCGGGCGGCACCGCCACCGGTGCGGCGGCCGGCACCTACGAGACCGGCATCGAGGACTACAAGGTCCTGAAGAACACCTGCCCCGCCACGGGCACGGTGGCCGGCACCGCCTACGCCCACTGCGGCACCAACTGGTGGAGCTACGACACCCCCGCCACCATCAACTCCAAGATGGCCTGGACCAAGGCGCAGGGCCTGAAGGGCGCCTTCTTCTGGGAGTTCAGCGGTGACACCACCAACGGCGAGCTGGTCGGCGCGATCAACACCGGCCTGAAGTAACCCCCCTCGCTCGTACCTGACGGCCCGTCGGTCCCCGTGACCGGCGGGCCGTCGGCATGTCCAGGGCGATCGAATCCGGTGCGGGAGAACGGGTTCCGGTCGTGCTTCGGGGCCGGTGACACCCCCTGGGCGGGTGCTCAGAGCAGCGAGAGCAGGGTCCGCCAGCCGGGCAGGCGGGCGACCGTGACGGCGATCGCGTCGGCCGGGGTGTCGGCCCGGGCGACGACCGGCCCGTTCCAGCTCTCCCGGACGGTGTACGGCCCGCCTGCCTGCGGGGCCGCCAGTGCGACGAACTCCGGTGCGGCGTCGCGGACATCGGGGCCGAGGGCGAAGCTCAGCGCGCCGTGGTCCAGGTAGGGGTAGAGCTCCCGCAGCTGCGGAGCGGCGTGGGCGGCCTCGACCAGGGCGAGCAGTCCGGCCGTCCGGGCCTCGTGGCGCAGCCAGGCCCACTCGGCGGTGACGACGTCGGCGGCCCGGCCGCCCGGGACCTCCGGGCGTCCGGTGAGGAGCTCGAACGGTGCGGCACGGCCGATGAGTTCGAGCGGGGTGCCGTCCGCCCAGCCGGCCAGCACCGGCGGCAGGTGGCCGAGGTCGGCCGTACTGCCGGAGAGCACCAGCCCGTTGGCCGCGAAGGCGGTGACGGACCACAGGCGTTCGAAGCGGTGGGCCGACACCTGGAGGGAGGTGCGGTGCGGCAGCACGCTGGCCTGGGTGGCGCGGAGCAGCGGCTCGGCGGGGTCGTCCACCGGTGCGGGTGCGGGCGCGGGCGCGGGCGCGGAGGGCGTCGGGTCGCCGGGACGGGCCGGTGGCCGGAGCGCGGCGGCGAGGCTCCCGTGCGCGGCCACGTCGGGGTAGAGCGTGGCCGGCTGCGGTTCTGGCGGCACCGATGGGCTCCGATCATGAGTGGGCGGGGAAACCCTAGTGGCCCGTGGGGCGGACCGGAAGCCGAACGGGCGGATGGGCCGCCGGCCCCTCGCCCGGGGGAGGCGACCCACCCGCGCGTGACGGTCGGCGGAGACGGGGCTGCCGGTGCCGTCGCCTCCGCTCGCCGGTCGGGCCGAGGGCGCGGCGGGCGGCTCGGCCGCTCGCCCCGTCGGTGCCCCGGTGCTGCGTCCGGGCGGCGCACCGGTCCGGGGCAGCTGACCGCACTGTCCGGGGCGGAGACCTCGCGAGCCGTTCGCGGAGTGCGCCGCCCCGGAGTGCGGGCCTCAGATGTGCTTGACCGTCAGGGAGTGCTGGGAGCGGACCATCCGGAGCATTGGGCAGGTGGCGTCCGCCTCGGCGAGCAGCTGCGCCAGCGTCTCCGGCGCGGCCGTGCTGCGGAGCTCCACCACGGCGGTCAGGTCGTACGGGACGGCGGGCGCGTCGGTCGGTACGCCGAAGAAGCGGGCGTCGTTGTTGCGCGCGCTCACCCGCACCTCCGCCCGGTCGAGCGGCACGTCGGACAGCGCGGCCAGGCAGAGGACGGTGTGGGTGAGGCAGGTGCTGATCACCGCGCAGAGCAGCTCCGGCGAGGACGGTCCGAGGCCGAAGCCGCCGATGTCCGGCCCGCCGTCACCGAGGAACGACCAGTCGCCGATCCGGACCTTGCGGACTCCGGTCGCGTCGTCGGCCACGCAGACCGCGCCGATCTCCTCGTCCCAGTCAGCACCGGTCGGCCGCCGGGCGGCGGCCTCGCGCATCGCCGCGCCCTTGTCGCGCAGGTGCTCGGCCAGGCCGGGGCGGTGGGTGGTCGTGGTCGGTGTGTGCGTCATGGCCCGCAGCGTAGGGCCCGCGGGTGGGGCGCGGCTGGAGAGCGGTGCCGGGGTCAGCGGTGGAGGTCGGGCCAGGCCGCCTCGTTCGAGCAGCTCTCGTAGCAGTGGAAGGTCAGTTCGTCGTACTCCTCGCCGGTGGCCCGCTCGTACGCCTCCTCGTGGACGTACAGGAGCTCCTCGGCCTGCAACGCGGTGAACGGGGCGAAGCGCTCAGGGTGGCCCAGCACGCTCTCGTAGGTATGCCGGCCGGCCGCGACCACGGCGGCGCGGGAGTAGAGGAAGGAGTCGTCGGACTGCGGGAAGGGCGCCCCGCTGCCGGTGCGCAGGCCCGCCACCGGGAGGGTGCCGAACTCCGCGCGGTCGAGGGTGTACAGCGCCTCCGCCAGGCGCTCGCCGAAGCCGAGGATCTGCTCGACCGGCTCCTCGGCCAGCGTCTCGGTGAGTCCAGCGCAGGCGGCCTCCAGCTCCGCGCACGCCACCCGGCCGTCCTCGGCGACCCCCAGACGGTCGATCAGCTGCCAGAAGCGGTCCCAGGACATCGCGGGGGCGTAGTGCTCGGGGGAGGCGGTGGGGACATTCGCGGGATTCACGGTGGCACGCTCGGCTCTCGGTCGGGTCGGTCACGCATGACCCTGCCACACAGGTCGGACAGGTCCGGCGGACCGGGCGACACCTTCGGGTGAGGGCGGGCCGCCACCCTACCGGTCGGTCGGACGGGGTGGCACGATCGCTGCTTCGTGGACGTTGTGATCCGACGGAGCGACCACCCGCTCACCCACCCCGACGGCAGGGAGACCCGTGAAGCTCGAGACGGCCGGCAGCGTACTGGCGGTGTTCGCACACCCGGACGACGAATCGCTGGTGGCCGGGGGAGTGCTGGCCGCGCGGGCCGCCGCCGGTGCCCGGACGGCGGTGGTCACCGCCACCTGGGCCGAAGGGACCCACCGGGCCGAGGAGTTGACCGAGGCAGTGGGGATCCTGGTAGCCGGCAAGCCCCGACTGCTCGGGTACGCCGACGCCAAGGTGCCGGAGTCCGCGCCGGGGGCGGTGCGCTGGTGTGACGTGCCGTTGGACGAGGCGGTGGGGCGGCTGGTGGCGCAGATCCGTGAGTTCCGGCCCGAGGTGCTGCTCACCCACGACGCGTACGGCGGCCTCAGCGGTCACCCCGACCACCGGCAGACCCACCGGGTCACCCTGCTCGCGGCCCGGGCCGCCGGGCTCGGCCTGCTCTACCCGGAGGCCGGACCGGCCTGGCAGCCGGCCGCCCTCTACGGAGCCACCCACCCGGCTTCCGTGGCTCGGGAGTTGGGCCGCCGGCTGGCGCCCGGCCGGGTGCTGTACGCGATGCCGGACGAGCAGGTGACCACCGCCGTGGACGTCCGGCCGTGGGTGCGCACCAAGCTCTGCGCGATCTTCGCGCACCGCAGCGAGGTGGAGCGCGGTGCGCTGCCCGGACGGCTCGCCGCGGTGAGCGTCGCGGAGCGGGAGCAGCTGACCGGCACCGAGTGGTACGTCCGCCACGAGGTCTAGGACGTCGACGAGGTGGAGCGGAGCGGGGCGGAGGCGGTCCGGGGAAACCCGTCCGCCGTCCGGATCACTGGTCTAGGCTGTCGATTCGGGTACCGACGACAGCACGCCGGACGACAGTAGGAGTGAAGTGGCCGTGACCGAACCGGAGTTCATCAGCGCCCCCGCCCTCGTCCTGCGCTCGCTGTCCCGGGACCCCGACCGGCAGGCCGTCACCGCTGCCGACGGCACCAGGATCACCGCCGGCGCCTACGCCGCCGCCGCGTACCGGCTCGCCCACGAGCTGATCGCCCGGGGCGTCGGCCCCGGCACCACCGTCGCGCTGCTCACGGGAAACACCCCCGAGGCGCTCGGTGCCCGGCACGCCGCCGGGGTGGCGGGCGCCCGGGTGGTCAACCTCTACGACGGGATGAGCGCGGAGGTGCTCGCCGAGATCGTCACCAGCGTGGACACCGCCGTGCTGCTGGTGGACGCCGAACGGGCCTCGGACGCGCCGGGGCTGCTCGCCCTGGTCGACGTGCCGACCGTCCTGACGCTCGGTCCGGTGCCGGGCGGAGCCGCCCTCGGCGCGGACGTGATCGCCGCCTCGGCCGATCTGCCCGCCGAGCCCCCGACGGTGCCGATCGGCCCGGCCGACGAGCTGGGCATCCGGCACACGGGCGGCACCACCGGCATCCCCAAGGGCATCCTCAGCCTGCACGGCCCCTACCGCAGGGCGTTCGACGGCACCTTCGGCCCGGTGGACGGGCGCCCGCGCTTCCTCGCCGCCAGCTCGATCGCCCACCTGGCCGGCGTGCTCAGCGATCTGACGCTCCACCACGGCGGTGAGGTGATCCTCCAGCGCTCCTTCGACCCCGGGGAGGTGCTGGCCGCTGTCGAGCGCGAGCGGATCACCGACCTCTGGGTCCTGCCGCCGCTGCTCCACCGGCTGCTGGACCACCCGGCGATCGATCGGACCGACCTGTCCAGCCTGCGCCGGGTCAGCTACGGAGGTTCGGTCGCCTCGCCGACCCGGATCAAGGAGGCGATCGGGGTGTTCGGGCCGATCCTGTGGAGCGGCTACGGGATGTCGGAGGCGCAGAACATCGCCGTCCTCACCCCCGAGGACCACGACCGGACCGGCCACGACGGCCGGCTGCCGGTCGGCCGCCCGCTGCCCGGCGTGCGGGTGGCGGTCCGGGACGCCGACGGTGCCGAGCTCCCGCCCGGGCAGGTGGGGGAGATCGAGGTCAGCTCGCCCGGTCTGATGGCCGGGTACTGGAAGCGGCCGGACCTCACCGCCCAGGTGCTGCACGACGGTTGGCTGAACACCGGGGACATCGGCTACCTCGACGCGGACGGCTTCCTCTACCTCACCGACCGCCGCTCGGACAAGATCATCGTGGTGGGCGGGCACGTCCACCCCTCCGAGGTGGAGGACCTGCTGCTCACCCACCCGGCCGTGGCGCAGTGCGCCGTGCTCGGCCTGCGGGACGCCCAGCAGGCCGAGCACGTCCACGCGGTGGTGGTCCCGGCGGCCGGGCAGCAGCCGCAGCTGGACGACCTGCGGGCCTTCGTCACCACCCACAAGGGCCGGATCTACGCACCGGAGGCGCTGCACCTGGTCGCCGAGATCCCGCTCACCCCCGTCGGAAAGCCGGACAAGCAGCGCCTGCGCGCCACCCTCGCGCACTGACCCGCCGTCAGACGGCGCCGGCCTCGGGGACGTCCGCGAAGCGCTCGTAGCGCACGTCGCCGGGGCCGTCCTCCGGGGCCGTCGGGTCGGCGGGATCGGTGGCCAGCGCGGCGGGCAGCGGCAGGCCGTACTTGTCGCAGAGGAAGCGGGTCTGGCAGTACCGCTGCGCGTCGGAGGCCACCCGGCCGAGGATCGCGGCGTTCATCCCGGCACCGATCACGACCCCGATGAAGGGCACCACCTTGGCCACGTCCTTGACCGGCACCCGGGCGCCGGCCGGGCCGAGCTGCTGCATCAACTTCTCCAGCGCGGCGATCAGTTGGTGGTCGTTGCGGAGCTTGGCCGACCATCGCGTCCGGCCCTTCAACGCGTCCGCCGCACGGGCGGTGTCGCGCAGCGACTTGGCCTTCGCCGCCTGCTCCACGAAGGACCGGCGGACCAAGCGCTGGATGAACTCCTGCTCCTGGGGATCCTTCGCGTCGTAGCCGTAGGAGTAGGCGATCCGGGCGGCGATGGAGGCGCTGAGGACCTGGATCACCAGGACGTCCGCCGTCATGGCCACGGGGATGCCCGCCACCGGCACCATGGCCAGCAGCCCCATCGTGCCGCCTTCGAGGGCGCCGGCCGTCCGCCACTTCAGGGTGTTCATGGTCAGCAGACGGTCGCACACCTTGAGGTCCTGCTCGCGGAGCTCGGCGAAGCCGTCGATCTCGACGCCCCGCTTACGGGCCAACTGCTCGACGCCCTTGGGGTCGTTGAGCTCCAGCGCCCAGTCGTTGACCAGGCCGAGCAGTGCCGTCGCCGCCCCCACGGCGGGCCGGAGCGCCTTCGCGGTGACGGCGTCCCCGGCGCGGCGGATCGGTGCCTTGACCGCCTCCGGCACCGCGCCGGCCACCCGGGACACCGCGTTGCCGGCGGCCTCGGTGGTCCGGCTGACCGCGGTGCTCGCCCAGTTGGGTATCCCCCGGCGGTTGTTGCGCCGCTCCCAGTGGTCGTTGAGCCCTTCCCAGACCTCTGCCTCGTACTCGCTCATCGACGGCGGGGTCGTACCGTCGGCGGACGGTACGGCGTGCGTGCTCATGCTGCTCACTCCGATTCGCGCGTGATCGCCGGAGGCGACGGCTGCGTACACCCTGTCAGTTCCGCCACGAACGCGTGACCGAGTCCGGGAATCCGGTAGCGCCGGGTGGACGGTCCGTGCCGAGGGCGCCCGGACGGTAGGCGGTGGTGGTGGGAGGCGCCGGGCCGAGCGGGGGAATCCGCAGGCATGGCGGCGGTCCGGTCTGTCACGATGCGGTACTCCGCACCCCACCTGGAAGGTGCGACACCGACGAGAGGAGTGGCCGAGATGACCGCCCGTCACCCCGCGCGGCTGCTGGTGGTGGACACCGCACCACCCGAGCTGGCCGTGGCCGAACTGGCGGCCTTCGAGGCGCTCGGCCTCCAGCCGGTCGTCAACCTGCGCCGGCTCACCGACCCCGCCCTGCGGGAGCGGATCGCCGGACGCTGGCCCGTGCTGGACTTCGACGGCTTCGACGCGGCGCAGCTGGCGAGCGCGCTGGAGGACGGCGGCCGAGGCTTCGACGCGCTCAAGTGCCGGGCCGGCATACCGCTGGACCGCACCGTCCTGGGCCGGGCCACGGCCCCTGACCTGGAGCGTCGGCTGACCCTGGCGGGCCGGGCCGCCAGCGGCTCCGAGACCTTCGACCGGGTGGCGGCGGAGGAGGCGGGCGTCACGCTGCTGACCACCCCTGGGGCCAACGCCGCCGCCGTCGCCGAACTCACCCTCGCGCTGGCTCTCGACGCGCTGCGCGGTGTCGCCCGGCGCTCGGCCGCCCTGCATGCGGGGGACTGGGCGGCTGCCGTGACCGGCCTGCCCACGACCGGCCTGGCCGGTGCCCGCTTCGGGGTGGTCGGCACCGGCGCCGTCGCCCGACAGGTGGCGCTGCTTGCGCGGGCGTTCGGGGCGGAGGTGCTGGCGCACGGTTCGGAGCGCTTCACGGCGGAACGGGCGGCGGGCTGGCCGGGGCGGCGAATCGCCTCGCTGGCGGAGCTGCTGACGGAGTGTGAGGTGGTCTCGGTGCACGTCCCGGCCACGGCCGGTACGGCAGGGCTGATCGGGGAGGCCGAGCTCCGCCTGATGCGGCCGGGCTCGGTGCTGGTGAACACGGCCCGGGCCAGTGTGGTGGACGAGGCCGCCCTCGACCGGGTGCTGCGCGACCCGTCGGCGGGGCCGGCGGCGGCGGGCGTCGACGTCTTCGACCGGGAGGGCCCGGGCCACCGCTCGCCGCTCGCCGGGAACCCGTACTGCACGCTGTCGCCGCACGCGGCCGGGATGACGCGCTCGGCCATGCGGGAGGCGTCCCGGCGCCTGGTGGACGCGTTCGCGGCGGAGCTCGCGCGGGGGCCCGGGCCGGGGCCGGTGTCGGCGGAGGGGAGCGCGGTGTCCGAGCAGGGTGAGGGCAACGCGGTGTACGGGCCGGGTGAGGAGACGGGTGGTTCGGATCCTGGCGGAGCCTCGGCCCTGGGCGACCTGGTGCACTGGAGGGGCGGACTGGAGGGCCTGCTGCGCGCCACTCCCGGCCCCGCCTGGTCCGGAGCCCTCGTCCGGGCGGACCGGGCCGGTGTCGCGGACGTCCTCGGCAGGCTGCTGGCCGGACGGCTGCCGCTGGCCGAACTCCCGCTCTGGGCCGAGTCCGTGCACCTCCACGACGGTGTGGAACTGGGGGAGGACGACGCGGTGATCCGGTTCCTGGTCGAGGCGTCCAGCCCGGAGATCTTCGAACCGATCACGCCGGACTTCTGCCGCCGCTGGCTGGCCGTGATCGGGCCGGGGCCTTCGCCGACCGGATGAACCCCACCGCCACGCACCCGGTCTCCTCGACGCTGACCGGCGGCGACCGGGGCACCGCCACCGTCATCCCGCCTGAGGCGGCCGTCGCCCGGATCGCCGCGCGGAACGCGGAGGAGGGAGACGGACGACGGGGGAGCGGATCGGATCGCGCCGGGTGAGCGGTCCGATCGGCCGGCGGAGGCACAAGCCCGGAGCCGACGGGGGACCGGGGCCGACCCGAGGCCGGGTCGGCCCACGGGGGGAGCGGGTCAGGCGAGTGACGCGCCGCCGTCCAGGGTGAGCACGGTGCCGGTCGCGTAGCCGTTGTGCAGGAGGTGGAGGTAGGCGGCAGCCGCCTCGTCGGGAGTGCCGACCCGCTGCACGGGCAGGGCGCTGCCCTGGGCCCGGAGGAACGCCTCCGGATCGGGCACGGTGCTGTCCCAGAGTTCGGTGTGGATCGCGCCGAGGCGGACCGCGTTGACCCGGAGCGGTGCCAACTCCACGGCCAGCGCCCGGGTCAGGCCCTCGACGGCCGCCGTGATGCCGGCACCGAGCGAGGTACCGGGCGCGGGGCGGGTGGCGAAGGCGCCGGAGGTGAAGGTGATCGAGCCGCCGGAACGGAGGTGCGGCGTGGCGTGCTTGGCGGCCAACAGGGCGCCCCAGAAACGGCGTTCGAAGAACGTCCGGGCCTCCGCGCCGGTGAGGTCGGCGAGCGGCTTCAGGACCAGGGGCTCGCCGGCCGTGTAGACAAGGTGGTCGAACTCGCCGATCCGGGAGAAGAAGGCGGCGAGGGCGGTGTCGTCGGCGACGTCCAGGGTGACGCCCTCGGCCCGGCCGCCGAGCCGCTGCACCGCGCGGTCGACCCGCTCCGGATTGCTGGAGGCGACGACCACGTCCGAGCCCCGGTCCGCTGCGGCGCGGGCGACGGCGAAGCCGACGCCCGACGTACCGCCGATGACGATGACGCGCTGGGTGGTGTGCTGGGTGGTGTGCGGGGTGTTGTCGTTCATGAGGAGGACGCTACGGGGAGCGAGAGAGACGATGAATGGCCGGAACTCTCGATTCCCTGTCCGATCGTCTCGCCGGGGGCCCACTAGGGTGGACGCGTGGACATCCTCAGCGACACCCTCGCGGCCCTGCGTACGGGGCGCCCGTCCGTCGTCCGGACCGACGCGCGGGCGCCGTGGGGCGTCCGCTTCCAGCCCGTCTCCGGAGCCGGATTCCACGTCGTGGTCCAGGGGCGGTGCCTGCTGCTGCCGGTCGGCGGCGAGCAGATCGAGCTGGGGCCGGGTGACGTGGTGTTCCTGCGGCGCGGCACCGACCACGCGATCTGCGACGCCGTCGGCAGCACGCCGGTCGCCTTCGAACCCGATCGGGTCGACCGCTCCTCGCCGCTGGGCCGGTTCGCGATCGAGGGAGCGGAGGACGGCGCACGCAGCGTGCTGGTCTGCGGGGCCTACCACCTGGACGTCGCCCGGCCGCACCCCCTGCTCGGCGACCTCCCCGAGGTCATCCACCTGCCGGCCGGGCCCGGGCGGCATCCGGCGCTGCGATCGGCGGTCGACCAGCTCTGTGCCGAGATGCACCGGCCGCAGCCGGGTTCGGACTCGGTGGTCACGGCGCTGGTCGACCTGCTGCTGCTCTACATCCTGCGGTCCTGGTACGCCGAGCTGCCGGGGGAGCGGACCCGGGGGTGGGCCTCGGCCCTGAACGACCCGTTGATCGCGCCGGCGTTGAAGGCGATCCACGACGACCCCGGCCACCCCTGGACCGTCGAATCGCTGGGCAGCCGCGCCGGGTTGTCGCGTGCCGCGTTCGCCCGGCGGTTCAGTACGGTGGTCGGCGAGCCGCCGCTCAGCTACCTGACGACCTGGCGGATGGCCGTCGCGGCGCGCAGTCTGCGCGAGAGCGCCGATCCGCTCGGCACCGTAGCGGAGCGGGCCGGCTACACCTCGGAGTTCGCGTTCGCGAAGGCGTTCAAACGGCACTTCGGCGCCCCGCCCGGGGCTTATCGACGGGAGCGGCGGGCGGCCTCGCCCACCGGCCGGAGCTGACCGTCCGGACGGTCGACCACGCCCGGGGGAACGGGAGTTCGGTGATCGGACGGGCCGTCAGGGTGGCGGGGTCTGCGGAGGCCGCCCGGGCCGGGCCCGGGGGCGCAGCGTCACCCGGGAAGCGGCGGGGTGTGCAGGGTCAGGTGGACGGCCTCGTCGTGCAGGTCGGCGCTGCTGGCCACGGCCACGATCTCGGTGGCGACGGTGGCCACCGTGAGGACGTACTCGCCGTGGGTCAGCCGCAGTCCCTCCAGCGCGCTGCCGTCGACGAACAGCCACCCGGTGCCGGCCACCGGCTCGCCGGACGGGGTGCCGGGGCCGGTCGGCGCGGTTTCGGTGAGGAAGTCCAGGAGCAGGGAGGCGGGTACGGGGGTGAAGTACACCCGGTGGTGCGGCGGCGGCACCCGGAAGGTGGTGACCCGGGCCAGCAGGGTGCGGTCCTGGTGGTAGTCCAGGTCGAGTTGGTAGGTCAGACCGTCGGTACCGGCGTGTCCGGCGACGGCCAGCCAGTCGGGACGGGGCCGGGCCAGCGCGGCGGCGGGACGGCCGAACTCCCTTAGCAGCGCGGGCCAGGCGGGTAGCTCGGGGAGCGGGGCGGGGCTGGGGGGCATGACGGCTCCTCGGGCGGGCGCGCGGTGGAGTGACGACGGCGGTGCCCGCACAGCATGGCAGCCGGAGGAGGGGTCGCGGGCGGGAATTTTCGGGTGCGGAGCAGTTCGGCCAGAGGGGTGCGGCGGTGGCTGCGGGGGAGTGCCCCGGTCGGGTGGCGGTCCCGGCGGAGCGCGGGGCGCGGGAGCTGACCGACCCTCAGCGGGCGGGCCCGGTCGGCCGGTTGGCCCGACGGGTCCACGTCCTCAGGGGCCGAGGACCTCGTCCAGGGCGAGCCCGTCCGCAGTGGGCCGGCCGGCCTCCACCCAGCGGCGGTGGACCAGGGCGGCGGCGCGGTCGGCGCGGTCCTGCTCGTCGCCGTGCCGACGGTCGGCGGCGACCAGGCCGGTCAGGTACTCGGCCGTGCTGAGGCCGGACTTGGCGGCGGTGGCCTCCAGCCAGTCCGCGAGGTCGGCGTCGAGCAGCAGCGGGTCCAGTTGACGCAGCGTCATGGGGTCACAGTACCCGCGTGACGGAGGCCGGGGCAGGGATCGGCCCGGAGCCGGGGCGAGAATGGTGGTTCGCGCGCGGGGCGCGTGGAACGGGTAGGGCGCGGCGGTCGGAAGGCGGAGCACGGGGATGGCGGTACGCGGAGGGCAGCCCGAGGAGCGGGCCGAGGCCCGGGAGCGGCCGGCCCGGTGGCGGGCGGAGCGGGAGCTCCGGCAGTACGCCGACGGGCTGGCACAGTGGTGGGCGGAGCACATGGACGCGCCCCTGCGGCTGCTCGGTGCCGCGCTGAGCGACGCGCCCGCGCCCTTGGTGGAGCTCGGGCCGCCGACGGCGACGGCGGCCGCGCGCCGGGCCGCCCCCGACCGCGCGCCGGACCGGGTGGTGCCCTTCGCCGGACTCGAAGCGGCCGTCAGGGAACTGGCCCCCGCCCTGACCGGGCCGGACGCGGAGTTGACCGTGGTCTTCGCCGAGGGTCCGATGGTGGTCGCGGTGCGGCTGACCTGGCCCGAGTTCCGTACCGACCTCGGTGCCCTGCTCACACCGGAGGGCGGCCGGTACGACGTCCTGGCGACGGACGGGACGGCGCTCTGCCTGGAACGCGACGACGACCACGTGCGGGGCGAGCCCGTCGCCGACCCGGTCTCGGTGTGGTGCGGCCGGGCCGGGAGTTGACCCCCGAGTGGGCCGTACCCGCACCGTCGTCGCATCCGCCGACCAATCCACCGGCCCCCCGGCGCCGAACCGCTGCTGACGGAAGAGGCCGGTCCACCCCGGTGGGCCAGGACGACGGAGCGGCGGATGAGTGCGACCAGCACGACGAGCACGACGGCAGGGCCCGGACCGGGAGGCGGGCGAGCGCCCGCGCGGCGGCGGGCCGGGGGCGGCAGGACGGTGGCGGCCGTGCTCGGGCGGGCGCTGGAGGAACTGCTGCACGGGCCGCTGCCACTGCGCATCAAGGCCTGGGACGGCAGCGTCACCGGCCCCGAGGACGCCCCGGTCGTGGTGCTGCGCCACCCCCGGGCGGTGCGGCGGCTGCTCTGGCAGCCCGGCCAACTCGGCCTGGCGGACGCCTACATCCTCGGCGAGATCGACGTGGAGGCCGACCTCGCGTCGGTCCTGGCGCAGTTGCGGCGCGACCTGACGGGCCGTCCGCCGGTACGGCTGACGGCCCGGGACCTGCCCGGCCTGCTGGCCACCGCGGCCCGGCTCGGCGCGATCGGCGCCCCGCCGCCGCGCCCGAGCGGGCGGGCCGGGCTGCGCGGCGCCCTGCACAGCCGGGCCCGCGACCGGGCGGTGATCAGCCACCACTACGACCTCTCCAACGACTTCTACGCCCTGCTGCTCGGGCCGGCGATGGCGTACTCCTGCGCCTACTACACCGAACCGGAGCAGACCCTGCGGGCCGCCCAGCAGGCCAAGTTCGACCTGGTCTGCCGGAAGCTGGAGCTCGGGCCGGGCAGCCGGCTGCTGGACGTCGGCTGCGGCTGGGGCGGCCTCGCCCGGCACGCCGCCCGCCACTACGGGGCCCGGGTCACCGCCGTCACGCTCTCGGCCCGGCAGCACCGCTTCGCCACCGACAGCATCGCCGCCGCAGGGCTGGCGGAGCTGGTGGAGGTGCGGCTGTGCGACTACCGCGACCTGGAGCCGGGCGGACACGACGCCGTCAGCTGCATCGAGATGGGCGAGCACGTCGGCCGGGACGAGTACCCGGCCTTCGCCGGCCGGCTGCACGAACTGCTGCGCCCGGGTGGCCGGTTGCTGGTCCAGCAGATGTCCAGGGGAGCGGACGCTCCCGGCGGCGGGGCGTTCATCGAGACGTACATCGCCCCGGACATGCACATGCGGCCGGTCGGCGAGACCGCCGCGCTGCTGGAGCGGGCCGGGCTGGAGGTGGTGCACGTGGAGGCGATGCGCGAGCACTACGCCCGGACCATCGACGACTGGGCCGCGGTGCTGCGTGAGCGGCACGACGAGTTCGTCCGGCTGGTCGGGCGGGTGACGGTGCGGATCTGGGAGCTGTACCTGGCGGGCAGTTCGCTGGCCTTCTCCGAAGGCCGGATGGGCGTCGACCAGCTGCTCGCCCGTCGTCCGGGCGGGGACGCACCGGTGATCCGGCCGGCCGAGTGGTACGGCCACCCCCGGGTCAGCGGCTGAGCGAGGCCAGGTCGGCCCGGGCGGTGGCGGCGTGCAGGGGGTGGAAGGCGGGGTTGGTGGCGAGGGCCCGGGCCAGGTGGGTGCGGGCCCGGTCCGGGTGGCCGAGGGAGCGCTCGATCTCGCCGAGGTGGAAGTCGAACAGGGCGTGGTGCCAGCCCAGTCGGAGACTCCGCTCGGCGAGGCCGAGTGCCTCCTCATCGGCCCCGGTGCGGTGCAGCGCCCAGGCCAGGGCATCGGCGACCAGCACGTGCTGCCGGCGGGACCACTCGGCGCGCAGCAGCGCGACGGCCCGCGCCGGGTCGCCGTGGTCGGTCTCGTACTGGCCGAGGGCGAGGTCGTCGTTGACGCCGTTGGCGGCGGCCAACCGCTGCTCGGCCGCGAGCACCCGGTACTGCTCCTCGGCCTCGGCCCGGTGGCCGGTGGCCTCCCGCAACTCACCGAGCTCCAGCAGGTACTGCGGGAGCGGGACGCGGGCGATCGCGGCGGTGTAGTCGCGGACGGCCTCCTCGGTCCGGCCGAGGGCCGCCTCGGCCCGGGCCTGCCCGGCCAGGGCGGGGGTGTGGGCCGGGTCGTCGGTCAGGGCCTGCCGGTAGCCGGTCAGTGCCTCCTCGAAGTGGCCCGCGTTCCAGTCGAGTTCGGCGATCTGGTGGCGGCAGAAGGCCCGGTCGGCCGGTGACTGCGCGGACGTCAGGGCCTGGCCGAGGGCGGAGCGGGCTTCGTCCGGGCGCCCGTGCTGCTCGAACTCGTAGGCGGCGCGGGTGAAGGAGGCGGTGCCGGGCCGGCGGTCGAGCAGCTGCTGGACGGCCTCGGTGGCCCCGGTGTCGTCGCCGAGCTGGGTCCGGGCGTCGGCCAGCACGGCGTACGCCGGCCAGTGGGCCGGATTGGCGGCGATGGCCTGCTCGGCGTGGTCGCGGGCCTGGTCGAACAGGTGGCGCGCGTTGGCCAGCGCACCGAGGCCGGTGAGGGCCTCGACGTTGCCCTGCGGGGTGAGGGCGAGGGAGCTCCGGAGCGCCTGCTCGGCCCGGGGGTAGAGGCCGGAGTCGGCGGTGAGCCGGGCCTGCTCGACGTACTCGGTGCCGAGCCGGGCCAGGGTGGAGGCGTCCTCGGGCCGGCGGCGCAGCCGCTGCCGGTCGGCGGCGATGGCCCGGGAGAGCGGGTCGGTGGCGGTGGCGGCGTCGGTGGGCTGAGGCGGTGTCAGGGCTGGGGCGCGGTGGCCGGCTTCGGGCCGGTCGACGCCGCCGAGCGCGGTCAGGCCGGCGGCGAGTGCGAGGGCGGTGAGGAGGAGGGGCAGGCGGCGCACGGGAGCCTTCGGGGTCGGGTCGGGTCAGGTCGGGCGGAGGTGGGGCGGGGTGGGGCGGCGGTGCGGCCGGCCGGTCGCAGCCCGGTCGGGTGGGCCGGCCGCACCGCCGTTCCGGTCAGCCGGCCCGGTTCACGGCCTTGTCGTAGGGCAGCGCCAGGTACGGGAAGGTGGCACCGAACGGCTTGTCGGTGGTGTTGACCTTGTCGCCCGCCGCGAGCGCCTGGACGAAGTTGCCCGGCGTGGCACCCTCGACGACCTGGAGGGCGATGTCCACCACGTCGTCACCGAGGCGGCGGCCGTTGGGGAAGCCCTGGAAGTCGCCGTTCAGGACCCCGAGGCGGTCGGGGTTCGGGGTGACGGGCGTGGTCAGGTTGAGCCGCAGCTCCTCGGCGGGGACGAAGCGGTTCGGGTCGATGTCCTGGTTCATCAGCTGGGAGTTGAGGTCGACGGCGAGCGGACCGTTGGCGGCCTTGGCGATGCCGGTCAGGAAGATCTCCTGGAGGTCGGTGCGCGGGGTGGCCGGGGCGGGGAGCCCGTAGATCGCCTGGACCAGCTTGGGCACCTCGGGTTCGAGCACCCGGGCGACCACGGCGGGCTGGTTGTGGTCCTCGGACGGGGGAAGGGAGTTGAAGGCGTCCTTGAGGCCGGAGGGCAGTACCACCTCGTTGACCAGCGGGTTGCCGAGGCGGGAGACCTGGACGAACTTGCCGACCGGATCGGCCTTGCCGGGGCTGAGCTTGAGGGTCTGCTTCTCGGTGCTGGACCAGATGCCCACCACGGGGTTGCGGGTCGGGTCGCCCTTGTAGGCCAGGCGGCTCTTCGGGATCTGCAGCGCCACCGAGTTGACGTTGTAGCCGGCCAGGGTGTTCTGGCCGACCTCGGAGAGGTCGCCGCCGTAGAGCAGGTCGAAGACCCGCAGGTCGAGGAAGAACGGGTCGGCCGCCTGGGTGGCCACCGTCTTGCCACCGCCCGGGAGTTGCACGGTGGCCTGGTCGCGGAGCTTCCCGTAGTCGGGCATCGAGGCCCGGCCGGTGTGCGAGGGGGCGACCTGGCCGCGCTCGACCAGGGTGACCGGGTCGCAGTCCGGCCGGAGCTCCTGGAGCGTGTAGTACTGACGAAACAGCAGCGTCGGGTCGGTGAGGTTGTTCACCGGTCCGTTGTTGTACAGGAACGTGTCGGTGCCGCGGGCGTCCTCGGTGTGGAAGGTCCAGCGGTAGGTGACGTCGGGCTTGCCGGTGCCCTGCGAGTCGATGTTGACGTCGTAGTGCGCCCCCTCCGCCCACGGGTAGAAGTTCGGCCCGCCGTTGGGCTCCTGGAAGGGCAGCCAGTTGGCGATCAGGGTGACGGTGTCCGGGGCGTCCGGGCTGGTGAAGGCGTAGAGGTCGGTGTTGTCGACCTGCGGGTCGGCGGCGATCAGCGGGGCCTCGCGGTGGCTGGAGGCGGTGCTGACGCCCGCACCGGTCCCGAGCAGGGTGGTGCTTGCCAGCGCGAGGCCCATGGCGGTCAGCACCGCTGCGGAGCGGGCGGCGGAGCTGGTGCGGGCACGTTGGCGCTTGACGCTCATCTGGGTCCGTTTCTCGTTCGTGGGGTGCTTCGGCCCCGCACCGTCGGGGTGCGGAGCCGGGGATGCGGGGCGAGCCGGGTGGTTTCGAACTGTTGAGGCATCCCGCCGCACCTTCGGCCGTGGGCGCAGCACGGCTTGGCCCGGCCACCCGTACGGCGCAGGCGTGCCACCCGTACGGCCGTGCGGAGGACCGACCCTGAGCCCGTGTCAGCCGGGCCGGGTGTGCTCGGCGAGCTGCTCGGGCGGATGTACGAGCCGGTGGGACATGTCCTCCGGGTCTGGGCCGGGCGGGTGATCCTTCAGGGCCATTGGGACGGCCGTGGCCATCCGTGGCCCACCGGCCCCGAATCGTGGGCGCGGGGCCGGTCACGGCCCCGGCCGTCCCGTCGAGGGCTCCCCGGCCCCGGCGCCAGCCCTCTCGGAGGACCACCGTGCCCGTGCCACGACCCCTTGCCCGGACAGCTGCGGCGACCTCCGGTGCGCTGCTGTTGCTCGGGCTCGCCGCTCCGGTGGCCCAGGCCCACCCGCTGGGGAACTTCTCCGTCAACCACTACCTGGGCTTCACCGCCCACCCCGAGCGGCTCGACCTGCTGGCCCTCACCGACACGGCCGAGATCCCCACCCTTCAGGAGCAGTCGCGCGTCGATGCGAACGGTGACGGCACCGCGGACGAGACCGAGCGGGCCGCCTGGGCCGACGCCCAGTGCGCCCGGACCTCGGCGGCGCTTCGGGTGAGCGCCGGGCCGGCTGTGCTGTCCTGGGTCACCGACTCGGCCCGGTTCGGGTACCAGGAGGGTGCGGCAGGTCTGCGGAGCAGCCGGGTGGAGTGCCGGCTGCACGCCGAACTGCCGCTCCCGGACGGCGGGGTGGAGATCCGTGCGATCGCCGGAAACGATCCGGCCCGGGTCGGCTGGCACGAGATCACCGCCCGGGGCGAGGGCGTGACGGTCGAGGACTCCGACGTGCCCGAGCGGTCGGTCTCCGACGAACTGCGTGACTATCCGAGGGACTTGCTCGACACACCCAGCGGTGTGACGCACGCCCGCTTCCGGCTCCGGCCCGGCGGTGGCGACGGCTCGGCTGCCCGGGCGATCGCCGGCACGGTCGCGGGCTCGGGCCCCGCCGCCTGGCTGGCCGGCCTCGACGCGCGGCTCGCGCGGCTCGGCGCGGCGCAGCGGCTCACCGTCCCGTTGGGGCTGCTGGCCGTCCTGCTCTCCCTGGTGCTGGGTGCCGGCCACGCGCTGCTGCCCGGGCACGGCAAGACCGTGATGGCCGCGTACCTGGCGGGGCGGCACGGCCGGACCCGGGACGCGGTCATCGTGGGAGCGACCGTCACCGGGACGCACACGGCCGGAGTGCTGGTGATCGGGCTGTCGCTGACCGCCTTCTCGTCGCTGGCGGGGGATGAACTCCTCGGGTGGCTCGGCGTGGTGAGCGGGCTCCTGGTGGTCGCGGTGGGGGTGAGTCTGTTGCGCGACGCCGTCCGGCGGCTGCCGCGTGGTGGGCACCGGCACGATCACGGGCACGGGCACCACGGGCATGAGCACGGTCATGGGCACGGGGATGAGCACGGGCACGGGCACGTGGGCCATGGTGCGGGTGGGTCGCACCGGGAACTCGCGCACGCTGCTGCGGTCGTGGGTCATCACGATCACGCGGCGCGGACGCCTGTCGCCGTGAGCCACGACCACGCCCACCACGGCCATGACCACGAGCACGGGCACGACGGCCATGACCACGATCACACCCACCACGGCCATGACCACGGGCACCGGCACGGCTGGTTCGGTGGGCACCATCACCACCACCACGGTCCCGACGCCCCGTCCCGGGGCCGTCTGATCGGACTCGGGATCGCCGGCGGTTTGGTCCCGAGCCCGTCCGCGCTGGTGGTGCTGCTCGGGGCCGTCGCACTCGGCCGCACCCTGTTCGGTGCCACCCTGGTGCTGGCGTACGGACTCGGGATGGCGGCGACGCTGACGGCGGTGGGGCTGCTCCTGGTGCGGGTCGGCGACCGGCTGGGCGCCGTGCAGGACGGACCGGTGGCCCGTGCGGTCCGTCAACTGGCGCCGTACAGCGGCCTGCTGACCACCCTGCTGGTGCTGACCGTCGGGCTCGGACTCGTGGTCCGCAGCCTGCCGGCCGCGCTGTGACCACGATCGCGATCGGAGACGAATCCCCGTGAACGCCCGCCTCCTCCGTGCCCTGGGCCTGGCCGTCCTCCTGGCCCCGCTGCTTGCCGCCTGCGGCCCGGCCTCGGACGGACGCTTCGACGCCCGGCCCGGCACGCCGTCACCGACCTGCCTCCCGCACCAGGGTGAGCGGCCGGGCACCGCGTACACCGCCGGGCAGCAGGCCGACCCGCGCGCGGTGCTGGAGATGATGCGCTTCTACACCGCCCACGGCACCGAGCCCTACTGCGACGGTGCACCGCCCACGGACGTGGACCGCCGCTGGACCGAGCTCTACGTACACCTCGGGGGAGACCGCCGGTACCTGTCCTGAAATCTCCGAGGAGTGGGCCCAGGCGAATTCGATTTCTGCTGGCTGGCCTTTCCGAGGAGCTCGCCATAGATTTGACGAAGGGAAAGACCCGACCCCTTTTTCGAGGTGACCAACAATGACCAGAAACCTCGCGCGGGCGATTGCCGCCTGCTCGCTCGCGGTGACGGCGGCAGCCGTCCCGCTCGCCACCGCCGCGTCCGCCGACGCGGCCCAGGCGCGCTCGGTCAGCGTCTCCACGAGCTCCTCGTCCTCCTACTCGACCGGCTACAACCAGCAGTTCACCGCCAGTACCAGCCACATCAGCGTCAGCGTCACCAGCCACGGCCACTGGGGCTACTACCCCGGGTGGGGCTGGGGCTGGTACTACCACGGCCTCTGGTACGGGCTCGGCGGAATCGTCATCGTCCTCTGATTTCCCTCCGTTTTCGTGACTGCGGGTGATCCCTGTTCGGGGTCACCCGCAGCCCTTTCGGAATGGCTCCGGAATCGGTACCAATCCGCCCTGTTGACGGCTCCGAATAGCGCCCCCGATTCCGTCCGAGAATTCCGGTTCACGGGCATGGCCGCGATATCACCCGCACGGGTGAGCCTTGGGTCCGGCGGGCAAATCCGCCGGTCCGGGCGGGCCGCAGCAGTGGCTGACGCGTCCGTGGTGGGCGGGTGCCGGAGGAGATGGGGGCGTGATGGCTGAGGATCGGCGCATCGACACCCCCTTGTCGGACGAGTTGGCCGACCTCTCGCCCTTCCGATCCCTGACCGCCGCCGCGGTCACCGCCCGGCTGATGGTGGCAGTCGGCTGTTCGAGCTCCGGCGGCGTCGCGACCCCTCCACCAACACGGCCGAACCGGCTCCGTCCGCACCCGCCGACCCCACGGCGGCCGTGAACATCGCCATCAGGGACTTCGCGTTCGTCCCCGCCGACCTCACCGTCGCCCCCGGCACCCGGATCTCGGTCACCGACCAGGACAGTGCCCCGCACACCGTCACCGCCACCGGCAAGGCGTTCGACACCGGTCGCATCGACGGGGGGAAGTCCGCGACGTTGACCGCCCCCACCGCTCCGGGGGGGCTACCCCTACCTCTGTGACATCCATCCCTTCATGGCCGGCAGCCTCACCGTCAGGTAGTCGCCCGGGACCGGCAGTTGGGCCCGTTGGCCACCCGACGGAGCCACCGCCACAGGCCGGTGACGGGCCCTCAGGCCGTGCTCGGACACGCGCGGTGCGGGTCATGCGGCAGAGTTGACGGGCCGTCGGTACGCGCTCGCGAAGGCCGCTCCTCCTGGGCACCTGATCTCCATGACTCCTTCACGGAACCGGGCGGCATGGGGAGGGCGGGACGGGGCAGGCGTGTCCGGACCGTGCTGCTGTGGGAGAGGACCGACATGGGCGTGAGCGCAGACCCGCTGCTGATAGCAGGGCCCCGGACGAGGGACTGCACATCCGTCACACCCGCGCGCAGTCCGCGGGAGGTCGCGCCGGAGCTCGCCGAGCTCGGTGACCTCGCGGAGGTCGCGCCGTCAGATGCCCGCGACCTGACCCGGGTGCTCCTGGTGCGCCTCGCCGCCCTGGAGGAGGGCACCCGGGAGTACTCCTACGTGCGGTCCTCGCTGGTCGAGTTGAACCTCTCGCTGGTGCGCTTCGCGCTACGCCGCTTCGGCTCGCACCGGGAGAACACCGAGGACCTGATGCAGGTCGGCGCGGTCGGCCTGATCAAGGCGATCGACCGCTTCGAGACCGAACGGGGCCTGGAGTTCACCACCTTCGCCATCCCGACCATCCTCGGCGAACTGCGCCGGCACTTCCGGGACACCACCTGGGCGGTTCACGTGCCCCGGCGCCTGCAGGAACTGCGCCTGACCCTGGCCAAGGCCCAGGACGCGCTCTCGCAGCGCCTCGACCGGGCACCCACGGTGGCCGAGCTGGCCGAGCACCTGGGCATCGCGCAGGAGGAGGTGATCGAAGGACTCCAGGCCGCGAACGCGCACAGCACCGACTCCCTCGACACACCGGCCGGGCCGGACGACGACGGCCCGGGGGCGATCGCCGCCCGGATCGGCGGCACCGACGACCGTCTGGGCATGGTCGAGAGCTTGGTCTCGCTCCAGCCGCTGATCGCCGCGCTGCCGGAGCGCGACCGCCTGATCCTGTCGATGCGCTTCACCGAGGAACTGACGCAGTCCCAGATCGGCGAGCGCCTCGGCCTGTCGCAGATGCACGTCTCCCGTCTCCTCAGCCGCATCCTCAAGCACCTGCGCCAGGGACTCGACGCAGCCTGAGCGGCTCCGGCCCGCACACCCGGCCACAGACCGGCACCCAGAAGGTGAGAGGCGTCGAAGATGAAGTCGTACGACCCCATCACGTCGGCCCGGGCCGCTGCGGCCGTGCTCCAGGGCGGCCCGGGCACCGAGCTGAGCCCGGGCGGTGCAGGCGTCCTGGTCTGCCGCATCGCCGGGGACCTCGACATCGAATCGCTGGAGCCTGCCAAGGAGGCCCTCGACAGCGGCCTGCGCGGGAACCGGCTGGTCGTGGTCGATCTGGAGCACGTCACGTTCTGTGACTCCTCGGGGTTGAACATGCTGCTGGTCGCCCGGGCGAGTGCGCTCGCCACCGGTACCGGGCTGCGGCTGGCTGCGGTGTCGCAGCCGGTGAAGCGACTGCTGGAGATCACCGGGGCCGCTACCGCCTTCGACCTGTACGCCACCGTCCGGGAAGCGGTCGAGGAAGTGTGCTGACCCCTGTCCGCGCTCGCCGTCCGGCCCGGACGGGCCGTGCCGCCCGTCCGCATCAACTGCGGCGCAGCGGGCAGGCGGTGCGGCGAGGACCGTCAACTCGAAGGGGCGACCGAATGACCATCAGCCGGCAGGCCCTCGACGACCGCCGGCCCGGTACCGAGCTGACGGTGCCGCGGGGCGGCCAGCGCCGGTCCGTGCTGCTCGCCGGGCAGAGCAGGCCGGTCACCCGCGCACGGCGGTTCACGGCCGGTGCCCTGGCCGACTGGTCGTGGCCGGGAGCGGACGACATCGTGCTGCTGGTCGCCGAACTCGTCGCCAATGCCCTGCTGCACGCCGACGGTCCCGAGGAGCTCGTACTCCAGCTGACCGAGTCCCGGCTGCGCGTCGAGGTCAGCGACGCCTCCCGGACCCTACCCGCCCTGCACGGACCGCACCGGCCGGCCACTCCCGGCGGCCACGGTCTCCACATCGTGCGCACGATCGCCGACCGGTCCGGCGCCACCCCCCACCCGTCGGGCAAGACCGTCTGGGCCGAGATCGACGTGCCCCACACCTGACCGCCTCCCGAGGAACGGGTCCTTCACCGGTGGGCTGATGTCGCGGCCGATCGGCCACCGGCCGGATCTGACGGGATGTCGGCCTTGGCGGTTCTCTTCCTGGGCTGGACGGATGACGGGAGCGCTCCGGGGGCTCGAATCCCACATGGGAGTGGGATAAGCGGCTGATCGTACAAATCAGTGCGATCGTCGCCGCTCTGCGCAGCCCCGTTCCTGGGAGTTCCGGATGTCCCCACATCAAGGCCGTGCCCGGCGAGGCCGCTCCCTCGCCGCCCTGGCGCGGCGGTCGCTGACCGGCATGGTCATCGCCTCCGTGCTGACCGCCTCGGCCCTCGGTGCCCTGTCCGACAGCCCGTCAGTCCATGCCGCCACCCTGGCCACGGAGTGCGCGGCCGACCAGGGCTTCGCGCACTGCGCGGCCTTCGGGTACGGCGACGAACCCCAGCTCTTCACGGTGCCGGAAGGCGTCTCCGTCGTGTCCGCCAAGGTCTGGGGCGCGGGCGCCGGCGCGAACCGCGAGCGGACGGGCGCCTCGGGCGGGTACACCACGGGGCAGCTCGCCGTCGGTGCCGGCCAGGTCCTGGCCGTCACCCCCGGCGCGGGTGGCCGGGCGGCGATCACTGTCGCCCAAGGCGCCCCCGAACACGAGAGCGAGGCCGGGGGAGACTCCGAGGTCCGGATCGCCGACAGCGGCGCGGGCCCCGACGGGCGCTCGGCGAAGTCCTCGATGGTGGCCGACGGCGGCAGCGCTGCTCCGGAGCCACGGGCCGCCACCGAGGCCCCGCACCGCGACGAGATCCAGTACGTCACCGGGACCGCCGCCGGTGGCACCGCCGAGGTCGCCGGGGGAGCCGGCGGCAACGGCCTGGTGGTCCTGCAGTGGAACGGCGCCGTGGCCACCGGGCAGCGCGCCCGGCGTGCCGCGCCCGGCGAGGTCGGCCCGGGCCGGGCCGAGTCCCCGGCCCCGAGCGCCCCGAGTGCCCCGGGAGCGCCGTCCGCCTCGGCGTCGGCCTCCGCTGAGCCTGGTGGGCAGCCCTCGTGGTCGGCCGTCGCCGCCCGCGCCACCGCGCCGGTGCCCTCCGCCCGGGCATCGGAGACCCCGGACGGCACTGCCCGCTCCGCCCCCGCCCCGGGCACCACGAGCACCGTGCCCGAGCGCAGGGCCCCGGGGGACTCGCTCGACTGCACCGGCAGGGTCATCTACGCCTACCAGCGCGGCGCCAACGCCACGGCGAACGGCACGCTGCTGGCGCTCAGCGCGCCCAGCCTGGCGGGCTCCACGCCGGCCACCGTGACGGCCACGGCGGTCAGCACCGTCCCCGGGGCGGGCTTCGCCAACGCCCTCGGCATCGGAGGAGGCGGCACAGCCGCGTACCTCGTCCGGCAGACCCCGCTGGCCGCCGGCTCGGTCGACCTCTACGGCTACAGCACGGCCACGGACACCTGGACCACGTACACCGGCAGTGCGACCGGACCGGCCGACAACTTCGTCGCCGGCGCGATCGACCCCGCCAACGGCATCTACTACTACGCCGACTACACGAACGGGACCGCGACCCTCTACGGCTTCGACACCACCACCCACACCGCGATCCCCGGGATCGTCGCGACCTTCCCGCTGCCGATCAGCGCCACCGGCGGCTCCAACGGCGACCTCGCCTTCGACGCGGCGGGCAACCTCTACGCCCTCAGCTCGCTGGGCACCACCGCCGCCATCGGCCGGGTCGACGGCCCGCTGCCGACCACCGGGTCGGCCACCGGTACCCGGCTGACCTCCACCACGGTCAGTGTGATCGACAACCCGGGCTCCGCCTCGTACAACGGGATCGCGTTCGACAACGGCGGCCACCTCTTCGTCGAGTACACGGACGGTTCGAGCACCTTCCTGAAGGAGCTCGACCCCAACTCCGGGGCGCTCATCAACGGGCCGAAGCCGTACTCCGACAACGCCTTCCTCTCGGTCGACCTCGGGGCCTGCTCCACCAACCCGACGGTGGAGCTGCAGAAGGACGTCGTGGGCCGCTTCGTCTCCTCGGCCGCCTCGAACGACCAGTTCACGCTGTCGATCACCGGAGGCGGCATCGACGACGGCAACACCGCCACGACCACCGGTACCGCCACCGGCGTCCAGCCCGTCTCGGCGGGACCGCTGATCGCCGTCTCCGGCACCCAGTACACGCTCGGGGAGAGTGGGGCGGCCGGCGGCAGCCTCGCGAACTACACCACGACCTACGGCTGTGTCGACACCGCGAACGGCAACGCGCCGGTCGCCTCGGGCAGCGGAAGCACGTTTACCCTGCCGTTCCCGCCGACGGTCGACGGCTTCAACAGCCCGGCCGTCCTCTGCACGCTCACCAACACGCCCGTCGCGCAGAACCCCGCGCTGACGATCGTGAAGTCGGTGAACGCCTCCCGGCTCACGGCGGCCGGACAGGTCCTCGGCTACGACTTCCTGGTGACGAACACCGGCAACGTGACGCTCACCGACGTCGGCGTCTCCGAGACCTCGTTCACCGGGAGCGGCCCGGCGCCGACGGTGCTCTGCCCGCCCGCCGCCGCCTCACTCGCCCCCGGGGCGTCCGTCCTGTGCGCGGCCACCTACACGGTGACGCAGGACGACATCGACCGCAGCACCATCGACAACACGGCCGTGGCCACCGGCACCCCGCCCGGCGGTCCGCCCGTGACCTCCCCGCCCTCCTCCGCGCACGTCCCGAACACCCCGGCGCCGGCGCTCACCCTGGTCAAGTCCGCCGACCCCACCACGGTGACCGCGGCCGGCCAGAGCGTGACGTACGGCTTCCTCGTCACCAACACCGGCAACGTGACCCTGCGGACCGTGACGGTCACCGAGACGGCGTTCTCCGGCACCGGCACACCGCCGGTCATCGGCTGCCCGGTCGCGACCCTCCCGCCCGGTGCCGCGACCACCTGCACGGCGACCTACGCGGTGACGCAGGCCGACATCGACGCCGGGAAGGTCACCAACACGGCCGTCGCGACGGGTACCCCGCCGACCGGTCCGCCGGTCACCACGCCGCCCTCCGACGCGATCGTCACGGCCACCCCGGCGCCGGCGATCACGATCGTGAAGTCCGTGGACCCGGGCACGGTCAGCGCCGCCGGTCAGAGCGTCGCGTACGCGTTCCTGGTGACCAACACCGGGAACGTGACGCTGACCGGCGTCGCCGTCACCGAGAGCGCGTTCTCCGGGACCGGCACGGCTCCGGCCATCACCTGCCCGGCAGGGGCGGCCTCCCTCGCCCCCGGTGCGGCCGTGACCTGCACCGCCTCCTACACCGTGACCCAGGCCGACGTGAACGCCGGCAGCGTGACCAACTCGGCCGTGGCGACCGGTACCCCGCCGACCGGCCCGCCGGTCACCTCCCCGCCCTCCAACGCGGTCGTGATCGCCATGCCCACGCCCGCCCTGACGATCGTGAAGTCGGTGGACGCCGCGCAGCTGACGGCGCCGGGGCAGACGCTCGCCTACGCGTTCCTGGTCACCAACACGGGGAACGTCACCCTGACCGGTGTCTCCGCCGACGAGACGGCCTTCACGGGAAGCGGCACCGCGCCCACGGTGACCTGCCCGGCCGGCGCGGCCTCGCTGGCACCGGGAGCATCGGTGACCTGCACGGCGTCGTACACGGTGACGCAGGCCGACATCGACCGCGGCACCATCGACAACACGGCCGTGGCGACGGGCACCCCACCGGTCGGTCCGCCGGTGACCTCCCCGCCGTCCTCGGCGAGCGTGCCGGGGGAGCCGACCCCGGCACTGACCATCGCGAAGTCGGCGAGCCCGGCGACGGTCACGGCCGCGGGTCAGAGCGTGGCGTACTCCTTCGTGGTGACGAACACGGGGAACGTGACCCTGACGGACGTGGCGGTCACGGAGACCGCGTTCTCCGGGACGGGGACGAGCCCGGCCGTCACCTGCCCGGTCGGCGCGGCGTCCCTGGCGCCGGGTGCGTCGGTGACGTGCACCGCTTCGTACGCGGTGACCCAGGCGGATCTCGAAGCCGGGCGGATCACCAACACGGCCGTGGCGACGGGCACCCCGCCCGCCGGCCCGCCGGTGACCTCCCCGCCGTCCACCGCCACGGTGACCACGGTGCCGCCGATCGTCACGGCCTCCCCGTCCCCGTCACCGTCCACACCCGTACCCAGTGCATCCCCGAGCACCACGGCGTCCCCGTCGTCGTCGCCCGCACCGAGCGGGTCCCCGAGTGCGACGGCCCTCGCCCCCGTCACCCCCCACGACGGGGGCGGTACCCCAGGACACCCGCAGGGCCCCGGTGCGCCGCCGCTGCCCGACACCGGCGCCCAGGTGGCCGAACTCGGCTGGTACGCGCTCGGCCTGACGGTGGCCGGCGTGGGCCTGTACCTGGCCCGACGGCGCGTACGTCGCGGCCGGCACGGGTGAGCATCCGGTCCTGAACCCGCCGTCCTCGATCGCCGTCCGGATCCCCGCCACCACGGCAGGGATCCGGACGGCTCGCGTTGGGCGGGGGCGGTCCCGGCCCCCGTGTCAGGTCGGCTCCCGTGCGGCCCGCAGGACACGCGGAGACGTGGGGTGGGGTTCGCGAACGGGACCGTGGTGCCGCTCCTCCACGCCAGGCAGCCGCTGCCCTTGCTGAGGTATCGGTCCAGCCGACGAACGGCCGGGGCCCCACCCCAGGGTCCGAGCGGTCGCCGCCGGCCCGAGGCCCGCACCGGCGTACAGCGTCCACGCCGCCGCCCCGGCATCCGGGTGGCCCGCTGGCACACCTGCACCTCCAATGGCAGCGCCGCCCCCGACGGCCCTCGGCGAGCCGCTCGTCCTGCTCGCGGACCAGCTCGGTGCCACCGCCGCGCCCCGTTGCTGCGTGCCCCGCCGCCCGGCTCGACTCGTCGCTGCGTGCCCCGCCGCCCGGCTCGACTCGTCGCTGCGTGCCCTTGTCCGACCGGCCTCCAGCCCCTCGCGCACCAGGCGCGCGGACTCGAACGCGCCGCGCTGCGCCGTCGAGCGACTCCGGCTGGTGGTGCGTGAGCCGGGTGCCCCGGTGCGCGGCAGCCCGCTCGCCCCGTCCGGGGTACCCCTCCGGCGGCGAGGGCTAACGCTGTTATGGCCCCGACAAGTTGGGGGTTATCCCCTTCCTGTACAGCCAAGATCCGTGCAATGGTACATGTCACCCAGCACCCCCCACTGCTGTCGGAGGTCTCCCACCATGCGCTTCACACGCATGCCCAGAGTGCTGTTCACTGCGGCACTCTCCTGCACGATGGCGCTCGGCGCCTTCTCGGCCCAAGTCCAGGCTGCCCCCAACAGCCCGTTCCAGGCGCCGAGTTCGACGAGCGTCGGCAGCAAGACCGGCCTCGCGCCGCAGCCGGCCACGGCCACCGCGGCACGCGACCGGGTGGCGCACGCCGAGGACGAGGCCAAGCTCGACCTCAGCCTGCGGGCACCGCACACCGCCCCCCGCACCCAGGAGGCGGCGACCACCAAGCTGAAGGCCCAGGCGGCCCCGAGCGCGCAGGCCGCAGCGGCCTGCAACACCTCGGACTTCACCTCCCGCACCGGCAGCGCGCTGGTGACGGCGGTCAAGGGCGCCACGGTGGACTGCGTGAACACGCTGTTCACCCTCAAGGGCACCGACGCCAACAAGGCGTTCCGCGAGGCGCAGATGGTCACCATCGCCAACGCGCTGCGCGACGTGGCGGTCAACTACCCCGGCAACAACACCACGTCCACCGCCCAGCTGGTGCTCTACCTGCGCGCCGGCTACTACGTGCAGTTCTACGACTCGGCGTCGGTCGGCAGCTACGGTACCGCGCTGAAGAACGCCATCCGGCCCGCGCTGGACGCCTTCTACGCGTCCGCGCGCTCCGGCGACGTCAGCGACGCCAACGGCGACATCCTCAGCGAGGCCGTCACGCTGATCGACAGCTCCGGCGAGAACGCCCGCTACCTGTACGTCGTCAAGCGGCTGCTGAACAACTACGGCACCTCGTACGACGCGTACTGGGGCATGAAGGCGGCGGTCAACAACGTCTACACGGTGCTCTGGCGCGGCCACCAGATGCCGGAGTTCGTCACGGCGGTGCAGAACGACACCAGCGTGCTGACCCAGATGGACGCCTTCGCCACCAAGTGGAACTCCAAGCTCGGCGGCGACACCGGCTACCTGGTCTCCAACGCCGGTCGCGAGCTGGGCCGGTTCCTCAAGGACACCCCGATCCAGCCGACCGCCCGGCCGCTGGTCAAGCACCTGCTGGACCAGAGCCAGATGACCGGCCGGACCGCCGCGCTCTGGGCCGGCCTGGCCGAGATGGCCAGCGAGTACGACGCCGCCAACTGCTCGTACTACGGCACCTGCGACCTCTCGAACCGGGTCAAGGCCGCGATCCTGACGGTCCGTTACACCTGCAGCCCGAGCCTGAAGATCGCGGCCCAGCAGATGAGCTCCACCGAGCTGACCGCCACCTGCACCAGCCTGGCCAACCAGGACGCGTTCTTCCACAACGTGGTCCGGGACAACGGCCCGGTGGCCAACGACAACAACACCAACCTCGAGGTCTCGGTCTTCGACTCCAGCAGCGACTACCAGACCTACGCCGGGATCATCTACGGCATCGACACCGACAACGGCGGCATGTACCTGGAGGGCAAGCCCGAGGTGGCCGGCAACCAGGCCCGGTTCATCGCCTACGAGGCCGAGTGGGTCCGCCCGACCTTCGAGATCTGGAACCTCAACCACGAGTACACCCACTACCTGGACGGCCGCTACGACACCTACGGCGACTTCGACGCCGGCCAGGTGAAGCCGATCATCTGGTGGGTCGAGGGCTTCGCCGAGTACGTCTCCTACCACTACCGGGGCGTCACCTACTCGGACGCGATCACCGAGGCGGGCACCCACCGGTACGCGCTCTCCACCCTGTTCGACACCACCTACGACAACACCGACCAGACCCGCACGTACAACTGGGGCTACCTGGCGACCCGTTACATGCTCCAGTCGCACCGCTCCGACGTGGACGCCGTGCTCGCCAAGTACCGCTCCGGTGACTACGCCGGTGCCTACACCTACCTGAAGTCGACCATCGGCACCCGCTACGACACCGACTTCTACAACTGGCTGACCGCCTGCAACGCCGGCAACTGCGGCAGCCTCAGCAACCCGCCGGTGCCGCAGTGCACCAACGCGGACAGCCGCCAGCTCGACAAGAACTGCGGCCGGTCCAACCTGTCGGCCGGCGCCGGGGGCATCTCCTACCTGTACGTCTACCTCCCGGCCGGCACCCCCAAGCTGACCATCACCAGCAGCGGCGGCACCGGCAACGCCGACCTGTACTACAACTACAACAACTGGGCCACCAACACCTCGTACTACACCCGCTCGACCGGCCCGACCAACGCCGAGACCCTGACCATCACCAACCCGCAGGCCGGCTGGAACTACATCAGCCTCTACGGCCAGCAGGCGTTCAGCGGAGCGACGGTCACCACCAGCTTCTGACCCGACCCCGCACCACCGTGGTACTCCGGGCGGACCGGATCGTGGGTAACCCGATCCGCCCGGCAACAGGAGGACGGCTCGGCCCAGCACGGTGGGCCGGGCCGTCCGCCACGTCCGCCGCCGGCGGCTGCGGCCGGGAGCCGCAGCCGTCCCTCAGGAGACCAAGCGGAACGGTCCGGATAACAGGAATCCGACGCTCTGATTCGGCCGGTGTTTCACCAGGTCGGAGCGGGTGCCGGGCCCTGCGAACCGTTTCGTTCCGGGCCCTTGGCCAATCGCCGGATCTCCCATAACCTCCCGGCGGGAGCACGTGCTCCCGGAGGAGAGGGGGCCGAAGCGTGGAACTCGAGCTGCGGCATCTGCGCACCCTGTGCGTGATCGCCGAGGCGGGCAGCCTCGGGCGGGCGGCGGCCGTGCTCGGGCACAGCCAACCGGCGGTGAGCACCCAACTGGGCCGGATCGAACGGCACTTCGGCGAGGATCTGTTCCTGCGCACCCCCGCCGGGGTGAAGCCCACCGTCTACGGGGCGCAGGTGCTGGCCCGGGCCCGCGAGGTGCTGGCCGCCGTGGAGCGGATCGGCCGCCGCGAGGAGGAGACCCCGTCCGCCGCCCCCACCGGGCGGGCCCTGCGACTGGCCGCCACCAACACCCCGGTCCTGCCCGGCCTGGTCCGGCGGTTGCGCGGCCAGCTGCCCGAGGTGCCGCTGACCGTCAGCAGCGTCTACTCCTCCTCCGCCATCGTCGAGCTGCTGGAGCAGGAGGAGATCGACGTCGCCCTCGCGGTCGACTACCCCGGCCAGGAGCTCCCGCACTCGGCCGCCGTCGAGCACCGGGGCATCATCACCGAGCCGGTCTTCCTGGCCCTCCCGGCCGGGCACCGGCTGCGCCACCGGCCCGAGGTCTCGCTCGCCGACCTGGCGGACGAGGCGTGGTTCCTCACCCCCGACGACGGGGCCGGCTGGCCCGGCTTCTTCCACGCCGCCTGCGCGGCGGCCGGCTTCACCCCGGCGGTGGTGCACGAGTTCCTCGGCGACCAGGTGCAGCTCCAGCGGATGATCGCCGAGGGCCTCGGGGTCTCGGTGGTGCAGGCCACCATCCAGCCCATCCCCGGCGTGGTGGTCAAACCGCTCACCGGCACCCCGCTGTGGACCCGCTACCTGCTGGTCTGGCGCCGGGACGGCCGGGCCGGCGCGGTGGCCGAGACGCTCTACCGCTCGGCCGTGGAGTCCTACCGGGAGCTGATCAGCAGCGCCCCGCACTTCCAGACCTGGATGTCCCGCACCTACGGCTGAGCGGGTCCGGCGGCCCCGGGGCGGACGGTTCGCGGCGCCGGAACGCGGGCCTCCGCGCATTAAATAGGTATCCGTGACTTGGCCGACCCCGGTTGATCCGGTGCCGGGTTCGGGCGAGGCTGTCCGGCAGGAGGCCCGCCCCACCCGCCTTCAGGAGTCGCAGATGATCGCCATCGACCAGACCGCCCCCGACCTCGCCGTCCGCGAGGGATCGGCAGCGTGTGCCATGCCGGCCGACCCGGCCGCCGTCCCGGCCCTGCGGCACTTCGCCCAGGTGCTGGCCCGGCAGTGGGGAGTGCCGGACAGCATCGAGGAGGCCCTCGCACTGATCGTCACCGAGCTGGTGGCCAACGCCGTCCGGCACAGCGGGAGCGCCGAGGTCGCCCTGCTGCTCGCCAGCGACGGCCTGACCGTGGTCGTCCAGGTCCGGGACAACGGCCACTGGCGCCCGCAGGCCGACACCGGCCCCGAGGACTGCACCGGCCGGGGCCTGCTGCTGGTCGAGGCCTACGCGGCCGGCTGCACCATCCGCCGCACGGCCACCGGCACCCAGGTCACCGCCGAGCTGCTGGTGCCCGAGGCGGCCTGACCGCGGCCCGGCCGCGCGCGCCTGGGTGCGGGTACGGGATCACGGACCGCAGGCACGTGGTGGGGGACCACGATCGAGGCGCCGGACCCGTCCGCGCCGGCCCGGTTCCCCGGGCAGCTGCCGGGCCGGCACCTCGGCCACGAGGAGCCCGGCACGGCCGTCCGCCTCCTCGCCGCAGGGCGCGTTCCCGGGCTTCCAGCAGGCGGACGGCTACCGGCCTCCGGTCCGGCCCCCGGCCGAGGGCGCGCAGCGCCCGATGATGCACCTCGGCTTCCAGGTGGGGGACCCGGAGTCGGCCGTCGCCGAGGCTCTCGCGCTCGGCGCCACCCTGGCGGACCATCAGCCGCAGCGCCACGTCCGGGCGCTGTTCGACCCGGCGGCCCACCCCTTCTGCCTCTGCCGCGACGACGGCCCCCGGCCGAGGGCGCGCAGCGCCCGATGATGCACCTGGACTTCCAGGCGGGGGACCCGGAGTCGGCCGTCGCCGAGGCCCTCGCCCTTGGCGCCACCCTGGCGGACCATCAGCCGCAGCGCCACGTCCGGGTGCTGTTCGACCTGGCGGGTCACCCCTTCTGCCTCTGCCGCGACGACGGCTGACGGCCCGTCGGGTGGCACTCCGCGCCGGCGGTGTCACACCGGCGTGGTGGGCCGCGACGCTACGCGCCCGGCTCGCCGTCCGGCTCCAGGAAGTGCTCGGGCATCAGCCAGTCGGTGCCGGGAGGGCCGGTCACCGAACGCCCGCCGACCGTCCGCGGCGGCCCGGTCAGCTCCAGGGGGTAGACCACCTCCCCCTCGCGGACGAAGGTGTCGAGCACCACCCCGGGGACGCCGACCTGCTCGGGCAGCACGGAGCGCGGCGGGTCCTGCCAGTCCTCGGCGGCCCGGAAGCGCACCCGCTGCCCCTTCCGGAAGACGGCCCCGCCCGGCCAGAGGGCCGCCGTGACGGCCGCCTCGGCGTGGATCCGGGTGGTCGGGAAGACCGGCACCGGGCTGTCGTCCGGGCCGACCAGCAGCTCGATCTCGGTGCAGCCGAGGACCACACCCTCGGCCCCGGCCGCCACCAGAGCGGCGATCACCTCCCGGTACCCGGCGCGGGACTCCTCGCGGACCACGCCGAGGCAGAGCTCCTGGTAGATCACCCGGTGCACCAGCTCCCGCCCGGCCGCGTCCGGCACCAGCACCTCCAGCCCGTGGCCGGCCAGCCGCTCCCGGTAGAAGTCCTGCTCCATGGTGAACGCCGTGCCGAGCAGACCGACCCGCCGCACCCCGGCCGCCAGCACCGCCTCCGCCGTCGCGTCGGCCAGGTGCAGCAGCGGGATCGACACCGCCGCCGCGACCCGGTCGGCGACCTTGTGCATGGTGTTGGTGCAGATCAGCAGCAGATCCGCGCCGCCCGCCTCCACCGACCGGGCCGCCGCCGCGAGCAGCTCGCCCGCCGCGTCCCAGTCGCCCGCCACCTGGAGCCGCTCCACCTCGGCGAAGTCCACCGAGTGCAGTACGCACTTCGCCGAGTGCAGCCCGCCGAGCCGCTCCCGGGTCAGCTCGTTGAGCAGCCGGTAGTACTCCGCCGTCGATTCCCAGCTCATCCCGCCGAGCAGTCCGATCGTCCTCATCGTGACACTCTGTCACACCGCGCACCCGCCACGCACCGCCGTTTGCCGCCTGACCTGGGCCGATCTAGCGTGGCCGAAACAGGGATGGTGATCGCGTGTCAGCAGGCCCCGGGCGACCGGCCCCCGGCAGGAGCTTCGGGTTCGTCGGCCGTCAGCGGGAGCTCGGGCTCCTGCTCGCGGCCGTGCGGCACCCGCCGGCGGTGGTGCTGGTCGAGGGGGAGGCCGGGATCGGCAAGTCCCGGCTGGTCCACGAGGCCGCCCGGGCACTGGACGCCGACGGCCGGCGGGTGCTCACCGGCCACTGTCACCCGCTGCGCGAGCCCTTCCCCTACGGCCCGGTGATGGACGCGCTGCGCAAGGGCGGCCGGTGGCTGCCCGCCGAGGGCGTGCCGCCCACCGCCGGGGCCCTCGCCCCGCTGCTGCCCGACCTGGCGGACCGGCTGCCGCCCCCGCCGCCCCGGGCCCGGGACGCCCAGGGCGAGCGGTACCAACTGGTCCACGCGGTCCGGGCGTTCCTGGCCGCGATCGGCCCGGCCGTGCTGGTGGTCGAGGACCTGCACTGGGTGGACGAGGCGACCCGGGAGCTGCTCCTGCTGCTCGCCCGGGACCTGCCCGACCGGCTCGCCCTGATCGGCACCTACCGTGCCGAGGACCTGCCGCCGAGCACCCCGGTGCTCGGCGCCGCCTACCGCCGGCCGCCCGGCACCAGCGGCGCCGTGATCAGGCTGGCCCCGCTCTCCGAGGCCGAGATCGGCGAACTGGCCGCCGCCGCGCTCGGGGGGCAGGCCACCCCCGCTCTGACCGCCGCCCTCCACCGGCGCAGTGAGGGCCTGCCGCTGGTCGCCGAGGAGGACCTGATCACCCTCGCCGAGCAGAGCCTGCCCGGCCGCTCGGCCGCGGCCGCCGCCGACCTGGCCCACGCCGAGGTGCCCCGGGGCCTGCGCGAGGCCGTCACCGAACGCCTGGCCACCCTCTCGGCCACCGGCGCCGCCATGGTGGACGCCGCCGCCGTGCTCGCGGTGCCCGCCACCGAGGAACTGCTGGCCGCCGTCGCCGGGCTGGACCCGGAGCGGGGGGCGGCGGGGCTGACCGAGGCACTCCAGGCAGCCGTGCTGCGCGAGACCGGCTGGCGCGAGGACGCCCAACGGGAGCCGGGCGCACCCGAGGCCGGGCGCCCGGAGGCGGGGGTGCACGGAGCCGGCCCGGGCGGGGAGGGACCCGGGGGACCGGTGGCCGGCCCACCGGGAGCCGGCGGACCCGGGCCCGGCGCACCCGGGCACACCGGGCGGTACGTCTTCCGGCACGTGCTCGCCCAGCAGGTCGTCTACCGGCACGTGCCCGGGCCGAAGCGGGCCCGGCTGCACCGTCAGGCGGTCGAGGCGCTGCGCCGTCTGACGCCCCCTCCGCTGGTGCAGATCGCCCACCACACGCTGGCGGCCGGGGACCGGGAGGCCTGGCTGCCCCGGGTCGAGGAGGCCGCGGAGCAGTCCATCGCGCTCGGTGACACCGGGACCGCCGCCACCCTGCTGCACCAGGCGCTGGAACAGCCGCACCTCACCGCCGAAGCCCGCTCCCGGACCGCCCTGGCCCTCGGCCGGATCGCGGTCAACGGGCCGGACCACCTGGCCAACGCCGCCGTGCTGCGGTCGATCCTGGCGGACCCCCGGCTGCCCACCGCCACCCGGGGCGAGATCCGGATGGACCTCGGCCTGCTGATGGTCAACCACGGCGGCGACCGGGCCGGGCACCTGGAGATCGCCCGCGCCGTCGGCGAGCTGGACTCGATGCCGGAGAAGGCCGCCCGGGCGATGACCGCGATGGCGATGAACGAGCGCGACGAGGCCGCCGCCGCCTCCCGGGGCTGGCTGGAGCGGGCCGAACGCACCCTGGAGGGCAGCCCGGACCAGGCCGTCCGGGCCGCCGCCCGGGCCACCCGGCTCACCCTGCTGGCCCGGGACGGCGATCCGACGGTCTGGGCCGAGCTGGAGCGGCTGCCGCGCCGCTCGTCCGACACCGACGTGCTGCGCCAGACCACCCGGGCGGTCTACAACGTCGGCGAGCTGGCCATCGAGCTCGGCCACGACCGGAGGGCGGCCGAACTGCTGGCGGAGAGCCGGGAGTTGGCCCGCCGGGCGGACATCGCCTACCTGGAGTGCTACAGCCGGATCGCCCTGCTGCGGCTGGAGGTGCTGGCCGGCCGGTGGACCGGGATCGAGCAGCGCTTCGCCGAACTGGGCGACCAGTACCCGGACATGGCGATGGCCGGCACCGAGGAGAGCCTCACCCTCGGTCGGCTGGCCGCGGCCCGGGGCCGGACCGCCCAGGCCCTGCGGCTGTTCCGGGCCGCGGTCGAGGCCGGCGAGCGGGAGTCCCAGGTGACCTCGGCCGTCCGGGCGGCGGCCGGCCTGGCCGCCGCCCGGCTCGCCGAGGGAGCCCCGGCGGACGCCTGGGCCACCGCCGCCCCGGCCGTCACCGTGCTGGCCCGGGCCGGGGCCTGGGCCCGGGCGACCGGGCTGCTGCCGGTGGCGGTGGCCGCCGGGCTGGCCTGCGGCGAGGTGCGGGAGGCGGGCGAGCTGGTGGAGCGGGCGGCGGAGGGGCTGCGCGGCCGGGACGGGCCGGGCGCCGATGCCGAACTCCGGCTGGCCCGGGGCCTGTGGCTGGCGGAGCGTCAGCCGGAGCGCGCGGCGGTCGAGTTCGAGGCCGCCCGGACACTCTGGCAGGCGGTCGGCCGCCCGTACGACACCGCACTGGCCGACGAGCAGCTGGCCCGCGCGCTGGCCGCCGGTCCGGATCGCGAGCGGGCCGCCGCCCACCTCTCCGCCGCCACCGACACCTTCGCCCGGCTCGGTGCCACCGCCGACACCGCCCGCTGCCGCCCCCTGCTCCGCGAGCTCGGCCTGGCCCGGTCCGGCAGGGGCCGGCAGGGCTACGGGTCGGCCCTCTCGCCGCGCGAGCGGCAGGTCGCCGAGCTGCTGGTCGAGGGTGCCACCAACCAGGCCATCGCCCAGGCCCTCTTCCTCTCCCCGCGCACCATCGAGCAGCACGTCGCCCACGTGCTGAAGAAGCTCGACACCACCCGCCGCAGCATCGCCGAGGTGTACCCGGGGGAGCGGGCGTAGCCGCCGGCCCGGAATCCGGTCGACACCGGGCGGCCCGGTGGGCCAGGCTCGCGGGATGACACTCCGCCTCGAACGGAACGCGCCGGTCCCGCGGTTGCTGATGCTCTCCGCGTTCACGTTCGGTCCCGACTTCCACGTCGAGCTGGACCGGGCCGTCTTCGTCGCGGCCGGTGAGCGGCTCGACTACGACGGTGAGGTGGTGGTGACCGCACCGAGCGGTGAGCAGCGCAGGTACGCCGCCAGCCGGAGCCACTGGATCTGCCGACGGGGCTGAGGGTGACCATCCAGCGATGCTGACAGTTCGTCAGCAAGGGTTGACCGCGACCTGCCACGGGCTTACAACGTAGGGACGCCGCCCGGACATGCCAACTCCCGGCCCGGCCATGAAAGTTCACCTTCTCGCCCCTACCGAGAAAGAGGCTTTCCCATGCGCGCTCGCACCCACCTCACCCTCGCCGCCGCCGCTGCCACCCTGGCCCTCGGAGCCCTGCCGGCCTCGGCCGCCGCGCCGCCGCTGACGGCTGCCGCCGTGCTGACCACCGGCGGCGCCGCCGGCTCGGCCGTCGCGGTCGGGGACGTCCTCGCCGCCCCGCTCGCCGCCGGCACCAAGGCCACCTTCTACTCCACCGCCACCGGCACGACCGGCGTCACCTGCGCCGTCTCGCAGTACACCTCCAGGGTCACCGCCAACCCCGCCGCGCCCGGCGTCGCCACCGCCGCGCTGACCGGCCAGACCTTCGGCTCGTGCACGGCCAACGTCACCGGCGTCACCTCGGTGAAGAGCCTGACGGTCGGGAACCTGCCCTACACCGTCTCGATCAGCGACGCGGCCGGTCTCCCGGTCACCATGAACGGCGGGACGGCCGGGCCGATCCAGGCCACCGCCGTGCTCAACTCCTGGTTCGGCACGCTCACCTGCACCTACCAGCTGAGCGGCAGCTTCACCGGTGCGGCCGACAACACCACCCACGGCCTGGCGTTCCGCAACGAGTACTTCGTCAAGAGCGGCGGCTCCGGCCTCTGCCCGGGGGAGGGCTACTTCTCCGCCTCCTACGGCCCGGTCGCCGACACCAGCCAGGCCGGCGGCCCGGTGGTGCACGTCAACTGACTCTCCCCGCAAGGGCCCCAGCCCCGGCCGGACCTCCCGGTCGGGGCTTCGGCGCGCGCGGGCGGGGCGGTGCCCTCGTGGAGGGTGAGCCGCAGGGACTGCGGGCAGCGTTCGGTGTCGCCGGAGTCGACGCCGCACGGGTCGAGGTGGCCGTGGACGTACGCCATGCCGTCGGCGTCGGCCGCCGGGGTGCCGTTGCCGTACCCGCCACCGACGTGGCCGGCGGTGTCCCGGGTGACGGCGTGGACCGGGGTGTCGATCGGGGCCTGGATGTGGATGTGCGTCGGCGGAGCCGCCCGGGCCGTTCGGGTTCAGGAGGTGTCGGCCGGGGTGGCCTCAGCTGGCCCGATGCGTACGACTCTTGACAGCACGTCAGTCAGGCAGCACCCTCTCAGTGCTGGGAGAGCGCTCTCCCGGAACGGTCAGGTAGCAGTCCCCCACCCACCCACCCGACCTGGAGGTCCGATGCGACCCCGATTCCTCTCCCGTGGCGCCCCGCGCGCGGTGCTGGCCGCGGCGTTCACCGCCGCGCTGGCCTTCGCCGGGCTGACCGGCGCCACCTGGCACGCGGCGGCAGCCGCCGACCCGCTGATCTCGCTCGCCAAGCCGGTGACGGCGTCCTCGATCGAGAGTGCCAACTTCCCGGCGGGGGCGGTGGTCGACAACGACCCCGCCAGCCGCTGGGCCAGTGCGTGGAGCGACCCGCAGTGGATCCAGATCGACCTGGGCGGCCCGGCCACCGTGAGCCGGGTCGAGCTCCAGTGGGAGGCCGCGTACGCGAAGGCGTTCCGGATCCAGACCTCACCGGACGCGGTCAGCTGGAGCACGGTGTACGAGAACGCCGCCGCCACCGGCGGGACCCAGAGCCTGGCCGTCTCCGGCACCGGCCGCTACGTCCGGCTGACCGCGACCCAGCGGGCCAACGGGTACGGCTACTCGCTCTACGAGTTCAAGGTCTACGGGCAGGTCACCACCCCCACCACGGGCTACGTGCTCGCCGATCCGCCGGTGACCGGTGTGGTGCCCTCCACCTACCAGCCGCCGCACGCGTACTTCCACGAGTTCCAGGCCAACTGCACCGCGACGCACAACCTCCCGGACGACCCGATCGTCTACCCGGGCCGGGCCGGTGCCTCGCACCTGCACACCTTCCTGGGCAACCCGACGGTGACGGCGGGCAGTTCGCTCGCCTCGCTGCAGGCCGGCAGCACCACCTGCCTGGCGCCCGGCGACAAGTCGGGCTACTGGATGCCGACGGTGCTGGACGGCAACACCCCGGTGATGCCGAACAACCTCCAGACCATCTACTACAAGGGCGCCGTCACCGACTACACCAGCGTCCGGCCGTTCCCGCCGGGCCTGCGGTTCGTGGTCGGCAGCCCGACGGCCAGTGCCACCGAGTTCGCCACCAGCCCCGGCTACGTGGCGGGTTGGGAGTGCGGCGACGGCTACCACAGCGTCGACCTGCCGACCGCCTGCCCCGGCGGCGGTGACGTGGCGATCCGCTACCAGGCGCCGAGCTGCTGGAACGGCATCCACCTGGACACCCCCGACCACAAGAGCCACATGGCGTACCCGATCAACGGGGTCTGCCCGGCCACCCACCCGGTGGCGGTGCCGATGATCGAGTTCAAGGTCGGCTTCCCGGCCGACCTCAACCACCTGGCGCAGCTCCACCTCTCCAGCGGGCGGGGCTTCACCTTCCACTACGACTTCTTCAACGCCTGGGACCCGGCCACGCTGGCCGCCCTGGTCAACCACTGCATCGTGGGCGGCCTCCAGTGCGACCCGCGCGGTTACGACCAGAACCAGCCGCAGAAGGGCGCCGCTCTGAACGCGCAGTACCGCCTGCCGTAGCCGATCCGCCGTCGGCCGCCGTGGCCCGCCCGCCCTCCGCACCGTCCGGGCGGGCGGGTCGCGGCAGTACCGGCAGCAACCCGTCGATCCCCGTCTGGAGTCCCCGTGGTCCGTCGTCCGCCCGCCGCCGCCCTCCTTCCGTCGGTCGCCCTGGCCGCACTGCTCTCCCTGGCCGCACTGCTCGCCCTGACCGGCTGCGGCGCCGACCGGGCCCCCGCACTGCATCACCACGCGGACGCCCCGCCCTCCGCTTCGGCGGCCGGCCCGTCGGAGGCGTCGCGGATGGTCTGCGGGGGTTTCGTGCTGCGGCAGTTGGCGGGTGCGCTCGGCAGCGAGCCGGTCAGCACGCCGGTCGGGAGCTGGGACGGCCGGGTCTACCGGTGCCCGTACCGGTACCCGGCGGGGGAGTTGGTGCTCTCGGTGCGGGAGTCCGGCGGCCGGGCGGCGGCGACGGCCGACTTCGAGGCGGCCCGGAGTGCGGCGGGCCGGGCGGTGGAGGTGACCGGGCTGGGGGAGGCGGCCTTCACCGGGGCGGACGGTTCGACCGTGGTCCGCAAGGACGGGATGGTGCTGACGGTGGAGGTGGGTAGCCTGCCGGAGGGCTTCGGTGTCCCGCCGAGGAGCCGGGCGGACGTCTCGGTGATGGCGGCGACCACCGTGATGACCTGTTGGAAGGAGCACAGCGGCTGAGCCGGCCGGGCTACGGTGCGTCACAGCGGGCGCGATGTCCGACCCACGGCTCGGGGCATCCACCGTCCGCCTGCCACCGGCCCGGTGAGGTGTGGACGACCAGGCCGGTCAAGGGCACCGGCGGATCCCGGTTCCGGCAGCGTGGGATCATCCGGAGCAGGACCGGGGAGTGTCGTCGGTGAGGGCGGCCGGAAGGAGTGCGGGATGGTGAAGTGGACCGGCCCCGCCGTCGCGCGCGGCCTCGCGGCCGAGGTCCTCGGTGAGGGCTTCACGGTACGCAAGGGGACCTGTGCGTTCCCCGGCGAGCTGACCTCCGAACTGACGGTGAAGGCGGCCAAGGCATCCGTGCTGGAGCCCGGGCGGGGGCACGTCGACTTCCCGGGCGTGGAGGTGCTGGTCGACGTCTCGGCCGACTACCCGGACCGGGCGGTCGAGGAGTTCGGGCAGTTCGGCTTCCGGTTCTCGCTCCGGACTGCGCTGCGCTCCGAGAGGAAGGGCCCGCCGGCCCCGGGGCAGTACCGGACGGACGGCGGCGGCGACGGGCTGCCGCCGGAGCTGGTCGAGGACGTCCGCCGACTGCGGCCGCTGCTGGTGCTGACCACCGGTGAGGTGGTCGAGCTGATGGCGACCCGGGAGGACCGGCTGCGATTCGGCCCGATCGATCTGACCGTGTACGTCCGGGACACCGAACGCCGGCTGGTCAAGGCGTACCTGATGGCACGTCGGTTCGGGCTGACCGGGACCGCCCGGCAGGTGGTCGACGAGTTCCGGGCCGGCCGGCCGAAGGCACGGCTGACCGAGGAGCGGCTGGAGCTGGTGCGGGAGTTCACCTGGGGAGGCTTCGACCTCTCGGAGCTCTCCGCGGCACTCACCACCGGCTGACGGTGCACCGGACGGGTGCGCGGGTGCGCACGGGTCGGCGGCCCTAGGATGGAGCGTATGAGCAGTAGCAGGCACACCGCAGGTGCGAGCCATGTGCACCCGCTCGGCCAGGACCGGATCGAGGTGGCCGCCGGCGTGCTGGGGCTGCTGGCGGACCGGACCAGGCTGGCGCTGATGGAGCGGCTGGGGCGCGGGGAGGCGGACGTCACCACCCTGATCGAGTCGACGGGCGCCGCCCGGACGGCGGTCAGCCAGCACCTGGCGAAGCTGCGGACGGCCGGGCTGGTGGTGGGTCGCAAGGAGGGGCGGCGGGTGGTGTACGCGCTGGGGCACGGGCACCTGCGGAGGTTGGTCGACGAGGCGCTGAACGTGGCGGACCATCAGGTCGGGGCGTTGCCGCCGCACGACTGAGTGCGCGAATGCGTGCGCAGCTGCGCACATCTCCCTATGCTGGAGGGGAGCGCACCGCAGCACACCTCCGGGGGCCGGCCGATGATCTCCGTCCTGCGACACCCCGCCTATCGGCGGCTGTTCACCGCCCAGCTGGTGGCCCTGGCCGGGACGGGGCTGGCCACCGTCGCGCTGGCCCTGCTCGCGTACGACCTGGCCGGTGCGGGGGCAGGGGTGGTCCTGGGCACCGCGCTGGCGGTGAAGATGGTCGCCTACGTGACGGTG
Source organism: Kitasatospora sp. NPDC096147 (assembly GCF_044763225.1). Lineage (NCBI taxonomy): Bacteria > Bacillati > Actinomycetota > Actinomycetes > Kitasatosporales > Streptomycetaceae > Kitasatospora > Kitasatospora sp. NPDC096147. Next base: position 175,296 of record NZ_JBIWFX010000001.1, on the reverse strand, counting down.
GCCCCGTTGGCGGGGGTGCTGGCCCGGCGGGTGCCGAGGCGGGTGCTGCTGGTGGGGGCGGACCTGGTGCGGGCCGGGGTGGCGGTGGCGCTGCCGTTCGTCACCGAGGTCTGGCAGGTGTACCTGACGGTGCTTCTGCTCCAGGCCGCCTCGGCCGTGTTCACCCCGGCCTTCCAGGCGGTGATCCCCGAGCTGCTGCCCGAGGAGCGCGAGTACACCGCCGCGCTCTCGCTCTCCCGGCTGGCCTACGACCTGGAGGCGCTGGTCAGCCCGGCGTTGGCGGGGGCGCTGCTGACGGTGGTCTCCTTCCACGGACTGTTCGCCGGGACGGCGGTCGGCTTCCTGGCCTCGGCCGGGCTGGTGCTGTCGGTGGCGCTGCCCGGGGCGGAGCGGGTGGGGGAGAGCCGGCGCGGGCGGGCGGTGTCCGGCATGCGGCTGTTCCGGGCCACGCCCCGGCTGCGGGCGCTGCTCGCGCTGGACCTGGCGGTGGCGGCGGCCGGGGCGATGGTCTACGTGAACACGGTGGTTGTGGTCCGGGACCACTTCCACCACCCGGCCGAGGCGGTGACGCTCGCGCTGGCCGCGTACGGCGCGGGCTCGATGGTCACCGCGCTGCTGCTGCCGCGCGTGCTGGGCCGGCTGACCGACCGGGTGGTGATGCTGCCCGCCGCGTTCGGACTGCCGGTGGCGCTCGGCGGAGCGGCCGTCACCCTCCGGGCCGGGGAGGGGGGTTGGGCGTGGGCGGCGCTGCTGGTGGCCTGGGCGGCGATCGGCGCGGCCGGCTCGGCGGTGCTCACCCCGGGCGGGCGGGTGCTGCGCAGGTCGGCGGCCGAGGTCGACCTGCCGGCCGCCTTCGCCGCGCAGTTCTCGCTCTCGCACGCCTGCTGGCTGCTGACCTACCCGCTGGCCGGTCGGCTGGCCGCCGGAGCCGGACTGCCGGTGGCGGCCGGGGTATCGGGTGTGGTCGCGCTGGTGGGGGCGGTGGCGGCGGTCCGGCTCTGGCCCGCCGGGGACCCGGAGGTACTGACGCACCGGCACACCGACCTGCCCTCCGGCCACCCGCACCTCGCCGACGCCCACCCCGACGAGACCGGATACGCCCACGGGCACCACTACGTGATCGACCGTCACCACCGGAGCTGGCCGCGCCCGGTGCAGCGCTGAGCCGCGCGGCCCGGTGCTCCTGCCGCTCGCCGGGCGCCGCCACGTGATCGATCGGCGGAGTCGGCCGTGCGGTGTGGCCTGTCGGGTCGGCTTCGGCGTTGCCTGCGGCCGGGGTGTGAGGGGTCGTCACTGCCGGGGCCGGGTGCGCTCGGTGTGGTGGTGAGGGATGTGGCCCCGGTGTCGCGCCGCGTGCGGGTTGGTGGTGGGTGGGGGGCGTGGCCGGCGAGGTCGGCTGTGCGGTGTGGCCTGCCGGGTCGGCTTCGGTGTTGCCTGCTGCTTCGCGGGTGTCGGCGGCTGGGGTGTGAGGGGTCGTCACCGGCGGGGCCGGGTGCGCCCGGTGTGGTGGCGAGGGGTGTGGCCCCGGTGTCCCGTCGCGTGCGGGGTTGGTGGTGGGTGGGGTCGTGACCGGCGAGGTCGGCCGTGCGGTGTGGCCTGCCGGGTCGGCTCCGGCGTTGCCTGCCGCTTCGCCGGTGTCGGCGGCCGGTGTGTGAGGGGTCGTCACCGGCGGGGCCTGCCGTGCCGGGTGCGGCGCTGAGCCGTGCGGCCTGGCGCTCCGCCGCCTGCCGGGTGCCGGTGGGTGAGGGACCGTCACCACCGGGGCGGGCGGTGCCCGGTCGTCGGTTCGTGGTGCCGAACGGACGGTTCCGCACCGAATCGCGCTATTCCGCACGGGATCCGAAGCGATTCGCCGTCGTCAAGGGTCAGATCCGAACGCAACCACACACAAGTGGCCGAAATCCGTACCCCGACGGGATGTGACATGTGCCATGCTATTTCCATCCCCACCGAGCGAGGACGGCCGCCGACGGGCGGCTCCCGCGCCGGGCCGCTACACCGCACCGGACGCACCCCACGACGCGGCCGGTCGAGCATTCCGGAGTACCCCCACGTGAGTACCTCACGCCTCTGGCGACTCCCGCAGTTGGCAAGGCTCCTGACCGTCACCCTGACCCTGCTCCTGACCATCGGCCTGTTCGCCCCCAGCGGGCGGGCCGCCACCCCGACCCTCCCCTCGGCACCCGCGCCGGCCCCGGCCGGACGGACCGAGGCCCCCATGCCCGGCCCGGCCACCGCGGCCCCGCCCACCGGCGAGGGCGAGGCGGCCCGGGACGACGCTCCGGCGTCCGAGCACCCGGCGCCGGTCCAACTCACCCCCGAGCAGTCGCAGCCCGCGAAGGCGGCGACCGCCAAGGGCCTGGGCGCCGCAGCGGCGGACACGGAGGCCGCCGCCTGCAACGGTGCCGACTTCGCGAACCGCACCGGGGCCGCCCTGGTGCAGCTGGTCAGGTTCGTCGACTTCTGGTGCGTCAACGGCCTGTTCGTGCTGCCGGCCGCCGAGGGCAGGCGCGCCTTCGCCGAGCCGCAGATGACCGCCGTGGCCAACGCGGCCCGCGAGGCCGCCGCCGCCTACCGGGGTGACAACAGCGGCCAGATCGTCCAGCTGCTGTACTACCTCCAGGCCGGCTTCTTCTGGCAGTCCACCCACACCACCGAACTGCCCGGCTACGGCACGGCCGTGCGCGCCGCCGTCCGCTCGGCGGCGGAGACCTTCTTCGCCAACCCCCGCTCCCGCGACGTCACCGCGGCCAACGCCGACCCGCTGGCCCGGGCCGCCGTGCTGCTGGACTGCCTGCGCGAGAGCACCCGCTACCTCGGCATCGTCAAGGAACTGCTCAACTCCTACGACGTGGCCACCTGGGGCAAGCAGGGCCTGACCTGGTCCGTGAACCCGGTCTTCACCCTGCTGTTCACCGGCCACACCCAGGCCGGCTTCGTGGACGCGGTGCGGGCCGACAAGGGCGTGCTGGACGCACTGTACGGCTTCACCCTGCGCAACCAGGCGCTGCTCGGCGGGCCCGACCGGCGGGTCCTCTGGCACTCCGTCAACGAGCTGGGCCGGTTCGTCGCCTACCCCGACCTGCGGCCCCGGCTGCAGCCGATGCTGCGCACCCTGCTGGACCGCTCCTCGGTCACCGGCGACACCCGTTACCAGCGGGCCGCCGTGGTCGCCTCGATCCGCTACGCCGACCCGGAGCACTGCGGGTACTGGGGCACCTGTGAGGAGCCCGAGCGGCTGGGGGCGGCCAACCTGACCGTCTCCTTCACCTGCAGCCCGTCCATCCGGATCCGGGCCCAGGCCGCCACCACCGCCCAACTGACCGCCGCCTGCGCCAGCCTGACGGCCCAGGACGCGTTCTTCCACCGGATCGCCCGGGACAAGGGCCCGGTCGCCGGTGACCTCAACTCCCGGATCGAGGTGGTCGTCTTCGGCGACTCGTGGGAGTACACCACCCTGGCGGCGGCGATCTTCGGGATCGCGACCGACAACGGCGGGATGTACCTGGAGGGCGACCCGGCCAAGGCCGGCAACCAGGCGCGCTTCGTGGCCTACGAGGCGGAGTGGCTGGACGGCTTCCAGGTGTGGAACCTCAACCACGAGTACACCCACTACCTGGACGCCCGGTTCACCATGCACGGCACCTTCGAGGAGGGCTCCACCACCCCCACCGTCTGGTGGACCGAGGGCTTCGCCGAGTACCTGGCGGTCTCCTACCTCAAGGAGGCCAACGAGGCCGCGATGCGGCTGGCCCGGGAGCCGCACGCCTACCGGCTGAGCGAGCTGTTCGACACCACCTACGCCAACGGCAACCAGGACCGCACCTACCGGTGGGGCTACCTGGCGGTCCGTTACATGATGGAGCAGCGCCGGGGTGACACCGACACGGTGCTGGCCCGCTACCGGGCCGGTGACTGGCAGGGTGCCCGGTCCTTCCTGAAGGACACCATCGGCACCCGGCTGGACGCCGACTTCGACCAGTGGCTGTACCGCTGCGGAGCCGGTGCCTGCGCCACGGTGCCGACCGGACCGGTGCTGCCGGAGTGCGGCGGGGACACCCGCCGGCTCGGACCGGACTGCGCCCGGAACAACGTCTCGGCCGGCACCGGGAACCACGCGCACTTCTACGTCCTGGTGCCGCCCGGCACCAAGCAGCTGCGGGTGACCGCGAGCGGGGGCACCGGCAACGGTGATCTTCGTTACAACCCCTACGGCTGGGCCTACGAGAACTCCTACGTCACGGCATCCGCCGGACCGGACAACGCGGAGACCCTGACCGTCACCGACCCGCCCGCCGGCTACGTGTACTTCAGCCTGCAGGCCAAGCAGGGCTTCTCCGGAGTGACCGTCACGGCCGCCTACTGAGCCCTGCTCCGTAAGACCCCCACCCGTGCCCCGACGGGCCGCTCCGGCGGCCCGCCGGGGCACCGGGCGTTCCGGCGGGCGCCCGACGGCCGATGACGGACGGTCAGGGTGGTGACGGGAGCTCCCAAGAGACAGTAAGGTAAACCTTACCTAAGTCTTTTCGAGGGGGTTTTCGTTGATCAGCCAACTGGTCGAGGGTCCTGCCGGCCCGACGCCGTCCGCGCTGCTCATGGGCCGGATCGTGGTGGTCAAGTTCGGTGGGAACGCCATGGTGGACGAGGGCCTGAAGGCCGCGTTCGCCCGGGACGTGGTCGCCCTGCACCGGGCCGGGGTGCACCCGGTGGTGGTGCACGGCGGCGGTCCGCAGATCAGCTCGCAGCTGGACCGGCTCGGTCTGGAGTCCAGCTTCACGGCCGGTCTGCGGGTCACCACCCCCGAGACCATGGACGTGGTCCGGATGGTGCTGGCCGGTCAGGTCCAGCGCGAGCTGGTCGGGTTGCTCAACGAGCACGGCCCGCTGGCCGTCGGGCTGACCGGCGAGGACGCGCACACCATGACCGCGGTGAAGCGGTACGCGGTGGTGGACGGCGAGCCGGTGGACATCGGCCTGGTCGGCGACGTGGTCGAGGTCGAGGTCGGGGCGGTGCGCGCGCTGATCGCGGACGGCCGGATCCCGGTCATCTCCTCGATCGCGCGCGGCACCGACGGCCACGTCTACAACGTGAACGCGGACACCGCCGCCGCCGCGATGGCGGTGGCGCTCGGCGCCGAGGTGCTGGTGGTGCTCACCGACGTCCCCGGCCTCTACGCGAACTGGCCGGAATCCCCCGAGGTGATCGGGGAGTTGACGGCCGGCCAGCTGGAGGGGCTGCTGCCCTCGCTGACCGGCGGGATGGTCCCCAAGATGGAGGCCTGCCTGCGCGCGGTGCGCGCCGGGGTGGGCGCTGCCCAGGTGCTGGACGGCCGGGTGCACCACAGCCTGCTGGCCGCCCTCGGGGGCTCCGGCGAGGGGACCACGGTCCTCCCGTAGTGGGAGCGGTGGAAAGTCAGTACACCTACCGAATTTGACTCTCGATCAGTCGTGCGAGAGGTTGATTAGGTAAGCCTTACCTTAATATTTCTGAGTGGCTTCAACGGAAGGAACACGATGTCGCGTCTGCGTACCGAGGACCTGATCGGCATAGGCTTCGGGCCCGCGAACCTGGCCCTGGCCATCGCGGTGGAGGCGCACAACGAGCGGAACCCGCAGGAGGCGCTGGCCGCCCGCTTCGTCGAGCGGCAGGCGCGCTTCGGCTGGCACCGGGGGATGCTGCTGGAGGGCGCCACCATGCAGGTCGCCTTCCTCAAGGACCTGGTCACCATGCGCGACCCGCGCAGCCGGTTCTCCTTCCTCTGCTACCTCCAGGAGCGCGACCGGCTGGCCGACTTCATCAACCAGAAGTCGTTCTACCCGACCCGCCTGGAGTTCCACGACTACCTGGAGTGGTGCGCCGCCGAGTTCGCCGACGCGGTCGACTACGGCCGCAGCGCGGTCGAGGTCCGCCCGGTGGTCGAGGCCGGCCGCACCGTCGCCGTCGAGGTGGTCACCGAGGCGGTGGCCGGCCCGGCCGACCGCCAGGTGCACCTGGCCCGCAACCTCTCGGTCGGCACCGGCCTCACCCCCTGCCTGCCGGAGGGCGTCACGGCCGGCGAGCGGGTCTGGCACACCCGGGACCTGCTGCACCGCGCCCCGCAGCTCGGCGAGCTGAAGCACCGTCGGTTCACCGTGGTCGGCGCCGGCCAGTCCGCCGCCGAGGCCGTCGAGTACCTGCACCGCACCTTCCCGGACGCCGAGGTCTGCGCGGTCTTCACCCGCTACGGCTACAGCCCGGCCGACGACAGCCCGTTCGCCAACCGGATCTTCGACCCGGAGGCCGTGGACCACTACTACGGCGCCCCCGAGCCGGTGAAGCAGCGCCTGCTGGACCTGCACGCCAACACCAACTACTCGGTGGTGGACGGTGACCTGATCGAGCAGCTCTACCGCACCGTCTACCAGGAGAAGGTGGCCGGCCGGGAGCGCCTGCGGATGCTCAACACCACCCGCCTGACCGGCGTCGAGCACACCGCCGACGGCGCCCGCGCGCTGGTGCGCAACCTTGCCACCGGCGAGGAGTACGCCCTGGAGTCCGACGCCGTGGTGCTGGCCACCGGCTACGCCCACGTCGACCCGCGTGAGCTGCTCGGCGACCTGGCGGCCGACTGCCTGACCGACCCGGCCGGCCGGCTCCGGGTGGACCGCGACCACCGGGTGCTCACCACCGAGGACGTCGAGGTCGGCATCTACCTGCAGGGCGGCACCGAGCACACCCACGGCATCACCTCCTCGCTGCTCTCCACGCTGGCCGTGCGCTCCGGCGAGATCAGCGACTCGCTGCTGCTGCGCCGCACCCAGCTCGGCCTGCAGGCCGACCAGCGCGCCGCCGCCGGCGTCCGCTGACCCCTCCTCACCCCACCGCAGAGCGAACGGACTTCACCATGCCCACCACCACCCCCGGCCTCGACCTGGAGAGCCTGCGGGCCGACCTCGCCGAGGTGCTCGGCGAGCAGCCGGAGGACATCGGCGACGAGGACGACCTGCGCGACCTCGGCCTGGACTCGATCCGGCTGATGAGCCTGGTGGAGACCTGGCGGACCCGGGGCGCCTCGCTCGGCTTCGCCGACCTGATCGAGCTGGCGCCCGTCCCGACCCTGGCCGTCTGGGCCGCCGCGCTCACCGCCTGAGCCCCTGCGCCTGAGCCCCTGCCGGGCCACCCCGCACCACCTGACCTCCCCTCACCGCCCCCCGTGCACCACCCTTCTAGGAGAACCATGAACACCCGTGTCCTGACCAGCCGCAGAATCGCCGCCGCGGCCACCGCTGCCGCCGCCGTGCTCTCGCTGGCCGCCTGCGGTTCGGACGGCGCCAAGGACGCGAGCCCGGCCGGCGACGCCAAGGCGTCCGCCGCCGGCCCGAAGACCATCGAGGCCACCAACGGCAGCATCACCGTGCCGGCCAAGATCGAGCGGGTCGTCACCGTCTCGTACGCCACCGGCGCGCTGCTCGACCTCGGCGTGCAGCCGGTCGGCACCTCCACCCTGGACGAGAACAACCCGGTCGAGCTGCTGCCCTCGCAGAAGGACGCCGCCGCGAAGATCGAGCCGATCGGCTCCGGCATCGAGCTGAACATCGAGAAGATCGCCTCGCTCCGCCCCGACCTGATCGTGGTCGAGGGCGCCAGCGCCTTCGACTGGGGCATCAAGAAGCTGGAGGGCCTCGGCGCCCCGGTGCTCTACTTCGCCGTGGACAAGCCGGTCGACCTGCTGAACGCGCAGGAGAAGATCGCCACCGCCGTGGGCAAGGAGGCCGAGTTCAAGAAGCTGAAGTCGGACTACGACGCCAAGGCCGCGAAGATCAAGGCCGACTACGCCGGCAAGCTCAACTCGGTGAAGTGGACCATCGCCTCCTCCTACGGCGGCGGCGAGTTCCTGGTCGACACCAAGAGCAGCTGGGTCGGCCGGGTGCTGGCCGACGCGGGCGCCCAGTTCTCCACCGCCTCGGCGGACGACAAGGAGCACGAGGTCACCTACTCGACCGAGAAGCTCGACGTGCTCGGCGACGCCGACATCATCCTGGTGCCCAAGACGGTGGCCACCGGTGAGGTCCCGCAGGACACCAAGGACCTGGAGAAGCAGCCCTCCTGGCAGAACCTCAAGGCCGTCAAGGCCGGCAAGGTCGTGCCGGTCGGCTACGCCACCACCGACCGCTACGGCACCTCGATCGACGTGCTGAACCAGATCGAGACCGTCCTCAAGGGTCTGTAAGCACCCTCCGCAGGACCCCGGGTGGCCGCCGAGCAGTGGCGGCCACCCGGACCGGCCTCCGCACCGCAGCGCGGACCGGGCCGGACCACCACGACACGCACCGCACCGCACCGCCCCCAGCCACCGGGGGAGCAGCGCCAGCACCCCGGGAGAGACCGACCATGGCCGACGCGAGCACCCAGCCGACGGAGACCACCGTGCAGTCCGCCCTGCCGTTGACCGCCGCCCAGGCGGGTGTGCTGGCCGCCCAGCGGATCGACCCGGAGAACCCCTGCTACAACGTCGGCCAGTACGTGGTGCTGGACGGCCCGCTGGACGCCGCGCTGCTGGAGTCGGCACTCCGTCAGACCCTGGCCGAGGCCGAGGGCCTGGACTTCCGGCTCGCCGAGCGGGACGGCACCACCCTCCGCCTGCCGGCCGCCTTCGACCCGGCCGGCTGGCAGCTGGAGCGGCTGGACACCCGGGACGCCGCCGACCCGGACGCCGCCGCCGTCGCGGTGCTGCGCGAACGCCTGGCCGTCCCGGTCGAGTTGGGCACCGACGCACCGTTGGTCCGGCTCACGCTGGCCCGGACCGGCGAGCAGCGGCACCTGCTGCTCCAGTGGTTCCACCACCTGGTGGTGGACGGGTACTCGGTCGCGATGCTGACCCGCCGCGCCGCCGAGATCCACACCGAGCTGGCGACCGGCGCCGAGCCCACTCCCTCGCCGCTGCGCCCGCTCGCCGTGCTGGCCGAGGCCGAGGCCGCGTACCTGGCCTCGCCGAAGGCGGCCGAGGACCGGGCCTTCTGGAGCGCCCGGTTCGCCGACCTGCCCGGGGCCCCGGGCCTGACCGAGCTGACCGCTCCCGCCTCCGCCGCGGTGATCCGCCACCGGCTGGAGCTGACGGCCGATCAGTCGGCCGCCGTGCTGGCCGCCGCCCGCACCGCCAAGGCCACCTGGGCCGAGGCCGCCACCGCCGGCTGGGCCGCCTACCTGCACCGGATGACCGGCAGCACCGAGCCGGTGATCGGCATGCACTTCATGGCCCGCACCGCCCCCGGCACCCTCCGGGTGGCCGCCACCGCCGTGAACATCCTCCCCGTCCGGCTGCCGGTGGACGGCACCGAGGACTTCACCGCGCTGCTGCGCGGGGCCGCCGCCGTGCTCAAGGAGGCCCGCCGCCACCAGCACCACCGGGGCGAGGAGCTGCGCCGCGACCTGGGCCTGGTCGGCGCCGAGCAGCGGCTCTACGGCCCGCTGCTGAACATCAAGCCCTTCGACCTGGCGCTGGACTTCGCCGGGGTGGCCGGACACACCGTCAACCTGGCGGCCGGGCCGGTGGACGACCTCCAGCTGGCCGTCACCAAGAGCCCGGACGACGTGCTCGCCCTGGAGTTCGACGCCAACCCCGCGCTGTACGGGGCGGAGGAGCTGGCGGCCCACGCCGAGCGGTGCGCCGCGCTGCTGGTCGCGCTGGCGGAGCAGCCGGAGCGGGCGCTGTACGAGCTGCCGCTGCCGACCGCCGCCGAGCTGGCGGCGCTCGCCACCTGGAACGACACCGGTGCGCCGGCCGATGCCCGGTCGGTGGTGGAGCTGTTCGCCGAGCGGGCCGCCGAGGCGCCGGGCGCGGTCGCGGTGAGCGCCGTGGACGGCTCGCTGACGTACGGTCAGCTGGACGAGCGGGTCGGCCGGCTGGCCGCGCTGCTCGCCGCGCGCGGCGTCGCCGCCGAGCGCTTCGTCGCGCTGGCCCTGCCGCGCACCACCGCCCTGCCGGTGGCCGCGCTCGCCGTGCTCCGGGCCGGCGGCGCCTACCTGCCGATGGACCTGGACTACCCGGCCGACCGCCTCGCCTACATGGCCGAGGACGCCCGCCCGGTCTGCGCCGTCACCACCACCGCCGTGGCCCACCTGGTGCCGGCCGGCCTCCCGGTGGTCGTGCTGGACGACCCGGCGGTGACCGCCGAACTGGCCGCCGCCACCCCGGCCCCCGTGACCGCCCCGGACCCGGCCGCCCCCGCCTACGTGATCCACACCTCCGGCTCCACCGGCAAGCCCAAGGGCGTGGTGATCGGGCACGGCGCGCTGGCCGGCTTCCTGGCCGCGATGCGCCCGCAGCTCGAACTCACCGCCGGGGACGCCCTGGTGGCCGTCACCACGGTCTCCTTCGACATCGCGGGCCTGGAGCTGCACGGCCCGCTGACCACCGGCGCCACCCTGGTGCTGGCCGACCGCGACACCGTGCTCGACCCGGCGGCCCTCGGCGCCCTGATCGACGAGCACCGCCCGAAGGTCGTCCAGGCCACCCCGACCCTGTGGCACCTGCTGCTGACCGAGGCGGCCGAGCTGGCGGCGACCGCGGGCGCCGCCACCGCGCAGGCTGCGGCCGCGAGTGCCGACCCGGCGGCATCCGGCCGGGGACCTGGTGCGGCCGAAGGCCCGTTCGCCGCAGGCGAGTTCGCATCCGAAGCGGGGATCGGCAGTGCCACGCGGGCCGAGGCCCGAGGCCCGCGCAGCGGTGGAGCGTTCGCCGCGCTGGACGGGGTGCACGCGCTGGTGGGCGGCGAGGCGCTGCCGGCCGAGCTGGCGGAGCGGCTGGCGCGGGCCACCCGGCGGGTGACCAACGTGTACGGGCCGACCGAGGTGACCATCTGGGCCACCTCCGCCGAGCTGGCCGCCGACCACACCGGCGTGCCCGGCATCGGCAGCCCGTTCGTGGGCACCCGCGCGCACGTCCTGGACGCGCACCTGCAGCCCGTCCCGCCCGGCGTCCCCGGCGAGCTCTACCTCGCGGGCGGGCAGCTGGCGCGCGGCTACCTCGGCCGCCCCGGCCTGACCGCCGGCCGGTTCGTCGCCGACCCCTTCGACCGGGGCGCCCGGATGTACCGCACCGGTGACCTGGTGCGCCGCACCCCGGAGGGGACGCTGCACTTCCTCTCCCGGGTCGACGACCAGGTCAAGCTGCGCGGCTTCCGGATCGAACTCGGCGAGGTGGAGGCCGCCCTGACGGCCCGTCCGACCGTCACCCGGGCGGTGGCCGTGGTCCGCGAGAGCGCCCCCGGCCGCCCGCAGCTGATCGGCTACGTGACCGGCCCCGGCGCCGACCCGGCCGCCCTGCGGGCCGAGCTCGCCGCCGCGCTGCCCGAGTACATGGTGCCCGCCGCGATGGTGGTGCTGGACGCCTTCCCGCTGACCGCCAACGGCAAGATCGACCGCCGCGCGCTGCCCGACCCGGAGCTGACCACCGCCACCGGCCGGGCGCCCCGGACCGAGACCGAGCGGGTGCTGGCCGATCTGGTCAAGGAGGTGCTCGGCCTCGCCGACCTGGGCGTGGACGAGAACTTCTTCGCCCTCGGCGGCGACTCCATCTCCGCCATCCAGCTGGGCAGCCGGGCCCGCCGGGCCGGCTACGCGATCACCCCCCGGGTGGTCTTCGAGCGCCGCACGGTGGCCGGCATCGCCGCCGCCGTGGACGCCGCCGCCGTCGCCGCGCCCGTCGAGGCAGCGGCCGAGGCCGCCCCGCTGCTCGACCCGGAGCAGCGCGAGCGCCTGCTCGCCGAGCACCCCGGCGCCGAGGACGTCCTGCCGCTCTCCCCGCTCCAGGAGGGCCTGCTGTTCCACGCCGAGCAGCAGCGCGCCGAGGACGCCGACGACCTCTACACCTCCCTCACCTCGCTCCAGCTGCGCGGCCCGCTGGACCGCGCGCTGCTGGCCGCCGCCGTGGACGGCGTGGTCAACCGGCATGCCGCGCTGCGCGCCTCCTTCACCACCGACGCGCTCGGCCGCCCCGTGCAGCTGATCGCCCGTCAGGTCAGCGTGCCGTGGACCCACCACGACCTGACCGCGATCGCCGACGCCGGGCAGCGGGCCGCCGCCCTCGCCGAGATCGAGCAGCAGGAGGCCGGCCGCCGCTTCGACCTGGCCGCCGCCCCGCTGGTGCGCTGCGCCCTGGTCACCCTCGGCGCCGACCACCACCACCTGGTGCTGACCCGCCACCACACCGTCATTGACGGCTGGTCGATGCCGGTCCTGCTGCGCGAGCTGCTGGCCGCCTACGGCGGCACCGCGATCGCCGCGCTGCCCGCCACCACCCCCTACGCCCGCCACCTGGAGCGGCTGGCCGCCCGGGACGAGGCCGCCGACGCGGCCGCCTGGCGGGAGGCGCTGGCCGGGCTGCCCGGCCCGACCCTGCTGGCCGACGCGCTCGGCGCGCCCGCCGCCGGGGCCGCCGTAGGCCGGGAGCTGGAGCTGCCGATCGGCCCGGAGCTGGCCGCCGCGCTGACCGCCACCGCCCGCACCCACGGACTGACCCTCAACACCCTGGTGCAGGGCGCCTGGGCGATCCTGCTGGGCCGCCTCACCGGCCGCACCGACGTGGTCTTCGGCGCCACCGTCTCCGGCCGCCCGGCCGACCTGCCCGGCGTGGAGTCGATGGTCGGCCTGTTCTCCAACACCGTGCCGGTGCGCTTCGAGCCGCGCGAGGAGGAGCCCGTCGCCGAGGCGCTGGCCCGCCTCCAGGCGGCGCAGTCCGCCCTGCTGGACCACCAGCTGCTGGGCCTCGCCGAGATCCAGGCGCTGGCCGGCCAGGGCACGCTCTTCGACACCCTGCTCGTGGTGGAGAACTACCCGGTGGACCCGGACGCCCTGACGGCCCGTGGGCTGCGGGTCGCCGGCCTCACCCATCGGGGCGCCACCCACTACCCGCTGACCGTGCTCACCCTCCCCGGCGAGCACCCGCAGCTGACCGTCGAGTACCGCCCCGACGTCTTCACCGACACCCAGGCCGCCACCGTCGGCGCCCGCCTGCTCCGCCTCCTGACCGCCATCGCCTCGGCCCCGCAGACCCCGGTCGGCGCCCTGGAGGTGCTGGACGCCGCCGAGCGCGCCCAGCTGCTGGACGGCTGGAACGCCACCGCCCGCCCGCTGCCGCAGGGCACCGTGCCGGAGGTGCTCGCGGCCACCGCCGCCGCCACCCCCGGGGCCGTCGCCGTGGTGGACGGCGAGCTGACCCTGACCTTCGCCGAGCTGGCCGCCCGGGTGGAGCTGACCGCCCGTCACCTGGCCGCCCTGGGCGCCCGCCCGGGCACCGTGGTCGCCCTCGCGCTGCCGCGCTCCGCCGAGCTGGTCACCGCCCTGCTGGGCGTGCTGGCCTCCGGCGCCGCCTACCTGCCGGTGGACCTCGACCACCCGGCCGAGCGCGTCGCGCTGATGCTGGAGGACGCCGAGCCGCTGCTCACCCTGACCACCGCCGAGGTGGCCGCCAAGCTCCCGGTGCTGGACGCGCACGGCCTCGGCCCGGTGCTGACGGAGCGGCTGGGCGAGCTGTCGGCCGAGCCGGTGGCCCCGCACCCCGACGACCTGGCCTACGTCATCCACACCTCCGGCTCCACCGGCCGCCCCAAGGGCGTCCAGGTGCCGCACCGGGGCCTGGCGAACATGCTGGAACACCACGGCGGCACGGTCTTCGCCCGCGCCGTCGAGGCGGCCGGCAGGCGGCGGCTGCGCGCCGCGCACACCGCCTCGTTCTCCTTCGACTCCTCCTGGGAGCAGCTGCTCTGGCTGGTCCTCGGCCACCAGCTGCACGTCTACGGCGAGGACCTGCGCCGCGACCCGGAGGCGCTGACGGCCCGTCTGCTGGCCGACCGGATCGACACCCTGGACGTCACCCCGTCGTTCGGCCGCCAGCTGGTCGAGGCCGGCCTGCTGGACGACCCGGCGCACAAGCCGCTGCTCTTCCTGGTCGGCGGCGAGGCCGTGGACGAGGCGCTCTGGACCCGGCTGCGGGAGACCGAGGGCGTGATCGGCCACAACTTCTACGGCCCGACCGAGTACACCGTCGACACCCTCGGCGCGGACCTGGCCGACAGCCCGACCCCGTCGGTCGGCCGCCCGATCGGCAACACCCGGGTCTACGTGCTGGATGCGCGCCTGCGGCCCGTCCCGGCCGGGGTGGCCGGCGAGCTCTACATCGCCGGCCCCGGCCTGGCCCGGGGCTACGGCAACCGCCCGGCGCTGACGGCCGGCCGGTTCACCGCCGACCCGTTCGGCGAGCCCGGCACCCGGATGTACCGCACCGGCGACCTGGTCCGGCACCGCCCGGACGGCTCGCTGGACTACCTCGGGCGCGGCGACGACCAGGTGAAGATCCGCGGCTTCCGGGTCGAGCCCGGCGAGGCCGAGGCCGCGCTGGCCGCCCTGCCCGGCGTCGCGCAGGCCGCCGTGGTGGTCGCCCCGGCCCCCGGCGGCGGCAAGCGCCTGGTCGGCTACGCCGTCCCCGCGCAGCTGGACACCGCCGTGCTGCGCAAGGCGCTGGCGGCCACCCTGCCCGAGTACCTGGTGCCCTCGGCGATCGTCACGCTGGAGCGGCTGCCGCTGAACGTCAACGGCAAGCTGGACCGCCAGGCGCTGCCCGCGCCGGACGCCGCCGCCTTCGCGGCGCCGGCCGGCCGCCCGCCCCGGGACGAGCGCGAGGCGCTGGTCTGCTCGGTCTTCGCCGAGGTGCTCGGCCTGCCCGCCGTCGGCCCGGACGAGGACTTCTTCGCCCTCGGCGGCCACTCCCTGCTGGCCACCCGGGTGACCGGCCGGCTGCGCGCCGGGCTCGGCGTGGAGACCGCCGTCCGCGACCTGTTCGAGACCCGCACCCCCGCCGCGCTCTCGGCCCGGCTGGCCGCCGCCGCGGCCGGCCGCCCCGGGCCGACCGCCCGGCCGCGCCCGGAGCACCTGCCGCTGTCCGCCGCGCAGGCCCGGCTCTGGTTCCAGTACCGCCTGGACGGCGCCACCGCCGCGTACACCATCCCGTGCGCGGTGCGGATCCACGGTGCGGTGGACGCCGAGGCCCTGCGCGCCGCCTTCGGCGACGTGCTGGCCCGGCACGAGGCGCTGCGCACCGTCTTCCCGGACCACGACGGCCGCCCGTACCAGCGGATCCTGACGCCCGCTCAGGCCGGGGTGCCGTTCGCGGTCGAGGAGACCACCGTGCACCGGCTCTCCCGCGCGGTGGCCGCCGCCGGGGCGCACGCCTTCGAGCTGGCCGAGGAGATCCCCGTCCGGGCCACCCTGTTCAGCACCGGGCCCGAGCGGCACGTGCTGAGCATCGCGGTGCACCACATCGCCGGTGACGAGTGGTCGGAGGGCGTGCTGCTGCGCGACCTGGACCACGCGTACGCGGCCCGGCTGGCCGGTGCGGAGCCGGACTTCGCCCCGCTGCCGGTGCAGTACGCCGACCACGCGCTCTGGCAGGCCGAGTTGCTGGCCGCCACCGAGGGCCCGGCGGTCGAGCAGAGCGCCTACTGGGCGCGGCAACTGGCGGACCTCCCCGCCGAGTTGACCCTGCCCGCCGACCGGCCCCGGCCGGCCGAGCCGAGCGGCCGGGGCGGCGCCGTCCGGCTGCCGCTGCCCGAGACGCTGCACACCGAGCTGCTGGCCTACGCCCGCCGCCGGGGCGTCACCCCCTTCGTGGTCACCCAGGCCGCCGCCGCGCTGCTGCTCGGCACCCTGGCCGGGACGCCGGACGTCGCCTTCGGCACCCCCGTCGCGGGGCGCACCGACGAGGCCGTCGAGTCGGTGGTCGGCTTCTTCGTGAACACCCTGGTGCTCCGTCACGACCTCAGCGGTGCGCCGAGCTTCGACGCCCTGGTGGAGCGCAGCCGGGACGTGGTGTTCGGCGCGCTGGCCCACCAGGACCTGCCGTTCGACCGCCTGGTGGAGATCGTCAACCCGGAGCGCTCGCTGGGCCGCCACCCGCTGTTCCAGGTGATGGTGCAGCACCGCAAGGCCGTCGAGGCGCACACCGCGTTGTTCGGCGCCCGCACCGAGCTGCTGCCCGACCCGGTGCACGCGGCCCGCTTCGACCTGGCGTTCAACTTCGCCGAATCGGCCGACGGCGCCCGCACCGAGCTGACCGTGATCCACGCCGAGGACCTGTTCGACCGGGCCACCGCCCGGCTGTTCGGCGAGCGGCTGCTCACCGTGCTGACCACCGCGCTGGCCGCCCCGGCGCAGCCGGCCGGGCTGATCGAGCCGCTCTCCGCGCAGGAGCGCCGGGGCCTGGCGGGGGAGTGGAACGCCACCGACCGGGAGGTCCGGGACGGCACCCTGCTGACCCGGATCGCCGAGCGGGTGGCCACCACCCCCGAGGCCGTCGCGGTCGACTTCGAGGGCGCGACGCTGACCTACCGTCAGCTGGACGAGCGGGCCGGGAAGCTGGCCCGGGTGCTGGCCGCCCGGGGCGCCGGACCGGACCGGATCGTGGCCGTCGCCGTGCCGCGCTCGGCCGAGCTGATGGTCGCCCTGCTGGGCGTGCTGAAGTCCGGCGCGGCCTACCTGCCGCTGGACACCGAGTACCCGGCCGACCGGCTGGCCGCGATGGTCGAGGACGCCGCGCCCGTCGCGGTGCTCACCGTGCCCGGCACCGACCTCCCGGCGCTGCCCGGTGCCCCGCTGCTCGCGGTGGACGCCGACGGCCCGCAGGCCGAGCCCACCGCCCCCGGCCCGGACCACGCCGCCTACGTGATCTTCACCTCCGGCTCCACCGGCCGCCCCAAGGGCGTGCTGGTCACCCACCGGGCGATCGTCAACCGGCTGGACTGGATGGCCGAGGTCTACCGGGTCACCGCCGAGGACCGGATCCTGCAGAAGACCCCGGCCAGCTTCGACGTCTCGGTCTGGGAGTTCTTCCTCCCGCTGGTGACCGGCGCCCGGGTCGTACTGGCCCGCCCCGGCGGCCACCGCGACCCGGTCTACCTGGCCGGCCTGGCCGCGCGCGCCGGGGTGACGGTCTGTCACTTCGTGCCCTCGATGCTGACCGCCTTCACCACCGCCGCTGAGCAGGACGCCGCGCTGCGGGACGGCTTCACCGGCGTGCGCCGGGTGTTCTGCTCCGGCGAGGCGCTGCCGGCCGCCGCCGTCGACCGGTTCGGCGCGCTCTGGCCGCAGATCGAGCTGCACAACCTCTACGGCCCCACCGAGGCCGCCGTGGACGTCACCTACCACCGCGCCTGGTCCGGCGCCGGCACCGTGCCGATCGGCCGCCCGGTCTGGAACACCAGGCTGTACGTGCTGGACGCCCGGCTGCGCCCCGTCCCGGTCGGCGTCCCCGGCGAGCTCTACCTGGCCGGCGTCCAGCTGGCCCGGGGCTACCTCGGCCGCCCCGGCCTGACCGCCGGCCGGTTCGTCGCCGACCCGTTCGCTGACGGCGGCCGGATGTACCGCACCGGCGACCTGGTGCGCCGCCGGGTGGACGGCGAGGTGGAGTACCTTGGCCGCACCGACGACCAGGTGAAGATCCGCGGCTTCCGGATCGAACTCGGCGAGGTGGAGGCCGCGTTGGCCGCCGTCCCCGGGGTCGGCCAGGCCGCCGTCACCGCCCGCGCGCTCACCGAGGGCGGCGCCCGCCAGCTGCTCGGCTACGTCACCGGCGCCGTCGACCCGGCCGCCGTCCGCTCGGCGCTGGCCGCCACCCTGCCCGAGCACCTGGTGCCCGCCGTGGTCACCGTGCTGGCCGCACTGCCGCTCAGCGTGAACGGCAAGCTCGACCGCAAGGCGCTGCCCGACCCGTCCCGCACCCCGGCCCCGGCCGCCGCCCCGACCGGCGGCAGCGGCAGCCCGGCCGCCACCATGGCCCGGGTGTTCGCCGAGGTGCTCGGCCTGGCCGAGGTCGGCGAGGAGGAGAACTTCTTCGCCCTCGGCGGCGACTCGATCGTCTCCATCCAGCTGGTCAGCCGGGCCCGCAAGGCCGGGCTGGAGATCACCGCGAAGGACATCTTCACCCACCCCACCCCGGCCACCCTGGCCGCGGCGGCCACCGGCGTGCCGGTCGGTGACGCCCCGTCGGCCGCCCCGGTGGCGATCCCGCAGGACGGCGAACTGCCCGCCCTGCCGGTGGTGCACTGGCTGCGCGAGCGCGGCGGCCCGATCGACCGCTTCAACCAGTCCGTCCTGCTCACCGTCCCGGCCGGGCTGGACGAGCGCGCGCTGCGCACCGCACTGGCCGCGCTGGCCGCCAACCACCCGGCGCTGCGCCTGAAGCTGGACCGCACCGACGGCGTCTGGACCCAGGAGGTGCTGCCCGCCGCCCAGGCCCCGGCCGTCACCGACCCGGCCACCCTGCGGGTGGTCACCGGCCTCGGCTCGCTCTCGGCCGAGGCCGACCGGGCCGCCGCCGGGCTCGCCCCGGACGCCGGCCGGGTGCTGCGCGCGGTCTGGTTCGACGCCGGACCGCAGGACGGCCGCCTGCTGCTGACGGTGCACCACCTCGCGGTGGACGGCGTCTCCTGGCGCACCCTGCTGCCCGAGCTGGCCGACGGCTACGCCCGGGCCGCCGCCGGGCTGGCCCCGGCCGCCGAGCCGGAGGCGTACGGCCTGGCCGACTGGGCCCGCGCCCTGCTGGCCGAGGCGCACCGCCGCCCCCGGGTGGCCGAGGCCGCGTACTGGCGCACCGCGCTGGCCGGCCCGGCCGGGGCGCTCGGCGCGCTGACCGCCGACCCGGAGCGGGACACCGTCTCGACGCTGCGCACCCTGCGCCGCACGCTGCCCGCCGACCGCACCGCCCCGCTGCTCACCGAGCTGCCGCAGGCGTTCAACGCGGGCGTGGACGAGGTGCTGCTGGCCGGTCTGGCGCTCGGCGCCGCGACCGCCCACCCCGAGGCCGCCCCCGCGCTCCAGATCGACCTGGAGGGCCACGGCCGGGGCGCCGAGCTGACCGGCACCCCCGCGCCTGATCTGGCCCGCACCGTCGGCTGGCTGACCACCGTGCACCCCGTCCGGCTCGACCTGGCCGGGCTGGACCCGGCCGCCGCCCTCGGCGGCGGCGAGGCCGCCGGGCGGGTGCTCAAGCAGGTCAAGGAGCAGCTCCGGGCCGCCCCGGACAAGGGGCTCGGCTACGGCCTGCTGCGCCACCTCAACCCGCAGACCGCCGCCCAGCTGGCCGGGGTCCGCGCCTCCGAGGTGCTGTTCAACTACCGGGGCCGCCTGGACGGCGCGGGCGCCCCGCTCGGCGGCTGGCCGTTCGCCCCGGCCGAGGAGCGCGCGGTGGTCACCGCCGCCGCCGGCCCGGACGCCGCCCAGGCCGCCGGGTACCCGCTGGAGATCGACGCGGTCGTCCAGGCCGGCCCGGACGGCCGCCCCGAGCTGGCCGTCGAACTCGGCTGGCCGGAGGCCCTGCTGACGCAGGACCAGGCCGAAGCGCTGGCCGACGCCTGGTTCGCCGCGCTGGACGCGCTGGCCCGGCACGGCGCCGACGGCGGGGCGGGCGGCCTGACCCCGTCCGACCTCGGCCTGGTCAACCTCAAGCAGGCCCAGATCGACCGCCTGGAGGCCCGCCTGCGCGGCGGCGCCCGCCCGAGCCGGAGGCGCCGCCCGTGAGCACCGACGACACCACCCGTACCGAGACCACCGAGCACCCCGAGAGCGCCGAGAGCACCGTGACGAACTCCGCCGAACCGACCGACCAGCAGCCGGGCCCGTCCGACCTGGAGGACGTCTACCCGCTGTCCTCGCTCCAGGAGGGCCTGCTGTTCCACGCCCTCTACGACGACGAGGCCGGGGACGTCTACCTGGTGCAGTCCCACCTCGACCTGGCCGGCGAGCTCGACACCGCCCGGCTGGCCACCGCCGTGGACGCGCTGCTGGCCCGGCACGCCAACCTGCGGGCCGGCTTCTGGTACGAGGACCCGGAGGCGGTGGTCCAGTTCGTCCCGCGCACCGTGGCCACCCCGCTGCGCGAGCTGGACCTGACCGCCTTCACCGGCGAGGCCCAGCGGGCCGCCGTCGAGGCCGCGATGGCCGAGGACTGGCAGCACCGCTTCGACCTGTCCGCCCCGCCGCTGCTCCGGCTCACCCTGGCCCGGCTCGGCGCCGGCTCCGTCCGGCTGGTGATCACCTGTCACCACCTGCTGCTGGACGGCTGGTCGATGCCGATCCTGGTCCGCGAGCTGCTGGCGCTCTACGGCTCGGACGGCGACGCCTCGGCGCTCCCGGCGGTCCGCCCGTACCGCGACCACCTGGCGCTGCTGGCCACCCGCGACACCGCCGCCGCCGAGGCGGCCTGGGGCGAGGCGCTGGCCGGCTTCGACCAGCCGCACCCCGTCGGCCCGGCCGTCTCCACCGCGCCGACCGCCACCGTGGAGCTGTCGGCCGGCCCGGAGCTGTCGGCCGCCGTGACCGCCGCCGCCCGGGCCCAGGGCCTGACGCTCGGAAACCTCGCGCACACCCTCTGGGGCGTGCTGCTCGGCTCGCTCACCGGCAGCCCGGACGTGGTCTTCGGCACCACCGTCTCCGGCCGCCCGGACGACCTGCCGGGCGCGGACGCGATGGTCGGCCTGTTCATCAACACCGTGCCCGTGCGGGTCCGGCTGGACGCCACCGACACGCTGGCCGGGGCCACCGCCCGGGTGCAGCGCGAGCAGGCCGCCCTGATCGCCCATCAGCACCTGGGCCTGGCCGCGATCCAGAAGCGGACCGCCGTCGAGGGCCCGCTCTTCGACACCCTGCTGGTGGTGGAGAACTACCAGGGCAGCGGCGAGGGCCTGGCCGAGTCCTTCGGCGCTCCCGAGGGCTTGGCCGTCACCGGCCTGGGCGCCAAGGACGCCACCCACTACCCGCTCGGCCTGACCCTGCTGCCCGGCAGCGAGCTGCGGATCGAACTCGACCACCGCACCGACGTGCTGAGCCCGGCTCAGGCCGAGGCCACCGCCCGCCGCTTCCTGGCCCTGCTGGCCGCCTTCGCCGCCGACCCGGCCACCCCGCTGGCCCGGCTCGACCTGCTGACCGGGGACGAGCGGGCCGCGCTGCCCGCCACCGTCTCCGGCGGCCCGCTGGAGGTCCCGGCCGGGCCGGTCACCGACCGCCTGGCCGCGCAGGCCGCCGCCACCCCGCACGACCGCGCGCTGACCGCCCCCGCGCTGGCCGGCGGCACGGCCGAGCTGTCCTTCGTCGAACTCGACGGCGCCGCGAGCCGGCTGGCCCAGCTGCTGACCGCGCACGGGCTGGGCGCCGAGCGGATCGCCGCCCTGGCGCTGCCCCGCTCCGCCGAGGCCGTCACCGCGATCCTGGCCACCCTGCGGGCCGGCGGGGCCTACCTGCCGTTGGACCTGGACCACCCGGACGAGCGCCTCGCCGACCTGCTGGCCGACACCCGCCCGGCCGTGCTGCTGACCACCACCGCCGTGGCCGGCCGGCTCCCCGCCGTGCCCGGCACCACCGTGCTGCTGCTGGACGACCCGGCCCTCACCGCCGAGCTGGCCGCACTCCCCGCCACCGCCCCGGCTGTGACGGTCGATCAGGACGCCCCCGCCTACGTCATCCACACCTCCGGCTCCACCGGCAAGCCCAAGGGCGTGGTGATCACCCACCGGGGCCTGGCCACCCTGGCCGAGGAGCACCTCGGCGGCCCGTTCGCCGAGGTGACCGCGGGCCGCCGCCTGCGGGTGCTGGGCACCGCCTCGTTCGCCTTCGACTCCAGCTGGGACCAGCTGCTCTGGCTGCTCGCCGGCCACCAGCTGCACCTGCTCGGCGAGGCCGACCGCCGGGACGCCGAGGCCGTGGTGGCGTACACCCGCGCCGAGCGGATCGACGTGCTCGACAACACCCCCAGCTACACCCGCCAGCTGATCGACAGCGGCCTGCTGACGGGCAGTCACCGCCCCTCGGTGCTGCTGCTCGGCGGCGAGGCGCTGCCCGAGCAGCTCTGGACCGAGCTGCGCGCCGTGCCCGGCCTGACCGCGCTCAACTACTACGGCCCGACCGAGGCCACCGTCGACGCGCTGCTCGCCGACCTGGCCGACACCGCCGAGCCGGTGGTCGGCCGCCCGCTGCGCGGCACCCGGGCCTACGTGCTGGACGGCCTGCTGCGCCCCGCCCCGGCCGGCTCGGTCGGCGAACTCTACCTGGGCGGACCGCAGTTGGCCCGGGGCTACCTGGACCGCCCCGGCCTGACCTCCGAGCGCTTCGTCGCCGACCCGTTCGCCGCCGGGGAGCGGATGTACCGCACCGGCGACCTGGTGCGCCGCCGGGCCGACGGCGTGATCGAGTACCTCGGCCGCACCGACGACCAGGTGAAGATCCGCGGCCACCGGATCGAGCCCGGCGAGATCGAGGCCGCGCTCACCGAGCTGCCCGCCGTCGCGCAGGCCGCCGTGCTGGTGCTGCCCGGCGCCGTCCGCCGGATCGCCGCCTACGTGGTGCCCGCCGCCGGTGCCGCCGCACCGTCCTCCGACGAGCTGCACGCCGCGCTCTCCGCCCGGCTGCCCGAGTACATGGTGCCGTCCGCCTTCGCCGTGCTGGCCGAGCTGCCGCTGAACATCAGCGGCAAGCTGGACCGCGCCGCGCTCACCGCGCAGACCCTCGACTTCACCGGCGACAGCGGCTCCCGGGCCGCCGAGACCGAGACCGAGGAGCTGCTCTGCGAGATCTTCGCCGAGGTGCTCGGCCTGCCGGAGACCGGCGCGGACGCCGACTTCTTCCGGCTCGGCGGCGACTCCATCTCCTCCATCCGGCTGGTCGGCGCCGCCCGCGCCGAGGGCCTGGCGATCAGCCCGCGCGACGTCTTCGAGCTGCGCACCCCCGCCGCGCTGGCCGCGCTGGCCGACCGGCGGGAGAGCGCCGAGGCCGGGCCCGAGCTGCCCGAACTCCCGGCCGTCACCGAGGCGGAGGCCGTACTGGTCGCCGCCACCGTGCCGAAGCTGGACGTGGCCGAGGTCTGGCCGGTCTCCCCGCTCCAGCAGGGCCTGCTGTTCGAGGCCGGCTACGACGACCAGGGCCTCGACGTCTACACCTCGCGGGACGTCATCGCGCTCTCCACCCGGGTGCCGCTCGCGGTGCTGCACGGCGCGCTGGCCGGGCTGCTGGAGAGCCACCCCAACCTGCGGGCCGGCTTCCTGGCCGACGCCCTGGACCGGCCGGTGGCCTTCCTGCCGCGCCTGGTCGAAGTGCCGCTGACCGAGGCCGACCTCTCCGCGCTGGACGAGGCCGCCTTCGAGGCCGAGCTGGCCCGGCTGGTGGAGGCCGAGGCGCACACCCGCTTCGACCTGACCGCCCCGCCGCTGCTCCGGGTGGTCTCGGTGCTCGCCCCCGGTGGCGGCCAGCGCATCCTGCTCACCAACCACGCCCTGCTCTGGGACGGCTGGTCGGCCGGCCTGGTGCTCCAGGAGCTGCTGACCCGCTGCCACCTGGGCCTGACCGGCACCGTGGACGGGCCTTCGCTGCCCGAGCCCGGCCTGCCGTACCGGGACTTCCTGCGCTGGCTGACCGCCCAGGACCAGGAGCAGGGCCGGGCAGCCTGGCGCACCGCGCTGGCCGGTCTGGAGGAGGCCACCCTGCTGGCCCCGCAGGCCCGCGAGCGCGCCGCCCTGCTGCCCGAGCAGGTCACCTTCGGCCTCTCCCCGGAGCTCTCGGCCCGCCTGGCCGGCTACGTCCGCAGCCACGGCCTGACCCTGAACACGGTGGTCTCCGGTGCCTGGGCGCTGCTGCTGGCCGGCCTGACCGGCCGTCAGGAC
This sequence comes from Kitasatospora sp. NPDC096147, assembly GCF_044763225.1. NCBI lineage: Bacteria > Bacillati > Actinomycetota > Actinomycetes > Kitasatosporales > Streptomycetaceae > Kitasatospora > Kitasatospora sp. NPDC096147. The sequence goes on along the minus strand of NZ_JBIWFX010000001.1, from coordinate 151,618 downwards.
GTGGTCTTCGGCGCCACCGTCTCCGGCCGCCCGGCCGAGCTGCCCGGCATCGACGCCACCATCGGCATGTTCCTCAACACCGTGCCGGTCCGGGCCCGGCTGGACGGCGGCGAGCGGGTCGCCGACTTCTTCGCCCGGCTCCAGCGCGAGCAGACCGAGCTGCTGCCGCACCACCAGACCGGCCTGGGCGAGATCCAGCGGGACACCGGCCTCGGCCGGCTGTTCGACACCCTCCAGGTGGTCCGCAACACCCCCGCCGACGACGCGCTGCGCGACCGCATCCGGGCCGCGCTCGGCGTCCAGCAGATCGCCGACGTGGACGCCACCCACCTCCCGCTGATCTTCATCACCAACCCCGGTGAGACGCTGGAGTTCGAGTTCAAGTACCGCCCCGACGTGTTCGACCGGGAGACCGTCGAGCAGCACGCCGAGCGGATGACCGCCCTGCTCACCGCGCTGGTCACGGACACCGCCCTGCTGGTGCGCGACGTGGACGTGCTGACGGTCCGTGAGCGCGCCCTGGTGCTGGGGGAGTGGGCGGACACGGCCCGCGCGCTGCCGGACGCCACGGTGGCCGACCTGCTGGCCGAGCGCGCCGCGCTGGTGCCGGGCGAGACGGCGCTGGTCTTCGGCGAGCGGTCCTGGACGTACGCGGAGCTGGACGCCACGGTGAACCGGCTGGCGCGGCTGTTCACGGCGCGCGGTGCGGGGCCGGAGAAGGTGGTGGCCCTCGGGCTGCCGCGTTCGCTGGAGATGGTCGCCGCGCTGTTCGCGGTGCTGCGGACCGGCGCCGCCTACCTGCCGCTGGAGCTGGACTACCCGAAGGACCGTCTGGCCTTCATGGTCGAGGACACCGCCCCGGTGGTGCTGGTCACCGACTCGACGGCCGCCGCGCTGATGCCCGAGCACGCCGCGCCTCTGCTGCTGGACGACACGGCGGTGGCGGCCGAGCTGGCCGGGATGGACGCCGGCCCGCTGGGCGTGACGGTGGATCAGGACTCCCCGGCGTACGTGATCTTCACCTCCGGCTCGACCGGCCGCCCGAAGGGCGTCGTCACCCCGTACCGGGGTCTGACGAACATGCAGCTGAACCACCGTGAGGCGATCTTCGACCCGACGGTGGCGCTGGCCGAGGGCCGTCGGCTGCGGATCGCCCACACGGTGTCGTTCTCCTTCGACATGTCGTGGGAGGAGCTGCTCTGGCTGGTCGAGGGCCACGAGGTGCACGTCCTCGACGAGGCCCAGCGGCGCGACGCCCAGGGCCTGGCCGACTACCTGGACGCCCACGCCATCGACGTCATCAACGTGACGCCGTCCTACGCCCAGGCCCTGGTGGACTGCGGCCTGCTGGACGAGGACCGGCACCGTCCGGTGCTGGTGCTGCTCGGCGGCGAGGCGGTGGCCGAGACCCTCTGGTCCAAGCTCCGGGACACCCCCGGCGTGCTCGGCTACAACCTCTACGGGCCGACCGAGTACACCATCAACACCCTCGGCGGCGGCACCACCGACTCCGACACCGCCACCGTCGGCCGCCCGATCTGGAACACCCGGGCCCACGTCCTGGACGCCTTCCTCCGGCCCGTGCCGGTCGGCGTCCCGGGTGAGCTGTACGTGGCCGGCGTCGGTCTGGCCCGGGGCTACCTCAACCGCCCCGGCCTGACGGCCGAGCGCTTCGTCGCCGACCCGTTCGGCGCCCCGGGCGAGCGGATGTACCGCACCGGCGACGTGGTCCGCTGGCGCACCGACGGACTGCTGGACTTCCTCGGCCGCGCCGACGACCAGGTGAAGATCCGCGGCTACCGGGTCGAGCCCGGTGAGATCGAGGACGCCCTCGCCCTCCACCCGGCCGTCGCCCAGGCCGCCGTGCTGGTCCGCGAGGACGCCCCCGGCGTCAAGCGGCTGGCCGCCTACCTGGTGCCCGCCCCCGAGGGCACGGTGGACGTGGCCGAGGTCCGGGCCGAGCTCGCGGCCCGGCTGCCCGAGTACATGGTGCCGTCCGCCTTCGTGGTGCTGGACGCGCTGCCGCTGACCGTCAACGGCAAGCTCGACCGCGCGGCGCTGCCCGCCCCCGAGACCGCCGGGGCCGGCCCCGGCCGGGCCCCGCGCGACGCCCGCGAGGAGCTGCTCTGCGGCCTGTTCGCCGAGGTGCTCGGCCTGGCCGAGGTCGGGCCCGAGCAGCACTTCTTCGAGCTCGGCGGCCACTCGCTGCTGGCCACCCGCCTGGTCGGCAAGGTGAAGGCCGCGCTGGGCACCCGCCTGACGGTCCGTGACCTCTTCGAGGCGCCGACCCCGGCCGGGCTGGCGCTGCGCACCGACGCCACCGACACCCGCCCCGCGCTGGCCCGCCGCGAGCGCCCGGCCGACCTGCCGCTGTCGCACGCCCAGCGCCGGATGTGGTTCCTGCAGAACCTGGACGGCTCCGGCGCCACGTACAACGTGCCGCTGGTGGTCCGGACGAGCGGCACACTGGACCAGGCCGCGCTGCGGGCCGCCGTCCGCTCCGTCACCGAGCGGCACGAGAGCCTGCGCACCGTCTTCACCGAGCGGGACGGCGGGGTCTTCCAGACCGTGCTGGCCCCGGCCGGCGAGGTGCACGTCCGCCCGTCCTCCGAGCGGACGCTGACCGCCGACATCGAGGCCGAGGTGCGGTACGGCTTCGACCTGGCCACCGAACTCCCTCTCCGGGTCTCGGTGCTGGAGCTGGGCGAGGCCGAGCAGGTGGTGGTGCTGCTGTTCCACCACATCGCCGGTGACGAGTGGTCGATGCTCCCGTTCATCGAGGACCTCAACGCGGCCTACGCCGCCCACCTGACCGGCGCGGAGCCCGGCTGGGCGCCGCTGCCGGTGCAGTACGCCGACTACACCCTCTGGCAGCAGGAGCTGCTGGACGGCGACGGCAGCACCCCGGGCCTGGCGGAGCGTCAGGCCGGGTACTGGCGCGAGGCGCTGGCCGGGCTCCCCGAGGAGCTGCCGCTGCCGACCGACCACCCGCGCGTGCCGACCGCCCGCCTGGCGGGCGACACCGTCTACGCCCAGGTGCCCCCGGCCGTCTACCGGGGCCTGCGGGCCGCCGCCCAGGCGACCGGCACCACCACCTTCATGGTGCTCCAGGCGGCCGTGGCCACCCTGCTGCACCGCCTCGGCGCGGGCACCGACATCCCCGTCGGCGCCCCGGTGGCCGGCCGCTCGGACAGCGCGCTGGACGGCCTGGTCGGCTTCTTCGTCAACACCGTCGTGCTCCGCAACGACCTGGCCGGCGACCCGACCTTCACCGAGCTGCTGGCCCGCACCCGGGACACCGACCTGGCCGCCTTCGCGCACCAGGATCTCCCGTTCGACCGCCTGGTGGAGGCCGTCAACCCGCCCCGGGTGCCCGGCCGCCACCCGCTGTTCCAGGTGATGCTGGGCTACCAGCACAGCGCCGGGGGCGAGGGCAGCCTGCTCGGGCTGAAGAGCCGCATCCTCCCGTTCGAGCTGGGCGCGGTGAAGTTCGAGCTGGACTTCAACTTCGAGGAGATCTCCTCCGAGGAGCAGATCGACATCGCCTTCGAGTACGCCACCGACCTCTACGAGCGGGCCACCGCCGAGGCGCTGGTCGAGCGGCTGCTCGCGGTGCTGGAGCAGGTCGCCGCCGACCCGGCCCGCCGGATCGGCACCCTGGACGTGCTGACGGTCCGTGAGCAGGCCCTGGTGCTGGGGGAGTGGGCGGACACGGCCCGCGCGCTGCCGGACGCCACGGTGGCCGACCTGCTGGCCGAGCGCGCCGCCCAGGTGCCCGGTGAGACCGCCCTGGTCTCCGGCTCCCGCTCCTGGACCTACGCGGAGCTGGACGGTCAGGTCGACCGGCTGGCGCGGCTGTTCGCCGCCCACGGCGCGGGGCCGGAGAAGGTGGTGGCGCTCGGGCTGCCGCGTTCGCTGGAGATGGTCGCCGCGCTGTTCGCGGTGCTGCGCAGCGGCGCCGCCTACCTGCCGCTGGAGCTGGACTACCCGAAGGACCGCCTCGCCTTCATGGTCGAGGACACCGCCCCGGTGGTGCTGGTCACCGACTCCACGGCGCTCTCCCGGATGCCCGAGGCACCCGGGGTACCCCGTCTGCTGCTGGACGACCCGGCCGTGGCGGCCGAGCTGGCCGCGCTGCCCACCGGCCCGCTGGGCGTGACGGTGGATCAGGACTCCCCGGCCTACGTGATCTTCACCTCCGGCTCGACCGGCCGCCCGAAGGGCGTCGTCACTCCGTACCGGGGTCTGACGAACATGCAGCTGAACCACCGCGAGGCGATCTTCGACCCGACCGTCGCGCTCGCGGAGGGCCGCCGGCTGCGGATCGCCCACACGGTGTCGTTCTCCTTCGACATGTCGTGGGAGGAACTGCTCTGGCTGGTCGAGGGCCACGAGGTGCACGTCCTGGACGAGGCACTGCGCCGTGACGCCGAGGCGCTCGCCGCCTACTGCGCCGAGCAGGCCGTCGACGTCATCAACGTCACCCCGTCCTACGCCCAGGCCCTGGTCGACCAGGGGCTGCTGGACGAGGACCGGCACCGTCCGGTGCTGGTGCTGCTCGGCGGCGAGGCGGTGGCCGAGACCCTGTGGTCGAAGCTGCGCGACACCCCGGGCCTGCTGGGCTACAACCTGTACGGGCCGACCGAGTACACCATCAACACGCTCGGCGGCGGCACCACCGACTCGGACACCGCCACCGTCGGCCGTCCGATCTGGAACACCCGGGCGCACGTGCTCGATTCGTCGCTGCGCCCGGTGCCGGTCGGCGTCCCCGGTGAGCTGTACGTGGCGGGTGTCGGTCTGGCCCGGGGCTACCTCAACCGCCCCGGCCTGACGGCCGAGCGCTTCGTCGCCGACCCGTTCGGTGCCCCGGGCGAGCGGATGTACCGCACCGGGGACGTGGTCGCCTGGCGCCCGGACGGGCTGCTGGACTTCCTCGGCCGGGTCGACGACCAGGTGAAGATCCGGGGCTACCGGGTCGAGCCGGGCGAGATCGAGGACGCGCTCGCGCTGCACCCCGACGTCGCCCAGGCCGCCGTGGTGGTCCGGGAGGACACCCCGGGCGTCAAGCGGCTGGCCGCCTACCTGGTGCCCGCCCCGGGTGCGGTGGTCGAGCCCGCCGAGGTGCGGCGTATGCTGACGGAGCGTCTGCCGGACTACATGGTCCCCTCGGCGTTCGTGGTCCTGCCGGCCCTCCCGCTGACCGTCAACGGCAAGCTCGACCGCAAGGCGCTCCCCACGCCGACCGGTGCGGACTTCACCGCCACCGGGCCCGTCCGGGCGCCGCGCACCCACGCCGAGGTGCTGGTGCACTCCGCCTTCGCGGACGTGCTCGGCCTGCCCGGGCTCGGCATCGACGAGAACTTCTTCGACCTCGGCGGACACTCGCTGCTCGCGATGGTGCTGCTCCAGCACCTGCGGGCCGACTTCGAGGGCACCACCGTCGGCCTGGGCGACGTGCTCACCCGGCCCACGGTCGCCGCGCTCGCCGAACTGCTGGCCGGCCCGGTGGCGGACGCCCCGACCTGCCAGAACTGACCACCACTCACCTCCCTACCCACCGAGGAGCACCCGATGAGCTCGACCAACCCCTTCGAGGACGACGCCGCCCAGTACTTCGTGCTGGTCAACGAGGAGAACCAGCACTCGCTGTGGCCGGCCTTCGCCGAGATCCCGGCCGGCTGGACGGTCGTCCACGGCGAGGACAGCCGCCAGGGCTGCTCCGACTACGTGGACGCGAACTGGACCGACATGCGCCCGGCCAGCCTGGTCGCCCGCACCGAGGCCGCCGCCTCCTGACGCCCGGCACCCGGGGGCGGTGAGTCCACCGGGGCTCACCGCCCCCGCCCCGTACCGAGCCCGCACCACGCACCGGCTCCCGAACAGACGGACACCAGTTGAGCACCGATCAGATCGCCCCGGCCGACACCGGAGGACTGACCGCCGAGGACCTCGCCGACGAGGACCTGGACCCCGCCGCGCTCTCACCCGAGCGCCGCCGCCGGGCCCGCGCACTGCTGCGCGCCTCGCTGCGCCCGCACCGGGGCCTGGTGGCCGCCGCGATGGTGGCCGCCGCGATCCGCCAGCTCGCCCTGCTGGCGGTGCCCTGGTGCGTCCAGCGGGCGCTGGACGAGGGCCTGACCAAGGACGACAGCGGCGCGCTGCTGTTCTGGAGCCTGGCCACCCTGGCCACCACCCTGGTGCAGTTCGCCGGGCTGTTCGGCTGGCAGTTCCTCTCCGCCTACGCGGACTGCAAGGTCGGCGCCGACCTGCGCTCGCGCCTGCTGCGTCACCTCTCCTCGCTGGACCGGGGCGCGCTCGCCTCGCGCGGCCACGGCGACCTGGCGATGCGGGCCACCCGGGACACCGACCTGGTCCGCGAGTGGGTGCACGGCCTGGCGATCTGGGTGGTGCTGGGCACCACCTTCGTGGTCGTGCTGCCCGCGCTGGCCGCCCTCGACCTCAGCCTGCTGCTGGTCACCCTGGCCACCCTGCCGTTCCTGGTCTGGGTCAACCTCTACTTCCCCAAGCGCTTCGCCGCCGCCAGCGGTGAGCTCTCCAAGGCGCACGGCGACCGGGCCGACGCGGTGGCCGACCTGCTCCAGGTCGGCACCGGTCTGCGCGGCACCGGCGGCCACCGCCCCCTGGTGGACCGTCACCACGTGGTCAGCGCCGAGGTCAAGGACCGCACCGTCACCGCCGCCCGGATCGAGGCCAGCTGGGCCGCCGTGGCGCCGTTCGTCCCGCGGATCGCGGTGGCGGCCGGCGTCGGCATCGGCGGTCTCGCCGTGCTGGACGGCTCCCTGACGGTCGGTGGGCTGGTCGCCTTCTCCTCCTGGATGGCCATCGTCACGCTGGCCACCCGGGTCCTGGTGGACCGCCTGCTGGAGCGCGGCCAGGCCGACGTGGCCGCCGCCCGGATCGACGAGGCGCTCTCCATCCTCCCCACCGTGGTCGAGCCCGCCCCCGGCACCGCGAAGGCGCTGCCCGCCGACGGCGCGCTCACCCTGACCGGCGTGAGCGCCGAGCGGGACGGCCGCACGGTGCTCGCCCCGCTCGACCTGACCGTCGCGCACGGCGAGTTCCTCGCCCTGGACGGCGCCACCGGCTCCGGCAAGTCCACCCTGCTGCGCCTGCTGGTCCGGCTGGACGACCCGGCCACCGGCACCGTCGCCTACGGCGGGACCGACCTGCGGGAGGCCGCCCTGGACGAGGTCCGGGGCCGGATCGCGTACGTGGCCCAGCGCCCCGTGCTGCTCTCGGGCACGGTCGCCGACAACCTGCGGCTGGGCCGGGACCTCCCCGAGGAGGCGCTGATCGAGGCCTGCCGCACGGCCGGCATCCACGACCAGCTGGCCGCCATGCCGGACGGCTACGCCACCGAACTCGGCGAGGGCGGCACCGCCCTGTCGGGCGGTCAGGTCCAGCGCCTGGCGATCGCCCGGGCGCTGCTCGGCGACCCGAAGGTGCTGCTGCTGGACGACTCCACCTCGGCCCTGGACACCACCACCGAGAAGCTGGTGCTGGAGCGCCTGCGGGAGTGGGCCGCCGACCGCACGGTGGTGTTCTGCACCCACCGGTCGGCCGTGCTGGGCGCCGCCGACCGGGTGGTCACCCTGCACGCCCCGCTCAACTCCGCCGCTGAGGAGCGTTCCGAGGACGGCACCGAGGCCCGCACCGAGGCCCGCACCGAGATCCGTACCGAGGAGGTGGCCCGTGGCTGAGCAGACCGTGCTCAAGGACGAGGCCGACCAGAAGCAGGTGCTCCGCCGCGCGGCGCCGTACCTGCGCCCGCACCGCACCAAGCTGGGCGTCGCGGTCGGCGTCGGCCTGGCCGACTCGGCCGCGCTGGTGGCCGTCGCCCCGCTGATCGGCCTGGCCACCGACGCCCTGCTGGACGGCGACCGCCGGGTGCTGGGCATCGCGGTGGCGCTTCTGGTGGTGCTCGCGGTGGCGCAGCTGGCGCTGGCCCGGGCCGGCGAGCTGCTGCTCATCAAGTCCGGTGAGGAGGTGGTCCGCACGCTGCGCGAGCAGGCGGTGGAGAACCTCGCCACCGCTCCGCTGCGCTTCCTGGAGACCCACCGCAGCGGCGAACTGCTGCGCCGGGCCACCGGCGAGGTGGCCGCGCTGGCCGCCTTCGTCCGGCTGCACCTGCGCAACCTGGTCTCCTCCGGCGCCACCCTGGTCTTCACCCTGGTGCTGCTGCTCGGCTACTCCTGGCTGATGCTGCTGGTGCAGCTGGCCGTCTTCCTGCCGCTCACCCTGCTGGTGACGCGCTGGTTCCAGCGCGACGCGGGCGCCGCGTTCGGCGGCAAGGCGGGCGCCGAGGCGGCCGTCGCGGCCACCTTCAGCGAGACCCTGACGGCCCGTGAGGCGCTGCAGACCTCGCGCGGCCTGACCGGCTGGACCAAGCGCTTCGACCGGGAGAACGCGCACGCCGTCACCGCCGCCCGGCGGGCGCTGCTGGTGGAGAACCGGATCGACCTGGTCTCGCTGGTCGAGGGCGTGGCGATGGTGGTGCTGCTGGCGGTCGGCGGCTGGATGGTCACCCAGGACGCCCTGACCATCGGCACCGTGGTGGTCTTCGTGGTGGCCAGCCGCAACCTCTTCGACTCCTTCACCGAGCTCTCCCAGCTGGTCGGCGAGGTGCAGGGCGCCAAGACCGGCCTGGCCCGGCTGCTCGAACTGCTGGACGCCACCGCCCCGTCGGGCCGGACCGGCACCGCCTCCCTGCCGGACCACGGCGAGCTGCGCTGCGAGGCGCTGGACTACCACTACCGCTCCGACCGGCAGACCCTGCACGCCGTCTCGCTGGCCTTCCCGGCCGGCAGCCGGACGGGCGTGGTCGGCGAGACCGGCTCCGGCAAGACCACCCTCTCCAAGCTGCTCTGCGGCCTCTACCAGCCGGACGGCGGCACGGTGAGCTTCGGCGGCACCGACCTGCGCGAGGTGCCCGAGGCCGAACTCCGGCGCCGGGTGGTGCTGGTGCCGCAGGAGGTCCGGATGGTCACCGGCACGGTGGCGGAGAACCTCGCCCTGGTGCAGGGCGAGCCGACCCGGGCGCAGATCGAGCGGACGGTCGAGCACCTGGGCCTGGCCGACTGGATCGCCGACCTGCCCGGCGGCCTCGACGCCGAGGTCGGCCAGCGCGGCGGGAACCTGTCGGCGGGGGAGCGTCAGATCCTCGGCCTGGTCCGGGCGGTGCTGGCCGATCCGGCGGTGCTGGTGCTGGACGAGGCCACCGCCGACATCGACCCGGCCACCGCGGCCCGGCTGGAGCACGCGCTGGACGAGCTGCGGGCGGACTGCACGCTGATCGTGATCGCGCACCGGCCGGAGACCATCGCCCGACTGCCCCGCGTGGTGCGGATGGACGGCGGGCGGGTGGTCGCTGACGAGTCGTCGGCTGCGGCTGGTCTTGGAGTCCAAGGTTAGGCTAACCTAATCGAACTGATCGCCTCCGTACCTCGTACGCCGGTCCGCCCCGTGCGGGCCGGCGTACGCCTGCACCGAACGGGCCGAAGATGACCATCGCCTCCGCCGAGCCCGCCGTGACCGTCCCGCCCAAGCTGCGGATCGTCCGGCACCCGCTCAAGTACCGCTTCCTGGAAGTGAAGCAGGTGGTCCGGGTGACCCCCGGCACGGTGCGGGTCACCTTCGCCGGCGAGGCCCTGGAGGGCTTCTGCGAGCAGCAGCCCACCGACCACGTGAAGCTCTGCTTCGCCGAGGAGGGCGCCACCGTCCCGGTCGAGCCGGTCGTGGTGGACGACACCTGGGTGGACGCCCCCGAGGGCATGTCCGAGCCGCTGACCCGCGACTACACCATCCGTCACTACCGGCGGGCGGAGCAGGAGTTGGACATCGACATGGTGCTGCACGGCACCGGCGTCGGCTCCACCTGGGCGGCGCAGGCCCAGCCGGGCATGAAGCTCGGCGTCTTCGGCCCGCGCGGCTCCGAGGTCATCGACTTCGTCCACGACTGGTACCTGCTGGCCGCCGAGGAGACCGCGCTGCCGGCCCTGGCCCGCTGGATCGAGATGCTGCCGGCCGGCGTCAAGGTGATCGCCTTCGCCGAGGTGCCCGGCCCCGAGGACGAGCAGGTCTTCGAGACCGCCACCGACCTCACCATGACCTGGGTGCACCGGGGCTCCGCCCAGGCCGGCACCACCGACCTGCTGGAGCAGGCCATCCGCGCCGCCGTCCTCCCCGAGGGCATGGGCTACTGCTGGGTGGCCGGTGAGGCCAACACCCTCAAGCCGATCCGCCGTCACCTGCGCAACGACCGGGGCCTGCTGAAGCAGCAGGTCGACGTGGACGGCTACTGGAAGCGCGGCACCGCCAACCACGACCACCACGAGGACGACGAGCACCAGCACGCCTGAGCCGTCCACCCCGCCCCGCTCCGTTCCTTCCTGCTCCGTTCCGCCCGGCACCTCCTCTAGGACCCGCATGAGCACCGAGACCCTCACCGCCCCGACCCCGCCCCGGCGGGCCGAGGCCGTCCGGCGAGGGCAGTCGACCGGACGGCGGGTCGGCTGGCTGCTCGGCGGCCTGGTCCTGCTGGTCCTGCTGACCCTGGCGGGGATCGCGGTCGGCGCCCGCTGGGTGCCGCCCGCCCGGGTCCTCGACGTGCTGCTGCACCGTCAGCCCACCGACGAGGACTGGATCGTGGTCCACCACGCCCGCATCCCGCGCACCCTGCTGGCCGTGGTGGTCGGCGTCGCGCTCGGCCTGGCCGGCACCCTGATGCAGGCCGTCACCCGCAACCCGCTGGCCGACCCCGGCCTGCTCGGCGTCAACGGCGGAGCGGCGGCGGCGGTGGCGGCCGGCACCGCGCTGTTCGGGCTGCGGGGCTTCAACTCCTTCGTCTGGTTCGCCCTGGCCGGAGCCGGGATCGCCGCCCTGGTCGTGCAGCTGCTCGGCTCCGGCGGGCGGGCCTCCGCCACCCCGGCCCGCCTCGCGCTGGCCGGCACCGCCGTCACCGCCGTGCTCACCGCCTTCGTCAACGGCCTGATCCTGCTCGACCCGCTGACCCTGAACCGCTTCCGGTTCTGGCAGGTCGGCACCCTCGGCGGGGTCGACTCCTCGGTGCTCCGCCAGGTCCTGCCCTTCCTCGCGGTCGGCACGCTGATCACCCTGTTCCTGGCCCGCTCGCTGAACGCCCTCGCGCTCGGCGACGAGACCGGCCAGGCACTCGGCGCCCGGCCGCTGCGCACCCGGCTGCTCAGCCTGCTCGCCATCACCCTGCTCTGCGGCGCGGCCACCGCCGCCGTCGGCCCGATCGCCTTCATCGGCCTGGCCGTCCCGCACCTGGCCCGCCACGTGGCCGGGGCCGACCAGCGCTGGGTGCTGCTGCTCTCCGCCGTCTTCGCCCCCGTCCTGCTGCTCGGCTCCGACATCCTCGGCCGGCTCGTCCTGCACCCCGCCGAGCTCCAGGTCGGCGTGGTCACCGCCTTCCTCGGCGCCCCGCTCTTCATCGCCCTGGTCCGGGGCCGGAGGATCGCCCAGCTGTGAACACCACGACCCTCGAGGCCGCACCCCCGGAGGCCGCTCCCGTGAAGGCCGCCCCCGCGAAGACCCCCACCCCGCTGCGCGCGCTCCGCCTCCCCGGCGGCCACTCGCTCCGGCTGCACCCGCGCGCCGTGCTGGTCTGCCTGCTGCTGACGGCCGCTCTGCTGGCCTGCACCGTCTGGGCGTTGAGCATCGGTGACTTCCCCGTCCCGGCCTCCGGCGTGGTCGATGCGCTGCTCGGCTCCGGTCCGAAGGGCACCCGGTACATCGTCACCGAGCTGCGGTTGCCCCGGGTGCTCACCGCCCTGCTGGTCGGCGCCGCCCTCGGGCTGGCCGGCTCGCTGTTCCAGACCCTGGCCCGCAACCCGCTGGGCAGCCCCGACGTGATCGGCTTCACCGTCGGCTCGGCCACCGGCGCGCTGGCCGTCATCCTGGTGATCGGCGGCAGCGCGGCGACGGTGGCCGGCGGCGCGGTGGTCGGCGGCCTGGTCACCTCCGTCGCGGTCTACCTGCTGGCCCGCAAGGGCGGCGCCCAGAGCTACCGCCTGGTCCTGATCGGCATCGGCGTCAGCTCGCTGCTCGCCTCGCTGAACGCCTACCTGATCGCCCGGGCCTCGTTCAGCGACGCCCAGAGCGCCGCCGTCTGGCTCACCGGCTCGCTGAACGCCCGGGGTTGGGAGCACTGCGGCCCGCTGGCCGTGGTCCTGGTCGTGCTGCTGCCGGCCGCCCTGGTGCTCGGCCGCTCGCTGCGGCTGCTGGAGATGGGCGACGACACCGCCACCGCCCTCGGCATCCGCGCGGAGCCCGTCCGGGCCGCCGTCGTCCTGGTCGGCGTCGGCCTCACCGCCGCCGCCACCGCCGCGGCCGGCCCGATCCCGTTCGTCGCCCTGATCGCCCCGCAGGCCGTCCGCCGCCTCACCCGCGCCACCGGACCGAACCTGCTCGGCTCCGCCCTGCTCGGCGCCGTCCTGCTCGCCCTCAGCGACCTGGCCGCCCAGCGGCTGCTGGCTCCCACCCAGCTCCCGGTCGGCGTGCTCACCGGTGTGGTCGGCGGCCTCTACCTGGTCTGGCTGATCGCCCGCCAGTGGCGCCGCCGCTGACGGGTACCGCGATGCGCCCGGGCATCGGTCACGGACCGGCCGCCGCAGCAGGGAAGAGGGCGTCGAGCCTCGGCGTGCCGGCCGTCGTGACGGTCGCGCCCTCCTCCTCGGCCTCCTCCCATGCCTCCTGGACGGCGTCCAGGGCGTCGAGGAACGCTTCCAGGCCGTCGTCCTGCCGGTCCGTCAGTTCTTCGAACACCTCCTGGGCCACGTAGTCGAGCTCCTCCCACTCCGGCCACTCGTCGTCGTGCCACTCGCGCAGGTGACGGCCCACCAGGGCCCGTACCTCGGCCACGTCGGCCAGGGCGTCGGGATCGGCGAGCACCGCGCGGTACGTCTCCCGCCCCTGGCCCACCAGCCAGAGCGCGAAGTAGTCGAAGCCGTCGTCGGAGCAGAGGCCGCCCTCGATCCGGCGCACCGCCCGCCACAGGGCGTCCGTCGCCACGGCCGCGCACGCGGCCTCCAGGCGGGCCTGGAACTCCACCGCCTCCTCGGGCGGCGCCTGCCGCAGCTCCCCGCGCAGCCAGTCCAGCCGCTCCGGTCGGTCGCCGGGGCGGCTGCTCAGCGCGTCCATGAGGGCCCAGAAGGTGTCGTCGTCCATGCCGCACAGGATCGCCCTCACCACTGACACGCCGGGCACCCGGGGAGGGCGGCGGGGAGCAGCGGAGGTCAGCGGCGCCTGCGGCCGACCAGGTAGGCGAGCAGCCAGGCGGCGGAGGCGGCGAGCACCAGGCCGAGGACCGCGAGCCACTCGGTGTCGCCGTGGGCCCCCCACCAAGCCTTCACCGGTCCCAGCCGGTCGTACCTCAGGTAGGACTCCAGGCCGTGCATCCCCGCGCTGTCGAGGACCACCAGCAGGATGCTGTCGACGACGGCGAAGAACGCGCCGAGCGCTGCGATCACCGCCGCCGCGACCCGGGCACCGCCGCTGTCGCGGCCCACCAGTCCGGTCAGCAGGCCGACGACGGCTCCGTTGACCACGGCGTGCACCAGGTAGAGCAGGTTCCCCCAGTCCGGGGTCAACTCCTGGTAGCTGAGCCAGATGACCGCGCAGTAGAGCCCCGTGACGACGAAGGACCCCACCAGCGCGAGGAAGAACGCACCGACCGGATTGGCCCTCCTCGCCTGCGGCTGCGGCGGCAGCCACCCCGGCGCGGGCGGTGGCGGCAGCGGAGCCTGGTTGTACGGATTGAACGGCGGTGGCTGGTACGGCGGTTGGCCCATCTGTTCCCCCGATGACTCGAACGGACCGAGCACCGGAGGATACCAACGGGCCGGCCCGACCGGTGCGGTCCGCACCCGACCGCCCCGGTCCGGCCGCCCCGGTCCGGCCTTGCCGTCCGGGAGGGGGTGGTGGATCGTCAGTTCGCGGCTGTCTTCGGGGCGGGCGGTGATGCGGCAGTCCCGGGCCTGGCCCGGGGAGGGGTCGGCGGCGAGGCGGACGCCGACCTCGGTGGGCGGGCCGCGGTGGACTGCTCGATGGCGCCGAGCCGGCGGGCGGGGTCGCCGTTCAGGTCGAACTCCTGACCCGGCGGCAGGCCGGAGTCCGGCAGCGGGTGGGCGCGAGTCCGTCGGCACCCGTCGGCCGCCCGGCCGGGGGACCGGGGACCGCCGCCGGCCCGTCCTGCGGTTGAGCGGTCGGGCCGGCCGGGCTCCGGTCACCGAGGCGGTCCGGGGGCGACGGTCAGGCCGCTTCCGGGGCGGCCGTGCCCGCCGGCCTCCGGGTGTGACGTCGCCTCAGTCCCACTCCTGCAGCCGCTGGATCAGGCCGGCATCGCCCTCGACCCGGAGCGAGTCGGCGGGGATGCGCATGTACATCAGCAGGGCGATCTCGCTCGCCGTGCCGTGGACGGCGGCGGTCGGCTCGTCCGGGGCGGGCTCCGTCGCGCTGAGGCGGGTGAAGCGGGAGCCGGCGGCGTCCAGCGTCTGGCGCCAGGAGCCGGCTCCGGTGGCGTGGTAGTCCATGGTGGCGGGCTCGCCCGGCCACGGGGCCGTGACGGTGCAGACGGTAGCGAGGAACTCCTCGACGGCGTCGGCCGCTTCGGTCGGCGGCAGCTCCTGCGGGGCGCCGGAGGCCAGTTGGGCGTCGTAGGTGTGGATCATCGACTCCGGGACGCGGCGGCGGGCTGCGGCGGCCACGGTGTGCGGCGAGGCCAGCGGCTCCCACCAGGCCCAGCAGCCCCGGTCCGGGCCGGCCTCGCGCAGCGCGGTGAGCAGCTGCTCGGTCGAGTCGGCCAGCCAGGCCTGGAGGGCCTCGCGGTCCCTCGGCGCCGCCAGCCCGTCCTTGGTCGGCCGCTCGTCGCCCGGCGCGGTGTCCCGCACGATGTGGGCCCAGAAGCGGTCCCCCTCGCTGAGGTGGTTCGCCAGGTCGTACAGCGTCCAGCCGGGACAGGACGGGACGTCGGCGCCGAGGTCGGGGGCCGCGGCGACGGCGGAGCGGAACGCGGCGGACCGCTCGTCGATCATCCGCAGCAGGGTGGAGAAGTGAAGGTGTTCAGTCACGGTGATCTTGTATCACCCGGACCGGAACTCCCGCACCCGATATATCGCGTACGGGAGATGCCCCCTGACGGTGGCCCCGTCGGTGCGCCCACCTCAGGCGCCGACGGGGGCCGGGGCGGTGCCCCGGGTGGTGGCGAAGTCGGTGGCGGCGGTCCGGCCGGCGGTGGTGGCGGTGCGGAGCGGGTCGTCGTCGGGGGTGGCCTCCGGGAGGGGGTGGTGGCGGATCGTCAGTTCGCGGCTGCCCTCGGGGCGGGCGGTGATGCGGTAGTCCCAGGCGTGGCCGGAGGAGGGGTCGGCGGCGAGGCGGACGCCGACCTCGGTGGGGCGGGTGCCCGGGCCGAGGTAGGTGGACTGCTCGATGGCGCCGAGCTGCTGGGCCGGGTCGCCGTTCAGGTCGAACTCCTGGCGCAGCGGCAGGCCGGCGCCCTCGCCGGAGACGGTGAGGTAGAGCTTGCCGACCGGCGGCAGGCCGGATTCGAGCAGCGGACGGGCGGCGGCTGCCGCCTCGGCCATCGCGGCGGTGACCAGTTCGTTGGCCGGCCCGTGGTCGGTCCAGGTCTCGCGGTGGCTCTCGTACGGGTCGTGGTCGGGGAAGCCGTCCTTCGCCCCGGCCACCAGGTCGTCCAGGGTGACCGGGCCGTCCGCTTGCTTTCGCTCCACGTAGTCGATCACCGAGCGGAGCTGATCGGCCGTCAGCGGGTCGCCCTGCGGTGCGCCGAGCAGGTCACCGAGCAGTGCGGAGGTGGCGGTGGAGGAGCCTCCGGCGAGCTCCACCAGCCGGCCGGTGGCCTTGACGTGGGCGTCACCGGCCTCGGTGCCCGGGGTGAACTCCGCACCGAAGGCGGCCCGGCCGACCCGGACGGTGCCCGCCAACTGCTCGCGCTCGGCGGGCGTGGCGGTGGTGTGGTCGAACGGCGCGTCGCCGCCGGAGAGCGAGCGGTGCACGCCGTCCAGCAGCCCGGACCCCTCGGAGGAGCGCAACTCGCCCCCGTGGCTGTCCGGGGTGAAGGCCAGGTACTGGTCACCCGGCAGGTCGACCTTGGTGGTGTCGGCGAGCGGGATGTCCACGGTGAAGGGGACGACGCCGGTCTCGGTGACCGGCTGCTGCTTCCCGTCGAAGAAGGTCACCGCCATCTCGGCGGCCCCGTGGTACCGGGCCATCGGCACCGGGTACTTGCCGTTGGCGACGATCTGCCCGGAGTCGCCGTGGATGCCGCCCTCGCGCCAGAACCGCTGCGCCCCGCCGGTCAGCGCCGGGTTGTGGGTGGTGTCCCCGGTGATCCGGGCGCCGACCGCGGCCTGCGCGCCGGCGTTCTTCGCCACCGGCTCGGAGTGCACGGTGCCGGAGGAGGCGGAGTTGGACGGGCTGGACTCGTTGGCCTTGTCGGTGTCCCGGTGCTCCAGCGAGACGATCTTCACCCCGACCTCGACGCCCTTGCCGCCGCCCAGTGTCACCCGCTTGGTCGGGACGGAGGCCGACACCTCGGTGCCCTGGCTCGCGGTGGTGAAGAGCGCGGAGAGCTGGCTGTGCGAGGTCGCCGCCCCGACCACCGGCTCCATCTTCTCCCACTCCGAGCGGCCGAAGAACTCCGGCCCGCGCAGCCGCGCCAGGTCCTGCACGCCGCCGACGTCGCCGAGGTGGCGCAGCACGTCGCCGTCGCGCAGGCCGCCCTCCCAGACCCGCTCCGGCGGCACCCGCACCTCGGTGGTCGCGGGTGCCTCCGGGGCAAGCGTCCGGGGCGGCTGCGCAGGCGCCGGGGTCGAGGTCGGCGCGGGGGTCGAGGCCGGGGCCGACGGGTCGTCAGTGGCCTTGGTGGGGACGGGCACCGTCTCGCCGGTCTCCACGATGGTCTCGAAGCCGATCGGGGCGGTGCGCATCTCGACGGTCGAGGCCCCGATCAACGGCCGCCGGGTGATGGTGAACTGAAGCTCCGCCTCGCCCCGGTAGGCACTGCCCGGCAGCTTGGCCTTGGTGGCCGCACCGGCCGAGGTGCTGCTGTTGGCGGTCTCGGTGTGCTCCTGGGCCCGTCCGCCGGTCCCGGTCAGACCGGCCGTCACCGAGACGGGGGTGTTGGGGATCGGCACCGCCGCCGTGACGCCCAGCAGGCCCTGGTGGCCGTGCGCGGTGCCGGAGGTGTCGGCGAAGGAGCGCTGGACCTCGGTGCCGGTGTTGAACTCGGTGGTGCCGGTGTCGCCCAGGTGCTCCATGGTGTCGCGGAGCACGGCGCCGACCCGGACGGTGGTGCGGCCGTGGCGCACCACGATCTCGTCGCCCGCGGTCATGCCCTTGAGGCGGGCCTGGAGCTTGTCGGGCGTCAGCTCCTGCTCCAGCTTGCGGTGGATGCCGTCCCGGTCGCTGCCGAAGGGGTTGGAGTCCTTGCCGCTCTTGGCGCCCTTCCCACCCTTGTCGAGCTCGCCGAGGATCGAGTCGCCGAGGGTCGGACGCGGGCCGGGGGCCGGGTCGGGATCGGTGCCGGACTTCGACGGGGAGGGAGCGGCCGGGGTCGGGGCGGGGAGAGCGTGGACGTCGGTGACGATGGCCGAGGAGTCGAGCCGGCGGCCCTCCACGAAGCCCTTGGGCTGCGCGTCGGTGGTCCGCTCGACCGGCCCGCCGACCGGCACGGCGTCGCGGGTCGGGACGGCCACCCGGGCCACCGTCTCGACCTGCTGGGTGTGCGAGCCGTCGTTCACCCCGAGCCGGGTGAACTCCACCTTCACGTCGTAGGTGGTGTGCGCGTCGAAGAAGACGGCGGGCTCGACGTGCTTGCCCCGGTTCGAGGCCGAGCCGACGGTCTCGGCGCCGTGCCCGTAGGTGCGGTCCATCCGGTAGGTGTAGCCGCCGGCCACGTCCACGATCGGGGCCTTCATCCGGAGCAGCCCGCCGCCGTCGAAGCGCTCGCGGCCGTCCCGCAGCTGTCCGTGGCCGCGCGAGGTGCGGGTGCCGGACTCGAACTCGTACTTGTCGGCCTTGGAGTGGTAGGTGGCGTCCGACACCCGTGCGGTGACGGTGACTTCGGCCTTCCAGGTGGTGCCCGAGACCGTTTCGGTGATCTTCCCGCCCCGGGTCAGCTGGGAGAGCTGGGTCTTGAGCGCGACCCGGTCGAAGGTGGCGTCCAGCTTCTGCTGCATCTCCTCGGAGGGCTTGCCGTACTTGGAGGTGATCGCCCCCTCCACCTCGGTGCGCACCTTGTCGGCGCCGCCCAGGCTGTGCACGACGTAGGAGGCGTTCAGCTCGCCCCGGTCGAGCATCCGGGGCGGCGCGGTGTGGGTGGCGTCCGGCCGGGGGAGCTCGACCCCGGTGCGGTCGCCGCCGTGGTCACCACCCCGGTCCGACGCACCGTCACGTCCTGCGGGGGCGGGGTCGGCGGCGGGCCGCTGGAAGGCCACCGTCCCGTCGTCGGAGCGCGGTGCCTGCACCTTGACGGTGTCCCGGGCGTCCATCCCCACCTCGACCTTGAGCGGGGCGGAGGTGTCGGACTTGCCGCCGGCGCTCTCGCCGGGCTTGCCGAAGTGGATGTCGACGGAGAGCTCGGCACCGTAGATCACCTGCGGCGCCGAGTACTTGCCGTTGGCGAACACCCGGTCGGCCTGGCGGCCCTGGGCGCCGGCCCGCTCGCGCTGCTGCCCGTTCACGGTGCCCAGCAGGTCGGCGCCGGGCGCTCCCGGGACGGCCTTGGCGACGGTGCCGCCCGCCTGGCCGTTCACCAGGGCGGTGCGGGACAGCAGTCGGCGGTCCACGCTGAACGCGCCGGTCTCGTTGACGGGGTTGAGCTCGGCCTTGCCGTCCTCGCGGCGGAAGGTCATCGACTCGACCCGGGCGGTGGCGGTGACCACCAGGTCCTCCCGGCCCGGGACCTTGATCTGGAGCGGCTCGCCCCGGGTCATGGCGGTGAGCTTGGCGGCCAGGTTGGGCTGGCTGAAGCCCTGGAGCACCTGGTCCCTGACGGAGTCCCAGTCCTTGCCGAACCGCTCCCGGCCCTGGGCGTCCACCGCCTTGCGCAGGGCGGCGGTGCTCTCCAGGTCGCGGACCACGACGGTCTCGCCGAGGCCGCCCCGGTCAGTGCCGCCGTCCCAGACCGAGGCGGGCGGGCTGGTCACCTCGTGGGTGGCGGGCGGCGGCGGGGGTGCGGACTCGTCGGTCGTGGGCTCGGTCGTGGGCTCGGCTTTGGGGTCGGTCTTGGGGTCGGTCGTGCTCTCGGTGGTGGGTTCCGGCTTGGGTTCGGCCTTCGGCTCGGGCGCGGTGGTGTCGGCCTTGTCCACCAGGAGCTTGACGTCCGCCGTGCCGGCCTGGTGGGTCTCGGCCTTCCCGTTGAAGGTCATCTCGAAGTGCACCGGGCCCTCGTAACGGACGCCCGGCACCTTCGACTTGCTGGTCAGCTGGGAGGTCCGGCTGTCACCGGAGATCTGCACCTGGTCCTTGCCGAGCCGCCCGGCACCGCCGAGGCCCAGGATCGCGGGCCCCGGCCGCAGCGCGCCGGTGAGGCCGAACTGACCGGCGTGGCCCTTGTTGCTCGCGGTGCTGCGGACCTGCTGGACGGTGGTGCCGATGTTGAACTCGGTCTCCTTGGTGGTGCCGGTCTGCTTCAGCTCGCCGACCCTGGCGTTGATCTCGACGGTGCCGAGGGTCTTCCCGCGCCGGTCGGTGAGCGTGACGGTGGTCGGCTCGCCCGCGGTCATCGACTTCAGGTCCCGCTGGAGGCGGCCGAAGTCGACCTCCGAGAGGACCTTCTCCCGCATGGCGGGCCAGTCCTTGCCGAACTCCTGCTGCGCGGCCTTCTCGACCTGGCCGAGCAGCGCCTCGACGGGCTGCTTCCCGTCCGGGCCGCCGTGCGGGGAGAGGTCGAGGACGATCTCCTGACCGCCGACCCGGCCGTCCAGCAGCCGCTGCGGCGGCGTCCGGAGCTCGCCCACCGCGTCGCCCTCGGGGCGCTGCGGCACCGCGACGTTCAGGCTGAGGTCCACCGCCGCCGTGTGCTCGCCGGTGGGGGCGGTCGTGACGGGCTGGTGGTCGTGGCGGAGCGAGCCGAAGTCGAGCTCCAGCTTCATCTTGGTCTCGAACAGGTCGGCGGGCTCCGAGGTCTTGGAGCGGGCCACCATCCCGCCGAGGTCGAGGTTGACCTCGCCCTGGCCCCGGTCGTGGTAGTAGGCGGCCAGCTCGGCGCCTTCGACCCCGGTGGCGGACTGGCGGGCCAGTACCCCGATGTTGGACTGCCACTGGCTGTCCCGCCCGCCGCCGAGCGCGACGGTGCGGTCGGCGCCGTTCTCGAACTCGATCTTCTCGGTGCGCAGGTGGGTGGATTCGGTGACCTCGCCACGGAGCTTGATGCTGCCGCTGAAGCCGTTGCCGTCCAGCGGGACGGTCCAGGTCTCGCCCCGGGAGAGGGCGCTGAGCATCGGGCGCAGGGTGGCCGGCCCGAAGTGCGCGTCGGCGAAGGCCCGGGCGGCGGCCCGGTCGCCCGGCACCACACCGGTGAGGACGTCGATGACCTTCTGCCGGACGGCCGCCTCGTTGCCGGTGAGCCCGACCACCAGGTCGTTGCCCGCGATTGGCCGGGGGCCAGCGGCCTCCTTTGCGGGCGGCTCGGGCTTGACCTCGGGGTCGCCCTTCGGCGGAGTCGGCTCCTCGGACTTGACCTCGGGGGTCGGTTCTTCGGACTTGACCTCGGGGGTGGGCTCTTCGGCCTTCTTCTCCTCGGACTTGACCTCCGGGGTCGGTTCCTCGGCCTTCTTCTCCTCGGACTTGACCTCCGGAGTGGGCTCCTCGGCCTTCTTCCCGGTCGCCGGGTCCTTCGGCGCGGTGGGCTCCTCGGCCTTCTTCTGCTGGGCCGGGTCCTTGGGAGCCGTGGGCTCCTCCGTCTTCACCGCCGGGGCCGGGGTCGTGGACCCCTCGGGGGTGACGTTCGGCGTCGGGTGGGCCGGCGGGACGGGGACGACCGGCTCGCTGCCGTCGTAGTGGTTGCCCCGGTGATAGACCGTCACCTGCTGACCGTCCGGCGGGCCGAAGACCGCGAGGGTGATCCCGTCGTGGTCGACCACCCGCATCCGCAGGTCGAGCGCGTGGGCGGCAGCGGCCGGCAGCATCTCGCCTTCGGTGGTCAGCCAGCGGTTGCGCCAGTCACGGATGGTCCCCATCAGCGCGGCCTGCTCGCGCGGGGTCGGCGGCGGGGTGTTGTGGTTCAGGTGGTCGCCGACGATCTCCCGCAGGTCGGCGATCGGCATTCCGGCGTAGCCGTCCCGGACGTCGCGCGGCAGGTAGTTGAGCAGGTCGTTGGCGGTGAGGTCGTTCCGGCCGAGCTGGTGGTTGCGGTAGTTGGCCAGCACCTCGGACGGCCAGTCGGCCGGCGGCGTGTCGGTGAAGTACCGGTCCACCGCCGTCTGGAGCCGGCGGGCCGGGCTGACCGCGCCGGCTCCCTGGGTGCCGGGCAGCCCCGGGGCGCTGACCGCAAGGGAGTTGAGCAGGCAGAGGCCGTCGCCGGTGACGGGCACCCGGTTGCCGGGCACCGGGAAGATCTCGTCGGTGCTCGGGGGGCGCACGGGCGGCGTGGCGGTCGTGGCCGTGGTGGTTGCGGTCGTGGTGTCGGCGGGCTTCGGGGGCACGCTTTCGGGAGTGGGGGTGCCGTCGCCGTCCACCCGGCCCATGAACTCGCGGAAGCCGTCGAAGACCTGATCGTCCGTCGGGGCGGTCCGACGCGGCGGACGGGCGCTGCCCTCGTCCCGGCCGGCGTTCGGTCGCAGGGTGCCACCGCCGGTGGTGGTGGAGGTGCTCGGCTGCGCGGTGGGCGGCTTCGGCGCCGGGGCGGGCGTGTTGGGCCGGCTGCCGCCGCCGCTCGGGGTGGGGGTGCCGTGGGTCCCGCCGACCGGGCCGGGGACGAAACCGCCCGGGACCGGGGGAGTGCCACCGACCGGGTTCTGCGGCGTCGGGGTCGGCGCCGGGGCCGACTCGGACGTGGTCCGGCCGGTCACCACCGCTTCCGGTTCGCTGCGGACGGTGGACTGACCACCGGCGATCCGGGTGCCGCCGTCCAGGGTGGTGTGACCCGGTGCGCCACCGCCGAGCATCCCGGTGAGGCTGGGCATCGGCCCCGGACCGCCCTGCTGGGAGAGCGGCCCGGACGGCTCCATCACGGAGTCGCGGGAGGGCACGTTCGCCTGCGAGGTGGTGACCGGAGCCGGGGGCTCGTGGACGGGCGACGCGGGCCGGGAGCCGCCGACGCTGCCGGTGTCGGCGGGCGGTGCCTGGCGCGGCGCGGTCTCGTTGCCACTCCGCTCCACCACGGGGGTGTGCTCCTGGGGCGGAGCGCTGCGCGGTGCCGGTGACTCGTGGAGGGTGGGCTGTTCCTGGCGGACCGTCGGTTCGTGGGACACCGTGGGCGCGGGCGCCTGGTGGGCCGGCTGCTCCTGGCGCGGGGCGCTCTCGGGAGTGCTCCGGGCCTGCGCGGGCTCGGGCGACGGCGTCTGCTCGCGCGGGGGCACCCCGCCGCTGTCCGGACGGGTGGTCACCGACTCGTGGACGGTGGGCTGTTCCTGGCGGACCGTCGGTTCGTGGGACACCGTCGGGGTGGCCGCCTGGTGGACGGGTTGTTCCTGGCGGGGGGTGAACTCGGGGGTGGTGCTGCGGGCTGTCGGTTCGTGGGACACCGTCGGGGTGGCCGCCTGGTGGGTGGGCTGCTCCTGACGGGGCGTGAACTCGGGGGTGGTGCTGCGTACGGGCGTGGGCTCGTGGACCTGGGCCTGCTCGCGCGGGGTCACCGGGGTGGTGGCCACCGGCTCGTGCCCGGTGACGGGGCTGTCCTGCCGGGGCACTGCGGGGCGGACGGCGGAGGACTCGCCGCTGTCGGAGCGCTGGCCGGAGGTGTCCAGGGAGCGCGCGGTGGGCCCGTGGTCGGTGGGCGTGGTGGCGCCGAAGTCCCCGCGGGAGGCGGTCGGTGACGGTGCCTCGGCCGGCCGGCCGGAGCCGAACGGCGTCAGGCCGTTGACCCGGGACTCACCGGGGCCGGAGTCGGTGCTGGACCGGGGACCGGCACCGCCCTCGGCGCCGCCGAGCGAGCGGGAGCCGGAGCCGGTGGCGGAGTTGGAGCCGCCGCCGACGGTGCCGCCGTCGTCGCCGCCGAGGGAGCGGCTGGTCGAGCCGCCGCCATGGTTGCTGCTGCCGCCGCCGTCGAGCGAGCGGCTGGTGGAGCCCCCGCCACCTCCGCCGCCCTCGCCGCCCGGACCCTGGTAACTGCCCTCCGCCGAACGGGGGGTGGGCTTGGAGAAGGTCGGCTGCCCGTCGTCGCCGTCCAGCGACCGCGAGCCCGTGCCCGCCGTGTCGAGGTTCGGCAGGTCGGCGCCCTTCGGGGCGTTCATGTGCCCCTTGAAGGCGGACGCACCCGCGTGCAGGCCCGCGCCCGCGCCGCCGGAGAGGCCGGAGCCGAGCAGCGACTCGCCGTCCACCTTGCCGGTGGTGATCAGCTGGGTGGAGACGTCCGCGCCGACGCCCACCGCCGCACCGGTGGCCATCTTGCCGACCGTCGAGTTGAGGGCCCGCTCGGCGCCCATCTTGGCGCCCGCGCCGCCGATGCCCTTGCCGATCAGGTGACCGGAGGCGCCGCCCACCGCGCCGCCCAGCGCGTTCTGGCCGAGCTCCTTCATGTCGAGGCCCTTGCGGTGGCCCTCGGCGATCTGGATGCCCTGGGCGAGCAGGTTGATCGCGGCCATCTGGGCGGCCTGCTTGGCCGCCATCTCGATCATTTCCTTGAGCAGGGTCTTCAGGATGGTGGTGACCACGGTGCGGCTGATCCCGACCATCACCGGCACCTGGAGCAGCGAGGCACCCGCCGTGAACGGGGCCTCGGCCTCGGCGGTGGCGATCTCGAAGGCCAGGATGCCGAGTTGGGCGATGATCTGGATCTTCGCGGTCTCGGCGGAGTTGGCCATCGTCTCCAGCATGTCGCCCATGCCGTTGAGCGAGTTGACGGCACCGGGCAGGTAGCCGGGCTCCTCCTGGGTGCCCTTGCCGGTGGCGAACTTGGCCCAGTAGGCGGCCAGCGCCTCGGCGGCCACGCCGTGCTGTCCTTCGAGGGCCCGCCCGATCGTGGCGTTCGAACTCTCCGTGGCGTCCGTCAGGTCGGAGGCGGCCTGGCGGCAGCGCTCGGCCATGTTGCGGAGCAGGTCCTCGTCGGCCTCCGGCCAACGGCAGCCGGCCAGCAGGAGGAGTACCCACTGGAGGGGTTCGGGGAGTTCGACGGCCATCGGGTCAGTGCCTTCCGCTCTGCATGGTCCGCGGGGTCACCGGGATGTGCACGGGGTTGTCGGGGGCGGTGCCGGGCAGGTTCGGCGCCTGGGGTATCGCGATCTCGACAGCGTCCAGCGAGCCGAACGCGTCGATGATGGCGTCCTCGGAGGAGGCGTAGCCCTCGGCCATCGCCTTCATCCCGTCGGCCACGCCCTTGAGGGCGTCCGGCAGGCCCTTGAGCACCTCCATGGTGCTGCTGCTGAACTTGAGGTAGCCCTCGTCGCCCTCGGCGAACTTCTTGCCCGCGTCGTCGTTGCCCCACGGGTTGTCGGCCTCGGCCGAGGGCAGGAAGGCGCTCAACGAGGTGTACAGAGCCCGGACCTGCTCGGCGGCGGCGAGCATCGGCGAGACGGCCGCCCGGTACTTCTCCGGATCGACCTCGAAGCCCGCCCCGGCGCTGCCACCACCCTCCACCGCCTGGGTGGCCGCGAGGCGCTTGGTGGCGGTCTGCGCCACCCGGCGGGCCGGTTCTTCGTCGCTCATGGTCTCCTCCAGCGGCAGCGCGGGCACGGTGGGCCCACCGGCCGTCCAGGCCGGGAGAGTAGCCACCGGAGGTGTCCGCCGGATGGCGGGGCGGAGGACCGCAGGCGTCCGGCAGGCTGATCATCTGATGGGCCGTCATGTCGACCACGGCCCTGGCCACGCGGGAAATTCGGGTGAGCGCCGGGCGCCCGGTCACTACGGTGGCGCGGTGGACATCTGGGACGAGGATGCGATCCGGGGCCGGCTGGCCGAGTGGGCGGAGCAGGATCCGGAGTTGGGCCGGTTCGGTGCGGGGACGCACCGGTACGCACTGCGGCCCCGGTTGGCGGAGGACGAGGTGCGGGCCTTCGAACGGGCCCACGGGATCGCTCTGCCGGCCGACTACCGCTCCTTCGTCACGGAGGTCGGCGACGGCCCGGCCGGTCCGGGTCACGGGCTGATGCCGCTGCTCTCGCCCCGCCCGGAGGCCGTCGGACTGCCGGAGTGGGACCAGTGGGCGGTGGACGGGGAGTGGAGCGACGACCGGCGGCCCGGACGGCTGGCGGCGCCGTTCCCGCTCGCCGGGCCGCTGCGGGGGCGGATCGACGCGATCGACCCGCCCACCGCCGGCACCCTGCTGCTGGCCGAGGAGGGCTGTGGCGTCTACCTCCGGATGGTGCTCAACGGGCCGTGCGCGGGCGAGGTCTGGCGGCTGGACACCGACTGGGCCGGCTTCGTCCCGGTGCACCCGGATTTCCGGAGCTGGTACGCCAACTGGCTGTCCACTGACAGGAACTGACGGACCGTCGTTTATCGAACGTGTAGTCCCGTACGTGAAGGTCCGGTGTGTGTCCGGCCGTGGCGGCCGGCGTGTGCAACGGGACCGAGGAGTACCGGGTGATCGGGTTCGAGATCGAGATCTGTCTTCCTGTCGCGGACGGGGAGGGAGCCCCGATCGCCGGGGAGGCCCTGCTGGCCACCAGTCGGATCGTGCGCCGCAGCGGGCAGGGTGAGATCCCGATCTTCACCGTGGTGTCGGACCGCCGGTCGCTGCCGGACGGCCGGGTCCACTCCAGCCTCGAGTTCGTCACGACGGCCTGGAGCTGCGTCGGCGACGCCCGGCGCAACGGTGCGGTCTCGCTGGAGAGCACCCTCCAGGAGATCCGCCAGGTACGGGAGTTGCTGTACCGGGCGGGCGCGGTGGAGCTGAGCACGGCTGCCGCCGACCGGCTGAAGTACACCCGGGTCGGCGGCACGCTGCGGATCACTCCGGGCAACGGGTACCGCGAGGAGGCCGGCACCGAGGGGAACGGGGACGGGCTGTCCGCGCACTACTCGGTGGGCGTTCCGCTGGGCGGCCTGCCGTACGTCCTGGACCGGCTCCGGGAGGCGGCACCGGTCGACGAGGGCGCGGCCCGGCCGGCGGCGCGGTACCGGCTGGTGCAGGCGAAGGACTTCGCGGCCGAGGTGTTGCGGGACTTCCCGCCGCAGCAGGGCGGTGTCGGCGGGGCCCGGGCGAGACGGGAGCTGGACGGCTACCTCCAGCTGGCCTTCACCCAGGTGGTGGCGTTCGCCGACCACGTGGCCGCCGAGGTGGACGGGGCCACCGAGGGGCACGAGGGGGATGAGGGGCACGAGGGATACGAGCGGGACGAGGGGCGGATCAAGGACGGCACGGTGGTGCTGAGCCGGGCCCGGCTCGGTGAGGTGTTCGCCGAACTCCCCTCCGAGGCACGGGACTTCCTGCGGCAGCGGGCGGACGCCGTGATCGCGACGCTGGCCGGCTTCCAGGAGCACGCGTACGGGGACCGGAAGTCGGGGTTCCAGGACGGGGCCACCCGGGAGGCCGTGCCCGGGGGGCCGGTCACCCTGCTGGAGTACGCGCGGGCCGCCTTCGACGGGCACACCTCGATCTCCCAGCAGCGGGTCTTCGGCGGCATGCGGGAGATCGGCCCGCACCCGGAGGGGGAGGCGGTGGTGGTCCCGTTCGAGATCCGCACCCTCGGCAGCGCCCGGAAGAGCTGGCGGCAGGTCTCCGACGACCTCGCCGAGCTGGTCCTGTGGGCTCAGGCCGGCCACGAGCCGGGCCGTGCCTGACCGACTCGCCGGTGCGGCGGGTCGAGCCTGGGCATGTTTGGTTCTGATGGTTTGAGTTTGATATCGTTCGATTGTCGTCAGCGACCCCGCCGCACCCGGCCACCCCATGGGAGTGGTGGCTGGACGGGGTACCGCGAGCGACGCACTGGCGTCGGCCGTTGAGGGTCGGTCCGTCGTCAAAGAGGCCGGTGACGCCTCCTCCGTTCGTCGGAGGCGTCACCGGCCTGATTCGTCCGGCGGGCTGACCGGGGGTCAGGAAGCCTGGGCGAGCGCGGTGGTGCCGGGGGCGACCGCGACCGTGGTGTAGCTGTAGGTGGTGCCGTCGACGGTCTTGGTGGAGACCGGCCTGGCGACGCCGTTCACGGTGATCGAGGAGACGGTGCCGGGGAAGCGGGCCTCCCAGGTGTAGGTGTCCGGGCCGCTGGTGTTGGTCAGGGTGGACCGGGTGGCACCGTCGTGGCGCAGCGAGAGCGAGTTGGCGCCCAGGCGGAGGTTGTCGATCTTCAGCCAGCCCATGCCGGTCGGCAGGTGGGAGGCGGTGGCCAGCGAACGGGCCGGGGCGTCGGGCTCGACGCCCATCAGGCCCTCGACGGTCTGGCTGACCAGGGTGAAGGAGACCTCGGGGTAGTCGCCGTTGTTGCCCTGCTGGAGCACGGGGTGCTTGTCGTCGCGGCGGTCGTAGACGTACTGCATCCACTTCCACGCGGTGTCGTTGCGGTTGTAGGTGAAGTAGGTGTCCGGCAGGTAGGTGACGGCCTCGATGTTGTCCGGCTTGCCGGCGCCGCTCGCCTGCTGGTCGATGTAGTCGAGGTAGGCGTCGTTGCGGGCGCCGGGCGTGGTGATCTTCTTCATCGGCATGAACCAGCTGTTCTCCTTGCCCCAGCCGGTGGTGGAGGTGCCGCTGGTGGAGTAGCCCCGGATCATGGCCGAGCCCGAACCCGAGCCGCTCCAGGTGGAGTTGAAGTAGCTCTTCAGGTCGGCGGCCTTCTGGGTGTACTGCGCGGCGAGGGCGGAGTCGCCCTTGCTGCCGGCCAGTGCGGCCATCGCCAGGAACGCCTGGTACTGCGAGCCGATCGAGTCGCCGGCCTCGGCGAAGTGGTCGTTGCCCAGCTCCTCGTAGCTGGCGGAGCCGGAGAAGATGCCGTTGCCGGTGCCCTCGGCGACGCCGTTCGGCTTGGCGCCGTCGTGCAGCTCGATGAACTCCTTGGTGCCGTGCCGGTAGAAGTCCCAGAGCGCGCTGTCGTTGACGTAGGCGGAGTCGCCGCTCCAGCGGTACGCCTTGTCGGCCTTCTCGACCAGCTCGAAGGCGGCCGGGACCTCGCGGACGAAGTTGTTCGGGTTGTAGTAGTCGATCGACAGGTAGGTCTGGTTGTCGAAGTTGAGCGCCCAGACCGGGTAGTACTTGTGCTCCGGGGTCGCCGAGGCGGCGAAGGCGCGGAGCATGGTGAGGTTCTCGTCGTTCAG
Source organism: Kitasatospora sp. NPDC096147 (assembly GCF_044763225.1). Taxonomy (NCBI): domain Bacteria; kingdom Bacillati; phylum Actinomycetota; class Actinomycetes; order Kitasatosporales; family Streptomycetaceae; genus Kitasatospora; species Kitasatospora sp. NPDC096147. The sequence continues at coordinate 123,208 of NZ_JBIWFX010000001.1, read as the reverse complement.
GCCGAGCACCGAGGCGCCGGCCACCTGGTGGGCCATGTCGCGCGAGTAGTACGCGCTGCGGTGGGCGTAGCCGGCCCAGTACGAGGATTCGTAGGTGGCGCTGCCGGAGCCGCCGGGCTGCCCCTCGTCCACGTTCAGCGGGCCGGTGGTGCCCGGCACCTGGACCCAGCTGTTGGCCTTGCGCTTGGCCCAGTCGAAGAGGGCGGCCACCTTCGGGTCGGAGGAGGTGACCACCGGGTCGGCGGGGGCGGCGGGGGAGAGCATCAGGTCGTCGACGTTGACCCAGGCGGAGCCGGACTCGAAGGCGATCTCGACGCTGTCGCCGGCCTTCACCGGCACCCGGCTGACGGTGTAGCGGGCGTAGGTGGAGCGGCTCGGCAGGGCCACCGTGCCGGCCACGGCGCCGTTGACCCGGACGGTGAAGGCGGCACCGGAGCCGCCGGTGGCGATCCAGGCGGAGAAGTCGAAGCTGCCGGCGGCGATCGGGGTGACGGTCTGCCAGATCTTCTTACCGGTGCCCGCGTCCAGGTAGGCGAGCTTGGAGCCGAAGTGCGGGTTGTTGCCGGCGACACCGCTGCCCGCGGTGAAGTTCCAGCCGGTGGTGCCCTGTTCGAAGCCGGGGTTGGTCACGGCGATCGGGGCGCTGTGGTGGACGGCGACGTCGTCGACGTTGACCCAGGCGGAGCCGGACTCGAAGGCGATCTCGACGCTGTCGCCGGCCTTCACCGCAACCCGGGGCACGGTGTAGCGGGTGTAGGCGGACTGGCCCGGGAGGGCGGCCGTGCCGGCCACGGCGCCGTTGACCCGGACGGTGAAGGTGCCCCCCGAGCCGCCGGTGGCGATCCAGGCGGTGAAGTCGAAGGTGCCGGCCGTGCCGGGGGTGACGGTCTGCCAGATCTTCTTCCCGGCACCCGCGTCCAGGTAGGCGAGCCGGGCGCCGGTGCGCGGGTTGTTGGTGGCGGTGCCGCTGCCGGCGGTGAAGTTCCAGCCGGTGGTGCCCTGTTCGAAGCCGGTGTTGGCGAGCGTCGGTCGGGGGACGGCGGCCGAGGCGGTCGGGGCGGCGGCGGTGAGCGGGGCCAGGGTGGCCAGCAGGGAGAGCGCGGTGAGGGTGGTCAGACGGGCGGGGCGGGTGGGACGTGCGGCTCGCATGGGGGCTCCGTCGTGAGGGGGGCGGAAGGCGATGAGCGGACGCTAGCAGTCCGGATCGGGCTTTCCCTAGTTTTGCAAGATTGCGATGTCATATACGTCAGAAAGCTTCCATGAATACCTTGCAAGCATCTTTGCAAGGTTGCTAGCCTCCTGCCCCGTCGGCAATGGAGCCGACTCCGAGCAAGTCGTCAAGGGGTTCTGACATGGACATAAGCCGTCGCGGAGTGCTGCGGGCCGGGGGAACGCTCGCCGTGGGCCTGGGTCTGTCGGGCGTTGCGGCCTGCGCGGGGAAGGGCACTCCGAAGGCCGGTGAGGCCACCGGCGACACCGGCTCCGCCACCAAGGGCGAGATCTCGGTCTGGAGCTGGCAGGGCCCTGCCGCCCAACTCAAGGCGCTGGTCCCGGCGTTCAACACGGTGTACCCGGACATCAAGGTCACCGTCCAGGACATCGGCAACCCGGCCATCTGGGACAAGATCAACACCGGCATGGCGGCCGGCGGCGCCGGCCTGGCCGACGTCCTGCACATCGGCGTGGACTACCTGCCGAGCTACGTCGAGAAGTTCCCGATCGGCCTGGCCGACCTCGGCCCGCTCGGCGCCAGCCGCTACAAGGAGGCGTTCGCCCAGGGCCTGTGGGCCACCGTCGCGCCCCAGGGCCGGGTCAACGCCCTGCCGTGGGAGGCCAACTCGGGCGGCTTCTGGTACCGCGCCGACGTCTTCGAGCAGGCCGGGGTGGACCCGAACGCGCTGGACACCTGGGACGACGCGATCGAGGCCGGCAAGAAGATCAAGGCCAAGACCGGCAAGTACCTGCTGGGCATCGACAAGCCCGCCTCGCAGGCCGACGCGGCCAACTTCTTCCAGCTGCTGCTCCAGCTCCAGGGTGCCTTCTACTTCAACCTAGAAGGCAACATCACCCTCGACTCGCCCGAGGCGGTCAAGGCGATGACGATCATCAAGAAGATGAACGACGCCGGTCTGGTCTCCGACCTGGCCGGCGGCTGGACCGCCCTGATCGGCTCGATCAAGCAGGGCACCGCCGCCGTGCTGCCCTGGCCCACCTGGTTCGGCGGCGTGATCGAGGAGACCGTCCCCGAGGAGGCCGGCAAGTGGGCGGTCCGGCTGCCCCCGGCCATGCGGCGCGGCGGCAGCACCTCGGCCACCGTCAACTCCACCCACCTGGCCATCAACGGCAGCAGCACCCAGCAGGCCGCCGCCTGGACCTTCATCGAGTACGTGCTGACCCGCCCCGAGTCCCAGGTCGCCATCTACCGGGGCAAGGGCATCGCCCCCGCCCTGCTCAAGGCGTACGAGGACCCGATCTTCCACACCACCTCGCCGTTCTTCCGCGAGCAGCGCAAGGGAGAGGTCTTCCTGGAGGCGCTGAAGGCCCCGTCCCCGGCCTTCAACTACACCTCCGACTACGCCCGCGCCCTCAAGGTGGTGACGGACGCCCAGACCAAGGTGCTGCTCAAGGGCGCCGACCCGGCCGAGGTGCTGCGCAAGGCCGCCGACCAGCTGTCCCAGCAGTCCGGCCGCAAGGTGGTGCGCTGACGGCACGCCGAGGCGGCGGACTCCCGTGGGGGGAGCCCGCCGCCGTGCGGTGCCGGTGACTCAGTGCCAGATCCAGCGCTGGTTGGACCAGCCGTTGCGGTCCCAGAGCTGGACCTTGGTGCCGTTGTTGTTGATGGTGTTGGTGTCGGCGTCGAGGACGCGGGCGTTCTTCTTGGTCTGCAGGGTCTGGCCGTCCCAGATCCAGATCTGGTTGTCCCAGCCGTTGCAGTCCCAGAGCTGGACCTTGGTGCCGTTGCCGCCGATGGTGTTGAGGTCGGCGTCCAGGCAGCGGTAGTTCTTCTCGGTCTGGATCCAGTAGTAGCCGACCGGCTGGCCGGAGACCGGGGTCCAGATCCAGGTCTGGTTCGACCAGCCGTTGCAGTCCCAGAGCTGGACCTTGGTGCCGTTCCCGTTGATGGTGTTCAGGTCCGCGTCCAGGCAGCGGTTGTTGTAGCCGCTGGTCAGGGCGGTGGTCCGGTACTGGGTGGCGGCCAGGCCGGCCTGGGCGGTGCCGCCCACGGCCGGCGGGGCCGGGCTGTCGGCCGCCCGGGCGGTGCTGCCGCCCACCAGGGCCAGCGAGAGGGAGCTCAGGCCGGCGGCGATGCCGATGCCGATACGGAGACTGGTCATCTGTGCCTCACAACGTCTGGTTCGCGTGTGCGTTGACCGGCAGCCGGGAGGGTTTCCGACCGTCCCCCGACTGCCTCCTCCACGGTAGGGGCGGCGTGAGTACCCGCACATGAGGCCCCGGTCCCGGCCTGGTCCCGGGACCGTCAGAGCTCCTGGTCCCGGGCCGGCAGGGCGGTCGGGACCGGCCACCGAGCCTCCGCCGAGCGGGACTTGACGCCCGGTCAGGCGACCACTTGACGTCCGGTCAGGCGACCGACCGGCGGACCCGGTAGCCCCAGCGCTCCAGGGAGCGGACCACGGTCTGCGCACCGGTCGGATTGGCGCTGTGCACGTGCACCGTCCCGATCCGGAACGGCCGGCCGTGGAAGGCCGCCTCCTCCAGCACCGTCACCACCGGCATGATGCTGTCCTCGCCGCCGAGGTCGTGGTCCAGCCACAGCTCGTCGACGTCCACCTCGCGGTGCTCCGCCAGCAGCCGGACGCCCTCCGCGCTGGTCCGGGCGATCCGGGTGCACCAGGGGAGCGGGCGTAGGTCGTCGATGCCGAGCACGACGGGGGCCGGGGTGCTCGGGGCGGTGGAGGTGGTCGGGTGCCGGTCCATCGGGACACTGTGCCCCGCCGTCCGGGGACCTGCCGGCATTTAATCGGTGCAGGTCACGGGTGGTCAGGCCGTATGCTGCGCTCTGCTCTTGGAGCCCCCGGCCACGGTGGCCGGGGCGGACGGAACGGAACGACGATCACAGCGGTGGATGCAGGGGAAGCGGTGCACGGGGACGGGACGGGCGCGGCCGGCGAGGTGGCCGCGGCGGAGCGGAGGCGGGGTGGCAACGTGCTCCCGCTGGTGATGGTCACGGTGCTCGCGGCGGTCGGGATCGGTGGCGGCGTCTGGGGGTTGACGGCGACCCCGTCCGGAGCCGAGGAGGACGCGTGGCCCCCGGAGCCGGTCACCTGCGCCGCGCCCCGGCCGGAGGACCACCCCGCCTATCCCGCGCTCTGCGCGGCGCTCAACCGGGCCGATCTGCCCACCCTGCTCGGGAGTCCGGCCGACCGGGTGATCAGTGCGCGGCCCGGCGGGTTCACCGGCACGCCCGTCGTGGAGGTACGGCTGGGGGACACCGGGGTCCTACTGACGGACAGTGCGGACCCGGTCGGCGAGACGGAGTTCCGCAAGCGCTACCGGGCCGAGCCGGAGCCGCTGCTCGGCCACGCCGCCGCCACCTACAGCGACCGCATGCTGGGCGTGATGGTCGTCCCCGGCCAGGAGTCCGCCGCGACCGACTCGCGTCCCTCCCGCCACCTGGTGGTCGAGCAGCGCCCCGGCGTCCCGGGCGGGCGCACCTACGAGATCGCCCTCTTCCGGCGGGACGGCTGGAGCCCGGACGACGAGGTGCTGCGCAGGCTGGCCGAGGCGGTGCTCCCCACCCTCCCGGGCTGGTCCGCCTGACCAGCGGGCCGTCCTGCGGACACACCTGACCGCCCGTCACCCCCCCCCCGTGCGGGGTGACGGGCGGTCAGCTGCCCGGCGCGGGCCGGCCGGGTCAGCGCGGGACGTGCAGGTAGGTCCGGGAGCCCCGGGACGGGTCCAGGGTGGCGGTCCAGGCGGCCGGGGCGAGGGCGGGGGCGACCTCGGTGAAGCCGTGGCGCTCGAAGAGCAGACCGGAGCCGGTGGTGGCGGTGCAGACGGTGTGCAGGCCGAGGCGGCGGGCCTCGGCGAGCACCGCGCTGACCAGGGCGGTGCCCAGGCCCGCGCCCTGGCGGCCGGGGCGGACGCAGAGGTTGTACAGCACCCCGGCGGCCGGTCGGCCGGTCTCGGGCGGGAGCGGGCGCAGCCCCGCGCAGCCGTCCACGGTGGTGCCGTCCGTACCGGTCAGCAGCAGGAACTGACCTGCCGTCAGCCGGTAGTCGCGCGGGGTGCGGTGGCGCAGCTCGCCGGTCAGCATGAACGGCCGGGAGATCGCGTAGAGCTGGCCCGCGTCGGTCGGCACGGCGTGCCGGGGCCGCAGCCCGGCGGGGACGGATGCCCGCCGGGCCCGGGCCGGGACGGCGAGCGTCATCCCAGGGCCGCCGCGAGCTGCTCGGTGGTGACCACCACACCGCACTTGTCGGCGATCCAGCCGAGCGCGCCGAGGTGCTGCTGCGCGCTGAAGTCGGCGGTGGCGTCGGCCACCACGAAGGCCTGGACGTCGTGGCTCCAGGCGTCGGCCGCCGTCATCTGGACGCCGATGTGGGCGTAGACGCCGACGATGACCAACTGGTCCCGCCCCGCGGCGGCCAGCTGCTCGGCCAGGTCGGTGCGGGCGAAGGCGCTGTACTTCCACTTGGTCACGTGCCCGTCACCGGGCTGCGGGGCGACCGCCTCCGGCGAGGCCAGCGAGACGGGGGAGTCCGGCATGCCGGGACCCCAGAAGTCGAACTGCAGCCCGCGCTCCTCGCGGGTCTGCCCGCCGCGCTGGTGCGAGTGCAGCACCGGCACCCCGGCGGCCCGGGCCAGGCCGAGCAGCCGGGCGGTGTTGGCCAGGGCGGGGGCCAGCGGCTCGGCCCCGGGGGCGAAGCGGGAGAGGAAGTGGTGCTGGAGGTCGTGCACCAGCACGGCCGCCCGGGCCGGGTCCACGGTCCACGGGACCCGGGGTGCCGGGACGTCCTGCGGGCCGGGCAGGGGGTAGGGGGCGATGGTGGGAAGTGCCATGGCGGAGAAGGTCCTTGACTCGGTACCGGAGGGCGGCGGCTGCGGGCGGTGGCCACGCACCGGCGGCGACGCGGCGGCGGCCACCGGGCGGGCGCTGCCGGGCGGGCGGCTGTCGGTGCGTGGCCACCGGGCGTGCCTACTGGGCGGCGGAGGAGCGCAGGTCCTTCTTGCTGACCTTGCCGATGCCGGTCTGCGGGAAGGCGTCCACGTACTCGATCACGTCCGGCACCTTGTAGTCGGCCAGCCCGGCCGCCCGGACGAAGGCGCGCAGCTGGGCGGGGCGGGGCCGCTCGGCGTCCTGACGGAGGATCACGTAGGCGAGGGTGCGCTCGCCCAGGTACTCGTCCGGGGTCGCCACCACCGAGGCGTCGTGCACGGCGGGGTGGGCCAGCAGCACGTTCTCCACCTCCTCGGCGGCGACCTTCTCACCGCCCCGGTTGATCTGGTCCTTGGCCCGGCCCTCGACCACCAGGTGGCCGGTGGCGGTGCGGCGCACCAGGTCGCCCGTGCGGTAGAAGCCGTCGGCGGTGAAGGAGCGGGCGTTGTGCTCGGGGGCCCGCCAGTAGCCCCGGATGGTGTACGGGCCCCGGGTGAGCAGGTGGCCGGTGGTGCCGACCGGGAGGTCCTCGTCCCGGTCGTCGACGATCCGCACCTCGTCGTCGGCGTCGCTGATCGGCCGGCCCTGGGTGGTGAGCACGGTCTGCTCGTCGTCCTCGGGGCGGGTGTAGTTGACCAGCCCCTCGGCCATCCCGAAGACCTGCTGGAGCCGGCAGCCGAGCGCCGGGCCGAGCCGGCGGGCGGCCTCCTCGCTGAGCTTGGCACCGCCGACCTGGAGCAGCTCCAGGCTGGACAGGTCGTGCCCGGCGGTCGGGGCGGCGTCCGCCCAGGCCAGCGCGACCGGCGGCACCACGCCGGTGAGGGTGACCCGCTCGCGGGCGATCAGCGCCAGCGCGGTGCCCGGGCTCGGGTCCGGTGCCAGCACCACCCGGCCGCCGGCGAAGAAGACGCCGAGCGAACCGGGGGAGGAGAGCGGGAAGTTGTGCGCGGCGGGCAGTGCGCAGAGGTAGACCGAGGCCGGGGTCAGCTCGCAGATCCGGGCCGACTCGCGGACGCTGTAGAGGTAGTCGTCGTGCGCCCGGGGGATCAGCTTGGGCAGGCCGGTGGAGCCGCCGGAGAGCTGGAGGAAGGCCAGCCCGGTGGAGGCCGGGGGGTCGGCGACCGGCACCGGCTCGGCGGCCCGCAGCTCGTCCAGCGGCAGGTGCGGGCCGGGCTCGCCGACCACGAAGACCTCGATCGGCTCGGCCAGTGCGGCCAGCACCTCGCTCGCCAACTCCCGGTGGTCGTAACCGGCGTGGCGGTCCGGCACGAACAGCGCCTTGGCCCCGGAGAACTCGCAGAAGTACGTCAGCTCGGCCCGGCGGTGCGCGGGCAGCGCCATCACCGGCACCACCCCGGCCCGCAGCAGGCCGAAGAACACCTCGAAGAATTCGGCGGTGTTGGGCAGTTGGAGCACCACCCGGTCGCCCCGGCGCAGCCCCCGGGCCAGCAGCCCGGTGGCCACCAGGTCCGCCCGGCGGTCCAACTCGGCGTAGCTCCAGTGCCGTTCGCCGTCGGTGACGGCGATCCGGCCCGGCCGGTCGGCCGCGTGCCGGCGGATCATCTCGTCCAGCCGCTCACCGGTCCAGTACCCGGCGGCGCGGTAGCGCTCGGCGGTCTCGGCGGGCCAGCCGCCGAGCAGGTCGGGCTCGTGGGAGGCGCTGCTCACTTGCCGTCCTCCAGACCCACGGCGTGCAGGAAGGTGCCGAACTTCGCGGTGGTCTCGGCCAGTTCGGCCGCCGGGTCGGAGGCCTCCACCACACCGGCCCCGGCGAACAGGCGCAGCCCGTCGCCCTCGGCCTCGGCGCAGCGCAGGGTCACCACCCACTCGCCGTCGCCGTTCGCGTCGCCCCAGCCGACCGCGCCGGTGTACAGGCCGCGGTCGAAGGGCTCCAGCTCGGCGATCAGCTCGCGGGCCCGGTCGGTCGGGGTGCCGCAGATGGCCGGGGTCGGGTGCAGCGCCAGCGCCAGGTCCAGGGCGGAGACCTCGGGGTCGCGCAGGGTGGCGGTGATGGTGGTGGACAGGTGCCACATCGCGGCGGTCCGCAGCAGGGTGGGACGCTCGGGGACGTGCAGCTCCTCGCAGTACGGCTCCAGCACCCGGCGGATCGCGTCGGTGACGAAGGCGTGCTCGGCCAGGTCCTTGGGGGAGTCCAGCAGTGCGGCGGCCCGGCGGATGTCCTCGGCCAGGTCGGTGGAGCGGGCGGCCGAGCCGGCCAGCGGGTTGGAGACGACGGTGCGGCCCCGGCGGGAGAGCAGCAGCTCCGGGCTGGCGCCGACCAGGGTGGCGGCACCGCCGGCCGGTACGGCGAAGGTGTGACCGTTCGGGTCGCGGTGGATCAGCCGGGCCAGCATCGCGGGCAGGTCGGCCCCGCCGGGCGCGGTCAGCTCCAGGGTGCGGGCCAGCACCACCTTGGACGGGCCGGTCCCGGCGCGCATCCGGCGGACCGCCTCGGCCACCGCCGCCGCGTACACCGGGCCGTCGGGGACCGGGCGTTGGGTCCAGGCCGGGGCGGCGGCGGCCGTCCGGCGGGCCGGCAGCAGGAAGGCGGGGTCCTCGGCGGCCGGGCCGGCCTGCCGCACCTCGGCGGGCACGAACAGCCGGGCCGGGCGGCCGGGGGCGAACGGGATGGCGCCGACCAGCAGCGGGGTGCCGCCGAGGGTGCGGCGGGCCTCGGCCAGCGCGGCGGGCGCCTCGGCCGGGTCGGTGACGTGGCGCACCGCGCCGCGGGCCAGCAGGGTGCCGTACGGGCCGGTGAGATACGCCTGCTCGGGACCGGGCCGATAGGCGGCCAGCAGACCGCTCGGGGTCTCGGCGCTCTCGGTGGCCCGGCTGGTCCGGGCGGTCTCGACGGTCTCGGCGGCGCTCGCGGTGGTGGCCGCCGGGGTGACGGCGGCTTCGGCGGGGGCCTGGTAGGCCGTGGTCATGCTGCTCCGTTCATGGTCCGGCGTGGCTGCGGTGCCGGGGGCAGGGAAGTGGACGGGGGCTGGTGCGGGACCGGCCGGGTGCGGCTGTGGGGCGCGCTCCGGGCGGCTGCTCACGGGCCGGGGCTCACGAGCTGGGGCTCAGTCACCGGGCTCACGGGCCGTCAGGCCCGCAGTGTGGCGCCGCCGTCGACGTACAGGTCGTGCATGGTGATCTGCCGCGCGCGGTCGCTGACCAGGAAGGCCACCGCCTCCGCGACGTCCTCGGCGGCGCCGATCCGGCCGAGCGGTATGCCGACCCGGTACTGGTCCGGGTCGCCGTCGACCACCCGGCGCTCGCTCTGCTCGTCGGTCCAGAACTGCCGCTGCATCTCGGTGTAGGTGGAGCCCGGCGAGACCAGGTTGCACCGCACTCCGTCGCGGGCCAGCTCCAGCCCGAGCACCTTGGTGAACATCGCGGCGGCGGCCTTGGAGGCGGCGTAGGCGGCCATCCGGGTGCGCGGCACGCCGGCGGCGTTGGACCCGACGGTGACCACCACGCCGTTGCCGCGCTCCGCCATCCGGCGGCCGACGGCCCGGCAGGTGTGGAAGACGCCGGTGGTGTTGACCGCGAAGGTCTCCGCCCAGTCCTCGTCGGTGAGCTCCAGCACCGGCGCGGGGCGCAGGATGCCGGCCACGTTCACCAGGATCGAGATCGGCCCGGTCTCCCGTTCGACCCGGTCCACGAGTGCGTCCACGGCGGCGCCGTCGGTGACGTCGAGGTAGGTCACGTCGTCGTGCGGGGTGCGGATGTCGGTGGCCACCACCTGGGCGCCCCGGTCGGCGAGCACCCGGGCGACGGCCGCGCCAATGCCGCGCGCGGCCCCCGTCACCAGGGCGATCCTGCCGTCCAGTTCACGTATGTCCTCGGCCATGCCGCTGTCCCTTTCCCGGTGGTGGTGCTTCGGCGCCCGGGCGGCGGGCCCCGGCTGGGCCGGGACCGCTGGTCGGACGCAGCACTTAGGTTAGCCTAACCGAACTGTTTTCGGGTGATCGGGGTGGGGTCGATTGACCGCCCGTCAGGCGCGCGGGGCCGGCGGGGCGTCCGGGGCCGAAGGGGCGGAAACCGCTGGTCGGCTCGCCTGGGGAGCCGGATCGCCGCCGGGTCGGTGGTGGGCTGCACGAGGGGTGTGCGGCGGAGTGTGCGGCGGGCTGGTGCCGCGTCCGGTGAGGGGATGGGCGGTGGCCGGGAGGATTCACCGGCGGGGTGGGGCGGGGCTGCCGCCTCGTGCCCGACAGGCCCGTCAGGGGCGGTCGAGGGGGTGGGCCGGAAACGGCGGACGGGCCGTCACCGTGGTGCTGGTGACGGCCCGTCGTGGATCGGGGTGCTCACGCGTTCAGGCTGGTCAGTGCCTGACGGGCGCGCTCGTTGGTGCGCTTGGCGCGCTCGCGGAGCTTCAGTGCGCGGGCCAGCCGGAAGGTGCGGGCCTCCTGGAGGCGCTGGTCGATGGTGGCCTGCGCGGTGGCGAGGTTGTACGTCATGGTGGGTCCCCCAAGGGTCAGTGGCGTCCGTTGGCATCACCTCGATGCCGGTTCCCCCGGATCGCCTGCTGTGCTTCTGATTCTACATCACATCGCCCTGTCTTGCCTTCAATTATCAGCCCGTATGGCAGATGTGACTCTGTATCGAAGGGAAGTGGGCCGGGATGTGAACGGGCCGGAACCACGGGCGCCGCTCCGCACGTCCGTCCGGCCGTGACCGTCGGACCTGAGTCGGACGAGGATCGGACGGGGCGGCGCGGCCTCGGGGGCGGGCTCGGATCGGTGCGACGCCGCTGGTCACGGGCACGGCGGTGGACGGCGGGCCGGATGCCGTCGGCACCCGCGGAGAGGTGCGGTGGGATTGCTGCCGCACCGTCGCGGCGGTGCCCGGCCGGGCCTGGGTGCGGATGACCGCGGCGTCGGTGGTGACCCTCGTCACGGCTTCGGTCCGGGGCGGCAGCAGGTGACGGACCGTCGGAAGACACCTCCGCCTGGGGCGGACCCCGGGTGGGGTCCGCCCCAGGCGGAGGCGGTGGGTGGGACCGGCGGGTCAGCGGCCGGCGCCGACCGGGGTGAGCGCGTCCAGGGCGGTCAGGATCTGCTCCGTGCTCTGCTTGGCGTCACCGAACAGCATGCTGCTGTTCTCCCGGAAGAACAGCGGGTTCTGGACCCCCGCGTAGCCGGAGGCCATCGAGCGCTTGAAGACGATCACCTGCCCCGCCTCCCAGACCTTGAGCACCGGCATCCCGGCGATCGGGCTGGACGGGTCCTCCTCGGCGGCCGGGTTGACGGTGTCGTTGGCGCCGATCACCAGGACCACGTCGGTGGCCGCGAAGTCGTCGTTGATCTCGTCCATCTCCAGCACGATGTCGTACGGCACCTTGGCCTCGGCCAGCAGCACGTTCATGTGCCCCGGCAGCCGCCCGGCCACCGGGTGGACCCCGAACCGGACCTGCACCCCGCGCTCGCGCAGCCGCCGGGTCAGCTCCGCCACCGGGTGCTGGGCCTGGGCGACCGCCATGCCGTAGCCGGGAGTGATGACCACCGAACGGGCCCCGGCCAGGAGTTCGGCCGCCTCGGCGGCCTGCACCTCGCGGTGCTCGCCCTCCTCCTCGCCGCTGCCGCCACCGGCCGGCGCCTCGACGCCGAAACCGCCCGCGATGACGGAGACGAAGGAGCGGTTCATCGCCTTGCACATGATGTAGGAGAGGTAGGCACCGGAGGAGCCGACCAGGGCCCCGGTGACGATCAGCAGGTTGTTGTCCAGCAGGAAGCCCGCAGCCGCCGCCGCCCACCCCGAGTAGCTGTTCAGCATCGAGACCACCACCGGCATGTCGCCGCCGCCGATCGAGGCCACCAGGTGCCAGCCCAGCGCCAGCGCCAGCACGGTGACCGCGATGACCAGGCCCAGGCCCGGGCTGACGGTGAACCAGACGGTGAGCCCGACGAAGGCGCCGAGCGCCCCGAGGTTGAGCGCGTTCTTGCCCGGCAGCATCAGCGGCCTGGAGGCGATCCGCGCGGAGAGCTTGAGGAAGGCGACGATCGACCCGGTGAAGGTGACTGCGCCGATGAAGATCCCGATGAACACCTCGGCGTGGTGGATGCCCAGCAGGTCCGAGGCCACGGCGGTCTGCGCGGCGCCGTGCGCCTCCACCTCCAGGTAGCTGTTCCACCCGACCAGCACGGCGGCCAGGCCGACGAAGCTGTGCAGCACCGCGATGAGTTCGGGCATCTCGGTCATCTCGACCCGCTTGGCCCGCCAGAGGCCGATCGCCCCGCCGAGCGCCATCGACACCACGATCAGGGTCACCGCGCCGGCGCTGATCGAACGGGACGCCACGATCACGGTGGCGGCCAGCGCCAGGGCCATGCCGGCGATGCCGAAGGCCACTCCGGACCGGGCGGTGCGGTGCTGGGAGAGGCCTGCCAGGCTGAGGATGAACAGCAGGGCGGCGACCAGGTCGGCGGCGTTCGCGGCCGTCAGCGAAGTCATCGGGCTCAACGCCTTTCGGTGGAGTCGGAGGAGGCGGAGGAGGAGCTGGTCGAGCCGGAGAACATGCCGAGCATCCGGCGGGTGACGGCGAAGCCACCGAAGACGTTGATGCTGGTGAGCAGGATCGCGACGGCGGAGAGCACCGTCACCAGCGTGCTCTCGTGCCCGAGTTGGAGCAGCGCACCGACCACCACGATGCCGGAGATGGCGTTGGTCACCGACATCAGCGGGGTGTGGAGGGCGTGGTGCACGTGCCCGATCACGTAGTAGCCGATCACCACGGCGAGCGAGAACACCGTGAAGTTCCGGCCCAGTTGGGCCGGGGCGAAGGCGACCAGCGCGAACACCGCCAGCATCCCCGCGCCGATCAGCCCGTACCGCACCGCCGGGTTCGCGAGCCTGGACACCTTCGGCTCGGCCGCCACCGGGGCGACCGCCGCCCTGGCCGCGGCCGGTGCGGCGGAGACCGCGACGGGCGGCGGCGGCCAGGTGACCTCGCCCTCGCGGACCACCGTGACGGCCCGCTGGACCACGTCCTCGAAGTCGATCGTCAGGTGGCCGTCCTTGGCCGGGGTGAGCAGCTTCAGCAGGTTGAGCACGTTGGTGCCGAACAGCTGGGAGGCCTGGGCGGGCAGCCGGGAGGCCAGATCGGTGTAGCCGATGATGGTGACGCCGTTCCCGGTGACGACGGTGCGGCCGGCCACGGTGCCCTCGACGTTCCCGCCCTGCGAGGCGGCCATGTCCACGATGACGCTGCCCGGCTTCATCGCCGCCACGTCACGGGCCGTCAGGAGCCGGGGCGCGGGCCGGCCCGGGATCAGCGCCGTGGTCACCACGATGTCCACGTCCTGCGCCTGGGCGTGGTAGAGCTCGGCCGCCGCCCGGTCGTAGTCCGCCGAGGTGGCCTTGGCGTACCCGTCGGTGCTCGCCTCCTGCTCCACCTCCACCGGCAGGTACTCGCCGCCCAGCGACTTCACCTGGTCGGCCACCTCGGGGCGCGGGTCGGTGGCCCGGACGATCGCCCCGAGGCTGGAGGCCGCCCCGATCGCGGCCAGCCCCGCCACACCCGCACCGGCCACCAGCACCTTGGCCGGCGGCACCTTGCCCGCCGCCGTCACCTGACCGGTGAAGAACCGCCCGAAGACGTGCGCGGCCTCGATCACCGCCCGGTAGCCCGCGATGTTCGCCATCGAGCTCAGCACGTCCATCGACTGCGCCCGGGAGATCCGCGGCACCGCCTCCAGCGCCAGCGCGGTGACCTGACGCTCGGCCAGCGCCTCCAGCAGCTCCGGCCGCTGGGCCGGCGCGAGCATCCCGACCACGGTGGTGCCCTTGCGCAGCCGGGCGATCTCCTCGGGGGAGGGGGCGTTCACCTTCAGCACCAGCTCGGCCGCCCAGGCGTCGCCGATCTCGGCCCCCGCCTCGGCGTACGCCGCGTCGCTGAAGCCGGAGCCGGTACCCGCCCCGGCCTCGACCACCACCTGGTAGCCGAGCGCGAGCAGGCCTCGGACGGTGCTCGGGGTGGCCGCGACCCGGGTCTCCCCGGACGTCGACTCGGCTGCCACGCCGATGTGCTGGGGAGGGTGGTGCGCGGAGTCGTCTGCAGACATCTCTCGTGATCTCTCTCGTCGGATGGAGCCGTTGAAAGGGGAGGGTGTTCGAGTGCGATGTGTGGCGAGGTGCTTCGAGTGCGATGTGGCTTCGACGCGGGCGCAGCAGTCGACCCTGCGCGCGCCGGTCGCGCGCTCAGGGTGTGCAGGAACCTACACGTCCGGGCCCCGGTTGGGGACGGGGCATAGCCGTGACGTGCTTCACCAATCGCCGGAACTGCCGTACCGTCTCGCCTCGTGACCCTCGACCAGGAACCGGCGGAGGAGCGGGCGTTGGGCTCGGACGCGGGCTCAGTTGCAGGGGTGGGTGTGGGCTCCGGTGCGGGCTCGACGGTGTCGGCTCGGGAGGGGGACCGGACGCGGGACCCGGAGCGGACGCAGGCCCAGGAGCGGACGCAGGATCAGGAACGGGCGAACCGGATCTTCCTGCCCGCCACCTACGCCGAAGGGGTGCCCTACCCCCTCTACGCGCACTACCGCGAACGGGAGCCGGTCCGCTGGGTGGAGGAGCCGGCGGTGGGTGACTGGCCGTCCGGTCCCGGCTACTGGGCGGTGCTCCGCCACGCCGATGTCCGGCACGTCCTCCGTACGCCGTCCACCTACTCCTCACACCTGGGCGCCACCCAGATCCGTGATCCCGACAGCGCCGCCGACCTCGACTTCGCCCGCACCATGATGCTCAACCAGGACCCTCCCGACCACTCCCGGCTGCGCCGCATCGTCGCCGGAGCCTTCACGCCGCGTGCGCTCCGCGAGTTGACGGCGGGCATCGAGGAGCGGGCCACGGCGGTGGTCCGGCGAGCCCGGGACCTCGGGGCGACGCTCGACCTGGTCCCGCTCGCCGCCGACCTCCCGGTCTGGACGCTGGCCCGGATCATGGGCGTGCCGGACGAGGATCGCGCCCTGCTGGCCGGTTGGGCGGACCGGGTGATCGGCTACCAGGACGCTGCCCACGCCCACGCCCCGGCCCCGGTCGGTGCCGGTGCGGTCGACGCCGGTGCGGAAGTCGGTGCTGCTCCGTCAGGTCTGAGCGCGCTGGGCCGCAGCGCGGTGGCCGTCCGCCCCCGGCCGGAGCACCTGGTACGACCGGACGGACGCCCCGTCAATCCGCGTTCGCGGGCGGCCCTGGCCGACATGTTCGCGTACGCCCACGGCCTCGCGAGGCGCCCGCGGCCCGGCAGCATCCTGGCCCGGATGGTCGAAGCCGGGCTCACCGAGGAGGAGTTCGAGACCACCTTCTTCCTCTTCGCCGTGGCGGGTAACGAGACCCTGCGCAACGGCGTCCCCGGCGGCCTGCACGTCCTCCTCGCCCACCCCGAGGAGTACCGGCGCCTACGGGCCGATCCGGCCCGGACCCCCGCCGTGGTGGAGGAGATGCTGCGGTACTGGCCTCCTGTGCTCTCCTTCCGCCGCACCGCCACCCACGACGTGGAGCTCGGTGGCCGCCGACTACGGCGCGGCGACAAGGTGGTGGTGTATCACGCCGCCGCCAACCGCGACCCGGCGGTCTTCCCCGACCCGGACCGCTTCGACCCGGACCGCTTCGACGTCGGGCGCTCCGAGTCGGACCGTTTCGGAGCGGACCGGGGCGGGGCGGCCCGCTCGGGAGGGGCGGCCCGCCCGTCGCAGGATCACGTGAGTTTCGGCGACGGGCCGCACTTCTGCCTGGGCGCGCAACTGGCCCGGGTCCAGATGCGTGCCCTGGTCCGGGAGATCGCCACCACCCTCCCGGAGCTGGAGCCGGCGGGGGAGCCGGTCCGGTTGGTGTCCAACTTCCAGAACGGCCTCAGGTCCCTTCCCGTGCGGGTGCGGTGACCCGGCCGGTCGCCGCCGCTGCGTCCCGGGCCGCCATCGCGCGCCGTCACTCGAAGCGGGAGGTGTCACCGGCCCCGCGCCGGACGATCGTCGCCTCGCCGTCCGAGAAGTCGACGACGGTGGTCGGTTCGGTCCCGCAGTCACCCGAATCCAGGACGGCGTCGAGGACGTGGTCGAGCGCCTCCTTGATCTCCCAGCCCTGGGTCATCGGCTCCTCCGCCCCGGGCAGCAGGAGCGTGCTCGACACCAGGGGCTCGCCGAGCTCGGCCAGCAGTGCCCTGGTGACGGTGTGGTCCGGGATCCGGACCCCCACCGTCTTCTTCTTCGGGTGCATCAGCCGGCGCGGCACCTCCTTGGTGGCCGGGAGGATGAAGGTGTAGCTCCCCGGCGTCGCCGCCTTGACGGCACGGAAGACGTTGTTGTCGAGCTGTACGAACTGACCCAACTGCGCGAAGTCCTCACACATCAGGGTGAAGTGGTGCCGCTCGTCGAGCCGTCGGATCGACCGGATCCGCTCCAGCCCGTCGTGGTTGCCCAGTTGGCAGCCCAACGCGAAGCAGGAGTCGGTCGGGTACGCGATGAGGGCCCCGGACCGCAGACTGGCCGCCACGGTGCTGATGGTCCGCGGCTGGGGGGAATCTGGATGCACATCGAAGTACTTCGCCATTGCCCGACCCTACGGGATGCCGACGGTGGACGGGTGCGCTGGCGCGGCAGCCGGAACCGCAAGGCTCCGAACGGGTGAGCCCGGGCGGGTGCCGGGTGCCGGGTGGTGGTGTGGTGGCTCGGGCGTGGGGGGTGCCCCGGCGCTCCGTGGTGGGGGCGCCGCCGGAGCCGGTGTGGGTGACGGTGCGTCTGGTGGTGGTGCTCATGGTCTCCTCCGAGGACATGCACCGCAGCGGGTGGGACGTATCGGCCAGGCCGAGGGTGCGGCGCGTCCCGGGTGGTGTGCGGGGGAGGTGTCCTCGGCGCAGGTGGTGTCGCCGATGTGGTGCAGGGCCTCGGTCTTCCCGTGGTCCCGGATCAGCTGTGCGAGCCAGGCGGGGGTGACTGCGTGCGCACGATTTCCACGCGGGTCACGGGCGTAGGGCACTCCATGATCACGGGACCCTTCCCGGTCGGATCAAACGGTGGCCTGACCCGCCACCCAGGCCCGCCAGACATTACGGGTATTCGGCAGATCGGGGCGGTCAAGGAGCCACAGCACATACCCGGCCTGGCACCTGGCCCATGGGCTGTCCGAATCGACGGCGCGATCGAGCCTGCCGCGCAAGTCGGCGCTGTCGACGGCTCGGGCGACCCGCACGTACTCCCGGTCCTTGCAGCGATACGCGCGGCGGACGACGATCTCGACCAGGTCGGTGAGCTTCGCCTTGACCGCCTCCTCCTGGTGGGCTCGGGCCACTTCCCGGATCAGGCTCTGCTTCGTACCCCACGACTTCGCATGCCGGGTCCACTCCTGCGGATACCTCGCCTCCCACTCCAAGAAGAGCAGCGCATAGGGCAGCCCTGGCCCCGTCGCGAGATCTCCACTCGCCGCGCTACTCCACACCCCATCAGGCAGCGAACTCCGCTGTGCCCGCTGATACTTCTGTCGCGCCCGCCGAAAGGCCGGCTCCTGGTACTGCTCGTCCACCCCCAGAGGCCGCGTCAGCAGCCACATCTCGTTGGACCGACCGAGTGCTTCCGCGACCTTCCGCTGGGCCTCAACCAGACGCACAAGCGCCGCGGTTCTCGCGGCCGGATCATCCGCTACCAGCCCGAAGGCCCAACCCAGCCGCTCATCCCACGCACGAGCATCGTCCGAGCCTGCACCTGCCTCTTCACTCACGCAGGGGATCATCCCCCAGGGCAGTCGACGAGCTCCACCCGATAGTGCGGGAAGGCACGAGGCCACCGAGGTGCGTAGACCTGGGGTAGAAACCGTCCGCTCGCTGGCTTTATACGTGAGTGGTGGGTTCTGGCACAGATCTTGGGGAGCGGTCGCGGAGCGTCACCGTGGTGTTCGATTGTGAGGGGCTGGGTTGTGTGAGACCGAGTACGCCTGGCTGCCCGGCAGTCGAACGTGACGCTCCATCAGCTTCCTGATGACCTCGGCCGTGGTCGGCCGTGGTCGGTGATCGTGCTGGTCATGCAGATCAACGCATCGCTCTGGGAATCGCTCGTGTTCGACGACTCGGAGCCCGTCGGCCGACGCGCCGAGCGAAAGAAGGCGGCACACGCCCTGGTTCACGAGCTCCTGGCCCAAGGCCACTCACGCCGGGCGATCGCCCGACACCTGGGCTGGGGCCTCAACACTGTCCTCCGGTACGCGAACGCCGCACGCTGGCAGGACACCTTCCGCGAGAACCGCCCTCGGCCCAGCAGACTGGACTCCTACAAGCCCTACCTGGAGCGGCGCTTCGCCGCAGGATGCACCAGCGTCACCCGCCTCCACAGTGAACTGGTCGCCGACAACGCGCCCGTCACCTACCAGATGGTCCGCTCCCACATCGCCACCCTCCGTGGGGCTCCGGTTGGGGCGCCGCCGCGGCCACCGACGGTGCGGCAGGTGACCGGCTGGCTCACCCGGCATCCCTCGACTCTGAACGAGGAGGACCGGGCCGGCCTGAAGGAGGTCCTGGCCCGCTGCCCCGAACTGGACCAGGCCGCCGGACACGTCCGCGACTTCGGCGAGATCCTCACCGACCGCCTTGGCTCCACACCCCCACCTGGATTGACGCAGTCGACGCCAGCCGGCTACCGGGTCTCACCGGCTTCGCGCTCCACCTCCTCCGAGACCTCGACGCGGTGACAGCAGGGCTCACTCTCAACTGGAGCTCCGGCAGCATCGAGGGCGCCGTCAACCGCATCAAGAAGATCAAGCGGCAGCTCTACGGCCGCGCCGGCTTCGAACTGCTCCGCAAGATGATCCTTCTCCAGTAACACTTCGCGATCTTCCCCGAGAGCTGCGAGAGCCGGATCGTAGGAACCCCTGCGGCAGCTGGCATATCGCCAGTGCATGCAGGTACCCGGCCGTGGCAGGATGACCTCATGTTGATCCGAAAGGGCGATGCCGCGTAGGCGTCCCAAGGCCGTCCGTGCAGAGCGGTGGCGGCCACGATGGCAGTATCCGGTTCTGAGGGTCCCTGGTGTCTCCGCACGAACACGTGCAGCGATCCGCCGGGTCGAAGACCAAGAGATGTGGCCCAACGCGGTCGCCAAGGCACTCTCGTGTTTCGAGTGGGCTTTCGAGGAGTCCGGACGCTACCTGAACGCCTCCGCGTTTGATTCGCCCGGGGTGGGAGATGCCCGTGATGACCTGGAGTGGGCGATGCTGCACCTTCCACCCGGAGCCCAAAGGGACTTGGGCCGATTGATCACGCGTATCGATGAAGAATTCGAGCGCCGCACCTTGCCGGAGCCCAACTACAGCGAGTGGGCGACGACGCGCTGGTGGTGGACCAGAATGCGTGATCGCTGACGGTCCCCGGAGTCGCCGCCCCTCCTTGCAATCGAACGAAGCTGTCACCCTCCGCGACCGCTCCCCAAGATCTGTGCCAGAACCCCGTTGTCACCTACGCAGCCAGCTCGCGCACCTATGAACTCGAGCCATCAGAAAACGGATGCCCGCCGACTACGCCGAAGCCCTGCCTACCGGTGGTCGCGCCACCGCCCGCCCCTCTTCGGCGTCCGGTATGGCAGCAATGGCTCCATGCGCGCCGACTGCGCGTCTGTCAACGGCACGACCAGAACACCGATCCGATGATCGCAAAGAAACGGCCTGGCTGGCCGATCGCCGTGTCCGAGCGGGTCGTTCTCCGCGCGGTGCCGGTCGGTGATGCGTTGGTGCACGGGCGGGTTCGGGAGGCCACCTCGGATACGTGCGCCGTCGTCGCATCCCGGTCACCGGGAGGCCGATGGCCGGCATGCGGCGCCCGGGTCGGCGCTTCAGGCATCACCTGCTGCGCATCTCCCGATGGTCTATGGGGGTCGGCGTTCCGTCATGGCCGAGTGGGCGACCTGCGGGCCTCTGCTCCGACCCACTGCCGGAGCCATGCGTCCAAGGTGAGGTAGTCGTCGCCGGTCAGCCCACGGCGGGAATCGACGCAGTGGAGCAATGTCGGCCCCGGGTGCTGGGCGTCCACCCACTCCCGATCGGTGTCGGTGAGTTCGTCGTCAACCCAGGCGAACGGACGCCCGGCAGCCCACTGGACGAGGGTACGGGTCTTCCAGTGCAGCCCGAGCCGCTCGTCCCGTTCGTCGACCTCGGACGGCTCCGGCCACCGCACCACGGGGAGCCGGGGAAGGCCGAGGATCGGCGAGATGTCGTCGTTCGCGTCCTCCAACCACGTTGTCGCCCAGACCAGTTCGCAGGGCAGCTCCGCCAGCCGAGGCCCGTGTCCGGGGTTGACTCGACCGAGGAGCGGGTTCGTAGCGGGAGCGGTGGTGTACCTCGGATACTCCTCGGGCGCTGCACCGAACGGGATGAGGGGGCCGTCGACGTCGAGGAACAGGAGTGGGTGCTGCGTAGGGCCGATCACGGGGCCACGATATCGCCGGGCACCATTCGCATGCGGGGAGCAGTTCACGCAGGTCCGGCACACGGTCGCCGGGGCAGTCCCCGCGCGTGCGGGGAGCAGTTCGGCGAGGGGTCCGTGCACCCCCTGGCGGGGGACCAACCCGGCGCGTGCGGGGAGCAGTGCGAACCCGGCTGGGCCTGCACCCACACCACGGGACCAACCCGGCGCGTGCGGGGAGCAGTCTCTGTGAGCTGGGGTGATGTCACTGGGGCGGGGCGTTGTGTGCAACTTCCTGAGAACCGGGCATTTCGTACAATCTGGTGGAGGTGTGAGCCTCCGTCAGATTACCGGGGAAGCGGTGCGCGAAGTAGAGCATTCAGGCGCCGGAAGGCCAAGGGCGGGCCCGGCCGGCGTCCTGCTGGAGAGTCAATGTCCCCGGCGTCAGTCCGAGTTGTTGCTCCGCGGTGGTGCGGGGGAGGGCCGCCAGGGCCGGGTGGGTGAAGCCGGTGGTGTCGTTGGCGTAGGAGCCGAGGCCGTCGATGACGACGAGGAGCAGGAGGCAGGCGGCCGGTGGGTCGGTGGTGGTGAACTCGCCGGCGGCGACACCGTCTTCGATGAGGGTGGTGAGTTCGGTGCGCATCTCGGCCTCCTGGTCGGCGACCGCTTGGTGGAGGGTCGGGCGGTAGCGCGAGAGGTGGCGGGCGTTGAGCCAGAGGCGGTCGAGGTCGGTGAAGTCGGGGCCGGAGACGCGGTGGAGGAAGAGGGCGAGCCGGCGGAGCGGGGGGAGGTCGGATTCGGCCGGGGGGAGGAGGGAGCGGCGTTCGCGGGTGGCGGCGTGGGTGAAGGCCTCGGCGAGGAGGGTCTCGATGGTGGGGAAGTAGTGGCCGATCAGGCCGGGGCGGACGCCGAGGTGGTCGGCGACGAGTTGCATGGTGACGCGCTCCAGGCCCTCGGTGAGGGCGAGCCGGGCGGCTGCGTCCAGGATCTCGGCGCGGCGCTCGGCGGGTGCCTTGCGGGTGCGCGGGCCGGTGGCGGCCCGGGCGGGGCGGCGGGGGCTTGACGTCATGGCGGTCAGCCTATTGGATGTCGCACCAACAGGCTATTGGTGGCAAAGCCAATAAGACCTGGACGGCCACCGCGTACCTCCCCCAGCGGGCGCGGTGGCAGCGGAGACACTGCCGTCTTCCCCTCCCAGCGAAGGAAGCCACCCCCATGGCGCAACCCCCCATCACCCGCGACGCGAGCCCCGGCCCCGGGCGCGGGAGCGACCGCGCGGGTCAGGTCGAGACCCGGGGCATCGACCAGGTGCCCGACGGCGAACGGCACGGCCGCCCCGCCGAACTCTTCGCCGTCTGGGCCGCGCCCAACGTCAGCTACCTCAGCTTCGTGGTCGGCGCAGCGCTGGTGCTGATCGGACTCCCGCTCGGCGAGGCCGTCGCGGTGGTGCTGGCCGGGAACCTGCTCTGGCTGCTCACCGGATACGTCGCGATCAGCGGGCCGGCGGCCGGGACCGCCGGGTCGGTGATCTCGCGGGCCATGTACGGGATCCGGGCGAACCGGGCGGTGGTGGCCGTCACCGGCTGGCTGATCTCCTCGCTCTACCTGGCGCTCAACTGGTCGGCCGCCTCGATCGCGGCCCTCGGCCTGCCCGAACTCCTGGGCCTGCCCGGGACGGTGGCCGTCGAGGCGGTGGTGGTCTGTCTGATCGCGGGGGCGACGGTGCTGGTCGCGCTGTTCGGGCACGCGACGATCGTCCGGCTGTACCCCGCGCTGACCGTGCTGCTGACGGTGGTGTTCGTGGTGGTCTCGGTGTTGGTGGTGCTGCGCGCAGACTGGTCCTACGCCCCCGCCGAACCGCTCACCGGTGCTGCCCACCTGGCGGCGCTGGCGAGCGGGTTCACCCTGGTGGCCTCCGCTCCGCTGTCCTACGCCAACAGCCCCGACCTGGCCCGGTACCTGCCCCGGGGGAGCAGCCCCCGGGCGGTCGCGCTGTGGACGGCGGCCGGTGCGTACCTGCCCAGCGTGGTGTTCACCGTGGTCGGCGTGCTGGCCGCGACCAGCCTCGACATGACGGATCCTCAGCGGGCCCTGGAGGGCGTGATGCCGGGGTGGTTCGTGCCGGTCTTCGCGCTCGGGGTGGTCGGCAACACGGTGGCCAACAACGCGATGACCGCGTACAGCGCCGGCCTGTCCGTGCAGTCCATCGGTGTCCGGCTGCCCCGGGCGGCGGCCGTGCTGGTGGTGGGGGCGGTGGGTGCGGGGCTGACCCTGTTCGCCGTGCTGGTCTTCGACTTCCTCACCGCCGTGAACACCATGATGGAGCTGGTGGTGGTCGTCACCGGCCCGTGCATGGGCGTCTTCGCGGCCGACGTCCTGCTGCGGCGCGCCGCCTACGACGGTCGGGCGCTGCTGGACGAGCGGCCCGACAGTGCCCACTGGTACCGGGCCGGGATCAACCCGGCCGGGGTGTGCGCCACGCTGGTCGGGATCGGTGGCGCCGTGCTCTGCGCCGGTGCGAGCACCTGGTCGGGGCCGGTCGCGGACGCACTCGGCGGGGTGAACCTGGCCGTGCCGGTGGGTGTCCTCGGTGGAGCGGTGGCGTACACGGTGCTGGCGCGGGTGTTCGGGACGCTTCCTCGTCCGGCCCGCTGATCCGCGCCGGGTGGGGTGGTGAGCCGCATCCGGCGCGGGAAATGAAGTGAACCGTTCGGAGGGAACGAACGGTACGAACGATGTGAATCGTTCAGTGGGGTGAACTGATGGCCCCGCTGAACCGCACCACCGAAAGGCACCCCGTATGCATGCCGACCTGATCCTCCGGGCTGGACGGATCCAGAACTTCGACCACCCCGCCGGAGCCGGAGCCGGAGCCGGAGCCACGGCCGGAGCCCAGGTCGTCGCGGTCCGGGACGGTCGCATCCTCGCCGTCGGCGGCGAGGAACTGCTGACCCGTCACCAAGGCCCCGCCACACGGCTGCTGGACCTCCCCGGTGCCACCGTCACCCCCGGTCTCACCGACGCCCACGCCCACCCCGTCTGGGGTGCGATCGAGACCGGCAGCGGGCTCGGCCTGGCCGACGCGACCACCCTCGACCAGGTGCTGGCCCGGGTCGCGGAGCGGATCGCCGAGGGCGGGGGAGGGGCGGCCTGGGTCACCGGTTACGACCTCGATCCGGACGTCTTCGCGGACCAAGCCCCTGGTGAGCCCAGCGGCGAGGTGTTCGGCCGTCACTTCCCCGGGGTACCGGTCTCGCTGATGACCCGGGACGCCCACGCGCTGGTGGTCAGCCCCGCCGGGGTGGAGCGGGCCGGGCTGACCGGCGCCGAGACCTTCGACGACGCCTCCCGGATCGCCACCGACGCCGACGGCCGTCCGACCGGCTACGTGGTCGAACTCCAGGCGATGGACCTGGTCTTCGCCCACTACCCCGAGGTCGAGCTGCCCCGGGCCGCCCGCTACGTCGCCGAGCAGCTCCACCGCCTGGCCGCCGTCGGCCTGACCGGCCTGCACGCCCTCGACTTCACCGACCCCTCCGAGGCGGTCTACCGGGAGATCGAACGGACCGGCGAACTCCCGCTCCGGATCCGCTGTTCGCCGCTGGTCCCCGCCGACTCGACCCCGGAGACGTGGCGCGAGATCGCCGGTCTCCAGGGGCGGGGCGGACGCCGCTGGCGGGTGGAGGGCGTGAAGTTCATGCTCGACGGCACCGCCGACAACGGCTCCGCCTGGTTCGAACAGCCCGACACCCACGGGCAGAACCGCGCGCCGCTCTGGAAGGACCCCTCCGCCTACCGCCGCGCCGTCGGGTACTTCACCTCCCTCGGCATCCCCACCGCCACCCACGCCATCGGCGACCGGGCCGTCCGCTACGCGCTGGACGCGATCGAGGCGGCCGGCCGGCCCCTCTCGGCCCCGCACCGGATCGAGCACCTGGAGTCGGTGCCCGACGACCTGCTCGGCCGGTTCGCCGAGCTCGGCGTGGTGGCGAGCCTCCAGCCCGTCCACGGCACCCGGATGACCAAGGCCGACCTCAGTGACGGCTGGTCCACCCGGATCGGGGCCGAACGCGCCGCCCGGGGCTGGCGCACCCGTGACCTGCTGGACCACGGCGCGGTGGTCGCGCTCGGTTCGGACTGGCCGATCGGCGAGGGCGACCCCCGGGCCGCGCTGGCCGACGCCCAACTGCGCCGCCCGGTGGACAGCCCGGACACCGCCCCCGTCCAGCCCGGTCAGGGCATCACCGCCCGCGAGGCCTACGCGGGGATGACCAGGGCGACGGCCGTCGCCGCCGGTGCGGAGGCCCGTCTCGGCCGGATCGCCCCCGGGTACCTGGCCGACCTCACCGTCTTCGCCGCCGACCCGCTCGACCTGACGCCCGATCAGCAGGCGGCCAACCCCGTCCTGGCCACCGTGGTGGACGGTCGGCCGCTGCTGCACACCACGGCCGGGGCGGGGACCGACGGCCGACCGGTCGCCGAAGCGGTCGCCGTAGTGGCCATCGGGGCGGTCGCCGGGGCGGTCGGGGCGGTCGGCGAGCCGGCTGCCGCCGAGGCTGCCGTGACGTCCGCCGGGCCGACCGCTGTCACGTCCGCCGGGTCGACCGCCGGGCCGTCCGCCGGGCAGGGCCCGAGATGACCGGCGCCTCCATCCGCTGACGTTCCCTCACCTTCTCCAGGAGCACACCCTCATGACCGAGCCCTTCGCCCGCCCCGACCACCGCCCGCACGTCGCCGTCACCGGCACCGACCCGCGCGAGCGCGGCCGGCGCCGCGGCCGTCAGCTGGCCGCCACCCTCCCCGGCGCCTTCGCGGCGTACGGCCGGCTGTTCGCCGCCTCCGGTCTCACCCCCGCCGAGGTGCGGGACGACGGCCTGCGGGCACTGGATGCCGTCGGCGCCCATCGCGCGGGCCTGCGGGAGCAGATCGAGGGCGTCGCGGAGGGCGCCGGGATGGAGGCGTGGCAGCTGGGCGCGCTGAACGCCCGGACCGAGATCCTGGCGCGGTCGGCGGTCGTGCCGCCGGGTGAGTGCTCCACGGTGGTGCGGCGGGTCGCCGGCCCGGACGGCGGGACGAACCACCTCGGTGTCCAGACCTGGGACTGGCACGTCGAGCTCAGCCCGTACTGGCACACCGTCAACTCGGCCGGAGCCGGCCACGACTACGCGGGCCTCACCGAGCACGGCATCCTGGCGAAGATCGGGGTCAACAGCGCCGGCCTCGCCCTGCACTTCAACATCCTCGGCCACCGCGCCGACCGCCTCGGCGGCGTGCCGGTGCACGTGCTGGCCGCGCTGGTGCTGGAGGAGGCGCAGAGCGCCGCCCACGCCGTCGAGCTGCTGCGGGCCGCGCCGATCACCTCCTCCGGCTCCTTCCTGCTGTTCGACCGGGAGCAGGCGGTGCTGCTCGACCTCAGCCCGGTCGGGGTCTTCGAGGCTCCCGCCCTCGCCGAGGGCACCTGGCTGCGGACCAACCACTTCCTCACCGCCGCGCCCGCCGCTGACGAGAAGACCCACCTCTACCAGCCCGACTCCGGCCAGCGGCACGCCTTCCTGGCCGATCGGCTGCTCGGCGCGAGCGCCCCGACGGCCGCGCGCGACGAGCTGGTCGGCTGCCTCGTCACGGGGCCGGGCGAACCGCCCGTCACCTGCCTCCCCGACCTGGCCGGCCCGCTCGGCCAGCGCTGGGCGAGCCTGGCCACCGTCCTGCTCGACCCGGCCGCCCGCACCGCCCACGTCCTGGACGGCACCCCGACCGAGCACGCCACCCGCCCCTGGTACGAACTGCGGGCCTGAGGAGGGGAGTTCGGTTCACGCAGCCGCCGCGCGTCACCTCGTCCACCGCACACCGGCCTCTCGCTGCACACCGGAGGGGCTGGGGAAAACGGATCGAGGTCCTGCGGGGCGCCCTGTTACGGTGAGGGCATGGCTTTCCTCTTCTTCGTCTGAGTCCGGGCACGGCACATCCGCCGTCACTCCAGCCCGTCGACCCTTCGCACGCCCAGAGGAAATCCCCCATGCGCGCTCGCGCCCGCTCCGTCCTGCCTGCTGCCACCGCTCCGACGCAGCTGTCCGTACGGGACGTCACCAAGTCCTACGGCACCCGGACCGTCCTCGACCAGGTCTCCTTCACCGTCCGCCCGGGCGAGAAGGCGGCCGTGGTCGGGGAGAACGGCTCCGGCAAGTCCACCCTGCTGCGGCTGCTCGCCGCCGTCGAACCGCCCGACGCAGGAGAGGTCACCGTCCTCTTTCCCGGCGGCATCGGGCACCTGACCCAGACCCTCGACCTCGATCCGCGCCGCACCGTGCAGGACGCCGTCGACCTCGCGTTGGCGGAGCTGCGCGCCATGGAGCGCGAGCTGGGTGCGGCCGAGGCGTCCCTCGCGGACGCCGACGAGGCCGAACTCGCCGCCTACGGCGAGCTGTTGATCCGCTACCAGGAGCGCGGCGGCTACCTGGCGGACGCCCGGGTGGACGCCGCGCTGGACGGGCTCGGGCTGGCCGGGATCACCCGGGAGCGGTCGCTCGGTTCGCTCTCCGGCGGTGAGAGGTCCCGGCTGGCGCTGGCCTGCGTGTTGGCGGCTGCCCCCGAGCTCCTGCTGCTGGACGAGCCGACCAACCACCTCGACGCGGCGGCCGTGCGCTGGCTGGAGGAGCACCTGCGGGCCCACCGGGGGACGGTGGTCGCAGTCACCCACGACCGGGGCTTCCTGGAGCGGATCGCCACCACCATCCTGGAGGTCGACCGTGACGAGCGCACCGTCCGCCGGTACGGCGACGGCTGGACGGGCTACCGCACCGCGAAGGCCGCCGCCCGACGCGGGGCGGAGCAGCGCTACGCGGAGTGGGCGGAGGAAGTCGCGGGCACGGAGCGGCTGGTGGCGGCGGCGGGCGACCGGCTGGCCCGGACCGGGCCGGATCCGAAGCAGGGCTTCGGCAAGCACCGGCGCTCCAGCGAGTCGAAGCTCGGTGGGCAGGTGCGCGCGGCCCGGGAGCGGTTGGCCTGGCTGCGGCGGCACCCGGTGGTGCGCCCGCCCGAGCCGCTGCGGTTCGTGGCGACGCCGGCGGTGGCCGAGCGGCCGGGGAGCCCGGTGGTCGAGGGGGAAAAGGCTCCGCTGGTCGAGCTGCATGGCCTGGTGGTGGGTCAACGGCTCTACCTGGAAGGGGAGTTGGTGATCCGGTCGGGGGAGCGGCTCCTGGTCACCGGTGAGAACGGTGCAGGCAAGAGCACCCTGCTGCGGGTGCTGGCCGGGGAGGTCGAACCGGACGCGGGCAGCGTCCGCCGTACGGCCCGGACGGGCTACCTGGCGCAGGAGCTACCGGTCCGCTCCAGCGGCCTGCCGCTGCTCGCCGCCTTCGCCGCCGACCGGCCCGGGCATCCCGAGGAGCACGCGCAGTTGCTGCTGTCGCTCGGCCTGTTCCGCGAGGCCGACCTGCACGTGCCGGTCGCCGCGCTCTCCGCTGGCCAGCGGCGGCGCCTCCAGTTGGCGACCCTGGTCACCCGGCCCGCAGAACTGCTGATCCTCGACGAGCCGACCAACCACCTCGCCCTCGACCTGGTCGAGGACCTGCTGGCCGCCATCGACGCGTACCCGGGGGCGGTGGTCGCGGTCTCCCACGACCGGGGCTTCCGGGAGCGCTTCGGGGGCGAGCGCCTGGAGCTCCGGGACGGTCGGCGGGCGGTGCCGGGGACGGCATCGGGGGGTGGGCGAGGAGCAGTGGGGAGCCGACCGGGAAAGTTCTCGTCCGGAGGGTGAATCCTTCGGTCCGCCGCGACCTCTTATGGTCGAGCGGTCGACGGGGCCGCCGTAGCGGAGGAGGTCCGGTGACCGGAGTCGTGGTGGGTGCGGTGGTGTTGGCGGTGCTGGTGTGCACCTGTGTGGTGGTGCTGCGGGCAGCGAAGCGGAAGGGTCGGCGTGGTTAGGGCAGGAGGCGCCGGGGCGTGGCCGGCGGACCGGTTGGTGGTGGCCGCGCAGGAAGGTGACGAGGCGTCGATCGCCGTCCTGGTGGCCGGTGCCTATCCGCACGTGCGGCGGTTCGCGTTCTCGCTCTGCGCCAGCAGCCAGGACGCGGAGGACGCCGCGCAGGACGCGATGATCGTGCTGTTCCGCAAGGTGGGTACCTTGCGGGCCAGCGCGGCGCTCGCCTCGTGGATGTTCCGGATCGTGCGCAACGAGTGCCTTCGGCGGGCCCGCCACCTGGTGCACGTGGACGGCCCGGGCGTCGAGGTGCTCGCTCCCTCGGCGGAGGAGGACGCCCTGGCCGGACTGGAGGTGGAGCGGGTGGCGGCTGCCGTCGCGGCGCTGCCCGACGACCAGCGCCGGGTGCTGATCATGCGTGACGTGCGCGGCCTGCCGGGCCGGACCGTTGCGGACGCGCTCGGGCTGAGCACGCCGGCCATGAAGTCCCGGCTGCACCGCGCCCGCGCCACGCTGCGGGCCGCGCTGGAGAACGCCCCGCCGGCCGGTGGGCCGGATGCGGCGGGAGGCGAGGCGAGGTGAGGGGAGACGAGGTGACGGCGGACTCGCCTTCGTACGCCAGCCGTTCGGTGTCCGTGCACCTGGTGCGCGGGGTGATCGGCTTCGGCTCGCTGGTGGCGGCGTTCGCGCTGCTGGGGGTGCTTGGGTGGCCGAGCCTGCTGCTGCTCCCGGTCGGGGTGGTCGCCCTGCGCGGGTGCCCGGCCTGCTGGGTGCTGGGGCTGGTGCAGACCGTCTCGCGCGGGCGGCTCGAACGTCGGTGTGAGGAGGGTGGTGCCTGCCGGTTGGAGCGGGCGGTGGAGTGACCGTGAGGGGTGGGCGGGGGCGGTCAGGTGGTGGGGAGGGCGTACCGCTGCTTGGTGGTGGCGCGTCCGCCGAGGCGGTCGTAGAAGCGGATCGCGTCGGTGTTCCACGGCGGGGTCTGCCACTGGACCTGGGCGAGGCCGAGGGTGCGGGCCTCCGCCAGGACGGCGTCCATCAGCCGGGCGCCCAGCCCGTGGCCCCGGTGGCCGTCGCGGAGGAAGAGGCAGTCGAGGTGGAGGTACTCGGCGCCGTCCCAGGTGGAGAGCTCGGGGGAGCAGGTGGCGTACCCGATCGGGCCGAGGTCGGTGCCGGGGGCGTCGTCGAGGGCGGTGGCGCTCGGGGTGCCGGGGACGGCGACGAAGCAGCGGAGGCGGGGTGACGGTCCGTCGAAGAGCAGGACGGCCAGCCGGTCGGCGAGGTCGGACGGCGGAGCGGCGGCCCGTTCGTAGGCGGCGTGCTCGGTGGCGAGTTCGGCGATCCGGGGGAGGTCGTCGGGGCGGGCCCGGCGGACGTGCGGGGCGATCGACGGGGTGCCGGCGGTGGTCATCGGGGCTCCTGGCGGTGGGATGCGGCGGGGTGGCTCGGCAGTGCTCCGATCATGACGCGGGGGCAGCGGGCCGGGCCAGGAGCGTGACCGCCACCGGACCTCCGGATTCCGCCAGGCATGGTGGCAGACACCAGAGTCTGCAATCCGGGGTAAGCCCATGACAGGGCCCGTGGGACGTCGGCGTCCCACTTGTCCAGGGCGTCCCGCTGGCCGAGGCTCTGGTCGGAGATGGGCATGGTGAAGTCGGGGTGCAGCGGCACGTCGGTCGGCTCCCGGGCGAACGCCGAGCCGACCCTCGACCCGACAGGGCCTGGGGTGGGTACGGGTCCGGCCGCCCGGTGGGTGTCGGGCGGCCGGGTGGGTTGGGTGGGGGTCAGAGGTTGTACCAGCCGGCCCAGGTGGAGTTGCCGTAGTTGGCGTCCTGGCTGTGGGTGAGGCCGTCGGTGGTGTGGGCGTAGAGGTGGACGCTCTGGCCGTCGCTGAGGGCGTCGAGTTGGTCGATGAGGCTGCCGGATTGGGTGCTCCAGCCGTTCCAGTTGCCGGGGGCGTTGCCGTCGGCGGTGCGGAAGAGGCCGTCGTTGGTGCCGGCGTAGAGGTGCACTGTGCTGCCGGTGGTGGCGGCGGTCAGTGTCTTGACGCCGCTGCCGTCGATGTTGGACCAGCCGCTCCATCCTCCGGAGGGGTAGTTGCCGTCGTTCTCGTGCAGCAGACCGTCGTTGGTCAGGGCGAACAGCCGGACCGTGTTGCCCACGGCGACGCTCGCCAGCTGCTTGACGTTTCCGCCGGTCAGGTCGTACCAGTTGGTGGTGAAGGTGTCGCTGGTGGGGTCGAGGTCGGCGCTGCGCGGGGTGCCGTCCTTGAGGACGGCGTAGAGACGGATCTTGCCGGCCACTGTGATTGCGTCCAGGCCGGCGACCTGGCTGCCCGGGAGGGTGTGCCAGCCGCCCCAGCTGTTGGTGCCGTAGTCGCCGATCGTCTCCCGCAGTGTGCCGTCCTGCATGACCGCGAACAGGTGGACGCGGTTGCCCTCGGCTGCGGACGCGAGCGAGGCGACCTGGCTCCCGTCGAGTGACTTCCATCCCTCCCAACCACCAGCGGGGTAGTGGCCGTCGTTGATTCGCACCCCACCCGCCGCTGTCACCTGGAACACGTGTCCCACCCCGTTGATCATCACCGACGTCACCTGACCCGCCTGCACAGGCGCACCCGACGGCGGAGTGTCGTCGCGGCCGCCCTTCGGCGAGGCGTAACCGCTGACCGTCTTGCTGCCGTACATGCCGTTCCTGATCAGGCCCTTGGTGACGTAGCCGCCGGTCTGGTTGCCGCCGATGGTGCCGATGCTGCCGTCCGCGTTGATCTCGGAGACGAGGGCGACGTGCTGGGCCCAGCCGTTGCCGTCGTAGTTGAAGACGACGGCGTCACCGACGTGAGGAGTGCTGGAGAGGCCGCCGCGGTACGTCGCGAAGCTACCCGCAGCGGCGGTGAGACCGGAGACGTCGACACCGTCCTGGGCCCAGACCCACTTCGCGAAGTCGGCGCACCAGTCCTCGTGTGCGCTGTTGTAGTAGCCGTAGGTTCCGGCGCTGTTCAGGCCGGAGCCGCTGTTGCCGAGGTTCGCGGCGGCGATCTGGATGATGCTGCTGCCCACGGACGCGGAGGCCGTGCCGGTGCCGAAGGCGAACGAGAGCGGGAGGGCGGCGGTGGCAGCGGCCAGGCCGATGCGGGCGAGCTTGGAAAGACGGGCAGAAGGCATGACGACGTCCCCCTCAGGGCGGTTGAGTTGGCCGGTGTGGCGGCCGCGGTCTCGGCGACCCGGCCGGGCACTACTCTCGCCGCCGCCCACCCACGCCCGGAAGGCCATCGGGTTGGCCCGAACCGGCCGTGGACGAATTGGGCCGCCCGGCGCGATCCGGGGCCAGGCGGGCAGGTCCAGGGGTGCGGCTGCCCGAAGGTGGGCGGTCGGCCCTCGGTGCAGGCGCGGCGGGCAACGACCACGCGGCGCCGCCGGCCCGGGTGCGGGCCGCCGAAGCGGCTGTTCGAAGGCGCACACCAGGACCCCTCCCTGACGGATCGTCAGGGAGGGGCGGGCCAGGGCAGGGGCCGCCAGGCTCGCCAGCAGGCGCCGTACCCGGCGCTCCTCGCGCCACTCCAGGGCTTCCTGGTCGGTGGTGCAGCCCGCGAGCAGTTCGGCGAAGGTGGCGCGAGGAGCGCCGGGTACGGCGCCTGGTGCTGAGCGACCATCGACGGATGAGTACGGATGAGGGTCGGAAGCTGACGCGGTCGTGCAGACGTGTTCCGCATACCCGTCGCAGTGGGATGCCTGGACGGCGGACGGCCAGTACCTGCATCTGCGATAGCGGCATGGCGAGGGCTGCGTAGAGCGGCATCCCGGCCCTGAGGATGACGCCGACACGCCGGAGTCTTGGAACGAGGGTCGCTCCGGGCTCCTGATCGAATGGGACGACGGCAGCGGCAGCAGTGTCATCAGCCTTGATGACGTCCCTGCGGCAGCGGGCTTGGTGCTGCCGTCAGGCCGGACACCGCGTGAGTGAGGGTCTGAACCGTGTCCGACTTCCCGTTCACGGTCACCTCGTCGTTGTCAGCCCCGCTCATGGCCTGCCAGGAGAGCACCGCCGAAGTCTCGATCATGCTCTCCGACTGGAGGCCGGTCGGGGCGCTCAAGGGATTTCCGGGCCTCCACGGCCTCCACCGTGAACGACACAGCCCGCTCCGGGGCGATCGGCGCGGTACCGAACAGGGTGTCGGTCAGAAGCACGTCGGCACGCTCAGCCAGGGTGAAGGTGCGCATCAGGCGGAGGGCGTGGCCGTTGTCCACCACGCTCTGACCGGTCGCGCCACCCTCGGCGGTGTCAGGGGCCCGCACAGCGGCGGCCGGCGCGGTCCGGTGGTAGGCCACCGCACCCACGATCTTGGCGGAGGGGACGACGGTGAAGCCGTGAAGACATGATGGTTGCCCGGCGGAGTGCGTCCCCGTTGTCGGCCGCCTCGTTGATCCGGGTCAGGCCCGGGGTGGTGAGCAGGAGTGGCGCCCGCAGCCGTCGGACGGCGTCACGGGCGCGTCATTCGTGCTGGTCATGCTGATGACCATTCATTCCCCAGGAGGTCGGGGTGCCGGCTACCCCGTTCAGGGGTTGTGGCGGAGGCCGGTGTGCACGCCGGGGCGGTGCGGGTGGACGAGGGGGTGACGGCCGGTCAGGCGGTCCAGAACAGGACCGCCTGTCGGTAGCGGGCGGCGGTGCGGAGGAAGCGGGCGAGGTCCTGGTAGGCGCCGACGGCGGAGTCCAGGGCGCCGTCCCGTTCCCAGAAGCCGATCGGGTAGACCTCGGCGGCGGTGAGCTCCGCTCCGCTGAGTCCTTCGGCGAGGGTGTCCGCGCTGATGCCGTCCAATGCCCCCACCACGCAGCGGACCTGGTCGGGTGTCAGGTAGCGCGGCGGGCCGTAGCCGAGCCCCGGGACGCCCGGGAGCTCCGCGCCGCCGTCCACCAGGTCGACGGGGAAGCCGTGGCGGCGGAGCAGGAAGGCTATGGCGTCCCAGTACGGGCCGACCTCGTGCAGCCGGTCGCCGGTGGCCGCCAGGTGGCCGGTCAACTCCTCGGCCACGTCGGGGTCGGCGAGGGCGCGGCCGAGGTCGGTGGGGGCGAGGCGGGCGTAGTGTCCGTTGATGCTCATGGCCGGATGCTAGGCGTTGGCACCGTCGGCCGACCGGTGGTCTACGCGCGTTCATGTGTTCCGGGCCAGGCGTTCGCCGTAGCGGGGGTTGATGCGGCGTCAGGTTGGCCCTTCACTTGTCATGGCGCTGCCGGTCTTGGTGGTACCCATCGGTCACACCGTGCCGTCGTCCGTGCTGTTCGCTCCACTGCTCCACCGCTCCACCGCTCCACCGCTCCACCGCTCCACCGCTCCGACGCCCTCACCCGACGAGTCTGGAGAACCCGTATGCCCCGCAGTCACCCCCGCCTGCGCCGTGCCGCCGTCGCCCTCGCGACCCTGCCGCTGCTCGCGCTCGGCGCCGGTCAGGCCCTGGCCGCCCCGGCCCCGCACCCTGCCACCGGCACCACCGGCCAGGCCCCGGCCTCCCGGGTCGCGGTGCTGGAGGACGAGGTGGCCCGTACGCTGGCCATCGCCCTTGCCGACCCCGCCCTGCGGGAGCGGCTGCGCGGTGTGGCCGAGGCGCCCGCCGCCCTCGCTCCGCTGGCCGCCGCCGTCCCCGGCGCGGCAGCCGCACGGCTGGCCGGGACCACGGCCCGGGCCGACCGGGACATCGCCGCCGCCAAGGGCCTCGGCGCCGATCTCGGCCCGCTGCTGCGGGTCCAGTTGGCCGATGCCTCGATGAGCGGGGCTCTGGCGGCGGGCGCCGCGCCGCTGGTGGCGACCGCCGCCACCTCCGACCGGGCCCGCACCCTGCGGGCGTACGACGGCACCGGCCGGGTGCACGAGCTCGCCACGGCGACCGTGCCGCGCCGTCCCGTGTACCTGGTGGACCTCGACTCGGCCAAGGCGCTGACGGCCGGGATCGCCGTGCTGCAGCGGGAGTTGACGGCGCGCGGGGTCAGCCCGGCGGCGGGTGCGCAGGCCGGTGGGCAGGCCGCTGCGGCGGGGTGGTGGGGCACGAAGATCACCTCGGTGCGGGTGAACGACGACGAGGAGCCCTGGTTCAAGGGCGCGGCGGAGATGTTCGCCCTGGTGAGCGGATTCGGTCAGGACGGCAAGGTCCGGGTCGACTCCGTGGCCATGCCGTACCTCCAGTACGACGGCACCACCTACTACCCGAACCAGATCCTGGTGAACTGGTCGAGCTACAAGTACAACCTCGCCGACGTGGTCCTGATGGAGGACGACGGGGACACCAACTACCTCGCGCTGGCCCAGGCGGTGGCCGCCGTCCTGCTCACCATCGCGGACCAGGGCGCCTACATCCCCCTGGTGAACGCCGTCCTGGCCGCCCTCCCCGAGTCCTGGTGGGTGGACGACCCGGACTACGTGGAGTCCTGGTACACCCTGGCCCGGACCAGCTCCGGCCGGCTGAACGGGGCCCGTGGCAACGGGTGGATGACGGTCGAGCCGTACTTCGTCTCGCAGCTCTGACCCGTGGCCGACGGCCCCGCCCGGTGGGGGCGGGGCCGTCGGCGTGCGGCGCGGAGGTCAGCGCCAGCGCAGCACGCGGTCGAGGGCGGCGAGGCCGATCGGGCCCCAGTGCGGCTTGCCGCCGGGCAGGCCCCGGTCGCCGGCCCGGCCCATGGACAGCAGGAACAGGCTCTTGAGCACCGCCAGCCCCCGGGCCCGGCGCACGGTCGCCGAGTCGGCCAGGTCGTACGGGGCGCACCCGGCGTACCGGGCGAGGCAGCGGGTGGCGCCGTCGGCGGGGAGCAGGAGCCAGGCGGCGGCGAGGTCGGAGGCCGGGTCTCCGGCGAACAGGGCGCCGAAGTCGACGATGCCCGTCAGGGTGCCGTCCGTGACCAGGACGTTCGCGGGGTGCAGGTCGCCGTGCACCCAGACCGGCGGGCGGTCCCAGGCCGGGGCCGCGACCGCGTCGGCCCAGACCGCCCGGATCGGGTCGGTGAGGTCGGCAGGCGGGGCGGCCTCGCGGAGGAAGTGCTCGAAGGCCGGGGCGCAGTCGGCCGGGTGGGCGCCGAAGCCTCCCTCGCCCGGTGGTGCGTCGGTGGGTGCCTCCCGGTGCAGGGCCAGCAGGAAGTCCGCGAGGGTGTCGGCCGCATGGTCGGTGCGGGTGATCCCGCCGTGGTCCAGCGGGGTGCCGTCGATCCAGGTCACCACGGTCCAGAGCTTGGGGAAGCGGTCGGACGGCGCTCCGTCGCGGAGCGGGACGGGGATCGGCAGCGGCAGCTGCGGGGCGAGCCGGGGCAGCCAGTGGCGCTCCTTGAGCTGGGGTGCGGGGCTGGTGTCCATCCGCTGGACGCGCAGCGCCAACTCGCCGCCGAGACGCCACATCTGGTTGCCCCAGCCGCCCGCCACCTCGTGCAGCGGAAGCTCGGCCAGATCGGGGTGCTGGTCGCGCAGCAGCTCGCGGAGCAGGGCCTCGGTGGCGTCGGTGTGAACGTCCGGGGTGGGTGCGGTCATGGGGGTGCACTGTACTCGAAGGAGTGTGCGGCGAGCGGCCCGAACCCGGCGGTGCCGGGGCTGGTGACGGTGCGTCAGGATGGCGCCGGACAGGGGGCGGGGCGTCCGGCCGCGCCCGGGCCCGTCGTGGTGGCGGGGCCGGGCGCGGCCGGAGGGCCGGGCAGTGGCTCGGGCGGTGGGCGCTCACCAGGTGACGGGCAGCTCCTGGAGGCCGTGGATGGCGGAGGAGTCGCGGTACTTCAGCTCCTCGAAGGGCACGGCCAGCCGGAGGGTGGGCAGGCGGCGCAGCAGGGTGGAGAGGGCGATCCGGAGCTCGAAGCGGGCCAACGGCTGGCCCAGGCACTGGTGGACGCCGAAGCCGAAGGCGAGGTGGCGGCGGGCCTCCCTGGTGAGGTCGAGGGTGTCCGGATCGGCGAACAGCTCCTCGTCCCGGTTCGCGGTGGAGAGCATCAGGATCACGCCCTCACCGGCCCGGATCCGGGTGCCGCCGATCTCGATGTCCTCCAGGGCGACCCGGGGCAGGCCGTGCTGGATGATGGTCAGGTAGCGGAGCAGCTCCTCCACCGCGCCGTTGGTC
Source organism: Kitasatospora sp. NPDC096147 (assembly GCF_044763225.1). Taxonomy (NCBI): domain Bacteria; kingdom Bacillati; phylum Actinomycetota; class Actinomycetes; order Kitasatosporales; family Streptomycetaceae; genus Kitasatospora; species Kitasatospora sp. NPDC096147. The sequence goes on along the minus strand of NZ_JBIWFX010000001.1, from coordinate 86,729 downwards.
AACTCGGGCTCCCGGCGCCAGAGTTCGGCCTGCTCCGGATGGCGGAGCAGGGCCAGGGTGCCGAGGGCGGTCATGTTGGCGGTGGTCTCGTGGCCGGCCACCAGCAGGAGCAGGCCCATCGCGGCGGCCTCGTCCAGGGTGACCTCGTCGCGGGCGACCAGGCGGCTCAGCAGGCCGCCGTCGGGCTCGCGCTGCTTCGACTCGGCGAGGCCGGTCAGGTAGTCGGTCAGCGACTGGACCGCACCCGACACCTCCTCGACGTCCGAGGTGAGGTCGAGCAGCTTGCGGCTCTGCTGCTGGAAGAAGTCGTGGTCCTCGTAGGGCACGCCGAGCAGCAGGCAGATCACCAGGGAGGGCACCGGGAGCGCGAAGGCGGTGACCAGGTCGGCCGGTCCGCCGCCGGCGATCATCCGGTCCAGCGTCTCGTCCACGATCCGCTGGATCTCCGGGCGCATCGCCTCGACCCGCTTGATGATGAAGTCGCCCGTGAGCAGGCGGCGTTGGCGGGCGTGCTCGGGGTCGTCCAGGCGGATGAAGCTGGGGGTCGTGCGGTTGGTCAGTTCGCGCCGGCCGGGGGAGAGGAACGGGAAGCCGGGATGGCGGGCGTCGGCGCTGAAGCGCTTGTCGGCGAAGGCGGCGCGGACCTCCTGGTAGCCGGTCAGCAGGTGGCAGGTGGTGCCGTCCCAGAGGCGGGCCTCGGTGACCGGGGCGACGCGGTCGGCCTCGCGGTAGGCGGGCAGCGGGTCGAAGGGGCAGCGGCCGGTGGCGGCCGGCAGCTCGGTGGGGGCGGGGCGGGCGTGGCTCTGCTGCGGGGCGGGGGTGTCGATGCTCACGGGGCAGCGTTCCTTCCGGCATCCGGCGGGGGTGGAGCGGTGGTCTGTGCGGGGCTAGGCGGTGGTCGGCGCGGGCTGGTCGGGCTGGTCGGGCAGGGTGATGGCACCGCCCGGGCAGAGGGCGGTGGCGAGCCGCACGGCCGCGTGGTCGGCGGGGCCCGGGGTGGGGTCGAGCAGGCGGACCAGGCCGTCGTCCTCGCTCTGGTCGAAGACGGCGGGGGCGGTCAGCACGCACTGGCCGGAGCCGCAGCACCGGTCCTGATCAACGGTCACCTTCATGGCGGCACCTCGGTCCGTCTCGTGAATCGGTTTCCCTAGGCAACCAAATCACCCTAGCTCAGGACGCATCGCATACGACGGTCCTGTGCGCATCACACCGGAAATGGCGTGAAACCGTCCCCGGACGGCTCCTGAGGCACCGTCACTCCCCGGCCCTGGGATGCCTGGGACCGATCCCTAGCCCGCTGGGCCCGTGAAGAGCAGCCCGCTCGGTCGGCCCGGGCCGGTCCGGGAGCGGTCAGCCGAGGGTGGTGGCGTTCGCCCGAAGGTGTGCGAGGAGGGCGGGTACGTCGTTGCCGGGGTCGCCGTTGTGGGTGAAGGCGGTCAGGCTCTGGAGGGCGGCGCGGGCGAGGCCGCCGTTGCCCGCCGGGGTGTCGGGGGTGGCCCGGGCCCAGCTCTCCAGCAGGTAGCCCCACTGGATCAGCAGCCGGGAGGAGACGCCCTCCTCCAGCGTGGCGAGGGCGCCCTCCCGTTCGGCGGGTGGCCGGTCGGCCAGACCCAGGCGCTCGGACAGCAGCAGTTCCAGGGCCTGGGCGCAGTAGCGGGCGACCAGGCGGGCGAGCATCGGCTCGCCGGGGCCGGTGCGGGCCAGGGTGGTGAGTGCGCGGTCGTCCTGCTTCCAGGCCGCCTCCAGGGCGTTGACGGCCCGGAGCATCTGATCGGGGGTCATGTCGGGGTGCATGGGCGCACCGTAGCGGGCGGGCCGGGAGTCTCAGGTGCGGCGGGTCCAGCCCGGGGTCCAGGTCCCCGGCGCGTCGTGGCCCGCCGCTCCGGCCCCGGTGGTGAGGTGGGCCCGGAGGGCGGCCAGGGCGGGGTGGGCGTTGTCGCGGTGCCAGAGGAGGGAGTGGGGGTAGACCGGGGTCGGGTCGGTGACCGGGATGCGGCGCAGGTCGTGGCCGGCCGGCCAGATCAGCCGGGTGTGGTCGCCCATGAAGGTGGCCAGGGCCGGGGTGTCCGCGATGGTGTCCAGCAGGGCGTCCGAGCCGAAGTTGGGACCGGTCGCCTCGATGGTGAGGCCGAACTCGGCGGTGAGCTCGGCGTAGTAGGCCGCCCACTCGCTGCCGGGCAGCAGGCCGGGCATCCAGATCCGGTGGCCGGTCAGCTCGGCGAGGGTGACCGAGCGGGCCCGGGCCAGTGGGTGGCCGGGGCCGGTGAGCAGGTACAGCGGTTCGTCGAGCACCCGGAGCGAGAGCAGGTCCGGCGGCAGCGGCCGGCCCGGCATCGTCACCGCGCGGAACGAGCCGTCGAGCGCCCCGGAGCGGATCGCCTCGACGGCCTCCTCGATGCCGAGCAGCATCAGCACGTCCAACTCGGTGTCCGGATGGGCGGCGTGGAAGCCGCGCATCAGCCCCGAGCCCGCGCCGCGTGAGTTCAGCACGTCGATCCGCAGAGCCCGTCGGCCGGGGCGGACGGAGGCCAGGGCGCGGTCGGCGGTGCGCAGCAGCTCGCGGGCGTGCGGGAGGAAGGCCCGCCCGTCGATGGTCAGCGCCGCGCCGCGCGGCGTGCGGGTGAACAGCCGCACGCCGAGGCTCCGCTCCAGGGCGGCGATCCGTTTGGAGACCGCCTGCTGGGTGAGCGTCAGCTCGGTGGCGGCCTCCTGGAACCGTCCGGTGTCGGCGGCGGAGACGAAGGTGCGGACGGTGTCGAGGTCCATGCTCGGAGACTGTACGGCAACAACTGGTGGTTGTGGCTGAGGGCGAGACCGTTGTTTGACCTCCGAGGATCCGGTGAGTTCTGATGCCGCAGGTCGCCTGATGGTTGTGCGGAGTGGAGCGGGCTGGGGGTGCTGAGGGCTGATGGGGCGTCGGTTCGGGTGGTTCTGGGGCGGGTACGGGGTGAGTGCGCTGGGCACCTGGCTGGCCTTCGGCGCGTTCCCGCTGATCGCGGTGCAGGTGCTGCACGCCGGGCCGGCCCAGGTGGCGCTGCTCTCGGCCACGGCGACCCTGGTCGGCGCCGCGGCGGCGGTGCCGCTCGGGGCGTGGGTGGAGCACCGGCGCAGGCGGCCGGTGCTGGTCGCGGCGGACCTGGTGCGGTGCGCCGCCCTGCTGACCGTGCCGCTGGGGTACGCGCTCGGCGTGCTCCGGCTGTGGTGGCTGGCACCCGTCGCGGCACTGGTCGCGGCGGCCGACATCACCTTCCGCGCCGCCTCGGGCGCGTACCTGCGGGACCTGCTTCCGACGGATCGGCTGCTGCGCGCCAACGCCCGGCTGGAGGCCACCGGTTGGACCGCCACGGCGGTCGGGCCGCCGCTCGGCGGCGCGCTGGTCGCCCTGCTGGGGCCGGTCGCGACGGTGGCTGCCGACGCGGTCAGCTACCTGCTCTCGGCGTCGGCGCTGGTGCTGGTTGCGCCGTGCGGGCTGACGGGTCGTCGGCGGTCGGGTCGTCGGCAGTCGGGGCGTGGGTGGGCGGGGCGTCGGTGGATGGGCCGGGGGCGGGGCGGTGTGGCGGACCGAGCGGCCGTGGTCGGACCAGCCGGCATCGCTTCGGCCAGCGCCTCGGCCACGGTGACGGCTCCTGGCCCGGGAGCGGCTCCGGTGCCGGCGCCGGTGTCGGGGTGGGCTCCGCTCGCCGAGCTGTTCGAGGGGTGGCGGCTGCTGCGGGCCGACCCGGTGCTGTGGAGGCTGCTGCTGCACACCGCCCTCTTCAACGGTCTGGTGACCGCCACCGAGCCGCTGCTCGCCGTGCTGATGCTCGGTCAGCTCGGCTTCGCCGGCTGGCAGTACGGCCTCGCCTTCGCGCTGCCCGCGCTCGGCGGCCTGCTCGGGGCCCGGCTGGCCCGGCCGCTGGCCGCCCGGTACGGCGAGCGGAGGGTGCTGCTGGTGTCCGGGACGCTGCGCGCACTCTGGCCGCTCGGCCTGGTGCTGGTCGGCCCGGGCACCGGTGGGCTGCTGGTGGTGCTGGTCGTCGAGGCCGGGTTGATCCTGTGCTGCGCCGTGTTCAACCCGCTGTCCGCCACCTGGCGGCTGCGCCGTACCGACCCCGGCCACACCACCCGGGTGCTGGCCGCCTGGTCGGTCACCACCCGGACCGCCACCGCCGTCCTGACGGCCGGCTGGGGCGTGCTGGGCAGTCTGTTCGGCCCCCGCGCGGCGCTCGGTGCCGGGGGAGTGCTGCTGCTGGCGGTGCCCCTGCTGCTGCCTTTCGGAAAACCGGTGCGCGGAATTCTCCGGAGGCTTCCCCGGGCCGTCCGGCGGGCCCTTTCTGTCAGTGGTCGGCCGTAAGGTGGAACCAACGCTGAAGGGAGCGCCGGAAAGGCGCCCAAGCGGAATTCCGGATATCTGCGCATCGGGGGAGAGACATGTCCGTCAACAGGATCAAGCACAAGGTCAACCACGTCTCGCTGGTGGTCGACAAGTCCGGCTCGATGCGGCAGCACGAGGCCCAACTGATCCGCGTGGTGGACGAGTTCGTGAAGGGCCTGCAGGAGGAGTCCGACCGGCTCGGGCACGAGACGCGGATCAGCCTCTACGCATTCGACCACGAGGTGCACAATCTGGTCTGGGACATGGACGTGAAGCACCTCCCGTCCCTCCAGGGCCTTTACCGGGTGGACAACGGCGCCACCGCCCTGATCGAGGCGGCGGTGAAATCCGTCGACGACCTGAAGAACATCTGGGAGGGATACGGCGAGCACTCCTTCCTCCAGGTGGTCGTCACCGACGGCGAGGAGAACGCCTCCGGATTCACCGAGATCGGCTCGATGCACGTCCACCTGCCCGCCGGTAGGGGCGCCTCGGTGCTGCGCTCCTGGACCGAGCGGATCCACGGCGCGATGGCCGCACTGCCGGAGCACTGGACCTCGGCCATCCTGGTGCCCAACTCGCTGGCCAAGCGCACCGCCCAGGAGTACGGCTTCCCGGCGGGGAACATCGCGATCTGGGACGCCGACTCCACCGAGGGCGTCGAGGAGGCGATCGGCACCGTCAAGTCGGCCGCCACCAGCTTCCTGCGCGGCCGGGAGAAGGGCGTGCGCGGCACCAAGAACCTGTTCGCGATGGGCCAGGACCTCCAGGCCGACGAGGTGAACGCCACCCTGGACGCCCTCGACCCGGGCGCGTACATCCTCGTCCCGGTCGACGAGCAGCTGCCGATCCGTCAGTTCGTCACCACCGCCGGCCACCCCTACCGGACCGGCTGCGCCTACTACGAGCTCTCCAAGCGGGAGAAGATCCAGGCCGGCAAGCAGCTCGCCGTCGCCGAGAAGGACCCGGCCACCGGCCGGATGACCGGCCGGGTGTACTCCGGCCCCGCCGCGCGCCGGCTGCTCGGCCTGCCCGCCGCCGAGACCACGGTGAAGCCGGGGGACAACCCGAACTTCACCGTCTTCGTCCAGTCCACCTCGGTGAACCGCAAGCTGGTGCCCGGCACCAAGCTGCTCGTGATGCGGTAGGCGCCGTCCGGCGCGGGCGGCTGGGTGGACGGCGGCGGTGGCAGCTTCGGGTCGGGTGACCGAGCGGCGAGGTGGCGGGATCCGGCCAATGCGGGCGCCACTCACGTCCCACCCGGTGACATCGCGCCCCAGGAGTGCCTGAATGAGTGCGCTCGTCCGCACCGGAAGACCACCGAAGGGACACACTCGTGAAGCCGCTCCGCCACCTGCTGACCGCGACCGCCACCGGCGCCTTCCTGCTGGCCGCCGCCCTACCCGCCGCAGCCACCACCACGGCGACCTTCTCCGGCACCTCCGGCGGCAGGGCCAACTCCGGGCAGGCCGTGCAGTCCGCCTACGTCGCGGCGTACAACTCGGCTGCCGTGGCGGGCTATCCGCGCAGCCGGTGCACGGCCGGCGGGGTCAGCTGGGTCTCCGGGAACGCGGTGGACGGCTGGGCCGCCGGGGTCACCGTGGTCTGCACCGCCTGACCGGTCCGGGCGAGGGTGGGCGCGTGCTGCGCCCACCCTTGTCAGCGGGCGGTGGTGCGCCACACTGGGGCGATGAGCGCGAGATCGCTGACCAAGGGTGCCAACCTGCCGATCGGGCCCACCACCGTCCGGGCCGAACTCCGCTGGACGGCGGGCCCCGGGGTGCCGGCGGTCGAGGTCTCCGCGCTGCTGCTCGCGGCTGCCGACCGGGTCCGGGGCGAGGCCGACGAGGTCTGCTACGACCGGCCCCGGCACCCGTCCGGTGCCGTCCACCACCGGGGGCGGACCGGCCCCGGCGGCGAGCGGATCGAGCTCGAACTCCCGTCGGTGGAACCGGAGGTGCAGCGGATCATGATCACCGCCTGTACCCGGGGCGGTGCCTTCGGCCGGGTGCCGGGCCTCACCCTGCTGCTGACGGACACCGCGACGGGCGCCGGGATCGCCCGCTTCGAGATGACCGCCGACCGCGAAACGGCCTTGGTGGCAGGGGAGTTCTACCGCCGGGGCGGCGGCTGGAAGTTCCGCGCCGTGGCGCAGGGCTACACCGAGGGCCCGGCCGGGCTGGCCGCCGCCTACGGCACCACCGTCCGGGCCGCCCCGCTGCCGGTCCCACCGCCGGCGCCGACCCCGACCCTGGTCCTGACCCGCCCTCAGGCACCGCCGCCCCCCGTCCGGGCGCCGCGTACGCTGCCGGGGGAGGAGCGGCTGCCGGTGGACCTGCGCAAGCGGCTGAACCTGCGCAAGGAACAGGTCGCGGTCAGCCTGCGCAAGCACGGGGCCCAGGACCTGACGGCCCGGGTGCTGCTGGTGCTGGACGCCTCCGGCTCGATGACCCGGCTCTACGCCCGGGGCGTGGTGGGCGAGGTGGTCGAGCGGATGGCCGCCGTGGCCGCCCAGTTGGACGACGACGGCACCATGCAGGCGTGGACCTTCGCCACCGCCCCGGCCCGGCTGCCGGACCTGACGATCGGTGAACTGCCGCAGTGGATCGGGCTGCACGTCCGGGTCGGCGAGATGAGCCTGTTCCGTCGGCGGCGGCTGCCGCTGCCCGACGGGCGGGTGGACATGAAGGCGGTCGGCATCCAGAACGAGGAGCAGAAGGTGATCGCCGAGGTCCGCGCCCACGTCCGGCGTCACCCGCTGCCGGTGCCGACCCTGGTGCTGTTCTTCTCCGACGGCGGGGTCTACCGCAACGAGGCGATCGAACGGGAGCTGCGCGCGGCCGTCGAGGAGCCGGTGTTCTGGCAGTTCGTCGGTCTGGGCCGGGGGGACTACGGCGTCCTGGAGCACTTCGACCGCCTCCCGGGCCGCCGGGTCGACAACGTCGGCTTCTTCGCGGTGGACGACATCGCCACCCTGCCGGACGCCGAGCTCTACGACCGCCTGCTCTCCGAGTTCCCCCGCTGGATCACCGCCGCCCGCCGGGCCGGCATCCTCCGCTGACGGGCCCGACGGGTCGTCAGGGACGCTCGGGCGGCGGGCTCAGGAGAGGGTGAAGCCCGTCTCCCGGACGATCGGGGTCATCGGGACGTACAGGACCTGCCAGTAGCAGGTGGTCGGGGTGGCGGTGGAGCGGGGTGGGCAGGGGACCGTGGTGGCGGAGCCGCCGGCCACCACGACGCCCCGGGCCTCCATGTCCTGCTCCGGTCCGTAGGGGTTGGCCAGCACCGGGCCGCCGCTGTCGCCCTTGGCGACGATCGCCCGGTGGTCCCCGCCCCGGGACTCCGCCACGTCCACCGGCCGGATGACGGCGCCGTCCGCGCCCTTCGCCCGGACGTCCACCGCCGTCACCCGGACGTCGCAGATCCAGCCGGTCTGCGCGCCGCTCAGGCAGACCAGGTCGCCGACGTTGTTGCGCCCCGGCCCGTAGACCCGGCGCGAGCTGCCCCGGCCGTCCGCCCAGCCGCCGTCGTAGACCCGGCCGGAGCCCTCGCCGTTCACGCCGATCAGGCCGATGTCGAAGGCCTGGTGGGCGGCGATCCGGTCGCCGACGTAGCGGTCGGAGCCGTTGTAGTACCGGCCCGGGCCGCAGTGGGCGGCGGTGAGGACCACCCGGGCCGAGCCCTTCCACCCGGTGAAGGCCGTCGAGCAGAACGCCGCCTTGTCGGTGCGCACCTGCGCGCCCGCGTAGTAGGGGGAGTCGTCGCCCCCGCGGCTGCCGGCCAGCGGGAGGGCGGGGCCGCCGGGGCGGAGGGTGACCGGTAGGCCCGCGACGGCGGAGGCCCGCTCGGCGGACCGGTCTCCGGGGCCGGCCGGGGGTCCGGTGACGGTGATGCCGCTGCCGTCCTCGTTCGGCCCAACCGAGGACCAGGAGTCCGGGGCCGCGGCGGCGGTGAAGCGGTCGACCGCCGCCGTCATCTCGGCCCGGGAGTACGGACCGCTCCGGAGGTCGACGGCCAGGCCGGGCGGGGTCAGCCGCTGCACCAACTCCCGGATCTCACCGGGTACGTCGCCCTTCCAGTAGACCCGGGCCCGGCCCTCGGCGGCATCGATCACGGTGCCCGCGTAGCCGCCGCTGCCGGGCAGCCCGGATTCGGCCCAGTCCTGCACCGCGTCGGTGACGGTGTGCAGGTGACGCTGGGTCAGCGGCTCGGCGGTCGACACCAGGGACTCGCCGGTCACCCCCAGGGCCGGGTCACCGCCGCTGCCCGGGGGCTCGGCGGCAGCCGCACCGACGGCCGCCGCCGCAGCGGCGGTCAGAGCCAGGGCGAGCGTGACGCGGGCAGCGCGCATGGCGTGGTCCCTCCGGGCGTCCGGCTGTCGGCACCGGCACCGGGGGCCGGTGCCCGGGTCGGTGCCGGCTCCTCAGGGTAGGGCCGCGGGCCCCGGCCACCGGCTGCGGAGGCCCGGGGATCACCCGGGCGGACGTACGTCCGGGGCGGCGCCGCCGACGGGGGCGGGTGCGGCGGGCAGGTCGAGGGTGACGGTGAGGCCGCCGTCGGGGCGCGGGGTGAGCCGGAGGGTGCCGTGGTGGGCGTCGGCGACGGCGCTGACGATGGTCAGACCGAGGCCGTGGCTGCGGCGGGCCGGATCGGTGGAGGCGGTCCGGCCCTTGGCACGCAGGAAGGGCTCGGTGAGGGTGGCGACCGTCTCGGGGGTGAGCGGCGGGCCGGTGTTGGTGACGGTGAGTCGGATCCGGTCGGGTGCGTCGGGGGACGGGCCGGTGGTGAGGGCGACGGTGCCGTCGGTGGGGTGGTTGTGGCGCAGCGCGTTGTGCAGCAGGTTCAGCGCGGCCTGCCGGAGCAGCACCGGATTGCCGGTGACGGGCGCCGGGGCGACCGAGGCCGTGACGGTGGTGCGGTGGGCGGCTGCCTCGTCCCGGACGGTGGCCAGGGCGTCCCGGGCAGCGTCGGCCAGGTCGGTGGGGACGAGTTCGGGCGGGGCCTGGTCGAGCTCGGCGAGCTGGAGCAGCGCCTCGCTGATCTCGATGCCGCGCTGGTTGGTGTCCTGGAGCCGGCCGACCAGCCGCCCCCAGTCCTGGCCACCGGGGTCGGCGGCGGCGACCTGGAGCATGGTGCGGGTGATGGCCAGCGGGGTGCGCAGCTCGTGCGAGGCGTTGGCCGCGAACCGCTGCTGGGCCTCGAAGGAGCGCTGGAGCCGCTCCAGCATCTCGTCGAAGGCGTCGGAGAGTTCGGTGAACTCGTCGCGCGGCCCGCGCAGGGCGACCCGGTGGCCGAGCGCTCCGTCGGCCGCCCGCCGGGCGGCCGTGGTGAGGTCCTGGAGCGGTTGCAGCACCCGCCCGGCGATGAACCAGCCACCGGCCAGGCCGACGGCCGTCATCAGCGCCAGCGCGTAGCCGCCGGCCTGCAGCACCGAGTCGAGGATCTCCTGACGGGACGGCGCGTCCGCGCGGTAGCGCGGGTTGGAGGACATCAGCGGGTAGTTGGGGAAGTACCGCATGACGAGGAAGATCACCGCCAGCGAGAGCGTCCCGGCGGCCACCGTGAAGATCGTGTAACTGAGCGTCAGCCGCATCCGGGCGGTCAGCCGGCGGGGCCGGGTGGTGCCTCGCGGGGTCACCGGGGATCTCCCTCGCCGGCTGCGGGCTCGCCGAAGCGGTAGCCGACGCCGGGGACGGTGTGGATGAGCCAGGGGTCGCCGAGCCGCTTGCGCAGGCCGGAGATGGTGATCCGGACGGCGTTGGTGAACGGGTCGGCGTTCTCGTCCCAGGCCCGCTCCAGCAGCTCCTCGGAGCTGATCACCCCACCGCGTGCGGCCACCAGCACCTCCAGCACGGCGAACTGCTTGCGGGACAGTGCGACGTACCGTCCGTCCCGGTAGACCTCGCGGCGGAACGCGTCCAGCCGCAGCCCGGCCTGCTCCACCACCGGCGGGGCCGACTCGGCCGGGCGGCGGGCCAGCGCCCGCAGCCGGACCACGAGTTCGGCCAGGTCGAAGGGCTTGGTGAGGTAGTCGTCGGCGCCCAGCTCGAAGCCGCCGACCTTGTCGTTCAGCCGGGCGGCGGCGGTCAGCATCAGCACCCGGCAGCCCAGGCCGCGGTCGACGATGATCCGGCAGACCTCGTCCCCATGGGTGCCGGGGATGTCCCGGTCCAGCACCACCACGTCGTACGCGTGGAGGGCCAGGCGCTCCAGCGCGGCGTCCCCGTCGCCCACCACGTCGGCGGCGATCGCCTCCAGCCGCAGTCCGGCTTGGACCGCCTCGGCGAGGTAGATCTCGTCCTCGACCACCAGGACCCGCACGTGCCGTTCTCCCGTCTTCCCTGCTCACACCGTTGTCGACAGGGTCCATTGGACCTCATCGGACGTATCGAAAACGTATCGGCCTGCGCGTACGTCCACGCAACACGCCTCCGGATCGAATGGCTCCCGTAGTCACAGACCGAAGGAGAACGGAGGCCGGGATGGCAGCGGACACGCAGCGGACGGACGGCGGAGCGGGCCTGCGGCCCACCTGCGACAGGGCCGGTGGGGGCGGCGCCCGCGTCGGCCGGAGCCGGCGCACCAGGCTGGTGGTCGGTACGGTCGCGGTGGCGGTGCTGGGCACCACGGGTGCCTGGGTGGCGAGTTCGGGCCAGGCCGGGCTGCGCGGGATCACCGCGATGGTGAGCGGGGCGTCGGCGGGCGTGGCCGACGGCGCGATGCCCGGCAGTGGCCGGGTGAGCCCCTTCGACAAGGAGGTCCCGGCGGTCGGCAAGCTGGATCCGGCGCTGCTGGAGGCCCTGCAGAAGGCCACCGTCGCCGCCCGCGCCAAGAAGATCGAGATCTTCGTCACCTCCGGCTGGCGCAGCCGGGACTACCAGCAGGGGCTGCTGGACCGTGCGGTGGTCGAGCACGGGACGCTGGACCGGGCCCGGCAGTACGTCAACACCCCGGACGCCTCCACCCACGTGTCGGGCAAGGCGGTGGACGTGGGTGCGACGGACGCGGCCTACTGGATGGCCCAGTACGGCCCGGAGTTCGGGCTGTGCCAGGTCTACGCGAACGAGATCTGGCACTACGAACTGCTCACCACCCCCGGCGGCACCTGCCCGGCGATGCTCCCGGACGCGGCCGGATGAGGGGCGGTACGGCGGGGAGCCGTCTGCTGCGGGAAGAGGACGCCGTCGCCCTCGACCCGAGGATCCCGTACACCGTCCGCCCGTACACGGTCGGCTCGCACGGCGTCCGCCCGTACACGGTCGGCTCACACGCCGTCAGCCCGGACACCACAGGCTCACCCGGCGTCGGCCAGGACGTCGTCGGCTCGCACGCCGACGGTCCGGAGGGCATCGGCGCGGACGTCTCCGACTCGGACCCGGCCGGGCCGGGTGCCCCGGTGGCCGCCAAGACCGGTTCCCCGGTGTCCCGTTGGCGGCGGGACCTGCTCCCGGCCGCGCTCGGCGTGCTGACGGCGGCCTCGCTCGCCTGTCACCGCTGGCTGCCGGACCCGGGCTTCGGGCTGCGCAGCCTCGGTGAGAGCCTGCTGCCGTGGAGCGGGGTGCCGGCCCTCGGTCTGCTGCTCTGGGCCGCGCTGCGCCGGGCCCCCGCGGTGGCCTGCGCGGGCGGGGCGGCGGCACTGGTCTGGGGAGCGATGTTCGGCCCGCTGCTGACGGCGGCTCAGGGGCCGGACGCGTCGGGCGGGCCGGGCGGGCCGCAGGGCGGCGCCGGGCTGACGGTGGTCACCCACAACGTGCTCGCCGACAACCGGGACCCGGCCGGCACCGCCCGCGCGCTGCTGGCCGCGCACCCGGACCTGGTCGCGCTCCAGGAGGTGACCGAGCCGGCCTGGCGGCCGTACCGGGAGGTGCTCGGCGCGGAGCTGCCGCACCACATCAGCACCGGCACGGTCGGCCTGTGGAGCCGCTACCCGCTGACGGAGGCCGGCCGGCTGATCATCGACCCGGGCTGGAACCGCTCGCTGCGGGCCGAAGTCCAGGCCCCCTTCGGCCCGTTGGCGGTCTACGTGGCCCACCTGCAGTCCGTCCGGCCGCACCTCTCCGGCTTCGTCACCGGCCAGCGCGACGGGAACATCGCGGAGCTCGGCCGGGCCGTCGAGGCGGAGCGGCTGCCCCGGGTGCTGGTACTCGGCGACCTCAACACCGCCCCCGACGACCACGCCCTGGCCCCGCTCACCGACCGGCTCACGCTGGCCCGCGACGGCTTCGGCTTCACCTGGCCCGCCGCCTTCCCGGTGGCCCGGATCGACCACGTGCTGACCCGCGAGCTGAACGCCAGCACCTGGACGCTGCCCGCCACCGGCAGCGACCACCTCCCGCTGGCGGGCCGGATCCGCCCGTAGCCGGATCCGCTCGTGGTCGGATCGCCCGGTGGGAGGCTCGGCCGGTGGGAGGTCCGGCCCGCAGCCGAGGCGGCGTCAGGCGCCCGGCTCCAGCAGGCGGTCGAGGGTGCGGCGGCCCATGGCGCTCATCGCCGGATTGCTCTCGACGTAGTACCAGACCAGGCCCATGGCCTGCTGGAAGGCCCAGGCCTTGCCGCGCTCCCACTCGAGGTCGTCGCAGCCGAGCGCCGCCCGCAGCACGCGCCGTGGCTCCCGGTCCAGCAGGTGCCAGGCGCCGACCAGGTCGAGTGCGGGGTCGGCGGGGGCGAATCCGCCGGTGTCCAGCACGCCGCCGAGGCGGCCGTCGGCGACCAGGACGTTGCCGAGGATCAGGTCGCCGTGGCACATCGCGTCGGCGCCCGTGCGGGGCAACTCGCGCAGTCGGGCCCAGGTGTCGCGGAGCCTGGGCACGTCGAGCAGCCCCTGACTCTCCGTCAGGCAGATCCCGATCCACTCGTCGTGGTCGGTCAGCACCCCGCCGCGGCCCGCGCCGTCGAAGGTCCGCCCCCGGGTGTCGGCCCGGCGGAGCGCGGCGACGAAGGACGCCAGGTCCTCGGCGAAGGCGACCGAGGCACCGGGGTCGGTCTCGGTGGCGACGGTGCCGGGCAGCCAGGTCTGGACCGACCAGGGCATCGGGTACCCGGCGCCGGGCTCGCCGAGGGCGACGGGGTGCGGCACGGGGACGGGCGAGACCTCGGCGAGTTCGGCACCCGCCCGGGCCTCCCGTTCGAGGGTCGCCAGCGCGGTGGCGGGGTCGGTCAGCCGGAGCGGGAAGCGCGCGGCCAGGTCGTCGCCGATCCGGAAGATCGCGTTGTCGGTGCCCGTCGACCGCAGGAGCCGGATCGGCCGGTCGCCCCACTGCGGGAACTGATCCAGGATCAGCGCGGCTGCCGCGTCGGTGGTCAGATCCACCTGGTCCTCGTGCATGGGTGTGTCGTGCTCCTGCCGTTCCGGTGCCGTCGGCAGAAGCAGAGCAGGTCACGGGCGGTCGCGGCGAGCGAATTAGCGTGCGGGCCCGCCTGGTGGAGGCGCCCGGGGGGTGTCCTGCTCCGCCTCGGCGCCGCCCGGTCCGGTCACCCGCAGTGACGTCCGGCGGCGGACGGTGCAGTGCTCCCAAGGGTGGTTTCGCTGAGTAGCCGGGACGGGGTGACACTGGGTGGTGGGGGCGGCCCCGAACCGAAGAGGCTTCGTCATGAGCAGCAGAGGGCTTCGCCGCCTGGGTGCGGCAGCGGCAGCGGTCACCTTGGGCATCGGACTCGCGTCCTGCGGAGACGCGAAGGAGTCGTCCGGAGGCGGAGGAGGCTCCGAGAACCCGGGCACGGTGCGGATCGGGTTGCTGCTGCCGGAGACCAAGACCACCCGGTACGAGCAGTTCGACCGGCCGCTGATCGAGCAGAAGATCAAGGAGCTGGCCCCGGACGCGCAGATCGACTACTACAACGCCAACGAGAACGCGACCACCCAGCAGACCCAGGTCGACACCGCCCTGACCAAGGGCGACAAGGTGCTGATCCTGGACGCGGTGGACGCCAAGGCGATCCAGTCCTCGGTGCAGAAGGCGCACGACGCGGGCGTCAAGGTGATCGCCTACGACCGCCTGGCGCAGGGCCCGGTGGACGCCTACGTCTCCTTCGACAACCGCAAGGTCGGCGAACTCCAGGGCCAGGCCCTGGTCACGGCCGTCGGCGACAAGGCCGGAGCCGGCCAGATCATCATGGTCAACGGCTCGCCCACCGACCCGAACGCCGCCGACTTCAAGGCCGGCGCGCACAGCGCGATCGACGGGAAGCTGAAGGTCGGCAAGGAGTACGACACCCCCAACTGGGACCCGAACAACGCCAACCAGGAGGCCGCCGCCGCGATCACCGCGATCGGCGGACCGAACGTGGTCGGCGTCTACTCCGCCAACGACGGCATGGCGGCCGGCATCGCCACCGCCCTCAAGGCGGCCGGCCTGAGCGTGCCGCTGACCGGGCAGGACGCCCAACTCGACGCCGTGCAGCGGATCCTGGCGGGCACCCAGACCATGTCGATCTACAAGCCGTTCAAACCGGAGACCGACAAGGCGGCCCAGCTCGCCGTCGCCTTCGCCCAGGGCCGGACGCCGGACGCCGGGCTGACCCCGGTCGAGGTCACCAACGGCAGTGGCAACCAGGTCAAGGCCGACCTGATCACCCCGGTGGTGCTCACCAAGGACAACATCAAGACCACCGTGGTCGCCGACGGCCTGTACTCCGTCGACAAGATCTGCACTGCCGACTACGCCGCCGCCTGCAAGGCCGCCGGTCTCCAGTAGGGGAGCCGGGCGTCATGGCGGGCGAGACCGTACTGGCCCTGCGCGGGGTCTCCAAGCGGTTCGGCGCGGTGCAGGCGTTGACCGACATCGAGCTGGAGGTCCGGGCGGGGGAGGTGCTGGCCCTGGTCGGGGACAACGGGGCCGGCAAGTCCACCCTGGTCAAGGCGGTGGCCGGGGTGCACCAGGTGGACCAGGGCCGGATCGAGTGGCAGGGCCGCCCGGTCACCGTGCACCGGCCGCAGGACGCCCAGCACCTGGGCATCGCGACCGTCTACCAGGACCTGGCGCTCTGCGACAACCTCGACGTGGTGGGGAACCTCTTCCTCGGCCGGGAGCTGCGCCGGTTCACCGTGCTGGACGAGGTGGCGATGGAGCAGCGCTCCCGGGCCCTGCTGGACACCCTGTCGATCAGGATCCCGAGCGTGCGCATCCCGGTCGCCTCGCTCTCCGGCGGCCAGCGTCAAGTGGTCGCCATCGCGCGGGCGTTGATCGGCTCGCCGAAGGTGGTGCTGCTGGACGAGCCGACCGCCGCGCTCGGCGTCGAGCAGACCGCCCAGGTGCTGGACCTGGTCGAGCGGCTGCGCGAGCAGGACCTCGGCGTGCTGCTGATCAGTCACAACATGGCGGACGTGATGGCGGTGGCCGACACCGTGGCGGTGCTCCGGCTGGGGCGCAACAACGGTGTCTTCGACCGGCGTTCGACCAGCCGGGAGGAGATCGTCTCGGCCATCACGGGGGCCACCGACAACGCGGTCACCCGTCGGCAGGCCCGTGGTACGGAGGGTGCGTCATGACCGAGCAGGCTCCCAGTGGCGGTAATGGCGGTGGCGGTGGTCGCGGTGAGCGCCGTCCGTTGCCCGAGGACCGGATGTCCAAGGGCGGGGTCAACGCCCCCGTCCCCGTCGCGGCCCGTGCGACCCCCGCCGTCGACCCGCGGCTGATCGTCCGTCAGGAGGGGCTCCGGGGCTATCTGGGCGAGTTCCGCCGCCGGCTGCACAGCGGTGAACTCGGCTCGCTGCCGGTGGTGTTGGCCCTGGTGGTGATCTGGGCGGTGTTCGGCAGCCTGGACAGCAGCTTCCTCTCCGCGCAGAACCTCTCCAACCTCTCGCAGCAGATCGTCGGCACCGGCATGATCGCCATCGGCGTGGTCTTCGTGCTGCTGCTGGGCGAGATCGACCTCTCGGTCGGCTCGGTCAGCGGCCTGTGCGCCGCGATCTTCGCCGTCATGAACGTCACCCACGGCGTCAACGCCTGGGTGGCGCTGCTCTGCGCGGTGGCCGGCGGTGCGGTGGTCGGCGTGATCCAGGGCCTGTTCTTCGCCAAGGTCGGGGTGCCGGCCTTCGTGGTCACCCTGGCCGGCAACCTCGGGTGGAACGGCGCGATGCTGCAGATCCTCGGCTCCAGCGGCACCGTCAACCTCTCCGGCGACGACATCGTCTCCCGGCTGTACAGCACCGTCTACGGCCAGCAGGCCGCCGCCTACGGAGCCGCCGCCGTGGCCGTGCTGCTCTTCCTCGGCGCCTCCCTGCTGGAGGCCCGCCGCCGCAGGAGCGCGGGCGTGCCGTCCCGGCCGGCCGCCGACATCGCGCTGCGCACCGCGCTGTTGGCGGTGGTCGCCTTCCTGGCCGCCTACACCCTCAACCAGTACAAGGGCCTGCCGCTGGCGCTGCTGATCTTCCTGGTGGTCATCGTGGTGCTGGACTTCGTGCTCCGCCGCACCTCCTACGGGCGGCAGGTCTTCGCGCTCGGCGGCAACATCGAGGGCGCCCGGCGGGCCGGCATCAACGTGTCCTGGATCCGGATCAGCGTCTTCGCGATCTGCTCCACCATGGCGGCCGTCGGCGGGCTGTTCCTGGCCGCGCAGATCCAGTCGGCCAGTCAGACCTCCGGCGGCGGCAACCTGTTGATGAACGCCATCGCGGCAGCCGTGATCGGCGGCACCAGCCTGTTCGGCGGACGCGGCTCGACCTGGTCGGCGCTGCTGGGTGCGCTGGTGATCGGCTCGATCCAGTCGGGCATGAACATCCAGGGCCTGAGCAACGCGATCCAGTTCATGATCACCGGTGCGGTGCTGCTGGCCGCCGTGGTGGTCGACTCGCTGGCCCGCCGCACCCAGCGCGCGGCGGGGCGTGCCTGACGGCCCGTCGGGCCACCGGGCGGTCAGTCGGAAGAAGCCGTCGACGGTCGTCGGACCGGCCACAGTGAGGGCGACGGGAGAGCCCCGGAAGCCGGTGGCGTTCCGGGCGACCGGCAGGCGGACGCGGTGGTCCAGGCCGACGGCGGGTGGGAAGGGCCGGGAGCGCCGGTCCGGGGGTGGCGGTGGTCGTCAGGACCACCGCGCCGGAGGACTGCTGCGATCCCGACCGGTCTCTCGGAGCGCCCAGTCTCCGGCCTGGTCAGCCTCCGGCCCGGCCCGGCCAGGCCCGGTCAGCCGAGGAGGTACTCGGCGGCCGTGGTGTGCTGTGCGGCGATCAGCCAGCCGGTGCCGGAGCCGTCGTCGTTGCGGCTGAGCACGGTGTCGTCCGTACTCGCGTGGACCCCGCGCGGAGCCGGAGCGGCGGCAGCGGCCCCGGAGAGCAGGGGGAGGACGGTGGCGGCCGTGCCGAGCACCGCGAGGAGACGCAGGGGAGTGGTCATGACCGGCCCAACGGCCCGGCCTGACGGGGCGTCACCTCCACTACGCCGCACGGGTATTCGGTTCCGCCATGCGGGTGGCATCGGCCGTCCTGCGGTCTGAGGATCCGGCCGGACGGGTGAGCGGGCGTGACCCGGAGGGTGGGCCGTTTGCCATGATCGGTCCCATGCGAACCTTCGGTAAGGCGTTCGGCGCCTTCATTGCTGCATGCGCCCTGGTCTCCCTCCCCACCGCCGCCTTCGCGGCCAACGCCACCGGTCAGTCCGGTAGCGGGAACGTCGCCATCGGTCAGGGCTCCCGGGCCGACAACGGCGGGGTCTCCTCGAACTACGCCAACGTCACCTCGGTGACCGCCGCCGACTCCAACGTCGGCAACAAGCTCGACCTCTGGCCCGGCGCGGTGCTGGTCGTCCCGACCGGTCACTGACCACCGAAATCCCCTCTGACGGGTCCCGACCGGAGCGCTCCGGCCGGGACCCGTTGCGTGCCGGAGGCGTGCGCGCCGCCGCACGCCGCCCCGGGCGCCCCTCCGCTGGGCCGGGCCTGCGGGGAAATGCGGGAACGTACTCGAACTGATGGGCGTCACCGCTTCCCGCGACTCGGGAAATGCCGGGGGAAAATTCCGGTACGCTGCGCAGCAACCGCACCAGAGAGGGCGTCTGACGCCTTTTCCGATCGATGGGACCCGAGGCCGGACCGGTGAATGCAGAGGCGATCCTCTTGTCGGTTTTCACTCCCGAGGGCAGGGAGGATCCCTACCCCGCGCTGGCCCGACTCCGGGAGAGCGCCCCGGTGTATTACAGTCCGACGATCGGCTCCCATTTCCTGACCAATTTCGCCGACTGCCAGTCCGTGCTCACCAGCCCGGACTTCCTGGTGCCCGACCGGGAATGGTGCGAGCGGAGAATCCCGGACGGTGCGGGACGCCCCGCCGCCGATTTCTTCTACTCCTCCATGCTGGGCACCAACCACGGCGCCCACGACCGCCTCCGCCGCCTGGTGGTCCGCGAACTGAGCGCCCGTCGGGTCGCCGCACTGGGGCTCCGGGTCGAGGAGACGGTCGCCGGACTGCTGGACGACTTCGCCGAGGCCGCCGCCGACGGTGCGGACGCCGACTTCCAGGACCTGGTCGCGCTGCCGCTCCCGGTCGCCGTGGTCGGCGACCTGATCGGTGTGCCGGCGGCCGACCGGCTCCGGCTGCGGCAGCTCGGCGACGACGCCGGCCGGCTGCTGGAGCCCGTCCGCAGCCCCGAGGACTGGGCCCGCGCGGACCGGGGCGTCAGCGGACTGCGGGAGTACTTCACCGCACTGCTGCGCGAGCGCCGGGCCCGGCCCGCCGACGACCTGGCCTCCGCCCTGGCCCGGGGCCAACGGACCGACGGCGCCGGGGAGTCGGACGGTGCGGGGCTGACCGAGGGGGAGCTGGTGGACATCCTGGTGCTGGTCTTCGCGGCCGGCTTCGAGACCACCGCCGGCCTGCTCGGGCAGGCCGTGCACGCCCTGCTCACCCAGCCCGGACAGTGGGCCCTGCTGCGCCGCCGTCCCGATCTGGTGCCCGCCGCGCTGGAGGAGTCGCTGCGCTGGGACGGCCCGGTGCCGATGACCGAACGGATCGCCGCCCGGCCGACCGAGCTCGGCGGGCTGCCGCTGCCGGCCGGGGCCAGCGTGATCACCGTGATGGCCGCCGCCCACCGGGACCCGGAGTGGTTCGCCGACCCGGACGCCTTCGTGGTGGGCCGGGTGGACGGCCGGGTGCTGGGCTTCAGCGCCGGGGTGCACTACTGCGTGGGCGCCGCACTGGCCCGCCTGGAGGGCGCCGTGCTGCTGCGCGCGATGCTGCGCCGCTTCCCGGAGCTGCGGGCCGCCGGGCCGCCGGGCAGACGGACCGGGGACGGCCTGCGCGGCTTCACCCGCCTGCCGTTGACCGTCTGACCCGCCCCCGCAGCCCCGGTGGCCCCCGCGGCCTCCTGAGGTCGCCCGCAGGTTCCGGCCGTTCGCGGGGCCGGCCACCTGCCGTGGCCCCGTCACCCTCCCCCCTCCCTCGCAAGGAGCTCTCCGTGCCCTTCCTGCAGCGTGAACGAGCCGTCCTGGAAGCCCACTTGCCCGGCCTGGACGCAGCCCTGGCGGCCCACCCGCTGGACCGGCTGGAGACCGCCCCGAGCCCCGCCCTCGCGGCCTTCCGGACGGCCGGCGGCCCCGGCCTGCTGGTCCCCAGGGCCCTCGGCGGACGGGGCATCAGCGCCCTGGAGGCGGTCCGGATCCAGCGCGCGGTCGGCGCCCGCTGTCCCTCGCTCGCGGTGGGCAGCACGATGCACCACTTCTCGGTGGCCGGCCTGGTCCGGTCCGCCGTCCCCGGCGGGGCGGAGGAGCAGCTGCTCACCGCGATCGCCGCCGACGGCCTGCTGCTGGCCTCCGGCTTCGCCGAGGGCCGGGCCGGCCAGAACATCCTCAAGCCCCACATCACCGCCGAACGCCGGGGCGACCGGGTGGTGCTGAACGGCAGCAAGATGCCCTGCAGCCTGGCCCGTTCGATGGACCTGCTGACCGCCTCGGTGCTGCTGGCCGACCAGGACGGCGTCGAGCGGCTGGCCGTCGCGCTGATCCCGGCCGGGACCCCGGGCATCGAGGTGCGCCCGTTCTGGCGCAATCCGGTGCTGGCCGGGGCGGAGAGCGAGCAGGTGGTGCTGACCGAGGTCGCGATCGACCCGGAGATGGTGCTGCTGACCGAGGTGACCGCCGACGCGGTGCCGGACGACCTCAACACGGCCGGCTTCCTCTGGTTCGAACTCCTGCTGACCGCCGGGTACCTGGGCGTCGCCTCCGCCCTGGTCGAGCGGGTGCTGACCCGGCCGGCCGGCCCGCCGGAGGACGCCGCCGCGCTGATCGGCGGGACGGAGGCCGCGATGCTGGCGGTCGAGGCGGTGGCCCGAGCCCTGGCCGATGAGGAACAGCCGTGGGACGACGGCCTGTTGGTCTCCGCCCTGACCGCCCGTTACGCCGCCGAGGACGCCATCGCCCGGACCACCCGGAGCTGCCTGACCGCGCTCGGCGGGATGTCGTTCGTCAGCTCGACCGAGGGCAGCTACCTGGCCTCGGCGGCCGGGGCCCTCGCCTTCCACCCGCCGGCCCGGGCCCGGATGGCCGGCCCGCTGCGCGAGTACCTGGACGGCCGTCCGCTGCGGATCGGCTGACCGGGGTGGCGGCGACGGCGGCAGCGGCGGTGACGGCGGTCCGCGCCCGGTACCGGACCGAGCTGGTGCGCGGTGTGGACCGGCTCCCGGCGGGCCTGTGGGAGCGCCTGGCGCCCCCGGACGACCCGATGTGGTCCCGGGACGTGCTGCGCGCGATGGAGGCGTCCGCGATCGGCCCGGACGGCTACGGGTACCTGGTGCTCCGTCAGGACGACGGTGGGGCGGCGCGGGCCGGGCGGGGGAGCGGACCGGGAGACGGCCCGAGCCCGGGGCCGGAGGTCCTCGCGGTGCTCCCCGTCAGCCTGTTCCCCCGGCTGCGGCTGGACGAGGTGGTCGGGGCCGAGGACCGGCGCCGACTGGCCCCCGTCCGGCGGTCGGCCCCCGGGCTGCTGCGGGTGCCGATGCTGTTCTGCGGCCATCTGCTCGGGCAGGGGCACCTGCTGACCGACCGTCGGCTGCCCCGGCCCGCCCTGGACGCCCTGCTCGGCGGCGTGCTGGCGCTGGCCCGCCGCGAGCGGCTCGGCACCGTGGTCTTCAAGGACTTCGCCGCCATCGAGCTGGCCGGGCTGCGGCCGGCCCTGGAGGGTGCCGGATTCTTCCCGGTGCCCGCCCTCCCCGACACCGAACTCCGGCTGGGCGACGGCGGGTTCGAGGACTACCTGGCCCGGCTGCCCGCGAAGGCCCGGCGCAACGCGCGCGCCAAGCTGCGCCGCTCGGCCGGCTGGCCGGGGCTGCGGACCGAGGTGCTGACCGACTTCGCCCACCTGCTGCCCGAGGTGCTGGGCCTCTACCGGCAGGTGATGGACCGCGCCGACCAGCGGCTCGACGTGCTGGACGCCGCCTTCCTGGCCGCCGTGCACGACGGCGACCCGGCCGGGCGGCGGCTGGTGGCCTGCTTCGAAGACGGGCGGCTGGTCGCCTTCCTGCTCTGCCTGTTCGCCGGGACCGGTGCCACCGGTGCCCGGATCGGCCTGGACTACCGGATCGCCCACCAGGCCGGGCTGTACCACGCGGTGCACCACGCGGCGATCCGGTACGCCATCGAGGCCGGCTGCACCCACATCCGGTTCGCCCAGACCGCCTACCAGCCGAAGCTCGAACTCGGCTGCGAGCTGGTCGAGCAGTGGTACGCGATGACGCACGTCGGCCCGCTCCGGCGGGCCGTACTGCGCCGCGCACTGCCCCCGGCCCTGGCCGCCGCCCGGAGCCGGGCCCTCGGCCCGCACGCCGCCGCGCCCGCCCACACCCACACCCCCGCATCAGAGAGGTCACCCCGTGCCGCACGTTGAGGTGGAACTGCCGATCGCCGCACCGCCGGACCTGGTCTGGGCGGCGGTGGTGGACGTCGAGTCGTACCAGCACTGCATGGAGAGCGTGGACGAGGTGCGGGTGGTCGAGCAGCGCGACGCGCTGCACCGCACCACCTCCTGGTCGGTGCGGCTGGAGGGCTCGGTGCTGCGCTGGACCGAGGCGGAGGTGATCGACCCGGCGGCCCGGCGCTTCACCTTCGACCAACTGACCGGTGACCTCGGCGAGTTCTCCGGCCACTGGACGGTGCGGGAGACACCGGACGGCGGCAGCACGGTGACGCTCCACGCCGACTTCGACATCGGCATCCCGCTGCTCTCGGAGATGCTCAACCCGCTCGCGGCCGACGCCCTGCGGGACAATGCGGCGCAGATGATCGCCGCTCTCCGGGCCCGGCTGGTCACGGCGGAGGTGGTCCCGGCATGACCACGGTCGCTGCCACGAGCGCGGGGACGACGGAGGGCGACGCTGCCGCCACCGACGCCGCCACCACCGACGCCGCCGAGGTGTTCGACCAGCTCCGCCGCCACCTGTCCGCCAAGCTCGCGCTGACCGGCAGCTTCGCCGGCCGGGGAGCCGTGGAGGCCGCCGCCGAGGGGGCCGGGGTCACCCTCTCGGACGGCCGCCGGGTCCTGGACTTCGGCTCCTACGCCGTCACCCTGCTCGGCCACCGCCACCCCGAGGTGGTGGCCGCCGTCCACCGGCAGCTCGACACCATGCCGACCGCCACCCGCAGCCTGGCCAATCCGGTCGCGGCCCGGGCGGCCGGCCTGCTCGCCGCCCACCTCGGCGGCACGCTGCCCAAGGTGCACTTCGGGCTGAACGGCTCGGACGCCGTGGAGGTGGCCGTCAAGCTCGCCCGCCTCGCCACCGGCCGCGACAAGGTGCTGGCGGTGCGCGGCGGCTTCCACGGGAAGTCGCTCGGCGCCCTCGCCCTGACGCACAGTCCGCTCTACCGGGTGGGCCTGCGCGGCTGCGCCGTGGAGGTTGCCCACCTGGACCCGGACGATCCGCAGGCGTTCGCCCGGGAGGCGGCGGCCGGCCCGGTGGCGGCGCTGGTCTTCGAGCCGGTACAGGGCGAGAACGGCGCCGTCCCGCTCCCGCCGGACGTGCTGCGCAGCTGGTGCGCGGCGGCCGTCGCGCACGGCGCGATGGTGATCGCCGACGAGATCCAGTGCGGCCTGGGCCGCTGCGGCCCGCCCTCGGTGGCGCTGGCCGAGGGCCTGCCGGTGGACGGCGTGCTGCTGGGCAAGCCGCTCGGCGGGGGCGTGGTCCCGCTCTCCGCGCTGGTCTGCTCCGAGCGGCTCTACGCCCCGCTGGACGCCGATCCGTTCCTGCACTCCGCCACCTTCGGCGGCCACCCGCTGAGCTGCGCGGCGCTGCCGCCCGCGCTGGCGGTGATGGAACGTCAGGCCGGACACGGCCTGGCCCTCACCGCGCTGCTCGCCGACGGCCTCGACGCGCTGCGGGCGCGGCACCCGGCGACGGTCCGCGAGGTCCGGGGCCGGGGCCTGCTGCGCGGCCTGGACCTGGACACCCCGGCCCGGGCGGGCGCGATGGTGCTGGAGCTCTCGGCCCTGGGCCTGCTGGTCTCACCCTGTCTCGGCCGCCCGACCACCATCCGGCTGCTGCCCCCGCTGGTCACCACCGAGGCCGAACTCGCCGAGGGGCTCGGCATCCTGGACGCTGCCCTGACGGCGGTGGCCGGCCGATGATCCCCGCACCGTCAGGAAGGACGGACATGCCCACCCGTGAGGAACTGGCCCTGGTGGTCAGGACGACCATCTCCGACGTGCTCGGCACCGAGGTCGAGGAGGTGCAGGAGCACACCAGCCTGCTGACCGACTACGGCATCGACAGTCTGGAGCTGATGGAGATCGGCTCCCGGCTGGAGCGCGCGCTCGCGCTGCGGATCGCGGTCGAGGACCTGACCGGCGCGGAGGACGTCGGCCGGGCGATCGACCTGCTGGCCCTGCGGCTGCTCGACCACCGCACGGCAGCCACCCGGTGACGGCCCGTCGGGTGCCCCGGGACCATCGGCGCGAGGACGGCGGCCACCGGGTCGCGGTCACCGGCATCGGCCTGAAGACCCCGGCCGGCACCAGCCCGCAGGAGGCGTACGAGTCGGTGCTCAAGGCCCGGCCCACCGCCGCCGTGGTCGAGCTGCTGGTGCGGCGCGGGGTCTCGGTGCGGATCGCCTCGCTGGTGCCGCCGTTCGACGTGGAGGCGTACCTGACCCGGCGTGAGCTCCGGCAGATCGACCGGGCCGCCACCCTGCTGCTCTGCGCCGCCTCGGACGCCGTCGCGGCGGCCGGCTTCACCGACTGCGGCGGCCACTCGCCCGAGCGGGTCGGGGTGCAGATCGGCACCGGGATGGGCGGGCTGGCCAGCATGGAGCAGGTCACCACCGACCACTGGGACAGCCCCGGTGACCTGCCGGTGCACACCGTGCCGCGCACCATGGCCAACTCGGCCGCCTCCCGGCTGGCGCTGCGCTACGGCTACCGGGGCGCCTGCACCACGTACTCCTCGGCCTGCGCCAGCGGCACCACCGCGATCGGCGAGGCCGCCCGGCGGATCCGGTACGGGGAGTTGGACGCGGCGCTGGCCGGGGGAGTGGACGCCCCCGTCACGACCGTCATCGTCGGTGCCTTCGCCAAGATGCGGGCGATGTCGGCGCGCAACGACGAACCGGCGCTGGCCAGCCGCCCGTTCGACGCCGAGCGGGACGGCTTCGTGATGGCCGAGGGCGCCGCCGTGCTGGTGCTGGAGCGCTGGGACGCGGCCGTCCGGCGCGGCGCGCCGATCCTCGGCGAGGTGGCCGGGTACGCGGACAACTGCGACGCCTTCCACATCGTGGCCCCGATCGAGGACGGCGGGATGGCCGCCCGCTGCATGCAACGGGCGGTCGCGGACGCCGGGTTGAGCCCGGCGGACATCGGCCACGTCAACGCGCACGGCACCTCCACGGTGCTCAACGACCGGGCCGAGGCCCGGGCGATCGAGCGGTGCTTCGGCGCGGGGGCGCTGCCGGTGACGGCGATGAAGGGCGTGACGGGCCATCTGATCGGCGGCTCCGGCGCCCTGGAGGCGGCGCTCGGGCTGCTCTGCGCGGCCCGGGGCGAGGTGCCGCCGATCGCCAACCTGGGCAGCAGCCCGGAGGCCGGCCTGGTGGACCTGGTCCGCTCGGTGCCCCGCTCGATCGCCCCCGGACCGGTGCTCTCCAACTCCTTCGGCTTCGGCGGCCAGAATGCCTGCCTGGTGCTCACCCCGGCCTGACCCGCCCTCACCTCCCCTGCTACCCCTGGGACCCCGCGATGCGAATCCTCCTGACCGGTGCCACCGGTGTGGTCGGCACCGAGCTCGGCGACCTGCTCCGGACCTCCGGCCACACCCTGGTGCCGGTGGCCCGCCGCCCCGCCGACGACGTGCTGTCCTGGCGGATCGGCGAGCAGCCGCCGCCCGCCGAGCTGGCCGGCCACTGGGACGTGATCGTGCACGCCGCGGCCTCCACCCGGTGGACGCTCAGCCGCCCGGAGGCGGAGGCCGCGAACATCGACCCGCTGCGCGCGGTCCTGGCGCTGGCGGACCGGGACACCCACCTGGTGCAGGTCTCCACCGCCTACGTCGGCGGTACCCGTAATCCGGAGGACCTGCGCGGCGCGGAGTTCGAGGGGTACCGCAACGGCTACGAGTGGTCCAAGGCCCGCTGCGAGGAGGTGGCGCGCACCGAACACCCGGGCCCGGTCACCGTGGTGCGCCCGCCGCTGGTGGTCGGCCGCAGCACGGACGGGCGGATCGCGCGCTTCTCGGGCCCGTACACCATCTTCCAGGCGCTGGTCTCCGGCCTGGCCGCCGTGGTGGTCGGCGCCCCGGACGGCCACGCCGAGATCAGCCCGGTCGACCGGGTCGCCGAGGTGATCGCCGCCGCCGCGCTGGCCGAGCCGCCCGCCGCCCCGCGCACCGAGGTGCTCGCGGCGGGTGCCTCCTGCCTGCGGCTGTCCGCCCTGGTGGACGTCGTCCGGGAGACCGTCAACGAGTACCGGGCCGCCCACGGGGTGGCTCCGGTCGAGCCGCCCCCGCTGGTGCCGGTGGAGCGCTGGGAGCGGTTCTTCCTGCCGCTGGCGGACCGCTACCTCTCGCCGTTCCAGGCGCAGGCGGTGAAGCTGCTGGCGATGTTCCAGAGCTACACCTCGATGACCGAGCCGTTCGTCCCCACCCACCGGGTCGACGATCCGGGCGCGGCCCTGGCCACCGCCGTCCGGCACTGGGCGGAGGCCAAGCCGCGCCTCGCGCTGGCCCGCCCGCAGCCGTGGACGCTGCTCGCGGGGAGGTCCTGACGGTCCGTCGGGCGGCACCGCGTCAGCGGGCGGTCCGGCGGGCAGGCGGTCCGGCGCGGCGGCGGTCCGTCGGGCGCGGGCGGATCAGCGGGCCCGCAGCCCTGCGGTGAGCACGGCGAGGACTCGGGACCGGGCGTCGGGGTCCGGGTCGGCGCCGAGCTGCTCCTCGGTGCGGTGCCCCACCGGCTCGCCGGCGGGGCACCGCACCGAGGACGTCGAGGTGATCGTCGCGGAGCGGGACCTCCCGGTCCACCACCGTTCCGGCGGACGGGAGTTCACCGTGGCCGACGTGCCGACGTGCCGGTGCTCCGGGGCTGCGACGACCTCGTCGTGCCCGGTCGGGACTCGATGACCACCTTGCGTCGGCCCCGCCCGTTCGCTCGCCCCGGGACGATCCCTGAGGCTCCGTCAGGGCGGCGTCGTGCGCCGCGATCAGCGCGGGGTGACCAGCAGGTCCGGCCCGGTGCTGGGCGGCGTCCACGGCGCCGTGCCGCGTGCGGCCGGCCGCTGCTCGTCGCAGAGCGTCTTGACGATCAGCGAGCCGATGGCGGGCCCGCTCGCCGAGTCGTCCGTGCCGACGAACGGGTTGTGCGAGAGCGCGAACTGCCGCTTCCCGTCGCGGCTGCCGAGCAGCAGCGTGCTCCAGCCGGGCAGTCCGCCGTCGTGGCCCCAGGCCGGCTCGCAGCTCGGACCGAGGTCGATCCGGAGCACGCCGAGCCCGTAGCTGCCGCCCGGGGTGCCGGTCGGCACGGTGGTGGTCAGATCCGCCATCTGGGCCGGGCGCAGCAGCTTGCCGCCGAACAGCGCGGCGTGGAAGCGGTTCAGGTCGGCGGTGGTGGAGATGCCGTTGCCGGCCGAGTCCACCACGCTCGGGTTGAACCGGGTGATGTCGGCCGGTCCGGCGGGCATGGCCAGGTAGGCGTGCGCGGACGGTCCGCCGAGCCCGGTCTGTGAGGTGGGGAAGAGGGTGTCGTGCAGGCCGAGCGGCTCGACGATGCGCCGCTCCGTCTCGCGCTGCCAGCTGCGGCCGGTGACCTTCTGGATGATCATCCCGGCCAGCACGTAGTTGGTGTTGGAGTACTTCCAGCCCTGCCCCGGCGGGAAGTACGGCGCGTGCTCGGCCGCTACCGCGACCAACTGCCGGGCGCGGTGGTCCTGGTAGCGCCAGCGGCCGTAGGCGTAGTCCTCCAGCTCGGCCTCGTCGTTCACCAGGAAGCGGTCGTCCTCGGTGAAGTTGTACAGGCCGCTGGTGTGGTTCAGCAGCTGCCGCACGGTGATGGCCGCGCCGTTCGGCACCACGCCCGGCAGGTAGCGCTCCACCGGGTCGTCCAGCCGCAGCCGGCGCTCCCCGGCCAGCTGGAGTACCACCGTGGCCACGAAGGTCTTGGTCACGCTCCCGATCCGGAACCGGCCGTCCGCCCGGGCCGGCCGGCCGCTGCCCAGCTCCGCCACCCCGACCGCACCGCGCCAGGTGGAGCGCCCGATCCGGATCTCCGCCAGCGCGGCGGTCATCCCGCCGTGCTCCACTAACTCCCGCAGCTCCTGCTGCCCTTCGACCCGGGCCCGCCGCTCCGCCTCGGTCCCCGCCAGGTCCACCGCCCCGGCGGTCGGGGCGACCGCCACCACGCTCGCCCCCGCCAGGGCCACGGCGGCGAGCCGTACCCCGATCCGCCGCCGCTTGCCGATCCCACCCATGACGTTCCTCTCCCCGGTCCGCCTCCCGGCCCGGAGTACCACCCTCGCACCGCCCCCGGTGCCGGACGTCCCCCTCCGGGGGTGGACCGGCCCGGCTGCGAGGACTACGCTGACGGCACGTCAAATCCTCCCCAAGACCATTGACTTGAGCCGTCGAGTGACAGACAATTCGGCGCTGTTCGTTCCCTTGCCCGGGCGGCGCGGCGGATGGATGGCGGGACCGACGGCGCATCGGTGCCGATTCCCTCCGCGCCCACCGGCCCGGCCACCCCCGGTCGGGTGCGGCCGATGCCCCCGGCTACCGTGACCCGATGACCACGCCGCACCCGCAGGCGCGTCCGGCCCACGGCGCCCTGCACCACGTCGAACTCTGGGTCCCCGACCTCTCCCGCGCCGTGAGGTCGTTCGGCTGGTTGCTGGAGGCCCTCGGCCACACCGTCCACCAGGACTGGCCGCTCGGCCGCAGCTGGCTGAGCGGCTCCACCTACCTGGTGGTCGAGCAGTCCCCGGCGCTCAGTGCCGGTCATCACGACCGCCACCGCCCGGGCCTCAACCACCTGGCCTTCCACGTCCGCGACCGCGCCACCGTGGACGCCCTCACCGCCGAGGCCCCCGAGCACGGGTGGCACCTGCTCTTCCCGCGCCGCCACCCGTACGCCGGGGGCCCGTCGCACTACGCGGCCTACCTGGCGAACGAGGACGCCTTCGAGATCGAGCTCGTCGCTCTCCCCGAGGCCACGGCCACCGGACCGCAAACCCGTTGAGCCCGCAGCGGTGGCCCGGGAGACTGGCGCCATGAGCCCCCGACGCCACGTAGCCCTCGATCCCGACGGCATGAGCGCCGGTGGCTGGCTGTTCGTGGTGGTCGAAGCGGGCACCAGGGTCGTCTACCACCAGCAGTACGGCGTTGTTACGTGCCGACAGGGGCAGGTCGAAGGCTTTCTGGTGCCGCTGCACGGGCCCGAGCAACTGGCCGCCCTGCGCGAGCTGTTCGAGGGGCACTTCGGGGGCGCCGGCACGTGGGGGTACCGGTGGCCGGAGGGCGATGCCGAGGGCGGCCGGCTGCGGGCGGCCGTCGAGGCCGTGCAGTACTGGGCGTCCGACGGGACGGTCGAGGCTCCGTACCCCCTGCGGTTGGACGAGAGCCGGATCGGTGAGGCTGACGAGGCGTGGTTGCCGGTCGTCACGCCGGACGGTCCGGGGGTGTTGGTGTGGTTCAACTCCGACTGACCCGGCGGCGCCGCTGACCGTCCGTCAGGCCCGCTGCCCTGACGGCCGGGCCCGTCGCCCCCCCGGGAGGCTCAGGTGGGGGAGTCGGTGCGGACCGAGCGCATCCGGACCGCCGCGTACACGCAGCCCGCGAGGGCGAGGTCGGAGAGCAGCATGAAGCCGATCGAGTAGCTGCCCTCGGCGCTGTAGATCGCGCCCATCACCAGCGGCGGCACGAAGCCCCCGAGCCCGCCGACCGCGCCGACGATGCCCGTCACGCTGCCGACCTGGGCCGGCGGGGTGACCTGGGAGACGAGGGCGAAGACCGCGCCGCTGCTGGTGCCGAGCCCGGCCGCCATCAGCAGGAAGGCGATGGTGCCGACGGGTGCCAGTGCCGGGTCGAAGGCCTGGACGATCGCGAACAGCGCGGTGAGGGCGAGCGACCAGGCGGTGACCACGGCGGCGTGCACGCGGTCCGACAGCCAGCCGCCGATGGGGCGGAACACCACCGTCACCAGGGCGAAGCCGGCCGCCCGGGTGCCCGCGTCGGTGGGCGAGAGCTCGTACCAGGTCTTCAGGTAGGTCGGCAGGTAGACGCCGAACGCGACGATGCCGCCGAACCCGATCGCGTAGAGGGCCGAGAGCTCCCAGGTGACCCGGAGCCTTCCCGCCGCCGCCAGCCGGGCGGTGAGCGGGGCGGTCGGCACCGCCCGGCCGGGCCGGTCGCGGACGAGGAGCAGGGCGAGCACCACGTAGACGGCGAGGGCCACCGCCAGCACGGTGAAGGGCAGGTTCTCGCCGTGCTTCCACAGCCGGGGGGTGAAGTACCCGGACAGGGCCACCCCGCCCATGCCCATGCCGAACACGCCGACGCCCAGGCCGCGCTTGTGCGGCGGGAACCAGGAGTTCACCAACGGCACGCCGATCGCGAATGTGGTGCCGCCCAGCCCCAGCAGGAAGCCGACGGCCAGCAGAGCCCCGTACGAACTCCGGGCCGGGATCAGCAGCAGCACCGGAATGATCGTCAGACCCGAGACCAGCGGGAACATCAGCCGCGCCCCGAACCGGTCGGTCAGCGCTCCGACCGGCACCCGCCCGAGCGAGCCGACCAGCACCGGCACCGCGACCAGCAGGGACTGGGCGAACGAGGACATGTGCAGGGTCTTGTCGAACTCACCGGCCAGCGGTGCGATCAGGTTCCACGCCCAGAAGGTGAGGGTGAAGCCGACGGTCGCCGTCACGAGGTTCACGTACGCGGCGGTCGAGACCCGCTCCCGCTCCTGCGCATTGCCTGCCGCTGCCACTGCGGGCCCCTCTCCGTCGGCCGTGCTGACGGTCCATCAGAGCAGTGGCCCCCGCCCGGGGGAGGGCAGCGCCGCGCCCGCGGGTGCCGGTCTCCGCCGAACGGAGCAGCGGCGGCCGGTCCGGTCGCGGTTCAGGCCCGGAGGGCGGCGGTGACCAGCCGGGCGAGCCGGCGGGGGAGGTCGCGCGGGAGTGTGGGGTGCGGGGCTGCCGGGTGCCTCGCCGCAGTCCGCACTGCGGCGGGGCACCCGACCGTCGTTCCGGTGCCCGGCCGTCAGGCGCAGGGTGCTGCCGAGCCCACCTGCCGTCCGTTCCCCGGGACGGTGGCGCCGATCTGACGCGGCGCCAACCCCGGCTGCACGGCGTCGCCCTCGACGGTGCAGGTCGACGTGCCGCACGGCACCTGGACCCTGATCCAGTGGCCCTCGTAGAACACCTCGACCCAGCAGGTCTGCGCCGAGGCGGGCGCGGCGCCGATCGAGACCAGCCCGGCCGAGGCCAGGGCGGCTGCGAGCGCGAGGCCGGCCCAGCGGCTCGACCGGCGCTGCCCGGAACGGGAGGAACCCACGTACTTCGTCATGCGACCACTCCTCGGAGAACGCTGTCCACGGTCCGGGCCGGCCACCTGTCCGTCCGGCCCGGCACGACCCTCGCAGCAGCCCGCACCGAACCGGCACCGTCCCGGCATCGCACCGGCACCACGTCCCCGGGCACGTCCCGCCCGCGTTGCGCCGACCGGGCCACGTCACCCGACCGCCCGGCGGGCCGTCCGCCCCACCGCCGCCACCGGCGCCTACGCTCCCGCCGTGTCCTCCACCCTCGCCCCCGCCGCGACCTGCACCGACGCCGCCGAAGCGCCCGAAGGGCCCGCGCTGCACCCGGACTTCGTGATGCCGGTCCCCGCCCCGTACGACGCCGACTGCCCCCGCGCGTCGCTGGCCGCCGCCGCGTGGTGGTGCGACGAGATCGGGGCCCAGGCCCGGCGGGCGTACCCGGCCGACGAGCAGTGGCTGCAACGCGCCTGCTACCCGGGCCCGGTGCCCGGCGTCCCGCTGGCGCAGTACGACGGCAGCCTCTGGCCGCCGGTGCTCCTGGAGCGCCTGCACGAGCTGCGCCGGGCCGCCCGCTTCTTCCCTCCGG
This sequence comes from Kitasatospora sp. NPDC096147, assembly GCF_044763225.1. NCBI lineage: Bacteria > Bacillati > Actinomycetota > Actinomycetes > Kitasatosporales > Streptomycetaceae > Kitasatospora > Kitasatospora sp. NPDC096147. Next base: position 54,861 of record NZ_JBIWFX010000001.1, on the reverse strand, counting down.
CGGAGTCCTCCTGACGGCGTGCGTCCTGCCGTCGCCCGGACCCCGGAAGCCGTGGACGGTGCCTACGACCCCGAGGCAGCACCGTCCCGTTCGGCGAGGAACCCGTCGAGCAGCTCGAAGAGCACCTGGAGAAGGTGTGCTTCCTGATCCGGCGTCAGGTCCCGGCCGGCTTCCTCGTCCGGCAGGGCGATCTGCCGGACCTGGGCCTGCCAGACGAGGTTGCCGGCGGCCTGATGGTTCGCCATGAGCCATTCGCGCCAGCCGTCCAGCCCCGGCCCGCCGTGCCGTCGCGCCGCCTGGTCGTAGCCCACCAGGAAGGCGGCCACGCTGCTGAAGGACGGACGGCCGACGTACAGGCCGGTCCGCCGGGACAACAGGGCGAAGTACTCGCGCTCGCTCAGATCGGTCAGATTCGTCACCTCGGAATTCTGCCGTCCCGGCTCCCGGCTGTCGACGAGCGAAGGTCGGCCGCGGTGGGCGCCTGACGGTACGGACGTGCGCGGGTCGACGGCCGTCCGCGCCTATCCGGGGCGGACGAGACCGGATTCGTAGGCGAAGATCACCGCCTGTACCCGATCCCGCAGCTGCAGTTTGGCCATGACCCGGCCGAGGTGCTTCTTCACCGTCGGTTCCGCGAGACCGAGGGTGGTGGCGAGTTCGGAGTTGGTCAGGCCGTGGGCGGCTCCCAGCAGGACCTCGCGTTCGCGGGCGGTCAGGGCGCTCAGCGGCCCCGCGCCGGTCCCGCCGTTTGCGTCGTCCGTGCCGCCCCCGCCGCCTGCGTGGTGGCCGGTGGTGGGAAGCCCGTGGGCGTAGCGGTCCAGCAGCCGCCGGGTGATCCGGGGGGAGAGTACGGCGTCGCCCCGGGCCACGTCGCGGATCGCCCGCAGCAGTTCCTCCGGCCGGCTGTTCTTCAGCAGGAAGCCGGACGCCCCGGCCCGCAGCGCGTCGAAGGCGTAGTCGTCCAGGTCGAAGGTCGTGAGCACCAGGACCCGCGCCTCGGGTGCCTCGCGCAGCAGCCGCCGGGTCGCCTCGATGCCGTCGGTGCCCGGCATCCGCACGTCCATCAGCACCACGTCCGGCCGCAACCGCCGTGCCAGCTCCACCGCTGCCGCCCCGTCGGCTGCCTCCCCGACCGGCTCCATGTCCGGTTCGGCGCGCAGGATCATGCCGAAGGCCAGCCGCAGCAGCTCCTCGTCGTCCACCAGCAGCACCCGGACGCTCACGGCGTGCCCCCGGGATCCAGCCGGGCGAAGACCCGCCAGCCGCCGCCCGGCCGCGGGCCAGCCTCCAGCTCCCCGCCGAACGCCGCGGTGCGCTCGCGCATCCCCGCCAGACCCCGGCCGGTCCCGCCCGTGCCCGGTCCTCTGCGCCCGGTGGCCTGGCCGTCGTCGGTCACCTCGACCGTGACCTCCGCCGGTGCACAGGTCACCCGCACCTCGGCCCGCGTCCCCTGCGGCGCGTGGCGGAGCACGTTGGTCAGTGACTCCTGGACGATCCGATGCACCGTCAGCTGGGCTGCGGCCGGCACCCCGGCGCTCTCGCCGTCCACCCGCAGGCGGGTCACCAGGCCGGCCGCCTGCGTGCGTTCGCACAGCGCGGCGAGTTGCCCGATCCCCGGTGGCGACCGCCGGTCATCCCCGGGCCCCGCGTCGAAGCCCGCTCCGGTGTGGGGAGGGGTGTCCTGGAGCAGGCCGAGTGCCCGCCGCATGTCGGTCAGGGCCTGCCGCCCGGTCTCCGCGATCCGGGCCGTCACGGCGCGGGCGTCGTCCGGCCGCGCGTGCCCGAGCGCGTCCGCCAGCGCCACCACCACCGACAGACCGTGGGTCACGCTGTCGTGCAACTCCCTTGCCATCCGTGCGCGTTCCTCCTCCACCGCCCGGCGTTCCCGCTCGTCGCGGTCCCGTACCAGCCATGCCAGCCGCTGTGCCCGCGCGGCCCGCCGGATCCGGGCGTTCGCCCCGAGCAGTGCGCTCGCGACCACCGCCGCCGTCATCGCGGCGCCCGAGGCGAGGAAGCGCCCCTCGGGTGCCCAGCGCGCCGCGGCCAGCACCGCCCCGGCCACCGCCACCGCAGCCGCCACCCACCCCGACCGCGACGGAGCCCGCGCGGTCACCGTCCCGAGGGCGACCAGCAACGCCGCATCGGCCGGCAGTTGGACACCCAGCAGCCACTGCACGAGCGCCGCAGCCGCGATCACCCCGAACACGGCCCGGGGCGCCCGCCGCCGCCACACCAGCGGCAGCACCAGAGCACACTGCAACGCGAAGCCCCGACCGTCCGCCACCCGCCCCGGCCCGAGCGTCACCACGAACAGGGCCGCCGCGAGTAGGGCGTCCGCCACCAACGGCGGCACCCGCGCAGGCAGTTGGGTGAGCGCACCTGCCAGGCCCGTCCGCAGCCCACCGGCCTCGGCCATCGTGCCCCTCCTCGCGTTCACGTCGTCCGGCGGTCGTCGCCGCAGGCCCACGCTAGGGCTCCGCGCCCGCAGGGGCGTCCGCCCACCGGCGGAGACCGGGGGAGACTCCGGGATACCGGGGCCTCCTCCGCGCGGAGGAGCGGACCCGCCCCGGGGCGACCCGCGCCCACCCGCGCGATCGTCCCCGGGCAGGGCGCCCCCGTACCCCCGGCGACGGGACCCTGGTGGCGACCTCGCATCCGCCCCACCGAAGGAGCCCGCCCATGCCCCCGACCCGCCGCGTCCTGCTCGGCACGCTCGGCGCCGCCGCGCTCACCACCCTGGCCGCCGCCCCTGCCCGGGGACACGGCCCCGGGTCCGTCCCTCGCCCGCCCATCCCGCTGCGCCTGCCCGCGCCGACCGGGCCCTGGCCGATCGGTACCGTCGCCCTGCACCTGGTCGACCGCAGCCGCCCCGACCCCTTGCTTCCCGGCAAGCCCTACCGGGAGCTGATGGCCACCCTCTGGTACCCGGCGCAGCCCGGTGCCGGAGAGCCCGTGGCTCGCTGGCTGCCCCCCGCTGCGGCGGCCGACTGGGACACGTACTCCGCACCGGCTCTCGGCGTCCCGACCGGTGCCGTCGACTGGCGGGGGATCAGGACCCACGCCCGCACCGGCGCGCCCGTCGCCCGCCGTGCCGGCCGGCTGCCCGTGATCCTGTTCTCCTCCGGCGACGGCGGCTCGCGTGCCCTCGGCACCGCCTTGGTCGAGGAACTGGCGAGCCGTGGCCACCTCGTGGTCGCCCTCGACTCCACCTACGAGACCGAGCAGGTCGAGTTCCCCGGCGGCCGGGTCGAACGCGCCCTCCCGCTCCCCGACGACCTCACCCCGGACGTCATCGCCGCGCTGCTCGCCCGGCACTCCGAGGCCCGCCTCGCCGACGCCCGCTTCGTCCTCGGCACACTCGACGCCCTCGCTCGCGGCGACCGCCCCGGTGCCGTCACCGGTCCTCTCCCGGACGGTCTCGCCGAAGCCGCCGACCCTGGCCGGACCGGCGTGCTCGGGCAGTCCCTCGGCGGCTCCGTCGCGGCCCAGCTCGCCCACGACGAACCTGGTGTCCGCGCGGCGGCCGACCTCGACGGCGCCCTCCTCGGACCCGTCGCCACCAGCGGTCTCGCCAAGCCCTTCCTGCTGATGGCCTCCGGGGCCAAGACCCTGCAGAACGAACCGAGTTGGGCCACCTGCTGGGCGGCCTCCACCGGCCCCCGGCACGCCCTGCGACTGCGCGACGCGGCCCACGGCTCGTACACCGACCTCCAGGTCCTCCTGCCCCGGATCGCCCGCCACCTCCGACTCCCCGACGTGGCCGCACTCATCGGCACCATCGACCCCTGCCGCTCCCTGGCCGCCCAACGCACCGCCGTCGCCGCTTTCTTCGCCCGGTACCTGGCGGGGCGGCCCACCAGCTTCCTCGATCGGCCCGGCGACGACTGGCCGGAGCTGGACGTCCTGCGCTGAGCCGCCCCGCCCGGGCCCCTGCCCTCCGGCAGCGGGCGCAGGCTGCCGGGGGCGTCTGTGGGTGGTCGGCCGTTCCGCCCGCCCCGTCTCGGTTACACTCCGCACACCGTCCGGTACCGGACTCGGCGCGGGCCGGGGCGCGGATTCCGCGAACCGGCCCGGGCCAGTGTTTCTCGATGACAAGGACCCCTTTTCTGTGGCAACCGATTACGACGCTCCGCGCAAGGGCGATGACGACAGTTCGACCGACAGCATCGAGGAGCTGAAGGCCCACCGCAGTGACAAGTCGGCCTCCAGCATCGATGCCCTGGACGTGCTCGAGTCGGCCGACGGCGTGGAGCTGCCTGGTGCCGACCTGTCGGGGGAGGAGCTCACCGTCGCGGTGCAGCCGATGATGAGTGACGAGTTTACCTGCGTCAGCTGCTTCCTCGTCCACCACCGCAGCAGGCTCGCCCGGTACAAGAACGACCAGCCGATCTGCCGGGACTGCGACTGAGTGACCCACGGGCGGCGGCGGCCCGGTCGGCCGGGGCGCGGCGGAGGACGGGACGGCCCACGGGCCGTCCCGTCGCGGTGTCCGGCCCCGGTGCGCGGCGTCCTGGAGAGCCGGGCGTGGCGGCGCAACCGCGCCCGGTTCCACCCTCAGGGAGACGGCCTCGGACCGAGCGCCGCCGACCTCGCCGTCGAGGAGATGACGATCCGTCAGGTGGAGGCGGCCCGGAAGCGCCGCCGCGCGGCCGCACCCGGCGCGCCCACCGAACCCGCAGGGCACCGTGCCGGCCCGGTGGCGGAGGGGGTCGGAGGAGGACGGCCGGCCGGACACCGCCGAGCGACGTGGCGCCCGGGGCTCGTCCTCCGGGTGCTCAGGCCGTTCTGGCGAAGAGTCCGAGTCCATCAGGCAGAGGACCGAACTCGGGCCATTGCCTGACGCCCGGCACCGGCCGGATCCAGCCGCGAGGGAGGACGGTCAGAGGCAGGTACTAGCGTCTGCGGCCATGGCCGACATCTACGAACTCACGCTCGCACTGGACCTCGACGAACTGTCGGAGGAGGAACTCGCCGAGCTCCGATGGCACCTCGGTCTCGGCCCCAGGCCGGAGACCCTTCGCATCGTGACGGAGTTTCCGAACGCGTACCACGACGATGACGGCCACCTCGTCATCGAGGACGAACCCCGGCCCCTTCTGGCCGGCCACGGCGAGGCCTTCAAGATCGACGGCGCGCTCGTCTCGGTGCTCCTTCGCCGAGAGCGCACCACCTGGTTCGGCGTGTGGGCCCTCACCAGCCGGCAGGAGATCCACCCGGACGACTTCGACCTGACGGGCCGGCTGCTCGGCTGGCTCGCGACCAAGGCCGGCGACAGCCGTCGGAACACCGTCGGCGGTGCGGACATCGTGGACCTGGGGAGCATCCGGTTCTACGAATCACGTCGGCCGGTGCCGCTGGTGGTGCGTGATGGCGTCGTCATCTGGCGGCCGTAGCGGCCATCTCTTACCAAGTTGTCCCCGCGAGCGCGGGGCGGACGCGCACCGCGCAGCACCGGGTTCGGCGCCGCACCTCGTGGCCGGCCACGGCATCCGGTGCGAGCAGGTGGTGGCCGGCCACCGGGTCGAGCGAGCGCCCGCGGGCCGTGGTGTGCGGGCACCTGGCGTCGATCCTCGGATGGCTCGGCTACAGGGAGGGCTTGGGCCGGCTGCCCTACGGACGCGCCACAGTGCAAGGTACTGCGTGGCCCGTTGACTGCCCGTCAGCCGCTGCCGTCGTACGGCGGGCCGTTGCCACGGCGGGCCGCCGCACCAAGGAGGACCCGATGAGTCCTCAGCCCGGACTCGCCCCCCACCGGAACCCGTCGGCCATCACCGCCTCCGTCAGGGTGTCCGGGGTCGCGGCGCAGATCCTGCCGGAGCCGGCCGGGCGACAACCTCGGGGGCGTACGGTCCTGAGGCTGTCGCCGAGCGATCGGGGCTGTGCAGTCCGGGCGTGGTGGGTCTGTCAGCTCTGCTTGATCGCGGAGACGTCGAACTCGAGGACGACCTTGTCTCCGACCAGGACGCCGCCGCCTTCGAGGGCGGCGTTCCAGGTCACGCCGAACTCCTTGCGGGAGATGGTCACCTGGCCTTCCAACCCGACGCGCAGGTTGCCGTACGGGTCGACGGCGTTGCCGGTGTACTCGAAGTCGATGGTGACCGGCTTGGTGGTCTCCTTGATGGTGAGGTCGCCGGTGACCCGGTAGTCAGTGTCGGATTTCCGCTCGACCTTGGTGGTGCGGAAGGTGATGTCGGGGAAGTTCGGTGCGTCCAGGAAGTCGTTGGTGCGCAGGTGCTGATCGCGCTGTTCGACGCCGGTGTCGATGCTCTCGGTCTTGATGACCACCTGGGCGGTGGACTTGGACGGGTCGGTCCCGTCGAGGTGTGCGGTGCCCTCGAACTGGTGGAACGCGCCGCGGACCTTGGTGACCATCGCGTGGCGGGCGACGAAGCCGATGCGGGTGTGGGTGGGGTCGAGGACGTAGTCCCCGGTGAGCTCGGCAAGGCCGATGCCAGTCGTCGTGGTCAAGGCTTCTCCCGGTTGGCTCGGGATCCCGGCGGTCCGCCCGGATCGCTCACGAAGCACGGTAGGGCGAGGCGGACATCTGACCGGACCGACGCGCGGGACCACCGGAAGTTGCACCCGACCGGGGAGCTCGTGCGGATCGCCGGCCCGCAACCGCCCCCTGGCCCCGGCGGGCCACAGTGCTCGGTCGCCGCATCCTCGGTGGAGGCGCAGATCCTGCGGGAGCCGGCCGCAGTGCTCGGCCGGACGCCGGAGAAGCCGTCGATCGAGCACGTCGCCGGTGTCCTTCCGGCCCCTACCGGGCCGCTTGAGTCCGGTGGACCGGGCGTTGTTCGACCTCATCTCCACACCGCCACCAGCCCGCCCCGCGCCTGACGGCGCGTCGGACGGCGCGTCGGACGGGATTCCACCCGCAGCCGTGTCCCTCGCCTGCGGGGGACACGGCTGCGGTCACCTGCCGGCCGTCACCACTCAGCCGTACCGCGAAGGCGCAGGGGCAGCAGTGCTCGATCCGGTTCGAGGATCTCCCGTCCGAGACGCTCCGCCACGGCGTGGTCAGCGCTTGGCCGTGGGCTCGGCAACCTGACTGAGCGGGGCCGCGATGGACTCCAGACTCCGGCGTTCCGCCTTCACCCCGATCGCGGCCTCGACCAGGCCGGCAGCCGCCATCAGGCCGGCGCCGATGCAGAACGCGAGTGAGGCGTCTCCCACCTGGCCGCTGCTCACCAGGCCGTTGAACAGCAGCGGACCGGAGATGCCGCCGGCCGCTGTGCCCACCGCGTAGAAGAACGCGATGCACATCGCCCGGGTCTCCAGCGGGAAGATCTCGCTGACCGTCAGATAGGCCGCGCTGGCGCCCGCGGAGGCGAGGAACAGCACCGCGGTCCAGCAGGCGGTCATCGTGGTGGCGTCCAGCGAGCCGCGCTGGAACAGCCAGGCGGTGCCGAACAGGAGGACACCGGAGCCGATGTACGTGCCGGCGATCATCGGACGGCGGCCGACCGAGTCGAAGAGGTGGCCGAGCAGCAGCGGGCCGAGGAAGTTGCCGACCGCGATCACCGCGAAGTAGTAGCCGGTGTCGCCGGCCGGGACGTCGAAGAACCCGGTCAGGATCGCGGCGTAGCCGAAGGTGACCGAGTTGTAGAGGAACGACTGCCCGATGAACAGGGACAGGCCCAGGATCGTGCGCCGCGGATAGGTCGTCACCAGGGTGCGGGCGATGGTGACGAACCCGATCGGGCCGCGGTCGCGGATCCGGATCGGCGGCTCGTCCACCGGCGGCAGCGGCTTGCCGGTCTCCCGCTCGACGATCCGCTCGGCCTCCGCGACGATCTCCTCTGCCTCCTCCCCGCGGCCGTGGGTGAACAGCCAGCGCGGGCTCTCCGGGACGTGCCGGCGCACCAGCAGGATCACCAGGCCCAGCACCACGCCGATCCCGAACGCGAGCCGCCAGCCGACGTCGGTCGCGAACAGCGAGGTGTTCAGCAGCGCGATCGAGGCGAACGCGCCCAGGGCGGCGCCGATCCAGAAACTGCCGTTGACGATCAGGTCGATCCGGCCGCGGACCCGGGCCGGGATCAGCTCGTCGATCGCCGAGTTGATCGCCGCGTACTCGCCGCCGATGCCGAATCCGGTGAAGAACCGGCAGAGGAAGAAGAACCAGGCCGTCCACGACAGCGCGGTGACCGCCGTCGCCGCCAGGTACACCGCCAAGGTGATCATGAACAGCTTCTTGCGGCCCAGCCGGTCGGTCAGCCAGCCGAAGAACAGCGCGCCGCAGCAGGCGCCCGCCACGTACAGCGCGGCGGCCACCGTGGTGACCTGGGCGGTACTGATCGCGATGCCGCTGCCGGGCTCGGCGAGCCGGGCGGCCAGGTTGCCGACCACGGTGACTTCCAGGCCGTCCAGGATCCACACCGTGCCTAGACCGATCAGGATCCGCCAGTGCCACGGCGACCACGGCAGCCGGTCGAGCCGGCCCGGCACATCCGTCTCGACCGGGGCCGGGCCAGGACCGGCGGTTCGGCGTTGTGATGAGGACATCGCGGCCTCCGTCCAGCGGACGCGCACCCGGTGCCTCCGGGCGCCGCCCAGGCGTGTGCCCGGCCAAGCTGCGGGCACACGCGTCGGCGCCCAGGCGCTGCCGCCCGGCGAGTTTTCCGCCCGCCTACCTGCGCGCGGCCACCAGGCCGAGGGCGGCACCGGCACGGACAGCTCCATCGGGGTGGCGTCGCAGGAGTAGCCGAGGAGAAGCAGTGTGGAGGCTCGCAGAGCCAGGGCGCTGCCGCGATCGCCACCGACTGACAGTGCGGCGCGCAGTGCAGCAGGAACCGTGCCTGCGCTGTCGAACCCGGTCACGCTCTCCCCTGAGGTGCACTCGTCGAACAGCGGCCACGGTGCCGCAGTCCCCTCGTCGTCGGCTGCGCAATTCCGCTGGTCCCGGCGGAGGCAAGCAGCGCCCGTGCTCGCTGCCGACGCCGCCCGGACTCCGGTTGTCCTCTGGGCGGGGGGAGACTGGCCGGTCCGTGCTCCTTGCGCGTGGCCCGTCCACACCCCTTGCGAGGGGCCCTGCATGACCGATCGTCAGTTCCCTGCCACCCGGCTTGCCGAGGAGGTCGCCCATGCCGCAGCCTTCGCCGGGTCGGTGGAGCATCTGCCGGCGCGGTACCGGCGGGAGGGCCGTACGTCGAGCATGCCCGCCCGTACCTGCGGTGCCCTGACCGCCGCCGACTTGGCCGACACGCCCGCCGGGCGCCCGGTCGCAGTCGAGGCCCACCTCTGGGACTGCGGCCCCGGTGCAAGGTCGCGCTCGGCAAGGCCGGGCTGCTCGTCCACGGCACGGCGGAGTGCCGCGACGGCGCCGTCACCCTCGTCGCCACGCGCCTGACCCCGCTCGCCCCCGCCCCAGCCCCGCCGGCCGGGACTTCCGATGACCACCAGGCCACACCGGAAGAGCCCATCCGCCCAGGCCACAGCCCGAACTCCGACACCCGGCCCCACCGGTGCGCTCACCGCAAGCAGACCCGGGCCCGGTCGGTAGGCTCGGGAATCGTGCACCGAACGCCGCGTCCGGTAGCAAGCGCCCACCCGGCTGTTGCCGGACCCGGACCACCGAATGCTCGGTGGCACCTCCGTGCGGACCACCTGGCACCAGCCCGCACCGTTCGCGGACCTGCGGGTACGACGGTCGCCTGCCCACCACCAGTGGGAACATTCGTGTGAATAGTCCTCGTGGGCCGGGGCAGCCGGAGCTCTGACACAGACTCTGGAGGTCACGATGGTTCCCCTTCTTCTCGTCCTGCTGCTCGCCCTGCTGCTGTTCGGGGCGGGCTTCGCGCTGAAGGCCCTGTGGTGGGTCGCGATCATCGTGCTGGTGGTGTGGCTGGTCGGGTTCGTGGCCCGCGGTACCGGGGCCTCGGGCAGCCGGGGCCGCTGGTACCGCTGGTAGCAGCAGGCCCGAATCCACCGCCGGCGCCGGCCGGATCGAGCGGGGGGGGGGCCCCCGGGGGCCCCCCCCCCCCGCCGCGCCGCGCCCCCCCCCCCCCCGCGGCGCCAAGAACCCCGCCAGAGCGGGGCCAAAACGGGGGTGGGGGGGGGGGCCGGCCCCCCGCC
>NZ_JBIWFX010000001.1:0-44774 GCF_044763225.1 Kitasatospora sp. NPDC096147 | reverse complement strand
GTGGGGGGGGGGGGGGGGGGGGGGGGGGGGGGCGGGGTGGTCCCCCCCGCCCCCCCCCCCCCGGGGGCCGCGGGCGGGCGGGGGGGGGGCCCCCCCCCGGCCCCCCCCCCCGCTCCGGCATGCCCGCTCCCACCTGCCTTCCGTGGCGACATGAACCGCGCGATCGCGGGCAGAAACGTGGCGTGGGCGGGCCGGCGCACTCCCTGCGCCCTGAACCAGCGCGACCTCCGAGCGCCGTCCCGCCCACGCCACGGCCGGGCCGATCCTGCCCGGCCCTGCGCCGGCCTTCTCCTCCGACGGTCCGACCCGTTAAGCCGTCCGCGCACCGGTACAGTCATCGGTTCCACGGGTGTGAGGGTGCCGAACGGCGAGGGGGGCTCAGTGGGTCTGGGTACGGTGGCGGTGACGGGCGCGGCGGGGACCATCGGTTCGGCGGTGCGCGAGGCGCTGGGGCGGGAGGCGAGGCGCTTGATCCTGCTCGACCGCGTGCCGCTGCGGCGCGAGGCCGAGAACGAGGAGATCCACACCGTCGATCTCCGGGACCTGCCGGCCGTGGAGGTGGCGCTCGCGGGAGCGGACCGCGTGCTCCACCTGGGCGGTTTGCCGGACGAAGCACCTCTCCCGGACCTCCTCCAGGCCAACGTGCTCGGCACGCACCATGTCCTGGAAGCGGCCCGCCGCACGGGAATCGCGCGGGTCGTGCTGGCCGGCAGCAACCGGGTGACCGGCTTCTACCCGGTCGGCCACCGCACGGGACCGCACGAACCCGTGCGCCCCGACGGCCTGTACGGGGTGAGCAAGGTGGCCGTCGAGGCCCTCGGGCAGCTGTACGCGGACAAGTTCGGCCTGTCGGTGATCTGCCTGCGCATCGGCAGCTTCGAACGCGTGCCCACGGAGGTCCGCCACCTGGCGACCTGGCTGAGCCCGCGCGACGCCATCGGCTACGTCCGCGCCGCGCTCACCGCCGCGCCGTCCACCCGCTTCGCCACGGCGTACGCCGTCTCCGCCAACACGCGCCGCTTCTGGGAGCTCCCCGACCCTGCGGTGCTCGCCTACGTCCCGGTCGACGACGCCGAACTCCACGCCCGGGACATCCCGGGAGCCGGCCTCCCGTCCGATCCCGACGCACCCCAGGCCGGTCCCTACGCCCTGCCCGAGTTCACCCTGGAGCACCTCACACCCTGACCGCACGTCCCCGCAGCAGGGCAGGCAGCGGGCCCTCTCCTCGCGGGCCCCGCTGCTGCTCCCGCCGGGGTGGCCACCCCGGCGGGAGCAGCAGCGGCTACGCGCTCGCGGGACGTGCTTCGCCGCTCTTGTGCGCTCCGATCCGCACCAGGGAGCCGGCCGCTCGCCGCTCCGCCAGGATCGGGATGAAGGTGCGCACCGCACTGCCGTCGAAGTGGGCCCGGGCCTCGGTCAGGGCCGCCTCGACGGCCGAAGGCCCGGTAAGCGCGTCGAATCGCCGGTGCAGGCGTTGCGCCGCCACGTTCAGCCCGGCCTGCTGAGGTGCGGTGTGCGGGGTGGGGTTGTCCATGGAAGCCTCCGTCGTTTCGGTACCGGTGCCCTGGCACTCGCGTCGCTCGAGGCGCGGCTACCCTCCGGCTGGACTACCGAACGTGGAACCCGGGCGGAGGCGGCGGCAGGGTGAGGTACCGCTGCTTCCCGAAGACTCGCTCCGGGCTCGCGCGGTGTGCGCGGTACGGCAGCTGGTCGGCATGGCCCGTCTGCCCGCTTGCCTTCACCGCGTGCGGCGGTGCGCATCGCCTGGTGAGCGTCAGCCGGCGTAGATCTGGAGCTCGGAGATCTGGGCTGCGGGCCAGCCGGTGTTGGCGGTGAAGGTGAGTCGGAGGTGGCGGGCGGTCGCGCCCGTGGGGAGGGTCAGTGTGGTGGTGTTGCCGGTGGCGGGGTCGAAGGTGTAGCCGGCGGTTGCGAGGAGTTGGGTGAAGGTGGTGCCGTCGGTGCTGCCGTGGACGGTGATGGTCTGGTTGCGGGTGGCCCAGGCGGTGGCGGGCGGGAGGGTGAGGACGATGCGGCGGATGGTGGTGGCTGTGCCGAGGTCGACCTGGAGCCATTGGGGGAACGCGTTGTTGGCGCTCTCCCAGTAGGTGTTGGGGTTGCCGTCGACCGTGTTGGCGGAGCTGTAGTTCTGGGTGTGGCTGCTCTCGGCGGTGGGGCGGCCGAGGGCGAGGTTGACGTTGGGGGTGGAGGTGGTGGTGGCGGTGATGGGTGCGGAGGGTTGGGAGATGTTGCCTGCGGCGTCGAGTGCCTGGACGTCGAAGGTGTGGGTGGTGGCGGCGGTGAGCGCGGTGACGGTGTAGGCGGTGGTGGTGCCCGCGATGGTGGCGATGGGGGTGGCGGTGCCGCCCGTGATGCGGCGGACGCGGTAGCCGGTGACGCCGACGTTGTCGGTCGAGGTGTTCCAGGCCAGGGCGATGGTGGTGTCGGTGACGGCGGTGGTGCGCAGGCTGCCCGGGGCGGTGGGCGGTGCGGTGTCGCCGCCGGTGACCGGCGGGGTCGGACGGGCGGCGGTCAGGGGGAGTTGGCCCTTGAGCATCCGGCCGCCGTCGCCGGTCAGGCGCAGGTAGTAGTCGGAGGAGCAGGCGGTGCCGTCCTCGTCGAGGGCGAGGAAGCCGGAGCCGGCCGGGATCCAGGCCTGGGATTCGGCGGTCTTGGCGATCTGGTTGCCCTCGTTGTACTCGTCGAACATGGAGATGTAGACGGACGGGACGCCGGCGCGGGCCATGTTGTAGAACTGGCGCCACATGAAGTCGCCGTGGGCGCGCTGGCGGTCGCCGACGCCGCCGGGCAGGACGCAGGGCTGGTAGTCGACGCCGCGGGCGTTGCAGTCGGCGAGGTCGGGGACGGTGGCGACGTTGTGGAAGTTGTCCGCGTCGGACGCGTTGCCGATCCGGCCGACCAGCCAGGGGGAGAGCATGTCGAAGGCGCGGTAGACGTTGGTGAAGCCGGGGCGGGAGTCGCGGTCGCCGGTGCGCCACCAGGTGGGCACGCCCCCGATCACGTAACAGCCTTGGGCCTTGAACCAGTTGACGACGTCGAGGCAGGCTTCGGGGCCGAACGGGCGCTGGGGGTCGTTGAAGCCGAAGCCCCAGATGCACACCACCGGCTTGCCGTTCTGGCGTGCGTAGGCCGGGGAGGCGGTGTGGGCGCGCATCTTGTTCAGCCAGTCGGCCTTGATGTCGGCCTGCATCGTGGTCCAGTCGGAGACGTCGTACATGAGGTAGAACTTGACGCCCTGGGACTCGGCGGCGGAGCGGACCTTACCGGTCATGAGGTCGCGGGTGGGGCCTTCGCCGCCGGTGGGGTTGAAGCGCTGGAGGGCGGCGGTGTCGATGCCGTACTGCTTCATCCAGCGGAAGTGCAGGTCGACGGTGGACTGGTCGTAGGAGGAGAAGACGCGCGCGCCCTGGCCGTTGCCGAGGTTGGCGAAGGCGGTCGGGTAGGTCGTGGGGTACTCGCGTACGTCGGGCCAGGCGACGATGTTCCTGTTGGTGCCGGAGGGGGCTTGGCCCCAGTTCTGGGACCAGTGCCACCAGCCGCCGATGGGGGCGCCGTCCCCGGCGCAGGCGAACCAGCCCTGGTAGCCGACGGTGACCTTGCCGACGACGTCGCCGGGTGCGCTGGCCGCGGTGGCGGGGGTGGCGATCGTGCTCTGGCCGAGGCCGACGGCCCCGGCGACACCTGCGGCGGTGGCGGCGTGCAGGAAGGAACGTCGGGTGACACCCATCTGGGTCTCCTTGGTGTGGGGGAGCGACTCGGGTGGCCGGCCGGGCGCCCGGGGCGGTGGGCGACTCACCGTGTCGGTGGCGGGATGCCCGGTCGGCCGGTGGAGCGGGGCCGGGCGTGGGGGTGCGCACCCGGCCCCGGGGCGGTGAGGTGCCGGTCAGGGCCGGGCGGCGAGGCGGAAGCTCTGGGCGGGGGAGTTGTCGCAGGTGCGCTGGACGAGTTGGACGGAGTCGGTCGCGGCGGTGGTGGCGACGGTGAGGCACTTGCCGCTGTGGCGGGCCACGAAGTGCTGGGCGCCGCCGGCCTCGGCGACGGGCCGCCACTGCTGGTTGGCGCCACCGCCGTAGGCCCAGAGCTGGAGGGGCGCGTTGTCGGCGGTGGAGACCCCGGTGACGTCGACGACCTGGTCGGGGTTGTTGCGCGCCGCCAGGCGCACGTATCCGCTGTCGGTGGCGGTGAGGCGGAAGTCCTGTGCGGTGGTGCTGTTGCAGGTGTACTGCTGGATCGCGGTGCCGTTGGCGGTCGCGGCGGAACGGGCGTCCACGCACAGGCCGTTGGCCTGGGAGGTGACGCTGTACCAGGGGGCGGTGGTGACGGGGGCCTTGCCGAGCCACTTGAGCGCGTCGATCAGCAGGCGGTTCTGGGCGGCCGAGGCGAAGGTGGAGGACGTGCGGGTGTTGGTGGAGTAGTTCATGGCGTTGTGGCCGAAGTTGGCGTACAGCATCCGGTACTGGGTGTTGGTCCACACGATGGGGTAGTCGCCGCTGTACCAGGACTGGTTGGGGTCGGTGCCGAGCGGGAAGCTGGAGGCGTCGACCGAGGCCAGGACCTTGACGTTCGGGTTGGCTCGCAGGTTGTTCGACCAGGCGTACCACTCGCTGACGGCGGAGGTCCAGGTGGCGGGCAGGGAGGCGGCGGCGGGGTGGGCGGCGTTCTCGGTGCGCAGGACGGCGGTGGTGGGGCCCCAGGTGTTGGAGCGGAAGTTGCCGCTGCCGAGGAACCGGTTGTAGTACCAGTCCCAGGCGGAGGCGTTGGTGGTGAACGCGGAGACGTGGAAGCCGAGCCAGGCGCCGCCGCCGCGCATGTAGCGCTCGAAGCCGGCGCGCTGGGCGACGCTCTGCGGGGCGTCGTCGAGGAACAGGACGACGTCGTAGGCGTCGACGCCGCCGTTGGCGAGCAGGTCCCAGTTGGTGGTGGCGGTGTAGGTGAAGTTGTTGGCCGCGGCGGTCTTCGGGAACCAGTCGTTGGCTTCCTTGACGAAGTCGATGTGGGCCGCGTCCCAGGTGCCGCTGTAGAACGCGATCACCTTGAAGTCGGGTGCCAGCGGGGCCGCCTGGGCGGTCGGGGCGGTCGGGGCGAGGGCGGCGAGCAGGAGGCCGAGCAGGGTCAGGACGGCCTGGGGGAGCCGCCGGGAGGCGGGGTGGCGCGGCATGGGGCTACTCCTTCGGTGGGGGCGGGCCGGCCGTGCGAGAGCGCTTGGGTGTGTCGCGGGGGTGGGGGACGGCCGATGCTGCGGGCGGGTTCGGATGCAGCGGGTTGCCCGGAGGCCGTCGGGGCGGGCACGCGGGTGGAGCCGGTACGGGTGGACGGCGGCGGTCGGGTGGGGACGCCGTCGGGCTCTGATGGCGGGTGGGGGTGCGCCGCAGTGCTCGTCTGAGCCGGGAACCTAGGGGTCTGAAGCATTCACGTCAAGACCTCGTGCGTTCGCTTCTTGAACGTCCAAGTGGCTTCAAGGGCCCGACCTTTGACCATCTCTCAGGTTTGCCGTGAAGTCTTGACGGCTGCGGGGCGGGGCGGTTCACTCGGAGACGCCGTGCCGGAACCGGTTCCGGCGGTGGTGTCGCGCCACTGGGAAGGACGTGCTTCGTGCCGGTCACGATCTCCGATGTCGCACGTCAGGCCCAGGTCAGCAAGACCACGGTGTCGCGGGTGCTCAACGCCGGCCCGGAGGTCGATCCGGCGACGGCCGCCCGCGTTCGGGAAGTGATCTCGCAGCTGGGCTATGTGCCGCGCTCGGGCGCGGTCCAACTCGCCCGCGGGGCCAGCCGTACCATCGCGATGTTCACCCCGTCGGTGACCTGGCCGTGGATGGGAGAGGTGCTCCAGGGCGTCGCGGACACGGTCGAGGAGGCCGGGTACGGGCTGATGCTGTTCACCTCCGGCGGCGGCCCGGCATCGGTGGCGCATTTCACCGCGCAGGTGTCGGCCCGGGCCTTCGACGGGCTGGCGGTGATCGTGCCGGAGCGCAGCCTGCCCGCCGTGGCGGAGATGCGGCGGCGCGGGATGCCGGTGGTGCTGATCGACGACCACGGGCACCGGCGGCCGCAGCTGCCGTCGGTGGCCACCACCAACTTCGAAGGCGGCGTCCAGGCCGCGACGCACCTGGCCACCGCCGGCCGGGGGCGTCCGCTGGTGGTGACGGGACCGGGCCGGTTCGGCTGCGTGCGCCAACGTCTCAGGGGCTTCGCCTCGGTGCTGGAGCCGGTGCTGGTGGCCGAGGGCGAGTTCACCGAGCAGGCGGGCGTGGACGCGGTCACCCGGGCGCTGGCCGCCGGTATCGAGGTGGACTCGATCTTCGCCCACAACGACCAGATCGCGGCCGGAGCGCTGAGGGCGCTGCGGGCCGGCGGGCGCACCGTGCCGGGCGATGTGGCGGTGGTGGGCTTCGACGACCTGCCGATGGCCCGGCACACGGATCCGGCGCTGACGACGGTGCGTCAGCCGATGCGGGCGATGGGCCGGGCTGCGGCCTCGCTCCTGCTCGCCGGTTTGGGCGGTGCTGCGCTGGTGGACGAGCCGTTGGTGGTCCCCACCGAGTTGGTGGTGCGCGAGTCGGCGTGAGACCCGGGCGGGCCGGTGGTGTGCTCGTCCGGGTGGGCGGGTGGGTGCTCCGTGGTCCCGTGGGGGTCTGTGCCGGCTGTCCCTCCGGTGGAGAGGGGACGGGGAAGTGAGGGTGGGTCACGGTGCCGGCCGTGACTCACCCATGCCCGTTCCCGGATGGTTTCGGGGTGTCAGGCGCTGGGCTGCCAGGTGCCGTCCAGGGGCACGCGGGCGTCGGCGGCGATGCGGGCGCGGGACGCGAGCAGGCGCTCGCGTAGGGCGGACAGGTCGAAGCCGAGGAGGGCGCCGTCGCGCTCGACGACGTGTCCGGCGGCGATGACGGTGTCCACCGGGCCGAGGAGGCCGCGGCTGACGATGCTGCCCGCCGGGTCGGTGGTGGGGCAGATCGTCAGATCGCCGGTGCGCAGCAGGATGATGTCGGCGTCCTTGCGGGGGCTAGGCTCCCGGTGCGGGCTGCGAGGCCCAAGGAGGCGACGGCGTCGGTGGTGACGAAGTCGAGGAGGTCACGCCTGGCCCCGCCTGGCTCCCGGGTGGTCACCCCGACCTGGCCCCGCCCCCGACTGACGAAGGCTTTCCCATGCGAATGGGCACGACTGCCGGAGACGAGAAACCGCTGATCCAGCGTCTGGTCGGAGAGCCCTTGGTGAGCATCGGCCGATTCGGCTCGATGGGCGTGATCGGCTTCGGCTCGCAAGTGTCCTGGCCTCTGCCGCCGAACCAGCCGGACACCGTCGGCAGCAGGTTCGCGGTGCACGTCCAGTGCCCGTTTCGGATCCTCCAGCAGGAGCGGATCCTGCTGGGCTCCGATGACCTGCTGATGTCGGTCGCACCTGGCGACGAGCAGACCGAGCGCCTGGCCTACGACATCGGCGCCTCGACCCTCCAGGCATACCTGGAAAGGGTTGTCACCCGGGTCCTCACGGTGGAGCAGCGGCCCGTCGGCGATCTCCTGATCACTCTGGAACACGGGATCGGCATCGAGGTCCTGCCCACGAGCCGGAAGCGACCGGAGTGCTGGCGACTGCTGGCCCGGTTCGGCGAGCACCTCACCTTCCCGGCCGGCTGATCGACAACGCATGGATTCGGCCGGGACAAGGAAGCCCGGATCACCCGACGCCCTCATGGACGACACGATCCGGGCCCGGCCGTACCGTCGCTGACCGGCCGTCAGGACATGTGTCCGACCTACCACTTCGCCCTGACCCGGAAGGCCCGACTCGCGACGGCCGACGACACCATCCGACCTGTCCCCGGTCCCGGTACCCCGCTCGTCCCGCTGGAACTGCTTTCCACCTGCGGTCGGCCGTAGTCCGCCGACCGGGACCTGGGCGGGGCGATCCTGGGGGGCCCGTCGGTGCGCGGCGCGATCGGGCTGCGCTGGTCCGGCCACGACGGCATCCGCACTCTCCACCACGACGGCGCCCTCGCGCGCGGCTGGCTGGAGCGCACCCGCGGCGGCGCACTCGCCCTGGCGGGCGCCCCGGTGCGGCTGATCCGGCCCGTCGTACGCCGCCCGGCACGAACCGTCACCCGCGCTGTCTGCCTCAGGCGGGCGAAGCGGCGGAACGCCAGGCCGAGCCGCCATGGCAGAGCCTGGTCGCCCGCATGGCGGAGGTGGTGCACGAGGTGAGGGATCGGGTCGCTCGCGGGGAGGCTTCACCAGCAAGATCCACCTGAGCGCCGACGGGCGCTGCCGACCGCTGTCCCGGCTCATCACTGCGGGCCAGCAAGCCGACAGCCCTCAGTTCGAGCCGGTCCTGGAGAAGATCCGTGTCCCCCGCCTTGGGCCGGGCAGACCCCGCAAGAAACCCGGCAGCGTCGCCGCCGACAAGGCATCCGACCTGCCTTCCTGCGAGCTTCCTCTCCCCGCCGCCGACCAGCCCGAACCCGCCCTGTTCGGGCGGGCCTGAGCCACCCTCAGAGCCAGTTGCGGCGGGCTGCCTGGACACCGGCCTGAAAGCGGGTGGTGGCGCCGAGACGGGCCTGGAGGGCGGAGACGCGGCGGACCACGGTACGGCGGCCGAGGCCGAGGCGGCGCGCGATGGCGTCGTCGGTGGCGCCGCTGGCCATCAGGGAGAGGATGCGCCGGTCGCGGTCGTCGATCCCGGTGGTGGCGCCGGATGCCGAGACCGGGACGGCGAGCTTCCAGAGGATCTCGAAGACATTGGAGAGTGCCTGGAGCAGGCTGGACGGACGGACCAGCAGGGCGACGATGCCGGGACGGTCGTCGGCGTCGAGAATCACGATCGCCAGGTCGTCGTCGCCGATGACGAGCTTCATGGGTAACTCGCCCAGGGTGCGGGCCTGTTCGCCCGCTTCGATCATGCGTGCCATGTTGGGGCCCGCGACGGGGTCGTCGAAGGCGGCTTCGTAGTAGAGGGTTCGGTACGCGACCCCGGCGGCCATCCGCTCGCGCTGCAGCACCTCCTGGTCCCGGTGGTGGCCGGGGGACCCGGCGTACGGCGGCATGTCGATCACGCGGACCTGCCGGCGGGCGGCACGCTGCAACTGCCGGGCGGCGGCGAGGAACCGGGCACTGTCGTCCAGGACTTCGAGGGTGCCGTAGTGGCCGCCGTCCGTCCTGGCGGTGTGGTACTGCCGTTCCAGCTCGGCTCCGGCGCGGCGCAGGTCGGCGTGCCGGACCGCGTCGCGGTGCAGGAGCGCGTCGACGACCTGCATGGGTGGCAGGGCTTCCCAGGTCCGGTCGGCCTGATCGACCATCACGGCGGTTCCCTCGGCGGCGAGTCGCTCCAGTGCGGCGCGGGTGGCGGGCCAGCTCAGGCCGGCGCGGGCGGCCAGGGCGTCGACGGCCGAGCGGGGGTGGTGGACCAGTGCCCGGTACACCCGTCCGCCGTCGGAGTCAGGGTCGAGCGCGTCGGGCACGGTGTTCCCATCGTGTGCGTCCGGTCGTGGCAATCTGCCCAGGGTATCCCGGACTTGGCCTGTATGCGCCAATGGCCCAGGTGGGCCAGGGTGCGGTCTGGCGCCCGGCTCGCGCGCTGGGGTCAGATGGTCCTCGCCCGGTCCGCGGACCGGGTCCGGATCCGTCAGCCTGACTCCCGGAGGACCGTTGAGGAGCTCCCGCTCACCCGGTCGAGGCCGGTGGGCCCGAGCGTCCTTCGCAGCCACGGGCGTCCGGCTGCCGGCCGTCGGGAGGCGCCTCCCTGACGGCCGATCACCGACCCCGACCTGATGAGAGTGGTTCGATGTTTCGACGTATCAGGCACGCCCTCGGTCTCACGGCGCTCGTCGCCGGCACCCTCACCGCGACCGTCCCGCCCGCGCACGCGGCCGCCGTTGCCCCGCTGACCGTCGGGGGCGGCACCGGGATCATGGTTCAGGTGAACCAGCCGAGCGGCCCGAACTCCATCACCATCGAGCTCTGCACGGTGACGGCCGTGGGCCGCGACGCGGCGGGCAACATGGTGGCCCTGACCAACGCCCACTGCGTCATCGACGCAAACGGCACCAAACTGGTCGGCAGCAAGGTCTACAAGACCTCCGCGCCGGCCGGCCAGGGTCTGAACGCCGCCCCCCTGCCCACGGCCGAGCGGGCACTCGCCGACCTCGCGGCCGGGCCGATCGGCACCGTGACGTACGTCAGCGAGCCGAACAACCTCGCCGCCGGCGGTCCGGCCGGTCCGGACTACGCGGTGATCCTGCTCGACCCGGCCAACGTCACCCTCACCGACACCGTCGGCGGCGTCACGATCACCTCGATCGGCGACCTCCCCGCGCAGGGCACCCGGCTGTGCAAGCAGGGCTGGCGCACCGGTCTGACCTGCGGCGTCCTCTCCGGCAGCGACCAGATGTGGTTCACCAGCCTGATCTGGACCTGGGGAGGCGACTCCGGCTCCCCCACCGTCGTCGGCAACACCCTGATCGGCAACGCCTGGGGCGCCTTCCACCACACCCGCATCCAGTACATCCTGGCCGCCATGAACGCCCAGGGCGGCGTCGGCGCCGGCTTCCACCTCGCCACCTGACGCGACCTCAACTCGACGGGGGCCGTCCTCCGGCATTGCCCGGAGGACGGCCCCCGTCGCGGTCCATCACCGATCGGGGAGACGGCGGGCCCACCCACAGCGGGTGTCGGCAGCCCGGCCCGGGGACGCCGACCGCAACCCGGCGATCCCGCTGCAGGCGGCTCTGTGGATGGCCGCCTGCTGATCGACCGCCTGCCGCGCCTCGTGCGGTCCGGGACTGGCCGCTAGGCAGGCCCTACGGCTGGGAGGTGGAGCTGCGCGTCGAACCGGGTGCGGAGGTGGCCGGCCCGAACCGGTTGGAGTGCCCGGACTGCGAGAAGACCTGCAGGGACGAGAAGCCCGGCCTGCTGGTCTGCCGCTGCCTGGCCTGCGCGACACGTTGGCCGCCCGGGTCGCCACCCCGTCCGATCCGTGGTGGGAGCTGCGGGTGCAGCACGTTGCTCTCGACCCGGCCACGGACCGCCGGTGAGCGCCCTCCGGGTCTTGGCCCGGGACGTCGGCGGGGGCCCGCAGGCCGGCGGCCAGGCTCCGTACCCGCGCCGCCCGAGGCCCGTGTCGGCACGGCACCCAGGCTGGGCGGGCCCTTCCCGAGGGGGCAGAGCTGGGATGTCCACTCGTCGGGCTGAGCGAGCACCTCGGTGGCCTTCTCGTCGTCGGTGCCGCGGTAGGTGTCCGCCGCCGCCTCTTGCACTGCCCGTACCTCGCCCGCTGGGCGTTCAGCGGCGGGCAGGGTGTCGGTGGGTTCGGCCGAGGCCTCACCGAGCCGGCCGAGGCGGCCTGGCCGTCTGCCTCACGGCTGGGATGCTCCCGCAGTCGGTGTGTCAGATCCAGCCGTGCTGCGCGGCTTTGATGCCTGCTTCGAAGCGGCTGGTGGCGTTGAGGCGTTCCATGATGGAGGCCATGTGGCGGCCGACGGTGCGGGCGGATATGCCCAGGCGCTGGCCGGCGGTGTCGTCGGTGATGCCGGAGCCGAGCAGTCGCAGGAGTTCGGTCTCGGTGGGTGTGAGGCCGGACTCGGGGTCCTCGGGCCCGGTCGCGCCGAGCGGGACGGCGGTGCTCCAGGCCTGCTCGAGGAAGTCGAGGAGGGCCGCCAGCAGGCCGGGCTCCGTGACGTGGAGGGCTCCCTTGCGGTTGTCGGCGGGGTCGATGGGCACGAGGGCCTGGGCCCGGTCCACGATGACGATGCGCTGGGGGATGGAGGGGGCGGTGCGCACCTCGCTGCCCTGGACCATGAGCCAATGGGCGTACACGCTGGCGTGGGGCTGGCGGCGGATGACGTCCTGGTAGAGGGTGCGCATGGTCACACCGCGGGCCAAGACCTCGGCGTCGCCGGCGCGGGCCGCCTCCAGGTCCTCGGGCCGCTGGTTGCCGGGCTGGCTGCTGAACACCTCGGTCCGCGCCTCACGCCCCATGCGTTCGAGCCTGCCCAGGATGGCGTCCATGCCGAGCAGCCGCTCCCCGTAGGCGGCCCGCTGCTCGGCGCGGTCGGCGACCATGCGGGTGACCGCCTCCCGGGAAGCGGCGAGGGCGGCCTGCCGGGCGGCGAGGTCCGCCTCCTGACGGGCGACCATGTCGGCGAGCCCCACGGCGGGATCGATCGCCCGCAGCCGCCCCGGACGGTCGGCGGAGGCGCGCACGAGCATGAGCTCGCCGAGCTCGTCGAGTCCGTCGTGGACCTGACCGGAGGTCAGCAGGCAACGCTCGGCGAGCTGCTCCACCCCCTCGGCGGGATGGTCGAGCATGGCCCGGTAGACGGCGGCAGCGTGGACCGACAGGCCCAGGACATCCAGCACGGAACTCCCCCACGATCAGAACGCTCGAATGCCGCCCCATCGGCGCCGTCGGCATCCTTCCAGTACGACCTACCCCACTTCAAGATCGATTCGCGGCATTCGCCGCCGATGGGGGCATAGGCGTGGAATGTTGTCCGGCCTCGTTGGGCACCCCCGCCGCCGCTTGACGGGTGCATGACGCCATGTCCGACGTCGGACAGGCCGATTGGCGACACCCCGAACCCCTTCCGGCCCGCCTCACCAGCCGCGAAGCTATTGATCGCCGCCAGGGAAACACCCCGAACGGCAGCCGGGAGGCGTCAACCGCGGGACTCCTCCACATCCACCACCGACCCATTCATCTGAGGACCCGCCATGATCCGCACCCGTATCGCCCACGCCGCCGCGGCCATCGCCATCGCCATCGGCGCCCTCACCGCCCTCGCCGCCACCGCCGCCGCGAACACCGACACCACCAGCGCCGCGCCCCAGGGCGCGCCGGTGACCGCCTACAGCCTCAGCTGGGGCGGCTGACCCGAGCGTGGACATCGTCTACGCCAGCCTGTACCGCCGGCAGCCCGGCCTCGTCCCGCCGGGAGAGAAGGCCGAGGTCCTCGCAGCCCTGTGGGCCCACGCACAACCCGCCGACGGGCTCCAGCACGCCTCCGCACGGTGCGAGGACGACCGCGTCGACCTGCTGCTCTACCTGCTGGCCCGGCCCGCCGACACCGACCCGTGCCCGGCGGTGGCCCAGACCCGGACCCTGATCGCCCGGGTCCACCAAGCCTCACCCCTGCTCTCCCGGCGCTTCCTGCCGCCCCACCCGCCCGGCCACTGAGCCTCTCCACCACACGGTGTCACCCGCGCCGACCGCTGTTCCTGCAGGACAGCCGTCCGCCGACACCCGCCGAGAGCGCCTGCCCGGCACCCCACCACCTCACCCGCACCCCCTCCTGGAGCACAGCCATGCCTTCTCGCACCTCGAAGCTCACCCGCGTCGCCCTCGCCGCGGCCGTCGCCCTCTCCGGCGCGGTCGCCACCACCGCCCTCGCCACGGCCACCGCCACGGTCGCCCAGGCCGCGTCCTCGGTGGACGGTTCGATCACCCGCTCCGAGGTCCTGGCCCGGGCCGACTACTGGTACCAGAAGCGGGCCAACATCCCGTATGACCAGGGAGGCTCGTACCAGGACTCCAGCGGCCGCTCCTACCGCACCGACTGCTCCGGCTACGTCTCGATGGCCTGGCACACGGGGACCAGCTACAGCACCCGGACCCTGCCCGGCGTCGCCACCGAGATCCCCCGAAGCCAGCTCAAGCCCGGCGACATCCTCAACAGCTTCGAAGACCACGTCATCCTGTTCGAGAAGTGGGACGACACCGCGAAGACCACCTTCTCGTACTACTCGTTCGGCTCCACCCCGGTGAAGCACTACACCAGCATCTCCATCAACGCCGCCAAGTTCGACGACCACCCCAACGGCGACTACAAGGCGTACCGCTACAACAAGATCGTCGACGACCCGGCGGTGCCGTCGGTGTACAGCGGTGACGTGCCGGTGTCGGGGCGTTGGGGTGTCGGTTCGGCGACGACGGTCGGTGTGTTCCGCAACGGGACGTGGGCGCTGCGGGGTGCGAACGGTGCGACGACCGCTGTCGGTTTCGGTCAGGCGGGGGACCTTCCGATGACTGGTGACTTCGATGGTGTCGGGCACGATCAGTTGGGTGTCTTCCGGCCTTCCATCGGTACTTTCGTGGTGAGGCACGACGACGGCAGTGCCACTTCGCTCGCCTTCGGTCAGGCGGGTGACATCCCGGTGCCGGGCATGTGGGACCACAACGGTCACGCCCAGATGGCCCTCTACCGTCCGAGTACCGGCACGTTCGTCGTCCGTCACGACGACGGATCCGTCTCCACCGCGGCTCTCGGCCAGGCCGGTGACACCCCGATCGTCGGTGACTGGGACGGTGTCGGCCACACCCAGATGGGTGTCTTCCGCCCGGGCACCAACGCCGGCAGCCAGAACACGTTCATCCTTCGTCACGACGACGGATCCGTCACCACCGCCGCCTACGGCGTCAAGGGCGACCTTCCGGTCGTCGGCGACTGGAGCAGCAAGGGCCGCACCACCTACGGCGTCTACCGCCCGGGCACCGCCACCTTCGCCCTGAGCAACGCCTACGCGGGCACCGCCGACTCCGTCTTCACCTACGGCAACGGCGGCACCTGGTCCTAACCCCCTGCGAGTCCCGGGCTCTTCAGTGAAGCTGGGACACGCACCGACCCACTGATTTCGTGAGTGCGGCGGAAAGCTCGGCTCGCCGACGGTCTCCCGCTCCCGGTCGCCCCTCCGTACCCGACGGAGGGGCGACCTGTCCTTGCCCGCCAACCTTGTGAACAGGTGGAACCGTGGGAGTGTCCGGGCACCCCACTGGCTATGTCTGCGCCCACTCGACACCGTGCTCGGCGAGCTGCGCGAGCTGACCGGTCGTCAACTTCGCGCCGCGGGCCTTGGCGTTGCTCAAGAACGCGCCCAGTGCCACTTCTTGGACAACGGCCTGGCCCTCACCGCCATCGTGCCCGGCTTCCACGACCGTGACCGCCTGGCGGTGTGGGCGGGGCACCTGCACATGCCCGTGCTCGGCCACGAACGCGGCCAGCGCCGCCACCCCGAGCGCGAACCGATCCGTCCGGGAGACCTTCGGCTTCGCGTCGGCCGCCGCCTTCGCGGCGACCAGCTTGGGTGTCAGTCTTCTCTCTAGTTGCAACACTGATGCCGCTCTGATCAGGTGTGCTTGAGGTAGCCAACAAGCTTAAAGCTGCCCATTGGTATGCCCATTGAGCTGTAGTGGTGTTGCTCATGAGCATGTTGACCTTTGGCGGATAGTCGCTCTGACTGGGCGTTTCGTCCCTGGTCCGGAGGTACATGTTCCGCGCCAGATTGGGGTGGTCTCGCCGGTGAGTCGGCGGGTCATGAGGCTGATCATCGCGACGTGGACCATGGCCTCGGAACGGGCCGGCAGGGCTTCGTAGTCGCGGGCGAGGCGCCGGTTGTTCATGAGCCGGCCGAGGGTTCGTTCGACGACCCAGCGGCGGGGTTGGACGGCGAATCCCCTGGTGGCGGGGTCGCGGCGGACGATGTCGACGTCGATGCCGAGGGTGGCGGCGTGTTCGATGACGGCGTTCTTGTGGCCCATGTCGGCCCAGGCCTTGCGGATGCCGGGGTGCTCGGCCGAGACGTGGGTCAGCAACTGCTGTCCGGCGATGCTGTCCTGGACGCTCGCGGCGGTGACCAGGACTGCGAGCGGCAGGCCGATCGTGTCGGTGACGATGCTGCGTTTCCTTCCCACGGTCTTCTTCGCGGCGTCGATGCCCTGGTCGGCGGCGGGGACGTTCGTGGAGGTCTTGACGCTCTGTGAGTCGAGGATGCAGGCCGTCGGCTCCGGGGCTCGGCCCTCCGCAGCGCGGACCAGGCGCCGAAGCAGGCCGCCTGGCTGCTCGAACAAGCCTTCTTTCTGCCAGCGGGCGAAGTAGGCGTAGACGGTCTGCTGGGGTGGGTAGTCGTGCGGGAGGTAGCGCCAGGGGATGCCGGTGCGGTCGACGTAGAGGATCGCGTCCAGCAGATGGCGCAGGTCGTGCTCGGGTGGGCGGCCGAATGCCAGGGCGCGTTCGGTGCGGGCCTGGCGCCAGGCGGTCAGGGTGGGCTCGACCAGGGCCCAGCGGGCATCGGACAGGTCACTCGGATACGGCCGACGGTCCGTCATGATGACGGCATACTGCGGAACCTGGCCCCTGCCCAGGGGCCGCGGCCGCCGGCGGGCAAAACCGGTGCAGCCCGGCGTCCTGGGATGAGACAGGACGAAGAGGGCTATCCGGGCGGACTCTCGTGCACCCGCTCCACTCCCATCGCACCGGCCCCTGACCCGCCACAGGTAACACCACAGGCAGGCCCCCTGAAAGGGGAGCAACCGCCTCATCCAGCAACGAAACACCCAGTAAGGCCAACCACCCCGGCCCTTCTCGGTCCGGGCGCCCGAAACTCCCCTCGCGGACGGCCGGCCCCCGCCAGAATCACTGCACGAGCAGCACGGCGAAAGGACAGCGCGGAATGGACGAGTTGCCGTTCGACGGGGACATCGGATCGGTCGCGGTGGACGTCGCCGAGAACTGCCTGATGATCCTCAAGGCAGCGGGAACCCACTGCCTCCAGCTCCAGCTGGCGGTCCACACCCCGCCGACGGACCAGGCCGGGCGTCTGATCGTGCTGGAGACAGACCTGTTCGCACCCCAGGGACCGAAGCCGACGGCGTGGCTCGGCTCGGCCACCCACAACCTGGCCTTCACCCCCGGCGGCCTGGAGCGGCCGATCCTGCGTTTCCTACTGACCAGCGCCCAGATCCTGGCCCTGGAGGCAGAGCGCCGTGGCGACCTCCGACTGGAGATCCAGATCCGCGCGGTCCTGCCGCAGGCCACCGGACACCCGGGCGGCACCCAGGCCAGCGTTCACAACGACGTCGCTGAGAGCCGCTGGCGCCAGCAGTTGGAGAACCTCGGCCCTGCGCTCGCCTTCGAGCAGTCCATCCCCTTCCCCGCTGGCGACGGGCCCCGCCAAGAGGCCGTTGATCACCTGCGCTCCGCTCAGCGCCGCCTGGGCGGCAACGACATCGACGGCGCGATCCTCGACGCCCGACGCGCCCTCGAGTACATCGAGGAGAACAGCGGCTGGCACTGGCCCGGGCAGAGCAAGATCAAGGAGCAGCGCACCCAGGACGAGCGCTGGGCCTGGATCCGCTCCGCCCTCGCCGACCAGACCAGCGGCGCACTCCACAAGGACAAACTCACCAAGACCTTCACCTACACCCGGGCCGAGGTAGAGGTGCTGATCGCCATGACCACCGCTCTGCTGCGCCTGGTTCCCTAACTGCCGGTCAGCCCCAGGGCCGTTGCCCACCAGGGCCAGCTCGTTTACCAGACCGAGCGCCCCGACCAGGGCGTGCGGCTGCGTAAGACCTCGCCTGCGCCCTCGCAGCCGACCGAGGACTCGCGTTGTGGATCCCTGGGGCGCTCGGTTCAGCGGGTCCTCCCCGGCGGTGCAGCGGGTGTCCGAGCCGCCGTTTCAGGTGGTGGGGTTCGGTGGGGTTCGGTCGGTGGTGATGCCGGTGATGTCCCTCAGGTGGTATTCGCGTTTCTTGCCCGCCCAGGGGAGTTTCAGGTAGAGGTCGGTGCGGTTCCAGGTCGCGGTGGCGATGTAGCGGGTGCCGGGTGTCAGGATCTGCGCCGGCCCGGGGCCATGCGCGGTGCGGGGCTCGGGGACCCAGAACCCGAAAGGGAACGGCGGCCACGTCCTGGCCCATTCCTCCAGTTGTGTCTGCCGTGCGGCCGCTGCCGCCACGCCGGCCCGCAACCGGTCGGCTTCGGCCTGCCCGCTCTCCACCAGCCGCCGAAGACGCTCCGCCTCCTCCACGAACACGGCCTTCGCCGCCTGCTGTCTCTCCACCTCGGCCCGCAGCTCCCCGCACCTGCGCTCGGCCTCGGCCTGCGCCGCGTGTGCCTGCTCGAGGCGGCTGTGCAGCAGGGACAGCTCCTCCTGTGCCTGCCCGAAGCGCCGGCCTTCGTGCTGGGCGGCCTGCCGGGCGGTTCGTGCCTGCAGCGCGCGGCGCCGCGCCTCCGTCCACGCCCGCACCTCGCCTCCCCGCCCGCACGCCTCCAGCAGCAGCGCCAACTGCTCCTCGCGGGGGATGACGCTGGTGCGCCAGTTCGCGAGCGAATTCTCCGAGACGCCGGCGCGCCGGGCGAGCCCGGCCAGCGAGCCCCCGCCGGCGAGATGGCCAGAGACCAGCCCTGCCAGCAGCGCGGTGAAGCCAGCCTCGTCCTTCACACGCACCAGATCGTCGGTCCCGGCCACCGGCCACCCCCATCTGTCATCGCCAAACACCCTACACGATAGGGAAGTTGGGGCCGTTGGCCAGTGCGTTTTCCAACTTCGGGCCGATCGGGACCAGGTTGGGGCAGCCGGGCCCGGCCTCCGGTGTGCAGTGGAACCAGCACCCGCCGGGACCGCCGGCCGGTGCGCCACCAGCCGAGGGGGAACCATGACCGTCGTCGACCTGCTCGCCCAGTGCGCCGCAGGCGTGCTCGCAACACTCGTCTCCACCGCGATCACCGCGGGCGCCGCCAAGACCCGGAAGGCCCTACGCGCCCGCTCGGCCCGCCGCACTGACACCGACCCGCCCGCAGGCGAGCGGGCAACGGGCCCCGGCTGAGCGGATGCGCGGTTGCCGGGCACCCGCTCGGCGAGCCTGCCGTGGGCGGGGCTGTCAGCCGAGGTGGGTGATGTCCCGGTGCACGACGCCGTTCCTCGGCTGTTCCAGGACGTACTCGGCGGCCTTGCCGTTCCAGCGGGGGCGCCGCCGATCCGTTTGACCCGCAGGCCGCCGCTGTCGGCCGTGCCATCCGCAACGTCGGCTCCGCCGCGTCGGGCGCGGCGAACACGCACGCCGTGATCCGCCGGCCGCGCCACCGCCAGGCGCCGGTCGCCCCGGCCTGTGCGAGGTGGGCCTGGACCGCCCGGCGGCCGACGCCGGGTAGGCCGTGAAGCCATCGGGCCCGGCCGCTGCTTGGTAGTGGCCGGGCCCGACGGCGACGCCAGGCCCGCGAAGGGGTACTCGCTCCGAGTGTGGCCATAATGAGGCATATATGAGACTAATAATGCTCCGTAAATGCGGTGATCCCTGCTACCTTTCTCGTGTGGAGGTGTGTGATGAGTGAGATTTACGCGGCGGTGGAA
The DNA here is from genome assembly GCF_044763225.1 of Kitasatospora sp. NPDC096147. Classification (NCBI taxonomy): domain Bacteria; kingdom Bacillati; phylum Actinomycetota; class Actinomycetes; order Kitasatosporales; family Streptomycetaceae; genus Kitasatospora; species Kitasatospora sp. NPDC096147. Next base: position 25,645 of record NZ_JBIWFX010000001.1, on the reverse strand, counting down.
GCGCTGCTGGCCAAGGCGCGGGACGGCGGGGACCTGCCGGAGCCCGCGGAGCGGGAGCGGCTGCGCAAGGTGGCCGGCCTGACCCAGATCGAGATGGCGGAAGCGCTGCTCACCCGGCGGGAGACCTTCGCCCGCTGGGAGGCGGGCACCGCCCAGCCGAGGGCCCCCAAGCGCGGCGCGTACGCGTTCCTGCTCGCCGGGCTGGCCGACATCCACGGCACCCAGGGCCCGGACGGCTGGCTGGCTGTGGCCCGCCAGGCCCGCCCCCTCGACGCGACCGCCACCGACAGCACCACCGAGACCTCGGAAGGGGAGTGAGATCCTGATGGACCGTCAGACGTACACCGCCGAGCTCGCCGGCCTGCGCGAGCTGCGCACCGGGATCGGCCAGGCCGAGAAGATCCTCGCGGCCGCGCAGAAGGAGCTGGACAAGCTCGCCGCCCAGCGCGCGCGCAAGGTCGCCGGGCTCGCGGGGTACGAGAAGGCCGATGCGGCCACCGTCGCCAAGGCGTCCGGGCTGACGCTGGCGGACGTGGTGCGGATCGCGCCGCTGCTGGACCCGACCCCGGCCGCCGTCCGCGCGGCCAAGTCCGAGGACCAGGCCGTCGCCGTTGCCCCGGCCGCCGCTCCGGCTGCGCCGGTGCAGGCAGCGGCCCCGGTGGCCGAGCCCGTGCCGCAGCCGGCCGGTGCGGTCGCCCCGGTACTCACCCGCCCCGCCCCCGGCGTTGAGCAGCCGGCCCCGGCCGTTGTGTCGGCTGCGGTGCCGAGTGAGGTCGAGGACCAGGCCGTCGTCGCCGAGGTGTCGGTCGAGGTCCCCGCTGCGCCGGTCGCTTCGGTCGCTGCCCCGGCCCGCCCGGCGGTCGAGTCCGGCCCGCGCGAGCTGCCGACCATCCCGGAGGGCCCGGCGGGTGCCCGCTTCGAGGCGGCGACCGCCAACCTGGTCTCCAAGCGCCCGAACTTCACGCAGCAGGCCCGGGCCACGGTGTTCCTGGACGCGGCGACCGGTGAGCTGGCCGTGCGCGACCAGGTCCTCCGGCTCACGCTCGGGGCGAAGTCGCCGGGGGAGATCCTGGACGCCGTGCTGGCCACCGCGCCGGGTACGGAGCGGATCTACGTGACCGCCGGGGCCCCGTGGCACGACGGCTCCGAGCGGTACTCCACCCTCAAGGACGCGGTCGCCGCCTGGCTCAACACCCCGTCCGACCGGTGGACCACCGCCGTGGGTTCGGGCCGGGACAAGCTCGCCGGGCACTTCGTCCACCAGCGCCAGCCCGTCGGCCGCTACGCCTCCGCTGCCTCACCGGAGGGTCCGGTGACGGAGATCCGGTCCATGGGGGAGTGGTTCGACCCGGACGGCGCCGACGTCGCGACGTGCCGCATGGCGTTCACCCTGCTGTGGCAGGCGCTGCGCCGGCACTGGGACGACGCGGTGCTGATGGGCTCCCCCTCGCAGACCGGCCGGGACCTGTGGACCCGCACCATCCCCACGAAGGGCAAGTGGGCCGGGGGCTACCCGGTGCTGTCGGAGGAACTGCGCGGCCTGCTGCACGCCACCGGCGGCCAGGGCCGCACCGAGCTGATCCTCCCGCCCCGGGTCCCGGAGCAGCTGCCCGCGCTGGTGGAGTACGACCGCACCTTCGCCTACGCCAAGCACCTGTGGAAGTCCCCGGTCGGCACCCCGACCCGCATCACCGCCGCCGCGTTCGCGGCGATGACGCAGGCCGAGCAGGCGAAGGCGCTGATGTCCTGCTCCCACTGGAACGTGCGCGTCACCGTCCCGGCCGGGTGGAACCACGTCGGGCTGCTGCCAGCCCCGGTGACCGGTGAGCGCGCCTGGATCTACCCTTCCGACCCCGGCGCCACCTTCACCACCTGGGCGGGCGGCGCCGAGGTCCACCTCGCCCTGTCCAACCACATCGCCCCCTGGAAGGTCGAGGTGCTGGACGGCCTGGTCTTCGAGGACGGGAAGCCGCTGGACGAGTGGGGGAAGAAGTTGAAGGCCGCCTGGGCGGACCTGACCAACCTCTCCCGGATCCACGGCGACGAGCGCCAGCGCACCGCCGCCTACCTCGCCTCCCGGGCGGTCCGCTCCGTGCTGCTGTTCGGCCTGGGCGGCTTCGCCCAGCGCCCCCGCCTGGTCACCGGCACCACCGCGCACGGCGAGGCGCTCCCGGCGGGGGTGGAGATCCTGGGGCAGGACGAGCAGGTGGTGACCTGGCAGCGGCAGGCCGGCTTCTCCCGCGACCCCAGCGCCCACCCCGAGTGGTCCGCCTACGTGTGGTCCGGTGCCCGGGCGGCGCTGCTGGACATGAAGTACCGCGACGGCAAGGAGGTCGTCGCGACCGCCGGGGCCCTGCACGCGAAGCCGGGCACGGTCGTCTACTTCGGCACCGACGCCATCGCCCTGACCGAGCGTCAGCCCTGGCCCTACCGGGGCGAGCCCGGTGACTACCTCCTCAAGGGCCACCTCACCGGACCCGTCCCGCACCCGGTCAGCCAGGAGCACTACCTGACGCTGCGCGGCCAGGGCCGCGCCGAACTTGCCGCGAAGGGAGCTGAGCAGAGTTGAGCCCCGCCGACCCGACCAACCCCAACGAGGCCGCGCGCCTCACCCAGCAGCTCATCGACCAGGGCTACACCAAGCGCCAGGTCGCCAAGATGCTCGGCCGCGACGCCTCCCTCGTCTCCCAGTTCTTCTCCAAGGGCAAGGGCGCCAGCATGGTCAACGCGCTGCGCCAGCTGGTGCGGGCGGTGCGCGGCGGCGAGCGGGACGAGGAGGCGCTGGCCGCGGTCGCCGGGGCCAACACCACCCGCCGCCGCACCAAGGGCGGGCAGAAGGCCCGGGTCCGCGGCAAGGACACCATCGGCACCCCGGGCGGCAGCATGGCCGGCCGGGCCGGGAAGCAGGCCATCCGCTCCGGCGCCGCCCACCTCGCCCCGGTCGTCCACGAGACCGGCCAGGCCGGAGGGAAGCTCGCCTTCACCGTGCGGATGAAGGGCGACCAGTACGTCCACTCCGCCGGGTCCGAGAAGGACTCCGGAGGGGTGCGCCGCGGCTTCATCCCCCGCTCGGACGGCACCGAGGAGCGCACCTACGGCTCCGCCAGCAGCGGCGGGTTCGACGCGGCCGAGTGGTCCCAGCGCGTCGCCGAGCACCACGGCGACGTCACCGAGGCCATGAAGGCCTGGCTGGTGGAGACCGGCCGCGCCGTCGAAGACGCCGACATCGCCTACCTCGAAGTCCGCGCCTGGGTACCAGGCGAGAACTCATGAACTCGAAGAAGACGCCGCGGCCCGCCGATCCGGCTCGCCCTGACCGCAACGAGCTGCGGGCCATGGCCGTCCAGCTGAGGGACAGCGGCCACAACCCCATCCAGATCGCCTGGAACCTGCGCATCTCACCGAACACCGCCCACCGGCTCCTCGCCGAGGCCGACCGCCCCGGCCCACCGGCCGCGCCCGACGGGGCGGAGCGCCCCGGCTGGTTCACCGGCCCCAAGGCCGCACTGCTCCTGCTGGCCCGGGCCGCGGCCGAAGCCGCCGTGAACCTGGACCCGCTCTCCCCGCCTGGTGAGGAGGAGGCCCAGCGGCTCGTTGACGTCCTTGCCGACATCCTCGTCGCCGAGGGCTTCGACGCCGAGTGGGTGACGAACGCGTCCGGCGATCTGATCGAGGGCCTCCACCAGTACGCCTACCCCGACTGACCCACGCCCCGCAGGCCCCCAGCGCGGCCCCAGCCCGTCCGGGCAGATGAAGGAGAGCAACGCCGCCGTGGACACCACGACCACCACCGCTGACACCGAGCAGGACGTCCCGGCCGAGCCCACCAGCACCGCCGTGCCGGTGCTGCCGCAGCAGCCGACCGCCGACGCGGCCGCTGCTGTGAACCCGCTGCCGCTGCACTGGTTCCAGAAGGACGCGGTGGCCGCCGCGGTGAAGGCCGTGAAGATGGGTGGCCGCGCCACTGTCGTCGCGGCGACCGGCTCGGGCAAGACGCTGATCGCAGCCGGGTGCGCGCGCCGCCTGGCGGCGAAGGGCCGGGTGCTGGTGCTGGTGCCGACGATCGAGTTGCTGGAGCAGACCGCCACCGCCTGGTCGTTGAAGGGCGGCCGCCGGGGCCTGGCGGTGGCGGCGTGTTCGCGGGCGGAGGCGTTGGAGAGCGCGGAGGCCGGCGGCCGTGTCGACGCGGAGGTGACCACCCAGGCCACCCGGATTGCCGACCTGGTCGCCAAGGTGAAGCCCGGTGACCCGGTGACCGTCTACGCCACCTACGCCTCCTTGGAGCGGATCGTGAAGGCGCACAAGGACTACGGGCTCCCGGTCTGGGACCTGGTGGTCATCGACGAGGCGCACCGCACGGCAGGTTCCGAAGGGAAGGCGTGGGCGGCGATCCACTCCGACGACAAGGTCCCGGCGCTGCGGCGGCTGTACTTCACCGCCACCCCGAAGATCGCCGACGACACGAAGGCCAAGGCCGGCCTGGCCGACCTGACCGAAGGTCAGGCGCTGCCCGTCCTCTGCTCCATGAACGACACGGCGATCTACGGCGAGACGGTGTTCACCTGGACGCTCGGCCAAGGCATCGAGCACGGATTCCTGGCGGACTACCGCGTCCTGGTCCCCGTCGTCACCGACGAGGACCTGCGGGAGCTCCTCAACCTCCCCGCCGTCGCCGACCTGCGCTCCCAGCGCTCCAACGAGGAGCTCCTGCGCCTGGCGTTGCAGATCGCGGTGCTGCGCGCGGTCGCCGACCTGAACCTCCGTCGCGTCATCACGTTCCACTCCCGCGTGCATGCCGCGCGGGAGTTCGCCGCCACCATGCCCGCCACCGCCGACCTGCTGCCCGACAGCGACCGCCCCGAGCGGGTCACCGCCCTGGCGGTCGCGGGCTCCGACAAGTTGAAGGACCGGCGGGCGGCGTTCGCGACCTTCACCGCTTCCACCGGGGAGCGGCCGGGGGAGGAGGGGGAGGAGTGCTGCATCATCTGCAACTCTCGACTGCTGTCCGAGGGGATCGACGTGGCCGCCGTGGACGCCATCGTCTTCGCTGACCCCAAGAGCTCCGTCATCGACGTGGTCCAGGCCGTCGGCCGGGCCCTGCGCCAGGCCTACCGGCAGGGCAAGGTCTCCTGGGTCATCATCCCCGTCTACCTCCCCACCCCCGCCATCGGCGACGACACGATGGCCGCCGACCCGGCCGAGATCACCGACGCCAGCGGCGCCGTGAAGGCCGAGGCCGACGACGAGATCGAGGCCTCCTCGTTCCGCACCATCTGGCGCGTCCTGCGCGCCCTCGCCGCCCACGACGCCCGCGTCGTTGGCCGGATCACCGAACTGCGCACCAAGCGCGCCGGGGAGAAGGACCACACCGTCGTCTCGGAGCCGGGCGAGGACACCGCCACCGAGGCCGGGGCCGACGGGCAGTCGGCCCCGGAGGAGCAGCCGGTGGACTGGCTGCGGATCAACGCCCGCCGCCACGCCGCCCAGATCCTCCGCACCGTGAAGCTGCGCGCCTTCAACCCCCGCGCTTCGGAGTGGCAGCGGATGTTCGACCTGGCCGCGGGTTTCCAGGCCGGGCACCACCACCTCGACCCCACCGACAAGACCCGCGACGGCGCGCTGGTCTCCTGGCTGGACCGGCAGCGCTACTTGCGCGGCGCGGGCCTGCTGGCCCCGGTGCGGATCAACGAGCTGGACCAGCTCGGCATGATCTGGGACAAGCACGCCCGCTCCTGGGACCGCGGCTACGCCCACGCCCGCGCCTGGGCCCAGACGCACGGCAACCTCGCCATCCCCGCGGCGGAGAAGCTGGACGGCCACGCGGTCGGCGCCTGGGTCGGACGCCAGCGCAAGAACGCGAAGCTGACGGCGGCTCAGGACGCCAAGCTGACCGCGTTGGACGCGATGTGGCGGATCGAGCCGGACTGGAACCGTTCCTACCGGCGCCTTCTCGCCTACCTCGCCGGCGGCGGCACCCTGGACGGCCCGGCCAACCGCACCGGCGGCGACACCGACCCCACCTTCCGGCCCGGGGCGTGGCTGCGCAAGCAGGACAAGGCCCGCACCGACGGCAAACTGACGGCCCACCAGACCGCCCTCTTGGACGCCCTCCAGTCCTGACCGACGACCACCCGCGCGAAGGGAATCCCCGCGGACGACCTGCGCGGCCAGCCGTTCCCCACTACGGCCCGGCTCGCCAGCCCGAGAGCCTCATCCTCGCCCACCTACTCACCTACAAGCGTGTTTTCCTGGCCACGGCCTGAGAGGGTCTTTTGCCCGCCGCGCTGCTGGACGACATGATCACAGGCCTGGCCGCACCGCAACTGACCGCCCCTCAGCTGCCCCCGCCCCGCCGTGCCCGTCCCGCTAGAGCTGCTCCCCGCCCGCATCCCGCCGACCGGGATCTCAGCTCGGCGGTGCCATCTGGTCGCCACCGGCCCCTCGACCGCTGTGACGAAGGCTAGCCCGACCGCCGCTTCGGCCTGGTCGCGCTCGGCTACGAAGACGTCGCCGTCCTCCACAGCAGTCCTGCTGCAGGAACCTGCCAGCAGCCTCTACGGCTGGGTGATCGGCGCCGGATCCGCAGCCGGACCAGGTGCCGTGGCCGGCGCTGGCGGCTGTCCCGCGAGCGCTACCATCTGCTTCTGCTGCATGACCAGTGCTTTCATGTCCGCGTCGGATGGCGCCTGTTGCAACACGAACATCTTTACCAGTAGCACAAGTGTCACGGCGCCACCCGCACCGGTGATCCCCGCGACGATTGGCTGGCTCGTGGCAAGCCAGCCCGTCAACACCAGGAAGCCAATCGCCAGCAGTCCACCGATCTTCAGCCCCGCCATCTCTCGCTTCGATCGGTTTTGAGCCACCGAGTCCTCAAGATCCAGCTCGCGCATACGCTGGGTGTGCTCCCGCTCCAACTGCCGTTCCATGGCCGCCATCACGGTCTTTAGGTGAGCGGGTGGCAACTCGGCCCACTGGCGGGCAATCTCCATCGGGCTGACCGCCGCTTGCTGCCCCTCGCCCTGCATCACCGGCTGACCCTCTCGCGATCATTGTTGGACGTCGGCACATCCGGTGAAGCCCCCGGCGGCAGCCCGTCGGGCCCTCGATTTCCCTCGCCTGACGTAGAGTCCGGGGGCGGTCCGAGGCGGGTGAACAACGCTCCCAAAACTTCGTTCATGCTCCTGGCTGCTGCTTCTGCCTCAGGTCCAACGGGAAGAGTCGGGACATAGAGCGGATCATGATCGGCGATCTCAGACGCTGTGAAGTCGATGCCGTCCAGCAGCTTGAAGTCTCTTGCAGCGAGCCAACGCTGCCGCTCGGCCGCCACTGCCGCTCCTACAGCCGCTCGCTCTCGCTCCCGGGCCCGCTTCGTGCGGCGGTGGTCCTCAGCGATAGCGATCTCATGGAAACCCCTGATTACACCAACCACTCCACACGCCGTCGCCACGAGCACCAGAAGCAGCGAGATAGCAAGGTACTTAGTATTGGCTAGGAGGATCCCCAATCCGACGAGAAGCAAGCAAATCGCCAGAATCAACAGAGAAGTAGGGCGAATGATCGACGGGGGCCTCGACGGTTGCTCGTTGGGCTGCTCTACCGCCGCCGAGTCAGGGCGGTAGAAGTTGTCAGAGCCACCAGGAGTGTTGCTGGCGTCGGAATCTGACGGCATGTCAGGCAAAGTCACCTCCCCTCAGTCGACATCGACCGTACCGGTAACCAGCAGCAGGCAGCGACACTTACGGCTGAGTAACCGCCGCCGGATCAGCCGGTGCAGCCGGTTCCGGAACCGGCGCGCGGCTGGGTGGAGAGGGACATCGACGGCCACCAGGGTTGGGTGGCGCTGGTGGAGGGGCGGCTCGTTGCCGCGCGCGACGACGACGGCCGTGCCCAGCCGGTGCTGCATGCCGAGTCGTGGGAGGCCGGGGTGACCCTGTACTCCGCCCTGGCCCAGCACCCCGCCCACCCCGACGGCCAGAGCGCGGCCGAGGACGAGAGCGACGACCAGGAGGACGGCCTGCTCGGAGAGACCCGTACCCGGATCCGCCGCAAAGCGGCCGGCCTCACCCTGGACGCCATCGACCAGGCCCTCGCCGACGCCCACCTCGACCTGCGGGTCGCCGACCGGTACGCCGACGCCGGAGACGACCAGGCCGTCACGGCCACCGCCGCGGCCGTTGAGGAGTGGCAGCGCATCCGCGACGAGGCCGCCACCCAAGGCGGGACCTACGAGCAGCACCACGATGCCGGCCTGCGCCGCGCTGAGACCGCCGCCCGGCACCGGCGCGACGTCGCCGACCGCGCTGCTGAGGCCGCCCACGAGGCCGGACTGCGGATCGACGCCGCGCACCGTCAGCTCGCCGGAGCGGCGGCCGACCCGCTGTACATCGCGCTGGCCCGCGCCGGGCTTCACACTCTGACCGAGGACGACCACCAGGCGGTGCGCGACCTCACCCGCCACCTCGACCCGGCGACCCTGCGGCAGGTCGCGAGCTGGCTGGAGCGCACCCGCGCCACCGCCCTCGCCCTGGCCGGCGGCCAGGATCGGCCGGGCCGGCCCGTCGTACGCCGCGACCCGCGCTGACCCTCGGCCGCTGCGGAATCACTCCGGACAGGCGACGGCGCGGGGGCCCCCCCCCCCCCGGGGGGGCCCCCCCCCCGGGGGGGCCCCCCCCCCCCCCGGGCCCGGGGGCGCCCGCGGCGGGGGGGGCCCGGCGGGGGGGCCCCCCCCCGGCCGCGGCCGGCCCCCGGCGCCCCCCCGCGGCCGTGGCTAAACCCCGCCGGCGGGGCGCGGGGGGGCCCCCCCCCCGCCGGGGCGGGCCCCCGCGCCGCTGTGCGTCCCAGCCGGCCCCGGGGCCTGGTGCAAGCAGGTGGTGGTCGGCCAGGGCGGTGCTCCGCCCGCGGGCAATGGGATGCGGGAGGGGCGGTCCGATCCTGTCACGCCCCGGAGGGGCCACCAGCGTCCACAGGGCGGGTGTGGGGTTCGAGGAAGAGGCCGAGCAGGTCGGCGGGCACGGGCTGCTGACCGGGCCCTGGACGGGGCCCGCGCCCACCCGGACGCGAGCCGGGAGCGGGTACCTCACCACCCGCGACAGGCCGGCCCATCTGGTCCGGCGGCACGCCCAGCGCCCCGCAGAGGGCCGCCCGGTGCTCGGTCACGGCCCGGGCGTGCCGGACGACCAGGGCGAGCTGCTCACCGTCCATCTCCTCCAGCACGTCGCCGGCCACCTCCGGGCCGATGGCCTCCAGTAGCCCTCGGGCCTCTTCGCGCAGCTGCGGGGCCTGTTCCTCGAGGCGGCGGCCGCGCAGGGCGGCCTGGCGGCACGCCTGCCCGCAGTAGAGGCCGGGCCGACCCGTGGGGGCAGCCGCTGGAAGGGGGCGTCCGCAGTGGGGCCCGGCGCACACCCGGGCCGTTGGCTGGTGATCCGTCACGATCCCACCGTGACGGAACCCGGCGGGTGACACAAGCCGCCCCACCGCACCGGCCGGGTGACCGCCGGATTCTGGGGGCGGCTACGGCGCGCCAGGGGGTATTGGGCCTAAGAGGCTGCGCCTCCTCTCCGCCGACCTTGGTCGGTTGGTCGTTCGGGTTTGCACATGCGGTGTGCTGTCGGGTTTGGGGTGGCGGCCTCTGGGTGGTCCGTGTTGGGGACGTTGCGTGGGCCTGGGGGTGGGACGGCCAGGAGGACCGGCTGGCCCTGCCCGCGCTCCGCCCCGGCCTGGCCTGGCCTGCTTCGTGTCGGACGACGTCATAACGTCAGTGGCTCGCGACACGAGATGTCAGTGGTCGCGATATGAGCTGTGTCCGTAGGCGGTGACGGCTCGGAGAGCATCCGGAGGCTGTACGCGACGTTGTCGTTGTCGTTGAGGACGTCGATGATGTGGCCGCGGATGACCATCTCGGCGGCGGCGAGGTTTGCGATGGCCCCGGGAGTTGGGCTGCGTCGCTGGGGTCGATTCCGCCGTCGGGCAGGCCCCGGAGTCGGCGACGGTGTCACCTCAGCCATGTTGTCTACTACAAAGCCTTGTTCGTGTCTCATTTGGTTGCCAGGAGGTCGGGATAATGGGCGAGCTGCACCCGCCAGTCGAGCCGTACGAGAAGGGGATGCTCGACGTCGGCGACGGCAACCTCGTGTACTGGGAGGTCTGCGGAAACCCGGACGGCAAGCCGGCACTCGTCGTCCACGGCGGGCCGGGATCAGGATGCGGGACCGGGGCACGCCAGTACTTCGATCCGGACCTCTACCGAGTCGTCCTGTTCGACCAACGCGGCTGCGGCCGCAGCACCCCCCACGCAAGCGAACCCACGACCGACATGCGCCACAACACCACCCGGCACCTGATCGCCGACATGGAGCGGTTGCGTGAGCATCTGGGTATCGACCGCTGGCTGCTCTACGGAGGCTCGTGGGGCTCCACGCTGATCCTGGCCTACGCCGAGACCTACCCGGAGCGGGTGTCGGAGATCGTGATCGCCGCTGTCACGACCACCCGGCGCTCCGAGATCGACTGGCTCTACCGAGGTGCCGGCCGGTTCTTCCCCGAACAGTGGGAACGCTTCCTTGAAGGAGCGGGCGGCACCCCACGAGACGGTGACATCGTCGCGGCCTACGCACACCTGATGGAACATCCGGACCCCGCGGTACGGGAGAAGGCCACGGCCGACTGGTGCGCATGGGAGGACGCGGTCCTGTCCGGGGAAACGAACGGCACCTCCAACCCATACGGTGACCGCCCGCCAGTCGCGCAACTCGCCCTCGTCCGCATCTGCTCCCACTACTTCGCTCACGGAGCGTGGCTGGAGGAAGGCGCTCTCCTACGCGATGCGCACCGCCTGGCCGGGATCCCGGGCGTGCTGGTCCACGGCAGGCTCGACCTGGCTGGCCCACTCGATACCGCATGGGAACTCGCCCGCGCCTGGCCCGATGCCGAGCTGACCGTCGTCGGCGACGCAGGCCATCTGGGCAGCGACACGACCCGCGCGCATGTACTCAAAGCCATCGACAAATTCGCTCACCAGGGATGAGACCAGACCGCCCGGCGATCCAGAGTCACTGACACCTCACGTGTCGGCCGACCGATGGCATATCCATGTCGCCTGGCACTTCGCCCCGGCCCAGGCCCGGGCTTCGCTCCCCAGCTCTGGCCGGCTCTCGCCCGGCATCTGGCCACCTGGCAGTGAGCGAGCGGATACACCCTGGCCGTCTCGACTTCCGCCACTTGCGGCCTGGATCGTGCGCCCGCCTGCCCGCCTGCCCGCCTGCCCGCCTGCCCGCCTGCCCGCCTGCCCGCCTGCCCGCCTGCCCGTTGGCGCATGGCCGCCGGGTGCTGCCGGACCTGGACGAGCGAGCGCCGCACCCCTGGAGGGGCCGTCGTCCGCGCTCTCGGACACGAGCTCGCCCAGCCCGCCCGGTCCGCTCGGTGACCACCGGGCCGGCCACCGATGCGGTGCGGGCCGGGAGCGGTGCTGCTGTGCCATGACGGTCGGCTTGCCCTGGCACGGCGCGGGCGGCCCGAGGGTGTGCGGCGCTCGCGGCCCGGCGGCTTGGTCGAGCCTGGCGACGGCTCCGCGGCCGCGCTGCGCCCGGCCGGCCCCATCCTGTGAAGCGAACGGCGGGCGGGTGCGCACCAGCTCCGTTCGATCGCTGTGATCATTCTGCCGATACGGTGCTCCCGGCCGGGGGCGTTGTGCCAGGATTCCGATGATCGTACGACCGGTTCGGCGCCCGCCGGTCCCGGCTCGGTCCACCGCGCAGTTGTGTCTTGGGGGAGATATGTTTCGTCAGCGGTTCGTGGCTTCGGCGACGGCGATGGCGGCGGCACTGGTCCTGGCCGGCTGCGGCAGCGACGGCGGCCAGGCGGCCACGCCCGGGCAAGGTGCGACGGCCCCGGGGTTCCCGCTCCCGGGAGCACTGGCCGCCGGCTCCCCCACGGTCTCCCCCGTTCCGACGCCCACCGGCCCGGTGATCCACGGCGCCGTGAACGACAAGGTCCGGTTCGCGGCCCAGATCGTCAGCGTCGGCACCAGCACGGCGCTGCCCAAGGTGCCGACCCCGGCCGGCAAGACGATGGTCCTCGTGCGCCTCAGGGTCACCTCGGACCCTGTGGACCACACCATGCTCGCGCCGCCGAAGGAGGAGTGGTCGATCACCTACCCCGGCTGCACCTCGGGCAGCGCCTGCGTGGGCGCCGATGGTGAGTCGCGCTTCCTGCCGGAGTCGGCCGTCCGGTCCGGCGTCACCGGCGGGGCAGCGGCAGTGACCCTGGGGGAGACCCTCGCCGCCAACACCTTCTACTTCACCTACATCTGGAAGGCCGTCCCCGTGGACGCCGACCTCAGCAAGGCCGAACTGTGTGCCGCGCGACTGCCCGGCCCGGACGAGTGCACCCCGCTGGGCCCCGTCACCCCGCTCACCGATGTGAACTCCCTCGACCTCAAAGCGTTCTGAGCAGGTGTCACCGGCCCACGGCAGTCCCCAGACCGGGATCTCGAAGCCGGGCGCTGCGGGCCATCACTGTGCTGCTGCGGGAGCTGAGGGACCGGTCGATCGACTGCGTGGTGGCATCGACCACGGTGCCGGACCATCCCGGCGCTGATCGCTGATCGCTGATCGCTGATCGCTGATCGGTCGGTTCAGGGGCTGATGCCGAGCCGGATCGCGACGGCGAGGAGTAGGAGCAGGTCGGCCTCGGCGGCGGGCCAGAAGTCGAAGGCGTTGGTGAAGGGTCCGGTGACCAGCACCAGGGTGCCTTGGGGCGCGTGCCGCGCCCCACCACTGGCGGGTGGCGCCGATCTCGCCGTCGAACCAGCCGGGGCCGCCGGGCTGGTGGATGGTCAGCCGGCCGGCGGTCAGGACCGCCGACCAGGCCGGATTCACGGTGGCGGCCAGCGCGGGATCCGCGCTCCAGCCGTCCTTGGGGATCACCAGGCGGCCCGGATCGGCCGGCAGGACCAGGGCGGGGCGGTGGTCGGCCAGCAGCTCGGGCCAGGGCCGCCCGTCGAGGCCTGGCCCGCCGACGCACTCCACGAGCGGCTCCTTCTTTCCTGCCCTGGGCCGGACCAGTTCGTGGCCGGATGCACAACATCATCGGCCGGTTGGTGGCAACGGCGCAGGCGAACGAGCCGACGGGCGCCCACGGCCTGTGAGGGCAGTGTGGTGATTCGGTGTAAGGAGCGGTGCGTTCCGTCCGGGTGGATCGTGATCGGCTGCCGGCGTCGAGGTGCGAGCGGCGGCCGGTCGCACGCCGGCCGGACGGTAGCGTTCGGACAGCCCTGCAGCCGAAGTCGCTGGCGACCTCGGCGGGCCGTCGGGTGGACGGCACCCCGGCCGGGGCGGAGCGCTGCCTGGTGATCCCGTTCGACGGCTTCGCGCAGGCGCTCCCTGCCGGCTCCGCCTCACCCCGGCCGGCCGGGCCCGATGCCGCCGTGACAGCGGCATCGGGCCCGGCCGGCACCACCCGGTCCCGCCACCAGCGGCATCGTCCCTCGGGCCGTCCGGCCGGTGACGCGGGCAGCACGGCCCGTCCGGTCTACAGACCCATCCAGCCAGCCAGCCAGCGGGCGGCCGGCACGCCGGCGGGGAGCGGGTGCCACGGCGGTGCGGCGGGTCCGTGCTGCACCAGGTCCTCGAGGCGGGCCGCTCCGGCCGGGACGGCGGCCAGCAGCTCGGTGGTGGCCGAGTTCTCCTCGGCGGCTAGGCGCAGGTCCTCCACTGCCGTGCCGACGGTGCCCGCCGGGGTGCCGGTCAGGATGACCAGCAGGGTGGGAAGGTCCGCCAGCGGCGCTCCCTGACCCGGCCAGCGCCGCCCGGGCTGGTGCCAGTGCCGGGCGCAGGCGTGAGCGGCCCCGCCGGCCCTTGTCGTGGGGGCTGTCGTGTTTCCCTGCGGGGTGGGGTGGGAGAGGGCCGGCCGGCCCGGATTGCCGGGCCGGCCGCTTGCCCTGGGTCAGCCGCAGGAGTGCCAGGGGGTGGTGTAGTCGACGATGGTGCTGCCGCTCGGGTTGTGCATGACGATGCGTTCCCTGATGCACTCGTTGACGGCGCGCACCCACACCGGGCCGGCGTAGGTGGCGAAGTCCCCGGCGTTGGTGCTGCCACCACCGTCGCCGTTGTAGTCGGTGATGAACAGGTACGTCCAGGTCTTGGTGCCCGCGTAGGCCGACTTCACGAAGACGGAGCAGTTCGCGTATCCGTCCCAGTAGGTGCGCAGTTCGCCGCCGGTGCCGCCGCTGATGGTCGGGACGGACTTCGTGTAGACCAGGGTTGCCGTCACCCCGTCCCGGGTGCAGCCGTAGGCGCCGGCCTGCGCGGCCGGTGCGGCGGCGAGGGTGGTGCCTCCGACGGCTGCGGCGAGGGCGAGCGCGGTGACGGTCTTGCGTATACGCATAAGTGTGTTGCCGTTTCCTCGAACTGATGGGCCGTCGCAACCTAGCAGGTGGTCCGTTGCCGCTGAGTGGCCGCACCACCTCTGTCGCGGGGGTTGTCGCGCCCCCTGTCGCTTCGGGTGCTGTCGTTCCTGGTGGTCTGCGCGGATACCTGCCAACCCCCGTGTGAGGCCCGGGCCCGCCGCCGCTGGTCGGTCTACTTCTCCCAGCGCATGCCGAGCTCGGTCAGCCGGGCGGTCCGCTCGGCCGGGATGGTGGCGTGTCGTAGGCGGCTGTTGGCGATGAACAGGCCGAGGCTGATCTGGACGGTGGTGCCGTCGTCCAGGACGAGCGGTTCCTTGTGGCCCCGGCCGACGTTCAGGTTCCCGGTCCGTTCGCGGTATTGCGCGGCCGCGGCGAGGTTGCGTCGTTCCTTCTCCGCGTGCGACACCTTCACCGGCGGCAGCTCCTCCGCCGCCAGCGGCTCCAGACCGAGCACGTGCTCGACCAGCCACTGCTGCGCCGGGCCGAGCTTGGCCCACCCGACCCGCTGCGCCCGCGCCCACCCGGTCAGGTCCTCACCCTGGACCACCACGGCCCCTGGGTCACCCGCGAGCGATCCGCCGGCCTTCACGTGCCGCCACGCCAGGGCGAAGCACCGCTGCCACTCGACCGACCAGGTGGGGCACCAGGCGGGGTCGATCTCGTCCAACGCCGCCTTCCGCCCGGCCGGCAGCGCCCCGGTCCAGTTGAGTCCGGTCTCCCCTGCGAGTCGCAGGGTGCGGCCTAGAGCGGCCGCAGACCATGGTTAGTGATCAAGAACCGACCCTACGTACTTGCCCTGGTCCAGGGTCTAAAACCCAGAAACTGCCCCTCCTGCACGCCCTGGCGCCGCAGACCCGTTCGTCGGGCCGTCACCGTGACGACGAAGCGAACGCCACGCTCTGACCTCGGTTCGCCAGAAGGCTCTGACCAGGAACAACAACTTCAGACACAGGCTCTCAGGGTTGTACAGCCGAAAGGGCTCAGCTCCCGTGCTGATCCAGGCTCACCAGATGCGAGGCGGCCCGGCGTAATCGGGAGGCGTCACAGGCGGGCGATGCGGCGCACTTCGCCGGGTGATCGTGATGCAGCCCGTCCTAGAGACCCGCACCCCCGACGGCTTCGACCTCTGGCCCGTCGCTGATGACGGGCCAGCCGCCTTCCTGCCCCTCAGCGGCGGGCTTTCGCCAGCCGAGGTCGGGACAGCCCTGATGCGCATCGCCAGCTGCAACGACATCGACCCCGAGGACGATCCTGACAACGACCGCCCGCCGCGGCCTGCCGACCAGCTGGGCTCCTTCCTCCATGGACTGTTGACCTTCGACACCCCCTTCGCAGCCGGCGGCCTGAGGATCACCGACGATTCCACCGGGATCACGTTCGTGCCGGGTTGTTGCGACGGCCTGGAGGACTGGCGCGCCTGGCACCAACTCGTCGACAAGGACGGTGTGCTCTGCTTCGGCCACGACCCCGTGTCACCGGTTGCGGAGCGCTCCGGCGACACCGTCCGCCTCACGGTCGACGCCGAGCAGAGCGGCAGCCCCGTGATCGAACTGCCCGTCACCGAACTGCGCCGTCTGCTCGCCGGCGCCGAACGCGACCTGGCCAGCTTCCTCACGCTGGCCACCGACTGGACCCACCAGCACCTGCCGCCCGGCCACCGGGCTCCCGTCACCGCCGCTCTCGCCCGGGTCCTCGACCTGCCCGAGCCTGTCGTGTCGCCGGAGCGGTAGACGTCGGCCGGTTGCGGCGGCCATCGAGAATCGGGGCGCCGGTACGGTCGTCATGCGTGCCGTGATGGCGGTCGGTGGGGCAGCGGATCGGTCGCGGCGCCTGCGGCGGGCTGACACAGGGCTCTGCGGCCATCTGCGAGTTGTCGGCGTGCGCGCCCGGCGACGCGCGTAGGGTCGACCCTGTGGGATCAGGGGAGCAGGGCGCGGTGCGGTGGATCGCGGTGCAACTGCCCAACGACGACCTGGGCCGCCGGCCGTGGGCGGTCTGGGACCGCCACACCGACCTCTGGGTGGCCTCCGGCCCGGACGGGGAACTCAACCTCTACTTCGACTGCCACGGCGCCCGGGCCTGCATCCGACGCCTGCGCTACCTCAACGAGGCGGGCATCCACCACACCTGACCCACCACCACATCCGAACGCCTCCAGGCGCTCGGATGGGTATGCGCTTGAGTATGCCTACAGGTATGCGTATGGCCATGCGTTTGACGTACAACCCCTCGGCGGGCATGACGCTGTGGAGCCCCCTGGTCCGTCGGCTGGAACACCTGGGTCAAGCTGACCACCAAGGCGGTCCGACCACGCCAGGCGCTTTCGGTACTCTCGCCGCCGAGTGCACCTCCGCCGGCGGCCCCGCCGCCCTTCCGCCACGAGCCCGCCGCCGGCTTCCCAAGGCGCCACTTCGGCCCCTGTCGCCGTCGCCGTCGCCGTCGGCCAGTGCATCCACTCCGGCCCTGCCACCGCCCGAGGCCGGAGCGAGGTGGGCTGCGGGTGCTCGGCACCCTGGTCCGGCTCGCCTTGGCGCTGGCACCGGATCGCCTCCCCTTGGTGCTGGGGGCCGTGGTGCCCGGCCGGGCCCGATGCCGCCGTGGCAGTGGCGTCGGCCCCGGCCGGTGTCGGCGTGGTTCTGATGGTGGGTTGGTCGGGTGCTTGGCCGGGTGGTTGCGTCACACCTGGTGTGTGACGGAACTGGGGGCGGGCTACGGGCCCGGTTCCGGCCTGTGACCTCGTTGTGTTTCGAGCGCTTGAATCGCGATCTGGTAGACCAATTCGGCGGGGTGTCCGGGCCTCGACCGGTCGGTCCGAAGTCCGGCGGGGTGGGTGGGCTCTGGTGACTGGTGGTGGCCGCCAGGCCGGTTGGGCCGGTCCGGCCGGGGGCCGGGTTGCGGGTCGGGGCGGCGGGGGTTCCTCGGGGTGTCTTCGCGAATTGACGGTCTGTCGGAATGGGCTGCCGGGCCGGTCGCTGGAAAGGCCGCCGCAGGGCTTGCTGGAAAGCCTGCCGGAAAGGCTGCTGGAATCGGTCACCGGAAATGGGAGCCCGGGAGTGTCACGGGTTTCTGTGGTCGTGTTTCTGGTAGGGCCATGTGCGGATGGGGCCGCCTTGGCGGGTGGGCCGGGTGAGGGCGCGGACGAGGGGGTTGGTCAGGACGAGGTAGCCGGGGTGGACCCATCCGGCCCGC
The DNA here is from genome assembly GCF_044763225.1 of Kitasatospora sp. NPDC096147. Taxonomy (NCBI): domain Bacteria; kingdom Bacillati; phylum Actinomycetota; class Actinomycetes; order Kitasatosporales; family Streptomycetaceae; genus Kitasatospora; species Kitasatospora sp. NPDC096147. The sequence continues at coordinate 8,049 of NZ_JBIWFX010000001.1, read as the reverse complement.
TTGTCGAGTCCTCCGGGGCCGCTCTCGCCGTAGAGGTGGTCGCGCAGGGCGTCGTAGGCGAATCCGCCGGCGGCGAGCAGCAGGGGCGCGGTGAGGACCGCGCCGACGTTGACGCTCCAGCGGACCGCGGCCATCAGGTGCGGGTCGGTCCTCATGCTCCGAGCATCCCGGGGCCGTCAACCCCGCCGGCCTGGCTGCTGGTCTGTCAGGCGGGGCTGGTGCGCTGCTCGCTGGCGGGCCGTCAGGCCTCGCCGACTGCTCGGGGGCCGCAGGCTTCCGTCAGCGCCCGGCCCCGCACTCGCCCCGCCACAGGGCTGCCACCGCCCGCCCCCACCTGCTCGCCCGCCCCGCCGCTCCCGGTCCGCTCCCGGCCCGCTGTCGGGCCGTCAGGCCCGGCCCCCGGCCACCCACCGCCCGGCCGCCAGGCCGGCACCCACGCGGCCCCTTCGGGTGCTCCGTGTTGAGGGTGTGGCGCGGGTCCGGGGCAGGAGGACCAGGAGGTCCGGTTGGCCCGCCCCGGCCCGCGCTGCTCCCCAGCTCTGGCCCGGCCCGCGCTGCTGCTCAGCCCGGGCCCCGGGCCCCGGGCGGTCCTGCCCTGCCTCGGGCCAGGGGTTGTCTCTGTCCGATGGTGGTGGGCTTGGGCCGCTGGCCTTGGAAGCTGAACAGGTCGAGCGGGTAGGTGCGTGTGGGTGGGGCATCCGGAAGTGCAGTCGCGATCAGCTTTCACGGATGGGATGGAGTCGACATGTCGTACATGCAGTTCTTGGCCAAGGGGGCGGGTCAGGGCTCCCCGCCTTTCTGGATTGTTGCCATTGTGCTGGTCGTCATCGTTGGAGTGGCGTTCGTGGTGACAAGGGCGCGCAGGAAGTAGAGCGGTGGTCAAGTGCACTAGCACCCTGTCAGGCCGGGTTGGTGCGCTGCTCGTTGGCGGGCCGTCAGCCCTCGCCGACTTCTCGGGGGCCGCAGGCCTCCGCCCTCCGCCCGGCCCGTCGAGTGGTGCCGGGCTCGGGCTCCGTGCCGTCCGGCCGGACTGCGCCTGGGCGTCGTCCTGGTCGCCGTGCTGCCGTCGGGCGTCTTGCCCCGCCAGGAGTAGCCAGCCCCGGTCCGCTCGCCCGCTGCTCGGCGGCCCGGCCAGCTGCTCCCGGGCGCCGAGGCCGTCCGGGGGCTTCGGCGCGTCTTCGGGTGCGGGTTACGCTGCGCCGTGTCCATGCACAGACGCACCGTGGGGGAGAACATGGCGGAGATCGCCGTACCCGGACCGGATCCCGACTGGCAGCCGGCCACCGTCCCGCCGTACCACGTCGGGGGAACCCGGCCGCACAGTCGAGCCTGTGGGAGGCCGCCGCGAGCGGCTTCCGGTTGATCGCCGGCCTGAAGCCCCCGCTGGACGCCCTGGCCGCACGGCTGCGCCTGACGGTGGAGCGCAGCTGGGAGGAGCTCGGCGGAGTGGACGCGGCGGTGTTCACGATCGACCGGCGCAGCTTCGCGCTCAGCCTCACGACCTACGGCCAGGACGAGACCTGGGTGTGGCTGCACCGCTCCCACGAGGACGACGAGGCGGCGCTGCGGGTGCTGCTGGAGGCCCTTGGCCTGGACGAGGACGCGGTGGTCTTCACCGGTGGCCCGGACACCGGCTACCACTACCGCGACTACCGCCGTATCGGCCGGTCGAGCGGTACCTGAACGCACCAGGCTCCCGGCTCCCGGCTCGCCCCGTCCCGCCCGGCTCCACCCGCTGCCCGCTGCCGGGGCGTCAGGCCCCGATGCCCGACGCCGCGGTGCGCCCGCCCGGGCCGGTTCCGCTCCCGCCGTGCCGCTCTCCGGCCCGTGCTGCTCCCCCGGCTCTGGCCTGGGCAGCAGCGGGGTCGGGGGGAGGGTGGGTGTGGGGGAGGCTGGTGTGGCACGGGCAGCGCTTCTGGAGGCCCCGCATGACCGTCCGTCAGTTCCCCGCCGGTCAGTTTCCTGTTGGCCAGCTCGCCGAGGAGGTCGCTCAGGCGGGCGCGTTCGCGGGGTCGGTGGAGCGCTTGCTGGCGCAGTACCGCCAGAAGGGCCGCACCGGCACGGAGGCGTTCGCGCTGCTGGCCTCCCTGCACGAGGCCTTGCTGGCGTTCGTGGACGCTCCCGCCGACCTGGCGGTGCGCGCGGAGGCGGAGCGGCTGGGCTCGCTGTTCGTCGAGCTGACCGGCACGCCGGCAGGGAGCTGACGCCCGGCCCTCGAGCGACCCGGCCCAACCCGGCTGCTTCCGACCCCTGGTCGACCCGCGCAGCTCATGTTCCTGCTGCTCCCGCCTGCCGCCCCAGGTGCTGTGCTGCTCCTGGTCGGGCCCGCCTGCCGGCGGGGCTGTGCGGGGTCGGGGGAAGGCAGCCGTGGGGGTGCTGCTGCGCCTGGTCGTCGTCCTGGGTGCGGAGGTCGGCTTCCTCCCGGGGTTGGGACGGTGCCGCCCGGGGGTGTCCCAGCTGGTGTCCCACCGGTGTCTCAGCAGGCCCGCGATGTCCGTTTTGCTGGGACGGTCCCAGGCTGTTTGCCCTGGTGGGAGCGTTTTCGGCTCTGGCCTGGGACGGGCCTGGGACACGGCCTCGCAGCTGACCCGTCTCATCGAAGTTTGACGAATCTCAAGGAAGTTTGACCGCGAGAGCTTGTCTCATCGGAGTTTGATCGCCGCCAGCGTTGGCGGCGTGGTCAAGCTGGTGCCTGGGCGTTCGCTGTCGCCTCGCGTTCGGCGAGGAAGGCGTCAAGGAGCTCGAACAGGACCTCGATGGCCCGCAGTTCGTCCTCGGGCGGCAGGTCCTGGATGTTCTCCCATCCGTGGGGAAGAGCGATGTGCAGGACCTGGCCCGGCCAGCCGTGGTTGCAGTTTCGGCCTCGGCGGGCGACCAGCCACTCGTGGAAGCCGCCGAGGGGATCTGGGCCGCCGTGGCGGTCGGCGTGTGTTGCGTAGCCGGCGAGGAAGACGGTGACCTTGTCGAACGAGGGCTTGCCCACGACAAGGCCGGGGCGCCGACCCATGAAGGCGAAGAACTCGCGCTCGCTCATCTCAGACGGTTGCTTCATGTGAGAGAGCCTATTGATCATCGTGTTCCACCGGCGGGGCGGGGCAGCCGTGCAGCGCGGTCAAAATTCGAGACGCGTCAAACTTCGACGGGACGGGACAGCAGCGCTTTTGTCCTTTGACAGGTGATCTTGACCGATTGCCAAGTGACCTTGACCGGTTCCGGCTTCTGGGAGATGGCCTGGGGGCTCAGGCCGTGAGGCTGTCCGGCGGGGGCCAGGGGCCCTCGTAGGCGGGCCCGCAGTCGGCGGGCAGGTTGGCGACCACCAACGCGGCCGCCTCCTTCGGTGTGAGGCCCTTGCCCAGGGTCGATGAGTACAGCGGCCCGTACACCGAGCACGACGTGCCGCTGCCCGCGATGAACGGCAGGTCGTGCTCCACGGGAAGAGCGAGTTGCGGTGGAAGGTGAGGCACCCGTGGCTCGGGAACGGGAACAGGACCCGCAGGCGCGGTTCGGCGTAGGCCGCCTCCATCACCGCCGGATCCCCCGCCGCACGGTGGGGTCGTCCGCCAGCATCAGCCGCCAGGTCTTCTCCACCGTCGTCTCCTCAGCCATCCGGCGATGATGGCGCCCGCGCCCCTGGCAGGCAACCTGCGCGGTCTGGCCAGGGACCGACGCTTCCAGGCCGGTCAAGGTCGCCTGTCAGAGGACATTCCGCCGCCGCCCGGTGCCGGGTGGCTGCCGGTCCGTCAGGTCGGGCTGGGCGTACCCGTGCTGCCGGTCTGTCAGGCCGCTCTGGTGTGCTGCTCGCTGGCGGGCCGTCAGGCCCCGCCCGGCCCCGTCACCGCCCCGGGGGTCGCTGTTCGCCGCCCGGGGGCAGCAGGCCTCCGCCTGCCGCCCCTGCCCTTCGCCCTTGCCACGGGCCTGCCAATGGGTGCGCCAGCGCCCTGTCACCGCTCTGCCACCACCGCTCCGGCACCGCCCGCCGCCCGCTGCCGTCCCCGGGGGCCGCAGGCCACCGTCACCGCCCCGGCCACCGTGCCGGTCACCGGCCCGCTGCCGGGCCGTCAGGCCCCGGCCCCCGGCCACCCACCGTGCGGCCGCCAGGCCGGCACCCCACGCGGCCCCCCGGGGCCCCCGGGGCCGCCCGCGACCAAGAGGACCAGGAGGAAGAGGAGTTGGAGGACCAGGTGGTGGTGCCCGGCTGCTCCCGGCCCGCCCCGCTGCTGCTCCCGGCCCGGCTGCTCCCGGTCCGGCCTGCTCGCCGCCCTGGGTCGCCGGCCTGCCGCTGCGCCATCCCGTCTCGCCCCGGTCGCCGGCCTGGTCGCCGCCCGGGGTTGCTGGCCGGCTCGCCGTTGCGCGGTCGGGGCCGCACCGAGGTTGGTGCGGGGGTTGGTGGTTTGGGCTGTGGGTGGGGTGGGAGTGGTGTCGTCAGGCCTGTAGTTGGGTGGCCAAGGGGTGCGGGGTGTGGGGAGGGGTGTGGTGGTGTCGGACTTCGACGGCCTGTTCGAGAGGGTGCGGGCGCAGCGCAGGGAGGCCGAGGCGCGGGGGCCGGAGCCGGAGCCGGTGGTTCCGCTGACCGCGGAGGAGGCGAGGCACGAGCTGATGAAGGCGTTGGGGAGTTGGGCGCTCGGGCGCTATCTCGAGGCCGGGATCGCGCCGACCTTCCCCGCCGGCAGGGCTGGCCTCTGGAGCCCGCGCAGGGCGCTGCCCCGTCCCGCTCCCGAGCCGCGCCGGTGGTGGCAGCGCCGCCCTCCGGTGCCTCCGGTGGAGTACGAGCGGGGACCGGACCTGTGGGAGATCCTCTCGTACGAGCACGTGGAAATCCGTCAGGGGGAATACGTCCGAGGCGATGTCGGCATGTACGGCAGTGGCAGCTCCGGATACCACGAGACGTATTCGACCGTGTGCACTGCCTATATTTGCGTGGACCGTGAAGCAACCCTGATCTGCGTGAAGAACGGTGTCTGCCGCCTGGCGACAGACGACATGAGGCACTTCAACGGCTTCATGATTCCTGGTGGCACGATGGAGATCGACGTCATGAAGAGGGCCAGCGGAATAGAGGAAGATCCCGGTCGGGGAAGCATCTATTGCGGCGCGCTCGATAGCCCCGGCGGGGAATCCAATTAACGGTCTCCTGCAACGGTCACCGAAGCACCCCGACTGCCGGGATTCGACGCGGGGATCACCGACGCTTTCACCTCCGGAGCGATGCCGTTTTCCCCTGCCCGGCGCCTTCCCGACACCGCCCGGATTCGCCGTCGTACCGGTCGCTGAGTTCTCCTGTCACCCTGCCCCGGGCGGCGACCGCCAGCCCTCTGCCAGCCCGTGTCCGGCACCCGCGCGCCCCCGCTCCTGCCGCTCCCGGTCCCGCCCGCGTCTCACCGCCTCCCGGTGTGCCGCTGCTCCCTGGGGGCTGCAGGCCACCCGTCCCGTCCCGGCCCCCGCCTCCGGCCACCACCCCGCCCTGCCCCCGCCCCGCCCCGCCCCCGGTCTCGCTTCGGCTGCTCCTGGGGGCCGCAGGCCACCACCACCCGCCCGCCACCACCGGCCGGTGCCGGCAGGCCCGGCCCCCGCACCCCGCCCCTGTGCCGGGCCGCCAGGCCCGCACCCCCAGCCACCCCCGGCCCGGCCGCCAGGCCGGCACCCCCCCGCGGCCGCAGGCCGCCCGCACGAGGGGACCGGGAGGGCCTGGAGGACGGGATGGCGCTCCCCGCGCTGCGCCCCGTGCCTTGGAGGGGACCTGACCTCTGGACCGGGTGGTGCTTCCCCGTGCTGCGCCCCGGATCGGCGGGAGGACCTTGGCCCGCGTCGGTGGGGAGCATCCTGTCCCGGGTCGGGCTGGTGCCGCTTCCGGGGTCGGGCTCCGGGTGGTGAGGGCTCTTGTCCTTGACCGGGGTGGTGCGGTTGCCACCTCGGCGCCCGAGCGGCGGGGGTGGAGTGAGGGACAGCTCTTGCATCTCGCACCCGGGCCCTGGCCGTCGGTGCGGTTCCGGGTCCGGGCGGTCGGTGTGGGGGCGAGGTGCGCAACAACTCTTGCATCTCGGCACTCCGGGGTCGTCGACACCTCTAGCATCTTCGTTCGCCGAGGTGGGAGGGCTGCGGGTGCGGTTCGTGGAGGGGGTGGCGGCGTGGGCTTCGCCGATGGCTTCGGGCCCGTGTCCGGGAGTGCCTGTGGTGCTCTCGGGCGAGGCCTGGACGGCTACCGCGTGAGCGCTGCTCTTGTGTTCCCGGCGCTGTGTCCGTGGCCGTGCCGCACCTGCCCGGTGCCGTTTCCCGGCTCGGGACGGAGGCTTCCGCTGGGCCCCGGCCGAGGCCGAGCGGAAGCCCGTCACGGCACTGCCGAGGTCGGCAGGTGTGGGCTCTTGCTGTGGTGCTGTGCTGCTGGTTCGTCCCCGCCCTGGCCCGGCTCGAACACGGCTGGTCCCCTCCACAACGGACCGGCGCTTGAAGTCATCTCATTTGGAGAGTCGGCGGTGACAGATGATGGCTGCGGCGATGCTGGCGAAGGCGGCGAAGTGGTCGGCCTTGCGTTCGTAGCGGCGGTGGAGTCGGCGGAAGCCGCCGAGCCAGGCGACGGTGCGCTCAATCACCCAGCGGTGCCGGCCGAGGCGGGCAGAGGATTCGATGCCTCGGCGGGCGATGCGAGCCGGGATCTGACGTCGTCGCAGGTAAGCGCAGATGAAGCGGTGGTCGTAGGCCTTGTCGCCGTGAAGCTTGCCGGGCCTGCGACGTCGGGGTCCGCGCCGCGAGCGGATCGGCGGGATCGCGTCGGTCAGAGGGATCAGGGCCTGGCTGTCGTGGACGTTGGCGCCGGAGATCGCGAGCGACAGGGGTAAACCGGTACGTTCGGTAAGCAGGTGGATCTTCGACCCGTACTTGCCCCGATCGACAGGATTCGGACCCGTCAGTTCCCCCTTTTCAGGGCCCTCATGTTCACCGAGTCGACCGCGCATCTCGACCAGTCCAGCTCTCCCCGCGCCCCGAGCTCGTCCAGGACAACGCGATGGAGCTTGGCCCATACCCTGGCCTTGCTCCACTCGGTGAAGCGCCGATGGGCGGTTGGCCCCGACGGTCCGAAACACGGCGGCAGTTGGGCCCACGTGCACCCGGAGGTGGCGACGAACATGATCGCCGCCAACACCTCACGATCCCCGTGCCGACGCCGACCACCGCCCTGAGGGCGCGTCGGTGCATCCGGCACGACCAACTGGAACAGCTCCCACAACTCATCCGGCACCAGCCGCTCCACGATCAGCACATCCGAAGTCTACTCACTCGCCCAAATGAGATGACTTCTTAGGGGTGTGGGCGCCGGTCGACGCAGGGCTGTGCGTGAGTCTAGGGAGTCCGCCAGGGCATCGAACAGTGCTTTCTTCATGTGGCCCGCCGCCTCGGCCGGTGCTGCAATGCACCGGCGCCGGCCTGCGCCCGACGCGCACCGGCACCCAGCCACCACCTGCTGCGCCCCTGCCGGCCCGGGGCAGCAGCCCTGCTCTCCCGTCGCCCCGTTCCCCCACTGCCGTCCAGGGCACGCTGTGGATCCCGCCAGGGCTCGCCTCTCTTCCTCGAAGGCCGCAGGCCGATCGACAGAGCAGTCACAGGGGCGGCAGGGCCCCCTGCGCCCCGGCTGCGCCCGGGGCCCGATATCGGGGGATGGGCTGCTACCGGCAATTCACGGGATATCGTTAACGAAAAGCCCCCAGATTCCGCCATCCCGTCAGGGATGGCTCTCCTACCGGCAATTCGCGCGATATCGTCAACGCCCGGTCGGGCGCCCCGTCAGGGGCGGCCTCTCTACCGGCGATTCACGCCACATCGTTAACGCTCCCGGCCGCAGGCCGGAACGGGCCGATGGCGGGCCGCAGGCCCGTGTCGCATTCGACGCCCGACACCCACCGAGTTGAGGCCCCGTCAGAGGCCGTCCCGGGAAAGCCGGATTCGCCGCAGGCGAATCGCCCCCGCCGCTCGCCTACCCCCGGCCCGGCGCAGCCGGGCCCGGCCGGGCGCCCGCCCCGCCCCCCCCCCCCCCCGGCGCCCCCCCGCCGCCCCCCC